>NZ_BAABCA010000002.1:0-657496 GCF_039538365.1 Postechiella marina
AAATGCAATTAATTTATACAATGAAATAAGATTACACTTATCTTTAGATTATAAAACACCAAATATGGTATATAAATTATCAGCGTAAATTCAATTTTAACCTGTAGCCATATTTCAGGACGAGACAATCATTTTCCAAATTTACAGCCTACGATTTTGCATTTACCATTGCTATTGGTAGCATTATATCTTCCACATTAACATCAAAAACATCGGTTATTCATGGTACAGTAGCCATTGCAAGTTTATTACTTTTAGCTTATGTTACTTCTATATTACAACGTCAATTTTCTTGGCTAAGTTCTGCTATTTCTAACACACCTTTGTTATTAATGAAAGACAACCAAATATTAGAAAAAAATTTAAAACATGCCAGAATAGAAAAATATAGAATTAGAAATTATAAAAGGCGTTAAAGTTTAACCTGTTGCAAAAACAATACAAAACCAAGAAGATTAACAAAATAACTTTTGTTAATCTTCTTGGTTTTGTAGCCTTCTCACTGCAGCTTTTGCCCAGTTTTTAGACCGATATCCAAAACACTCTAAAATAGCATCTACACCTAGTAAAGTACCTTGAGCCAATCTTCCTAACACCGCCAAAGGCAATTTAATATTAGATTTAGCTATTCCATTCTTACAAGTTTCTACACCTAAATTATTGTGTATTGGTTTAATATATCCCGACTCTAAAAGTTGCCTAATTAAAGGAGTTTTTACATCTAAAACCTTAGGAGCATCTAGTACAGAATTAATCATAACGTTGGCTGTATGCTCTACATTTTCTGCATCTAAAAGCCAACCTTTTGGAGTGCACTCAATATCTGGATCATCAATAGCTTTTACACTCATAACACCAGCATTAATTAAAGCTAATAATTGCTGAAGACTAGCTACTGGCGGACCAAAAGTAAGTCGTTTTAACTTCTCATCTAACGTTACTATTTCTAGTGTTACACTTTTTTTAAATTTGTTATAAGACAAATATTTATAATGTGTTGGTTGGCAATGACGCCAAACTTGCCCTATACAATAATCGAGACTAATTAAGTTTTCTCCTGTTGCCATACCCACATACTTCTCCATGATTACCTTAACACTCAAGCAACTAGAAACCAATACACTGTCTTGTGTTTTATCGTTTTTTACATATCGTTCTATTATATTTTCTAGTTTAGAAATGGTGTAGTTATGCACAACACTTTTATTTTCTAAACTTAAAAACACCTCTGCAATTATAGTAGCCATTGCTCTTACTAAAAAATCTACAGACCTAATGTTTTCGGGCTGTGCTGTATGTTTAGTTATTTTAGAAATTAAAAATTTAAGCTGCTCTTTTGTAGGCTTAAACCAATTATCTATGGTTTTATTTAAAGGTTTGGGTGCCATAGGCAATCCATCTAAAGAGAAAGGGATAATTTTTTTTGGACAAGACGCTCCAGGATAAAAGACCATTTCTTGTGTATGCGCGTTTACCACCTTAAAATGGCTATTGGTATAACTTACCAAACCTCTTACTACATCTATCATGGCAAGTCCAAAACCACGAATAGCAACGCGACTGCTACTATTAATAAAATTAGAATTAAATACTCCGCTAATTGGATATGGCTGTTCAAATAATTTTACCGCATCGTTTGTAGCTTCAAACTCTTTCCAATTCTCAATTTGTTTTTTAGCTTTTGTAGGCTGATGCCCAAGTGTTAAAACAACCTCATCTACCTTGAAATTTTGCTGGGTTTCATCTGTAATTACAAATTGATTATTTACATGGTTTACAGACACAACCAAATTTTGGTAAGCTGTTAAAACACCTAATTCTTTTATTCTTTTTGAGATAGAACTATATCGTGCTTCTAGATACTCGCCCAATAACGCACGTTGGGGAAAAACATCTATATTTAATTTATTTACAGATGTATTACCCTTCCAGGCCTTATAAGATGGAAATCCACCTATTATTTCACCTTGTAAATTTATATCTTTTCTACCAGAAAGAGTTAATGCACGTTCGCTAATGTTTAACCAATTGCAAGATGTTTGTTCAGAGTTGTATACTTGTCCGCTGCCAAAACAACCTGTACGCTCAAAAATAATAACACGAAGATTAAAAATATTTTCTGCTTTTGAATAAGCAATAAGCAAATCTTCTAAAGCAGATAAACCTCTAGGTCCACAACCAATAATAGCTACCGTTTTTTTCATATTTATAATTTTTACAAATGTGAATTAAAGTTATAATTTAAAGACACTCAAACAGACTAAATATTAACTCTTAAAATAAACGTTAGCACTCAACTCTTTTTCAGCTAAGAAATGAGCCTAGAATGTTATTAATATAAAAGATATTAATTAACTTTGACTTATATACTATAATTTTTTAGCACTTTGAAAATTTATGTCTCTTTTGACGGTAACCGCACTCTCAAAGCCTTTCTTTCTGACAAATTAAAGGCACTAGATTTTAATTGCAAATTAAATGGCATTAATGAAATTGAATTGGATGACAATTTAAGCTCAGAAAAACAGAATGAATTATTTAATGCCTTAAACCATTACCATATAGAGGTTATAGAAGACAAAAAAATTGCCATAATAGAACGTATTAAAAACTCTATTGATGAGATGTTAAACAATGAAGACGCTCAATTGATTAATAGTTCTGACTTTTTAGCAGATAAGTTAAATTACTCTTACACCTATTTATCTACGCTATTCTCTGAAGCAACATACACATCCATAGAAAATTATATTATTTTAAGAAAAGTAGATAAAGTAAAATCTTTGCTTTTAAAAACAGATTTAACATTAACAGAAATAGCGTTTAAACTAAATTACAGTAGCGTAGCGCATTTATCTGGGCAGTTTAAAAAAACAACAGGGTTAACACCATCCACCTTTCAAAGAATTATTGCCAAACGTAAACTTACTCAACAAAACAATTTATAACTAAAATGCTAAAAATAATTCTAACCGACGATGACGAGGATGATCGCTTATTTTTTAAGGAGGCCATAGATGATATTTCTGTTGAAACTGAATTAAAACTCTTTAACCATGGTCAAGATCTAATTACATATCTTACAACTCCTAATGTTGCATTACCAGATTTACTTTTTTTAGATTTAAATATGCCTATTAAAAACGGTATGGAATGCTTAAAAGAAATTAAAGCAAATAAAGATTTACAGCATATAATTATTGCAATTTACTCTACATCGTCGTCAGAGCAAGATATAGAAGACACCTTTGTAAATGGTGCTAATATTTATATAAAAAAGCCAAGTTCTTTTAAAGCGCTAAAAAAAGCGGTAGAAAAAGTACTTAAGGTAAATTGGCAATACCACACTTCTAATTTTAACAGAGATACTTTTTTATTGAGAATTTAATGGAGAATAAAACCGATTTTACTACCACTATTAAAGGCTATAAAGTATCGCTAGCTTTGTCTGGGTTAATACTTGTAATACTTTTTGGTATTGTAATTTATCAAATTTTAAATTTACAGCAATCTGGTAATTTAGTTGCAAATCATCTTGACGAAACTAGAAATATTAACCAGTTGGTAATAAATCTAAACAAATCTGAAGAACAATTTATAGAGTCTAAACTAACAAATACCTATCTAGACTCGATAATTATAGATAATAACAAACTTATTAAGGATTTAGATGTAAACTATAGGAGTTACAATAAATTTCTTTCTACACATAACAGGCTTTACAACCTTTTAAGGTATTACTTAACATCTCCACACGATGTATCTAAGGCAGAACTAAAAATGCTTTTTTCTAAAGGCAGAACGTTTAAAAACAACCTTTTAAACGAACACAAAACAAAACTACTATCCATATCTCAAAACTTTAAAAGTCAAAATAAAACCATTCCAAAATTCTTTCTATTTGCAACTGTTATTACATTTATTGTATTATCTATTTCTGTTTATCATTTATTAAGATCTAGAAAATCTAGCAACGAAAAATCTAAGATTCTTGATGCCATTTTAAATAACACCAACGATATTGCCAATTTTTACAAACCGGTATATTCTGTCACTAATGAAGTTGAAGACTTTACTATTACCTACGCCAGTAAAGCAAATTTAACCTTAACAGATGTTCCTTTTAAAAATATTTTAAACAATAAAGTATCAGAAGTTTACCCATTTTTAAAACCCTCAGGCTTATTTAATCAATTGGTATCTGCATATGTAAAACAAGAATATTTCGAAAAGGTACTAGAAATTCCTATTAAAGAACAAATAAGATATTTTAAAGCACGTTACATACCTGTAAAATCGGGTTTACAAGTTATGATTACCGAGCTTACCAATTTATATAGTAAACAAAATGAACTGGAAGAGGCCAATTATGAGCTGTCGCTTATTAATGAAGTGTTTAAAGAATCTGAAAAAATTGCCAAACTAGGAAGTTACATTTGGACTATTAATGAAAATCATTTTGCTTTTTCTGATAACGTTTATAAAATTTTAAACCAGAGTAAAAGCGAAATAGATTTAACGTATAAAGGACTAAGAGATTTTGTTCACAACGAAGATTTAGAGATATACGTAGATCAAATAAATAAAATACTAAACAACCAAGAATCTATTGAGTTTAATTTTAGAATAGTAACTCCAGATGGTGATACAAAATACATTTACACAAGTGCAGATTATGATGATAGAGATGGAGAACCTATTATTATTGGAGTAATACAAGATATTACGCAAAGAGCGAGTAACGAAAATAGAGTTAGAGAAAAAAACATTGAGCTAGAACGACGTAATATGGAGCTAGACTCATTTAATCGTGTAGCGAGTCATGATTTACAAGAACCGCTAAGAAAAATTCAGATGTTTATATCTCGTATTAAAGAACTGGATTTTGACAATAAAAACGAAAAGTATCAATTATATTTTTCTAAGATTGAAGATGGTGCCACACGTATGCGATCGCTTATTAACAACCTTCTGGCCTTTTCTAGAGTAGACAGTAAAGATTACCAGTTCGAGTTTACTAATTTAAATACTGTTTTTGAAGAGGTTTTAGAAACCTTCTCTGAGACTATTAAACACCTTAAGGTTAATATTGAAGTAGATAAACTACCTAATGTTTATGGTATTCCGTTTTTATTAGAGCAATTGCTTACTAACCTAATAAGTAATTCTTTAAAATACATGGCTAGAGATCGAGATACAAAAATTATTATTCAGAGCTCTAAAATTCATTACAAACAAATTCCGCAAGAATTTATTAAAACACACGCTTACTACCATGTTATTAAAGTTATAGATAATGGTATAGGCTTTAATCAAACAGAAAACGAAAAAGTTTTTGAACTCTTCCAAAGGCTTCATGAAAGAAACGAATATTCTGGAACAGGAATTGGGTTAGCTATATGCAAAAAGATCGTTTTAAAGCATCATGGCTTTATTTCTGCAAATAGCATTGTAAACAAAGGTTCTATATTTACCATTTACTTACCTAGCGGAAAATTAAAAATGCTTCCTAAAAAAGGATAGACATTCCTTTTTTACATTAAAATAGCACAACCCTTTTAACAAATTTTAAGAGACACACCGTTTTTTTTTAACTAAAACAACCACAAAATCAAACCTTTATAGCTATTGTTATACAATTATATAACGAAGCGAATAATTATATAACAGATTCCTAAAATTGTGTAAATTAAAATAAGGCATCTGGTTGCATCTTTGTATCATAATATTTAAACAATCACCAATTATGAAACATCTACATATAACTGCAACAAATTTCGACACTATACTTAAACAACTTCAAACGGTTTTAAAAGGTAGTATTAAACAAAATCTTAAAGAACATATTTTAAAATTTGATACTTCTTTGGGTTATGGTACTATAAGAGGAACAAAAAGTAAAGGAGGGATATCGTATTTAGAATTTGATGTTACATTTAATGAAGATATTAAATTAACTATTGCTTCTCCTGTAAAAACCGCAATTAACTTTGCTTATTGCTCAGAAGGTAAAATGGCACATACGTTTAAAAACACTTCTAAAAGAATTGAACTAGAAACGTTTCAAACAGCCATTTTAGCTAATGTAGAGCAAGAAAACAACATGCTTTACTTTTACAGAGGCATGCAAGTAGTTATGTCTTTAATTAGTGTTAATACACGTTTTGGTAATGTAGGTGATTTTGCTATAAACAAAGAATTAAGACAGCGTTATATTGAAGACAGAACAGAGGATGTTGCTATTGTAAGTTCTTATAATTTAAAAATTGCAGAACGTATTAAGCAATTACAAGCCATAAAGCAAGAAGGTGTTGTTAGAGCTCTTCTTATTGAAGGTTTAGTACATGTAATTTTAGCTTTAGAAATAGAACAACATAAAAAAGATACACTAAAAAAAGAAAACGCCACAGGTTCTTTAACTTGTAAGGAAATGGTTAAGGTAAAAGATTTATCAGAATTTATATATAATTTCCCAGAAACCAATTTAACGGTTACCGAGCTATCTCATAAAATTGGTTTAACACCAACTAAACTTCAAGAAGGTTTTAAATTAATGCATAACAGAACAGTAAACGATTTTATTAGAGATGTAAGAGTTACAAAATCTGAGGTTTTAATAAAAACAACCGATATGAATATTTCACAAATATTATACACATTAGGTTTTTCTAGTAGAAGTTATTTTTCTAAAATTTTTAAAGAAAAATACAACTGTTCTCCTAGCCAATATAAACTTCAAAATAAGTTAGCTGTGTCAGCATAATATATATAAAACAAATAAATGTATAACATAAGTGTTAATTGTAAAAAAACCTCGATATCGAGGTTTTTTTGTGTGTAAACAGTAATTATTTAAAATTGAGCTTAACGTTTTTCTAAAAGTAAATTATTAATTGTTATACTGGAGAAGTGCTTATAAGTTTTCTAAAATATGCCCATCAGATTGATTATCTGCTATTCGAGCTAACCTATCGTTAATGTTATAAGTAAAGTTTGTTATGTTTTCTAAATCTTTATACAAGGCTTTATAATTTAACTCTTTTGCAAACCTAACCGCAGCATTATAAACTGCAGTTTTGTATTGATTTATACGATCTATATGACTTAAAATTCCAGAATCGCTTACTGGACCTTCTTCTAAATAAAGTTCAGATTTAGAAATAATACCTTTTAAACCCTGACACTCGTTTTGTAATAAATCAATATTCTCTTTTTTTGCTAATTGCTCCAAATCGTGTAAGTTAGAGTTTAAAGTTATATATTGATCTTCTAGCGCAGCTTTTAAAACATAATCTTTACTTGCCTTTTTAAACTTTGGCAGTACATTTTTGCTTTCTAACTCTAAAAAATATAAATCTTGTATTTGCTGGTTAAGTAATGTTTGTGTTTCAATAGATTTCATTCTTATCTCTTTCATAACACCAAAAATAAAGCGTTTCAAATTTTAGATTAACTCTATTAATAATTTCATTAACTCTATTAATTTATCGATACCTTTACTTAGTTGTTTTACGCGTTTTAAATATTAAAAAACTAATAAATCAATTCGCTTCTACATTTATCTATGTGTGAGTTTTTAATTTATTTATTAACTATAAAAGCATGAATAACACCTGGCAACCAAGCTAATAATGTTAGCAGAATACTTATTAAAAGCGTCATGCTAACACCGTGCTTTAAAGCAACAGATAATGGTGGAAAAAGAATGTTTAATATAATTGTTAAAATAGACATAATTATTATTTTTTAATTTATGAGAAAATTAATGCTAAACACTTGAATTGATTGATGGAAATACATTTACAATTAACGTATTTAATTTAAAGTGTTATGGTATTACGATAAATAAAAGCGAAAGTAAAAGCTATAACAGAAATTATAATTCCTATCATAAATATGTAATATGTAAAACGTAAAAGTCTATACTTGGAGTCGAGAACAGATCCTAAAAAATATAAATCGGTTGTTAAAGTATTATAAACATCACCCTTATTTTTTATTAAATTAGTTATTGCTTTTTGATAACGACTTAGTTCCATTTTATGAAAATTACCAAAAAAAGCAAGATTAACAGATTTGTTTTTTAAATCTTTTTCTGTAAACTCTCCTCGTGTAACATTTGGTTGTGTAGCTTTAATAGATAATATCATTGAAATAATAGAAAACAGGACAAAAATAATTGTGGGAAATATTAAGTACCTGTTTGAAGGGTTATCTAATTTTGATAATAAGTTAGCTAGTACTAAAGATATTATAATAGCATTTACAGACAAAAGAATGTTGGCCTTAGTATCTGCTATATCACTTAATTTTGTATGATTTCGTAGCGCAACCCTATAAAAAGTTTGGATACCTCGCTCTGGGCTAGTACTTTTATATTTTTCTTTGTAGTAAGCTTTAAGTCTTTCCTTTTCTTCTCTTTCGTCAAGCTTTTTTTGCTCATTTAATAAATTAGCTAAGTTCTTAACTTTTCTGCCTTGCCAATTTTTTAAAGCGTAAGTTGTATAGTATTTATGAGAAGAAAGAGCTGCAGTTTGTTGCTCAAACCATTTGTCATTTTGTATGGTAGAACCTAATTTTTTTTCTATTTCTTGTTTTAATAAACTTCTATATTTAATAAACTTCTTTTCTCCATACTCGCAAAAATAGATATCTAAAACAGCTTCTTCTAATTTCGTTTTTGGCTCTTTAGTTTTTAAAACCTCAATGCTCTTTATTATTTTTTGCTTATTACTGTTAGATACTCCCTTAGTATTAAAATAATTAATAGCAACATCTACACTTTCTTTGTAAGGCGCATTATAATTTGTTAAGAAACCCGTATTGCTAAAAGCTAGAGCTAGCTGTATAATAGAAGCATCAACCGAGTTAAGTTGCTCCCCTTCTATTAATTTGTTCGCCTTTTTAAGTCGTTTAATGGTATGGTAATAGTTGTGATAGGTTAATTTACTACTGCCTTTAGCTTTATATAAATTATAAACAAATTCGTCAATATCATCAAAAAGTTCTAACATAATAGTGGTTTTTATCAACCACAAAGTTATATCAATCTATAAGTAAACTTAATTCATAAGCATTTTTAACTAACTGTTTTAAGTATCGATATTGCTGTATTATCTAGGTTATAGTAAGTAAAAAAAGAAACCAATAGCCCTCTAAATAAAAACACCGAAGATTTCGCTTCGGTTATTATATATAGAGAGACTTAAACACTTTAAACTCTCAAAATAAATTGTTAACTGTAACAAGCATCAAAACCATAAGTTTTTCTATCTTATACAAGATGTTTTTAACTATTTTGGCTTATAATCACGAGATATAGTTACATTAAAATTGTTACTAAAATAATAAGAATTAACACGATTCCCACAAAATAGAATCCGTATTTGGTAATCTTATCTTTCTGGAAAATATAATTACCTTTCTCATCTTCTTTATCCTTTACAAATTCAAAATTTTCTTCGCCTTGTTTCATTTTAAAAAGTTTAATATTATTAATATCTCAGAGTAAACTCAAAGTTCTTCAAAAGTATACATGTCTTTCTGTTTCGATTAACTGCATTATTAAAAACTTTAACTCTATACAGAATAGCATACTAAAACGCAAGAAAACCGCAATACGATTAATTAAAAACGCGATAGCATTAATAGAGAAACACGATTAACTCTAATTTTGGAGAATGGAAAATATATTAGTAGCCGGTGCAAATGGCACCACAGGAAAAAAAATAATAAACATTTTAACTGCATCTCAATATTTTACACCAGTAGCCATGGTTAGAAAAAAAGAGCAGTTAGAACAATTTGAAAAAGAAAACATTAAAACCGTTTTAGGAGATTTAGAAAAAGATATTTCTCATACTACAGAAGGTATTGACAAGGTAATATTTGCTGCTGGATCTGGTGGAAAAAAAGTAACCGAAGTAGACCAAGAAGGCGCAAAAAAGTTAATTGACGCTTCTAAAGATAAATCTATTAAAAAATTTGTAATGCTAAGTTCTATGGGTGCAGACAACCCAGAACAGGCAAGCCAACTTAAAGATTACTTAAAAGCAAAACACAATGCAGACGAGTATTTAAAATCGAGCGATTTAAACTACGCCATTATAAGGCCAGGAAGCCTTACCGATAATAAGGGTTCTGGAAAAATCGAGCTTAAACCAAGTCTTAACAAAAAGGGTTCTATTAGTAGAGATGATGTTGCACAAACCTTAGTAAGAACACTGCACGACGATGCATCAAGTAATGTAACTTTTGAAATTATAAAAGGTGATGTATTAATAGGTAAAGCTTTAAATACATTGTTATAATCATTATAAAATGATGCGGTAATTAATAGTGCATATCATACAAATAAGTTAGAAAAATTAAATATATGGAAATTCGGAAATTCGATGTTGTAGTTATAGGAAGCGGAACAGCTGGACAAACTGTAGCTACAACTTGTGCAAAAAACGGACTAAATGTTGCTATTGCAGATAACCGTGTATTTGGAGGCACTTGTGCTAATAGAGGTTGCGACCCTAAAAAAGTACTTTTAGCAGCTACAGAAGCCATACATATCTCTAACAATTTACAAGGCAAAGGTATAGACACATTACCACAATTAAATTGGGGCAATTTACAAAAATTTAAAAAAAAGTTTACTAAGGCTGTTCCTGCAGGAACAGAGTCTAAATTAAACGATTTAGGTATACATTTATACCACCAAAGTCCAAAATTTATTGATAAAAACACCTTAAAAATAGAAGGAAAAACGGTTAAAGCTGCTAAAATTGTTATTGCAACAGGACAAGTGCCTAGACCGTTACATTTTAAAGGTAGTCAATTTTTAAAAACTAGTGACGATTTTTTAAACCTCAAGAAACTACCCAAACATATTACATGCATTGGTGCTGGTTATATAGGTATGGAATTTGCCCACATCGCTGCTAGATCTGGAGCAAAAATTACAATTATAGATAATGGAAAAAGACCTTTAAATGCTTTTGATCCAGATCTAGTAGAATTATTAGTAAGCGTATCTAAATCTATAGGAATTGAATTTATATTTAATTCTGATGTCACTCAAATTAAAAAACTCAGAAAAAACCTAAAAATTACCTACACAAAAAAAGGCAAGAAAAAAGAGTTAAAATCCCGATTTGTTTTAAATACTTCTGGTCGTATTCCAGCTATTAACCAACTAGATCTAGACAAAGGAAATGTGGCTTATTCTAAAAAGGGTATTCTAGTTAACAAACACCTACAAAACCCAACAAATTCTAATGTTTATGCCTGCGGAGATGTTTCAGACCATAGTTTAGCATTAACACCTTTATCTGGACTTGAAGGTATAGTAGTTGCCGAAAACATAATTCATGGAAACAGAAAAGAAATTGAAGCTACCAAAATTCCCTCAACAGTATTTACACTTCCACATTTAGCCTCTGTTGGGCTCACAGAATCTGAAGCAAAAAAACGATATAAAAACATCATTATTAATTACGAGTCTGTACCGCAATGGTTTAATGCTAAACGTTTGCAAAGCAAAGCTTATGCTTATAAATTAATAATTAACAAACTTACCAACCATATTGTTGGCGCACATTTGTTATCAGAAAATGCAGGAGAAACCATTAATCTTTTTGCTCTAGCTATAAATAATGAAATATCTGCAGAAGCGTTAAAAAGAACGATATTCACCTACCCTTCTTTTAGTTACGATATAAAAAGCATGCTATAAATGATTTCAAACAATACATCTGATAAATTTAAGATTAAAGATTTACCGTTTTTAATATATAAAACATATAAATCTTGGATTGCAGACGACCCTTTTCGTTTAAGCGCCATTGTCGCCTATTATGCTGTATTGTCTCTACCTGCTTTATTAATAATAATTATTAACATAGTGGGTTCTATATGGGGTGTAGAAATAGTACAAGGTCAATTAACAGATGAGTTTTCTTCGGCGTTGGGTAGCGATGCTGCAGAATCTATAGAACATATTATTGCAGAAACTCGTAACTCTGACAAAAACTTACTCTCTACTATTATAGGTATTGGTACATTATTATTTGGTGCTACAGGTGTTTTTTACCAACTTAAAGTCTCACTTAACGAAATATGGAAAATTAGTCCAAACTCAGACGCCAAAATTTCAAAAATCGTAGTAGATCGTGCTTTAAGTTTTGCTTTTATTTTAGTTATTGGATTTTTACTACTTATAAGTTTTATAATAACTACGGGTATTAGCGCTTTAAACAGTTACATTCGTAAAGTATTGCCAGACATACTAATTTATATTGCCTATACTTTAGATTTTGCTGTGTCTGTAGGCATTATTTCTATACTTTTTGCATTAATGTTTAAATATTTACCCGATGCCAAAATAAAATGGAAAACCGTTTGGATTGGAGCCATACTAACTGCATTTCTATTTGTTATAGGCAAACTATTATTAGGTATTTATTTTGGGCAAGCTAATCCTGGGTCTACCTATGGAGCTGCAGGTACCATTGTACTTATTTTACTTTGGGTATCATACTCATCACTCATCCTCTTTTTTGGAGCAGAATTCACTTATGTTTATGCAGAATGCTACGAACAAAGTATAGAACCTAAATCTATCGCTCAGAAAAAAGTGTAATTACATTACCCTATTAGCGTTAACCTTTAAATTAATACAATTAATAAATCATGCCTTAAATACGGACATTTGAAGAGGTAATGATAGTTTCATAGTCCTCAGAAAAGAATAACAAACTAAGCATCAACATAAAAAAGCATAATAATTATATTAAACACACGTTGCAAAGACCTATAAAAAAGCTTCGAAACATATATACGCTACAAAATAAATAAACAATTAATATCTCCATGAAATATATTAGTCCACATATTATAAGACAACTATTTGTACTGTTACTAATTATTTTAATGGGTACACTTATTTTTCAAGAAATGTTACCGTATTTAAGTGGTGTTCTTGGAGCAATTACAATTTATGTCATACTTCAAAAACCAATGAAAAAATTGGTGCAAAAAGGTTGGTATCCTAACCTAGCTGCTATATTTTTAATGCTTATTTCTTTTATATGCATACTTATACCACTTACTGGTCTTGGACTAATGATGGGTAGTAAAATACAAAATGCAGTAGATAATTCTCAAAAGGTAATTGACGCTACAAAGCAACAATTAGCACATGCAGAATCTTATTTTAATATAGATATGGCTTCAGAAATTGATACTAGCGCTATTACAAGTTGGCTGTCTGATAACCTTCAAAATTTTGCAGGAGGCACTTTTAACATGGTAATTTCCATTACTATTATGTATTTTGTTTTATTTTTTATGCTTACAAACAGAAAAGCATTAAAAGATGCACTATTCGAATATATTCCAATAAAAGACGACAATTTAAAAACCATAGGCAAAGACACTGTTGGCAAAGTAAAAGCCAATGCATTGGGCATACCTCTTGTAGCTCTTGGTCAAGGTATTGTTGGTCTTGTAGGCTTTCTTATTTTTAATGTACCAGACCCTTTTTTCTGGGCTGCAATTGTAACTATTGGATCTATGATTCCCTTTGTTGGTAGTGCATTAGGCACAATTCCTGTATTTCTCTTAGCATTATCTAATGGTGCTACTTTACAAGCCTGGGGAATTCTTATTTATGGTATTGTTGCCATAGGCGCAACAGATAATGTTTTTAGACTTTATATACTTAAAAGGCTTGACAATGTACACCCATTAATTACGCTAATTGGAGTATTGGTAGGTGTTCCCTTATTTGGTTTTATAGGTTTAATTTTTGGTCCTTTACTGGTAAGTTTATTCCTTATTGTACTTCGTATTTATAAAAATGAATATGGACAAACCGAACAAAAATTATAATGTAGCTTCTCCATTATATAGAGGTTAAAATCGACATAAAAAATTTAGCATACCATATCTATGTACTCTTGTTTGCTAAAACTCACCTGTTCCGTATTGATATTTTGTTAGAACATTAAAAGAAAAATTGAATCCTAAATACATTGTAAAAAGCCAAATTACTTATACTGTTGCCTCTTAAATTAGTAGCTCTGTTAAAAAGGTTATCTTGTATTATTACTTTATAAGCAAACAACTTCATCCCTAAATAATACTCTATAAAAATCTCGTTTAATTTTGTTTTTGTTTTTGCGCTGTTTTGCGTTGCAACAGACTCTGCTACCTTATTTAACTGACCTATTCTACAGTTTATTTGAGGCCATAAAAAAGCAAATACATGCCCTATGGATGCTTCAGTATTAACATAAACATCTAGCAAAGCAGTATCATAAATACGTTTTTTTAATAGCATTAATATTGAAGCTAAATAAGCTAACCTAAACTGCTATTACGTTGTATTATTGATAGAATAGAAACATTAACTCACAAATTCTGGTTACACAGATTAAAAAAATTAAATATGAAAATAGGAATTATAGGAAGTGGAAACATTGGAGGAAGTTTAGGAAAACATTGGACCCAAGCAGGCCATGAAGTCATTTTTAGCTCAAGACACCCCGAAGAATTAAAAAGCTTAGTAACAGAAGCTGGTAAAAATGCTACAGCAAAGTCTATTACAGAAACATTTGAAGCTAACGCCGATGTTTATTTACTAGCCATGCCTTTTAAGGCAGTAGATAAAATTGCAGAACTTTACGCAGGCGAATACGCAAACAGTGTTATTTTAGATGCCACAAACCCTTATCCAGAACGCGATGGCGATATGGCACAAAATGTTAGAGATGCTAATTACAATGCGTCTGAATATACTGCCATGAAATACAACACAGCAAGAACAGGAAAAGCTTTTAACACCATTAAAGCCAGTTATTTAAAAAATTATGCTTCTAGAACGCAAGATAAATTAGCCATACCATTTGCAGCGCAAGACGAACACAGTAAAAAAATAATTAAAGAATTAATTGAAGATATTGGCTTTGACAGCGTTTATGTTGGCAATTTAAGCGATACCAAAATAATGGATCCAGAGCAAGATATTTACGGAATATCTGTTTCTAAATCAGAACTTTTAGACAAGATATATACACTAAAAGCTAATTAAATACACATTTTAAAACAATAACCTTAAAATAACATTATGCAAATTATATATGAATATCACAACGTTTCTGCCAGTAAGGGACTAGAATTAATGGCAAAAGAAAAATTAGAAAACCTAAAGAAAAAATTTGATTTTGTACATCGCGCCGATGTGTTTTTTAAATTAGAAAATCGTACCGATAACGAAGAGCAAATATGCGACATACGCCTAAGCATGATAGGACCAAGACTTTTTGCTTCTACTAACGCCGAAACATTTGAAGCTGCCATATCTGAAACCATAAGAGATTTAGAAGATCAACTAACGAAAAAGAAAGGAAAAATGAGAGCTAGATAGTTTTAATGTTCAGAATATTTTAACGCCTACTCACATTAATAAATAAAAATATACATATGAAAACTAAAGAGAACAATAAAAAACAAGATTATAAATCGGATATCACTAAAGATGATTTACAAGCCATAGGAAAAAAAGGGCTGAGAGCAGACTCTGAAGCAGACCGATTGTTATTAAACAGAAAAGAAAAAGTTGACTTTACAGGTAAAGATTTAGACCTTCCTGGAATAACCCACAAGACTAAAAATATAAGTAAAATAATTGCTGATGAAGAAAATACTTTATACGGACAAGGAGGAGAAAGTAAAGAAAACTTAGAAGCACCAGAACGCGCTAACTTAAATAAAAGTTAATTTACAAACAGAATACCAACAGTAAAAAATAGCCCTTCAATTGAAGGGCTATTTTTACATCGACTTATTACAAATATGCATTTAGTATAATTCAAATTAAAATAAATACCATTTTCTACTTCCTAGTTTTATCTTCTAAAATCCAAAGCCAAAACCAAACTGAATTAAGTTCCCCTCAACAGAGTTAAAGTAGCCCACATTTATTGCCAAATAATTTCCTGCACTAGCCCATAAACCAAGACCTTGCGAGGTATGCCATGTATTAGAATCTTCGTTAGGTTGCCAAACACGACCATAATCAAATCCTCCAAAAAGACCTACTGTTATTGGTGCTACAGCTGTAACATAGCGCTTTAAACGCACACGTAAATCTGAAGATTGATAGAAATAAGATTTTCCAGTAAAACGTTCGTCTCTAAAACCTCTTAAACCATTATCGCCCCCAATAGATGGTGCGTGATAAAAGAAATAATCACCTCCAATATTGGTTTTATACTCAGCTTTAGTGTCAAACACCAAATTACCAGAAGCTATTATTTTTTGAATTATTTCTGCCTTAAACTTAAAATAACCAAAACTATTATTAATGCCAGATGTATTAGTTTTATAACCAGCATTTAGGCCTAAATACAAACCTTTTGTAGGAAAATCGTCGGCATCGTCGTTGTAGTAATAAATTGAAGTTTCTCCACCTACATAGTGTTGACGCTCAAAAATAGGCGTATCAAAATTAATAGTATTAAAAAAACGACTATCCATATTTTCAACTTTAAAAGACTCGTAAAGCGCTTTAATTTTTAAAGTTTTATGCACAAATCCTGTTTGTAATTTTACTTGCTGAGTTCTAGCACGATAAAACTCTTGAAAAACATCGTCTTCAGCATTAATACTATTGTTACCAAAGCCAAAAAAGTTTCGTGTATAGCGTTGAGAAGATGCATAACCATTTATTTCTAAATTCCAACGAGGAAATACATTTGCAAAAACACCTTTATATTTTAATTCTGACGCCTTAAAGCCGAAAAAATATTTAGCTGCTAGTGTGTGTTTTTGCCTAAACGGATTTCCATTAAAACCATTATTAGTATAAGTACCTTTTGTGCCAATAGAAAAGCCATCGTCTGTTCTAAAATCTAAAGTAGGCACAACTATGGTGTGGTCTTTTTCTAAATAACGCCAATGGAACGTATTGGTTTTATACAAATCTGTAAGTTGTGTTGCTGTTTTTTTACCTGTAAACTCACTTTTTTCGTGGTTCCAATCATATATTTTTATTTTTTTACGGTTTTCTATGTTGTAATCATCTTTACCATAACCACCAATAATTCTTATAACTAATTTAGAATTAGCATCGCCAATAACTTCAAAATTATCGTTATCACCTAAACCATAAACCCAAATTTCATCAGTTTTATCTTCATTGAACAGTCGGTCAAAGAATTTTTTATTTTTTCCTTTCGATATTAATCTTCTCATTTCAACTCTAGTTTTTCCTTCAGCAAGACGACTAATTTTAATTTCATCATCTTTTTCTGATGCATATAAAACAATTCTTCTTTCTAAATATTCTCCATAATCTTTTGCGTATTTAGGCAATAGCTTCAAACGTTCTTTAAGACTTTCTTTTATATAATTAGACGTACTATCCTGTACTTCTTTTGGTAATCTTTTAAATGCTTCATCTATTTTAGCATTAGTAAGTTGTTTTTTAATATATATAGCTTCCTTCTCCCAATTACTTGCATCGCAATTGGTTAAAATGGTTTTATCTAGCTTACTACCAGCATAATTTAACCATTTAGTATTTTTAATAGTTGGTCCGTAAGATTGCCACTGCCTAGTAATAGGAATAAACCATTGAATAATATTTATTGCTGTGCCATCAAACTTTGGAAAAGCATTATCTCTATCTCTAGGAACAGGCATAAATTCTTTATTACCATCTGGTGTTTCGTACTCGGCCCATCGCCATTGGTCTGCATGCCTATCCCAATCGCCTAAAAGCATATCAAACACTCGCGCTCTAACAAAACTTTGCTGATCGACGCTGTAAGATTCATCGCTTTTAATTTTTTCAAGCATATCAGTTGTGCTTTCAAAATCGGTAATTTTTCCTTTTTCATCTATAGTTCTGCGATACCCCTTGTAATTTAATTGCTCGTCTGATGGACGTTGCTCTATAAAATAAAGCTGATTACCAAACGTGCTATTTAACCTTCCTAATTCAGACTGACTAGGCACATAAAATAATTTGGTATTCGCATGGTTAACATCTACAGATTTGGCCATAGGATTAATAACCATTTGCATGTAAGGATGTGCTGTTGTAAAGAAATCTGAAATTAAATCTTCTGGTAAAGACCCTTTGTAATCGTTTTGAGTAAATGCAACACCTGGAACTCTAAATTTTAAAAATTTGAGAGGATCTTTACGTAACGAACGCATGGCAAATTCTCTTTGCTTATTGTCCTCTAAACGAATGGAGTAAGATTGATGTCCACCTCCTTTTTTTGTAAAATGTAGTCCGCCATTTAAAGTATCTAAATAAGCTATTGGAGCTGTAACAGGTTTATAGTAATAATCGCGATAGCGATTTCCCCATAAAAATTTAAAAAAATTTCCGTGTTTTTCTCTTTTGCTAAGATTATATACAGTGTTTACACTTTCTTTTGATGCTGTATTAGTAACATTTTGTTGCTTCGTATTCTCTATAAATTTGTCTAAGACAGAAAAACGAGCGGGCTTACTATTTGTAGTTATAAAATGTACTTGCGAAGATCCATCTTTAAAATAATCTAACTGAACAAAACCTTTTTTTCCGTATGTAAAAACACCTTCGTAAGGCAAATTACCACCTACGCTATTAATTGTACTCTTACTGCGTTTTGTTGGTGCACTTCGACCTATTGACCCACTTATAATTTGATGAATATCGCCTCCTTTAAGATACTGTAAACTCTCTTCGTGACCAGAGACAATTGTAATTCTATTGGATGCTTTTGCTAAAGAAGCTACTAGAGCTCTAAAACCATTGTAAGGTCTTGCTAAAAGATTTCCGTTAGAAAAATCGCCTAAATAATCTACGCCTTTATGCAAAGTGCTAACAACAGGAATAGGCGCCATGACATTTTTAAAACTATTATGCCCTGCGTAAACACCATTACTAAATATAGGATGATGCATAGCAATTACTAAGTTTTTACCTTGAGCATCGTTAATATAACCTTCCAGCTCTTCTGCAAATCGCTTACGAGTTACAATATCTGTGCACTTTTTATTAATATTAACTACGTTTTCCCAATTAGAAATAAACCATTGCGAATCTACTAACAGCAAATCAAGCGATTCGTTTATGTTAATAAACTCTAACGGACATCCATTTTTAGGTAGCACATAATCTTCTTGGTTTTTAACCTCGTCTAGATATTCTTCTACCTTTTGAATTGAATCTATATGCTTGCTTTTCCATTCGTTGGTTCCTGGCAAAAAAACAACCTGACCTTTAAAGCTTTTTGCCAATGTCAATTGTTCTTTAATTAGAGTTTTATCTTTATGCCAAGCTCCTTTTTTTTCTGAAATATTATCTCCAACAAATAGTAGTGTGCTATTTTTATCGGCCTTTTTTAAACTTGATTTTAAAAGGTTTGTTAAGGTTTTATTGTTTTTATCTACCTTATTATTACCAAAACCTCCAACAATAAAAAAAGAATGCGATTTATTTTGAGTTTTTACTTCGAATTCTAAATCCTTTTTAACTTGAAGTTTATGCGTAGCACAAGCACTAAACAAAGCTGTGACCGCTAATAAAACAACAATTTTAAATGGATGTATATGTGTTTTTTTTATTTTCAAAATTTAGTATATATAATTTGTTTTAATAAAGAAAGAGATTAAGAATAACCCCAACCTCTTCTCTTTATATTCTATAAATAAAATCTAGGGTTATTATCTCATAACAATAGATCCTCCAAGTTTTTTGTCTTGTTTAACAGTTTCTGGGTTACCAAATATTTCAATTTTACCACCAGCTACTACATTTGCGTCTATATATTCTTTAGCTGTTACTTTTGCCATACCTCCTGCAAAAACAGCTACGTCTATTTTTTCTGACTCTAATCCTTTTGAATGATATTCGCCTCCGCTGCGTATAGTAATATCTTGGTCGTCTGTTGTACCAGACACTTTAATTTCACCTCCAGACACTGCCTTAGAGTTTAAATTTTGAGAAGTTATAACAGCGTCAATTTCTGCTCCTTCTTGGGCACGAAGCGTTAAATAATTAGATTTAAGCTTATTGTCTGTTTTAATTTTAGCACCCTCGTTGGCATCAACCAATTGTAAATCTTCTGTATAATATAGAGTAAGGTATGTTTTATTACCATCTAAAAAATTATCGATTTCCATTCGTATTTTAAGCCTACCATCATTATTAACAATACTAACTTCGTCTGTATCATCTCCAGATATTGTTGCATAATTTTTATTACTTTGTACTAGCTTCACATTAATTTGATCGAAAACTTTTAGCTCGTTAAAAGGTTCTAATTGTTCGGTGGTTGTAGTGTTTTGTGCATTGATAAAACCACTAAAAAATAAAGTGACTATAAGTGCAATTTCTATCTTTTTCATAAATGTTATGTATTAGTATTATAGTTCTATTTTAAACAAGTAAATTGTATTTTAAAATAGAAGTTGTTAATATTATTTTTAAATTACAGGATAAAATTAAGCCAAGACCAATTGTCTTTTTAACGCTATTACTTTTTATCTTAATCCAAAAGCATTGTACGCTTCTTAATAGTATAATGTCTTTAAAAAACACCTCAAATAATTTTAGCTTAAGGCATTTTACGTTGTGTATTAAAAGCAGTTACTACTTTCCTCCTCTTGCGGGATAATCATTTTTATTAATGTAATCAATGGCATTTAAAATATCGTTCCAATTTGGCCTTGCAAAAGGCATAGTTTGTATTGCCGAGGCATAGAGTGTGTTATCTGGCCTTACTAAAAACACACCAGGCTCTGAAAAAACATTGGGTTCTTTATCTGAAATACCATTAGATATAAAAAGACCAAATGCTCTAGCTTTATCTTCGGTTAAATTATAAGCTATAGAAAGTTCGGGCACATTCCATGTATCTCCTGATTTTTTTGCTCGCTCTTCACTATCACTACTTATAGCTATTACTTTTACACCGCGCTTATTAAAATCTTTTAATTTAGTAGCTAAGTCTTCTAAATATGCTTTACATACCGGACAGTGAAGCCCTCTATAAAAAACTAAAACGGTGAATGTTTCGCTTTGCTGCCCGCTTAGCTCCCATGTTTTATCTGTTATTAAAGGTAGTTTTAGACTTGGTAAATCTGTATTTGGCTTTATCATTTTATATTTTTTTGTGCAATTTAAATTAGATTTCGATTGTCTTTTAACCCTATACCTTTAATTATTAACTTAGAAAAGAAGCTATGCAATTAATCCTTTTTTTAATCTGTTTATAATGTTTGCTAAAAACCTAATGACAAAATCTCAAGATTAACTTACTAGATATTATATAGCTAGACTACTACTCTTTTTATTCTACTTTTATTTAACACGTATCATAAACAAACAATAATCAAATGCACTAATAATTCATTTTTTTGCATCAATCATAACTTTTATTTGATATTATTTTTGTTGCAGATGTTAAACGGAATACATCAGCAAAAGAAAATTCCGATCATTTAAATTTTAATAAATTATTATGAACGCATACACAGAAACTGTAGGAACTCACTTAAATAACCTTTTAGAAAAGACATACGATGCGGAAAAAGGATATAAAACTGCTGCCGAAAATACCGAAAACACAAATCTTAAAGCTTTCTTTCAAAGAAAAAGTGAAGAACGTAAAGATTTTGGACATGCTCTAAAAGCAGAAATTAAACTATTTGGAGAAGAACCAGAAAAAGGTGGTAGCATACAAGGAAATATGCACCGTGCTTGGATGGACACTAAAGCCTTCTTTACTAAAGATAATGCAGAAGCCATGCTAGAAGAATCTATTAGAGGAGAAAAAGCTGCCATAGACGAATACGAACATGTATTAAAAGAGGCGACATTGCCTGCTAGTACAAATAGTATTTTATCGTATCAAATTAATACTATTAAATCTGATTTAAAAACTGTAAAACGTTTAGAAGATTTAAGTTAAGAATAAAAAATACAAATTATAAAAAGGAGATGCTTAAATGCATCTCCTTTTTGTTTGCATGATACTCTAGCAAACCACAAAAAACGTAATGAGTTAATAATCAAACGTATTGAGATTACCTGTTTCCAATCAATTAACCATCTTTACACTATAGCAATTGATAAAGCATCAATTTAAAATTTAACCCTTAAAACAAAACATTATGTTACGTTGGACAATCACATTTATAATATTAGCAATAATTGCTGCAGTTCTTGGATTTGGAGGCATAGCTGCTGGTGCAGCAAGCATCGCTAAAGTACTATTCTTTATTTTTCTTATCCTTTTTGTAGTGTCACTTATAGGAGGCCGAAAAAGACTATAATATAATTTTAATACATAAAATAAATATAACCTTTAAAATTAAAAACATGAAAAAATCAATTTTATACCTAACATTTGCATTATTATTTACTGCATCACTTTCAACTTTTACAAGTTGTAGAGATCAAAAAAGCACTTCAGAAAAAGTAGAAGAAAGTATTGACGAAGCAGGCGATGCTATTGAAGAAGGCGCAGAAGAAGTAGAAGACGAAATAGATGACGCTACAGACTAAAGTTAATATACTACTAATTATATAGCAATAACTTGCAGGCGATTTCTTTATAGAAAACCGCCTGCTTTTTTTTAAAATAAAAAACAGCAAAATGGAAAAGAACAATTTAAAAAGCGAAAAAGATTACATAGATAAATATCAAGATATGGGCTATACTTCTAATTACAGAATAGCCAATAATAACTTGATAGATTTAATTACTAAAACAGAATATAAACCTGCTGACATAAAAGTTGTAGCTAAGCATAGGTTTGAGGGTTTAAGCAACCCTGGCGATATGTCTATACTATATATTATAGAAATAGGTTTAAAAAGTAAAGGTACAGTATTGGCTAATTATAGCCCGTCGAGCGATACCGAAATGGCAGAGTTTTTTAATAATATACCCAAAGAAAACATATCTCAAAAAAACAACATTCTTGATTTTAAGATTTAGAATAGTACCACATAAAAAGTTCACCGTAATAAAAGGGTGAACTTTTTATATTTATACAATTAATAACTCTATACATTGCCCATACTATATGCATCTATTAAAATAA
This sequence comes from Postechiella marina, assembly GCF_039538365.1. Lineage (NCBI taxonomy): Bacteria > Pseudomonadati > Bacteroidota > Flavobacteriia > Flavobacteriales > Flavobacteriaceae > Postechiella > Postechiella marina. The sequence goes on from NZ_BAABCA010000002.1 coordinate 23,104, forward strand.
TTAATTGCAAAAGCGTTGTATTTCAGTTGCTAAGATTTTGAAGCTTTTTCTGCATCTTTAAAATCAATCTCATTATCTACACTACCTTGAAAAGCTTCTATCCAACCATTTTTAAAAATATTCCATACGGTTGGCCATACTTTAGATTCTACTTGATTTAAGTCTCCAGAAATAGGTACTTTAGTAGCCAAAGTATTATTCCCTTTGTTTTTTAGAAGAAATTTAAAGAAACCAACAAACCCTTCCCAAAGGGTGTTTAAAAAGCCATCTTGCTCGGCACTTATTAGCTTAGAATCTTTTAATAAAGGTTTTAAATACCCTGTTAAATAACCATTAGCAATAGCTATTTCGCTAAACACATTAAATTCTCCTTCAGCAAAATCAATACCAGCATAATGCGTGGTAAAATCGTTTAAAGCTAATGCAGATGCATTTTCTAGCGAGAAAGACATATCTACATCTGGAATTTTCTTTACCAAATCCATTTTTCCATCTAGAACAAAATTACCGTTACCAATAGAAACTGCTGTAGCTTCGACTTTAGAAGGTAATTCGCTACCCGTTCGAATAACGTTTCTTAAATTAGTAGCATTTAGCTCTATATGGTTTAATTGTAAATCGATATTAGGATCTGCAGCCAATTGCACAAACGATGCTTTACCATTAATAATTTCTAGGTGATTTATATTTATAGGCACCAAATCTGTAAGAGCTTTAGACCAATCGTCAAAATCGGGATCTTTTGCTTCGTTTATCTGTTGATCTTCGAACACGTAAATAAACTGAGGTCTAGTTAAAATAACTTCGCTAACAATTTTCCCTTTAACTAATGCACTCCAAGCAATTGAAATATCGGTTTTTTCTAAATCTAAAACTGGTATTTGGGTATTGGCATCGAGTTTATTTAAAAATAAATTATTAATAACATATTTACCCGTAATAAGAGATATATCTATATCTGCAACCTCACCGTAATAACCTGGTATATCTGCAAGTACTGTGTTTACATAGTTTTTTACAAAATAAGGCAACACTATTCTAGCTGTTATTAAAATGGTTAATATTGCAATTGGAATTAAAAACCGTTTTTTTCTTAACATGCTTCTTTTTTTAGTTCTCATATATCGTGTGTTTTTATTTTCTTTTTTTACCATTACCAGTAACGGTATTCTTTAAACCATCTTTAGTATTAAGCCATAAATAATTAAAAAAAGATTTTGTTTTATCTCGCTCTACATTAATCTCTCCATAACGATAACCATTGGCATCTGTTTTAGAGCCATCGTTTGTAAAAAGATTTGCTATGGTAGTAACTAATTTTTTAACTCCTAACCTATTTTCGTCTAAAATTTGAAATTGAAAATCTTCATATTTCATTTTCATATCTCCAGAAGACTTTATATAATTGCCACTTACTGTCAAATATAATTCTTGAAAAACTCCGTTTGCTCGTACTTGTGCATTCGACTCTAAAAATGGATTAATAGCCTTAATTTTAAGATTTTTTATAATTATAGATGCTTCAAAACTATCATTACGGTTAGCTGTGTTAAAGTTAAAATTAAGTTCTATTGGCGCATCATCTATAAATAAAGCAGTACATTTTACATGTGTCTTTTCTTGATTAATATTAGACAAGTTATCTATACGTGCACTCCATCTTTTAAATAATATAGGTGTGGGTTGTATTTCATTTAACACTTTTTCTGTATAAGAAATATTTTGTCCATTTAACAACAAAGTATCTATTTGCAATTTTATAGGTAGCTTTCTTAACATTGCACTATAAAGTAATTTAGTATGTACGTCGTCTGGTAAAGTTTTATCTCTGTACAACTTAAGATTGCTTTGATTAAATTTAAACTGTTCTGCTTCAATTTTTAAGCTATCATTAAGTACCGACAAAGTTAAATTTTTAGCAATAGAGTTTTTTATCTGTAACTGTACATGGTCGCGCTCCTTATCAATCTTATTTGATAATTCTGAAACATCATATTTCGTTTTTACAGAAATAGCTCCCGTTTTTAAGTTTTGATTTCTGTAAGAAAGTGCTTTAATGGTTAATATTTCAAAATCTGTAAGATTATAAGTTAAACTATCTAAATTTAAACTCGCGTTGCTATAGTTAAAAGGAATTTTTTGTTTCGCTATGTCTGCACTAGTTTTAAATTTTTTTAGCTCAAAAAATGCATTTTTAATAGCTAAATCTATAAGATTTGTTGCATTATCTTTTTGCTCTATATCTGTATTGTAAACACTAATTTTTCGCACTATAACACATTCCTTTTTCCATAGCGCCCAATAATCTAGACCTTTAATATTTATTTTACTAGCACCAATGTTTATTTCCTTACCTAATTTATTATCTGGTAAAACCTTAAATTTAACATCCTTGATATTAATTGTATTAACAAATAAATTTAATGCCATACTGTTATAATTAAGTTCTATTTGAGCTGGTAATTTTTCAGAAATAATAGAATCAATTTTATATACTGCATATTCTTGTAACGCAAAAATTAATAGCATTAAAATAAAAAAAGCCCCTATTATAAAACGAAGCCATTTTTTGTAAAATATCGTGTTTTTCATATTTTAAGATAAATTCTCATCTGTAAATTGCTTGTCTAAACGGAGTTTTTTTATCCCTTTGCTATTTGGTTCAAAATATTGTTTAAACGCGCTAGCAGTTTTTATTTGTAAATAATCTTGGCCACAAATTATAATAGGATATTTAAGCAATATTGACATTTTATTTAAGTTGAAAGATACTAGTTGCTTAAATGCTCTATTAGCTTTATACATTTCTTTACTACCTCAAATACACCAAGATTTATAATTTAAAAATAAAAAAGCCGATAGATATTAATCTACCGACTCTTGTCACCAACCAATAATCATGAACAATTCATGATAACTTTTCTTTATGCATTTACAACCTGACCTTCATGCTTACCTTCTCGAATTTCCTCTATTACCTTTGCTATAAAAGCAGGTAAATCTTTAGGATTTCTACTTGTTACTAAGCCTTCGTCTACAACTACTTCTTCATTTACCCAGTTTGCTCCTGCATTAACAACATCGTCTTTTATACTATGGTACGATGTTACTTTTCTATTTTCTATAACCTTAGCACTAATTAATAACCATGGTGCATGGCATATTGCAGCTACAGGTTTACTCGCTTTAAAAAATGCTCTAATAAAATCTATAGCTTTATCATGTGTTCTTAATAAATCTGGATTTGCAACCCCGCCAGGAAGCAATAAAGAGTTATAATCGTAAACATTAGCGTCATCTACCAATTTATCTACACTAATAGTTTCTCCCCAATTATCACCATCCCAACTTTTAATCTCTCCTTCTTTTACAGAAATAATATCTACTTGTGCTCCTTCATTTTTAAGCGCATTTAAGGGTTCAAAAAGTTCTGATTTTTCAAATCCGTCTGTCGCTAAAATGGCTACTTTTTTATCTTTCAATTTCATATTATTTTTTGTTTTTAATAGTTTAACTTGATTCAAATCTACATTGCAATAGGCGTAACAGTTTGCTATATCACTTATATTTTGAACTCATATGATTTTAAAACAAATCACCTATTTAAACCCGTTAATAGAGCAAAGATTTATAGCGTTTGAGTTAATTTTAAAGAATCATCCCCATTATATTTATAATAGTTGTTAGATATACTAACAATAAACATTAATAATTAAAAAATTAAAATTCATGGGAATAATTGACGACAAAAGAAAATTTAAAAGAAAAGTAGAACAAAACGCTCCTACCAACCCTTCAGAAAATACAAATCTTGACAACAAGAAATTTGATATAAATGCAGATACAATTAAAGAACAGCAAAGTAAAAAGTAGTTTTTTTTAAACTCGAGTTAAAAAAATAAAACCCTTTTTTTTAAGCGCTTACACAAGTAGGTCTTTCTAAAAAAAGAAAACAAAAAAAGCCAACTTACAATAAGTTGGCTTTTTGTGCGGGCGGGGAGACTCGAACTCCCACACATTGCTGCACTAGATCCTAAGTCTAGCGTGTCTACCAATTCCACCACGCCCGCTAAAGGACTGCAAATATAAACAAGATTTTTAAATTCCAAACTCTTAAGGCAAAAAACATTCTTTTTTTCTACTTTTGACTATAATTTTATTCCTAAAACATGAAAGAAATCCAATCATACATAGCAGAACACAAAGACAGATTCTTAAACGAACTTATAAATTTACTTAAAATACCATCTGTAAGTGCAGACACAGCCTATAAAAACGATGTCTTAAAAACAGCAGATGCCATAAAAACAAGCTTAGAAAATGCTGGATGCGATTTGGTCGAAATTTGTAAAACCGACGGTTATCCAATAGTATATGGCGAAAAAATAATTGATAAAAACCTACCAACTGTTTTGGTGTATGGGCATTACGACGTACAACCCGCAGATCCAATAGAGTTATGGGATTCTCCACCATACGAACCCGTAATTAAAAAAACAGAAAAACATCCAGAAGGAGCTATCTTTGCCAGAGGAGCTTGCGACGACAAAGGGCAAATGTACATGCATGTAAAAGCGTTAGAGTTTATGACCTCTACAAACCAACTGCCATGCAACGTAAAGTTTATGATTGAAGGCGAAGAAGAAGTTGGCAGCGTAAACCTATCAACCTTTGTAAAAAATAATCAAGACAAATTAAAAAACGATGTTATTTTAATTTCAGACACTGGCATGATAGCCAACAACATTCCTTCAATAACCACAGGGTTGCGTGGCTTAAGCTATGTCGAGGTAGAAGTAACAGGCCCAAATAGAGACTTACACTCTGGACTTTATGGTGGTGCGGTAGCAAACCCTATTAACGTGCTTACTAAAATGATAGCATCACTACACGACAATAACAACCATATTACCATTCCCGGTTTTTACGACCATGTAGAAGAATTAAGTAAAGAAGAACGTGCAGAAATGGCCAAAGCACCATTTAATTTAAACAATTACAAAAAAGCACTAAACATAGATGCAGTTTACGGAGAAGAAGGCTACACCACCAACGAGCGCAACTCCATTCGCCCAACACTCGATGTAAATGGCATTTGGGGAGGTTATACAGGCGAAGGCGCCAAAACCGTAATAGCAAGTAAAGCTTACGCTAAAATATCAATGCGTTTAGTACCAAACCAAGATTGGAAAAACATTACCCAATTATTTAAAACACATTTCGAAAGCATTGCACCCAAAGGCGTTACCGTAAAAGTAACACCACATCACGGTGGGCAAGGTTATGTTACACCAATAGATAATATAGGCTACAAAGCAGCATCCAAAGCCTACGAGGAAACCTTTGGAAAAACCCCCATACCACAGCGCAGCGGTGGCAGCATACCTATAGTAGCTTTATTTGAGCAAGAACTAAAAAGTAAAACCATTTTAATGGGCTTTGGCTTAGATAGCGATGCCATACACTCGCCCAACGAACACTTTGGAATTTTCAACTATTTAAAAGGTATAGAAACTATACCATATTTTTATAAATATTTTACAGAATTATCAAAATAATTTGGGTGTTACCACAAGGGTCGCGCTTTCCATTATATCTTTTTTTGCCATTTATGGCAGCAAAAAAAGGATGCCATTACAATCGCTAACACAAGCTAGCAACACACCATGAAAAATCAACATTTAAAAAACGTACTAGAACTTTGCTTATCTACATTACTAATAAGTGTTGCTGGTGTATTAGGCAAATATATAAGTATGCCTGCTGCTGTAATTATATGGTGGCGGGCTTTTTTAGCTTTAATTATTCTTTTTCTTTTTTGCTTGTACAAAAAGAAAAATTTAAAAATCACCTCTAAAAAAGATAAAACAATAATATTTACCAGCGCCTTATTTTTAGGCGCACATTGGGTAACCTATTTTTATGCTATAAAAGTATCTAACGTATCTATTGGTATGCTATCGTTATACACATTTCCTGCTATAACTTCTATTCTAGAACCATTAATTAGAAAAACCCCATTTAACAAAACCCATTTACTATTAGCTATTTTAGTTTTAATAGGCCTTTATATTTTAGTTCCAGAATTAAATATAGAAAACACAAACGTACAAGGTGTATTTTGGGGTGTATTTTCTGCCATAATATTCTCTTTAAGAAATATTATGCTAAAAAACACATCAAAATCTTACGACGGAAAAACAGTAATGATTTATCAGCTTTTTGTTGTTACTCTAACCATATCTCCCGTTTTATTCTTTTTAGACACTTCTGGCATTACAACGCAATACCCTTATGTTATATTTTTAGCATTATTATCTACTGCTATTGGACACAGTCTATTTGTAAAAGGATTAAAAAACTTTTCGGCCAGTACTGCAAGTATAATTATGAGCACGCAACCCATTTACGGTATTATTTTCGCCTTTATTTTTTTAAACGAAATACCAACCATTAATACATTTATTGGCGGAATATTAATTATATCTACCGTTATAATAGAAAGTATTAGGTCTGGAAAGTAAAAGGCTCTTTGGGGCATGCTATAAAACTAATACAATAGTTGTTGCTTTAAAAGTTGTATTTTTGATTTTCCCCATGCACACCAAGTGACAAATTATAATGCAAGATTATAGCAAAACAGAATTATTAAACTTTAAAAACCTAAAGGTTGGTAACGAAAAAGCTTTCGAGTATTTTTTCAATAAGTATTACAGCCATATTTTAGGGTTTTGCATTCAGTTTATTTACGACAAACCAAAATCTGCAGGTATAACTCAAGATGCCTTTTTAAACCTATGGCTTAACAAAGAAAAAATTGAGAAAGTTAACGGTATAGAATCTTTTCTATACACTTTTGCAAAATCTAAATGCCTTAATGCTATTAGGCACAATCAAGTTAAAGAACGGTATAAAAGCAAGATATTAAATAAAAAAGAACGAGAATTAGATTTTGATATTTTAAATTCCATGAATTTTGATACTCTAGCCATATCAGAGTTAGAAGATTTAATTTCAAAAACTATTAAAAACTTACCAGAAAAAACAAGAGTTATCTTTTTAAAAAAGCGTTTCGACAATAAAAAAAACCAAGATATTGCTAACGAGCTAAACGTTACAGTTAAAACCGTTGAAGCCCACATGACAAAAGCTTTAAAAATATTAAGGCTCAGTCTATCAGAATATCTACCCGTTATTCTCGTAACAATTATATTTTCAGACTACTAAAACAAAACACTTCGTATTTAAACAAAGTAACAGTTAGCATTTAAATTTTTTTTTAAAATATTTTAAGAATTCATAGTTCTTAAATCTATCATTTCTCATACTTTTGTCTTTATTTTTAATGAGTCTAAATAAGAATAGATAAATAAAATAGGGTTTTTTAAAAATAGCGTGTACTTACTTATACACCATAAACTAAAAAACAAAACACCATGATTTCTGATTTAATTGTAAAATACTTAAATGGAAACGCCTCCGAAGAAGAAGTCGAATTAATTTTTGAATGGATAGACGCCTCCGAAGCCAACAAAAAAGAGTTTATAACTTTAAAAAAAGCATGGATGCTGTCTGCTGTTAACAATAACAACCAAAAATTAGCATGGAAAAACCTTAAAAATAAGATTAACAAAACAAAACCTAAAAAATATAAAGCGTGGTTTAAATATGCTGCACTATTAATTTTATTTATTGCTATTGGTAAAATTACTTTTACATTATTAAATAAAGAAAAGCAACAACCAAACGCTGTTGTTTTAGAAACCAAAGATGCATCTGTAAAAATAGAACTTAACAAAGCACATGTTACTACTCCCCAAGGTCAAATTATTGCAAAACAAAATAATAACGAAATAATCTATAAACTAGAGCAAACAACAAAGGCTTTAGAGTATCATACATTAAAAATTCCTTTAGGAAAAACGTTTAAAGTTACACTATCAGACGGGACTAAAGTACATTTAAATTCTGGTACAACATTTAAATACCCTAAGCAATTTAGCCAAAATTCTAATCGCCTTGTTTTTCTAGAAGGTGAAGCCTTTTTTGAAGTTGAAACCGATAAAAACCGACCATTTATTGTTAACATAAACAATATTGGCATAGAGGTTTTAGGCACTAAATTTAATTTAAATTCCTATCCAGAGCGACAAGCAACCGAGTGTGTTCTAGTAGAAGGTTCTGTAAAAGCTTTTAGCTTAAACCAAACAAGTAATAATATTTTATTAACACCCAAACACAAGGCATCTTGGCATGCTGCATCAAACACATTTAAACTTAATAAAGTAGACACTGCATTATACACATCATGGATTTATGGTGAAATAATTCTAGAATCGGCACACTTTAGTTCTTTTTCTAAAAAACTTGAACGTGCCTTTAACGTAAAAATAGTTAATAACAATAAACTATTAGAAGCGCAAGAATTTAGTGGCACTATAAACTTTAAAACATCGACTCTAGAAGATATTCTAGATTTATTAAAATTCGACACCTTTTTTGAATACCACATAAAAGACAACCAAATAATAATTAGCAACAATTAATAAATGAAGTATTTTTTTAAACGACATGCAAAAGTGTTAATTCTTTTTTTAGGAATTACTTTTATTTGCGAAAATGCCATAGCACAGAGCAAAACCATTTCGATTAACACTACAAACCAATCTTTTGGTGCTGTTTTAAAATTAATTGAACAACAGTCTGCATACCGTGCTATTTACAATGCAAACAAAATTGACTTAAACAAAAAAGTTAATTTAAATGTAAGCGATGTAAGTTTAGAAAATGCTTTAAGTACTCTACTAAAAAGCACAGGGCTTACTTATGTGCTAAAAAACAATCAAATTTTATTGATTGAACAAAAAGCAAAGCAGTTACAAAAATCTATATCTCAACAAGACCAAAGATTAATAAAAGGTAAAGTGCTAGACGCGAATACAAACTTACCTTTACCAGGTGCTACAATTGTACTAAAAGGCACAAGAGCTGGAGCTGTAACCAATATTAATGGCGAGTTTACATATAAACTAAATGGCAGTAATATAAACAGTATAGAACTTGTTATCTCTTATTTAGGCATGGAATCTCAAACTCATGTGGTTGGTAATAAATCAGAATTTATATTTTATTTAAAAGAGTCGGCAAGCGAGTTAGACCAAGTCATTGTTACATCGTCTTACGGAACAAAAACACTTCGCGAAGAGGTTGTTGGTAGTATTGAAACACTTAACTCTAAAGATATTGCTGTAGAGCAAGCATCAGAAAGTATAGATAAAATGGTCGACGGTCAAATTGCTGGAGTTTTAATAGAAAACACTTCTGGAGTTGGTGGCCCAGTAAGTATAAATATTCGTGGACAAGGTAGCTTAACTCCCTTAAACAGTGCTGTTTTAGGAACCTCAACCCAGCCTTTAATTATTATTGATGGCGTAATAATGACCGAAGAATCTGGTATTGACAGTCAGTTTTTTGATGCTAGTGGCACATTAACAGAAGATTTATCGAATCCTCTTTCTCAAATAGCACCAGAAAACATTGAAAGTTTTACCGTTTTAAAAGATGCAGCAGCTGTAAGTATTTATGGAGCTGATGGAGCAAATGGCGTTATATTAATAACAACAAAACAAGGAAAAAAAGGAAAAACCAAATTTGGGTTTTCAACACAATTAGGTATTTCTTCTGCCATAAACCAAATAGAATATTTAAGTGGCAAACAATATTACGAGCTTAGAGACGCATATTTAAGAAATACAACAAACGATTATACATCTGCTGGTTATAATGGTGTAAACACAGATTGGTTTAACTTATTAAACCAAACAGGAATTTACAACAAATACAACCTTAATGTTTCGGGTGCATCAAACAAAATTAGCTACCGTACAAGTTTAACATATTTAAAAATAGACGAACCGCAAATTGGCAACACCACAAAACAATTAAATGCGAGTATTAACTTAGGTTATAAACACAAAAAAATTGATGTTAATTTATCTCTAAACCCTAGTTACATAAAAAAAGATGCTCCAAACATTTACTATAGTTATGCATTTGCACCAACACTCCCTATTTACAATAACGATGGCACATATGCCGATGTAGGGGTAACAGGTCTAGGAAATCCTTTAGCTGCTATAAATCAGAATAAAAACCTAACAAATACTTATGGCATATTAGGAAGCTTAAATGTGGCTTATCAAATTTCTGATGCTGTAAAAATATCTTCGCTATTCGGATTAACTTATAGAGATAAAGAACAAGACCGTTACTTTTCTGGCGAAAACGAAAGTGGTCAATTTAACGGAACGTTTGAGTATAATAACATATCGTATCCTGCTTATGGGCGTAGGCTTATAAACGAAAGAAATAGTACAAAATGGAACTGGCAAACGCAAGCTAATTTTAACAAACAACTAGACGAAAACCATGCTATAGATGGTACTATTGGTTTTCAATTAGCTAAAGAAGAAACCAATTTTAATTACAAGGCTGGTAAAGGTTTTGTAAATCCTAATATTCTAAATAATGTAGAAGATGCCTTGCAAGACGACAACCCAACCACAACAATTAACGAAACTACAGGAAACCAAACCTACTCTAACGATATTAGTTATAACTCGCAAGTATCATTCCTTTCTCAATTAAGTTATAATTATAAAAAACGTTACTTTTTCTTAGGAAATTTTAGGCGCGATCAAAGTTCTGTTTTTGGAGACGATACCAATGTTGCCTATAATGGTGCTGCTGGTTTAAGTTGGATTTTATCGAACGAAAACTTTTTAACATCTAGTAACTGGATAGATTTACTAAAACTTAAAGTAAGTTATGGTACAACAGGAAATTCTAGAATAGGCTCTTACCGATCTAAAGGACTATATACAGTTAACAATAACAATGGTGGTTACAATAATTTTAATGAAGCCTACCCTACCTCTGCTCCTAATGGCAAATTAAGTTGGGAGAAAAATACCAAATTTAATGCAGGATTAAATTTCAACTTTTTAAATTCTATTAGCTTAACGCTAGAGTATTTCCACGACAATATTAGCGACTTAATTACAAGTAGAAACATACCTACCGAAACAGGGTATAGTGCTGTTCAAATTAATGCAGCGAGTATGTATAATAGAGGTTTAGAGCTATCAACACAAGTTAAATGGTTTCAAAAAAAGAACTTTAAATGGAGTACATCTTTTAATATTTCGACTTTAGAAAGTGAAGTTACAGAGCTTAAAGGTTTAGGGAGTAAGTTTTCCTCTGCAGAAAAAGCACTTGCGCAACAAGTTGGCTATAGCACATCTACGCTTTGGGGCGTTAAATGGGCAGGAATTGACCCTGCAACTGGTCGAGATTTACTAGAAAAAGATGGCCAAATATACGATGCTGTAACATACAACAGTTTGTTTGATAGTTCTGACTGGGTACCAATTGGAGACGCCCAACCAGATGCCTACGGAGGTTTTAATAACACATTTACCGTAAATAACAACCTAAGTTTATCTATTCGTGGAAGTTTTCAAATAGGAGGCGATTTTCTTGCGCAAGACGAGCTTATCTCTAAATATAATATTACCTCTAACAGAAACCTATCGGTTAATGCATACGATTTTTGGAGAAACCAAGGCGACCAAGTTTTACAACCTATTGTAACAAGTAACAACCCTCCAATTTCTAATTACGATAAGTATTTATTCGATGCCACTTCTTTAAAAATAAGTAACGTGAATTTAAATTACAGTTTCCCAAGAAAAAGTGTGGCTTTTCTTGATGCTCTTTCTGTTTATATCGATGTATCAAATGTGTTGTATTGGTATAAAGACAAAAGTCCAGAAGGTATAAATGGCATTAGGCAATTTAGGTTTACCTACCCACAAGCACGAACAATTTCAATGGGATTAAATGCAAAATTTTAAGGCGATGACAAACATTAAACAACTCTGTAAACTCTCTATATTAACACTTTTAATAACCTGCTATAACTGCAGTAGTTTTTTAGAACAAGAACCTGGATCGCAAACCTCTATCACCGAGCAACTATCAAGTTTTGAAGGCATTGTAACAGCTCTAAATGGCGCATACTCTAGTTTAGAAGAAAATGTTAGAGGCGAACGTTTTGCTGTATATGCCGATTTACAATCTGGAAACATAACTTTTACGCCAACCGAAACCGGAAGTAATATTGGACAAATTACACCTGCAAGAAACTTAGAAAACATTTATCATTTTACTGATTTGGCTACGGAAAGTGATTTTAGCTCCTTTTACAATTCTAGTTACGATATTATAAACCAATCAAACCTAATTCTAGAGTATGTTGAAACGCTTACAAATATCTCTGAAACCGAAAGAAATCAAATAAAAGCTGAAGCTTTAACAATTAGAGCCTATGCTCACTTTTTACTAGTCAATGTATATGCACAACATTATAGTTTTACTACAAATGCTAGCCATACAGGTATTGTTTATAATAAAACAACATTAACCAATGGCATAACTTACCCAGCAAGAGAAACCGTAAAAAACACATATGCTTTTATAATAGACGATTTAATAAACGCCCTCGATTATTATTCAGACTTTGTTCTATTAAATGGGCCAACCTACTCCTATTTTAATAAAACCAATACGCAAGCACTTTTGGCTCGAGTATATATTTACAAAGGCGATTGGCAAAATGCTTACGATGCTGCAAACAACGTTATTTTAAACTCAGGAATTACCTTAACACCATCTGAAAACTATATTTCGGAATGGGAAAAACCCGACTTACCAATCTCAGAAATTTTGTTAGAGTTCTCAATACCTAGAGATACAGGTGGCAATGTTGGTGGTTCTATGTCTAGCTTTTTTGGTTTTACATCAACCTCTAATTATGCAGATTATGTAGCATCAGTAGATTTAATAAATCTATACGAAACTAATGACTTAAGAAGTCAACTATTTCTTGAAGAAAACTTATCAACCTTAGTAGATAGTGAACTAGAAAATGTGCCTTATAATTTTACTAAGAAATTTCAAGACAACCCTGGATATGTTGGCATTAGACTTAGCGAAATGTATTTAATACGTGCCGAAGCTTCTTTAGGTCTTGAATTATTTGAAGATTGTAAAAACGATATTAATATTATAAGAAATAGAGCGAACGCTACACTTCTAGATAGCACAGATAATTTAGAAACAGCCCTTTTACTAGAACGCAGAAAAGAACTATGCTTTGAAGGGCAATACCTGTTCGATTTAGCTAGAAATAAAAAAGACCTTATTAAAAATCAAGGCTGTATATCTACAACATGCACTTTAAATTATCCATCTGGCAAATATATATTACCAATTCCAGAAAGTAACCTAGACCTTAACGAAAACCTAACACAAAATGACACATACTAAAACACTACTTGCAGTAATTACACTCTTTGTCTTAATGGTGTCATGCTCAAAAGATGATGATGCTACTAACAACGTACCTAGCTATGTTAGGTTTAATTTTTTAACCAATAGCAATAACGAACCTCTAGAATACCCTCAGGTTAGCAGTGCTATAATTCCATCTAGAAACTACACCAATACAAGCATAAAAACTTTAAAAATCCCGGTAACACTTACCTCTTATACATTAAAAAACGAAGTTACCGTAAATTATAGTGTAACCACTAGTGCAGATGCTAGCGTATTTAAAATAAACCCAATAAACCAACTAAGCTTTAAAAACAATAAACTAACAGATACTATTTATGTTAGTTTTAATGAGCGTTGGACAGATGAAGAAAACATTGTTTTAAATCTAGAATCTGTATCAGATACTTCAATACACCTTGGAAATATAAACGACACATATCCCAATACAAGTTTCACTATTAACTTAGGAGACATTTTAACGTCCTATACTTTATCAGAAAACAGAATTGAAATAGAAGGAATTGCAGGTGAAGAAATAGAGTTTGAAGTTAATTTTCCTAACGGATATATTGCTTCTGAAATTGAAAATATTGAAATACTCGAATTTTTAAATGGATTTGATTATAGCATTTCTACAGATAACTCTAAAAATGATGATACAACAATTAGTTATAAAATTACTTTAAACGAAGACATTAATAATGATGATGTATTATACCAAACCATTATTACTCTTGTAGACACAGAAAATTATAACGCTACAGGAAACACCAAACTACAAATTGTTAAACCTATTAAAACGCCAAGAGACCCAGATGTAAATACAGCTAGTCATTTTTACGATTTATCTAATGGTTTTTATAGAACGTATCTTGAACATTGGAACGATTTTAATAACGATGGTGTTTGTGCATGGCAAAGTACTTTTGCCTTTACCTACCCTGTTATTGTAGAATCTACAAACGAAAATGCTGTACTTTATGATGATAATGGCACAGAAGATCCGCTAGACGATATTTATCATCATGCCTTTCAAATTGGCTTCGATAGTCCTTTCGCAACAACTACAGTAAACTCTTTTAACCTAAAAAGATATTTTTCTAACGATAGTGGCTCGCGAGCAAATTCTCCAGGATTTAATGTAAATCCAGCCATAGAATTCTATCCAGAAAACGGAACAAGTACAACAAATGGCACCGTTTTAATTATACCTCAGTTTTTAACCATATCTAGCACCAACGGAAACAGCCATGCAATCGCTATTTCTGGCGAAGGCACATACTACGAAGTTAGTCCTGGTGTTTTTGAAATTAAGTTTCAATTAAATCTTACAAATGATGAAGTTTTTGGAGGCACCATTACATCAAATTATATGCTATACAATACAAATAGCTATACAGACCCAGAAGATCTAACAACTAATAATTGTGTAACCGTATATACGCTGTAAATACTATGAAAACAAATCTTATATTAGTCTTTATTACCGCTACTCTTATAGTTTCTTGTAAAACCGATAATAAAGCAACATACACGAATATAGATAAATTAAGAGCGGTTTACTCTAACGGAGACCCTACTAAATGGCCTGCACCAAATTTAGATAGTACAATAAACAAATCGACTTTTAAAGATATTGGAGCTTTACCCAAAGTAGAACACCCAGAATACAACCCGTATAGCAAGGAAAAATCTAAATTGGGTAAAACCTTGTTTTTCGACCCAAGATTATCTGTTAGCGGGCAAATAGCTTGTGCATCTTGCCACAATCCAGAATTAGCTTGGACCGATAATTCTACACGTTCCTTTGGTCATAACAGACAAACAGGAGCAAGAAACTCTATGACCATTCTAAACTCTGCTTTTGCACATTCACTATTTTGGGATGGTCGTGCTTCTAGCCTAGAAGACCAAGCGAGATTTCCTATAGGAGACCCGCTAGAAATGAATGAAAAATTAAATATTGCTGTAGATAAAATAGCAAATATAAAAGGCTACAAACCGTTATTTAAAGCTGCGTTTGGTAACGACTCCGTATCTCTTAAACGAATTCAGTTTGCTATTGCAACCTTCGAACGTACTGTAAACAGCTATAAAACTAAATTCGACAAGTTTGTTGAGGGCGATTCTACAAAACTTAACAATCAAGAAGTTTTAGGGCTACACCTATTTCGTACTAAAGCAAGATGTATTAATTGCCACAACACACCGTATTTTTCAGATAACCAATTTCATAACGACGGGCAAACACTTTTTGGCACCAAAGACGAAGATTTTGGGCTATACAACGTGACTAAAAAAATGGCAGATATTGGTAAAATTAGAACCCCAACTTTAAGAGAAGTTGCCAGAACAGGCCCATGGATGCATCACGGTAATTTTCCTAGTCTATTAGATGTTGTTCAGTTTTACAACCTTGGTAACCCAGCTCCAATCCAGAAAAAATATCTAGGTAAAGGTAGAGACTCTTTAATACCAAACACATCGCCTATTTTAAAAAAATTAAATCTTAATAAACCAGAAATAGAAGCCTTAATTGCTTTTATGGAAACCTTGTCGTCTAGCAAAGGACGCACACTAATACCAAAACTCCCACAATAAATAACAGCTAAAATTTAAAATTATGAAAAAACAATTACTTTTATTTGCCTCTATTCTTGGGGCCTTAGCATTAAACGCTCAAGTTACCTTAGTTAAAGAAATTAACGATAATGGCACATCTAATTCTAACCCTTCAAGCTTAACCGTTTTTGATGGAAAAATCTTTTTTGCTGCAGATGATTCTAATGGTTCTAACACTCCTGGCGGTGCCGATTTAGGAAAAGAACTTTGGATAACAGATGGAACTGAAGCTGGAACTACATTTATTAAAGATATTCGTCCTGGTTCTAATAATAGTTCTCCTTTTAATCTTTTTACCTTTAAAAACCAATTTTACTTCACTGCTTACGATGGCAATAGTTCAGAACTATGGACTTCTGATGGAACAGAGGCAGGAACAACAAAAGTAGATATTATGCCTTCTATTTTTGGTGAAGCACCACAGCGTTTTGTAGAACTTAACGGAAAGGCCTACTTTACAGTTGGCAGCCAACCAGGAACAGGTGCAGAAACAACAAATAAACTTGTAGAGTGGGATGGTACTAACGATGCTGTACAAGTAGCAGATTCTGGAACAGGTTACGAATCGGTAGCTGCAAATATGATTGCTTTTAATAACCTTTTATTTATATACATGAATTATTCTACAGACGATGCAACCTATGGAAGAGAGCTGTATACGTACAACCCAGACTCTGACACTTTTACTTTGGTTAAAGATATTGATACTGGAGATGGAGATTCTAGCATAAGTAACTTTACCTTAATTGGATCTGAGTTGTTTTTTGAAGCCGATAATGCCTTATGGAAAACAGATGGTACAACAGCAGGAACCGTTGCTGTTACAAATGCTACGAGTCTTGGTGGCATTAATAATTTATACGCATGGAATGGAAAACTATTTTTTGAGGGTGATGATGGTACTAATGGCGATCAACTTTATGTTTTAGACCCTATATCAAATAGCATTACTAACCTAAGTAATATTTCTGGAACGAATAATAACCACAACCCTTCGGATTATGCTGAATACGGTGGCTATTTATATTACCGAGGTGAAGATGCTAACGATAATAAAGGCCATCTTTTTAGAACCAATGGCACTACAATAGAACAACTAGACGATACCATTATTGACATAGACGAGATTACCGTATTAAACGACATTTTATACTTTGAAGGAGATAACGGTACCACAGGAAACGAACTATACAGTTTTGACCCTTCTACTCTATCTATCTCTAATATTAATGCTGGTGTAATAAATGTATTCCCTAATCCTGCTACAGAATATATTATGGTACCTAAAAGCTTAATAAAAGCTAATTATGCCATTCATGACATAACGGGTAAAAAAGTATCAGAAGGTATTATTACTTCAGAAAAAATAGATATTAACCTAAACAACGGTATGTATTTATTTAATGTAAAAACAGACGTAATTAATATCACTAAAAAAATCTTGGTTAAATAATTAATAGCAAATTAAAACTCCATTTTTAGAAAAGCCTCGTTAATTCGAGGCTTTTTTTATAATTTTATGTAACAAAATCAAGGTTTTAGCGTTTAATAGACAATCAATCAAAAATCAATCTTATTATGCTAAAGCAATTCTTCATCATTTGCTCTGGCGCCGACACTGATATTTTAGAACAATGTTCTAAAGGTGAACAAAACAAATATGCAGGTATTGGCGCAACCGTTTTCTTTACTGCTTTAATGGCTTTTATAGCTGCCAGCTATGCGCTTTATACTGTTTTCGACAATTATTTTGCAGCCATTGGTTTCGGACTTATTTGGGGTTTACTTATTTTTAATTTAGACCGGTTTATTGTGTCAACTATAAGAAAAAACGGGCGCTTCTTTAACGAGGTTTTGCAAGTTACACCAAGGCTATTACTAGCCATTATTATAGCTATAGTTATCTCTAAACCTTTAGAGTTAAAAATATTCGAGAAAGAAATTAATCAAGTTTTATTAGAAGAAAAAAACGTTTTAACCTTAGCAAATCAAAACCAAATATTAAAACAGTTTAGCCCAAACATAAAGGCGCTTGAAACAGAAATTTTAAACTTAAAAAAAGAGATTGAAGTTAAACAAACCGAAGTAAACCAGCTATACAACACTTATATTGCAGAGGCCGAAGGCACAGCAGGCACTAAAAAACTAGGTAAAGGTCCTGTTTATAAAGAAAAACGCAACAAACACGATGCTTTACTACACGAGCTTGAGACATTAAAACTAGAAAACAAAACCAAAATAAAAGATTTAGAACAACGCATAGTTAAGCTTAACAAAAGTTACGATACACAGGTTACAAAAACCCAACCCATAATTAATAATTTTGATGGATTAATGGCACGTATTACAGCTCTAGACAAATTACCTTGGTTACCATCTTTCTTTATTTTTCTATTGTTTTTAGCCATAGAAACATCGCCAATATTAGCTAAATTATTGACTACAAAAAGCGCTTACGATTTTAAGTTAGAAGAACAGGAATTAGCTTTAAAAACAAACATACTGCAAAATAAAAACCAAAGCGAAGCTTTACTAAAAACAGATTATGCTATTAATAATCGTGTTTACAGCGATATAAAAGACGAAAAAGAGTTGTATAACTATAAAAGAAAAAAGGCACGAGAACTTATAGAGTTACAAGCCGATGCCTTTTTTAAAAATCAAAAAAATGTTTTATAATTACGCTGCTGTTTCTGCAGTTATTTTTGTAGACATATCTGTTCTAAAATGCTCGTAAAGCTCTTTACAACCCATACCTATAATAGATAATTCTTTATTTTTTATTATAGATTCGTTGTGCAAAGCTGCCAAAGCCTCAACACCTTGTTTATCCATCCACTCAATATTTTCAATACTAATGGTTAGCTTGTCTAGCTTATCAAAAATGTTAGTAAATTCATTTTCAAACACACTCAAATTGGCTTTGTTAAGTATGCCTTTCATTTTAAAAAAACTGTTGTAACTGGTAATTTTCAATTCCATAATAATGAGTTTAAATTAATATATAATAAATTTGAGGGAGAAGTAATCTATTGATTACGATATAAATATATATTACAAAGTTAAACCACCACAATTTATTCGACGAATCAACCATAAGTGTAGCTAAATAAAAATTACATGTCAAAAGCATCGATGTATTACATATACAAATGCTTTTCTTTATATTTACTATCTCAATTAAATGTTATTAAAATGAAAAAGATTTTAGTTATTGCCTGCTTTTTAACCTTATGTATATGCAATGCACAGTCTAGCAAAAAGGCTGATATAAAAGCTATAGAAACTGTTTTAAAAAAACAACGCATTGCTTGGTCTAAGGGAGATCTTGAAGGTTTTATGAAAGGTTACTGGAAAAGTGATTCGCTTAAGTTTTATAGTACTAGCGGATTAACATCGGGTTGGCACGACACATTTGAGAAATATGAAAAAGGGTACCCGTCTCTTGATGATATGGGAACTTTAAATTTTATTTTAAATGATATTACTAAAATTAGCGATAATGCTTATTATGTTATGGGTGAGTTTCATTTAAAACGAAAAATTGGAAATGCTAATGGTATTTTTATGCTTATTTTCAAGAAAATAAATGGAGAGTGGAAAATTATTGCTGACACTTCTTGTTAAGCCTATGAAAACAATATTAAGAATTGCTACACTTGACGACCTACCAACTTTACTAAATTTTGAGCAAGGTGTTATTGAAGCAGAACGCCCTTTTAACCCTACACTTAAAGAGGGTAAGATTAATTATTATAACATTAACGAGTTAATAAAAAATGATGAATCTGAGGTTTTTGTTGCAGAAGTTGGCGGTAAAATAGTGGCTTCTGGATATGCTAAAATTAAAACAGACCGACCTTATTTAAAGCACAGCAAACAGGGGTATTTAGGCTTTATGTTTGTTGATGATAATTATAGAGGCCAAGGTTTAAATAAACTTATTAATAATGCATTATTTAAATGGTGCAAGTCTCGAAATGTTTTTGAAATTAGGTTAGATGTTTATAACAACAACATTCCTGCTATTAAGGCTTACGAAAAGGTTGGTTTTAAAAAACACATGATTAATATGCGGTTAAATATAAAAGACATGGATGTGTAATAACATAGCTCTAAACCATGAACTTTATAGGTTTGCTTGCGTTAGGGATTGATGCGGCATCCTTTTTTAAAACCTTAATAAAAAAATTACTTTGAGCTTAGAAATTGCCTGTGTTATAAGCACTAACAAATTGTTGTGCTGTTTAAAAAAGATATAGCAGAAAGCCCGACCCTTGTGGTAACGCCCAAATATTATGTTTTTTTTACGTAATCTGTAATTATAACTATTTGTGTTGGGCCTACTTTACCTTCTATATATTTTTCGTTATCGCGATCTAATCTTATATTTCTTACTGGTGTGCCTTGTTTGGCTATCATGCTTGAGCCTTTTACCTTTAAATCTTTAATAAGCACAACAGAATCTCCTGCCTGTAAAATAACACCGTTTACGTCTCTATGTATTACTTTATCTGCTGGGTTTTCGCCCTCGCCTGTAGATTTTGCAAACTCTAGTGCATCGTCTTCTAGGTACATCATGTCTAACAAGTCTTGTGGCCAACCTTCTTTTCTTAGCCTAGATAACATACGCCAAGCTACAATTTGTACAGGTTGGTGTTCGCTCCACATACTGTCGTTTAAACAACGCCAATGGTTAGCGTTGGTTGTTTCTGGGTTTTCTATTTGGTCTATGCAAATGTTACAGGCTACAATAGATTTATTTAAACTTACATCTTTTATTGGTGCTAGTGTATAAATGCTTAAATTTTCTTGGTTTTTACATAGTTCGCAACAACCGTTTGCTCTTTTATTTAGTTCTCTCTCTAAGCTCATTTTCTAATTTTAATACTGCAATATTACAGATAAATAGAGGTTTGTACAAGTTTAGTATAAGGCATTAATAAAGAGGTTATTTAAAAAATAATAATTTATTTACTATTAAACATCGTATAAGATTAACGTTTGTTTGTTAATACACTTTTACGGTATGTAATAGGTTAAAATTAAAACCCCTTACTTTTAAATAACCTCTTTTCTTTTTTATTGTACTTATTTAGATAGTTCGTGGTAAAACCTATTAGGTTAACGCCATAAACTTTGGTAAAGTGACTTAATCGTTTTTTTTTCTATTATGTAAAGTAATTAAGAGAACTCTTTGCTATTAAAGATTAAACTCAAAAAACGATATTTTGTTACTATTTGTTATTAGAATAGATTTAAATATAGCAAAAAAAAATTAAAAATGCTATTTATTAAACTACAAGATGTTGTTTTTAAGCTTTTTAGGTATACTTTTAACAACCATTTTGTAAGAGTGATCTATTAATTGTTTAACAAAACTGGGAGGCAATTCGTCTTTAAAAAGCTTTATGGTGTTCCAATGTTTTTTATTCATGTGAAAACCAGGCTCGATACTGTCGTATTCTGCACGAAGCTCTTGTGCGTATTCTGGGTCGCATTTTAAATTAATAGATTGGGTGCCTGCCTCCCAACCTTTTAAAGAGGTTAGTGCAAACATTTTGCCTAACACTTTAAAAACTAAAGCATGCTCGTCAAAAGGAAAATCTTCGGTAACGCCCTTTTTGCTTAAACAATAGTTTCTAATTTGATCTACATCCATTAATTTACTTATTAGCTACTTTTTACTTTATAATGTAGCTTCTATTAAAAGTTTAGTTTTACTTATATAAACTATAACTACTACTGAAGCTTTTTAGTTTCTTTCTCTTCAATTTTTAAGGCAGAATAATCTAAAGTCCAACCTATAGTTTCAACAATATTTTCCATTAACAAAATGGTTTCTAAAGCTTCTTTTTGGGCTGCTTCTATTAAACCACTTTCTGGAACTTTATCTTGAATATGCAATTTAGCTTCTTGGTGTAAACCTGTTAAATCTTTGGCTTCAAATTTATTAAACAATCCATCAGATTTGTCATAATAATTTAAATTAGTTTCTATTGATAAGATTTCTGGTTGCGGAAAATGTTCTATTGTAATTTTCTTGTTTACGTTATCTGGTATTAAGGTTATTTTAGATAAATCGTAACCCACATAAGCCTTTGCATTTATGACTACTAAAGCTTTTTTTCTGCTAGAAATTAATTTTAAAAAACGCTCTTTAACATCTTCGTAATGGTATATTTCTGCAAAATCGCCTTCTACAGTTATAAACTTACATACCTTTTTTATTTTATCTAGTAATAAAACAGATTGTGAGTTTACTAACTTTTTTTTGTTGATAGATTTAAAATAAGTAACAATGCCAAGACTTACCAATGCACCAATTATAATTCCTAAAAAAGCTTCCATAATTGCTTTGTTTTAATTTTCTACTTTATATAAAATGGGTTTACTTGGTGTGGCATCGTTTTCGAAAGGGGCTATTTGTAAATTTAAAAAATAACAACCATCTTCCACTCTATTTGGCACATAAATAAACTCTGTAATGGTAGCATCTAGCCTTAACTTACCTTTAGTGTTCCAAAATGCATTGTGTGCCAAAAGTTGGCAGTCGTCTTTTTCTTTATCTATACTTGGTAAATCTATTAGCAAATGCTTTACACCTTTTTCTCGTAAATAAATAGCTGCATCCTCTAATAAATATGGCGGATTAGAATGCGAATATTGCCTACTTAATTTCTCTTTAGTATTAGGTATTGTTCTTATAACAATAGCCTCTCTCTTTTTGTTACCAATAGTAAA
Source organism: Postechiella marina (assembly GCF_039538365.1). NCBI lineage: Bacteria > Pseudomonadati > Bacteroidota > Flavobacteriia > Flavobacteriales > Flavobacteriaceae > Postechiella > Postechiella marina. The sequence continues at coordinate 45,868 of NZ_BAABCA010000002.1, forward strand.
TTGTAATTGCTTTTTAGAAATAACTAGATCTTCCCCAAATTTTTCTGGAGCTACGGTAATAACCTCACTATGAAAAAAAAATTGTTTCAAATTTTTATTAATAGATTGGTTTTCTTTAGTAATATGCCCAACACACTCGGTATGTGTACCGTGTGCGTGCGGATTAAAAAATATATTATTAAAATTAATACAAGCACCTTGTTTTACGCTAGCTACCCAATCGCCATCTCTAGCTGGCTCTATTTTGGGTTGGTCTACATACCAGGCATTTACATTTTGATTTGATGCCTTTATAGACATTGAAATATCAATAGGTTTTGATAAGTCTATTTGTACTTTTTTTGATTTGAGTTGTATGGTTGTAATCATTGAATACGAGATTTGTTTTCGGTATTTTAAATTAGATATACCGATAATTTCAAATATAAGTTTTTTAATCTAGGAAGAATAATTCTGAAGCTATTCCGTCTACTAAAAACTTTCCTTTTTCTGTAGTTTTCAAAATAAAAAGACTGGCTTCATCATTGCTTTTATCATACAACAAGACACCTTCTTTTATAAATTTTTCTGATGCTTTTTTTAAATATTGAAGGTAAGAATCTCCAAAATCTGTTTTAATTTTATTTAACGACACACCCCAAATAGTACGAAGACCTGTCATAACATACTCGTTATATTGATCTTGTATTGATAAGTTTTCTATAGTATTTGGCAAACTATTATTTTTTATAGCTTTTATATACTGGGCATTGTTTGCCACATTCCAACTACGCTGTGTTTTATTAAACGAATGTGCAGATGGGCCAATACCAATGTAATGTTTACCTTGCCAATACGATGTGTTATGTTTAGAGAAATAATTTGACTTTCCAAAATTTGAAATTTCGTAATGTATAAAACCTTGTGCTTTGGTTGCTTTTACTAAATGATTAAAATGTTGCAATGCCAAAGCCTCGTCTAGAGGTGGATATTTTCCGGTTTCTATAAAAGCATCTAATGCTGTTTTAGGCTCTACCGTTAGTGCATAACTAGAAATATGATTAATACCAAAACCAAAAGCTATTTGTAAGTTCTCGTTCCATTTTTCTATACTCATATTAGGAATACCATAAATTAAATCGATAGTAATATTATCGAAATAACGTGTTGCTTCCAACAAACATTTTTTTGCTTCTTTAGAGCTGTGTGCGCGGTTCATACTTTTTAAATCGTCTTCAAAAAAAGATTGAATGCCTATACTTAACCTATTTATTGGGCTTTTTGACAAGTCTGCTACCCTACCTCCAGATAAATCGTCTGGATTCGCTTCTAATGTTATTTCTGGATTAGTAGTAACCGTATAATTTTTATAAACCGCATCTAGAATTACATCCAATTCTTTATTAGTTAACAAGCTTGGCGTACCACCACCAAAATAAATAGTATTTATGGTTTGATTTTTAAGTTCTTCTTTGCGTAAAACAAGCTCTTTTACCAAAGCAAGAACTAAATCGTCTTTCTTTTTTAACGAGGTAGAAAAATGAAAATCGCAATAAAAACATGCTTGTTTGCAAAAGGGAATGTGTATGTAAATACCAGCCATTAAAATTGAATTACAATAAATATAAATTACTTTTTAACTCGATCTTCATTTTGCTTTACAAAAGCACCCCATCCCGAATAACTCTTACCAACACTAACACGATTAGAGTTATAGAAATGGCAAACAGCTGCTGCCAATCCATCCGTAGCATCTAAATTTTTAGGTAATGTTTTTAAGCCCAACAAACTTTGCAGCATCTTTGCTACTTGCTCTTTGCTTGCATTTCCATTTCCAGTTATGGCCATTTTTATTTTTTTTGGCAAGTATTCTGTAATAGCAACTTCTCTACTTAAACCCGCAGCCATAGCAACACCTTGTGCTCTGCCTAATTTTAACATACTCTGCACATTTTTACCAAAAAAGGGTGCTTCAATAGCTATTTCGTCAGGGTTATGGGTGTCAATAAGCTCTATGGTACGCTCAAAAATAAGTTTCAACTTTATATAAGGGTCGCTGTATTTTTTCAAATCTAATTCATTCATCTGAATAAATTCCATCTTCTTTCCAACCACCTTTATAACGCCAAATCCCATAATGGTTGTTCCTGGATCTATGCCCAATATAATTCTTTCCTTATTCATTTCTCACACAATAATAACAACCACTTAACGACAAAGAAATGCCTATGGTTATTGCAAAAACATCTCCATTAAACGATCCAAAACCATTAGCAACCGGACTAAAATCGTCTCCAAAACCTAAAACATACGATGTATCTAAATATAACGAAACAGCATCTGTAAGTCCGTAATGCACCTCTAAACCACCCATAACATTTAAAAAAGAGGTTTTATTCTCTGCATAATCGCGAAGCGGTTTTACAAAAGTAAAACCTGGTCCTGCATGTGGAAAAAGACCTATACGCGATGGTAAATAACCAAACAATCTACTTGCATTATAAACCAACTGGGTATTAATTCGGGTGTAATTTACTTTAAAATCGGGTGTATTATTTAAATTAGAAAAACTATTAAATCCAAAATCTAACTTAGCACCAAGTTTAGGTTTAAACATATACTGCACACCTAAATTAACAGATGGAAAATTAATAGATTTAGACTTAAAACCATCAACAAAACCATCGGCCGAAGGGCTATTTAAACCCAAAGCCAATTGTGCTTTAAAAGTACTTGTGTCTCCTTGAGCCTGCCCTAAAAAAGCACACCATACAAGTGTTATAAATAAAAATAGTGTTTTAAAAGGTTTTAAATTTGAGGACATGCAACAATATTGGTTTATTTGCAATTATGATTAGCTCACTAACACACAAAACTAAACAATTCTTTTTTGTGCTTATTAAATTAAGCGTAGTATTGGCTGCTTTTTATTTTATTTATCATAAACTTACAAAAAACACACAACTAAGCTTCCCTGATTTTATCGATTTTTTATCAAAAAACCAAGTGTTTTCCATTAAAAACAGTTCTTTTTTAATTGTTTTAAGCCTTTTTAATTGGTTTTTCGAAATATTTAAATGGAAAATTTTAGTATTGCCATTAAAAAAAATAAATTTTATAACAGCAACTCAACAAAGTTTAGCGTCTTTAACAGCATCGTTATTTACACCCAATAGAATTGGCGAATATGGAGCAAAAGCCATGTATTACCACGCCAATTTAAGAAAACAAATTATGGGTGTTAATTTACTTAGCAATACGCTGCAAATGGCTGTAACATGTATTTTAGGCTCTATAGGTTTTGTCTTTTTTACTGTGCAACACCAAATTAATACCAACTACCATAAATTAGCTGTAGCATTTACTTTTCTCTGCTGCTCCATTTTAATTGTTATTTACATTTTAAAGCACAAAAAACTTAAAAACAAATGGTTTTCGTTTAATAAATTAAAACAAGCACTTAGTAATTATCCTAAAAGCAACCTTAGCTCAGGACTTTTATTATCTTTAATACGCTATGCTATTTTTTCGTTTCAGCTATACATATTATTGCATTTTTTTGGTGTAAACATCTCTTATTTTACAGCTATGCCTGCCATTACCACAATGTATTTAGTAGCATCTATTATACCGTCTATATTTATTTTCGATGTGGTAGTTAAAGGTAGTATAGCTGTGTATATATTTGCTTTTTTACAGGTAAACCATATTATTGTTTTAAGTGTAGTAACATTAATGTGGTTGTTAAACTTTGTACTGCCAAGTATAGTTGGTAGCTATTATGTAATAAGCTATAAATTGCCAAAACAAACTGTAAATACATGATTTTACTTTCTATTTTTACAACCCTAATCTACCTTGTTTTAATAGGAAGTTTTATTATTGGATTTAATAAAATCAAACTGTTTTCTATTAAAAACATACCCGAAGAAACTACCTTCTCTATTATTATACCTTTTAGAAATGAAGCCCAAAATTTACCATTTTTATTACAGTCTATAACAAAGCTAAAATACGCTACAACCTTTTTCGAAATTATTTTTGTAGACGATGATTCTTCAGATGCTTCTGTAAGCATAATTAACAAATGGGCTCAAAAAAACACATTTATAAATATTTCAATTATAAAGAATATAAGGCATAGTAATTCACCTAAAAAAGACGCAATAACCCTTGCTATAAACCATGCTAATAAAGACTGGATTTTAACCACCGATGCCGATTGCCATTTACCACCACACTGGTTAAATAGCTTTAACCAATACATAAAAAAAACTAACGCCTTGTGCATTGCAGCACCAGTAACTTATAACCCTACAAACACCTTTTTAAATCGGTTTCAATTACTCGATTTTTTTAGTTTGCAAGGCGCAACCATTGGTGGTTTTGGCATAAAAAAGCCTTTTTTATGTAATGGTGCCAATTTTGGATATAAAAAAGACTTATTTCTTGAATTAAACGGTTTTAGTGGTAACAACAATATTGCTAGCGGAGACGATATTTTTCTGCTAGAAAAAGTTTTAAAACACCACCCAAAACAACTTCATTATTTAAAAAGCAAACACGCCATAGTAACTACCAATTCGCAAGAAACCATAAAAAAACTAGTGTCGCAACGCCTACGCTGGGCATCAAAAACAAGCCATTACAACAATGTTTTTGGAAAACTAGCTGGACTTATTGTACTGCTAATAAATGCTTTTATTGTTATAACAACAATAGTGGTGTTTTTAAATTCTATCCATATAAAAACCCTACTTTATATGTTATTTATAAAAGCGAGTATAGATGTTCTTTTAATCTATAAAACAGCAGTGTTTTTCAATCAAAAAAAAGTATTAAAAAGCTATGTTTTGGCATTAATAATCTATCCTTTTTTTAGCACTTATATTGCATTTATTTCAACCTTTAAAAGTTATAAATGGAAAGACAGAGCCTTTAAAAAATAATATGGGCGTTACCCCAAAAAAGGGGTCTGGCTTTCGGCAGTCGCTTTTTTGTGTTGCATAAGTGCAACAACACAAAAAGAGCTTCAACAAAGCCTCAATCCTTAACGCAGAGTCAAGTTAAATCTCATTTTTAATTAGTTTACATTAATTATAATAGGCAGTGTAAACTCGGTTTTAACCTGTTGGCCACGTTTAATAGCAGGAAATATTTTAGGTAAAGAATCTAAACTTTTATGTAATAATTTTTTAATTTCTGGAATACTAACCAAAGTACTCGAATCTATTTTAGTTTGTAGCAATTGTAACTTACCCGTTTCTGAAACCTGAAAACTCAACACAACAGTATCGTTAATGTCTTGATAAACAAAGACATCTTCATTTTGTAAAAAACCAGAAATATGCTGCACCAACACCTGCTGAAAACAATCTTTTCGCTCTTGTTTAAACTCCACAGAGTCGCATTGAGAAAAACTAGGATACTCATCTACTTCGCTCCAATTAAAAGTTTGCAACTCTTCTTTTAAAATAGCTTCGGTAGATGTTTTTTTTACATCAAAATACTCGCAAGAAACGACCATTAAAACCAATAATAAAATGTAAAAAGACCTCATATATAAAAGCTTGGCTCAAAAATACACTTTTTTTAGATTTTAATCTCTTTTCAAAAATTTAAGATTCATTTTCATACAGATCTAAATATATTATACCTAAAAATAAAAAAACCGAAGTTTAAACTCCGGTTTTAAATAAAATGTATAAAATAAATTTATTTTTTTACCTCAAATATAATAGGCAACGAGTATAGCACATTTACATTTTTCCCTTTGTGCTTTCCTGGAATCATTTTTGGTAATGCTCCAATAACTCTAATAGCTTCTGTTTTTAAAGCAGGGTGTGGCGCTCTTGCTCTTATTTCTGTAATATTTCCATCTACACTTATTTTAAAAATAACATTAACACGTTGCGGTCCTGCTAAATTTATACTATCAGCAATTTTAGTGTTAAACGCTATACTTACATGTTGTGTAATATTATTAGAAAAGCATTTTTTAGATTCTAGGTTTGATAAATCTTCGCAACCAGGAAAAACAGGCACCTTTTCTATTACAGAAAAAGGCATGTCTATATCTTTTATTATATCATCAAAAAATGGATCTTCAAAACCTTTTTCGCTTGTAAAAACTAGTACTCTTTTTAAGGCTAATTCTTCTTCTTCATTTAAAGTTCCTTGGCTTTTAATATCGTTAAAAATTGAAGAAATTTTATTTGATAATTCAGAATTAGAAGCTATAGCAACATAGTTATCCATTTCTTTAATTAAATTAGAGTTTAACTTATTGCCTTTAATTATTTGCAACAATAGGTTTAGCCCTTTTTCTTCTCTATTAGAAACTTTACCTTTTTTTTCTATTAACGCCTTTATTTCTTTAACCTTAGATATTATAGAACTGCCTTGCTTAAAAACTAAGCCTGTTTTAAAAACTTTGTTTACAGCATAACCTTTTTCTACACTAGAGGTATACAGTAATATTGCTAAAACTACCGGGATTATTAAAGCATACTTAAATAAATGAATTTGTTTTGATTTTGTTTTTGTCAACATAATGATTCGTTTTTTGATTAATGATTGTTTAAAAAATGGATTGATGAATGAAATATTTTTAGTCTCGAATATTTGAGATAATAAATCTTGATAATAAGTATGCTTATCATGATCTTTAACCGCTTGATCATCTGCAATAAACTCGTGTAACGTTGTTAATTTATTTTGATAGATATACACTAAAGGGTTAAACCAAAATACAATACGCAGTGCTTCAAAAAACATTAAATCTACAGTATGTTTTTGCTTAACATGTATTAGTTCATGTCTTAATATAGACTCTTTTTTATCTGCACTTATTAAATCGCCTAAAAAAATGTAATTAAAAAAAGAAAAGGCCACGTTTGTATTTTGTAACATAACAAAGGTTAATTTGCCTTTATAAGATTTAGGGCTTATTAAAATGAGTTTTATAATTTTTATAATTTTAAATAAAAAGATAAACAATGTAGCAGCTACACCTGTATAAAAAATAATACTCCAAAAAGATGTGTCCACCTTTAATTCTTGGTTATTAAGTATTTCTGAATTATTAATAGTAGTATCTAATTTGCCTAAAATAATTTCGGGCAGTTCTATTATATAATTTTGAGGTACAACTTTTTTAAAAGATTCTATTTTAACAAAAGGTAAAACAATGGACAAAATTGTTGTTAGTAAAAGGTAAACACGGTTCCAATTAAAAAAGGTTTCTTTGTTTAAAAACAAATCGTAAATAAGTAAGAACAAAAGCTGAAAAGCTATGGTTTGAATGATATAATGCATCATAACTTTTCGTTTTTATTTATATCCTTTAATATAGATTCCATATCGTTTAAACTAATATCATTTTTCTTCATAAAAAAAGATACCATGCTCTTAAAAGATCCTTGAAAATAATTATCTACTAATTTATTTATAGATTGATTACTATAATCTTGCAGAGCTATTAAAGGAAAATAAACATGCCCCTTGCCCTGCTTTTCGTAATCTACAAACCCTTTACTTTCTAAAATTCTAACAATGGTAGACACAGTGTTATAAGCAGGCTTTGGCTCTGCAAAATGCTCTATTATAGATTTTACGTTTGCCTTTTTAAGGCGCCAAAGTATTTGCATAATATCTTCTTCTGCTTTAGTAAGTTGTTTCATTATCAGCCATTTATTTATTGAACTAAACTTTTAGTTAAACAAATATAACTAAAAAGTTAGTTTAAACTAATTTTTTAGTTTAAAATGTAACAATTAATACTTTTAATCGTCGAACTAATAAAAGAATTAAACACAATTATGGACATTATTTTACTAATTATAGCATCGTTACTTATTATTTTAGGTATTATAGGTAGCTTTTTACCCGTTTTACCTGGACCAATTACAAGTTGGTTTGGTTTACTAACAATTTATCTTACTAACACTATACCTATAAATAAACCGTTTTTAATTACAACATTTATTATAGCATTCTTGGTCTGGATTCTCGATTATATTATTCCTGCTGTTGGCACTAAACGCTTTGGTGGCACAAAAGCAGGCATGATAGGAACATCTATTGGCTTGGTTGTTGGCTTAATTGCCCCAATTCCTGCTGGTATTATTGTAGGTCCTTTTATAGGGGCTTTTATTGGAGAACTTTTAAACAAAGCAGATTCTCAAACCGCCTTAAAAGCAGCATTTGGAAGTTTTATAGGCTTTTTAACTTCAACATTTGTAAAGTTTATTGTAGCAGTAATTTACTTAGGCCTATTTTTAAATATAGTTTGGAGTTATAAAATGCAACTTTTTAATTTATAAAACGTTATAAATAGAAGAACCCTGTGGGTCTCTCACCTCCACAGGGTTATTGTAAATTGCTATTATCAACAAAATAAATTGAGGGATTAATTAATTTGAAGTGTTGATAGGACAAATATAGTAATTATACCGCTTTTCAAGCTGCGGAAAAACCGTAATTAGCATGTGGTTAAAATATAGAACCTAGTAACAACAAGGGATTTGAGAGATTTTAAAAATAAATTAATTATCATTTTTTACTTTTATTTAATCGACCAACTACAATTTATTAAACAAAACCTTTTTTACGAGCCTCTTTAAGCAAAGATTCGTCTTGCCCGTCCTCGATAGCGAATAAAACTTTTAATTGTTTTTTTCTTTTTTCTACCGCACTTAACGAAATGTCTAAATGAGATGCTAAATTTTTGGTTCTAATGCCTTGAGATAAAAGGTGAAGTATTTTTCTGTTTTTTTCGTCTATAAAAATATCACTAGTTATAGCTTTTCTTATATGGCTATTAACAGTACCACTATAAAAAGGCGGATTGTTTAATACCGCTTGAAATGCACTAGCCAATTCGCTTGAAGTTAAATCACTTTTTATTAAAAAACCTTCAGGATCTATGTTTCTAATAATATTATGAATTCGATATGACTCGTTAAACATAGTTAAAATAATAATTTTGGCATTAGGAAGCACTTTTCTAGCATATACAGCTAGATCTTCTCCAGAAGTCATGGTTCCGTCTGATGATGGAGGTAAACTAATATCTACAAATAATATATCGAAAGGCAAATCGTTTTTAACAGACCTATCCATAAAGCTTACTGCTTCATCACAGTTGTTAGCTATTTTAATGTCTAACTCTTGGCTGTCTTTTTTGGTTAAAAGTAATGTGTTTTGATACCCTTCTATAATAATGGGGTGATCATCAATCATTAAAATTCTAATTTTTTGGGTCATTTAGGGTTTGTTTAGTTTATGTTATTGGTATTTCTATAACTACTGTTGTACCAAGATTCTTTTCAGAATTAAAATAAATAATACCATTTATTTCGGCAATTCTAGAGTTCATATTTTTTAATCCTATGCCAAATTTTGCCTTGTTAATATCGAAACCAGCACCATTATCTTTAATTTTTAAACAGATAATAGACTTTTTTAATTTAAAAGTAAACACAACTTCTGTTGCTTTAGCATGTTTGTATATATTGTGTAATGCTTCCTGAATTATTCTATAAATGTGTATTTTATTTTTATTTGAGATACCATCCCAATTAATGGCACCATCATTATTCATTTTATATTTTAATTGATAGGCTAGCGTTTGTGTATCTATTAAACTTTTAATTATATCTATAAAACCAGAGCCAGAAACAAAATCGGTATTAAGTTCGTGAGACACTTTTCTTATATCTTCCTCTATAGTTTTTAACTGTGCTATGTACTTGCTTCTTGTATTAATGGCATCTGTAGTAGTAGCCATATTTAAACTATCTAGGCTTAACCTGGCTCCAAATAAACGTCCTAATACACCGTCGTGTAACTCTTCAGAAATTCGTTTTTTCTCTAAAACACGAGCCTCTTCAATATTATCTTGTTGCGAAAGCATCAGGTTGTAAATCTCTTCGTTTGTTTCTTGTTGTTGTTGTACAAACTTAAGTTCTTTGTTTTTTGATCTTTGATTAATAACCAAATACAACAATACTGAAGCCAATATTAAAGCACAAGAAATAATTAGTAACCATAAACGCTCTCTAGCAATTTGTATATTCTCTTTTTCAATTTCTTTGGTTTCGAACTTAATGCGCTCAAATTTATTTCTAATTGTTCTTTCTGTTTTTAGCAAACTGTCATTAAGCTTTACATAAGCCCTTAAATGCTTTAACGCTTTATCTTTGCTTTCTATTTTAGACAGTAATAAAAGCGCAGATAGCAAATCTTCGTTATTAAACTTCTCTGATATAGATTTTGCCTTGTAGGCATAAAACTTTGCTAACTCATTATCTCCATTTAAACTATAATATTCTGCTATTTGCTGGTTAATAATAATTGAATTATAGCCATTAAAACTTACACTATCGGCTATTTTTAAAGCTTCAAAATATAAATTAGGGAGCTTATCGTAGTTTCCAGAGTTAAAAAGAGCTTTACCATAATTACCAAGAACTAAAGCATAAAAACTAGGACGCTCTTTTCTTAAATTTTTATCGCTTAAAATAACATTATAATACTTAATGGCTTTATCATTTTCGTTTTTTAGTATATAAACTCTAGCTAAATTATTTATAGAGTTATCTATGCTGTTCTTAAAATCGCCTTTTAAACCACGTTTTAAATCTATAGCTTTTGTATAATAATTTACAGACTCTTCCAGTTGGTTTAATTGATTAAAAACAATACCTAAATTATTATATATATACGCCTTATACTTTCTTACCTCATTAACCTGCTTTAAGCTTTCTAAAATGGTAATAGCTTGAAATGAAGTTACCTCACTTCCTGTGTGATCTTTTTCATAAGTTTGTATTACAGCAATACCGTAAAGTGTTTTAGCATATTCTAATTGTTGCTTAGAATGTCTATAAAACCTTTCTGCTTTATGATAATAAAAATAAGAACTGTCGCTTAAATTAGAATACCTATATAACTCGCCTAACTGATAATGTACTTTTGCAAGACCTAAAGAATCATTAATTTTAGATTTAACAACATATTTATGTAAGGAGTCTATTTTTTTAAAATTACTATTTTGAGCTTGAATAAAATTCAAACAAAAAGAAAAGATAAATATAGAAACAAGAGATTTCAACAAAATAACAATTAACGAATTCCCTCAAATGTATCTATAATTTTTATAAAATAAAAAAGCTCTTTATTATTTTAATAAAGAGCTTAATAAGTTTGTAGCATATTAATTAAACTAATCCTGAACGTCTCCGCCAGTATAGTATACAGGTACGTCTGTGTCAATTAAAACATCGTCTTCATTTAAATCTTGTTTAGTACAAGAAGTTAAACATGCAATAAAAAGTGTTACTAATAATGTAATTTTTAGGGTTTTCATAATACTCGATTTAAGGTTAAATTATTTATTCTCTATTAATATTAAAATTTTTAAAACGCTCTCGCTAAGGCTAAAAAAAGCCTAAACAGAGGGAGAATGGATAATTAATTCAAAATCAACACACACGAGTGTATAATTGATTACATACTTATTTTTTGAGAGTCTATGGCTAAAACGCCAAAATGGAAAATTAAAAACTTAATAAACTTTTGAGGGACTTAAGGGATATCTATTAAGCGCTGCTAAATTAGGATAAACAGCTCTTTTAAAATAATGTTTTCGATAAAAGGTACAAATAATCGATGAAATGCAAAAGTTATTAAGAGTGCATTGTTAATAAGTTATGTTATTATAAAGCTTTTAGTGTAGATTTGGTTTTTACAACTGTTGTTTTAATAATTTTAGTTGTAAACTGTAACTCTTCTGTAGCAGGTGTTTGCAATCGTTTAATTAGTAATTGTGCAGCTTTAGCACCAATTTTTTTAGCATGTTGACGAATTGCGGTTAATGGAGGTACAGAGTGAATTGAAACAGATTTACTAGAAAATCCGATAACAGATATATGTTTAGGCACTTTGCGTTTAAAGTGCACAGCCATATTAATAGCTATAACTCCCGAGGTACTATCTGCAGCAATAACACCATCTATATCTTGGTTGTCTTTAAAAAAGGATTTTATTTTTTGATGAGAATCTTCACCTTTTCTTATTTTGAGACTTAATAATTCTTGACCAAGAGATTCTAAAATAGCTTGTCTATAACCTCGCTCTCTTAGCTTACCTACGCTTAACTCATCTATATTAGATATAAAAGCTATTTTATTGCGCCCTTCGTCAAGTAAGCTTTTAGTAGCCCTATAGGTAGAATCGTAATCGTCTACAATAACCTTATCGCATAACACATCGTGTGCTACCCTATCAAACATTACAATAGGATGTCCTTGACTCATTGTTTTTTTAAAATGTTCTACCTCATTTTTAATCTGAGTTTCTTCAGACACGCATAAAATAAAACCATCTACACTACCACTTGCAAGTAATTGTAAACTTTCTTTTTCTTTTACTAGAGACTCGTTAGAGATACATGTTATAATATTGTATCCATGCAAATTAGCTTCTCTTTCTATACCAAATAGAGCTTTGGCTAAAAAATGATTTAAAATATCCGGTATAATTACACCTATAGTATTGGTTTTATTTTGCTTTAAACTTAACGCAACTTTGTTTGGTTTGTAGTTATAAAGTTCTGCAAGTTCTTTAACGCGCTTTACTGTTTCTTGCCCAATTTCTTCACTATTATTAAGCGCCTTAGAAACTGTAGATATTGAAACATTTAATTCTTTTGCTAATTGCTTTAAAGTAACCATACTCTTTTAACCTCTTTGTTTATAACTATGCAATTTACAAAAATAGCCTTGTTATAATACATAGACAAAAAAATAAGTCAACTAAATAACGAAAGATTAGTGTTTATATAAAGTTTTACTTTTTATTTTGATAACAAATACAAGCCAAAACATTAATAATACAAATTTAAAAAGCTCATTATAACCATATAATGAGCTTTTTAATAACACTTAATCTATTTTAAATAACGTCGTGGTTTATTTAAAATTAAATACCTAATCCTTGTCCGCCACCAACTTGAATAGTCTCTGCAGTTAAGAATGATGCATCATCGCTAACTAAAAAAGAAACTACAGAAGCAACGTTTTCTGGTTGACCTAGTCTACCTAACATAATATTGTTTTTCCATGAAGCAAAAACTTCTGGCTTAGTAGATTTAATTTGCTTGTGAAAATCTGTATCAATAGTTCCTGGAGACACAGCATTAACTCTAATACCATATTCTGCAAGGTCTTTTGCTAATGCTCTAGTAATGGCATGTACACCAGCCTTAGATGTTCCGTAAACACCAGCTCCTGGTCCTCCTGCATTCCAACCCGCAATAGATGTATAGTTTATAATAGAGGCGTTTTCACCTTTTTTTAAGTAAGGTATAGCTGCTCTAGATGCGAAGAAAGTAGAATCTAAATTTAATGCCATTACAAATCTGTAAAATTCTGTAGTCATTTCTTCAAACCTAGATCGTCCACCTAAACCTCCTGCGTTGTTTACAAGAACATCAATTTTACCGTATTTTTCTCCAATTTTGTTAATGTTTGCTGTTACTTCTTCTTCTTTAGTAACATCAAATCCGTAGTACTCTGCTGTAATTCCTGCATCAGTAAGTTCTTTAATTCTTCCTGCACCAGCTTCATCGTCAATACCGTTTAATATAACAGTATATCCATCTTCTCCTAATCTTTTAGCTACTTGAAAACCTATACCTCCTGTGGCACCTGTAATTACCGCTACTCTTCCTTTTAAATTACTCATTTTATCTTGTTTTTATTAATTTTTCGATTATTTATATTTACTTATTTATTGTATTGTTTTTCTAACTGGACCTATATTCTTAATTAAAAAGAATATAGAAAGTACACCTAACACCACTGCAACGCATATAGCAATAAAGGCTGGTGTGTAAGAGCTTGTTGTTATTTGACCAACAAACCAGTTCATTATCATTGGAGAGACTGCTGCAACTGTACCAGCTAAACCTGCTAATGTACCTACAGATGGGCCTCTAAATAAATCGCTAGAAATGGTTTGAATATTACCAATTGCAAATTGAAACCCAAATAGAGCAAGACCAGCAAAATATATAAACTTCATAAAATCGCCTTGCTGTACAAATGTTATTATACATATAAAGCCTATTAAAATTAAAGCGCCTCCTACTACTATTGTAGCTTTTCTAGAATAGTTTACAGAGTGTTTTTTCATTAACTCTCCTGTAAACAAACCACCAATAATACTTCCTGCTGCTGCCATTAAATAAGAAATCCACATCGTTCCTGCTATTTCTTCTATACTTAAATTAAATTTATCGTTTAAGTAAATTGGCATCCATGCTGCAAAAAACCACCAGATTGGCTCAATAAAAAAGCGACATAATAAAACACCCCAAGACTGTTTATAGCTTAATATTTTACCAACACTTAAGCCTTTAGCTGTTTCTTTTACTGCTACCTCTTGGTCATCAATTTGGCTAGACATAATTAATTTACGCTCCTTATCTGTAACCCAAGGATGCTTTTCTGGTGTAGATTTATTTAAAAATAACCAAGGAATTACCCATATTAAACCTACTGCTCCCAGAATAATATAAGTTGTTTTCCATCCAAACTCTGTATAAAGTAAAATAATTACAAAAGGAGCAATAACGTTTCCTATAGATGCTCCTGCATTAAAAATACCTTGTGCTATAGCACGCTCTTTTACAGGAAACCATTCACCATTACTTTTAACAGCTCCTGGCCAGTTACCTGCTTCACCTAAACCTAAAAGCCCTCTAAATATAGATAAAGACACCAAACCAACAGCAAAAGCATGTAATACAGATGCTACAGACCATACTATTATAGACACTGTAAAACCTAAACGTGTACCTATTTGATCGTATAATTTACCAGACGCAAATTTACCTATAGCATAAGCTGCTAGAAAAATATTGAACATAAAAGCATAGTCTGCCTTGTCCATACCTAAGTCTTCTCCCATTTCTGGCCATAATAGCGCAAATGCTGTTCTGTCTATATAATTAATTACAGTAGCTATAAAAATGAGCACTATAATCCACCAACGTAAACCTTTTATTTTCATGTATTTATATTTTTGGTTAAATTCTTTTTTTACAATTAAAAAATAACACCGTTATTTCTTTTATTTAAAACAACTATGTAAGCATCCTTGCTATACAGTGTAAAACACTGAAAGCGAATTAATTAATTTGTCTTATACGAAGAAAATTTCTTTTAACTAAAAGAATAATCTTCCCTCCTGTTATTACAATTAAGGCTTAGCGTGCAACATAACCTCAATTATTTTTTTTTAAACATTATAGCAATATTGGTATAATGCTTTAAAATGAACTTTCATTTTTTCTTTTGCCATTTCTGGGTTCTTTAATTTAATGGCTTGATAAATATCTTGATGTTCCTTTATTCCTAGTAAAGCTTGACCATCATCGCAAACATGATATTTCTCGAAATTTGTTATTATCTCTGGAGTAATAGTTAACATAAAATTATTCATGGTACTATTACCACTTGCTTTTGCTATGGCTAAATGAAACAATAAATCTTCTTGTACTGCATCTTCGTTATTATTAACCTTTTCTGCATAAGCATCCAATGTTAACTTCATGTGTTTTAAATCGTCTTCAGTTCGTCTTAAAGCTGCTAATCTTACTGTTTTTAACTCTAATAAAATTCGTGTTTCTACAAGATCTTTAAAATCTGGTGTGTTTAAACGTAAAATATCATCTATCATTCCGTTTAAAGCAATTACACCTATTTTAGCTACAAAGGTTCCGCTTTGAGGTATAGACTTTAATAAGCCATAAAACTCTAATCTTTGTATGGCATCTCGAACATTACCTCGGCTTACTCCAAACTTATCAGACAACATACGCTCTGAAGGTAATTTGTCTCCAGGTTCTAAATTTTTATAATTAATTAACTCTCTAATTTTACTAATTATTTCGTTTTGAACTGATGGATTATCGCTTAATGTTATTGTTTCTAATTTCATACCCTCTAATATTTTATCATTATAACTGGCTTTCCTCTAACTGGTAAACCAATAATGTGATCAAATTTAAAAAAAACAGTTAAACTAATTAAGTTTACGTATAAACTTTCTTAAATATTATCAAAAAAAATCATTTTAAATTATGTAATTATTCAGATTACACAATAAATACTACAAATACTTCAATTTAAATACGTAATTACGTACATGTATATTTATTTAACAATCAGTGGCTAACTTCTAATTCATAATATCTTACTTTAGAATAAGCACCTTTATCTCTAGATTGAAAATAATTACCTGCTTTAAAATAGTTTTCGAAAACACCCCATCTTTTTATATGTATGTTATCGTAAACTTTATATTCATTTTTATTTAAAACAATGACCATTTTACCATCAGATACTTTTACCTCTAAAATAAACTTATTAAAATCGACTCTTTGTTCAAAATTAAAACCATCATCGTCTCCCCAAGCATCTTCATGTAGTAACTCTTCATTAGTTGCACTTAAATTTTTAAGCACCTTGGTTTTTACTCTTACCTTACCGTTATCCCAATATATTTTTAAAATAGGTGGTGCATTATTATCGTCTTCGCCTATTAAATCGCGCTGCTCATTAGTTAATCGCCCATGAATTTGCATAATAATGGTTCTATGGTATTTGCCATTTGCACCTCTTGTTGTCTCTTCCATAGCCAACTTCCCTTTCATGTAAGCCCCATCTCCAAATGTCCAGTTTTTATTATTATCGCCAGGTACCATTTGCTCTCTTAACTCAGATCTTGTATACTTTGTATTTCTGGTTTTAGAGTTAGTTGGCATGGCATGAAACACAATGGCACCTTGTGTAGAATCTATATACATATATGGCCTTGCCACCTCGTTATTTGCGAAATTTAATATTTCTGGTGGACTAATTTCTATTGGCTTTCCAGCTGCATTAGCTACTGGTAATGTTACCTTCCAATGACTTAAATCTATATGAGGTAATCGCACCTTTTTCTTTCTCTTGTTTTTCTTCTTTTTTTCAGTTTTAATCTCCGATGCAGAAACATTGCTTTTTTGTGCATAACAAAAAGCGTTTACAGATAGTATTGCTATCAATAAAATGTTTAATATTTCTTTACGGAAGTGATTCATTTTTATAATTTATATAATGCCTTTTTTATTAAAATCCTGGTGTGCTTAAAACGACATCTGTTAAAAACACATTACCCGACTTTTTAGGATCGTTTGGAACAAAGTAAAAAAGCACAAATTTTTGATCTGTTGATGTTAAAATATCATCTGTATTCTCGTCTACTCTACTTTGTGAGAAACCAAAAGTAGCATCGACCTCGAAACTAAAAGTTGTTTTAATCCACTCGTCTCCACCTGAAGCAGTGCCATTTACTTCGTTTTTAACCAAAGTTATAGGTTGCAATGTAGCTGCATCGTCTTGAGCTGGTTGGTCTGACAGGATGTAAAATGTACCAATTAAATTGTTTGGAGTATTTCCGCTTTTTCTAACAAATGCAGAAATCGTGTACTCTACACCTACCTCAACCTCAAAAGGCTGATAAGCTCTTTCTCCATTACTATCTGTTTTAAGAGATCTATCTGATATACCTCCTGCAGATTTTGCATCTGTACCAGAAGAGCTTACTTTATCTGTACCTGCATCTGGCAGCGCACTTACGTATGCTTCTAGAGCATCGTTTCGCCAAAAGTTATAAGGCGTATCGGTCTTATTATTAAATGTATTATCTGGATCTACTGTCCAAGCATCAACAAGGTCGTTTGTATTGTTTTCAGATGTTGGATAAGATTGCATATCTGCATTTTGTAAAACAGCTGCAAAAGTGGCTTCTACACCTCCAACAGGAACAACTTTTGTTATACTCCTGGATACTCCTGCATTGTTTGTTGTTGTTAAAACAACATCGTAAGTGCCTTTAACAGCATAAACATGAGATGGATTAACCTCTGTAGATGTGTTGCCATCTCCAAAATCCCAACTATGTGATACCGCTAAAATTGAAGCATCTGTAAAATCTACACTTAAAGTAGACACATTAAAAGTAAAATCTGGAACTGTAGACAGTACTAAGCCTTCTATGTTTTTTGAAACTGAAACTTTAGCGCCTAAATAATTTGTTGCAGTAAGTGTTGCTACAAAAGTTTCGTCTGTTTTATAGGCATGTACTGGGCTAAAATCGTCGTCATCCTCAGTATCTTCAACGTTCCACTCAACAATTTCGCCATCGCCAAAATCCCAAACTAAACTACTAGCGCCAGAGCTTATATTTTCGAAAGTCACTTCAGAATCTATCATTGTAAAATTAAAGTCTACAAAAATTGGAGATACACTTGAAGAGGCCTCTGCTACCAAACCATCTGTACTTGTTGTTTTTAATTTTACAGTATACAAACCTCCTTCTGAATATTTGTAATCTGGGTTAGCCTCTGTAGATGTGCTTCCGTTTCCAAAATCCCATAAATAAGATGCAGCATCTGTAGAATAACTTCTAAATACAACTGCTAAATTATCGTTTGCATCTGTACTTGTAGTAAAAAGCGTGTTAGGCTGTATATTATTTACATTTCCTGTTGGTGGTACAAACTCTTCGTAACCATTATCGTAACAAGAAATACAAGCTAAAAATATAAAACATAAAGCAAAAGTACTTTTACCCGATTTTTTAAATAATTTATTAATCATAATATTTAATTTTTAGATAGTTCTTATTGTTTAACTGTAATATCGAATGCATCTAATCTGCTCTCTACACCAGAGTTAGTAAGTAATAAAATTACAGATTCGTTCTCTCCTGCTTCAAAAGTTATAGCATGTTTTTTAAAAACATCAACCACCCTACCTACATTATTATCTGTTCTAGAAGCTATAATATTTGCCGATAATTTAGCCTCGTCTAAAGTTGAAGCATTAGGACTTACTATAGACACGGTAACGTCTCCAAAGGCATCAGCATTTAAGGCACTAAAATAAGTTAACACGTAGGTTGCTCCAGGAGTAACTTCTAGCAATTGATACCCAACTCGAGTTCCATCTGCAGGAAATTTAGCTGCCTGATAACCATCTGGAAGAATACCTAATTCTGATTTTGTATTAATTTGAAACACGTTACCCCAAGCACTACTGCTAGGCGACCTCCATGAATCTCTACCGTCTCCAGTACCATCAAACAAAGTACCATCATCAAAACTAGGCTCACCTATTTCTGGTACAGGAATAGTTGGCACAGCTTGATTTACTGTTATTGCTTTTTCTATAAATTCTGATTTACCAAGGTTATCTGTTACCGTTAAACCAACCGTATAATTACCCGGATTTGGAAAAGAAAATATTAACTCTTGATCTTGTAAGGTCGCTGCAGTTAAAGCAGCCATTTCTGCTTCTAGGTTAGATACGTTTTGCATAATATCGTCTGGAAGAGCATTATTTGCAGTTTCTAATTTAGCTTCAAAATCTGCTATTTCTGCTTCAAGAACATCTTTTTTATCTTGATTAGTTTCGCATGGTAATTTAAACTCGCGCTTAGCAATCTCTTTTTCTAACGCTATAATTTCTGCCAATTCTGCATCTATTTTTTGTTGAAGAATTGGTAAATCCTTATTAATAAAACTTACACCTTCTGATGGTGTAACGGTCCATTCGTAATTTGTACCATTTACTGCTAAGTTTGAACCAGCTTGGAAATTGTATTCGTACTTAGCCCATAATTCTACATCGTTACAATCAAACTCTGACGAAGAAACATCTGTAAAGTTATAAAAAGGTGTAGGCCCAGTAATGTCTTGTAAATCGCCCACATCTGCTAAATCATCGCTTACACAAGACGTTAGAGACACAAACACACCCAAAACTATATATTTTAAATTAGATAAATATGTATTCATAATTACAAAGTTTTTAGTATCCATCGTTTTGTTTATAAAAGTTTGGTAAATTATCTCTTTCTCTTTGAGGGAAAGGCAGGTATTTCTTTTCGTTTGTATAAAACAGACTGTTTTTATTAGAAAACGCTGTTAAAACAGCATCTGCCTTACCAAATCTTATTAAATCATACAAACGTTGGTTTTCGTAAACAAACTCAACCCTTCTTTCGTCTAGCAATAAATCTTTTGTTAGGTTAGCAACTTCTTCTAGACCTGCTCTTGCTCTTACTTGATTAAAAGCATCAATAGCTCTAGAATCTATAGTACTATCTCCTCCTGCCAAAATAGCTTCTGCATATAGTAACAGAACATCTGCGTATCTTAAAACTATCCAATCGTTATCACCAATTTCACCATCTGTTGGAAATTTAGCATTAAACGTATCGGTTGTTTCTATGGTTGGATTGTATGATAAGGCATCAATACTTGCATAAAACCTTACAGGCTGTAATTCAGGATTCATAACTTCTAAAAAATCTAGAGAAGCAATATTTACACCATTAGAAGGACCTTGAAGTGTCATGGCGAAACTATGCGATTCTGAATCGGTTTCTACCTGGTCGTTTAATCCACTATCGCTTGTTGTGTAATTATCGCTACTTACTAAATCGTAAGCTATAGAAAAGATAACTTCATCATTAATTTCTAAAGCCGAATTATTGGACCAAGAACCATCTAGTATACCATCTGTATAACCATCAGAAATACTGTTACCTAACATGTGACCATAGTCTATAACTAAATTTGCATGGTACTCTGCATCTGTTAAAATATCGACGCTTGAATTTAAAGGATCTGCATTAAACTCAAACTGCTCTGCATTGCTTCTTTCTGTAAATATTAAATCGTAATTGTAAGATGTATTATTTTCTACTACAGATGCCAATAATAGTTCTGCTTCGCTATAATTAGGATTTGGCTGACTTAAATATGCCTTTGCAGCTAAACAAATTGCTGCTCCTTTTGAAGGGCGATATCTATTTTGCTCTACACCATCTAAATACGCTATAGAGGTTTTAAAGTCGCTTATAATTTTCTCGTAAACTTCGGCTTCTGGTAATTGTGGGTAATCTAACGCGTCGCCTTTTGTAATATCTAAAACCTTATCTATAAAAGGTACATTTTGGTAGGCTCTTACTAAATTAAAATGACATAAAGCTCGCATAAAGTAAGCTTCGCCCACCGTATATTGTTGCGATTCTGGAGCTAAAAAACGACTACCTATAATAGTATTTGCATGTTTAATTGTAGACATATTATTAGAGTAATACGTAGCTACATCTCCATTATTAGGATCTACATTATAAGCATTTATAGCAGGAAAATTACCGTTTTCTGAATTTGCTCTTACATTATCTGATCTTAACTCTATTAGCAAAAACTCGTTTGCTGGTACTTTTTGGTAAGCATCTAAAACACCATTTGCTAATAATTCGAATCCGTTTTCGGTTTGCAGCAACTCTTCAATAGAAAGTGCTGTTGGGTTACTTAGGTCTAGTTCTTCCTCACAACTAGTAAATAAAGCTACTAAAGAAAAACAAACGATTATATTTTTAAATATCTTTTTCATAATTAATTAAAATTGAAAGTTAATCCCCGCTGATATTGTTCTAACTACAGGCCCGTCTCCTCTTTGATAACCTGCTGTTAATGGTGTATTAGCGTTATTTGATGTTTGTCCCGCAGCCTCTGGGTTAAAACCTTCGTAACCTTTAGCTGTAAAGTAGAGTAAATTTTCTCCTGTTAAATAAAGTCTTAACCTTCCTATATTGTTTCTAGACGTCCACGATTCTGGTATGGTATATCCTAAGGTTATATTTCTTAGGGTTACAAAAGATGCGTCTTGTATGTGGTCGTCTGTAAATCTTCTATGTACGGTTAAATCTCTATCTGGAAAACTAGCCAGTTCGTTAACAGCAGACTCACTTGCGTAGTACAACTGATCTAAATCTGCAACCCTAACCTCGGCACCGTGAGAACCTTGCCATTGAAAAGAAAAATCTAAATCGTGAAATGTAAAATCTGAACTAAAGCCCCAAGAAAAGTCTGGATATGGACTACCTAATTCTGTTCTATCTTCATCATCAATAACACCATCATTATTTAAATCTTTTACATAAACATCTGCAAAATCGTTATTGAATCTATTAAATGGATTATCTACCCATTCTAACGGAATTTCTTTGTCGTAAACCCAACCATAAAAAGACGTTATTGGCTGGCCTACTCTTGCTATAAACTCTGTAGCTCTTGTATCTTGGTCTATTCTAGATACAATTTGCTCGTTACTACCTATGCTTACCACTTTATTTCTGTTTAAAGAAAATTGCCCAGATGCTACCCAACTAAAGTTTTCGTTAGACATAACTCTAGAACTTAATTCTAGCTCTACACCTTCGTTTTTAACTTCGCCTATATTTTGCAACCAGTTATCTGTACCGTAAGTTCCTGCTACTGGAGCAAAAAGAATTAAATCTTCACTTGTTCTAGTATAATAATCTGCAGTTAGTTTTATAAGCCCTCTACCAAAAGTAACGTCTATACCAGGATTAAACTCTATAAGTTTTTCCCAACCTAAATTTTGATTTGCTAAAGTTACTCCCTTAACACCTGTTTGCCCATTATAACCAATGGTACTAAAAGTCTCTTCGAACCTATAAAGAGAATCAAAAATATTGTTAGATATCTCGTTAGATCCAGAAACACCGTAGCTTGCTCTTAATTTTAAGAAGGTTACAAAATCGCTAGAAGATAAAAAGTCTTCGTTAGACATTATCCAACCTACAGAAGCTGCTGGAAAAAAGCCAAATCGTGTATTAGCTCCAAATCTTGTGCTACCATCTGTACGAGCAGAAAGTTGTAGTAAATATTTTTCGTTGTAGTTATAATCTAATCTTCCAAAGTAAGATACCAACTTATCGGTTCCATTATCTGTATACGTTGTTCCGCCATCTGCAAGTGCGATGTTATTATTAAAATCGTTAGTATAACCTACTGCTTCAGACTCTTGTCTGTAAAAATCTCTTTGTGTATACTCGAATCCAAATACCGAGTTTAAATTATGTTTTCCAAAACTTTTTTTATACTTAATAATAGACTCGAACGCATATTGATTAAGTTCGTCTCGCCTTTCTAATCTGTAAGATTCTTGCTCTCTATTTTCTTGACCAAATAAATAATCGGCCTCGTTTGATTTGTTATGTCTAAAAACACCAGAAATGGTTTGTCTAAAATTAAGTCCTTTTGCTAGTTCAAAGTCTACATAAGATGATGCGTTTAAACTTAACTTTTTCTTTGTTCTAGATCTTTCTAAAAAATGCACTAAAGGATGCACATTTTTAGTTGTAGAAAGCGTTAAACCACCAGATGTTAAATCGCTAACTAAAGGTAAACCTGTATTAGGGTCTCTAGCTATAGCTCTTGGGTTGTTTGGATCTACTGTAAAAACATGATCGAAAGCTCTTGAAAAACCATAACTACCAACACCAATGTTTTCGAACTGGGCACCTGCATCTCCTGGGTCGGACTGTGTTATATAATCTAAATGATCTTCGTTTAAGTATAATGGCAAATGACCATATTGCCTTAAAGGATCTGTAAATCTTGCTGGTAACTTATCTTGATCGTTATAAT
The DNA here is from genome assembly GCF_039538365.1 of Postechiella marina. Lineage (NCBI taxonomy): Bacteria > Pseudomonadati > Bacteroidota > Flavobacteriia > Flavobacteriales > Flavobacteriaceae > Postechiella > Postechiella marina. Next base: position 69,431 of record NZ_BAABCA010000002.1, read on the forward strand.
TAACATTTAAATTAGCACCAAATTTTATTTTTTTGTTTTTTGATTTGCTATCTACTTTTATTCTAGCATTATACTTCTCGAAATTATCTGTTAATGCTATACCTTCATCTTCCAAATAACCTAAAGACGCAGCATAACTTGTTAACTCTGTTCCGCCTCTTACTGCTAAAGAGTGACTTCTTATAATTCCGCCATTAAATACTTCATCTTGCCAATTATTTTCTCCGCCACCTAAACCAGCTATAAAATCCATAGCTTCAAGTTCTGCGTAAGCCGAGTTATAATCGCCTATAATTCTATCGTAATTTTGACTATCTGGAGAAATACCATTTACCACACTTTGTAACCCATCTAACCTTGCTCTTTCGTCTGCAATTGATGTGTTAAAGTTATCGTTGTTATTAGCATATTTATACCCTGTAAATGTATTATAAGAGAACGATGTTTTACCAACAACTCCCTTTTTAAGCGTTACTAAAATAACACCATTTGCTCCACGAGAACCATATATAGCTACAGATGATGCATCCTTTAAAACACTTATAGAGTCTATATCGTTATTATCTATAGAGCCTAAAATATCTGCATCTGTACCCAATACAATGCCATCTACAACAATTAAAGGCGAAGACGACCCTGTAATAGAACCTGGCCCTCTTAATGTAATTTTAGGATCTCCACCAGCTTCAGATGCCACTGCTTGTATTCTTAAACCCGCTACTTTTCCTTGAAGTGCATCTTCTACACGAGACACCGATATGTTTTCTAAGTCTTTACCAGAAACCTTAGTTAAAGCACTTGTAACATTTTTTTGTTTTTGATCGCCATAAGCAACAACAACAACCTCGTCTAAAGCAGAAATATCTTCATCTAAAGCAACGTTAATAGTATTTTGGTCGCCAACAATTATTGTTTTAGTAACAAAGCCAATATATGAGAACTGTAAAACATCGCCACTTTTTGCTTCTATTTTATAAGCTCCATCAAAATCTGTTGATGCTCCATTAGTAGTTTTTAAAACAACAACATTAACTCCCGGAATAGGTATATTATCTGTTGCTGACACAACAGATCCTTTTATGGTCTTATTTTGTGCAAATAAAGCAATATTGAAAAACAACATTACCAATAAAGTTAGCTTGATTTTTAAATTCATAATTGATTTTTTATGTTTAAAATTTAAATCTAGGTTAACATTAAACTATTCCGCATTTTTATTTGATGCTTTGTAGTTTTTATTTTCACCTCAATAAAACACAACTATTTTGTTATTTTTTTTTGTAATTTTGTTTTATACATGTTTTACGCAAGTGACATCATGTTTTAAATTCTTACTTCCCTCCTAAAAGAAGTAAACAATATTAAAAAGGATAGGCGTGCACCTGTCCTTTTTTTATTAAGTTTAATTAGGCATAATTTAATTTTTATCAGTTTAAAATTTTGAATTAGCCTGATTTAGTTCTGGGTAACCAATTTGGTTTACCAAATTGGTTACCCAAATATATGTTAAATTTTTGTTATAAAAAAATAATATCAAATTTTAACATGCTTATTTCATGAAATCTTCGCGAATTGGGCTAAAAACATCTATTAAAATGCCTTCTTTTTTACAAACCGCGCCATGTAATACGTGAGGAGGAATGTATACAGAGTCGCCTCCTTTTACAATTTTAGTTTCGTCTCCTATAGAAAATTCGAATTCTCCTCCCTCAACATAAGTTACTTGAGAATGATGATGCTCGTGCTTATAACCTATACCACCTTCGCTAAAATGTACTTTAACCAACATGATTTTATCATCGTAACCCATTATTTTTCGTTTTACACCTTCTCCAACGGTTTCCCATTCTTGATTACTATCTAGTAAAAACTCTTTACTTGCTCCAAATGTTTTCATAATACTCTGTGTTTGCTTATAATTAAATATTTATATATAAGGAATAGATGCTTACCTATAGTAATAAGCCCCTATCCAATTATAATTTTTATCTCCAATTTTTATATTGTGATTTTTATCTTTTGAATTATCTTTATTAGAAAGAATAAAAACTTTACTCTTATTGCTTTTTGTTATTAATTCTATTGCTGTATAATCTTCATTATCTAAAATAATTTTAAGACTAGAAAGGTGACTATAGGCATTTAAAGCCAACTCTGAAACAGGACTATAACTACCATGAGACTCTATTACAGAAGCAAAGGTTGTATTTTTAACATCTTTACGCCTTAAAATAAAAGAAGGATCTTTACGTAAATTATATTCTGGATCGTTGGCTCCAATTCTTGCTAAAATTAACTGATCTGCTTTGCTAGAAGTAGTTGTTAGAGTGTAGAATAAATTATTATTTTTCCATGAAAAAACAGTATAATCTTCAGTTGGCTTACCTAATGCTTCATTCCATAAATGTTGATATCCATTATTTTTTCCTAAAGGTTTTAATTGAGAAAACGAATTGTATTCAAAATTAGTTTTCATAATATGCCCTAAGTAATAGTATGGCAAATCGTATTGATTTTTGGTTAACGACTTAACTTTTAGAAGATCTATAACAAAAGGTTTTTCAAAGTCTCCATCTTTAACTAAAGCAAAGGTTCTAAGCATTTTTGTTCCAGGATAAGCATTATCTTCGGTAGCACTTATAATTTGAACATTAGGCTGCTCATCATTATAAAAATACAACTCTGAATGGTGCTTGCTACCAATTTCGAATTTACCCTTAAAATGATTCTGACCGTTTACAGATAGTGTATTATGAGCTATAGTTTGTTTAGCCCAAGTTTTATTTTCTTTTAAGTAATTACCTCCGCCCTTTTGCTCTATATTTACAAAACGAGACAACCCATAATCTTGGATAACTTCGTTTCCATTCTCGTATAAGGAAAAGGATAATTTATCGTAATGCCCATGACTAGACCCTTGAGAAGCATACTTATAAACCAACTCTAAGCCATGACTTCTTAAAACACCAACACCTCCTTCGTCTCCATTTTTACCATCAGATAAATTGATAGATTTTTTTTGAAATGGCAGTTCCAAACCCGCTTTAACCCCCATAGCTACAGATAATCCTGTATCATCTAAAACCACCTTATTTTGCTTTTTAGCAATACTTAATAGTTCTGGGTTTTTTCCGCCATAATAATAGGCTATATCTACAGCAGAGACTAATGCATCTGTATAATACGACATTCCTTTTTGACCATCGTTTAACGGAAAGAAATTACCATTAGCATCGGTTAAATTTATTAACGCATTTACCGCTTTAAGTAAAACACCATCTTTATATTCTAACACTTTTAATTCTGGCTTTACATTTTGCAAAGCTTGTGCAAAAATTAAAAAAGGATACATAGCGTAACGTTGGTAGTATGGCCCTTCGTTATAATAGCCATCTGGAGAAAATGGCTCGTCTAAATTACCATAAAAGCCTAGTTTTTGCCCTTCTACTTGTATTAAACCACCATCGTTATCCTTCATGCCAGCCTTTAAATTGTCGACTTTTAACCCAATTAAAGCATTTTCTAACAGCTCATCATTATCTATAACCAAAGCAAGCATTCCTACTGCTACATTACCCCAAGTACTGTGGTTATGCACGCGATTAAAAAACTGAGGATTGCCTTCTGATATAAATTTTGCAAACGGAATAAATAAATCGTTTTCTAAAATATTACGATCTTTTTCTGAAAGCCATTCGTAAACACAATCGTAGGCTTGAGCTGTGTATACCAACCAATTAGAATCGTTTAAACATTGCCAAAATAATTTTCCGCGAGCATAAGATCTTGTTTGCGGATGCACTGGTAACGTAGGGTAAAGTTTAGCATAAGCCATTAACATATCTCGAACATAGATAGCGTATTTGTCATTGTCTAAAATTTGAAATAAAACACCTGCTTTTTGAAGCATTAAAAAATTACGCTTGTGGCGCTCGTGTGTATAACCCCCAGATAAATCTTTAGGCACAGGCACATCAATACCCTCTTCTATCTCCGCATCTACTTCTGCTTTTGTAGCGCTTAAAGAAGCATCAAAAATAGGCACAGTGCCTAATGCTTTTTTAATATCTAAAACACCTTGTTTGGTTAATATTAATTTTGGATGTCCTTGGCCACTAACCACCTCGTTAGCACGACTAGTATTTACCTTGTCTTTACAAGATACAATAGCTAGAAACACTAAGAAATATATCGATTTTAAGACGGATTTATTTAACAACTGCATATTATAAATTATTTTTTAGAAACAACTCTTGAATTGTTGCCCAGCATTGTATTATTAAATTAATAAAGAACAACTAGCAGCATTAAACAAACTATTCAATCCCGCATTTACTTGAATAACTTTTCCACTGTTTAACACCACTAACGATCCTTATTATTTTAAACATTTTCAACACTTTATATTAAAAACACATATAAATAGTCTTCAAACTAAACAACTGGTTAACCAGATTGGTTTTCCAAATATAAACATATTTAGAACTTTAGCAAAAAAAATGAACAAATTTATTGCTAACATTAGATTTAAAAATGCTAGCCTGTTACTTTATCATAACAGATTTTAGACAATAACCCTTCAATTTAAAACACAAAAGCAACATTAAAGACTTAATTTTAACGCTGCTTTGTTTATAAAAATTAGCTTGAAGTAATTAATACATTAACTTCATTTTTAAATTTTCTTCTGTTTTTATACTTCCAGAATTAGTAAATTTATTGGCAGATTCTATATTGTTTTTTGCTCCCCAAAGTATAGCTACAAATTCTATTGCATTGTTTTTAAAAGTATTTTTGGTAATATTTACATTAACAATACCTCGGTGATTAAGTAGCATTTTATTTTTTTCCTTTGCTCCGCAATTAATAAAAGTATTTTGTTTTACTAATAGATTTCCTCCAATAGTAGACTCGTCGTAGCCTCCTCTATAGTAATCTATAACATTTGCTTTTACATTATTAAACAAACAACTATCTACAGTTAAATACTCTGTATTATAATCTCCTTTATCGTTAATTTCTTCTGATAATTCAATGCCATTTTCGCAATTAGATATATTCGTGTTTAGAAAAGAAATACGCTCTGCAAACGATTCTTTATAAACTTTTAACACATAATTAAAATCGCTAATATTTATATTGGACACAGTTAAACCAAAATGATTAGACATATTTTCTTTTAAACTTGCAAAAGCATAATTCTTCTTATTGCCTTTTAAGGTTAAATTATTTACCGTTAACCTTCCTTTTGGATGCAAAGCAAATAAAGGCTTATCAGATGTTCCAGAAAAATTAATCTCTACTTTTTTACCTTCTTGAGCTTGAATTGTAATCGTTTTATTAATTATTAACGATTGATTTACACTATAAATCCCTTCGTTTAAAGTAATAATATCGCCTTGACTTGCTGCATGTATCTTATTTTGTAATTCTTCTGCTTTATTTACTTGATGCTTTGTAGGTGCTTTAGCATCAACAACATTAGAATACCAACTTGTACCATATTTAGATTTATCTAAAATATTAGGGTTTGTAATATCACTACTTAAAGTAGCTCCAATAGTTTTACTGTTTTTTCTAGACTTGCCAAACAAATCTTTATCTATTTTATTAAAACCGAAAGCGGAAAAAACTTCTACATCGTCTGGAAGCCCGGTTGGTAAAAATATGTTTTCTGATACTTTTTTTAAACCTAATGCAGCTGCTTTAATTCCTCCGTTAAAATCGTTAAATGCAACACCTTGGTTGTCTGCTATATTATTTTTAAACAACACGCCATCGGCTTTATCATTTTCTACAACTATTTTATTTAAACCTTTTTCATTATAAATAATATTGTTGGCTACAGTAGTTCTTACAGCTCTTGCCGAACGAATTTCTGATTTTGGCAACACATTGGCTTGGGCAATATTTGTACCTACTCCAAATTGCCATGGCGATGCACAATTTACATAAGTATTATAAGCCACAACCACATCGGTTACTTGATTATATCTGTTTTGTGGTGATTTTGGAATGCCATTCATTACTGCTAAGGGGCTTCTAAAACTTGTTCCTTTTAGATTAAAAAAGTAATTATTTGTAACCCAATGTCCAGTATTTATTATACGAATTCCTCCATAATTTTTATTTACACCATCGCCAATAAAGTAGTTACCATCAATTGTACAATAGTTACCATGTCTAGTTACTAAAGAGCCTTCGCTTTTATAAAACACATTATTTCTAAACTCATTAAAATTTGTTTTACTAGATATAATTTCGACTTCGCCATTACACGCTTCAAATAAATTATTAGCTACCATAGTATAACTAGGCGCCATAGATGTGTAACTGTTTCCTAGTTGAATTGTTTCTCCACTAGGGCCACCTTTTACCGGTCTTGGTCCAAAGTGATTATTTATAACTTGATGATAGTTATTAATACTCGCTATACCTTCTAGGTTAACACGCACCGTTGGCCCACGATTTGTTTTACCAGCAATATAGCAATTACTTAACTCGTTATGTCTGCCCCAAAAATTAACCCAAAGATCGCTATTATCGCGTTTTAGTTTATTAAAATCTTCAATAACACAATTGGTAAGTTTACAATTGCTAGCTATCTCCTCATCGCTAATTTTAAAATCTACGACTGCGCTAGATGGAGAATACCCGTTTTTAAAATGCAAACCATCTACCACTAAATATTGTCCGCCAAACTTTAAATACGACACACCTTCAATACTAACCTTACCTGCAGTTTCTGCTTTTAATGTTATTGGGTTTTCTAGTGTACCTTGACCTCTAAATTTTATTTCAACATCTTTCCAAATACCATTTTTAAGAATAATAATATCGCCTGCTTTCGCCTTTTTTATAGACTGATGCAACTCTTCTGCATTATTTACAGTAATACTTTTTAAAACTGGTTTATTTTGGCAAGACACTAAAAAAAACAGTGAAAATGAAAAAATTAAACTTTTAATCATAATTTTATTTCGTTATAATTTTAAATAATATTTTTAACTAAAAATCACCAATTTAATGCTAACTTCTTGTCTGTAAATTACGAAAACATTGATTAAAAAAAAGGCCTTTTATTTTACTAAAAGGCCTTTCTTTACTAAACAAACAACTATTCAACTACTTTTCTCTTTTTTAAAAACTTGCCTTCTGGATTAATACCTAGAATGTAAAAATATCTACCTAGTCTAGAAACATTAACTTTATACTTTCTAGCAAGATTAAATTTCATATTAAAAAATTGGTTAACCAAATTGGTTTTCCAAATATACACATATTTTTCAATTAAACAAGAATTTTTAATAATAATCATTGTTAAAAAATTACTTTTTTATAAAAAACAAACAAAAAAAGCTCTCCATTAATAAAATAAGGAGAGCTAACTCATATTTGTTAACAGTGGAAATATTAACTAAATATGTATAGGAAGATTGGTTTCTGCAGATTTATATACTGCATCTTGAACCTTTAATGTTTTTAAGTAATTAAAACCATTGGTTTCAAAAGTATTTCCAGAAATTAAATTGTCTACAAAATTTCTTTGAAAAATATAACAACAATCGCCTGCAAAACCAACATCGTTATGTGTATATTTATGTTCTGTTTCTGGTTTACCCAAGTTTTGGACACTTATTTTCCCGTCAGAATATAATCGTAATGTACCTTTAGAGCCTTCAATTAAATACTCTCCAAAAGTATAGCGCGATTTATTAAAGTTATTTTCATTAAACCTATTGGCATCCCAAACTGCTGTAGTTTGATTTTCGAAATTTAAAATCATTATACCAGCATCTTCACCCTTAATAACGGGATTTAATTTTTTAAGAATTGCATAAACGCTTTTTACTTCTCCTCCATGGTAACGAAAGGTATCTATAAAATGAACACCAGTTTCGTATATCAGTAATTTTTTATAATCTCTAAAATAGGGTTGACGAGCTAAATACGCATCTTCTCCCCAGCCATCGCCCATTCTAGATCTAAAATTTAGGTTAAATAACTCCCCCAAATCATCGTTATCTATTATTTTTTTTATCTCGCGATGCCAAGGCTGAAATCTAAAATTTTCGTGCACAACAAAACGTACGCCTTTACTCTCAACATAATCTACAATTTTTTTAGACTCTTCTAAAGTTGGCGCTAAAGGTTTTTGACAAATAATATGCACGCCATTATCGGCAGCAAATTTACACATCTCAAAATGCGTTTCAGGAGGCGTTATAATATCTACAAAATCGGGTTTTTCGGCAAGAATCATTTCCTTATAATCAATATAATGTTTCTTTACTCCATAAGTATTCATGGTGCTTATTGCTCTTCCTTCATCTTTATTGCATAGTGCTGTTATTTCAACTTCAGGAATACGAGTCCACGCTTCATACTGAAACTGACTAAAATATCCTGCGCCTATAGCAACTCCTCTTAATTTATTCTGCATTAATTAACTTTCTTATCAGGATTCATAAAACTCCAACAAATTATAGCTACAAAGCCTAAACCTGCTGCAATATAAAAAAACGGTTCTGTAGAACCTGTCCATTTTACTAAATAAGGAAAGGCTAAAGATGTTGAAAACGCTCCAAGGTTTCCTGCCATATTCATAACACCAGAAACTTTTCCTGAATTTTCTTCGCCTATATCCATACAAAACGACCACGACGGACTTAAAGACATATCTGCACCAAATATAGCCACAGATAAGCACAAAACAGCACCTAAAGGCGTATCCATAAACAAACTAGACAATATACCTATAACTACTAAAATAAAACCAATAGTTGCAGGCAACTGCCTTGATAGTTTCCATTTTCCTTTTTTATAAATAGCATCTACTGTATAACCAGATACCCAATTACCTAATGCACCAGCCAACAAGGGTAACATAGCGTACCAACCTGCTGCTACTAAAGTTAGCTCGTATTTGTCTTTTATGTATGGAAACAACCATGTTAACATAAAGAAAAATATAAAATTACTAGACACATATTGTATCATAGCTAGAATTACATTTTTAGATCCTAAAATGGTTTTAATTGGTAAATTTCCTCCTTTTTTTTCTACTTCTTGTTGCCTATTCTTAACAATATATTCTTTTTCAGCATCAGAAACTCCATTATGTCTTTCTGGTCTATTTCTAAAAAAAGTATAAAATAAAAAAGCACCTAAAATACCAATAGCACCAAAAAAGTAAAAGATATTTCTCCAACCCCAAGCATCAATTAAATACGCTACTAGAGGCAAAGCAAAGGCTGCTCCTAATCGAGAACCCGAAAAATTAATACCTTGAAATATACCTCGCTCTTTTGTTGGTACCCAAGAAAAGGCTGCTCTCGATATGTTTGGAAATGCTCCCGCTTCGCTTGCCCCAAAAATAAACCTGAAACATAGCATAGAAACATAATTCCAGGCTAAGCCTGTAAACGATGTAAATATAGACCATAATACCATTATAGATGTCATTACTTTACGCACGCCATATTTATCGCCTAGAGATCCTGCAGGTACTTGAAACAAGGCATAACCCAATGCAAAAGCACCTAAAACCCATCCCATTTGGGTATCGGTTAAATTTAGATCTGATGAAATTGAATCTTTAGCAGACGATATACAAACTCTATCTATGTAGAGCAATAACGTTATTAAAAAGGATCCTAAAAAGAACCTATACCGTTTTGAGTTATTGATCATGTCTTACTTAGTTTAGTGGTTAAAATTGGTTGGCTTTAGTTGGCTAATTTTTTAATAATAGTTTGTAAAGAATCAGTGTTTCCTACATTACCAGGAAAAACAACATATGGTAAGTGCGAGAACTTTGTTTCGTCTCCCATTTCCCAAACCGGAATTCCTGGTAATAATTGTCCTAAAACTTTAGATCGTTTCATTCCCAGTCCTTTTGTTGCTATGTCGTGAGACGTAATGCCCCCTTTAGCTATTAAGTATCGTGGTGTTATACTTAATGTGTTTACTAAATACACTAATGCTTGCGAAATTTTACTTGCTATTTGTATTGTTGATGCGGTATTTGCACCAGTAATTAATGTTCTGCTTGTAAAAACTATTACATCTTTACCTGCAGATATATTTGTATTTATTTGATGAACTAATGTGTTTTTATATGAATTATTTTGATCTGTTATAATTTGATTAACATCTACCTCAACTATAGATTCTTTATTAAAACAAGTTAATGCACTTTGAAGCTGCTCTGAAGATTTTTTTACATACGAACCAACAATTGTTAATCCTCCGTTTTTAGAGTGTCCTTTAACTAGATCTGAAGCACTTAACAAACTTTTAGGAGGTAAACCTATATAAGAAGGCACAAAAGAACTTGAAGTTCTATACACTATTTTTTTTCCTAACTTTTCTGCCAATAACAAAGCATGTGTTACCTTATCTAAATCTTGATAATTGATACTATTAAAAACACAATAAGTATTAGCAGGTAAGGCTATTATTTGGTTTGCTATTTCTGCAGACTTCTCTGTTCTAATAGTATTTAACGAAAAAGAATGCACACCAGATGCCTCAACATTTCCTTCTGTTTTTTCTTCTATATAAGATTTTAAATTCGAATTTGAATATGCAAACGAATGATCTTTTGCAAAAGGTGTTTCGCTAACTGGAGTTAAAGTTTGGTTATCTAAAACATAGTGAGTATTATTAACAGTAACCCTTCCGCCTTCAAACATAACCGGAATAAAAACGGTAATACTTTCATTTAAATTAGCATACTCTTTAAGTGTGTTGGGCTCTAACGGAAAATGCCCTCTTAACGTAGAGTCGCTTCTACTAACTAAGGTAAAATCTTGCTTTGTTAATTTGGAGGCCTTTTCTATTTTTTGAGCTATGTCTTTATAAATTTTTAAAGTTTTTGCTGCGCTTAAACTTCTAGAGTTTGTTAACACAAAAAACACCGGTGTTTTATTTTTAAACTCTGTAATAAAAACATCTAAATTCCAAGAGGTTAATAGCGGTACGTTATAAACGGTTTGGTTTCCTGTAGGATCGTCATCTACTATAATACAAACCTTATTATTTTGTTTAAAAAGAGAGCTATTTATAGCTCTGTAGTTTGTTTTATCTTCTTCAGGCAATTCTTTTAATATGTTAGACAAAACAGTACCCATTAATATTTTTCTATTGCAATTACACGTGCAGGAGAACCATCTCCTCCTTCTATTTTTAATGGTAAAGCTATTAGCTCTACACAATTACTTTTAAGCTTATCTATATTGGCTAAGCCTTCAATAATAACAACACTTTTTAATAAAATTTGATGAATTTTAGTAACCTCCGCTATGTTATTTACATCGGCTACTGAAGGAGGCTCAACCCCAATCATTTTTACTTTTTTGTCTACACACCAAAGCGCTAAGTCTTCACTTATTCGAGGCAACTCATCTCTATACTTTGAAGTATTTATAAATCGAGACCAATTGGTCCAAATAATTAAGCTATCTCCTGCTTCAAACTTTTTTTTAATAGCATTAGGGATATCACTTACTGTAATTAATCCTTTAGCTTCAATATGCTTAGCATTTATTACCCATGCTTTGCCAACAAAATCTGCTACAGGCATTTTATCTATGGTTTGATTACTAACATTAAAATGAATAGGCGCATCCATATGTGTACCACAATGCGAATAGAATGCAAGTGTACTTGCATTCCATCCATCATCTGTAATAGTTTTACTTACCGTTTTATTAAAACCTGCCATTTCGCTGGTATAAGGCATGGTAAGATCTACAATATGGCTCATTATTTAATTTTACAAGTTTGTAATTACTGCATCTGCTACTTCAGATGTATTTGCGTTTCCTCCTAAATCTACCGTTAAAACTCCTTGTTTGGTTGTTTTATCTATAGCTTGCATAATGTTATTTGCTGCTTCGGTTTCTCCAATATGATCTAGCATAATCGCTGCAGACCATATTTGACCGTAAGGGTTTGCTATATTTTGTCCTGCTATATCTGGTGCAGATCCGTGAATAGGCTCGAACATAGATGGAAATTCTTTTTCTGGATTTATGTTTCCACTACCTCCTAAACCTAGACTTCCCATAACAGCACCGCCCAAATCACTTAAAATATCTCCAAATAAATTAGTTGTTAAAACCACATCGAAAATCTCTGGTTTTAATACAAACATAGCTGTAGAGTTATCTATATACATTTGGTCGTGCTCTACATCTGGATACTCTTCTGCAACCTCTTTAATAACGCGATCCCAATACGCTAAACTGTTTATTAACGTATTAGATTTAGTAATATGTGTTAATTTTTTTCTTCTTGTTCTAGCTAATTTAAAAGCATAATGCGCAACACGCTCAATACCTTTTCTAGTAAAAATACTTGTATCTACACCCATCCCATTTTCAGAATCTGGCAAATACTGTCCGCCAACTTGTACAAACTCGCCTTCGGTATTTTCTCTTACAATAACAAAATCAATTTCTTTTTCGCTTCGTAAAGGTCCTGGCACTCCTGGGTAAGAACGAACAGGTCTGTAATTTACATATTGATTAAAACTAGTGCGCACCTTAAAAGTATAGTCTTTTGCAGGTAAAGTATCGTCTACTCCTGGCAAACCTACAGCTCCAAAATATACCGCATCAAAATTTTTAAGCGTTTCTAAACCATTGTCTGGCAAAAACTTTTCGTTTCTTAAATAGTAACCTGCCCCCCAATCAAAAGATTCTGTTTCTATTGTAAAGTTGTGTTTTTTTGCAACTGCCTCAATAACCTTTAATCCTTCTGGTACAATTTCCTGTCCGATGCCGTCTCCTGGTACGACTGCAATTTTGTAATTACTCACTTTTTTTGGTATTATATTGATTTATTAATAACTCTTTTGATTTGTTAATATGCGCGCGTATTAATTGCTCTGCATCATCAGCTTTACCCGCTTCAATAGCATTTATAATATCGAAATGCTCGTCTAAGGTATCGTCTGGTGTTCTTACCAAACCATGCCCTACAATTTTATCATGAATGTTAGTAAAAAAATACACCTTATCTAATGGTGCATTTCCTGTTAACTTAATAAGCAATGAATGAAATTTTTCATCGGCCTTGGCATAAGCATCTACATCAATATCTTTTTGAGATGTAAAAGGTTCGAAACAAGCCTTAAGTTTTTTTATTACTAAAGGCGATTTTTTGTTGGCTAAAATTCTAGCTGCCATACCTTCTAAAGCTTCACGACAAGTATAAATGTCTATAATTTCTTTTTCGTCTAAGGCTCTTATAAACATACCTCGCCTAGGAATACTTTCTACCAAATATTCATTTTCGAGAGCTAATAATGCTTTCATCAAAGGTGTTCTGCTTACTCCTAATTTTTCTGCTATTTTTTCTTGAATAATTTTTTCGCCTTGTTTTAACTCGCCATTACTAATCATTTCTTTTAATCTGATATATATAGGCTGACTAAGATCTGTGTGTTGTATCATAATTTCACTGCATTTTGTATACAAAACACAATAATACAATATTTTTAGCACAAATAATATGGAATTGCTATAAAAATAGCACAAAAAAAACCTTCAAGTATATCTTCAAGGTTTTTAGAATGTTTTAATAAACTTGCTCGTTAAATTATAGGGTTGGATAAATTATTAAATCGTTAAAACGTTTCTTTTTAAACCAGGGGTCGTTGGTTTTCTCTAACAATGCACCTAATGAGGATAATAAAAACTTAGAAACCTCTGGATTGGTTTGTAATTTTATTTTATTGAGCTGATAAGGATCATTTAAATTATCGTAATAGTAAGCTTCTTCTACTTTGCTACCTTCATCACTATTCCAAGGTTTTTTATTTTCTTGTACACACAGGGTATATCTTTTTGTCATTACACCTCTAGAATTACCCAACATAATTAGCACAGCTTCTGGTTTTGTAACTTTTTCGGCTTTATTATCTAACAAAAGTGATGCGTAATTTACACCTTCAATATCCGATGGTATTTCTTCTTTTAAACCAGCTAACCCCATGGCTGTTGGTAATACATCTGGAGCTCCAAACAACACATCGTTAATTCCAGACTTTACACCTTTAGGCCAATGCACGATAAACGGGATAGCTAAAGATTCTAATTCAAAAACATTTTTTCCAGTGTTACTATGGCTTCCTAACATTTCTCCGTGGTCTGAACTAAACATAACAATTGTATTATCTAGCTCACCCATTTTTTCTAATTCATTTAAAACCAAACCAATATATTTGTCTGCGCTGGTTACGTTAGCATAATAATGGCGAGCATAATTGGCAACTTCTAAATCTGCATTTTCTCTTACCACTAGTTTTTTATCAATCTTAGCATATTTATCTTGGTCGTAATACTCATGTAACACTTGCATATCTGTATTCTCGTCATCCCAAGGATTATGTGGCGGATTCATAGACCAAATCATGCAAAATGGTTTATTAGGATCGCGACGCTTGTTTTGATTTTTTAAATAGGTTATAATTTGATTCGCTTCATTTTTTGCCGAAAACATTTTTGGTAAATGCAATTCGCCATCTTGTTTACCTTCTATAGTTTCTGGAATATTAGAATATACTCTTGGGTTAAAATGCTCATCTTTTAAAGCTTGATAAAAATACTCTATACTGTGTCGCTTTTTTCCTGGCGGAATATAGGTGTCGTAAATATTAGTATAATGACCTCCAGGAGCCTCTTCGGTACCTACATAATTCCCGCTGTCATCAAATAATGGTTCGGTTTTTAACCAATGGCACTTACCAAAATAAGACGTATTGTAACCCGCTTTGTAAAACAAATCTGGAATAATATCTATATCATCTTTTAAACTATAATCTCTACCCTTTTTACAGTTATTCCAAATACCATTTTGCTCTGGGTATCTTCCTGATAGCATCATGCCTCTATATGGGCTACATAAAGGAAAATTACTAATGGCATTGGTAAACACAACTCCATTTTTTGCTAGTTTATCTATATTTGGTGTAATAACAGGGTCTCCTTTACCTTGCGCAAGTTCTTTATATGGAGATTCGCTCCAAAACCCAGCACTGTAACGCCTTAACTGATCTGGAAAAATAATTAAAATATTAGGCTTTTTTTTAGTTACCTCAACTTTATTTTCGGCTTTAGTTTTATTTTTACAACTAAAAGTAACCGCTAAAAGTAGCAGTAAAGCAAATCTTAATTTCATGTTTTAATTTTTAATATGATTTAACCATTCTGGCAATTTACCTAGCCTTAATTTTAACTGTTCTTCAAATAACGATTCTGGTTTAACTGGCGTACCCAAACTTTCTAAAACTTGAACCTCATCTTTATTAAACGTGGTACCAGAGCCATGAAAACCTACAATAATTGGAGGCACAATTCGCCAAAACCAAGTATCTGTAGCTACAAACCTAAAATCAGATTCTGCTTCATCAATTTCGTTATAATTCCATAACACTAAATACCTACCATGATTTGGCAAATTTTTTCTAGCACCACCTGCTCTCCCTTGAAAAAAACCTCCTTCAACATTATCGAACAAGGTATTTCTTGGTTGCGAAGCATGAGACTCAAAACATGTATGCGCAGGATAATTAGAGCGCCAAATAACGGTTCCAGATGTGCTACCTCCACCAACGCCAACTGCATGATGCATACCTGCTTTATCGTTAATTTTTGCCAACAATATACCCGTTGAACCTGCTGAGTGTAGTGATGCATGACCAATAGCCCCTTCTATTTTAATGTGCAATGCTGTACACGCTGCAGATGAAGAAAACCCAGCGACTCTATTTACATTTTTAAATGTGCAATCTTTAATCCAAGAATTCACTGCTTTAGAGATTGATAAAATACTCCAACCACCATCATCTTGAGCAGAACGATGATGCACAAATTCTTTTTTCCAATTACCTTCAAAAGTTAAATTTTCGAATCCTACATGGTTTAAATGCGCAAAACTATACACTTTCCAATTGTGTTTAGCATTAATGTCGTAATGGATAGGAGAAACAAATGTGACTGTATTACCTTTTACAGATTCTACTTGATGACGCTCGTTTACCTCTACTCCATCTTTTAAAATGGAGGTCCATTCTTTGTCTGGAATTAATGGAGAAATATCGTAATCTAGTATAGCCTTACTGTTATTTTTAACCTTAACAATTAGCCAATCTCCCTTTTTTATTTTTGAAGCATCTTCAACCTCTATAGTATTAGTTTCTCGCTTAGAGTTAGAAGTAATATTGCTAATAAATTTATCTTTAGCCTTAGTTGTTACTTTAATAGCAAACGGACAAGTCCATAATTGATCTGGGTTAAGCGGAGGCAAATCTCTATCGAAAAACAAAACGGTATTTGCTTGATCTTCTCCCCTAAAAACAATTTTAGACGATTCTATTGTAATAAGACTATTATCGTCGTTTTCTGTGTTTATAAAATATTTGCCTTTCGGAAAATAAATAACACCTTCACCATGTTCTGAAGCAGATTTTATGGCTAGATTAATAGCTGTTTTATCTGATTTTTGGTCGTTAGGAATTGCTCCAAAATTAGTAACATCGAATATTTTATAACCAACAACAGGAATGGGCTCTTCGCTATATTTATACCCCGCATACGAGAAGTCTGGCAAAATAGGTGTTGCACCTGTTTTTTTAGCTTCAACAAAATCTTCCCAAACTGTTTTTGTTTGTGCTTTACAATTAAGAAAAACTAAACACATAAAACTTAAATAGAGTACATTATTTTTCATTGTATTACTGGTTTAAATTATAAGATTTATACCTTCCTAAAGCTTCCAAATAATAATAATCGGCATAATTTAGTGGCACGTCTATTTCGTTTCCATGTGGTATACTGCCTACACTATGCTTTAAAATAAAATGTTTATTCTCTCCTAATTTTGCTGTGTATTCGGGCGTTTTTAAAGACTCTAAAATTTTATTAATTGCCAATAAATACGATGTTTCTGTATACCTATTTAACTCAATTAAAGCAGAAGCTGTTATAGCAGCAGCAGAGACATCTCTTGGCTCGTTTGGAATATTTGGTGCGTTGTAATCCCAATACGGAATACCATCTGCAGGCGTACCTTTATACTCTAAAATGTACTTAGCTATTTTTTTTGCTTTTTGTAAATACTTCTCATCTTTTGTATAGCGATAACATACCGTATAGCCATATAAACCCCAAGCTTGCCCTCTTGCCCAAGAACTACCATCTGCAAAACCTTGTGCTGTATGTTTACCTCTAACTTCGCCCGTTTCGGGGTCGTAATCTACAACATGAACAGAGCTGTTGTTTTCTCTAAAATGATTTTTTAACGTAGTGTTGGCATGGGTAATAGCTACATCTTTGTATTTTGAATTCTCCGTTAACTTACTAACCTCAAATAACAATTCTAAATTCATCATATTATCTATTATCACAGGATATTTCCAACCACGTTCTTTTTGCCACCCACTAGCTACGTCCCAGCTTTTTATACACCCCACTTTAGGGTTAAACCTAGTAATTAAAGACTCTGCAGCATTTATCATTACCGCCTTAAAAGCTTCATTTTTTGTTAATCTATAACCATTACCATAAGAGCAGTTAAATACAAAACCTAAATCGTGATTTGTAGTTAAGTTTTTATGATCTTCAAATAGAGTCTGAAACTTTTCGGCAGCTTTTCTCCATTTTTCATCTTTAGTTTCTTCAAATAAATACCACATACTTCCTGGATAAAAACCTTCGGTCCAATCGAACCTTTGATGCGTCCAATGCATTTCGCCATCTTTGTTTAGCGTTCTAGGAATTTTATTCGATGCTTCGGCATCTTGAAGCAATAGTGCATATTGTTCTTCGGCTTTTTCAATAACCGTTTTAGGTTTAACCACTTCTACTTTTTTCTCTTTACAAGAGAATACACAAGTAAAAGCAACTAATAAGAAAAATGTTTTTGTGAATTTTAAATACATTGATTTTTGTTTATAATTTATTATGTAATAAGCACCTTTTAACTAAGCACTTCGCTATTTTTTTTATATTATACTACCTCGTTTTGTTTGCTAAACTTTCTATGCAGAGAAGGTGTTTGGTTAAAGGCTGTTTTAAAACATTTTCTAAAATATTTTATGTCGTTAAACCCTACATCGTAAACAATTTCAGAAATACTCATATCGGTATTTCTTAATAATTGACTTGCTTTTTTTAATCTGATTGTTCTAATAAATTCAGATATAGATTGCCCTGTAAGGACTTTAACCTTTTTGTAAACCACAGTTCTACTCATGGCTAAATCTTCACAAAATTTATTGACATTAAATTCTGAGTTCGACACATTTTCTTCTATAATTTCCATTGCTTTTTTTAAAAAAACCTCATCTGTAGACACAACAGTAATCTCTTTAGGTTCTAAAAGAATATCTTTTTTAAATTTTTCTATTAACAGCCTTCTAGATTTTAAAATATTTTGCACCTGCAACTTTAAAGTTTGGGCATCGAACGGTTTTGTTAAATAAACATCTGCGCCAATTTTATAACCTTGAGATTGCACTTTAGACGATGTCCTTGCTGTTAATAACAAAACAGGAATATGACTTGTTTTTATATTAGTCTTTATTTGGTGACACAGCTCTAAACCATCCATTTTAGGCATCATTACATCACTAATAATTAAGTCTACAGATAATGATTGCGCTATATGAATGCCTTCTTCTCCATTTTTTGCTTCAAACACATTGTATAAACCTTCAAAAATACCTTTAACAAAAGATCGCACTTCATCATTATCTTCAACTAATAATATACTTGACAAACCATCTTTAATAAATACTTCTTGCGTTTTACTCTCTTCGCCTACCCAACCTAAATTCATTACTGCAGGATCGTAATAATCTAAATTATTTGTAAAACCATCTAAAAGTTCTTCGTTTACAATCATTTCTTTTTTAGATAGATGCGTTTTACCTAAGGGTAATAAAATTGTAAACTGTGTGCCCTTACCTTGCTCACTCTCTACTAATATTTGACCTTTATGAAGCAGTACAATATCTTTTGCCAATGCTAAACCTACACCTGTACCAGACCGCAACTCATGATGTTGACCTAACTGAAAAAATCTATCAAATATATGAGGCAGATCTTCTTCTCTTATTCCTTTACCATTATCTTTAATTATTATTTTTAATTGTTTTGATTCTAAAACAAGATTATCATCTGTAGAAATATGTAGCGATATTTCACCTTTACTAGGTGTAAATTTAAATGCGTTAGACAAAACATTTAAAACAACCTTTTTCATTTCAATCTCATCAAACCACACCTCGTAAAACTTATTGTCTGACACAAAGGTGTAATCTATACTCCTATTATTAGCCAACTCTTCAAAAGACAGTTTAATGTTTTCTAAAAAAGGCACTATATTTCTTTTAGTTGCCATTAATTTAAGCTTGCCAGATTCACTCTTTCTAAAATCTAATAACTGATTTATAAGTTGCAATAAAATGGTAGCATTTCTATACATACCAGACAATTGTTTTTGTAAACCTTCGTCTGCTTTATTTTTATCTATAAGTCGTTTTAAAGGGCCTATAATTAATGTTAATGGTGTTCTAAAATCGTGAGAAATATTGGTAAATAATTGTAATTTTAGTCTGTTAACTTCTTCTATATGCTCCCTATCTAATCGCTCTTGTTTTAATTGATTTCGATCTTTAACCCTAAGTAAATTATATTTTCTAATGGTTAGAGCTATTGCCAATAAAAGAGACACATAAATAAAATATGCCAACCATGTTGCCCAAAACGGTTTTTTTATATGAAGAGTTACCCCTTTGGTAACATTACCCCAAACACCATTGGAGTTTGATGCCTTTACATAAAACTTATAATTTCCAGGGTTAATATTAGTATATGTTGCGGTTTGTTTATTGCCAATGTAATTCCAATCGGAATCGAACCCATCTAGTTTATAAGCATACAAGTTCTTTTTTGAATTTGAATAGCCTAACGCCACAAAATCGAAACTAAAATCGTTTTGATTATGCGCTAACTCAATCTTATCAAAGCTTTCTACACTTTTTAAATAAGGCTTATTTCTTACTTTAAAACCACTTATATGAATTGGTGGCATATAACTATCGTTATCAATAATATTATCAGGGTTAAAAATGGTAACACCATTACTTCCTCCAAAAATTAACTCGCCATTTTTAGTTTTTAAACTCGCCCCATAATTAAACTCGTTACCTTGAAGCCCATCAATTTTATCGAAAGTTTTTATCTGTTTTGTATCTCTGTTTATTCGACTTATACCTTTATTGGTACTTACCCAAATATTATTGTTATCGTCGGGTAAAATGGCGTAAACTACCTCGTTAGGCAATCCGTCTTTTAAACCGTAAGACGTACTCTTTTTTGTAATTAAATTATATTTATAGAGCCCATCTCCTTCTGTACCAACCCAAAGATTATTGTTTGAAGTTTCGTAAATACTTATAACCTGATTTACAGAAAAAGGCCCTTGAGGTTTATCTCGATAATTTACACTTTCAATTATTTTTTTATCAATATCTATTTTAGCAAGCCCATTAGAGCTACCAACATAAATAGTATTGTTATCCATTGATTTTTCTATGGTATACACAAAGGTTCCTATAATATTATTGGGGTCGGGTATTTTTGTAAATTTTTTAGTCTTGGTATTAAAAAAATTTAAACCACCTTCGTTAGTCCCAATCCATAAATTATGTTTAGAATCTTCTATTAAAGCAGTAATCTTATTATCACTTAATGCTCTAGAATCTCTATAAAAGCTTTGGTATTGTATATTTTTAGAGTGATCTTCTTTTATATTAATATAATTAAGTCCGCCACCATGAGTACCTACCCATAAATTTCCTTGGTAATCTTTTATAATATCTTTTACATTATTTGATGTTAGTCCCCCAATATCGTTCGATTCGCCCTTGTAATACGTAAATTTCTGATCTTTTGTATTATAAAAATTAAGTCCGCCACCTTCTGTACCAATCCATAAATTTTGATGCGCATCTTCAACAATAGAACTCACCACTTTATAATTTAAATGTCTATTACCAATACCAGCGGTTAGTGTAAAAAAATGACTTGAATTTCTGTCTAAATAATCTATACCGCCTGCCCAAGTACCAATCCATAAATCGCCACGTGCATCTTCTAATATACTGTATATTGAATTTTGGCTAAGGCTATTAGAATTATTAACATCATTCTCGTATTTAAATATTGTTTTAATTTCATGATTAAACCTATATAAACCAGAATAACTTCCTATCCAAAATACACCTTCTTTATCTTGACAAATGGTTCTAACAGGGTTATCTATAATTTTTTTAGAATTAACTAAATAATCTTCAAACCTTTTGGTAATAGGATTAAAAAAAGCAAGACCGCCATGGTAGCCCAACCAAATATTATGATCTTTATCTTTATACAACTCTACAACACTATTAGTTACTGCATGAGGCGAACTGTTTTCTGGATATTTAAATGTTTTAAATACATTTAATTTATAATTGTAAACTTCTATGTTTTTTTCTGTACAAATCCATAGAGCGCTTTCTTTATCATCTACAATAGATAGCACATTATTAGAAGTAATGCTTAGTGTCTCTAATGTTTTCGTATTTAATTTATCTACACCAACATCTGTGGCAACCCACATAAATGTAGAATCTATAGGAGCTATATCTTTAATAGTATTTGTATAATATTCTAGAGTGTTACTATATTTTTTAATTCTAATAAAATTATCTTCCTTTCTGTTATACAAATTAAGCCCCTTCATGGTTCCTACCCATATTTGGCCTTGATTATCTAGAGTAATCTCTGTAATTCTGTTATGGCTTAAACTATTCTCGTCTTCTGAGTTGTAATTGTAAACCTTAAAATTTACACCATCGTATTTATTTAAACCATATCTAGTGCCAAACCACAAAAAGCCTTCGTTATCTTGAAGAATAGATATTACAGATCTTTGAGAAAGCCCATCTTTAGTGCTTATGTTTTTAAAATTAAGGTTTTTATTAAATGTATTTTTATTTTGAGTATAGACACATAAACTTGCTAAAAAAAAGAAGAAATAAAGCATTGACCTTTTTATAAAAAAAAGATTAATTATGTAATTAT
Organism: Postechiella marina; assembly: GCF_039538365.1. Classification (NCBI taxonomy): domain Bacteria; kingdom Pseudomonadati; phylum Bacteroidota; class Flavobacteriia; order Flavobacteriales; family Flavobacteriaceae; genus Postechiella; species Postechiella marina. The sequence continues at coordinate 91,573 of NZ_BAABCA010000002.1, forward strand.
TTATATTTTCTATTTTATTATCCATTGGTGTCTTTTAATAGCAAAATTTAAGTAACCTCTCTAAATTAACAAACTATTTTAAATACCCCCTGTTTTCTTCAAAACTGGGGATATAAAAATAACTCAACGTAAAAATTTTTAGCTCAATTTACCTTTAATATAATATTTAATACCCAGGGTTTTGCTCTTTTAACTCAGGGTTCTTGTCTAATGCCGATTGCGGAATTGGCATCAAATAGTTTTTATCGTCCCAAATGTATGTTCTTCTCGTATTTGTATAAGGATCTTTTGCTAGTTTATCTCCAGGAGCAAGTACATCGTCCATAGTACTTGGAGTTAAGTAAAGTATAGTACCATCATCTTGCTTTAAAGCGTAGCAACAAGACATGTATCCTCCTTCTTCTGGCGCAGCAGGATTAACAGGAACACTTCCATTACAAACATCTGCTCCTATTCTCCAACGACGGATATCCCAAAAGCGGTGACCTTCAAAAGCCAACTCAACTTTACGTTCGTGCTGAATTCTTTTAAACATACCATCTGGATCTAAACCAGGATAATTAACCTCTAGATTTGGCATGTTCGAACGGTTTCTTACCACATTAATCGCATCATAAACAGTTTGATCTGGCCCTACCGCTTCATTTTGAGCTTCTGCATAATTTAGGTATACTTCTCCCAAACGTAATACAATCCAACTTTGCTTTGATTGACCAAAATCGAAAGCTGTTACCTCTTCAGACATAAACTTTTTTAAGTAATACCCTGTAATTGTAGCCAGCCCTTGAGCATGGGGTGCATCTGTGTTTTTTATAGGCCCCCAAGTACTATTACTAGCATCATAAACCCAAGCAAGATCGTAAGTAACACCTCCATAAAATGTTGAACCGTGATGTATTACTGTCTGCTCTAATCTTGGGTCTCTATTTTTATAAGGGTCGTGCGGATCGTGACCATTTGCAACAGTAGCAGGCAAACCATTTGCAAGCTCGTAAGAGGCTACCAAATCTTCGGTAGGGTTATGTTGTCCTCCCCAAGTACCACGATTACTAGGAGGTCGAGAGAAATTATCGACTGTCCCTCCTTTATTTACACCATCAAACAATATTTCGAAAAGAACCTCTTTGTTGTTTCCTTCTGAAACAAACAGTTTTTGATAATCTGGCTCCATAGTACGATCACTTGTACCTTCGTTTACTGCATCTATTACTTTTTTTGACATAACTGCCGATTTAGCATATCTTTTTGCATGCAACAACATGCGTCCATGAAATCCCCATGCAGCTTCTTTGCAAATACGTCCCCATTCTGAACCTGCCACATTCATATCTTTGGCAAAAGGCAAAGCCTCTGCTACTTCTTCAAACTCTGTATCAATAAAATCATAAACATCTGTTTCTGGTGTTCTAGACTTATATAAAGCGTCAACGTCTGTAATATCTGGCACTTCTGTTATAAGTGGAACAGCTCCATATCTTCGTACTAAATCGAAATAGAAAAATGCTCTTAAAAACCGAGCTTCTGTTTTCATTAACTGCATGTTGGAATTTGAAGAAAGAGAAGAGCCTTCTATACCATCAATAAAGGTATTACACTCAAAAATAGCAGTATAATTTTCTTCCCAGTTACTAAACTGTTGGCCATTGGTTGGTGTTTGTCCGTAATTAACATAATGCCATGCTTCTACATATCCACTTTTATTAGCTATAAGATCGGTTGTGCAATCTAAAAAACTACGTCTTCCTAAACCACGTCCTTTGTGGCCTATAGACTCCCAACCAAACCCATTTGGCATATAACTGTAAATATCTGACAGTAATGCTTTGGCATATCCTTCATTTTCAAATACAGCAGCACTTGATATTTTATTAAGCGGTTCACTTTCAAGATAATCATCTGCGCAACCAACATACAGAATACTTGATAAGGCTATAAAAAATAATATATATAATTTTTTCATCATTTTAATTTTAAAATTTAAAAGGTTACGTTTACAGCAAAACTTATAGTTCGCATAGGCATGTAATAATATGGATGTGTGCCTAAATCTGAAGCCTCTGGATCCCAATAATCTATATTAGTTATAGAGAAAAGATTACTACCTGTTACAGATAAACGTAAAGCATCAATTCCTAAATGCTGTAAGGCTGGAAGGTCGGGAACATTATATGCAAACTCTGCATTTCTTAATTTTACAAACCAACCATCTGTTAACCAATAGTCTGAATTTGGATCATTATTACCAGAGTTTCCTTGGTAATTTCTTGGTAACCAAGAAATTGTATTGTCTTCTGTCCAAGCATTTGTAAAAGCAACAATTCCGTTACCATCATTTACAAAAGGAGATGGTTTATAGCTATGAATGTAACGCGAACCTCCTTGAAAATCTGCACTTAACTCAAAGCCTTTGTAAGCAAAAAAAGTATTTAGTCCAAATACGACTTCTGGCATACCTCCACGACCAATAAAAGTACGATCGTTACCATCAATTAAACCATCTGGAATTCCATCTGGTCCAGAAATATCTTTATACTTAATATCTCCAGATTGGTAATCTCCAAAAAAGGATTGATCTGGAGAGTTTGCTACATCGTCAGCATTTTTAAAAAGTCCTAATGAGACATATCCATAACGAGAATCAAATGAGCGTCCGGTTTGTTTTAGTCCATCTGGAATATTAGCACTCTCAGACATTTCTATAATTTTACTGGTAGCATAGGTAAAAGTTCCTTGAAGACTCATATTTAAATCTCCAAAGTTATTTTTATACCTTAAAGAAGCTTCTAACCCCTTATTTTCTACAATACCAGAGTTAAATGGCGCTAGAGTTGCTCCAACTTCTAAGGGAATATCTGCTCTAGAAATTAATAAACCCTCTGTTCGTTTTTTAAATAGCTCTAAATCACCTGTTATTTTGCCATTAAGAATTCCATAATCTAAACCAAAATTATAAATCTTAGCCTTTTCCCATGTTACTACTGGGTTAGGTATTACATCTGGCGAAATGGCTTGCAGATATCCTGTTCCTGTAATTGTTCCTGAAGGATTATTACGTGTTTCACTAAACTCAAAAAGAGACAAATATTGATACGGGTTAATACGATCGTTACCGTAAACACCCCATCCTGCTCTAAGTTTTAAGTTAGACAACCATTCGATATCGCTCATAAAATCTTCGTTCGAAATTCTCCATCCAGCAGATAATGCAGGAAACCATCCACCAGCATTATCTTTAGGAAAGTTAAACGACTTATCGTAGCGTGTATTTAATTGAAGTAAATACTTATTATCGTAATTATAATTAATACGCATAGCGTATCCTAAACGTGCATTTTCGTTTGCAGAACCATCGTTACTAACTCGTGCAGTAGAACCAGCAAAAAGTTGATCTATGGATTCTGAAATAAACCCATCTCTAAAGCCTTCAATCCACTCATTATAATAATCTGAATGTTCGAATACGAATAAACCTCCTAACGAATGTTTACCAAAAGTTTTTTGATAATCTAAAATAAATTGCCCTGTTTTTCTAGTTCTTTCGGTCATACGTTGAGTAAGCTCTGCAGAAGCAATAGATTGTTTTTTATCTAACACAGGATCTGTTCCGGTGTAAAAAGTGTACGGTGTTTCAAAAGTTTTCTTTTTAAGAAAATCTCTATCAAAGGAGTATGCATATTTTGCAATTAAACCTTCTACAAAAGGCACCTTATACTTAAAGCTAAGTGTACTTTGAAAACTGGAGTTTTGGTTTCTTTCATATCCTGAATTATTCATGTATCCAATTGGAGATGCATTCAACCCATTCCAGTGCAACTCTTGTTTCCCGTCTATATAAACATATGGCGCAAAAGTTGGGTAACTCGTACTTATTAATTGGAAATTTTCATTTGCAGATTCGCTTCTTTTATCCGATCGCCCTGCTATATTTAAAGACATGCTTAAATTTTTAGAAATGTCTCCATCAATATTTACACGTAAATTATATCTCTTATAAGAAGACAAATCATACAAACCATCTTGATTAAGATACTCTAAAGACGTTAGATATCTTACATTTTTTGTACCATTAGAAATTGTTATAGCATGTGTTTGAATTGGTGCACTTTTTTTTAAGCTTTCTTCCCACCAATCTGTACTTGGTTCTGATCCATCTAGAAAAGCTGCTAGTTGCTCATCAGTAAATTCAGGCACATAATCGCTTCCAGAAATATCTGCTGTGTTCTTAATTGCCTCATTTAAATGCGTTGCATATTGGTAAGCGTTCATTCTATCTGGCAAAAATAAAGGTGTTTGAGTCCCAAAACTAGTCGAATAATTAACCTCTGCAACACCTTCTCTAGCTCGTTTTGTAGTAATAAGAATAACACCATTTGCACCTTTAACACCATAAATAGCAGCAGATGCAGCATCTTTTAATATTGTTACACTCGCTATATCGTTAGGGTTAATTCTATTCATACCTCTTTCTATACCATCTACTAAAACAAGAGGAGAATTGTTACTGTCGCTAAATGTACTTTTTCCACGAATAAAAAAATCGACATCCTCGCCACCAGGGCTTCCACTTCTAGACATTGCAGTAACTCCCGTAACCTTGCCTGCTAAACTCGATGCTAAATTTGGAGTAGCTGCTTTAACAAACGAGGTTCCTTTAATTGTAGATACAGACCCGGTTAAATCTGCTTTTCTTTGCGTACCGTAACCAACAACAACAACTTCATCTAAAGACTCATTATCTTCTTCTAAAATAATATTGATGGTAGTTTGGCTACTTACATCAACCTCTTTGCTTTTATATCCTAAAAAACTAACCACTAAAACATCGGTATTAGCTACATTTTTTAGACTATAATTTCCATCAAAATCAGATTGCGTTCCATTACTTGTTCCTTTTACTATAATGTTGGCTCCTGGTAAAGGTCCATTTTGGTCAGAAACAGTTCCTTTAATCCCATTTTGACCTATCGAGGTCATACTTGTGAAAAACACTAAAAAGTATAGTAAGACTTTACCATACTCTAATAGTTTGAGTTTGTTTTTTTTCATAAAATTCTTGATTTAATTTAGTTACAACAAAGAACATAAACAACTAAAAACAAGAAGGGTAAAATAATACTTAATAAAGGGGGTAAATTGATTTGCAGCAAGAATACAACGCCTAAAAACTAAACAAAAAAGGCAACTACAAAAACGTTAAAACCCCTGAAAGAAACTAGAACTTATAAAGCATTAACTAAACAAAAAAAACACAAATAAATAAAAAAGAAACGCTTTACATTTTCTTAGACGAATTGCGTTTAATAAGTTCGATATCCAAAACAGCAGACTGTTTTTTTCTATTAATATCTTTATTTTTTATTTGCTGAAGAAGTACTGAAGAAGCTATTTTTCCCATTTCGAAATCGGGCTGATTAATAGTAGTAAGTGATGGCTCTATAACTCCCGAAATAGGATCGTTATTAAAACCTACCACAGCAATATCATCTGGCACTTTAACACCTTTACTTTTAAAATACTGCATAGCTCCAATTGCAGCTGTATCGTTGGCAGAATAAACACCATCTACAACAGGCAATTTTAATACTTTTTTAGCCGATTCGATACCGTTATCTTCAGAAAGCATAGACTCAAAACAATAAGCTTCGTTAAACTCTATATCATGTTTTTTTAAAGCATCGATATACCCTTGCTTTCTATTTCTATAGAGCGATACGGTTTGAGGCCCAGAAAAATAAACAATATGCTTACACCCATTTGCAATTAAATGCTCTGTTGCTTCAAAACTAGCCTTGTAATCGTTAATACTTATACTTGAACAATTTTCAAAATCGCAAGGCCTATCATAAAACACAATTGGCCCAACATTATTTAAATAAGGTTTTAAATGATCCATATTTTCTGTCTCCATAGATGTAGATATAAGTATACCATCTACCCTATTGGATAAGAGTGAATTCATAATTTTTTTCTCTCTATCTAAACTTTCTAAAGACTGACAAATAACAACATTATACCCTGCTTGATATGCGGTTTCTTCGATACCTGAAATAACATTAGAGAAAAAATTACGAGAAATTCTAGGCACAATAACTCCTATTGTATTGGTTTTATTGGTTCTTAAATTAGAAGCCAAACTATTACGTTGGTAACCCAGCTCGTTAGCCTTATCTAGAATGCGCTTTTTTGTTTTTGCAGATACTCGTGGGCTATCGTTTAAAGCTCTAGAAACTGTAGAACTATCAATTTCTAAAGCCCTGGCTAAATCGTGTATAGTTATTTGTTCTGTTTTCTTCACTTTTACTTATAAATTAACTATTGCTTCATACCATTTTAGCTATAAAAAATTCAAATATAAGTTATAAAAACAGTTAAAACCAATATTCCCTTTTATCAAATATAGTAATTAATTTTAAAAATACAATCGATTGTATTTTTAAAATTAATTACTATATTTACAAAAAATTAACACTATTACAATTATGGAAGATCAATATGAAGTACGCTATGCAGCTTCTCCTAGAGAAGTTAAAACCATGGATACTCAACAACTTAGAAACGAGTTTTTAATTGAAAAAGTACTTGAGTCTGACAAAATAAATCTTGTATATTCGCATTACGACCGTTTTATTGTAGGTGGAGTTATACCTGCATCTAAAACCATTACTTTAGACAGTATAGACCCTTTAAAATCTGAAAACTTTTTAGACCGCAGAGAATTAGGCATTATAAATATTGGAGGTTCTGGAACCGTTACTGTTGATGGTGTTGCTTATAACCTAAACCACAAAGAAGCTCTTTACGTAGGTCAAGGAAATAAAAACGTTGTTTTTTCTAGTGCTTCGCCTAGCGAGCCTGCAAAATTCTATTTAAACTCTACTCCTGCCAACAAAGCATTCCCTATTAAAAAAATTGGTATTAACGATGTTGAGGTGGTGCAATTAGGTGCTCCAGAAACAGCAAATGCACGTACCTTAAGAAAATATATAGTAAACAGTGTGGTAGATGTTTGCCAACTACAAATGGGAATGACATCTTTAAACCCTGGCAGTTGTTGGAACACCATGCCTGCACACGTACACGATCGTCGTATGGAAGTGTATTTTTACATTGAAGTTCCAGAAGAGCAAGCAGTATCACATTTTATGGGTCAGCCACAAGAAACTAGACATATCTGGATGCAAAACGAGCAAGCAGTAATTTCTCCGCCATGGTCTATTCACTCTGGATCTGGCACGAGTAACTACACCTTTATTTGGGGAATGGCTGGCGAAAACTTAGACTACTCTGATATGGATATGGCTAAAATAACAGATTTAAGATAAATTAAATAAAAAATAACATGTCTATTAATTTATTCGATTTAACCGGAAAAATAGCCCTTATTACTGGCGGAACCCATGGCTTAGGACAAGCCATGGCAACAGGTTTAGGAAACGCGGGAGCAACCTTAGTAATTAATGGTGCATCTTCTCAAGAAAAACTTGACAATGCTGTAGCGTATTACCAATCTTTAGGTTTAAAAGCTCATGGATACCTTTTTGATGTTACCCAAGAAGACCAAGTAATTAGTAACCTTGCAAAAATTGAGCAAGAAGTAGGAAACATTGATATTCTTGTAAATAATGCAGGAATTATTAAAAGAACACCTCTTGAAGACATGGAAGTTGCCGATTTCGAGCAAGTTTTAAAGGTAGATTTAGTAAGTCCGTTTATCATGTCTAAGCACATTGTAAAAGGCATGATTGCAAGAAAAGAAGGAAAAATAATTAACATTTGTTCTATGATGAGCGAATTAGGGCGTAACACTGTTGCAGCCTACGCTGCAGCAAAAGGCGGACTTAAAATGTTAACACGAAATATGGCTACAGAATGGGCAAAGCACAATATTCAAATTAATGGTATTGGTCCTGGTTACTTTGCTACAAGCCAAACAGCTCCTATTCGTGTAGACGGACACCCTTTTAACGATTTTATTGTTGGCAGAACACCTGCAGGACGTTGGGGAGATCCAGACGATTTACAAGGCGCTACAATTTTTTTAGCATCAGAAGCTAGTAAGTTTGTTAATGGTCAAATTATCTATGTAGATGGCGGTATATTGGCAACTATAGGTAAACCTGCAAACGAATCTTAGGTAAAAAACATTCGTTTAATTTATAAAACAGTAATTAAACGAATGTTATATCATTTAAACTAAACCAAAAATAACCACCACAATGAAAGCTTTAAAAGTACTTTTTACTATAATTATTATTAGTTTTCTAACAGCCTGCTCTCAAAAAAAATCGGCACTTTTAATTAAAGTACAAAATACACTCGACATTGAAAGAACTTCTGAAACTGTTGAGCTTTCAAAATCATTTTTAAAAGTTGAAAACCTAGCATCTTATGGTGTAAAAAATGTTAAAACCAATAAGGTTTTAATCTCTCAACTTATTGATAATAATGATGACGGTATAATAGATGTTTTACTATTTCAAGTAAACATCGCTGCAAATTCTACAAATACTTATCAAGTTATAAAGCTTTCTAAAGAAGAACAAATTAAGCATCAAACCATTTGCTACTCTAGGTTTGTACCAGAACGCACAGACGATTATGCTTGGGAAAACGACAAAGTTGCTTTTAGAGTTTTTGGACCAAATGCCCAATACCGCTTTGAAAACAAGCTTAAAGAGGGCACACTTTCTAGTGGTGTCGATGCTTGGCTAAAACGTGTAGATTACTCTATAATTAATGGTTGGTACGATAAATACACCAATAAAACAGGAAGTTACCACGAAGATACAGGCGAAGGTTTAGATAATTTTCATGTAGGTAGTAGTCGTGGTGTTGGTGGTTTGGCATACAAACAAGATAGCACCTATTACATTTCAAAAAATTTCACAAAGTGGAAAACCATTACAACAGGACCTATTAGAACTAGCTTTTATTTGGAATATGATCTTTGGGGACCAGAAGGCAAACAAATTAAAGAATCTAGAATTATAAGCTTAGATAAAGGAAGTAATCTATCTAAATTCGAGGTAAATATAGAAGGCGTAAAAACAATATCTGCTGGTTTAACACTTCATGAAAAAGACGGATTATTATCGACTCATAAAGACGAAAATTGGATTAATTATTGGCAACCTCACCTTGGTAAAACCCAAATAGGAACTGCTATTATAGCACCGTCTTTACATTACGCTGGCAACGAAAAATACGACGTAAAAACTAAAGACTTAAGTAATGCCTATGTTCACCTAAATGTAAAAAATAATAAGGTTATCTATTACTCTGGGTTTACTTGGTCTAAAAGCAATCAGTTTAAAGATAAATACCAATGGGAACGTTATTTAAGCGCTTTCTCAAAAAAAATTAACACACCTTTAAATATTAACATAATAAAACAATAAAAACACATTTTACGTGAGTACAATATTCAATATAAAAGACAAAGTCGTAATCATTACTGGTGGTTATGGTGTTTTAGGTTCAAACATAGCAAAACATTTTATTGAAGCAGGAGCAAAAGTTGCCATATTAGGAAGAAATCAAGAAAAAGCAGAAACGTTTGCAAATTCAATATCAACTACAAACGCAAAAGGTTTTAAAGCTGATGTTTTAAACAAAGACAATTTAATTGCTGTAAAAGAAAATATTTTAAGTACTTGGGGACACATAGATATTTTAATTAATGCTGCTGGTGGTAATATGCCAGGAGCCACAATTTCTCCAGGCGATTCTTTATTTGATATGTCTATTCCAGATTTTCAAAAGGTAACAGACCTAAATTTAATGGGTACCGTTGTACCATCTTTGGTATTTGGCAAACACATGTCTAAACAAGGCAATGGCTCTATTATTAACATAAGCTCTATGGCTGTACCACAAGCGCTTACCCGTGTAGTTGGCTACTCTGCATCTAAGGCAGCCATGGAAAACTTTACAAGATGGATGGCGGTAGATATGGCATTAAAATTTGGCGACAAAATTCGTGTAAATGCTATAGCTCCTGGTTTTTTTATTGCAGATCAAAACAGAAAATTACTAACCAACGAAGATGGATCTTTAACAGACAGAGGAAATACAATAATTGAAAACACACCTATGAAGCGTTTTGGAAATGCCGAAGAACTTAATGGTGCTGTACAGCTATTAGCATCTGATGCTGGTAAATTTATTACAGGAACTGTAATTAGTATTGACGGAGGTTTTGGAGCCTTTAGTGGCGTTTAATAAATAAGAAAATATGCAAGAAACATTTAGATGGTTTGGTGAGGCCGATGCTGTTAAACTATCAGATATAAAGCAAGCTGGCGCAACAGGAGTAGTAACCGCATTACACCATATTGCTAATGGCAAACTTTGGGAAATAAGCGAAATACAAAAAGTAAAAAACAGCATAGAAAACGCAGGTTTGCATTGGTCTTTTATAGAAAGTATACCCATACACGAAAATATAAAACTGCGCATTGGCGATTATAAAGAACGCATAGAAGTATACAAGCAAAGCTTAAGAAATGTTGCTGCTTGTGGTATTAAAAATGTATGCTACAATTTTATGCCTGTGCTAGATTGGACCCGTACACATTTATTTTGGGAGTTAGAAGATGGCAGTACAGCTTTACGATTTGATAAAGTAGAAATGGCTGCTTTCGAGTGTTTTATAATGCAACGCGATGGTGTAGAAAAATCGTACTCTACAGAGGTTTTAGAGCAGGCAAAAATGCGCTTTGAAAATATGACTCCAAAAGAAAAACAACGTTTAAGAGATAGCATTTTAAAAGGTTTACCAGGAACTGTTGACGATTTAAGCATTCCTGTTTTTAAAGAGATGATTGCCCAATACGATAATGTAAGTCACAATATTTTAAAAGCAAATTTATGCTATTTTTTAAACGAAGTTATTCCTGTTTGTGAAGAACTAGGCATTAAAATGGCTATTCATCCAGACGATCCACCAATGGATATTATGGGTTTACCAAGAATTATTAAATCGGAAAGCGATTTGGACGATTTAGTTAATTTTATAGATAGTCCTTCTAACGGTATTACGTTTTGCACCGGATCTTTAGGCGCAAACCCTAATAACGATTTACCTAAAATGATTGAAAAATTTAAAGACAAAATACACTTTCTTCATTTAAGAAATGTAAAACGAGAAGATAATGGGAGCTTTTACGAAGACAACCATTTAGACGGATCTTCGAACATGTTCGAAGTGGTAAAAACAGTGCTTAAAATAGAAAAAGAACGTGGTGTATCTTTACCTATGCGCCCAGATCATGGACACCAAATGCTTCAAGATTTAAAAAATAACGATAGCTATGCTGGCTACTCTGCTATTGGTCGCTTACGCGGATTAGCAGAATTACGTGGTTTAGCTTTAGGTATATCTAAAAGCAATGCACAGTAGTATGAGTAAAATAAAAGCTAGCGGATTTATAACAGATGATTTTTTACTAGAATCTGAAGCAGCAAAAACGCTGTATCATAATTATGCAAAAGATTTACCTATTATAGATTACCACAATCATTTATCGCCTCAACTTATTGCAGAAAATAAACCTGTAAATAATATTACCGAAGCGTGGTTAAAAGAAGATCATTACAAATGGCGTGGCATGCGCGCTAACGGTATTGAAGAAAAATTTATAACAGGAAATGCACCGTTAGAAGATAAGTTTTCTAAATGGGCCGAAACTGTACCATATACTTTAAGAAACCCTTTATTTCATTGGACGCAATTAGAATTAAAAAGGTATTTTGATATCGATAGTATCCTACAACCCAATACTGCTTCAGAGATATACAAAAAGGCAAACGCTATATTATCAACTAAAACACCTGCTCAATTATTAGAACAAATGAAGGTTGAAGTGGTTTGTACTACAGATGATCCTGCTGATAGTTTAAAATACCATCAACAAATTGCGAAACAAGATTTTTACACAAAAGTGTATCCTACGTTTCGCTCTGACAACCTATTTTTCATCCAGCAAGATAATTTCAAAAGTTATCTAAAACGTCTTGAAAATGCAGTTAATTTCCCCATCACATCTTATCAAGAATTAATAAAAGCTATCGATTCTAGAATTGAATTCTTTCATGAAAATGGTTGTAGACTATCAGATTACGGTGTTAGCGGAGCTTTTACCATTGTTGATTATACGGTTGAAGAAGTTTCTAAAATTTTTAGCAATTATTTAAAAGGAGGTACATTATCTAGCTCTGAAATCAATAAATACAAATCGTCTATTTATATTCATTTAGGAAAAAAATATCACGAAAAAAATTGGGTTCAACAATACCATTTAGGGCCTTTAAGAAATAATAATAAACGTTTACAAAAACTATTTGGAGCAGATGCTGGTTGCGATTCTATAGGCGATTATTCTATGGCAGAATCTATGTCTAAATTACTTAGTCAGCTAGACGAAACCAATCAACTTGCAAAAACTATTTCTTATAATTTAAATCCTTCGCAAAACGAAGTATTTGCTACCATGATGGGTAATTTTAACAATGCCGATGCTCCTGGAAAAATGCAATGGGGTTCTGCTTGGTGGTTTTTAGATCAAAAAGATGGTATGGAAAAACAAATAAACACTTTATCTAACCTTGGCTTACTAAGCCGATTTGTGGGTATGCTTACAGATAGTCGAAGTTTTTTATCTTTCCCTAGACACGAATATTTTAGGCGCATTTTATGTAATATTATAGCAGAAGATATTAATAAAGGATTAGTGCCTAATGATATCGCCTTTCTTGGCAAAATGATTCAAGACATATGCTACAATAATGCCATAAACTATTTTAAGTTTAACCAAACAACAGAGCAATGAATTATAAAATAATATTAATAGCACTACTATTTACGGGCTTTTTATCCTGCAAAAAAAGTGATAATTCTAAAGTGCTATATTTAGGGCATACCTTACCGCAAACGCACCCTGTGCATAAAGGTATTTTAGAATTTCAAAAGGCTTTAGAATTAAAATCTAATGGCACTTTAAAGGTTCAAATATTTCCAGATGCCCAATTAGGTTCAGAACGAGAGGTTTTAGAGTTATTACAAATTGGCAGTGTCGCAGCAACAAAAGTAAGCGCAGCAACCCTATCTAATTTTGTTCCCGAATATCATATTCTAGGTATACCTTATTTGTTTAGAGATAAAGAACATCAATTTAACATTTTAGAAGGCGATATAGGCAAATCTATTTTGGCCAAAGGATCTAAATTTTGGTTACGCGGTTTGTGCTATTACGATGCAGGAAGCAGGAGTTTTTACACGAGTAAAAAAGCCATAAGAACACCTAAAGACTTAGAAGGTCTTAAAATTAGAGTGATGAACAATCAAATGGCCATTAACATGGTAAATTCTATGGGAGGATCTGCAACGCCATTGGCCTACGGAGAACTATATACAGCAATACAACAAGGTGTAGTTGATGGGGCAGAAAACAACCCGCCATCTTTTGTATCATCAAACCACTACGAAATTAGTAAGTATTATACTTTAGATCAACATTCATCTGTGCCAGATGTACTTTTAATTGGTACAAAATACTGGGAAAGTTTATCTAAACAAGAACAAATTTGGGTACAAGAGGCTGCAGACGAATCTGCTCAAGCTCAAAAAGTTTTCTGGAACGAATCTGTAGAAGAATGTATGGCTATTGCTAAAAAAGCAGGTGTAGAGGTTATTATTCCAGAAAAGTCTCTGTTTGCAGAAAAATCTAAATCTGTAGTAGAAGATTTTGTAAAAGAATATCCTGAAATGGCAGATATTGTAAAACAAATTAAAAAATAAAAAGGATGAATAAATCAGAACTTATATTTAATAAATGTAATAAAATTCTTGAAATCATTCTAATTTCAATTTTTGCTCTCTTAGTTTTAGATGTCCTTTTTCAAGTGTTTTCAAGATATATTTTAGGCACCTCTTTTACTTGGACCGAAGAGTTTGCAAGGTTTTCTTTAATATGGATGACCGTTTTAGGAGCTGCTTATCTTAATGCCAAGAAAGAGCATTTGTCTATGGATTTTTTATATGATAAATTATCGGTTACAAATCAAAAAAAAGCATCAATTCTTATAGAAATATTTGTATTTCTTTTCGCTTTAATTGTTATGGTTATTGGAGGTTCTAACCTTGTTTATACAACACTACACTTAGGTCAACTTTCTGGAACATTACGTATTCCGCTAGGTTACGTTTATGCTATTATGCCTTTTAGCGGGCTATTAATCATGGCTTTTTCGATATATCATATTTCAAATATTAACAAAATCAATAATTAATTATGAGTATAGAAGTTATAAGTATTATCGTTTTGTTTGTTAGTTTCTTTGGACTTTTACTTTTAAAAGTGCCTGTTGCTTATAGTATTGGTATTGCTACTACATTAAGTCTTTTATTAAACATAGACAAGCTGCCTGGAATAACAACCATTGCACAACGCATGACTACTGGTATAGATAGTTTTGCTCTTTTAGCTATTCCGTTTTTTGTTTTGGCAGGCGAAATTATGAAACAAGGAGGCATTGCCAACCGGCTTATTAATTTTGCTAAATCATTAGTAGCTAGTTTACCTGGCGGATTGGCTTACGTTAACATATTAGCATCTATGTTATTTGGAGCTATTTCTGGGTCTGCAGTAGCTGCAGCGTCTGCTATTGGTTCTATTATGACAGATAGAATGGAAGATGAAGGCTACCCAAGAACTTTAAGTGCTTCTGTAAATATTACAGCATCTACAACTGGATTATTAATTCCGCCTAGTAATATATTAATTGTTTATGCCTTAGCAAGTGGTGGTACAGCGTCTGTAGCTGCTCTATTTATTGCAGGCTATTTACCTGGTATTTTATTAGGGTTGGCAATTATGGGCTATGTTGCTTTTATTGCTATTAGCAAAGGATACCCCAAAGAAAAACGCGCAACATTGTTAGAAATTTGGACCTTTTTTAGAAAAGCTTTTTTTAGCTTACTACTACTAGTTATTGTTGTTGGCGGTATTGTAGCAGGAGTGTTTACAGCTACAGAAGCTTCTGTAATTGCAGTATTATATGCTGCTGTATTATCGCTAATTTATGGCGATATGAAATTTACAGATTTCCCAAAAGTATTACTATCAAGTGCCAAAACTACTGCTGTAGTTATGTTTTTAATATGTACATCTATGGCTATGTCTTGGTTATTTTCTTTTGAAGGCATTCCTGAAATGATTAGTACATTTTTATTAGATTCTTTACACAATAAATTTGTTATATTTTTAGCTATTAACCTTATTCTATTGATTATTGGTACTTTTATGGATATGACACCTGCTGTGTTAATATTTACACCAATTTTTCTTCCAGTTGTAACTACTTTGGGCATGGATCCGGTACACTTTGGAATTGTAATTGTTTTAAACCTTTGTATTGGCATTTGTACGCCTCCTGTGGGCACACTACTCTTTGTTGGTAGTGGCGTTGCCAAAGTTTCGGTTACACAAGTAATAAAACCTTTACTCCCATTTTTAGCTATAATGGTGGCAGTATTAATGTTAATAAGCTATATTCCAGAAATATCTATGTATTTACCAAGACTATTTGGCTTAAAGTAAATTGATTAATTCTTATTTCTCAACTTAATTATAGGTTGTATATAAAACATAAAAGGTGTCGAATTAAAGACACCTTTTACTTTTCAACTAAACAAGCAAACTATTTAACAATCACTTTTCTATTAATCAATCCTTTTTCTGTATTCATTTTAAAAATATAAACTCCTGTATTTATTTTAGCAGGAATAGTAATTTGTTTTAAATTACTATTTACAGGCAACACTTGTAACTCTTGCCCAAGTAAATTATAAATGTTTATATCTGAGATATAAGTATCAGACGTTTTTTTAATTTCTACTACAGATGCTTCATCATTATAAAATAAAGTAACATCATTTAAAACATGAGTGTCTTCAATATTTAAAGTAGCTGCAGACGATGCTTCAAAAACCACTTCAAAACGCTCATTATAAGTACCTTTTTCAAGATATACCTGATAAGGAGCCAAACTAATATCGTGCGTTAAACCAGTTGCATTATCTTTAATATATATTGGCAGGTTTGAATCTATATGTTCTTGCTCATCAATTTTAATAGTAGACAGCCCAGACTCGCTAACCACAACCCCTAAAGGAAACTTTTGAGTTGCATTTAAATTATTTACACCTTGTATAACAAATTTATTGTCATTTAATCTCCAATACATATCTTCTTGGTTAACGTCGACCATAATAGCATCGTAACCCATATCAAAACCATTAGAAGCAGAATTATTAACACCTAATACTATTTGCCTATGGTAGCCTTTTGGAGAATCGAACATTAACTTTAAAGTTGGAATTGCTTCCTCTGTATTAACGCTTGCTGTATTTCCTTTTTTAGATGAAGACTTTAAGAATAATGATGTTGTTCCATCTTCTTTTGCATAAATACGTTGGCTGTTTTTAAATACAATATCTCCACCATCAATAGGGTCGATTTGAACTCCATGTTCGTCTAGCAAACCAGCCTCTACTTTGGTTGACACAAAGAAACCCTGGTTAACAGGTATGTATTGTCCTGGTACTTTTGACCCTACTGCCCCTGTATTATTAATTCGAGCATCGTTGGATATCGCTGCAGCACCACCTGTTAAATTTCTAGTAGCATAACCGCCAACATATTCTCCTAAATTATGAGAATCTACTTGACCAAAATGATCCCAGAAATATAGCGCTCCGTTAATAACTGTGCCTGTTGTATTATTACCACCATCTGCAATACTTAAATTATCTAAAATAAACTCGGTAGCATCTATAGCAGACGGGTAAGGATTACCCACCAATCGCTCTACATCTCCAGATGTTTTATCTAATGTTAAACTAATATCGCCATTATAAGGCAATCCTTTAAACACATAATTTTGCTCGTTTGTTATAGGTGCAGCTCCTTTTGATCCCTTCATGGTAAAACCTTCTCCTGGAGCAATAGATGTTAATTCTGTTAATGGTTCCCAAGCATTATAATCGTCTTCGGCTCCATAAAACTTATATAACCAATAGGTACTAATAATTTTATGTAATCCTGGAGGAGGTAATGCTCCTGCATTAGCAGAGGGGTCGAAACCAAGATCTGCATAACCATCAGAATCAGAGCCATTTTTAACAGCCTCTAATATGGTATAATTAGCATTTGGTGCGGTAACACCTGTACCTCTTGCCGACGCATTTCCTGTAATTGGCCCCACCGAAGAGCTCCAGTAGTTATAATTATAGGCATTTTCTGTTCCTTGCTGATCTCGCTCTATGTAACCGCCACTATCGGCGTCTATAATACTACCTTCCAGTTGAATTAACTGTGACTCGCCCACCAAATCTATAACACCATCTAACTCTAAATAATTAGATATAAAAAGAGCTTGCCCTGCATTATCTTCTACAGGAGTTGTAATTACAGGATCTGCTATTTCGAAGGTACCGTCTGCTACAACTAATCCTAAAAGAGAAATATCTCTATCTCCAGAAGTAATGTCGTGTTCTGTTTGTACAATATTCCAGTCTATAACTGTTGTACCATCTAAAGACAATGAATTTGGTATAACCTGATCTGCATTATTACTCCATGTTGCAGGGGTATCCCATGCACCTGCATTAGCAGTAATGTAAGGTAAAGGTGCCGTTTGGTCGTCTACTAACTCTTTATCTTTATTTAAATAATTAAGTCTTAAAAAGAAACGATCATCTGTTAAACCCTCTGTAGTAGAACCATAGAAGGAATTAAAGTTATAATATGCTCTTAAATTTGTCCAAGGTAAGGCTATTAAAGCATTACTAGCTGCATCATAAGGTAATATGGTGCCTTGAACAAAACCAGAACCGTTTTTCTCTACTTCTTGATTCATTAAATATTTTACCTGTGCAGCAGAAAGACCAAAATCCCAAACATAAACCTCGTCTATTTCTCCTTGTAAAGAACTTGATACAATATCGGTTATATCATCATATACAGCACCAATAATAAAACGATTAAAGTTAGGCGAAGGATGTACTATGTTAGATATCGACTTATCTAAAACACCATCTATATACAATAAAATGGTTCCGCTATCGTAAACAAAAGTAGTCTGATGCCACTTACCATCATCTACATCCATATTTGAGGTGTACTTAGGTGTTACAGCATCGTCTATAAAAACTTCAACATGACCAGTTGTGTTTAAACGAATTTGCAACTTTTCTCCTTTTGATATTATTGTACGATTACTAGCTACAGAAGCACATTTAATCCATGAAGAAAGCGTAAATGCTTCAGAGTTTAAATTAAGTAAAGACTCTCCCGCTAAATAATCTCCAACACCTAATGATATTGAATGATTACTAGTTAACTTAGAAACTTTTCCGAAGGTAAAAAACTTGGTACCATTAAAGTGATACCATGTTTCTAGATTAGTGCCCCCATCAGATTTTAAAGGAATAACATCTATAATATCGGCATCAGTAAAATTATCATTATCAGCCACAATTAAAGCGTATTCTTCTGTTGCTAATTTTGTAAAAGAACTAAATGCAGAAGTAGGGATAGAAATATAAACATTTTCTACATCGCCCACAGTTTCTATAGATTCTACAATTTTCCATTTTCTATCTATGCGAGTTAACGATGTTGTTATACTCGACGTTATATTTACTGTATTAGTGTTAGAGCCTGTATATGGTCCATTATTATTACCCCAAATTAAAAACTCTCCATCTTCATGAAACTCATTTGGATTTTCGGTATTTGTATCGAAAACACCTTGTAAACCAATAGTAACTTCGTCTATTCTATTTACAGACTTAGACTGTTTTTGGTTTAAATCTGAACTATCATCTCTTCCTATCCCTGCCACATCGTAATTATAACCCAAATTAGCTGTTATGTCCCAAACTGAAGTGCCAAAAGAACTGACATAGTCTTTTAAAGCCTCTGTAGAACCCCCTAAGGTAATACCATATTTAATAGCTAAATACGATTCTATTTTTTGTCTTTCTGCATTGTCTAATTTACTTGCAAATGTAAAAATCTCGGCTATTCTTCCGTTTAAAGAACCTGCACTACCTAAATTACCCCCAATTGCATATTGGCTACCCGCTGTAAGATTGGTAAAAAGCCCAGAACTTGCACTACTAATTACAGAAGAATTATATAAGATTTCTTGTCCTGTAGGAGAACTCAAGGCGTTATTAGTTACATTAATTATACCTGGGTTACTATAACTTGCACTAGTATCTCCTGTACCATAATACGTACCTAAAGGAATACCTTGGTTGTAAGACAAAGTTTCGTTTGTTAAACCTAGAGAATAGTCTCCAAAACCAATTCCTGTTACATCGTTTATATTTACCGTTTCTGCTCCTGCAAAAATAGTGCTCTTAGACGATGCACTTGTCATTGTAGCGTCTGGAACCATAACTATAAAAATATCTTCTGTATAAAATCCGTTTGATGTGTTGTACATAAATTGATTATTGGCTCCACCATCGTTTTCGAATTTAATAACTGGATTAAAATTTATATTCTCTGTTGCAGAATCGACATAAGTCGGTTCGTTTCCAGGATCTGCAGTAGCAGATTTTAAATTAGTACCAACATCTAACCAATCTGTTACTGCAGATCCGGTTTTAGTAACACCTCTAGTAGACTTTAACCAAAGTCTAAAATCTGCTGTAACACCACCAGGGCCTGGTATACTATAATCAAACATTTCTGCACTTACATTTATAATAAAAGAACTTGTATCTGGGTCGTTAGAATTAACACTTATAGCAGCAGACTGTGTGCCCGAAACTGCAGAAGGACCAGTAAATGTAACATCTATATAGATTCCTGATAAAGATGCCATACCTGTGTAAGGAAATGAAACTGGAGACGATATAGTAAAATTAGGATTATTACTTAGAACCGAAGAGATATCTAATGCACAAGTACCAATATTTGATAAAGTAAAACGTCTTGTTACAGATGCTCCTTCTTCTACCACACCAAAATAAGTTCCGTTTAAATCTGTTGTTGCTGTATTATTTAACACATCTGCTTGCGGATCTCCTCCAGAAGCAAAAATTTCTGGAGATGTTCCCATCGAAAAAGTAAAATCAAAATCGGGATCTCTATTGTTTTGAATAGTAACATTAGTGCTGGCGCTACAGTTACCTGTATTGTTAATAATGTAAAACCATAAGGTCTGCACTCCGTTATAGCAGTATGGCGCTTTTAAATTTACTGGAATTGGCCTATACCATCCATAATAATATGTGCCAACAGAAAAATCGGTATTATTACTTAAAATAATATCGTCTATTCTTACATTAGAGCAATCGCCTCGCGCACTCTGTATGGTAAACCATTGATAACTACCTGACGACATTGTAACAGAATCTCCATCTGATACTGTTGACCCACCATAAACGTCAACTCGCATGTTTTGCGCATTACCAAATAATATACTTAGCACGAACATAGCACATGCGCATATTATAGAAGAGGTTAAGTTCTGTTTCTTTTTCATAATTAAGATTTAAAAAACCCAAATTATTTCATCGATTAACAGCATATTTACACGACAAAAATACAACTTATATTTAATTCAGCAAAATAAAGTTTAAAAAAATGCATTTTTTAGTATGTTTTTTCCCACTTTAAAGAGCGAGTAAAAACTAACAAATAATAGCATACTGTATACCACCAAAGGATAGTTTGATAAAACTTTCTTAAAATAAAAAACCAAATAATTAAAATATTTGTAAAAATTGAGAAGTAAATGATGGTTAAGTAAACACAACACATAACTGTTTCAAATTTGATAATGGTTTCTTATTTGAATTAAAAATCATTTTCAATTTTTGTTAGTTGACATATATCGAAATTTTTACAAATAACTGATTTTCAATATTTAAAAATAACAAAAACTAAATTAACATCTATATTGTCTAGTTAAAGCATAAACATAGACGTGAATTTTAAGTGTAAAAAACTAAATTTTTAATACATTTACGTACACATCAGCACCAACTAAACTATACAAATGCAATTTTTAAGATATTTAATAATTTCTTTTACAATTTTATTTTTTTCAAGCAATTTACTGGCTCAACGCATAGAAATAAAAGACAGTATTTTAGCCAAGGCTATTTCCTATAAATTTAAAAACCAAGACAGCGCTTTTTATTATTTTAAAAAAGGATATGAGCTAAGAACAAAAGAAAAAGACACATTGGCTGTTATTAATATATTAATAGAGACATCACAATTATACGCACATAATGTGAACTACGAAAAAGCCTATGATGGTTACTGGGAAGCCTTATTACTTGCAGACCACTCTAAAAACTTATACGCTAAAGCCAAAATTTACCAAGGACTCGGTTGGCTATACTCTTTTTACAAAAGAAATGACAAAGCACTAGAGTATCTTACCCTGGCGTTAAACACTAAAAAGGAATTTGTTAAAAACAAAACCATAAATATAGATTACTTAACAGAAAACTATTTTTCTCTTTTATCTTTTTATAGGGTTAATAAAAACTACGATAAAGCAAGTAAATATGTAGATAGTCTCGCCTTTTTACAACAACATAGAAAAGAACCTCAGGATAATTTCTATTACATATCTGAGTCTGGATATTTAGATGCTATAAATGGTAATTATACCAATGGATTAAAAAAATTAGACCAAGCCAAAACTTATTTTAAAGAAAATAAACAAGAATACCTTGTAATAATATATGCTTTACTGGGCGATGTTTATTTAAAAAAAGGAGATACAACAAAGGGCATTATAAATTATAAAAAATCGCTTAACATTTCTAGAACTTATAATAGCCACGTAGATTATAAACTAAAATCTTTTGAAGCTCTATTCAACATTTATCAAAATAAAAAAGACTATGAGAAGGCTAATTATTTTTTATTAAAGTTTAAAAAATTAAATGATGACATTTTTGGAAGCAAAAGTAAAAACAATCAACACTTATTAGAAATTAAAGATAAATATCGTATTGAAAAAGATAGAGAAGCCAATCTTTTAAAACAGCAACATATTACAAAATTAGAAAACGAAGAACATATTTGGTACTTACAATCTATAATTCTGCTAGTTTCTATTGTATCACTAGCTTTATTCACTTTTTTATACATTAGATATATAAGGAATAAACATAATGCTGAAAAGGAGATTTTAAAAGAAAAACAGCGCTTAAAAATTAAGCAGAAAGAAGAAGTGCTAGAATTAAAAAACAAAGAATTAACAGCATCAGCTTTAAGGTTAATTGAAAAAGATGAGTTTATTTCTAATATCAAAAAAAAATTAGCAAATCAAAAAGAGGGCAATATTGATGTACAAGTTATAAATCGTGTTTTAAAATCTATTCAAGGCAATCCTAACAATAACTGGAAAGAGTTTGAAGCAACATTTACATCTATAAACGAGAGCTTTTACACAAAACTAAAAACTCAATTTCCAAAACTGAGTCAAACAGATCAAAAAATTTGTGCCTTGGTTAAGCTTAATTTTTCTAGTAAAGATATGGCCAAATTACTTGGCATCTCGGTAGAGAGCGTTCACACATCAAGACATAGATTACGCAAAAAAATAGGATTAAGCAGGGAAGAAAACCTAGAAGAATTTATTAGTAAAATATAAGACAAAAACCATACACGTAAAAGCTTTTGTACTAAAGCCTATGGCTGTAATAGCTATAGAATAATGGTATTATTTAAGTTAACTAAATATTTGGTTAAACACCATTTTTTCGAGAAGGATTTCTTTTTAAAATGGATTTAAAACAAAAAAGCATCCCAATTTTCTATAAAAGAAAAAAGGAAAGCTTTCCATCGGTTTCGCGCTAAATTACTTTAGCATCACTACCATATTTCGATAGACTACTACACCTATCAAAACAACACAACTACCGTTTATTGCCAAAAAAAGCTCTAATTTCTCAGAGCTTCTTTGTTGCAATTTTGCGGTCTGGACGGGACTCGAACCCGCGACCTTCGCCGTGACAGGGCGACATTCTAACCAACTGAACTACCAGACCGTTGCGTTATTGCGATTGCAAAGATACACGTCTTTTTGATATCTCAAAGCCTTTTTTATATTTTTTTTTAAATATTTTTTCTAACCAAATTTTTGTCGCTCTAACATATACGTTGTGAGTATGTTACCAAAACCTTTGTTTATATCGGCTTCTACATAATTTATCTTGTATTGAGCGCATTTTAATTTTAAAGCTTCAAAATATGAAGCTACAGCATCATTATATGACGATTTTACTGTTTCGGAATACAAATTTATATGTTCTCCGGTTTCAACATCTATAAAACGCTTTGGAGTATTATCAAAATTAAAGGTTAATTCGCTTTCTTTATCAAAAACATGAAACAATACAACTTCGTGTTTATTATATTTTAAATGCCTTAGAGCCTCAAATAACTTAGTTTCATCTGTTGTGGTTTGAAACATATCGGTAAATAAAAAAATTAAAGACCTCCTGTGTATTTTTTCTGCTATTTGATGTAAATACGTATAAGTTTCTGTTTGTTTGTTTTCGGGCTTTATAATTACCGTATTGCTTAACTTGTCTAATAACATTTGATGATGCCTCTCACTCCCCTTCTCTGGTGCATAAAAATCGTAAGCATCACTATAAATACTTAAACCTACAGCATCGCGCTGTTTTTTTAACAAATGCATTAAAGCCGCAGATGCTAATGCAGAAAAAGCTACTTTGTTTAATTGATTAATGGATAAAGTATGTTTTTCTGGATAATGCATAGAGCTACTATTATCTACAATAATATGGCAGCGTAAATTAGTTTCGTCATCGTAGCGCTTGGTATAAAGCTTATCTGTTTTAGCAAAAAGTTTCCAATCTATATGTCTGGTACTTTCTCCTTGATTATAAATTTTATGCTCGGCAAACTCTGCCGAAAACCCATGAAACGGACTTTTATGCATACCCGAAATAAACCCTTCTACTACCTGCTTTGCCAGTAGTTCTAAATTTTTAAAACCTTCGGTTTTGTTTAATTCGCGTTGTAAATTCATCTATTTTTTATTAAGCCGCTTCACTTTTAAATTAAAAAGACAAGATTTTAAAACCTTGTCTTTTTTACTATTTACAATATTTTTCTAGATAATCGCGTCTACAATACCATAAGCAACAGACTCTTCTGCTCCCATCCAATGGTCTCGATTAAAGTCTTTTATTATTTTATCTACATCTTGTCCGCAGTTATTAGCAAGTAGCTCTGCACTTAACTCTTTAGTTTTTATAATTTCTTTTGCTGTAATTTCTATATCACTAGCTTGTCCACGAGCACCACCGCTTGGCTGGTGTATCATTACACGAGCATGTGGTTGTATAAAACGTTTGCCTTTTTCGCCTGCAGATAAAATAATAGATCCCATAGAAGCTGCAAAACCAGTACAGATAGTAGACACTGGACTTTTAATAGATTTCATACAATCATAAATAGCAAAACCAGAAGTTACATAACCTCCAGGACTATTAACGTATAAATGAATGGTATCGTTACTTAAGGCGTCTAAATACATAAGTCTATCTATAACATGCTTAGCCGAATCGTCGTCTACCTGTCCCCATAAAAATATTTTACGTTCCTCTATTAATTTGCTATCTATCGCGTCTTGAACTTTATTTTTACTCATAATATTATTTTTTCTAATTTCCATCTAAAATAAAAAAAGGTTCACCATTATGGCAAACCTTTTGTATTTTCTTTTAATAAAATGTTACTTTAAAAGACCATCAATAGCATCTGTATAAGCGTTTTTAGGCGCTACACCAACTTGTCTACCAACTACCTCACCGTTTTGAAATACTAAAACAGTAGGTATGTTACGAACACCATATTTAGCTGCAAATTCTTGGTTAGCATCTACGTCTACTTTACCAACAAGAGCTTTACCATCGTATTCTTCGCTAATTTGTTCTATAATTGGTCCAACCATTCTACATGGTCCACACCAAGCAGCCCAAAAATCAACCAATACTGGTTTGTCACTATTTAGTACTTTTTCTTCAAAAGTCGCATCTGTTATTTCTAATGCCATAATATTTATATTTTAATATGTTCTTAATTAATTTTAATAACACAAAATTAGTCAAAAATTTCTCTAAAGCTTACAAGCTAACAATTTGTTTTGTTTATACTAAGATTGTTTGTAGTTATTTTAGCATAATCTGGGCGCAACCACCCAAAAAGGTGGTCAGGCTATTCGTTATATCTTTTTAATGTATCTTGTTTTTAGTTTAAATTAAAATCTGTTTTATAAACTATAAGTAGGTTTTAATACTATATAACACAACACATTAAAAAGGATGCCACTACTATCCTTTGCGCAAAATACAATATTATTCAGCTAAAATTTTAAAAACAAAGGCATAATTTCCTGTTTTTTTATTTGGCAATTCTATTTTTAGTGCCTCATTATCAACATTAAAGTTTAATTTTTTATGGTATCCTAATAAACTAATAGATGTAATTGTTTTATTAAAATAAGCATTATCTTTTTTTAATGTATAAATATTTAAAACCTCATCTTCTGGCCAATCTAACACTGTGGCATAAAGTATATCTCCTTTTGTGGTAAACCTAATATCTTTAGCTGTATTATCGGCATTTTTATTTTCGCTTAAATGCCCTTCTGTAATGGTAGTATCGCCTTCACCATACACTTTAAACGTTCTACTACCATAAATAGCCTCTCCATTTAACTTTAACCAAGCCCCCATTTCAAGTAAACGTGTTTTTACACCTTCTGGTATTTCTCCGTTTGCTTTTGGTGTTATATTTAGTAACACAGATCCGTTTTTACTTACCACATCTACTAAAAAATCTATTAATCGGTTAGTTGTTTTATATTGCGGATTACTTATATGCGACCACGATTTCCAATCTATAGAATCGTCTGTTAACCACGGAAAAGTTTTTTTCTCTTTCATTCTAGAACGCTCTAAATCTAAAACCGCTGTACCTTCTTCAAAATCGAAAAACTTATAGGTAGAAACTACATCTTGTTTTCTGTTCTCGGCATGATTGTAATAATACTCTAAAAACTCTTTTCTATGCGCCTCGCTTATTATATCCATTTTATTATCAAACCAAACCATATCTGGGTTGTATTTATCTACAATTTCTTTAAGCCTACTTAGCCACTCGTCGTTAAACGCTTTATTGGCTAACGGATAGTATTTATCGTTATTAAAATTAGCTTTATGCGGATTTTTAGGATACACAAAATCTCCTTTTTTTAACTTAGGACCATATAAATCTGCATATTCAGGGTTGGCTGCATCAGTATTCTCATCCCAAGTAGGGAACCAACCAAACAACCATTGCCTATGAAACGTTGCTATAAATTTCATGTCGCGCTTTCTAATTTCTGTAGATAGTTCTCCCATTATATCACGCTTTGGCCCCATATTTTTTGCATTCCATCTTGTAAGATCGCTATCCCACATAGCAAAACCATCGGCATGCTCTGATACTGGACCTGCAAATTTTGCTCCAGCATCTTTAAATAACTGCGCCCACTCTGCAGCGTTAAATTTCTCGGCAGTAAACATGGGTATAAAATCTTTATAACCAAACGTATCTAACGCTCCGTATGTTTCTATATGGTGCTTGTTTATTTTTTGACCTGTTTTATTATTAGCTTCTGGATTATTTTTATCTACATACATCCAATGCGAGTACCATTCGTTTTCGAATTCTGGAACACTATATGGCCCCCAATGGCAATAAATTCCGAATTTTGCATCTAAAAACCAATCAGGCGTTTTATGTTGTTTTAACGATTCCCAATTAGCTTCATAAGTGATGTTGGTTTCTTTTTTTGCTACTGTTTTTGTATTACACGAAAACAAGCATATTAAGAATGGTATAATTAATAACCTCATAAAATTTAAGTTTTAAAACTCAAAAATAAGTCTTCTTAACCTATAAAAACATGACTCATGTTTTAAAAACTATTTCTATTGTATAAAAAATAAAAAAGAGTCGATTGAAAAATTTTACCCTAAATCTAATAGTAAAAGTTGTGCTTTAAAATTATCTATTACTAGATAAACCACAGATGTTAACACAGGAAACTTTGCTTACCTTAAAAAAAAACAAATTTATTCGATTAACAAAAACAATTTAAAACAAACTATTAGTACTATTAGTAAGCTTATCCATAAACTTAACAAACTTGTATTTTATCTGCATAGTGTAACTGCTTTTCTTGTAAATTCTATAAAAAATAACACCAATAATTACTATAAGTTACTAAACAAGTCTTTATTAAATCAAGAAATTAGAATTAATTACCCAGAGTATAACGCATAGCATTAACCATTTAATTTAAAAAGAATATTTTCGTTTTCTAATTCTCCTAATAATTCTTGAGATACTTTTACTTTTTGTCTTCTACTTGGCATTTGTAGTTTAATTTTTTCTTTAGAATCGTAAACCACAAAATTTAGCATTTGATTTCCTGGGTGCATCATTAACAACTCTTTAAGTTTTAACACCGTTTCTTCATGTAAATCTCTTAAATTTAACTGAATGGTTAACTTTTTAGCATATTGCTCCATAACATCGTGCAACAACTGAAAGCCATTAAATTGAAGTCTTGGCTCACTCTTTTTACCTGTATCTTTATTTACCCAACCATCTCGAATAAAACTTCTAACATAAACAAAGTTATTTTGCATTAAAAAGTGCCTATATTTTAAATACTCTTCTCCAAAAATTCTAAACTCGTAAGAGTCTGTATAATCTTCAACAGTAAACATAGCCCAACCCTTACCTTGCTTACTAACACGATGTTGCACATCTGTAACTACACCACCAAAAGTAATTTCTCTATTTACATAAGGCGTCATATCATTAAAAAAGGCAATAGTACCGCTACAAAAGGTTTTCATTTCGGTTCTAAAATCGTCTAAAGGATGCCCAGATATATATACACCAACAACCTCACGCTCTTGCGCTAGTTTTTCCATAGTGCCCCATTCTTCGCAAGGAGGCACTTCGGGTTCTGCTATTTGCACTTCGCTAGAAGCACCAAACAAGCTTACTTGTGCCGAGTTTTCGTTCTCTTTATGCCTTTGGGCATATTTAATTACTTTTTCTAAAAAGGTTATTTCTCCGCCTTCTTTAAAAAAATACTGTGCTCTGTGTGTCTCGCTAAAACAATCGAAACCTCCAGCTAAAGCCAAGTTTTCTAGAGCTCTTTTATTGGCTGCTCTTAGGTCTATACGTTTAGCAAAATCGAAAACAGATTTATAATGCCCATCTTTTTCCCTATTATCTACAATAGTAATTACCGCACCATGGCCAACACCTTTAATAGCCCCCATACCAAACCGCACTGCGTTATCTTTATTTACAGAAAACTTGTAATACGACTCGTTAATATCTGGACCTAAAACGGGTAGTTTCATGCGTTTACACTCTTCCATAAAGAATGTAACTTGTTTAATATCGTTCATGTTATTAGACAAAACCGCAGCCATATACTCAGCAGGATAATGCGCCTTTAAATAGGCTGTTTGATATGCTATCCAGGCGTAACATGTAGAGTGCGATTTATTGAAGGCATAACTTGCAAATGCCTCCCAGTCTTTCCAGATTTTCTCTAATTTTTTAGCATCATGTCCGTTGGCACTTGCTTGCTCAACAAACTTAGGTTTCATTTTGTCTAGTACTGCAATTTGCTTTTTACCCATCGCCTTACGCAATACATCGGCTTCACCTTTAGTAAAATCTGCTAATTTTTGAGAGAGCAACATTACTTGCTCCTGATAAACTGTAATACCGTATGTTTCTTTTAAATACTCTTCCATTGCAGGAAGGTCATATTCAATTTCTTCGTCTCCGTGTTTTCTTCTAACAAAACTAGGTATATATTCCATTGGTCCAGGACGATACAAGGCATTCATGGCAATTAAATCATCGAAAACTGTAGGTTTTAAATCACGAAGGTGTTTTTGCATTCCTGGCGATTCGTATTGAAAAACACCAACCGTTTCTCCGCGCTGGAATAAGGCATAGGTTTCTTCATCATCTAAAGGAAAACTTTCTGGGTCCAGCAAAATATCATGCTTGGCTTTTACTATTTTAACAGTATCTTTTATTAAGGTTAGTGTTTTTAACCCTAAGAAGTCCATTTTTAGTAAACCTGCATCTTCTACTACAGAGTTATCAAATTGTGTGACATATAAATCTGAATCTTTTGCAACAGATACAGGAACGAATTTAGTAATATCGTCTGGGGTAATAATTACACCACAGGCATGAATTCCTGTATTTCGCACCGACCCTTCTAATGAACGCGCTAAATTTAATGTTTCTGCTTGCAAATCAGATCCATCAGCAATATTTAAAAGTTCGTTTATTTTTTCTAATTCTTCCGATCTAAATTTAGCAGCTAATTCCTTTTCATTTAAACCAAAAATCTTTTTTAGTTTAGACATGTTAGGTATTAACTTGGCAATTCTATCTGCATCAAATAAGGGTAAATCTAAAACACGAGCAGTATCCCTAATAGAAGATTTTGCAGCCATAGTACCATAGGTAATAATTTGTGCTACTTGGTTGGCTCCATATTTTTCTATTACATAATCCATAACCCGACTTCTGCCTTCGTCATCAAAATCGATATCGATATCGGGCATACTTACACGATCTGGATTTAAGAAACGCTCAAAAAGTAAATTGTACTTCATGGGATCGATATTCGTAATCCAAAGACAATAAGCAGCCACAGACCCTGCTGCAGAACCACGTCCAGGGCCTACAGATACATCCATGTTTCTGGCTTCACGAATAAAATCTTCTACAATTAAGAAATATCCAGGGTATCCTGTTTTCTCGATAACATCAAGCTCGAAATCTAATCGTTCTACAACCTCATCAGAGAGTTCTTCTCCATATCTTTTCTTAGCTCCTTCGTATACTAAATGGCGTAAAAAAGCATTTTCTCCACGTTTTCCACCATCAATAGCATCTTCTGCATGCACAAAACGCTCAGGAATATCAAAAGCAGGTAATAAAACGTCTCTCGCTAATTGATAAGCTTCAATTTTACCTACAACCTCTTCTATATTAGAAATGGCTTCGGGTATATCGCTAAAGGCTTTTTTCATGGCCTCTGGCGACTTAAAGAAATAGTTTTGATTTGGCAAACCGTACCTGTAACCACGCCCACGACCAATTGGAGTACCTTGTTTTTCGCCTTCTTTTACACACAGTAAGATATCGTGTGCATTAGCATCGCCTTGTTTGGCGTAATATGTATTGTTTGATGCTATTAACTTAACATCGTGTTTTTGAGCTAGGCTTATTAAGGTAGGGTTTACACGATTTTCGTCTTCTTGATTATGTCGCATTAGCTCTACATACAAGTCGTCTTTAAATTCGTTTTTCCACCAAATTAAAGCTTCTTCTGCCTGTTTTTCGCCTATATTTAAAACCTTACTTGGTACTTCGCCATAAAGGTTTCCTGTTAATACAATTAAATCTTCTTTATATTCTTGAATTAGTTTCTTATCAATTCTTGGCACATAGTAAAACCCATTTACAAAGGCATGAGACGATAGTTTTGCTAAATTGTGATATCCATTTTTATTTTTAGCTATTAATACAATTTGATAACCGTTGTCTTTTCTAGATTTGTCTAAATGGTCTTCGCAAACAAAAAACTCGCATCCAATAATGGGTTTCATTTCTCGAACCTTAGTTGGCTGGCCACTAGCTTCTGCTTCTGCAATTTTAGCTTTTGCGCTACTATTGTGTTTGTTTACAGCATTAACAAAATGAAAAGCTCCCATCATGTTAGCATGATCTGTTAAGGCTACAGCAGGCATATTATACTCTGCAGCTACAGCAACCAGATCGGATACACTCATGGTAGACTGCAATACAGAAAATTGTGAGTGATTATGTAAATGTACAAAATCGACATCGGCTAAGTCAGATTCGTTTTTCTTTATATCTGCAGAAGAGATACTAGTACCCTGAGCCTTTTGTAATCTCGCATTAATTTTAGCACTTTCCTTTTTTAAGTTAATGTGCTTTAAACCTATAAGTTGAATAGGTTGCGGATTAGCCTGAGAGAAACTCTCGAAATATTCTGGCTCTACATCTAGTTGCTCTTTAGTGTACTCGCCCAAACGCATTAATTCGAAAAAACAACGTGTTGTTGCCTCTACATCGGCAGTTGCATTATGCGCCTCTGCAAAACCAGTACCAAACAAATGCTCGTGTAACTCTGACAATGTTGGTAGTTTAAACCTACCACCACGACCTCCTGGTATTTTACATAAGTTAGCTGTGTGCTCTGTACAGGTATCTAAAACAGGAAGTTCTTGAAGGATGTTTGCCATGTCGCCACGCACAAACTCGGCTCCCATAATATTTAAATCGAACTTTACGTTTTGCCCAACAATAAACTTTGTTTTACTTAATGCAATATTAAATTTTTCTAAAACCTCGTCTAATTCTATACCTTGTTCTGCTGCCAATTCTGTAGAAATACCGTGAATTTTCTCTGCATCATACGGAATGTTAAATCCTTCTGGCTTTACCAAATAATCTTGACTTTCTATACAATTTCCCATACCATCGTGTAATTGCCATGCTATTTGTATACACCTTGGCCAATTATCTGTATCTGTAATTGGTGCGTCCCAACGTTTAGGCAAACCGGTAGTTTCTGTATCAAAAATTAAGTACATTCTTAGAGCTTAGATATTTGTTATTTAGTCGTTTAAGAAAAAGTAAACGCAGAGTATAAAAATACATAGAATTTATACTTTTATAAAGGGAAGTTGGTTTTTTTTAACAAAAAAAAGCGTAACCTATTAGATTACGCCTATCTATATTAAAAGAGGGTTAATTAAGATACCAGTTCTTCAAATTTGTGTATACTTTTTATTGTTTTTTTAATAGCCACAGTATGTTTATTTAATAAGGTCTTTATACTTTTTGATAATTCGTTATCTACCATAACATTGGCATAAGACTCTAAACTTGCCTTTTCTCCTCTTACAACCTCGTCTAAAATAGCTTCTTCATCATTTGAAGAGAATAAGTTTTTTAATGTTATCCAGTTTCTATGCACTGCGCCAGCAATACTCCCTGCTTCTTTTGGTGTTTCTTGGTAAGTTAGAATTTCGTTTTTTAACTCTCTCGCAAACTCCCCTCGCTCTGTTGCCATACGCTCAAAAAACTGTTTTAGAGTATGACTATCTACATTATCAATTGCATTTAAATACCCCTTTCGAGCATCATAATTTTTAACCAATAACTCGTTTAATTCGTTTGAAATTTTTTCTGTGTACTTCATTTTATCTTTTTCATTTTTAATCTCAATAACTTTTTTTAAGATGCTTATCGTTTCACATCTGCAATTGTAATATAACAGATAAACATCTTATATCTAAATCTTTTAACAAACTTTAGCAGTGTAAGTTAAGCTTTAACATTAAAGCTGTATAATTTAACAAACTCTGCCTATTTAAGTAATTTATATTTTAAACTCTTTTTTTAATATTAAAAGCATATTTTTGAAAGTATAGAACACACTTAATTTTTAAGTTGAAACTATTACTGCTATTAAACTCTAAATAAACAACGAAAAACACAATGAAAATACGATTCTGTTTATCACTACTTGCCTTAACTCTTTTTAACTGTACCGCTCAAAAAAACTCTTTATATGTAGGCACCTATACAAAAGGTGAAAGCGAGGGTATATATAAACTAGATTTTAATACTAAAACAGGCGTATTAAGCAATAAAATATTGGCTATAAAAACAGAAAACCCTTCTTTTATAGCTTTTTCTCCCAACAAAAAATACATTTATGCTGTTGGAGAGGGCGAAACCAGTGCTATTACTGCATTTAAAGTAAATAACAACAAAACACTAACCTACATAAATAAAGAAAGCAGCAATGGCAAAGGCCCTTGCCATGTAGCTGTTAATAATGCTGGCAATAAAGCTGTAGTGTCTACATACGGTGGCGGTACTGCTTCTGTTTACAGTATTAACACCGATGGTAGTTTAAAAAAAGCTTCGCAAACATTTAACCATAATACCGATAATAAAAAGGCTCGTGCACATTCGGCGCAATTTTATAAAGACGATTTGTTTGTATCTGATTTAGGTCGAAATGCCTTATACCAATACAAATTAAATGATGATAACTACACATTAAAATCTGAGTCTATTATTAAAATGGATGGAAATCCTGGCCCTAGACATTTTGCAATAAGCAAAGACGGAGAGTTTATTTATATTATTAATGAGTATGGTGCTTCTATTACATCGGTAAAAAAAACAAATGATGGTTTTAAACAAATTGACCACGACTCTACGTTAAGAGCCGATTATACTGGTAAAAATTCTTGTGCCGATATACATTTATCGCCAGACGAGCGTTTTTTATATGGCTCCAACCGAGGCGAAAACTCGATAGCTGTTTTTAAACGAGATACCGAGACAGGAACCATTGAAAAAATCCAGAACATATCGGTTAATGGCGATTGGCCTAGAAACTTTACGCTAGATCCTACTGGTAAATTTGTATTGGTTGCTAATCAAAAAAGTGAAAACATATCAGTTTATAGCATAAACAAAAACACAGGAAAGCTAATGTTTTTACACGATATAAAAGTGCCTTCGCCAGTTTGCCTTTTATTTTAAAAGCAACTTATTCTGAATTAAAATACAATTATAAGAATTTTATTGAATTACGATTGACTAGTTTAAATAATGCTTGGTAGTCGAGGTTGTTTTGATGTTTGGCAACAAACAAAAAATATCAAAAAAACAAAAATTCATTTTTATATATCGAGAATTATAGATATATTTATGATATGAATTTGAAAATAGCAACAGAAATTGGTAAATGCTTATCAAACCAAATTAGATTTCAAATATTGGAATGGTTGAAAGAACCAGAGAAACACTTTCCACCACACGAAACATTAAAGCATTTTAACGATGGTGTTTGCGTTACTTATATTCAAGAAAAAACGAAACTATCTCAATCGACTATTTCAACATATTTAACCAATATGGAAAAATGTGGACTTTTAATATCAACACGACACGGAAAATGGTCGTATTTAAAAAGGAACGAAGAAACGATTAAACAGTTTACGGATTTTCTAACTTAAAAAAATTTGATAACACATATCGACATTTCGCAATATAACAAACTATGAAATTATTAATTGACATTTTAGGTTGGTCAGGTTCAGGATTGATAATCCTTGCCTATGCCCTAACACTAATCGAAAACAAAAAATATTTGGACTATGGCAAGTATTTAAACTTGTTTGGAGGACTTTTAATAGCCATAAACTGTTATTACTATAATGCTATTCCACCATTTGTAACTAATTTACTTTGGAGTGTGATAGCAACTTTAACCATTTACAAGTCAAGAAATAAAAAAGAAAACCGCAACAAAACTCAATGTTTAACATAAAAAACAAACAATGAAAATTTTAATAATTGGAGGAAATGGAACAATCGGAAAAACTGTGGTTTCACATTTCAAAGAAAAGAACGAAATAATAATTGCTGGACGAACCAATGGCGATGTGACTGTAGATATTGCTGATAGCAATTCAATAAAAACTATGTTTGAGAAAACTGGAAAATTAGATGCTATTATTTGTATTGCAGGCGAGGCTAAATGGGACAATTTTAATAACCTTACCGAAAAAGATTATTATATCGGATTGAAAAGTAAATTAATGGGACAGGTAAACCTTGTGCGAATCGGGCAGAATTATTTAAACACAAATGGATCAATTACTTTATCTACAGGAATTTTAGCAGACGACCCTGTAGTAAAAACAACTAGTGCTTCAATGGTAAATGGCGGAATTCATAGTTTTGTAAAAGCGGTTGCACTTGAAATAGAGAACGGAATCAGAATAAATGTTGTTTCTTCGGGAATGGTCGAAGATGCTTACAAAAAGTACAAAGACTATTTTCCAGGACACAACCCAATACCAATGAAAAAAGTAATTAACGGATATGTAAGAAGTGTAAACGGAAAAGGAAATGGCGAAATAATTAGAATTTACAACTAAAACAATCAACTTATGTACCCAATCCTACTATTATTATATTGACCTATTAAAAAATTAAACATTGCGATTTTATGGGCAATCATCAACTTATAATAAAAGCCAATATTCGCATAAATAAAACTTCTAACATGGTACTTCAAACTTCCACCTTTATTAATTATCTTTGCAGTTAGATTAAATCTAAAATAACGAATGAAGCTTAATAAACAAGATATATTAAAGGCGTTAGAATCTATTACAGTACCCGGAGAAGGACAAAATATGGTTGATAGCGGTGCAGTAAAAAATGTAATAACTTTTGGAGACGAAGTTATTGTAGATATAACCATTGCAAATCCTAGCTTACAGGCAAAGAAAAGAACAGAAGTAGACATTCTAAAAACCATTCACGAAAAGGTTTACGAGAAAGCAAAAATAAAAGTAAACATAAAGGTTGATGCACCAACAACAGCAAAACCAAATGTAATTAAAGGTAAACCATTACCTGGTGTTAAAAACATTGTAGCAGTGGCTTCTGGCAAAGGTGGTGTAGGTAAATCTACCGTTACTGCAAACCTAGCAGTTACACTTGCAAAAATGGGCTTTAAAGTTGGTATTTTAGATGCCGATATTTACGGACCATCTATTCCAATCATGTTCGATGTAGAGAGCGCAAGACCTTTAGCTGTTAATGTTGGCGGAAAATCGAAAATGAAACCTGTAGAAAACTACGGTGTAAAAGTATTATCTATTGGTTTTTTTACAAAACCAGATCAAGCAGTTGTTTGGCGTGGCCCTATGGCTGCAAAAGCATTAAACCAAATGATTTTTGATGCACACTGGGACACTTTAGATTTCTTACTTCTAGATTTACCTCCAGGAACAGGAGATATACATTTAAGCATTATGCAATCGTTACCTATTACAGGAGCTGTAGTTGTAAGTACACCTCAAAATGTAGCGTTAGCAGATGCTAAAAAAGGAGTTGCTATGTTTCAACAAGACAGTATAAATGTACCTGTTTTAGGAATTATAGAGAATATGGCGTATTTTACTCCAGAAGAGTTGCCAGATAATAAATACTATATCTTTGGTAAAGATGGGGCTAAAAACCTAGCTGAAGATTTAAAAGTTCCTTTTTTAGGCGCTTTACCATTAGTACAAAGCATTAGAGAAGCAGGAGATGTTGGACGTCCAGCAGCGTTACAAACAGCAACTCCGTTAGAACAAGCTTTTGAAGATATTACTAAAGAAGTTGTGCAAGAAGTAGTAAGACGTAATGACGATTTACCAGCTACTGAAGCTATAAAAATTACTACTATGGCTGGTTGCTCAGCAGTTAAAAAATAAGATATGACATCAGAAGAAGTTAAATTAAATGTAGAAAAAGCTCTAGACGAAATTCGCCCATTTTTACAAAGCGACGGTGGAGACATTTCGTTATTATCTATAGAAGACGATAGAATTGTAAACGTGCAATTACAAGGCGCTTGCGTTGGTTGCAGTGTTAACCAAATGACATTAAAATCGGGTGTGGAAATGACTATAAAAAAACACGCTCCGCAGATAGAAAAAGTGATAAATATAGAAGCCTAAAACTGCTTGTTTTTATTTCCTACTAAAATAATAGACAAACATGTGTTTTAAATAATTTTAAACCATTAAATTTGCGGCATGACTTATGAAGTGCTAAAAATAATAGTACAAAAATTATATAATGGAACAAGATATAAACATTAAAATTACAGATAGAGATGGTGTAACACACGATGTAGTTGCGCCTACAGATATGGCCATGAATCTTATGGAGGTTGTTCGCTCTTACGAGTTAGCACCAGAAGGAACTATTGGAGTTTGTGGTGGTATGGCTATGT
Source organism: Postechiella marina (assembly GCF_039538365.1). Lineage (NCBI taxonomy): Bacteria > Pseudomonadati > Bacteroidota > Flavobacteriia > Flavobacteriales > Flavobacteriaceae > Postechiella > Postechiella marina. Next base: position 128,605 of record NZ_BAABCA010000002.1, read on the forward strand.
GTGCTTCATGCCAATGCTATGTAAATAGCGATACCAAATTACCAGAAATGGGAGACGACGAAGAAGCTATGTTATCTGAAGCTTTTGATGTAAAAGACAACTCTAGATTAGGTTGCCAAATTCAAATAACTCCAGAAATGGAAGGTCTTGAAGTAGAATTGGCACCAGAGAGTTAAAAACCTCAACAACATTTTGTGTCTTATTTTCACATCACATAAATAGATAAAAATCCCTTTATAAACAGCGTATGTAACGTATTTTATAAAGGGATTTTTTTAGTAAACCCTCTGGTTTTAATCACCTTACAAAAACATTCAAACTAAAAAACACAATAAGTTTTTATTTTATTTTTATTTATTCTAAATAAAGAATATATTTGCAGCCAGAATTACGAAGCATATATAATGGATAGTTATCAAATCGAACAAACTACATTTTGTAAATACGTATTAACAACGCCTAACAAAGAGATTAACTTGAGTTTTCCTCAAATGTTAGAATTAAGAAGAAAAATATACGATTTAACAACCTTCGAAACACTTAATAAAATTATAGATACAGATAATTTTGTTTTACTTTTTGTAGCAGATAAACAACATTTAGTATACCTAGACATTCCTCAATTATTAAAACTTAAGGAAGAAATTCAACTATTTTTCCTTGATTTCACCCCTGTTATTGCCTAACTTTTATCTTTATTTAGACTTTCTTTAAATTCTACTACACCTTAAAAGCGCTTGCTTTTTATTGTAACTTTGTTTAAAACAAAAAAAGGTATGAATACAGTAGTTAGAAAACAAATGTCTATTCATCCAGATGTGATGGATTTATTAAACAACCAAATTGCTATGGAAATGAAGGCTTCTGCCTCTTATTTAGCTATGGCGTCTTGGTGTGACCAAAGAGAACTTTTAAACGCAAAAAGTTTTTTTTACAAACAAGCAGAAGAAGAGCGTGAACACGCCATGAAAATATTTACATTTATTAACGACAATGGTGGTGCAGCTGTGTCTCCAAACGTAACAAACGTAAATAACGATTTTGAAAGTTTAAGAGGGGTTTACGAAGCTTCGTTAGAACAAGAAATAAGCGTAACAGAATCTATTTATAAAATTTTTAAAGCAGCTAGAAAGGAAGACGATTTTGTATCAGAAATCTTTTTACAATGGTTTATAACAGAACAGTCTGAAGAAGAAGATACATTTAGAAGCATTCTTGATATTTTTGATTTAATGGAAGGTATGCCTCTTAAAATGGTTGACGAAAGACTTCCAATGGAATAAACGCCTTTAATTAATAAGCCCAGATTTAATACTTTATTAAATCTGGGCTTATTTTTTTTGTGGAAATTTATTTTTTAAAATAGCATGGCCTTTCTTTACCTTAATTTTAAATAGATACACCCCTAAAAAACAAAGACCAAAAACGTAAACAAGTAAAACTACTATACTTTTTACATGATTTGCTAATTGTAATGGTTTGTACTTAAAAACGGGTAAAGTTTTAAAAGACTTAAAATTAATCTATTCTTTTTTATTTAACATGTTTACAAGGTGATTACGCCTTGTTTTATAAAAAGAAAGCACTTGCCTTTTTATAATTTAAATAGGCATCGGTAGAATTTCCCAAAATACTATTTAACTCTTTATAATTAACAACGAAAGCGATAGCTAAATCCACTTTTTAATCCATAATTGCTGATATTCTAATTGGTTTCTATTTGAAGGTTATCAAACATATTATATAAGATTACCACCAAACCAAAAATATTTTTTTTAAGCTTCCGTTTTTACACTTAACCCAACATAACGTCGAAAATTTCTCTTTAAAATAGCCATTTGCTATAATTTTAAAATCGTCAAAATTTTTCCATGCTATATTGGCGTGTGGGGTTATTAACCAATCTTTTTTTGTTGGTATATAAAATTTACAATGTTTAAAATCATTAAGATCTTTTTCTGTTATATAACACCCAATAACACAAGCGTTATTAAGCGTTTTAAGCCGAATATTTTGCTTGGTATAAGGCAAAAATAATTGCGCTTTAAAATAGACTTGTTGAGAAAAATCTTCGGCTTTAAATGTATCTAAATAGGGTTTACACGAACTAGAATAAAGCAATGGTAATTGCTTTTCTTTTAGCTTGGTTAGTTTCTCTATTAAAGCATCCTTTCGATTTGGACCTATAAAATGTGCTATTTCATTATTACCAACGCTCTCATCATATAAATAAAACTTATAAATAATTTCTAAATGTATAGGCTTATCGTCCTTTAACAACAAACAATCTAACTCGCCTAAAGTACGTTTGTCTTTTTGAATTTGAATATTTTCTGCTAAAATTGAGATGCCTGCATGCTGCTTTAACTCAAAAGAAACTAAACGCTCTATATATTTACCTAAGCGGAGGCTGTTATCTATTTGAATATCAATTTTAGTATATATAGACGCTATACTTAATTGCCTTAAATTAAACACCTCATCGTTTTGCCACAAACAAGGTGTATTTAAATAGCCTTCGTATCTTTTTGTTAGCATATTTTTAATTTGTGCAAAACCATAACGTATTAACCAAACTGTTTATAATCTTTTAATTTTCGTGGGCCTTCTAGCAATATTCTCACTATTTGTAATGTCCCATCTTCTCGTGTAGCAATTTGCCATTTAATTAAAGATATTTCGCCATTTTCTATCTCGATACCTGTTATACTTCTTGGGTGTACACAACTTCCATCATTAAAAAACGCTATATCTCCAGGTTCTGGAAAACGCGGTCTGTGTGTATGTCCAACAATGGTTAAAAGATTATTATTTTCTGTAATCCACTTTTTTGTTCTGCGTTCTACCTTAATTAACTCTGTGTAGTTTTTGGCAGGACTCGTAGGATCTGCAATACCCATAACATTTAAGGGTTTCCAAAGCACACGCACCATAAAACGACTCCATTTCCAGAAAATATAATTCCACCAATCTGCCTGATGCCCATGTGCCAAAAACACCTCTTGCCCACTAGAACTATGTTTTAAAATAATACCTTCATGGTACTTTATGTCTTTAAAAAGCTCGACATCTTTCCCTGTTTTAGGATCGAAATAAGTAGACAGGTGTTTTTTTACATAATTGGAATCTCTATAAACCATATCATGATTTCCCCATATCATGTGCAACCTATTATCTTTATGAAAAAGTTTCATTAACATGTACACATTTTTGTGTGCATTTAATATAGAACCAAAAGAAATATTTTCCCAAAGTTCATCTCCATCACCCAATTCGCAATATTGAAAACCTTCTTTATAATAATGCTTTAAAGCGTGAAAATAAATGTTACGGTTATTAGCAAAATCGTCTGCAAAACTATTATCTCCCCTATGGCAATCGCTAAAAAGTACAAATTTACTTTGGTCATCAAAATCTATAATTTTAGCATTTTTATAAGCGGCATCTAATCTTTTTTTAGCTGAAAACATATATTTATTCTTGCCTCAAACCATTGATATTAATAATACCAATAGTTTTTTATTAAAGTTTGTGTTTTTTATGTGGTTAAAGCTAGTGATATTTTTAATTGTTTTGTTATTTAACAACCATTACTCTTCTATTTTTTCTTCTGCTAAAGGAATTATTAAATCTACAAACTGCCCATATGCTAAGCCTGACGGATGTAGCCCGTCTGACGCGACTAAATTAGGTTGCTCTAGGCCTTCTCTAGTAATATCTGTAATATAAACGTAACTAATGTCGTGGGTTTGACAAAAATTATATATAAAATTATTATAAACATCGATTGCGCTAGATATGGATTGGTTTCCTTGTCCAAAAGGAGTATATGCGTAATCTGGAATGGATATAATGATAACTTTTTCTTTTTTGCCTTTAGCAAATTTAATAGCTGAAGCAACAAGTTCTGAAAACTCTGTTTCAAAAGTTTTAAAAGGCACGCCTTGATACTGATTGTTTACTCCAATTAAAAGAGTAACTAGATCTTGATCTGTACCAATATTTGAATTTGCTATAGCTTGTTTTAGTACAGATGTTGTCCATCCTGTTTGCGCAATAATTTCGAGATCTATATCTATATTACTTATTTTATTAAGTAAACGACTTTTAAGTTGTTCTGGAAACCTACATGTTTTGCAAACACTTTCGCCTATGGTGTAACTATCTCCTAAAGAAAGTATTTTTAGCGTTGGGTTACTGCTTAAAATAATTTCGGGTTCTGGCTCTTGCTCTTCAAATACAGTAATAGTGTCTTGTTTTTCTATTACCGACTCGCTTTGGCAACTAATATATAAAAAGCCAAAGAGTATAATTAATAAACACCTTTTCATTTTTTTTACTTAAATATACAAATTAGATATGGCACATAAAAAAAGCTCCTATTAAAGGAGCTTTTTTTAATATCTATATACACCTTAATTAAGGATTTGTAGACCATAATGCTGCACCTTTTAACATGGCTCTTCTTGGTAATTTTAAACCTGCCATAATTAAAGCAGCAAAATCTTCTGGTTGCAAAACATTATCATTATCGCCTTTGCTTAACATGCCTAAACCAATTGTCATATCAGACTCTATAGTACTAGGTGTTAATGTATTTACTCGAATATTGTTTTTTCTAACCTCCTTCATTAAAGATTCAGACAAACCTATAACTGCAAATTTAGAAGCAGAATAAGCCGAAATATTAGCATTTCCATTTAAACCAGCTGTAGAAGACACATTAATAATATCGCCTTCATTTTTATTAATTAAATGCGGTAATACCTCTTTAGTTACATAATACATACCCATAACGTTGGTTTGTATTATTTGACTCCACTGCTCTACTGGCATTTCTGTAAAAGAACCAATAGCTGCAATTCCTGCATTATTAACTAATATATCTACTCCGTTTAAATCATCTATAATACTTTTAATACTAGTTTTTACAGCTTCGTAGTTACCTACATCAAAAACAGAATATATAGCCTTAACACCAAAAGCTTCAAGCTCTTTAACTGTTTCCTTCAAAGCAGTTTCGTTTCTTCCAGTAATAGCTACATCTATACCCTCTTTAGCAAACGCAATGGCTGTTGCTTTACCTAAACCTCTGCTTCCGCCTGTAATAATTGCTTTTTTATTTTTTAAATCACTCATTATTTTCTTTTGTTTTTAATTTTCTTTAGTCCAATAATCCATCACTAAAGCGTCTGCAAAAAATTGAGCATAATTATTTAAAAGTGCTAAATGCGCTTCATGAAACAAATACACCTCTCTTGCATGCTCGTCTTTAAACGTAATTACAAACGTATGGGTAAGTCCTTTAGTATGCCCTTCTGTACTATCATTTAACCCCCATTCGAAACTAGCAACGGTTGGTATTTTATTTTTTAAATCTACAAAAGCATTAACAGCTTCGTTTACTTGAGCCTCTGTAGCATCTTCCTTGTATTTTAAATGCACGATGTGCTTTATAACTTTGTTTTCTCTATTAATTTTTGGCCCCAATTTATAACTTACTAATTTACCAAAATCGAACCTATTTGATCCTGCTAGCAAAAAGTTATCGTCTCCTATTTTATGAGACTTTAATCCGTAATAAATAGAGAATCCGGTTTCTAAATAATTTGTAGGGCTTAAAACACCATCTTTATTCAATTTTAAAAGTTGAATACTAGCATCGTCTCTTGTACCAACTGCTAAAATGGCTTCGTTATCATTTACAGAAACAATTTCTATTCTTGTTTGTCCTTGTAACTTAGAGTTTTCGTCATCCTTTAAAACAAAGTGAGGCACTAAAGCTCCTTTACTATTTATTTTAAAAACACTAACACCATCTCCATGGTATTTAAAGTCTTTGTTTTTAATAAAATTCGGAGCATAATCATAATATTTATGATGTCTATGTCCCACAACAACATATTTATTGTTACCAAATGTAACACCAGTAACTGGGTATGCACCTGTTAAATACCTATCTGTTGTATTATCACTTATGTTATTAACGTTTTTAAATTTACCATTTTCGTAAACTCTAAAACTACTTACTCCATTATCTTGAAATCCGCCAGTATACAAATACGTTTTTCCTTTAATTTTATGGGTAAACATACCAATAATACCATCTGTATGAATTTTATCATTGTCTTTCATAGATTGTACAAGTGTTAACTTTCCATCATCATGTATTTTAAAACAGGTTAAACCTGGGTCCTCTCTTTCTAAGCCACCAACAAAAAGATAGGATGCTTTTTTCATGTGAACAACTTGCAACGTAATTACGGTTTTTAAGTGTACAGCATCACTATCTTTTACCATAAACACCTGTTCTAAAGATCCGTTGTCTAAAATTTTAAAAACCTCTACAGCATCGCCATGTTTATTTCCAACAAATAAAAAATCAGTTCCGTTAATATTATCTGCTACCAAACCTCTTCCTGGTCCTTTTTCTTTATACAATTTATGGCTGCTTACTGTTGTTAAAGCACCGTCTTTATTTAAGCTAAAAACATCTACATTACCAGCTCCACCAGTATACACGTAGTGTTTTCCATTCTTCTCATAACTAGTAACACTTACCGTGTTTTTGGCTGTTAGGTTTTTAAAATCTTTTCTGTAAAGCATAGCATTATCTGTAACTTGAGCAAAACAAATATGCGATACTATTAATGTTAAAATTAGAATTATATTCTTCATGATTTTTAGTCTTTTTTTCAAAATGTAATAGATTAATTTAAAATAGATTTTGCACCAATAGTAGCAATAGCTCTATCCTGCTCTATAGTGCCACCACTAACACCAATAGCTCCAATAATTTTTCCCTCTTTGTTTTTAATTGGTAGCCCGCCAGGAAACGATACTAAGCCATTATTACTTAACTCTATATTATAAATAATACCTCCTGGTTGTGTTAACTCGCCCAACTCTCCAGTATCTATATTAAAATACCTTGCAGTTTTTGCTTTTTTTATAGCTACATCTATACTGCCTAAATAAGATTCGTCCATTCTAATAAATGCTTTTAAGTTAGCACCAGCATCTACTACAGCTATATTAACTAAAACGTTATTCTCTTCTGCACTTTTCTTTGCTGCAAGAAGCGCTTTAAAAGCCTCGTTATCTGTAATATCGTTAGTTATTTGTGCTTGTAATGTATTTGATAATAGCGCTAAAATTAAAGTTATAACACCAATTTTTAATTGTTTGAATAAATTCATAATAAGTTTATATAGTTTGTAAAAACAAAAATTATAAACCTTTATGAGAAAACAGTTGAACAAGTTCAATTTGGCAAAATTTATGACTGTTTTTTTATTTTACTTAAAAATTCGTGAGTAATGCCTAAATAACTAGCAATTTGTTTATCTGTAAGTTTTGAAGCTATAGTTGGATAGGTATTTGAAAAATGAAGATAACGCGATTTGGCAGTTTCGCATTGGTTTCTAATTAAACGACGTTGCCACGACACTAATGCTTTTTGTGACATAACTCTAAATAGTTTTTCTACTATGGGCAGCGCTTCGTAAAGGGCCAATTTCTCTGTTCTGTTAATTAAGAGCACCTCGCTATCTTCTAAAGCTTGAATGTTTAAATGAGACGGTGTTTGGTTCATAAAACTATCAATATCCATAAGCCACCAATCTTTGGCTGCAAAATACAAGGTGTTTTCGTTTCCCTTTTTATCAATGGTAAAAACTCTAAAGCAACCTTCTAAAACAAAACCTTCGTATTTAAAAATACTACCTTGAGTAAGTAAAAACTCTTTTTTCTTTATATGTTGAGGCTTAAAAAACCTTGATATATGATTCAAATCTTTATCTGAAATTTGAATATTTTTTTGAATATTTTTCTTTAACGCTTGGTACAACATTGTAAATTATGACAATAAAATAAATTTAAAGATATGTTTTTATTTTTGATAGTGAAATTAAATACTTTACCTTACTAGACTATTCTCCCAAAGAATTTTAATATGCAACCAAAAAACACAATTGATTTATTCAAAGAAATTTTTGACTCTCATCAAGAATATAATGGTACTGTAATAGAACAACACATCCAAAAATTAAGAGAGTTAGATGTATATTTACCACCAATGGAATCTTTTTTTATTGTAACTAATACAACAAAGCAGATTTACGAATTTGTGAGTAAAAATTTTGAGTATGCCTTAGGTTTAGAAAGAGAGTTAATGAACACTATGGGTGCCCCTTATTGGTTTTCTCACTTTCACCCAGACGATTTACCTATTTGGATGGGGGTATTAGAAGAACTTATGGTATTTACAATGACAGAGGTACCACGAGAAGAACGTAGCAAATTAAATTATACTTGGAATTTTAGAGTACGAAACTCAAAAGGTAATTATGTTAATATTTTAGAACACCAAACGCCAACTTACTTTGACGCAGCAGGAAAACCCGTTATTGGCATAGCACATTGTAGCATTGTTGGCAAAGATGAGCAACGCCCTATAATTGCTACTATAAAGAAATTAAATAACAATAACGAATACGAAACGTTATACTACAAAAACCATTCGCAAAAACTTTTAGAAGATAATTTAAGTAATAGAGAACAAGATATTATTAGATTGTTGGCACTAAATAATACAAGCAAACAAATAGGCGAAAAGTTATTTATTAGTTCGCATACGGTTGATGTGCACCGAAAAAACATTCTTAAAAAATTAGACTTTGACTCTGTTCAAGAATTAATACAGCATTGTTTAGTCAATCAGTTTTTTTAAAAAGTAACTACCTAAAAAGCCCTCTACTTGCGTTAACAGCCTAAAAATAAAAACTTATTTAAAAGCATTAAGCCCTGTAATATCTAAACCGGTTATTAATAAATGTATATCGTGAGTACCCTCATAAGTTATTACGCTTTCTAAATTCATAGAATGACGCATTATAGAATACTCTCCAGAAATACCCATACCACCTAACATTTGTCGTGCTTCTCGAGCAATATTTATAGCCATATCTACATTGTTGCGTTTTGCCATAGATATTTGTGCAGATGTTGCTTTATTATTGTTACGAAGTGTGCCTAAGCGCCATGTTAAAAGTTGTGCTTTGGTAATTTCGGTAATCATTTCGGCCAATTTTTTTTGTTGCAATTGAAACTGACCTATGGGCTTACCAAATTGCATACGCTCTTTACTGTAACGTAAAGCGGTGTCGTAGCAATCCATAGCAGCACCAATAGCTCCCCAAGCAATGCCATAACGTGCCGAGTCTAAACAACCAAGTGGTGCACCTAAACCCGATTTGTTTGGCAATAAATTTTCTTTGGGTACTTTTACATTATCGAAAATAAGCTCGCCAGTGGCGCTTGCCCTAAGCGACCATTTATTATGTGTTTCGGGTGTTGTAAAACCTTCCATACCACGCTCTACTATAAGTCCATGAATACGCCCAGCTTCATCTTTTGCCCAAACTACAGCCACTTGTGCAAATGGCGCATTGCTTATCCACATTTTGGCTCCATTTAGCAAATAATAATCGCCTTTATCTTTAAAATTAGTTACCATTGCAGATGGGTTACTACCATGGTCTGGCTCGGTTAAACCAAAACACCCCATCCATTCTCCACTAGCTAATTTTGGCAAATATTTTTGGCGTTGTTCTTCGTTTCCATATTTCCAGATAGGATACATAACTAAAGACGATTGTACCGATGCTGTAGATCTTACCCCAGAATCGCCACGCTCTATTTCTTGCATTATTAAACCATACGATATTTGATCTAAGCCTGCACCACCATACTCCATAGGAATGTATGGTCCAAAAGCACCAATACCTGCCAAACCTCCAATAATTTGTTTTGGAAACTCTGCTTTTTGAGCATAGTCTTCTATTATTGGCGACACCTCTCTCTTAACCCAAGATCTAGCTGCATCTCGAACTAGTTTGTGCTCTTCGGTTAATAAATCGTCTAAATTATAATAATCGGGTGCTTCAAATAGATCTGGTTTCATAAAGACTAAATTAAATATTGATACAAAATAATTAACAAACCCAGCTTTTTATTAAGGATTTATCATTATAATATCTCAAATTTAATTAATCTTAATTTATTCTTTACATTTTTAGGTAAAAATTTTTGGTAAGATTAATATAATCTTCTGTATATTGATGTCTATCTGTTTCTATTATAAGGTTTTCAATTTTTATTTCGCTTTCGCAAAAAGAACACTCTAGCAGACTTCTTTTTATTTCGGAATTAGGGCTTCCCTTTACTCTTAATATTTTATTTGGATACAGCTTTCTTTTTGATGCCAATTCTATAAATTTAGCCTCTTCTTTAAACGGAATAATAACCGCAAATTTACCCTGTTCTGTTAATAATTTTGAAGCACTATCTATTAAATGATTAAAAGGTAAAGCATCCTGAAACCTTGCTATATCGCGCTTTTGGTTATCGGTTTTATAATTTTCAGAATAAAATGGCGGGTTAGAAACTATTAGTTCGTATTTATCATCTATCTCGTCTACAAACTCATCCAAGCCCGCATGATAACAAAATAAGCGATCTCCCCATGGTGAGGTTTCAAAATTATCGACACATTGCTCGTAAGCATCGTCGTCTATCTCTATAGCATCTATAACCTCTGCATTACTACGTTGTGCTAGCATTAAGCCAATAATACCTGTACCAGCCCCAATATCTAAAATTGCAAACGGATTGTTCTCTACAGATACCCAAGCACCTAATAATACACCATCTGTGCCTATTTTCATGGCACACCTATCTTGGTTTACACTAAACTGTTTAAAAACAAAGGGCTTTCTAGACATATTACAATTTTTAAGATATTGGCAATACTATAAATAAAATGTTAAAAACAGCTAAAGTATGTTAAATAATATACTATCAACATCCAATTAGGGTTATTACCTACGTATATATTTTTTTAATGTTGAACTAAAACATAATATTTTGGGAGTAAAACGCTATGATAGAATTTTAATAAAACTGAATGATTTATTTGTAATGAATCATCAGTTAGAAGAAACGTTTGCTAAAGTACAAGACAACGTTGAAGACCGCAATTTACAATCTTTTGTTAAACAAAAAATTATTGAAAGAAACCAATTTGGCGAATCTTTAGAAAATGAGTTAAAAAAACTTGAAACAAAAACTAATAACTCTTTAGTATTAGCTAGAAGAAATGGCCTTAAAAAATTCAATTTTAAAAGGTTATTAAATTTTAATGATGATATTGATTTACTTAAACAGGTTTATAAAATGATGCAATTAAGCGTTAAAAAATATAACGAATTACTCATGGAAATGCATTTACCTTTATCACTTTGCAAACTATTAATTAAGCAAAGAGATAGAATTCAAAATTCTTTAGAGGTTATGCAAAGAGAAACAGCTATTGCAATTACATAAGGTGCTACTCTAAATACAAATCGATTAAACCTTCTGGGGTTTCAACAAGAATGCTTTTATTTTTTCTGTCTACTGTTAAAATAAACTCATCGTTCATTGGAATTAAAATTTCATTACCGTTGTTTTCTACCTCAAACAAAGCTTGTGCTGTAGAATCGTTAATACCGGTTATTGTACCTACTTTACCGTAATTTTTATCCTCCATGGTAAAGCCTATTACTTCGTGAAAATAAAACTTATTGCCTTCTAGTTTTGGCAATAACTCTAAGGGTAAATACACATCGCTTTTCATTAACGAATCGGCATCTGCTTCTGTGGTTACGTCTTCAAATTGAACACGTAGTAAATCAGATTTATGTAGTTGAGAGCTTTCTATAAAAAAGGGTATTAATGTTTTACGAACATCGATAAACATGGCGTCTAGATTTTCGTAAATATCGGGTTGGTCGGTATCTAATTTAATTAAAAGTTCGCCTTTAAAACTATATTTTCTAACAATTTTACCTAGGTAAAAGCAGTCTTCTTTTTTCATTTATAAACTACATTTTTATATGTTCTATAATTAAGAACATAAAACTATATTATACAAAAAACTCCGATAGTTATATCGGAGTTTAAAAGTATAAAAAATATATTTTTTATTCTTCTTCGTTAGATGCTTCTGCTTCTTCAGCTGGAGCTTCTTCTTCTACAACAGGAGCTGCTGCTGCAATTCTTGCTTCGTTAACTGCTTTTTCTGCTGCTAATGCATCAGCTTTTGCTTTTGCTTCTACCTCAGATAAACCATCTGCTTTTGCTTGAATTTTGCCTGTTTTTTCTTCCAACCAAGCTGCAAATTTTGCTTCTGCTTGCTCTTCAGTTAAAGCACCTTTTCTAACACCACCTGCAAGGTGATTTTTTAATAATGCACCTTTGTAAGATAACAACGTTTTAGCTGTATCTGTTGGTTGCGCACCATTTTGTAACCAAGTTACTGCACCATCAACATTTAATTCTACTGTTGCTGGGTTAGTGTTTGGATTGTAAACACCTAATTTCTCTAAGTATTTACCGTCTCTTTTTGCTCTTGCATCTGCTGCAACGATCCAGTAAAAAGGTTTTCCTTTTTTACCGTGTCTTTGTAATCTAATCTTTACTGGCATAATAATTAATTATTTGAGGTTCTCGACCTCGGTTATTAATGAGGGCGCAAATATACTATATTTTTCTAATCTACAGTATTTTAATTTAATTTTTAGAGAATAAATTTTAGTCGAAAAATAATTTATTTTAACTCTATTGAAGGATCCCAATACACAGATTTTAAATTCTGAATTTGATTATTAACCACCTCAACACCTTCACTTTCTAAAAGTTGTTGCATAAGGTTTGTGCCCTCGAAATGATGCTTACCCGTTAGTAGCCCTTTTTTATTTACTACACGATGTGCTGGCACGTCTTTATTATGCGATCCATTCATGGCATAGCCCACCATTCTTGCACTACGTGCTGCTCCTAAATATTTGGCAATAGCACCGTAACTTGTAACCTTACCATAAGGTATAAGCTTGGCAACCTTATAAACTTTATCGAAAAAATTTAAAGTTTCGGGTTTCATAACATTACATTTCTTTAATAATATTAAACAAAGTTACTACAGATATTAAAGCTGTAATACCTCCAATAATACGATTCATGTTTTTTTGAGATGTTAATGTTTTTCCTTTTATTTTATCAAAAAAGAAAATATACATGTAAAGCGTTACAAAAGTCCCCATAGCTGCACCAGAGACATAAGCTATAATGCTTATTTTCTCGAAATCTAACCAGCCAAAAGAGGCAAATGTTATGGTTAAATAGGCTTGATATGGTATAGGAAACACATTTATACTAGACAAAAACATGCCTTGAAAAAAACGACTTTGCTTGCTTCTTATTTTTGGTTCTTTTTGGCTTTTGGGTTCGCTTTTAGCAATAAACAAAAAGTAAATTGTAATAAGTACAAAAATAACAAATGCGACACGTTGTAAAATGTCTACAACTTCGCGATGGTTACTTAAATAGCGCGCAAATATAGAGGCTATATAGGTTTGTGCAAAAACAATAACACATACGCCTATAGAAAACATAATACCACGCGTATGCCCTTCTTTTAAACTTATTTTGGCAGCTGTCATGTTAAGTAAGCCTGGTGGTATAACACCCAACAAGGCAAAAAATAAACCTAAGAAAAAGATAAATGTTATACCCATTTAATCTTTAATTTTAAATCTAATATAGGTTATAGGCTTATTTACTTCTAAGTACTGAGACTCGTAAAAGGTTTGTATGCTTGTAACATCTTCTGGGCTGCCTTCTTGTTTATATACATTGTGGTTTGCATATAATACCTCGTGGCCTGCACCATGTAATAAACCTAGTGTATAACCGTGCATAAATTCGCTATCGGTTTTTAAATTAACAACACCGTCTGGTTTTAAAATTTGCTTATAGCGTTTTAAAAACTCGGCATTTGTCATTCTATGTTTTGTACGCTTGTATTTTATTTGAGGGTCTGGAAAGGTTATCCAAATCTCGTCTACCTCTCCTACTGCAAAGGCATGATCTATTAATTCTATTTGGGTTCTTAAAAAAGCGACATTGGGTATATTTTCTTCTATTGCTGTTTTGGCTCCTCTCCAAAAACGTGCGCCTTTTATATCTACGCCTATAAAGTTTTTATTGGGATATTTTTTTGCTAATGCAACCGAGTATTCGCCTTTACCACAACCTAACTCTAAAACAAGAGGGTTGTTGTTTTTAAAAAACGTTTTATTCCATTGGCCTTTTAAGCTGTATGTTTCTTTTACCAACTCGTCTCTACTTGGCTGGAATACATTTGCAAAGGTTTCGTTTTCTCTAAATCTTTTTAGTTTGTTTTTACTACCCACGGTTTATTAACGATTTCGTGTTACTTTTATAAATTTTTGGTAAAACTACGGAAATATAATCAAGCGATTATAAGCTTACCTTTGAATTTGGCAGAAAAGTGCGTTAGGGATAGCAGCGACATCCTTTTTTTGTGCTTTAAACCCATTTTATTAATAACTTTGTTTTTATACTATCTTAAAAGCTTTAAAGAAAACCTTAAAATTATTTAAGCACAAAAAAAGATATAGCGAATAGCCCGACCCTTGTGGTAACGCCAAAATAATATAATGAGAAAACGAATTTTAATAGCTCCGTTAAATTGGGGTTTAGGACATGCAACACGTTGTATTCCTATTATTAAGGCTTTATTGGCTTATGGTTTTGAGCCTATTATTGCTAGCGATGGAGAGGCTTTACTGCTTTTGCAAAAGGAATTCGCGACCCTTTCTAGTATAGAGTTGCCAAGCTATAATATAACTTATGCTAAAAAAGGGAAACATTTTAAATTGAAAATGATTAAAGATTCGCCTTATTTAATTAAAACAATTAAGGCCGAAAAAAAAGCGATTAAGGCTATTGTTGATATGCATGACATTTGCGGTATTATATCGGATAGTAGGCTTGGGGTTTACAGTAAAAAAGTGCCTTCGGTTTTTATTACGCATCAATTAAATGTTTTGAGTGGCACTACGAGCTGGCTGAGTACGAAGCTTCATCAAAAAATTATTAAAAAATTTGATGAATGTTGGGTACCCGATAATGCAGACGAACCAAATTTAAGTGGTAAATTAGGACATACAAAGGCTTTTAAAACGCCTACTAAATATCTGGGTCTGTTAAGTAGGTTTAACAAAAAAAACATAAGTATTACCAACGATATTTTGGTGCTACTCTCTGGCCCCGAGCCACAGCGTACCTTACTGGAAGAAAAGCTTTTTAAAGAGCTTAACGCTTATAATGGAAGTATTATTTTTGTAAGAGGCGTTATGGAAAAGGAACAAAAAATAGCTATTAAGGCTAATATGTCTATTTATAATTTTATGACTACGGATTTGCTTGAAAAAACCATTAACCAAAGCAGATTAATTATTTCGAGATCTGGTTACACCACAATTATGGATTTGGCTAAGCTTAAAAAACATGCGTTTTTTATTGCTACTCCTGGGCAATTTGAACAAGAGTATTTGGCCTTAAGGTTAACAAAAAAAGGCTTTGTACCTAGTTGCAATCAAGATGATTTTACTGCTGAGCGTTTAAAAAATATTGATGATTTTAAGGGCTTAAAAATGTTTGATTCGCATCTGGATTTTAAAGATTTATTCGGCCTTTTCGAGTGTAAATGAAAATTCGCTACCTACATCGTACTCACTTTCTACATAAATTTTTTCGTTGTGAGCCTCTATAATATGTTTTACAATAGATAAACCTAAACCAGAGCCTCCTACTTTACGAGATCCACTTTGGTCTACACGGTAAAAACGCTCGAAAAGTCGTGGTAAATGTTTGGCATCTAAACCTTCTCCATTATCTGTAACACGAACAATAACTTTGTTTTTAATAAGGTTTTCTATGCTTACCTCTGTGGTTCCTTTTTCGCTTCCATATTTAATAGAGTTAATTACAAGGTTTGCTAACACTTGTTGTATACGCTCTTTATCTGCTCGTACCATAATTGGAGCATTATAATTCATGTCTAGAGTTAGCGTAATTTTTTTCTTGTGCGCTCGCATTTCTACTGTATCGAAAACATTTTTAACAAGCTCTACAATGTCAAAATCTTCCATTTCTAACCTTAAATCACCAACTTCTAATTTGGTAATCATATCTAAATCGTTAACTATAAAACTAAGGCGTTCTACACCTTCGCTAGCACGTTTTAAATATTTTTCTCTAATTATTTTATTATCCATAGCACCATCAAGCAGTGTTAAAATATAACCCTGAATGGTAAATAAAGGTGTTTTTAATTCGTGAGATACGTTACCTAAAAACTCTTTACGGTATTGCTCTCTAACTTTTAAGGTTTCTATTTCTAACTTTTTATTACGCGCAAACTTATCGATCTCTTCTGTAAGTGTTGCCATGTTTGTTGTTATTGGCCCACGAGAAAAACTTGTAGACTCTAACAGCGTTAAGTCGTCGTAAATCTTTTTTACACGTTTATATATAAAACGTTCTACCCTAAATTGTATTACAATAAAAGAAAAAGCAAAGCAGTATAGACCGAAACCTATAACTGGCAATACTTTTAAAGTAAAGAAAAAATATAAAAAAACACTCATAAAGAGCGTTATAAATATAGTTATATACAGCGACGTTTTAAACGCGAACCTATATGACTTTTTTATTTTATTTTGCATTAATCTACAAACTTGTAGCCGACACCTTTAACTGTTTTAAAACTTTTGTCGCCTATTTTTTCACGTAATTTACGAATATGTACATCTATGGTTCTACCTCCAACCACAACTTCGTTACCCCAAACTTTGTCTAAGATTTCGTCGCGTTTAAAAACTTTACCTGGTTTAGATGCCAATAAAGATAGTAATTCAAATTCTTTTCTTGGCAAAACTATTTCGTTTCCTTTTAAAATAATTTTATACTCGTCTCTATTAATAACTAAATTACCAATTTTAACGGTATCGTTTTCTTCTTCTTTAAAACGTCTTAAAAGTGCTTTTACTTTACTAACTAAAACCTTTGGCTTTATAGGTTTTGTTATATAATCGTCTGCTCCAGCATCAAAACCAGCAACTTGAGAGTAATCTTCGCCTCTTGCAGTTAAAAATGTAATAACAACGTCTTTTAAATCAGGGTTTTTTCGAATTAATTCGCATGCTTCAATACCATCCATTTCAGGCATCATAACATCTAAAATTATTAACTGAGGAATTTCTTTTTTTGCTTTTTTAACAGCTTCAAGACCGTTTTCTGCAGTTATTACCTGATACCCTTCATTAGACAAATTGTAACCAACTATTTCTAAAATGTCTGGTTCATCATCCACTAAAAGGATCTTGATATTTTTTTTATTCATTCTGAAAAAAATTTCTTTAAGAGTTATTACTTCAAGTAAAGATAGAACTTCTAACACAAATTTATAAAATTTGCCTCACAAATAACAATAACGTAACACACAACTTACTGTAGGTTAACTTTTAGACATAAAGCATAAATCTTTAACACTTTTTTGGTACAAATTTTGATATAAATTCTTACCTTTAACAATAGAACGCTAGCTGATGAAAAAAAACTACATTTTAATTACATTTTTAACTTTATGCTTCTTTGTAACCCAACTTGGGTTTGCTCAAAGCAGCTACAGCAATGCGCCTATAAACGATAAAATAGAAAAACTTTCTATTTACCCTAACCCGGTTGCAAGCGGGAAACCGTACATTTATATTACATCTAAAAAAAACCTAACCAAAAGCATTGAAATTTATAATGTTTTAGGTAAAAAGGTATATCAAACTATTTTAACAAGTAAAGAGTTAAATATTTCGAAGCTAAACTCTGGAGTTTATATGCTAAAAATTACAGAAGATAATATTGCAGAAACCAGAAAACTTATTATAAAATAATATAAAAAAAATCTAATTATTGAAGCATTGTCTGTTGGCAATGCTTTTTTATTTTATATACTTTTGTCTTTCGGTTATAACAACACCAACTATTAATAAATTTCACTTTTTAAATGATTGACACCAATGCCATTTTTAATATAGAAAACAAAATTGAGTTTGAGAATTTGGCGCTACAGGTATTTAAGCATCAGTTTAACAACAATAAAGTTTACCGCTCGTTCTGCGATTTACTTTACAAACATCCTAGCGATGTAAAGACCATAAACGACATCCCTTTTTTACCCATTCAGTTTTTTAAATCTCATAATATTTTAAGTTCACAAAACAAGGTAGAAACCACTTTTACAAGCTCCGGAACAACAGGAGCTTTAACTAGTAAGCACCATGTTACCAATTTAAATATTTACAAAGAGAGCTTTAGGTTAGGTTTTAAATATTTTTATAACAATATAGAAGACTATGTTGTTTTGGCTTTATTACCATCGTATTTGGAACGCACTGGCTCTTCTTTAATATACATGGTAGATGATATGATTTCGCAATCTAAACATAAAGAAAGTGGCTTTTATTTAGATACGATTTCTGATTTAAAAGACACTTTAATAAAACTAGATTCTGAAGGAAAAAAAGTATTACTTATTGGCGTATCGTTTGCACTTTTAGATTTGGTTGAAGCCTTTAAATTTAATTTAAAGCATACCATTATTATGGAAACTGGCGGTATGAAAGGGCGAAGAAAAGAATTAATAAGAGCTGAGTTACACCAGAAATTAAAGCAAGGTTTTGGTGTAGATTATATACATAGTGAATACGGAATGACCGAGCTTTTAAGCCAAGGCTACTCCAAAGGACAAGGTATTTTTAATACGCCAAAATGGATGCGCATTTTAACACGTGATACCGAAGATGCGCTTAGTATACAAACCGTTGGTAAAACAGGAGGTATTAATGTTATAGATTTAGCAAATATAAATTCCTGCTCGTTTATTGCTACACAAGATTTAGGACGTGTACACCACGATGGTAGTTTTGAAGTTATTGGCAGGTTTGATAATTCTGATATTCGGGGCTGCAACTTAATGGTATTTTAAGCTACTTAATATATGTAATAAAAGAAATAAAATTTAAATAATTTTATTGTAATGTAAGGTTATAGAAATAGTAACGACTTAATATATAGCTAAGATTAAGAAAAATTTATTTTCCCAACTTAGTTGGTTGGTTATTTAAAAAGCCTGATTTTACAATCAGGCTTTCTTTTTGTTTTTATACTTCTTACTATTATACCACTCTTAATAAAAAGTAGTTTTTCTTACCACGTTGCAGCAAAACAAATTTATTATTAATTAAATCTGCTTTTGTTAGAGTATAATCGTCTTTTACTTTTTCTTTATTTACAGATATAGAGTTTTCTTTAAGTGCACGTCGCGCCTCTCCATTAGATTTTAAAAAGCCTCCTTTTTCTGCTAAAGCAGAAATAATATCTACACCTTCTTCAATATCTAACGCAGAAATTTCTTTTTGGGGCACGCCATCAAAAACATCTAAAAACGTTTGCTCGTTTAAACCTTTTAAATCTTTGCTAGTAGATTTACCAAAAAGAATTGCACTAGCTTTAATAGCGTTCTCTAAATCTTCTTTAGAGTGTACCATTGTAGTAATTTCTTCTGCCAAACGCTTTTGTAAAACTCTTAAATGCGGAGCTTCTTTGTGTGTTTCTATCAATCCACTTATTTCTTGTTCTGTTAAAAAAGTGAATATTTTAATGTATTTTTCGGCATCATCATCAGAGGTGTTTAACCAATATTGATAAAATTTATAGGGCGATGTTCTATCAGCATCCAACCAAACATTACCGCCTTCTGTTTTACCAAATTTAGTACCATCTGCTTTTGTTATTAAAGGACAGGTTAAGGCATAACCTTTACCGCCTCCAATACGTCTAATTAACTCTGTACCTGTAGTTATATTTCCCCACTGGTCGCTACCTCCCATTTGCAAAGTACAATTATTAGCCCTGTAAAGGTGTAAAAAATCGTAACCTTGTACTAACTGATATGTAAACTCTGTAAAAGACATTCCTTCTTTAGCTTCAGAAGATAACCTCTTTTTTACAGAATCTTTGGCCATCATATAATTAACCGTAATATGCTTACCAACATCGCGAATAAATTCTAGAAACGAAAAATTTTTCATCCAATCATAATTATTCACCAAAATAGCTGCATTATCAGCATCACTATTAAAATCTAAAAAACGGGCCAATTGCCCTTTTAAAGCATCTTGGTTGTGACGTAGCGTTTTTTCGTCTAGTAAATTTCGCTCTGCAGATTTTCCTGAGGGATCTCCAATCATACCCGTAGCTCCTCCAATAAGCGCATATGGCTTGTGTCCTGCTAATTGAAAGTGGCGTAACATCATTACACCAACTAAATGCCCTATGTGTAACGAGTCTGCTGTAGGATCTATACCAACATAGGCAGATTGCATTTCAGTCATTAAATGCTCTTCTGTTCCTGGCATGGCATCGTGCAACATCCCTCTCCACTTTAATTCTGCTACAAAATTGCTCTTCATTTTTTATCTTTTTTATACTAGGTGCAAATATAAAAATAGAACTACAATCTATGCCTTTATTATTCATAATTCTTTAACTCCAAAAAGCCTTATTCTTTTAAAAAGGTTTTTAACTAAAAAAAGCGTTGCATTTAAAACTTTAACAATAGTTATTATCATTATAAAAATTGAATTAATTATTTGAAATATTTATTACTTTCGTTGTATGATTTTAGTAACAGGTGGTACAGGTTTAGTAGGTTCTCATTTACTTTACAAATTAATTAGCAATAATGAATTAGTTAGAGCTATTTACAGAAAACCTAAAAAAATAGAAAACACAAAAAAAGTATTTTCTTGTTATACAGATAATTACGAAGCTTTATTTAATAAAATTGAATGGGTACAGGCAGATTTGTTAGACATACCCACGCTAACAGAAGTTTTTAGAGGTGTCTTGCATGTATACCACTGTGCAGCATTTGTATCTTTCGAACCAAATAAATTTAACCTTTTACGACGCACCAATATAGATGGCACAGCAAACATTGTTAATCTTTGTCTTGCTTTTGGTGTTGTAAAACTTTGCCATGTTAGCTCTATAGCTACTTTAGGCAATTCGCTAAATAATGAAGCTGTTACAGAAAAAACTATTTGGAATCCTGAAGACGATAATAATGTTTATGCTATTTCTAAATATGGGGCAGAAATGGAAGTATGGCGTGGCACACAAGAAGGTTTAGATGTTGTTATAATAAATCCTGGTGTTATTTTAGGAGCTGGAATTTGGCGCTATGGCACAGGAAATTTATTTAAAAAAGCAGCTAAAGGTTTATCTTATTATACCCAAGGCACTGTTGCTTTAATAGATGTTAGCGATGTTGTAAATATTATGATTGCACTTATAAAAAGTGATATAAAAAACGAACGCTTTGTTCTTGTTGCAGAACACAAAACATTCAAAGATTTTTTACAAAGCTTAGCTATATCTGTAAACGGAAAACCACCAAAAAAGAGAGCCAAGCCATGGTTATTAAATATCGCCTGGAGATTAGATTGGTTAATAAGCACACTAACGGGCAAACGCAGGCAATTAACCAAACATTTAACACGATCGTTAAGCACCAAAAGCAACTATAACAATCAAAAAATTAAAGATACTTTAAATTATAATTTTAAAAACATAGACGAAAGTATAAGCCAAATTGGTACTATTTATCAGAAACAGGTTTAATTAACCCTTTTGGCTTTGTTTTAATAGAATCTTTTAAATGCTCTATTTTTTTATTCTTATTACGTTTCTTAGCTTTCTCTATAGAATCGGCTTTCTTTTTGGCCTTAGTTTCTTCGTCTATTAATGTTTTGTATTTAATTTTTAAACCATCTAGACTATCTTTCATTAATGCATATATGTCTTCGTATTCTTGAACATGAAAAGCATAATAATTGTTACTTAAAGCAAATTGCAAACTATCAATATCATATTTTTTATACACGTATTGCGCAGCCTTAACATTATGAGTGTCTAGCACTTTTTTGTTATTACCAGTTACAGATCGTATTAATCTTAAATCGATTAATATGTTAGCCATTTTCTTTTTAGAAATTAAGTTATCTGGCTTCTTTGGCTCGTTATATTGGTAACATGCAGTTAGTAATAACGATAAAATTACAAGTACTGTTAGTTTTTTAAGCATTTATCTATTAAAAGTTAATCGTTTAGCTGCATTAACATCGTAAAATTTAAAGTTTTTATATGCTAAACTACCGTTTACAAATGTATGCGTAATTCTCGATTTAAAGGTTGCTCCTTCAAAAGGAGACCATCCGCATTTATATAAAATATTATCTTTATTAACCGTCCATGGGTTATTTAAATCTACCAACACCAAATCGGCAAAATAACCTTCTTTAACATAGCCTCTTTTTTCAACTTGAAACAAAATTGCTGGGTTATGGCACATTTTTTCTACAACTTTTTCTATCGAAATTTTACCTTTATGATGCATTTCTAACATAGCAGGCAAAGCATGTTGTACTAGTGGGCCACCAGAAGGCGCTTTAGTATAAACGTTTTGTTTCTCTTCTAAAGTATGTGGCGCATGATCTGTTGCAATAACATCAATTCTATCGTCTAACAAAGCGTCCCATAAACCATCTTTATCTTTTTGAGATTTTACTGCTGGGTTCCACTTAATAAACGTTCCTTTTTCTTCGTAATCTTGATCTGTAAACCATAAATGATGCACACAAACTTCCGATGTTATTTTTTTATCCTTTAAAGGTATTTTGTTGCTAAACAAACTTGTTTCTTTTGCTGTAGATAAGTGAAAAACATGAATTCGGGCTCCGGTTTTTTTAGCCAGTTCTATAGCTTTAGACGATGATAAATAACAAGCCTCTTCGCTTCTAATTACTGGGTGATATTTTACAGGAATATCGTCTCCATATTTATCTAAATGCTCCTTAAAATTCTTTTTAATAGTAGCTTCGTCTTCACAATGTAAAGAAATAACCATATTGGTGCTTTTAAATATTTTTTCTAAAACATCTAAATCATCAACCAACATATTTCCTGTTGACGAACCTAAAAACAATTTTAATCCCGCTACATTTTTTTCATCAACCTTTAAAATTTCGTCTAAATTATCGTTAGTACCACCAAACATAAAAGAATAATTTGCAGATGATGTTTTTGCTGCTATATCAAATTTTTCTTCAAGTTTTTCTATTGTTGTAGATTGTGGATTTGTATTTGGCATTTCTATAAAAGAAGTAATACCTCCTGCAATTGCTGCCTTAGATTCTGTTTCTATATTGGCTTTATGCGTTAAACCTGGCTCTCTAAAATGTACTTGATCGTCTATAGCACCGGGTAATACGTATTTACCTTCGGCATCGAACACATGCACATCTGCAGATTTTGCACTTATAGAGCTACTAATTTCTTTAATATATTCGCCTTCTATTAAAATATCACCATTAAAAATAGTGCCTTCGTTTACAATATTGGCATTTTTAATTAACATCGTTTTTTTGCTCATCTCCCTATTTTTTTTTGAATATACTTTTAATTTTCATTGAAATAACACCAAATATAGCTTCAGATATAATTCCAGAACTTAATTTAGATACTCCTTTTGTTCTATCTGTAAAAATTACTGGTACTTCTATTATTTTTAGTTTTTTTAGATATGTTTTAAATTTCATTTCTATTTGAAAAGCATAGCCAATAAATTTAATTTTATTTAAATCTAAAGCCTCTAAAGTTTCGCGTTTATAACAAACAAAACCTGCTGTTGTGTCGTGAATAGCCATACCTGTAATTAATTGCACATATTTTGATGCCATGTAAGACATTAACACGCGACTCATGGGCCAATTTACTACATTTACTCCAGTTACATAGCGAGAACCTACAGATAAATCTGCACCATCTAAACTACAAGCATTGTATAGTTTTATTAAATCTGTTGGATTATGTGAAAAATCGGCATCCATTTCAAAAATGTATTTGTAAGCTCTATTGATACACCATTTAAAACCATGGATATAAGCTGTACCTAAACCAGATTTTTCTTTTCTTATTTCTAAAAACAACCGATTAGGAAACTCTTTTTGAAGTTCCTTTACCTTTGGCCCTGTTAAATCTGGAGAATTATCGTCTACAACAAGAATATTAATATCTTCAGATTGCGAAAATACAGCTTTTATAATAGCTTCAATATTTTCTATTTCATTGTATGTAGGTATTATTACTACAGCGTCTTTCATCTCTTAACATTAGCTGTTTAAAAATTTTTAAACAGCTTCCTTTTTTATTTTTTTATTCAATTTCAGCAAATGTACATCATTTAAAAGATTCTTTTTTTTAAATATTCCTTAATAATTGCAAGAGGTTTATTAAAATTATAATAATTTTATGCCATGCTTCGCCAGGTTACATCAAACGAATTAATTACCATATTAATGGTTATAGGTCTTACCGTTATCTCGGTAGCAAAACTGGTTGCTCCCAAACGCTTTAACGATTTTATTTTTGTTTTAGGCAGTATAAAGTATCTAAAAATTTATTCTAGAGACCAAAAATTCTTCGACAATTTTGATGCCCTTTTGTTTATTAACCTCATACTATCGTCTGCTATTTTTGGAGTTATATGCCTGCAATATAATTACCAACATTATGCGCTAGACATAAACACCATGTTTAAATTAACGGTTGGTGTAGGTGTTTTTATCTTAATTAAAGTACTGTTAGAGCGCTTAATTGGTAGCCTTTTTGAAATAGATAAATTAATGGACGCTTACCTTTTTCAAAAAATAACTTATAAAAACTATTTGGGTCTTATTTTAATACCAATAAATGGGTTGCTTGTTTATGCTTTCCCTAAAGCGTTAACAATAATTTATGTAATGATTGCTTTATTGTTATTAATTAACTTAATAGGACTTTTAACCTCTTTTAAAACACATCAAAATACAATAAAAAACAACTTGTTTTATTTTATTTTGTATCTTTGCGCTCTCGAAATCGCACCTTATATCATTTTATACAAGGTGTTTATCGAATAACTAAACAGTTGGACGTATGAAAGTGAAAACAATTTTAGTATCTCAACCAGAACCTAAAATAGAGAATTCTCCATATTTTGATCTTCAAGAGAAGCAAAAAGTAAAAATAGATTTCCGCCCATTTATTCACGTTGAAGGTGTATCGGCAAAGGAAATAAGACACCAGAAAATAGATTTAAACAACTACACTGCTATTATTTTAACGAGCAGAAATGCTGTAGATCATTTTTTTAGAATTGCAGAAGAAATGCGTTTTAAAGTTCCAGATACGATGAAGTATTTTTGTCAATCTGAAGCAGTAGCATACTACCTTCAAAAATATGTAGTGTACAGAAAGCGTAAAATTTATGTTGGTAAACGTACTTTTGCAGAACTATCGCCTTTAATTAAAAAGTATAAAGACGAAAAGTTTTTACTACCAAATACAGACAAAGTAAAAGATGCTGTTCCAGAAACTTTAAATGCATTAGGTGTAGATTGGAAACAAGCTACATTTTACAAAACGGTAGTTAGCGATTTATCAGACCTAGCAAATGTATCGTACGATGTACTTGTATTTTTTAGTCCTTCTGGTATTGAGTCTTTATTTAAAAACTTTCCAGATTTTAAACAAAACGAAACACGAATTGCTGTTTTTGGAAACACAACTATTAAAGCTGTAGAAGAAAAAGGGTTACGTGTAGATATTGCTGCACCAACTCCAGAAACGCCATCTATGACTATGGCTTTATTAAAGTATATAGAAAAAGCAAATAAAGGAAGGTAATACTCCTTTTTTAAAATAATATCAAAAAGCGATTTCAAATTAATGAAATCGCTTTTTTTTTACAAGAGTTAGTCACTCAACAATAAAAAATTAAAAGGCGTAGCGTTGGGGTCCGCCACGTCTAATTTCTTCACTACAATACGCTTCGAATTTTTTAAAATTTTCTCTAAAAGCATTAGTTAACTTAAAAGCTGTTGTATAATAAGCCTCATCATCATTCCATGTTGCTCTAGGACTTAAAACACTTGTTGGCACGCCAGGGCAAGACCTTGGTTGCGCCACTCCAAAAACAGAATGAATGTGATAATCGTTATAATTATACAAGCCTAAATCGCCATTTAGCACCGCATTAATCATAGCTCGTGTATATTTTAATTTCATTCTAGTACCTACACCATATGGCCCACCAGTCCAACCTGTATTAACAAGCCAAACGTTTACACCTGCATCAACCATTTTCTTGCTTAACATCTCGGCATATTTAGATGGATGCAAAGGCATAAAAGGCGCTCCAAAACAAGCAGAAAACGATGGTTGTGGTTCTAAAACACCAGCTTCTGTTCCTGCTACTTTTGCAGTATAACCCGATATAAAATGATATGCAGCTTGGCTAGGTGTAAGTTTAGATATTGGAGGTAAAACACCAAAAGCATCGGCTGTTAAAAAAAATATATTTTTAGGGTTTTTACCTATAGATGGTTTTTTTATGTTTTCTATATGATGTATTGGGTAACTTACACGTGTGTTTTGCGTAATAGATGTATCGCCAAAAGCCACCTCGCCTTTGTTGTTTAAAATTACATTTTCTAGAATAGCGCCTGGTTTAATAGCATCAAAAATTTCTGGTTCGTTATCTCTAGAAAGGTTAATTACTTTAGCGTAACAACCACCTTCAAAATTAAAAACCGTGTTTTCGTTTGTCCAACCATGCTCATCGTCTCCAATTAAACTTCTATTAGGATCTGTAGAAAGTGTTGTTTTACCAGTTCCAGAAAGTCCAAAGAAAATAGCAGTATCACCATCTTTACCAACATTAGCACTACAATGCATTGGTAATGTATCTTTATACACTGGTAAAATAAAATTTAAAGCCGAAAAAATACCTTTTTTAATTTCTCCTGTATAGCCAGTACCACCAATTAATGCTATTTTTTTAGTAAAATTTAAAATGGCAAAATTGTGTTGTCTTGTTCCGTCTTCGTCTGCAACAGCCATAAAATTAGGTGCATTTACAATAGTCCACTCTGGTGTAAAATTTTCTAATTCTGTTTCAGTTGGTCTTAAAAACATATTACTAGCAAATTGGTTGCTCCACGGAAACTCATTAATAACACGAATATTAAGTTTGTAATTCTCGTCTGCGCAAGCATAACAATCTCTTACATATAACTCTTTACTAGAAAGGTAATTAACAACCTTATTGTATAAAGCATCAAACTTATTAGAATCGAAAGGAATATTAATATCACCCCACCAAATACGATCTTTAGTAATATCATCTTTAACAATAAATCGATCTTTTGGCGATCTTCCAGTAAATTCACCTGTATTAACTGCAATAGCTCCAGAAGACGTCTCGACGCCTTGCCCTTTCTCTATTGCTATGTCATGGAGTTTTTTTGGTGAAAGTTGATACTTAACTTTAGCATTTTTTATTCCGTATTGCTCTAACGAAATCGTTTGCGTAACTTGATTATTATTTACCATAAATTTGAATAAAAATAGTTATGGTGTAAAATTATAACAATTTTTTAAACTAAAAATATAATATTCGTATTTTTATCACTTAATTTTTAAGAAATCAATAAACAATAACACCCAAGAGACAATTAAAAGCAATCCTCCAATTGGAGTTATAAAACCTATAGATTTAAAATTAAAACTAGACAATTCGTTTGTTGCCAAACCATAAATAGAACCAGAAAAAAACAAAAGCCCAATTAATACCAAATAAAAAACATACATCTTGGTTTTGTCTAATATAAAATTGGACGAACCTACAAAAAGCAATAAAAAAGCATGATACATTTGATAACGCACACCGGTTTCAAATGTTTTTTGTGCCTCAACAGTTATTAACGTTTTTAAACCGTGTGCTGCAAATGCACCTAAAACAATACCAATTATGCCCAATAGTGCTGCTGCAATTAATATTTTTTTATTCATAATATCGTATTTAAAACTTAAGGTATTTATTAAATTAGTTTCGAATTCATCAACAAAATTAATCAACTAATCTCTTTATGCGAAAAATTTTAATCATTGGTTCAGGAAAATCGACCGCTTACCTATTAAAATATTTACTAGACAAAGCTCTTGAAGAAAATTTATTTATAATAGTTGGAGATATAAACATTAAAAATGCTCTAAAACTTATAAATAACAATAAAAGTGCACAAGCAATTGTATTAAATGTTTTTGAAAAAAACTCCAGACAAAAGGCCATAAAAAATGTAGACATTGTTATATCTATGCTACCTGCAAGCATGCATATAGAAGTAGCAAAAGACTGCATTTTGTACAATAAACACATGGTAACAGCATCGTATGTAAGTCCAGAAATGCAAGCTTTAAACCAAAAAGCAAAAGCTAAAAAACTTATTTTAATGAACGAGATTGGTGTAGACCCAGGTATAGACCACATGAGCGCTATGCAGGTACTAGACCAAATAAGAGACCAAGGTGGAGAAATTATTTTATTCGAATCTTTTACAGGTGGTTTAGTAGCGCCAGAAAGCGATAATAATTTATGGAACTATAAATTTACATGGAACCCCAGAAATGTTGTAGTTGCGGGGCAAGGTGGCACAGCAAAGTTTTTACAAGAAGGCACATATAAATACATACCATATCACCGTTTATTTAGGCGTACCGAGTTTTTAGAAGTCGACGGATTTGGCAAATTCGAGGCCTATGCCAATAGAGATTCTTTAAAATACCAAAACATTTACGGACTAGAAAAAGCTAAAACACTATACCGTGGTACTATTAGACGCATAGGTTTTAGTCGTGCCTGGAATATTTTTGTAACCCTTGGCATGACCGACGATAGTTACACTATAGACAACAGCAAAAACATGAGCTATCGCGATTTTGTAAATGCCTTTTTGCCCTACAGCCCTACAGATTCGGTAGAGTTAAAACTACGCCATGCCCTAAAAATAGATCAAGACGATATGGTTTGGAACAAACTTGAAGAGCTCGATATTTTTAACCCCAACAAAAAAATAAATCTAGAAAAAGCTACACCAGCACAAATACTCGAAAAAATACTTTTAGACAGCTGGACGCTTTCTCCTAACGACAAAGACATGCTCGTTATGTACCATAAAATTGGCTATACACTAAATAAAAAATCGTACCAAATAGATGCCACTATGGTAACACTAGGCGAAAACCAAACCTATACCGCCATGGCAAAAACCGTAGGTTTACCTGTAGCTATGGCAACTTTAGCCATTTTAAATAAAAAAATAACCACACCAGGCGTTCAAATCCCTATTACCAAAGAGGTTTACCAACCCATATTAAAAGAGCTTAAAAAC
The DNA here is from genome assembly GCF_039538365.1 of Postechiella marina. Classification (NCBI taxonomy): domain Bacteria; kingdom Pseudomonadati; phylum Bacteroidota; class Flavobacteriia; order Flavobacteriales; family Flavobacteriaceae; genus Postechiella; species Postechiella marina. The sequence goes on from NZ_BAABCA010000002.1 coordinate 157,905, forward strand.
TTTGGTATAGTATTTAACGAAAAACACGTGCCTTATTTAGGTTACAACCCTTTAAACATTTAAATTTTGGGCGTTACCCAAGGGTCGGGCTTTCGCTACTCAATCTTTTTGTAAAAAAAACAAAAAGGATTTTAAACAGGTCGCTCTATCCCTAACGCAAAACCGTTTCAATTTAAAAGCATTTTACTACATTTATGTTTCAATTTGCTACAAAAACCATGAGACAAAAAAACAAACCTATAACCATAGACGGTATTGACAAAAAAATTCTTAGAAAACTTATGGCCGATGCTCGTACACCAATTCTAGAAATTGGCAGACATGTAGGCATTTCTGGCGCAGCAATACATCAGCGTTTAAAAAAACTAGAAAAATCGGGGTTAATATCGGCATCAAGGTGTATTATAAACCCTCGAATTTTAGGTTATACAACCTTAGCATTTGTTGGCATTCATTTAGACAAATCTATGCGAAGCCCAGAAGCTGTTAAGCTTTTAAAACGTATACCCGAAATTATAGAGTGCCATTACACTACTGGTAATTTTAGCATTTTTACAAAAGTACTCTGCAAAAACAACGAGCATTTAATGCACCTATTAAACGACAGTATTCTATCTATATCTGGTGTTACTAGTACAGAAACCTTTATATCCTTAGACCAACAAATAGACAGGCAAATAAAAATATAGAGCACAAAAAAACCCAAACAAATGCTTGGGGTTTTTAATTTTATAACGCCTGCTTATACAAGTGTTTATTACATCTTCATTAACCAAGAACGTACATCTACATCTTGTTTAATAATATTTTTTAAATCGTCTATATTTACACGTTCCTGCTCCATAGAGTCTCTATGTCTTATAGTAACTGTGTTATCGTTTAAAGTATCATGATCTACTGTAATACAAAACGGTGTACCATTAGCATCTTGCCTTCTGTAACGTCTACCAACAGCATCTTTTTCGTCGTAAGTTACATTAAAATCCCATTTTAACTCGTCCACAATTTTACGAGCAACCTCGGGCAAACCATCTTTTTTAACTAAAGGTAAAACAGCTGCTTTTATTGGCGCTAAAACAGATGGTAATTTTAATACCGTTCTTGTAGTACCATTTTCTAAATCTTCCTCTTGTAACGAATTAGAGAAAACTGCTAAAAACATTCTATCTAAACCAATAGAAGTTTCTAGTACGTAAGGCACATAGTTTTTATTTTCTTCGTGATCAAAATATTGCAATTTCTTTCCAGAAAACTCTTCGTGAGCTTTTAAATCGAAATCGGTTCTTGAGTGTATACCTTCTAATTCTTTAAATCCGAAAGGAAATTTAAATTCAATATCGGCAGCAGCATCAGCATAATGTGCCAATTTTTCGTGATCGTGAAAACGATAATTATCTTCACCCATCCCTAAAGATAAGTGCCATTTCATTCTCGTTTCTTTCCAATGCTTGTACCACTCTTGCTGTGTACCTGGTTTTATAAAAAACTGCATTTCCATTTGTTCAAACTCACGCATTCTAAAAATAAATTGTCTTGCAACAATCTCGTTTCTAAAAGCCTTACCTGTTTGGGCAATTCCGAAAGGAATTTTCATTCTTCCCGTTTTCTGAACATTTAAAAAGTTTACAAAAATACCTTGGGCAGTTTCTGGGCGTAAATACAAATCCATTGCTGTATCTGCAGATGCTCCTAGCTTTGTACCAAACATTAAGTTAAACTGCTTAACATCTGTCCAGTTTTTACTTCCTGTTAATGGGTCTGCTATTTCAAGCTCTTCAATAAGCGCTTTAACATCGGCTAAATCTTCGTTTTCAAGAGATTTCCCCATTCTAGTAAGAATAGTATTTATCTTGTCTTGATAACCAACTACACGCCCATTTGTAGATACAAATTCTTCTTTATTAAAAGCGTCTCCAAAGCGTTTTGCTGCTTTTTTAACTTCCTTTTCTATTTTAGTTTCAATTTTAGCACAGTAGTCTTCAATTAAAACATCGGCTCTATAACGTTTTTTAGAATCTTTATTATCAATTAACGGATCGTTAAAAGCATCAACGTGTCCAGAAGCTTTCCATGTTGTTGGATGCATAAATATTGCAGCATCAATACCTACAATGTTTTCATTCATTTGCACCATGGCTTTCCACCAGTAGTCGCGTATGTTTTTCTTTAACTCTGCTCCGTTTTGTGCGTAGTCGTATACAGCACTTAAACCGTCATAAATCTCACTACTTTGAAACACGTATCCGTATTCCTTAGCATGCGAAATTACCTTCTTAAATTTATCATCTTGATTTGCCATGCTGCAAAAATAAAAAAGGGATTGAAACTAAAGGAGTTGTTTGTTAAAAATCGTATCAAGATTTAGCTTTTTTTTAATTAAGTTTACAAAAGCGCTTTTTATTAGGTTAAAATTCATGATTAAATCCTTAACCAATTTACTCTTTCCTAAAGTATGTTACGCTTGTCTTAACTTTTTAAACGACAACGAAGATACTATATGCACAAATTGCAGACACGACTTACCAGTAACCAATTTCCATTTTGATAATAACAAAGCCATAGAAAAAACACTTTATGGAAGAGCACAAATAGAAAATGGCACTGCTCTATTTCGTTTCGAGAAAAAAGGAATTGTACAACAACTTATTCATGGTTTAAAATATAAAGGCTACGAAAATGTAGGCTTTGTTTTAGGCAATTGGTTGGGAGCAGAATTAAAAGAGATTAGCGCATACAATAGTATAGATTGTGTTATTCCGGTACCGCTTCATCAAAATAAACTAAAAAAAAGAGGTTACAATCAAGTTACCAAGTTTGGGCAACAAATAGCAAAAGCTATTAATGCAAATTACATAGACAATGTGCTAATTAAGGTTACAAATAACAAATCGCAAACCTCAAAAAAAAGATTTGCTCGCTGGAATAATAATGAGTTATTCGAACTACAAAATCAAGAACAAATAGAACACAAACATATATTAATTGTGGACGATATTATTACCACTGGTGCTACTCTAGAAGCCTGTATTAATATTTTAAATCAAGCAAAAAACATAAAAATAAGTATTGCAACTATGGCTATTGCTTAACAATACTATTTATAGTTTATCGTTATCTCTTTAAAATTATGTAGGTTTGTGCAAAAGTTTTATAGGTAATGAATAAAACCCTTTCAAATTTTATTTTAGCAACGGTTATAGCGCTTGTTTTTATTAACTGCGCCAACAAAGGCACACCACAAGGTGGAGAAAAAGATATAGATCCTCCTGTTATTCTTAGCTCTACACCAGAAAATTACTCGACTAATTTTAAAGGTAACGAGATTAAAATTTATTTTGACGAATATGTTAAAATTAAAGACCTGAATAAACAATTAATTATTTCGCCACCAATGAAAACTCAACCAGAAATTACTCCGTTGAGCACTGCTAGCAAATACATTACTATAAAAATATACGATACACTACAACCAAACACAACATACGCCTTTAATTTTGGTAACAGCATACAGGATAATAACGAAGGCAATCCGTTTTCGTATTATAGATACGTACTTTCTACAGGAGATTATATAGATTCTCTTAATGTACAAGGGCAAGTTGTAGATGCTACAAAAAGACAACCAGACACTTTTGTATCTGTTATGCTATACGAAGTAGACTCTACCTATCACGATTCTATAGTTTATAAAGAAACCCCTAAATACATTACCAATACTTTAGATAGCCTTACCACCTTTTCTATAGAGAATGTTAAAGAGGGAAAATATAAACTTATTGCTTTAAAAGATGCTAATAACGATAATAAGTTTCAGCAAAAAACAGACAAGATTGGTTTTTATGAAGATTTTATAAATATACCAACCGACTCTACATACAAACTAAAATTATTTAGCGAAGACCTAGATTTTAAAGCCATTAGACCAAGACAATTTGTTGGTAATAAAATTGACTTCCCTTACGAAGGGGATTATAAAGACATGCGCATAACTTTAAAATCTGAAGTGCCAAACGAATTTGAATCTCGCATTACAAAAGACGAAAAAACAGATACGCTGTACTATTGGTACTTACCTAAAAAACTAGCATTAGACTCTTTAATTTTTAATGTTTCTAGTAAAACATTTGAAAAGGATTTTACAGTAAAAATTAAAGATAAAGAACGTGATTCTTTGCTAATAAACTCTGCTCCTTCTGGCAATATTGGCTACAAAGATCCTTTTTATATTTATGGTAGCGTACCTTTTAAATCTTTTAATAAATCTAAAATTACGATACTAGATCAAGACTCTTTAAAAGTTAATTTTAATACTGATTTTGATACCATTACCAATACTCTAGCATTAAATTTTGATAAAATAGAAAGTGGCTCCTACAACATTCAGGTATTACCAGAAGCCATAACCGATTTTTTTGGCAATAAGAACGATACGCTTAACTATGCTGTAAAAACACCCTCTAAAAATAGTTTTTCTAATGTGAGAGTTAACCTTAATAATGCGGTTTACCCTATAATTGTTCAGCTCACAAACGAAAAAGGAGAAGACGTTTTTTACGAACAATACCAAACAAAAAAAGGCCCTATAGATTTTTTAAATATAAAGCCTAATAAATATTTTTATAGAATAATATACGACACTAATGGCAACCAAAAGTATGATACAGGAAATTATTTAAAAAAGATACAACCCGAACATGCTAGTCATTTTGAAACTTCAGAAAGTTATAGAGCAGATTGGAGTTATCAAGAAACTTTTACGCTTATTAAAAGGTAAAAGAATCTCTATCGTTTAAAAACTTAAACTTATTGCGGTAAGCAGAAATGTGCCTTTTTTCTAAAGTAACAATTTCTATCTGTTCTGTGTTGGGCTTTATATTCGATATTTCTTCGCCTAAAACATCGTAAACTGAAGAATGTCCTGTATATAAACTATTAACACCATCTACACCTACTCGGTTTACGCCAATACAATACGCCATGTTTTCTATAGCTCGTGCTTTTAGCAAAGCATTCCATGCAGCAACTCTAGGCTTTGGCCAATTAGCCACATAAATTAAAACATCGTAATCTTCGGTGTTTCTTGACCAAACCGGAAAACGTAAATCGTAGCAAATTAAAGGGCAAATTTTCCACCCTTTAAAATTCACTACAATTTTATTTGTTCCTGCGGTATATACTTTTTGCTCGCCAACCAAAGTAAAAGTGTGGCGCTTATTATAATGTGTTACTTGTCCAGAAGGCTCTACAAAAAGTAAGCGATTATAAAACTTGTTTTCTTCTGCAATAACAAGACTTCCAACAATAGCTACATTTTTATATGCAGCCATTTGCTTCATCCACATAACAGTTTCTCCTGTCATACTTTCAGAAACTTTAGGTGCATTCATTGTAAAACCTGAAGAAAACATTTCTGGTAAAATAACAAGATCTACATCAGTATTAATTCCTTTTATTTTATGTGTAAAGTTTTCACGGTTTGATTTTGGGTTCTCCCAAACCAAATCGGCTTGAATTAATGCTACTTTAAGTTGTTCTTGCATCTTTGTTTTACAGCTTTCTTTTTGCCTTAGCAAGATTAGATTTAAGTTTATCTATTTTACTTAACCACTTTGTTTCGTCTTGGGGAGACAACTTACCTTTTTTCTTTAGTTTTTCGTATTTTTTTATAGCATCATCATGCTTTTTACCAGCTTTATTAAAATTAGATTGTAATTTTTCGCGTTTTTTAAGTTCTCTTTCTGCCTTTTTTTGTTTCTTTTCTGCCTTCTTAATATCGCTTTCTGTTTTTTTAGCCTTATCTTCTTCCTCTTTAATTTTCTTTAATTCAGCTTTTTTCTCATCAAAAGCAGCCATAATTTGCTCTTGCTTTTCTGCAGGTAATGTACTTGTAACATCTTCGCCATTCATTAAAATAGCTTTGCCTTTTACGGTATAAATACTTCCGCTTACATTAACTTCTTGTGCTGTGCCAACAAAACCAACTACTACAAATAATACTATAATCCAAAATTTCATATTCTTATATTTTATAAATGTTAAGTGCTTATTTAGACACAAAAAAACAAAAAAAGTAACTAGCAAAATACTTTTATTTTAAATTACTAAGTGTCTTAACAATTCGTGTCTTTAAATACTGCTAAAAAGGAATATTAATTTTTTTATAGCATATTGTCTAAACTATTTTTAACTATACAATTTTCATTTTCTTTAGTAAAAACGAAGCATTCATATTTTTACAAATACCTGTTTTTAACGTATAATCGAAATGCAGCTCGTCGTTTATAATTTCGGCATCAAAGTAATAGTTTTTTACTTGTTTTAACTCGTTTTCTATTTCGCATAAACTTAAATCGTGCGTAGCTATAATGCCAGTAGCATTTGATGCTACAAGTTTCTCGACAAACTTTTTAGAGCCAATTGCCTTATCGGTACTATTTGTACCTTTTAATATCTCATCTAGTATTATAAAGTAAGGTTCTTTCTGGATAGCATCTACAATATATTTTAAACGTGTTAGCTCTGAAAAGAAATACGAACTATCGTCTGTTAAAGAATCTGTGGTACGCATACTCGTAATTAGTTTTACTGGCGAGTATTTTGTTGCTTTGGCACAAATAGGCAAGCCAACATTAGCCATTACAATATGTAAAGAAACGGTTCTTAAAAAGGTGCTTTTTCCTGCCATGTTTGCACCAGTAACAATAAAAAACTGTTCGTTTTCTATTATTAAATCGCTATCTATACGTTTGTTTTTATCTAACATAGGATGCCCCAAACTTTCTGCATTAATAACAGTGCCTTTGGCTACAATTTCTGAAAACACAAAATCTGGATGATTATAAGTAAAATTACCCAAGGTGTTGTAAGCATCAAAAAAGGACACAACATCAAACCAATCGGCCACTTTATTTCCGTAGGTATTAATCCATTTTTCTACAGCATAAGCACTTTTAATATCAGACAAAAGAAGTCCGTTACCAAAAATAGCAGAGATTAAATTATTTCTATTATCTAAAGCATCCAAAGCTTTAGATAGCTCTGTAAAAACTGCAGACGCCTTCTTGTCTTCAGATTGAATTTTCTTTTGCTTTTCTAACAAAAACTCCGAAGTAAAATTTTCGTTCTCTATTCTATTTAAAAGTAGTGCATATTGGCGAAAAGTATCTTTTACTTTATCTGAGTTTTGAGATAAGTGATTAATTTTCTTTAAATACCCGCCCGTTATGCCCAAACCAAGCAACAGCCAATACCCAATAAATGCAGCATCAATAATTTTAAAAAGTATTAAGCCTACTAAAATTGCAGACATACCCGTAAAAGCCAAAGGCAACCAAGCTATTTTTTTAGATAAAAAAGCATTATAACCACCAAGCCATTTTATAATATGTTTTGCAGGAGTTTCTACATGTACCATGCTAGAAGTAGCAGTATACTCTTGTCTCCATTTAGGTTTAGAGCTTAATTCTTTTATGGCTTTTTGGCGCACTTCAATCCCGTTTACATTATTAGATTTTAAAATATTTGCTAAAAGCTCTGCTCCTTCTAATATGGTTGTTCTATTTATAAATTGAAAAAAAGAACCACGACCAAACAAATCGATATCTACACTATAAAAATGATTATTATCTTGAAATTGAGAACCATCATTTCTATCGTAATATATACCTTTAGATATTTCAATTTCATCTTTATTAATAGCTACAAGTGCTTTATTAAAATCTCTTTGGCGCTTAACATCTGTGTGTTTAGATAAAAGCTTAACAAAAACAATAACACCAACTACAGCTATAACAGCAGCTACTTGCCACATATAAAAAAACCAATATACAGCAAAAACAGTAACAACAAAAACCAACAAGCGGTATAAACTTAAAGCGGTTAATTTTTTATACAGCTTCTCAACTTCTAATTGATAGGTTTCTAAGTGTTTTTGGTAATATAAAAAAGGCGTATTCATTTTTAAATTTTAATTATCTTTTTACTTTCTAGACATAAAAGGCTAGAATAACATTTAGAGCAAAAGTATTATATGTAAAGAAATAAAAAAGCCCTGAAATACTTCAGAGCTTTTTTATTTTATATATTTTGTATTAATCTCGACCTCCAAATACTTGCATTGCCCAATACAGTAAAGATGCCAAGGCACCAATAGCAGCAACCAAATAAGTTCTTGCAGCCCATTTAAGTGCATCTTGAGAACCTGCGTATTCTTCTTGCGTTACCATATTTTTATTTTTTAACCAAGCCAATGCACGGTTACTAGCATCGTACTCTACAGGTAAAGTTACAAAACTAAACAAGGTTGCAAACCCCATCATTACCAATCCTGCAACAGCTATCCAATAGCCAAAACCTAAACCAGCAGCAGCACCTAACATAAGTCCGCCAATTACAACCCATTGCGACATGCCCGATGTTACACTAACAACAGGCACTAAGCTAGAACGCATTTGTAACCAACTATAAGCTTGAGCATGTTGTACAGCATGCCCACACTCGTGTGCTGCAACTGCTGCTGCTGCTGCATTTCTTTGGTTATAAACAGACTCGCTTAAATTAACGGTCTTATTTTTTGGGTTATAATGATCTGTTAATTGTCCTGGTGTAGAAATAACCTCAACATCTGTAATACCATGATCTGCCAACATTTTTTCGGCAATCTCTGCACCACTCATTCCGTTGCGCAAATGTATTTTAGAATACTTAGCAAATTTACGTTTTAACGTACTACTAACCAACCAACTTACTAGCGCAATTCCTCCTAATAATATATAATATCCTATCATGTTTTTTTATTTTCAATTTAAATACAAAATAAATATAACAATAATTACACCAATATTTTTACAAATACTGCATTATACACAAAATGTCATATCTATGTCTCTTATATTAGACATAGATATGACATTTTGAATTTTAACCTGTTTAAAAAACAAGTTTTCTATTATAATTTTACGCTTGTAGCTCTAAATCAAAAGCTTCAGCAATTTCTTTATAAACTATTTCTCCTTTTACAATATTAAGACCTTTTTCAAGCGCCTTGTTATTTGCACAAGCCTTTTCCCATCCTTCGTTAGCTAATTTAATAACATACGGTAATGTTACATTAGTTAAGCCCATTGTAGATGTATAAGGTACAGCGCCAGGCATATTTGCAACACTATAATGCACAACCTCGTCTATAATATAAGTAGGGTCTTGGTGCGTAGTTGGCTTAGTGGTTTCAAAACAACCACCTTGATCTACTGCCACATCTACCATAACAGTACCTGGACGCATATCTTTAAGCATGTCTCTAGTAATTAATTTTGGAGCCTTAGCACCTTTTAAAAGTACACCACCAATAATTAAATCTGAGTCTGTTATATGTTTTCTAATATTATATTCGCTAGAAAACTCACTAACAACGTTATTTGGCATTACATCACTTACGTGGCGTAACGCTTTCATGTTAATATCTAAAATATGAACGCTAGCACCTAAACCAGACGCCATACGTGCAGCTTGAAGACCTACTACACCAGCACCTAAAATTAAAACCTTAGCTGGAGGCACTCCAGGAATTCCTCCTAATAAAATACCACGTCCCATAATTGGTTTCTCTAGATATTTTGCACCTTGTTGTACCGACATTCTACCTGCAACCTCAGACATTGGAATTAATAATGGTAAAGAACCATCTGTATCTTCAACCGTTTCGTAAGCAATACAAATTGCTTTACTTTTAATCATAGCCATAGTTAATGGCTCGCTCGATGCGAAATGAAAATAAGTAAAAACGACTTGGTCTTCCTTAATTAAATCGTACTCTTGCTCTATAGGTTCTTTTACCTTAACAATCATATCCGAAGCAGCATAAACCTCTTCAATAGAATTAAGAATTTCAGCTCCTGCATCTTGATAATCTTCATCTAAAAAACCACTGTTAAAACCAGCATTTTTTTGCACATAAACCGTATGGTTTCTTTTTGTTAATTCAAAAACTCCAGAAGGTGTCATACCCACTCTGTTTTCGTTATTTTTTATTTCAATAGGAACTCCAATTTTCATATATAAAATAGTTTAAAAAGTAAAATTATGAAGCAAAATTAAAATAATTTTTTAAATATTATTACAAAAACATTGTTTTTGTTAACTTTTTTTCATCGAAAAACACAATTAAGTAACTAAAACATAATTCACATCGATTTAATAGGAAATAGCTAAAAGCTAAAAAAGGTAAAGAAACAACACTATTTTTTACCGTACTTAATCTTAAAATAAACCAACAAAAACGAAGAAACAATGGTAATACTGTTGGCAAAAATCATAGACGGACTATTTTTTAAAACACCATAAATTAACCATGCAAAAATACCAATAAAAAAAAGCAACAGCATAGGCAATGATAAACTAGAAACATCTTTGGTTTTCCATGTTTGATAAACTTGAGGTAAAAAGGCTGCAGTAGTTAAAAATGCAGCAACAAAACCTATAATTTCTATATAATTCATTGTTTTTACGAGAATAATAACCTTATGTGCGTTACCCAAGGGTCGGGCTTTCACTACTCAATCTTTTTGCAAAAAAGCAAAAAGGATTTCAAACATACCGTTCTATCCCTAACGCGAAAACAGTAACATTTAACAAATTGCTTTAACGTTAAAAAACACGACTACTTTAAATTACATCACATTTTTTAACGCTAAAACAACCCTTATTTACCCCACAATATTTACAATTTTACCAGGCACAACAATAACCTTTTTAGGTGTACGCCCTGCTAATTGTTCTTGTGTTTTTTCGTTTGCTAAAACAGCAGCTTCAATATCGTCTTTACTCATATCCATAGGTAATTCCATGGTAAAACGCATTTTTCCATTAAACGAAATAGGGTAATTCTTGCTACTTTCTACTAAATGGCTCGCTTCAAACTTAGGAAATTCAGCTGTAGAAATTGAACCCTCATGCCCTAACTGGTTCCATAATTCTTCCGAAATATGAGGTGCATACGGAGAAATTAAAATCAATAAAGGTTCTAAAACTTCTTTACTTGTACATTTTTGTGCTCCCAACTCATTAACAGCAATCATAAAAGTAGATACCGATGTATTAAACGAGAAATTCTCTATATCTTCCTGTACCTTTTTAATGGTTTTATGTAACGTTTTTAAATTGTCTTTTGTTGGTGCTGCATTAGTAACTTTAAGTCCGTTATCGTCTGCATATAATTTCCAAAGTTTTTTAAGGAACGAGTGTACACCTGTAATACCTGCAGTATTCCATGGTTTATATTGCTCTAATGGCCCCAAAAACATTTCGTATAAGCGAAGACTATCTGCACCGTAATCTTTTACAATATCATCTGGATTAACAACGTTGTATTTAGATTTGGACATTTTTTCTACATCTCTTCCTACTTTATAAACACCATTTTCTAAAATAAATTCTGCATCAGCATAATCTTCTCCAAATTCACTATCAGATTTTAAACCTTCAATATCTAATTCATCAGACGCATTAATATATTTTACTTTTACATGAATAGGTTGTACTTTTTTACCCTCTATTAACCCTAACGACAAATAAGTGTTTGTACCTTCTTTTCTATAAACAAAAGCACTAGTCCCCAATATCATCCCTTGGTTAATCAGTTTTTTGGCATACTCATCAACAGGAACTACGCCTTTATCAAATAAGAATTTTTGCCAAAAGCGAGAATACAATAAGTGCCCCGTAGCATGCTCGCTACCACCAATATATAAATCGACATCTTTCCAATAATCCATCGCTTCTTTTGAAGCTATCTCATTCTCATTTGTAGGATCCATATAACGGTTAAAGTAAAACGAACTTCCTGCCCATCCTGGCATCGTGTTTAACTCTAAAGGAAATATTGTAGAATCGTTTATTTTATCGTTAGAAACCACTTCGTTCTTCTCGGTATCCCAAGCCCAAACATTTGCGTTACCTAATGGCGGTTCGCCCGTTTCGGTTGGCAAATATTTTTCTACTTCTGGTAATTTAATTGGTAAGTGCGCAGCATCAATCATTTGAGGCATACCCTTTACATAATACACAGGAAAAGGCTCGCCCCAATAACGCTGGCGAGAAAATACAGCATCACGCAAACGGTAATTGGTTTTGCCTTTACCTTGCCCAATTTGCTCCAACTCGTAAATGGCACGTTTAGTCGCTTTTTTGTAATTCATCCCATTAAGGAAATCGCTATTACCTATAACGGTTTTATCTTTGTCTGAAAATGCAGATTCTGAAATATCTACGCCTTCAAAAATATTTATAATTGGGATGTTAAAATGCTTAGCAAAAGCATAGTCTCTCTCGTCTCCACAAGGCACAGACATTACTGCTCCTGTACCGTATCCTGCTAACACGTAATCGCCAATCCAGATTGGAATAGGCTCTTTTGTAAATGGGTGCTCTGCATAAGCGCCTGTAAACGCCCCGCTAATGGTTTTTACATCTGCCATTCTATCGCGCTCACTACGTTTTGCTGTTGCTAAAACATAAGCATCAACCTCTGCTTTTTGTTCTGGTGTTGTTAATTGCGATACTAATTCGTGCTCTGGAGCCAAAGTCATAAAACTAACACCAAAAATGGTATCTGGGCGCGTTGTAAACACTTCTATAACCGCATCGTTTTCTTTAACGTTAAATGAAACTGAAGCCCCAACAGATTTCCCTATCCAGTTACGCTGACTTTCTTTTAAAGAGTCTGTCCAATCTATAGTTTCTAAACCTTGCAGTAATCGCTCTGCATAAGCAGAAATACGCATACTCCATTGAGTCATTTTTTTACGAATAACAGGGTGACCACCTCGCTCTGAAACGCCATTTACTATTTCGTCGTTAGCCAAAACAGTACCTAATACTGGGCACCAGTTTACTTCGGTCTCGGCCAAATAGGTTAATCTGTATTGTAATAATATTTGTTGTTTTTCTTCAGATGTATAATCGTGCCATTCTTTAGCAGAAAACAATTCAACTGCATCATCGCAAACTGCATTTACTTTGGCATTTCCTTCTGTAGCAAAAATAACTTCTAATGTAGAAATATCTTCAGCTTTATTTTCATCATTATTAAACCAAGAATTAAATAATTGAATAAAAATCCATTGTGTCCACTTGTAATAACTAGCGTTAGATGTACGTACCTCTCGAGACCAATCGAAAGAAAAACCAATTTGATCTAACTGGCGACGGTATGTAGCAATATTGTCTTTAGTTGTAATGGCTGGATGCTGCCCTGTTTGTATTGCGTATTGCTCTGCTGGCAAACCAAAAGAATCGTAACCTTGAGGATGCAACACATTAAACCCTTGGTGACGTTTGTAACGCGCATAAATATCTGAAGCGATATAACCCAGCGGATGCCCAACGTGTAAACCTGCGCCAGAAGGATAAGGAAACATATCCAAAACATAATATTTTGGTTTTTCGCTATAATTTACAGCTTTAAACGTTTGGTTTTCTGCCCAATACTTTTGCCATCTGGCTTCAATTTGGTTAAAATCGTACTTCATTCTTTAATTTATATTTTGGTATTACTTTTTTACAAAAAGTAATTATTGCCTACATATTCAAGGCGCAAATTTACGTTTTATAAATCAACTTAAAAACCTTTTATTTTTAATTCGTATCTGTCTTTCTTTTAGGCTAAATAGATTTACTTTTGTGCCTTAAAACCCCAACTTTTGAAAAACAATATTTACAAGGCGCATTTAGCGCTTTTGGGCGCTAACCTTATTTATGGCGCTAACTACATTATAGCAAAAGGCGTTATGCCAGATAAAATTAGTCCGTCTGCTTTCGTTTTTATTCGTTCTGCTTGTTGTGTTGTTTTATTCTGGACGCTTAAATTTTTATTTGTTAAAGAAAAAGTAAACCGCAAAGACTTTTTTAGAATTGCACTTTGTGGTTTACTAGGTGCTGCAGCCAATTTATTATTCTTTTTTCATGGTATTAATATGACTTCGCCTGTAGATGCCTCTATAATTATGACATCTACTCCTGTTTTGGTTTTTGTTTTTAGCTACTTTATTTTAAAGGAAAAACTTACAAAAAATAAATTAATAGGGACTTTAATTGCAGGTATTGCTGCTATATTTTTAATTCTTTATGGCAATAAAACTGCAGGAACAAGTTCTGTGCTTGGTAATTTTTTGGTGTTCTGTAATGCTGCTTCTTACGGATTATATCTTGTTTTGGTTAAAAACTTAATGAGCAAATACAACCCAATAACCGTAATATGTTGGATGTTTTTATTTGGTTTTATAATGATTTTACCTATTACCATAAAACCTATTATGCAAACTAATTTTGATGCTTTTACAACAAACACCTACCTAGTTATGGGCTATGTGGTGCTTTTTACAACCTTTTTAACTTACTTATTTAATGTTTACGCCCTTAAATATGTAACACCATCTGTTAATAGCAGTTATATTTATTTACAACCTGCCATTAGTTTTTTATTGGTAAGTATTTATGCTTTTGTTTTAATGAAAGAGGAATATGCGCAAGACATAAACCTAATTAAAGTGCTTAGTTGTATTATGGTTGCACTCGGGGTTTACATTATTAGTAAACCTGTAAAAAAAGCTAGTTAGCTTTTTAAAATTAAGAGATAACAACAACAATTTGAATATGTTTCGGTTTATTTAAATGCAGATTAACTATTCTTTATTATTTTTACACTATTAATCCTATTTACTTTATGAGTTCATCTTTTGAAAAACACCAAAAACGTCGTCTTATTTCATCGTATTTCTCGGTAGTTTTAAGTATTGCTTTGGTTTTGTTTTTACTAGGCTTATTAGGTTTATTAGTTTTAAATGCTAAAAAAGTATCAGACCATTTTAAAGAGCAGGTGGTTGTTACCATTTACTTAAAAGATTCTGCAAAAGATATTGAAACCAAACAACTAGAAAAAAGCTTGGCTATGGCTGAGTATGTAAAGTCTACCGAATATGTTTCGAAAGAACAAGCTGCAGAATTTATGAAGGCTGAAAACGGTGAGGATTTTATGGATTTTGTGGGCTACAACCCTTTACAGAATTCGATTGATGTGTATTTAAAAGCAGATTATGTAACTTCTGAACATCTTGAAAAGATATCGGCAGAAGCTACAAACAAAAACTTTGTTGAAGAGGTTAATTACGATAACGATCTTGTTAATTTAATGAATGATAATGTAAAACGTATTAGTTACTGGGTATTGGTAATTAGTGCTATTTTTACATTAATTGCTGTTTTATTGATTAACAGCTCGATTAGATTAGCAGTTTACTCTAAACGATTTACCATAAAAACCATGCAAATGGTTGGGGCTACAAAACGTTTTATAAGACGTCCTTTTGTTTGGAAAAGCGTTCGTTTAGGTATTATAGGTGCTATAATTGCACTAATAGGCATGGCCATTGTATTATATTATTTAAACAAAACCTTTGAAGAATTGGAGTTATTAAGTAATCCTATTTTAGTTATTCTTCTTTTTGTTTTTGTTTTTGCTTTAGGTATTATAATTACATGGATAAGCACGCACTTTGCAACACAGCGTTTTTTAAATTTAAAAACAGACGACTTATATTGATTACAAGAATTAGAATTCTATTAACGCTATTATTTTAAATAAATGCTTTAATTTGCATGCTTAGTTAAATAAATCATGGGAGAACAAAAACGAAAAGAAAACACAAAAGCAACCTTTGTATTTGGAAAGAAAAACTATAAATTTATGTTTATAGGCTTAGCTATAATTGCATTAGGTTTTATTTTAATGTCTGGTGGTGGCAGTGACGATCCTAATGTTTTTAATCCAGAAATTTTTAGCTGGAGACGTATTCGTTTAGCACCTACTTTAGTACTTATTGGGTTTGGCATTCAAGTTTACGCTATTCTTTTAAATCCAGATAAAGAATAAGGTATAGCCTTATAAATAAATGTTTAAAAAAGGAGCATGATTAAAAAATCATGCTCCTCTTTATATTTCTAAACTATATAACACTTTAAAAGTAAAAACCAAAAGTACCAGTAACTCCAAATTTTCTAGCCTCTGGATACAAATCTTTGTCTTTATAATTACCTCTAAAGTTAAAGTCTATTCTAAACACTTTAAAAATATTACCAATTCCGAAACCATACTCGTAATACGGTTTTTTATCTGGTGCTAATAACTGAATATTATTCGGGTTACTAGGCACATCGTTTAATGCTATATTTTTGTCTGATATTTCGCCCCAAACCCCTCTTACGCTTAAAATTTCTCTAAGATTAAGTTTTCTTAAAAATGGAACTCGTGAAAATAAACGTCCGTTAAAATTGTGTTCGAAATGTAAAGACGTATAAGTATCAGACACAAACTCGTAAAAATCTAACTGAGAAAAGGTATTATAAATAGAAAAATAAGATTGATTTCCTGGTATAACGCTTAGCAAACCTAATGGCACTTCTCCTATAGTTTTTCCTGCCTCGATAGTTGTTGTTAATCTCCCAAAACCTCCTAGTTGCCATGGCTGTATATAAGAGAACTGCAACTTAGTATAATCGAAATCTCCATTTAAAATATTTTTGTCGCCTCGACTTACTTGAGCAAAAATTCGAGCAAAATCATCGTTTGCCTCGCGACGCTCTACACCAAAGCCTGTCATTTTTCTACCAGGGAAATACGACATAGACAAAGAAGATTCAAACTGTTTAATTTCAGACTCAATGCCTGTTGGCGTATTATAATCTAGGCTAAATGTTGGCGATGCCGACTCTAATGTTCTGTAATTAGCATCTAACCTTATAACAAAGTTTCTAAAAGGCTCTGCCTCTACTGCCAAACTAGTTAAATTAATAGATGTTAGCTTATCGTTAGAGCTAGTACCTACCACAGACGATGATGCCAAACTACGCCCCAAAACATCGCTACTAGAAGTTAAACTCGCCCCTATTTGTTCTACATCGCGCCGGTTTCCTCCAGATATTATAAATCGGCTCTTTTTATCTAATAACCATTTACCAGAAATACCGTATTTAAATTTATCGTCTTTAAATCCGTAGGCTAAAAAGCCTTCTAATCGCCATAAATCGTTTCTTCCAAAATAAGTACGTCCACCGGTACGCAAACGTAACCCTTCAACTTCGTTAAATCCAAAGGTAGAAAAAATAGGTCCGTAATCTAAAGGCAGCGAATTAAACTCAATGTAACCAGACGATAAAATACTTCCTAAGTTATAAAGGCGTTTAAATTTTTTAACCGTTTTTAAGGTGTCTAGCATTTTATAAACCCCTTTTTCGTCTTTATTTAAAGCTTCTAATCGGTTGTTTGTCCAAAAGGCTTCATCTCTATCGTAAACGTCTTTATCGTAGTTATAGACTTCTTCATCATAGAATTTTTTATCTTTAACTTTATCAAACTCATAATTATCGAATAAAGTAGTACGCTTACCATAAATACCACGCGAACCTTCCTTTTTACTAAAAGCAAAGTCAGACATCATATAGTCTCGTTTTACTAAAAATAGTGAATCGTTTAAAACCTCAAATTCTTGTTCTATATAAATTTCTTTAACCCAGTTAATGTTGGCACTTTTTGATGCTTGTAGGTTAATCTCTTTTAAAGCGTATGTTGTATCGGCTACCCAAAAATCGCCTTTAAACGTTAATTCGTTTTTACGTCTTGGGTAATAAATAATGTTGTAACACCATTTATTATCTATATATGCACTATCTGAAAGTACATAGTTATACGTACTTATTCCTGTTTTTGATATAGGGCTAACAAAACTCTTATCGAAAAATTTTAAATAGTTATCGTAAACATTGTAGTCTGAATATAAATCGTCAACAAAATCGATAATGGTTTGATTGTCGCTAAAACCAGAATTTTTATTTCCTTTTAAAACCTCTTTTTTCTTGTTTAATTTATTATCGCCATAAACTGTTGAGGCTGCTTCGTTAATAAACATTGGCAAATAGGTTTTACCTGTAACTCGCGACGTATCTACTTCGCTAAAAACAAACTCCATTCCTCTAAAAAGCTTACTTTTTATAAGTGCACTATCTATGGTATTGATATCGAACTCTACTTTCTCGTATTTATCGTATTCATATTGGCTAACTTGCTTAAGACCGTTCTTTCTTTTATGCTCCCATATTTTACGAAGAATATCTATAGCTGGATTATTCTTTTTAGATTGCTTTCCAGAAACTATTAACACCGAGTTTAATTGCGCTGCTTCTTCTACTAGGGTAAATTTTAAATCGTAATTAACCTTTTTTTCTAAAGGAATATTTAAAGTTTGATAGCCTAAAAAAGAAACTGTTAGCCCGCTCCAAGTTTCGCTAGACTCTAAATAAAATCTTCCGTTTTCGTTAGTTATTGTACCTTCTGTAGAGCCTTTAAACAAAACATTTGCAAAAGACACAGGTTCGTTATACTCATCATACACATAACCGCTCACTTTAGTTTGAGCCATAACAGCAAGAGTATTAAGTAGTAATAGGGCAAAAAATATTTTTATCTTCATTTAAAAGACTCTCTAAATTTAATTGGCAAATGTAATTGCCTATTTATTTATATATATTTAAAAAACGTTAAGGTATTCTTTAAATACAAAAAAACTTCATCAACAATTATGCTAATGAAGTTTATATAACGTAAAAAACGTTAGTTTATTTGTACATCACCTTTTTTACCGCTTTTATAACATCGTCGCTATTTGGCAACCACTCTGCTAATAAAACTGGTGAATATGGTGCTGGTGTATCTGCTGTGTTTATTTTTACAACTGGAGCATCTAAATAATCGAATGCTTCAGACTGTACTAAATATGTAATTTCTGTAGATACATTTCCAAAAGGCCATGCTTCCTCTAAAACTACTAATCTGTTTGTTTTTTTAACAGACTCTAAAATAGCATTTCTATCCATAGGCTTTACAGTACGTAAGTCTATAATTTCGCAAGAAATGTTTTCTTTTGCTAACTCATCTGCAGCTTTGTAAGCTTCTTTAATTATTTTTCCAAAAGACACAATAGTAACATCTGTACCTTCGCGTTTAACTTCGGCAACACCAATTGGTAAAACATACTCTCCTTCTGGCACTTCGCCTTTATCGCCATACATTTGCTCACTTTCCATAAAAATAACTGGATCGTCGTCGCGAATAGCTGCCTTTAATAAGCCTTTAGCATCGTAAGGGTTTGAAGGCACAATAACCTTTAAACCAGGTGTATTAGCAAACCAACTCTCGAAAGCTTGCGAGTGCGTTGCTCCTAATTGACCTGCAGAAGCTGTTGGCCCACGAAATACAATTGGACATTTAAATTGTCCGCCAGACATTTGTCTTATTTTGGCTGCGTTATTTATAATTTGATCAATACCAACTAAAGAGAAGTTAAAAGTCATATATTCTACAATTGGTCTATTTCCTGTCATTGTAGAACCAACAGCAATACCTGCAAAACCAAGCTCTGCAATAGGTGTATCTATAACACGTTTTGCTCCAAACTCATCTAACATTCCTTTTGATGCTTTATAAGCACCATTGTATTCTGCTACTTCCTCTCCCATAAGGTAAACGCTCTCATCTCTGCGCATTTCTTCGCTCATCGCTTCGCAAATAGCTTCTCTAAATTGAATTGTCTTCATTTAAATATTTTTATTAGTGATGCAAAAATAGTAATTATTCACCACAATTAATGTAAAAACTTTATAACGAAAAAGATAAAAATTTACGCGTTTTGTTGTTTTATCTCTATTTTTTACAGCCATTTCTAGCATACATTTACTTTTTGTGCATTTTAACACTTATGCTTTAATTTTTGCAGACCCCTTTATATCACCCTATTAACATCCTAAAAAAGTAAAGCGAAAATTGAGGTTTTCAAAAAAAAAATAAAAATTTATTATGCATGCATAGTAAATATTCAAAATAAATATTTAACTTCGTTGCTCGAAAATAAGACATCTCAAAAGTAATCCCTTTTTTTGAGTTAAGAGAATAAAAACTACTTAATTTATTTAAAATGAATATATTAGTATGCATCAGCCACGTGCCTGATACCACTTCAAAAATCAATTTTGCCGATAACGACACCACGTTCGACACAAACGGCGTACAATTTGTAATAAACCCAAATGATGAGTTTGGTTTAACCCGTGCCATGTGGTTTAAAGAAAAACAAGGCGCAAAAGTAACCGTAATTAATGTTGGCGGTGCAGAAACAGAACCGACCTTACGTAAAGCATTAGCTATTGGTGCCGATACAGCAATACGTGTTAACACCGTTGCTACAGACGGTTTTACTGTAGCAAAGCAATTGGCCGATGTAATTAATAAAGGCGGATACGATTTAGTAATTGCAGGAAGAGAATCTATAGACTACAATGGTGGTATGGTACCAGGAATGATTGCAGGTTTAATTAACGCTAATTTTGTAAACAACTGTATTAGCTTAGAAATTGATGGTAATAATGCCACTGCAGCTAGAGAAATTGATGGTGGTAAAGAAACCGTATCTACCATTTTACCTTTAGTTATTGGTGGGCAAAAAGGATTGGTTGAAGAAAGCGATTTAAAAATACCAAATATGAGAGGTATAATGATGGCTAGAAAAAAACCATTAACGGTTATAGAACCTATTGAAAGTGCTGCAGAAACAACATCTGTTAAGTTTGAAAAACCTGCAGAAAAAGGTGCAGTTACATTAGTAAATGCCGATAATTTAGACGAGTTAGTTAACTTACTTCATAACGAAGCTAAAGTAATTTAACAACAAATTAAATAGGCACCAAACTAGCGTTTAAACGTCTTTTAAATTAACGGAAAAATTAACAAAGTTTCAGCTTTCGCAGAAATAAAAAATAAGAATATATTATGTCAGTTTTAGTATATACAGAATCAGAACAAGGAAAATATAAAAAAACAGCTTTCGAGGTTGCCTCATATGCAAAAGCTGTTGCTAACCAATTACAAACTACCGTAACAGCTATTTCTATAAATGCTGATGATACAAGCGCATTAGCAAGTTATGGCGTAGATAAGGTGTTAAAGGTAAACAATTCAGACTTAAACAACTTTAATGCCAAGGCTTACGCCGAAGCTATAAAACAAGCAGCAGATAATGAAGGTGCTAAAGTTGTTGTACTTAGCTCTAGCGCAGATAGTAAATATTTAGCGCCACTAGTAGCAGTAGGATTAAACGCTGGTTACGCATCAAATGTAGTAGAAACTCCTGCAAGTACAACTCCTTTTACTGTTAAACGCACAGCGTTTACAAATAAAGCGTTCGAACTTACACAAATTAACACAGATGTTAAAATAATTGGCGTTTCCAACAATTCTTTTGGATTGGTAGAAAATACTGGTAGCGCTGCTGCAGAAGATTTTTCGCCTTCTATTTCAAATATAGGTATTACTGTACAATCTGTAGATAAAGCATCAGATAAAGTATCTATAGCAGATGCAGAAATTGTAGTATCTGCTGGAAGAGGCTTAAAAGGTCCCGAAAACTGGGGTATGGTTGAAGAACTTGCCGAAGTTTTAGGTGCTGCTACTGCCTGCTCTAAACCTGTATCTGATTTAGGTTGGAGACCACATAGCGAACACGTTGGCCAAACCGGAAAACCTGTTGCATCAAATTTATACATTGCCATTGGTATTTCTGGAGCTATTCAGCATTTAGCAGGAATTAGCGCGTCTAAGGTAAAAGTGGTAATTAACACAGACCCTGAAGCACCTTTTTTTAAAGCTGCAGATTATGGTGTTGTTGGAGATGCTTTTACAGTTGTTCCAGAACTTATATCTAAATTAAAAGCTTTTAAAGCACAACAATAAATATTTTTTTATAAATTGTAGAAACAAAAAGGCTGTTAAAATTAGTTTTTTATTTATAAAACTGTATTATGCAGTTTGGTAAAGTCCTAATTTAAACAGTTCTTTGCGTTTTTATAAATTATGAGCTTAGTTAGATTAAATATAAAAGGAATTTCCTATAGCCAAACTCAAAATGGTGCCTATGCACTTATTTTAAACGAGCAAGATGGAGACCGTAAACTACCTATAGTTATTGGTGCTTTCGAAGCACAATCTATTGCCATTGCTTTAGAGAAAGAAATAAGACCTCCAAGACCTTTAACCCACGACTTATTTAAAAATTTTGCCGATAGGTTTGATATTGTTGTAAAACAAGTTATCATTCATAAATTGGTAGATGGTGTATTTTACTCAAGTTTAATTTGCGAGCGCGATAAAATAGAAGAAATTATTGATGCTAGAACAAGCGATGCCATAGCGTTAGCTCTTCGTTTTAATGCCCCAATATTTACATATAAAAACATACTAGACAAAGCAGGCATATACCTAAAAGTAGATCCTGAAACTGAAGATAATGAAAATGATGATGAAAACGATGACAGTATTCTTGTTGACGACTTATTAGCATCAGAACTTGAACCTACATCTACTTCAGAAAATTATGCCTCAAAAAGCACAAAAGAACTTCATAAATTATTAGAAGAAGCTGTTAATAATGAAGATTATGAAACTGCTGCTCATATAAGAGATGAAATTTCTAAACGTGAATAATATTCGCTCTAATTCTATACTATGAAAACCTTTTTTTTGTTTATCTCTGCTATATTTCTATTTTTTTCAACAAGTATTTTAGCACAAGACTTAGATAACAAAGAAATTATTGAGTCTACCTCAAACATAACAACAACACTAATAGATTCTAGTAAAACTTTTACTACGCCCTCATCAAAAACAGATAGTGGTGCTGTTAAAAGTAACACTTCGGCAAAAGCAAACACTGCAACAATAATACCTAGCCAAGGATTCACCATAAACAGTTTGTGGCGAGGCGCCTTAGGCATGTTTACCTTAATATTTATTTCGTACTTGTTTAGTAGTAACCGCAAAGCTATTGACTGGAAAATTGTTGGTATTGGTTTAGTTTTTCAACTTCTAATTGCTATTGGTGTTTTAAAGATTGAATTTGTAAAATCTATATTCGAATTTATTGGGGGCTTATTTATTGAAGTTTTAAATTATACAAGAGCAGGTAGTAAATTCCTTTTTGAAGGTTTAGTTGTAGACATGGATACTTTCGGGTTTATTTTTGCTTTTCAAGTATTACCTACAATTATATTCTTTTCAGCTTTAACCTCTGTTTTATTTTATTTAGGTATCATTCAAAAAGTAGTAAAAGCTATGGCATGGCTACTTTCTAAAGCTTTAAAAATATCTGGAGCAGAAAGTTTAAGTGTTGCCGGAAACATCTTTTTAGGTCAAACAGAAGCTCCGCTCTTAATTAAAGCATATTTAGAAAAAATGAATAAATCTGAAATGCTATTAGTAATGATTGGAGGTATGGCCACCGTTGCAGGAGCAGTACTAGCAGCATATATTGGTTTTTTAGGAGGCGATGACAAAGCCTTACAATTATTCTACGCTAAACACCTCTTAGCTGCATCGGTTATGGCTGCACCTGGAGCTATTGTAATTTCTAAAATATTATTTCCACAAACAGAAGAAGTAAATAATGATGTTTCTGTTTCTCAAGAAAAAATAGGAGCAAACATTCTAGACGCTATTGCTAACGGAACAACCGAAGGCTTAAAACTTGCTGTAAATGTAGGTGCTATGCTTTTAGTATTTGTAGCATTTATTGCCATGATAAATGGCATTTTAGGAGGTATTGCAGAATTTGACGGGTTTACTATTAAAAGCTTAAACTTAAGTTTACGTTTCACATCATTAAATTCTATAATCGCAGAAAACACATCTTATAATTCATTTTCACTAGAGTTTATTCTGGGTTACGCCTTTGCACCACTTATGTGGCTTATTGGAGTTGCTAAAGAAGATATGGCTTTAATGGGCCAACTATTAGGTATAAAATTAGCTGCGAGCGAGTTTATAGGCTACATACAATTAAGAGATTTAAAAGATGCCACTAACGCTATACATCTTAACTACGAGAAATCTATAATTATGGCAACTTACATGCTTTGTGGCTTTGCAAACTTTGCATCAATAGGCATTCAAATTGGAGGTATTGGTTCGTTAGCGCCTGGGCAAAGAAAGACCTTATCTAAATTTGGAATTAAAGCTTTAATTGGAGGAACCATTGCATCTTTAATTTCTGCAACTATTGCAGGTATGATTATTGGCTAATTTATAGTTAAAAACACACATAAAACAATTCAAAAAACTAAAATATCTGTAAGTTAATAACTTTTGATATCTATACATTACCCCAACAAATTAAAATATTTGTTTTTCTTTAAATTAGCTCTTAGAATGGGCTGAAGCTTATTTTAAACTATTAAACATAAAGTTCCTGCTCGGTCAGGAAAAAGCTTATGAAACAATATCACGACTTAGTAAAACACGTTTTAGAAAACGGAAACGAAAAAGGAGACCGCACAGGTACAGGTACAAAAAGTGTATTTGGGCATCAAATGCGATTTGATTTAAGCAAAGGTTTCCCTATGGTTACAACAAAAAAACTACATTTAAAATCTATAATTTACGAATTGCTTTGGTTTTTAAAAGGCGATACTAATACCAAATATTTAACCGATAATGGTGTTCGTATTTGGAATGAATGGGCTGACGAAAATGGAGATTTAGGCCCTGTTTATGGCCACCAATGGCGCAACTGGAATAGCGACGAAATAGATCAAATTAAAGATGTTATTCATACACTTAAAAACAACCCTAACAGTCGTAGAATGTTGGTTTCTGCATGGAACCCTTCAGTTTTACCCGATACATCAAAATCGTTTAGCGAAAATGTTGCCAATGGCAAAGCTGCACTTCCTCCTTGCCATGCCTTTTTTCAATTTTATGTAGCAAATGGCAAATTATCTTGTCAGCTTTACCAACGTAGCGCAGACATCTTTTTAGGTGTGCCATTCAACATTGCATCTTATGCTCTATTTACTATGATGATAGCTCAAGTTTGTGGTTACCAAGCAGGAGAATTTATTCACACTTTTGGCGATGCCCACATTTACAGCAACCATTACGAACAATTAGAACTACAACTATCTAGAGAAATAAGGCCATTACCAAAAATGATTTTAAATCCGGATATAAAAGATATATTCGATTTCGATTTTGACGATTTTACTTTAGTAAATTACAATCCGCATCCACATATAAAAGGAAAAGTAGCTATATAAAAAAAAGCTTTCTAATTATATTAGAAAGCTTTTTTTATATCTTAAAATGTTAATTACAAGTTAAGCACACCGTTATCAGCAGAAGCAAATTCGCTCCATGCATAAGCATCAGCAGCGTCATCATTTACGTAAGCACCGTCTACTACATATTTAAACTCGTAAGAGCTGTCTTTATCTAAATTAATAGTACCTTTAAACGTACCATTTTTCAACTTTTTTAACGGAGCAGCTTTAGTGTCCCATTCGTTAAAACTTCCTACTACTGATACTTCTTTAGCTTCTTCAGCAAGAATAGAGAAAGTTACTTTACAAATTGGTTTACTTTTTAAATATTGTTTTGAAATAGCCATAATAATTATGTTTGTGTTGTTATGTCGCAACAAATTTATAAAACAATTTGCTATACAAAGTGATAATAATCAGTTAACAACAAAAAATTATCAATTTGTTAATATAGACTTGTTTTTATTTGCTCTCTTAAAAAATTTATGAAAATTATTATTGAATTAACAATACAAAAAATGTGTTTTTCACTGATTTTCAAGCACTTTTATCATAAAGCACCTTTATTTCCTATCTTAAAATTCCATTCTAAAGATTCAGCAAAAAGCTTTAACTTTACATTCATTAATTACGCATATGTTCGGGAAGAAGAAAACAACAACTCCAATTGACAAAGATCAATTGGAACTTATAGAAAATGCACAAAAACGCATTAAACAAAAAAAGAGTTTATATATTCATTTTGTAATATTTTTAATTGGCGCAGTATTTTTAATACTAGCAAACACCGTATTAGGTATAGGCGAAAATTTCACCATTTTAGGTAAAGAATGGTTTTTGTACGCCATACTCTTGTGGTCTTTCTTTTTTATATACCACATTTTTAATGTTTTTATTACCCATAAATTTATGGGTAAAGCGTGGGAAAAACAACAACTAGAAAAGCTAGTTGCAAAGCAACAAAAGCGCATAGAAAAGCTAAAATCTAACCTTGTCAAAGAAGAAACAAAAATAGCAAAAAGTGACGTTTTTAATGCTACAACTAGCCTTAGTCAAAACACAACATCTAAAAAACATTCGCCAGAATTAACTATTATTGTTGCTGCAGCAGAAAATGATGCTATTGGAAAAGATAATAAGCTAATTTGGCATTTAGGCGATGATTTAAAGCGTTTTAAAAGTTTAACTAACGGGCACCATATTATTATGGGGCGAAAAACATTTGAGAGTTTCCCAAAACCTTTACCTAATAGAACACATATTGTTATTACAAGGCAAAGCGACTACCATGTTCCAGACGGTGTAATTGTTGTTAATAATTTAGAAGATGCTATAGACGCTGCTAAAAAAGACTCGCAACCTTTTATAATTGGCGGAGGCGAAATATACAAACAAGCCTTACTTATAGCAACTAAAATAGAGTTAACTCGAGTTCATGCTACTTTTGAAGCAGATACGTTTTTTCCAGAAATAGATACAAATATTTGGAAAGAAACAGCGAATACTTTTCATCCTAAAGACGAAAAACACAAACATGAATTTTCGTTTTTAACTTATGAGCGAGCCCACTAATTATAATTATTTTTATAAAGTTAAAAGCTAGAGCTAGAGCTTACTCTATTTTCTACAAACCAAGACACTTATGTTTTGGCTTGTTGCCAATATATTTACAACATCTATCGCTATTTTCATTAATTTTGCAGCATGGTAAAAGAGATACAACTTCGTATTACACTTAAAGAAGAAGAGCGTAGCGATATTTTAGTTATAAAATCGGCAATAAAGTTAGACATAGATAAAGAAGATATTACAGGCGTAAAAGTACTTCGCAAATCTATTGATGCTAGAAAACCTAAAATAATTTTAAATTATAAGGTTGCGGTTTATATTCGCGAAGCATTACCAAAATCGTCAGAATATACGTTTAAATATAAAGATGTTTCTAAATCAAAACCCGTGCATATAATTGGCTTCGGGCCAGCCGGTATGTATGCTGCATTACGTTGCATAGAACTAGGCTACAAACCTATTGTACTAGAACGCGGTAAGAATGTACAAGACCGACGTCGCGATTTAAAAGCCATAAACCAAGATCATTTTGTAAACGAAGACTCCAACTATTGTTTTGGAGAAGGTGGCGCAGGAACTTATAGCGATGGCAAACTTTATACCCGAAGTTTAAAGCGTGGCGATGTGCGTAGAATATTCGAAAATCTAGTATTTCATGGTGCTACCAATCAAATTTTAATAGATGCACATCCACACATTGGCACCAACAAATTACCAAAAGTAGTACAAAACATTCGTGAAACTATTTTAAATTATGGTGGAGAAATTCATTTTGAAACCCGTGTAGTAAATTTTAGCATTAGTAATAACAAAATACAAGCCATTCAATTAAAAAATGGCGACGAAATGACTGCCAATCGTGTTATTTTAGCAACAGGGCATTCTGCTAGAGACATCTATTACTTGCTCCACAATAAAGAAATAGCTTTAGAGGCCAAATCTTTTGCCATGGGTGTTCGTGTAGAGCATCCACAACATATTATAGACTCTATTCAATACCACTGTAGTGGCGAGCGCAACTCTTTATTACCTGCAGCATCCTATGGTTTGGTACACCAAGTTAATAATCGTGGCGTGTATTCTTTTTGTATGTGTCCTGGCGGATTTATTGTACCTGCAGCCACAGCCAATGGCGAGGTGGTTGTAAACGGTATGTCTCCATCCAAAAGAAATAATTTGTTTGCTAATTCTGGAATAGTTGTAGAAATTAATGCAGAACAAGATTTACGTAAATACGAAAAATTTGGCGTTTTAAAAGGGTTAGAGTATCAAAAGAATTTAGAAAAATTAGCTTTTACAGCTGGCGGACGTAGCCAAGTAGCTCCAGCTCAACGACTAATCGATTTTGTTGAAGGAAACTTATCCAATACATTAAACCCTACATCTTATCAACCTGGTTTAAACTCTTCTCCACTACATTCTTTATTACCTAAATTAATAGGTAGCAGATTGCGAAAAGGTTTTCAAGCCTTTGGACAAAAAATGAAAGGATATTACACTAACGAAGCAAATATTGTTGGTGTAGAATCTAGAACATCTTCTCCTGTTAGTATTCCAAGAAATGAGCAACTAGAACACCCTCAAATTGAAGGTTTATTTCCTTGCGGTGAAGGTGGCGGTTATGCTGGAGGTATTATTTCGGCTGCTATGGATGGTGAACGATGTGCAGAGGCAGCAATAATAGGATTGTAAACATAAACCTAAATATGTGTTTTTATGACTGAAAAAGAAAAAATGATTACTGGTCAATTATACACCCCTGAAGACCAAGTTCTAGTTGAAGATAGGCACAAAACAAGGCTATACCTAAACAAAATAAACACACTTAGCATTGACGAAAAATTAGAACGCAATAGCATAATAGGTCAATTAATTCCAAATACAGGAGATAAACTATATATAGAACCTCCTTTTTATTGCGATTACGGTTACAATATTAAAATAGGAAACAACGTATACATGAACTTTAATTGTTGTATTCTAGATGTATCTACCGTAACCATTGGAGACAACTGTATGTTTGGACCTAACGTTCAAATTTACACTGCAACTCACCCTTTAGAGTTTAAAGCTAGAAATAGCGGAAAAGAATTTGCCAAAGCCATAACCATAGGAAAAAATGTTTGGATTGGAGGGAACGCAACCCTTTGCCCTGGCGTAACCCTTGGCGATAATGTGGTTGTTGGCGCTGGTGCAGTGGTTACAAAAAGTTTTCCTAACGATGTTTTTATAGCAGGAAATCCTGCTAAAATTATTAAAAACATTGATAATAGGTAATAATTCTTATTTTTGCAGCACTAAAAAAAGAACACACATGAAAGCATATATATTTCCGGGTCAAGGCGCCCAATTTTCAGGAATGGGTTTAGATTTATATGAGAACTCATCTTTAGCTAAAGATTTGTTTGATAAAGCTAACGATATTCTAGGTTTTAAAATTACAGACATTATGTTTAATGGCTCTGCAGAAGACCTTAAAGAAACTAAAGTAACACAACCTGCTATATTTTTACATTCTGTAATTTTGGCAAAAACTTTAGGAGACAGCTTTAAACCAGATATGGTAGCAGGGCATTCTCTTGGAGAATTTTCTGCATTAGTAGCCAATGGCGCTTTAAGTTTCGAAGATGGCTTAAAACTAGTTTCTCAACGTGCTCTTGCCATGCAAAAAGCTTGCGAGTTACAACCTAGTACTATGGCTGCGGTTTTAGGACTGGAAGATGCTATTGTAGAAAAAGTATGCGAAACAATAGAAGGTGTTGTTGTTGCTGCAAACTATAATTGCCCAGGGCAATTAGTTATTTCTGGAGAGGTTGAAGCCATTAACAAAGCTTGCGAAGCTTTAAAAGAAGCTGGCGCTCGACGTGCCTTAGT
Source organism: Postechiella marina (assembly GCF_039538365.1). Lineage (NCBI taxonomy): Bacteria > Pseudomonadati > Bacteroidota > Flavobacteriia > Flavobacteriales > Flavobacteriaceae > Postechiella > Postechiella marina. The sequence continues at coordinate 187,536 of NZ_BAABCA010000002.1, forward strand.
TTTACCTGTTGGTGGTGCTTTTCACTCACCTCTAATGGAGCCTGCTAGAGAAAAACTAGCTGCAGCAATAGAGAACACAACATTTAGCAAACCAAACTGCCCTATTTACCAGAATGTAACAGCTAGCCCTATTACAGATGAAGCAGAAATAAAAGCTAATTTAATTTCGCAACTAACTGCTCCAGTAAGATGGACACAATCTGTGCAACAAATGATTGAAGATGGCGCAACATTATTTACGGAAGTTGGACCAGGCAAAGTATTACAAGGCTTAGTAAAAAAAATTAACAGAGCATCTGAAACAGCATCTGCAACTTTTGAAACAAATAGTTAAATGAAATTATCTCGTCGAACTATTTTTATTAGTATTACCATATTAATAACTGTACTTTTAGATCAAGTATCGAAAATTATGGTAAGAAAGTATGTAGACCCTAAAAGCGTTTCAGATATTATAGGAAGCATTTTAACGCTTCATAATGTAGAAAACACAGGTGCCTTTTTAGGTATGGGTAGCGACTTAAACCCTACTCTAAAACTTATATTGCTTCTTATTTTACCTGTAGTAGTTTTAGGTTTTGTTTTGCGTTATGTTTTTAAAGATAAAAGCTTAGACAACTGGTCTCTTTTTGCTTTCGCTAGTATTATTGGTGGAGGAATAGCTAATGTTTACGATCGTTTTGCTTATGGCTCTGTTACAGATTTTTTACATTTAGATTTTGGAGGTTCATTAAGAACAGGTATTTTTAATATGGCCGATTTATCGGTTACCACCGGAATGATTATTCTAGTATTTGCTAGTTTTAAAAAGAAAAAGGAAAAAGAAGCTTAGAGGTTATTAAAATATATTTTATAAAAAAAGGTTGCTAATTTTTTAGCAACCTTTTTTATATTAGATAAAAGCTTTTAAATTAATTATTTTCTGCAGCTCTTACTTTTTGCTCCCATTTCCATGCAGAACTCATGGCATCATCAAGAGACAGTTCTGTTTTCCAACCTAATTCGTTATTCGCTTTATTAGTATCTGCGTAAGCAGAAATAATATCACCTTCGCGACGCCCTACAATTTTATAATTTAGCTTTTTACCAGAAACTTTTTCGAAAGACTTAACTACTTCTAGCACAGAACTACCTTTACCTGTTCCTAAATTAAAAGTCTCGTAATTGGCTTTGTTTTTATTTTGAAGTAAACGACCTAAAGCAATAACATGTGCTTTGGCTAAATCTACAACATGAATATAATCGCGTATACAAGTTCCGTCTGGCGTTGGGTAATCTTCTCCAAAAACAGATAATTCGTTACGTAAACCTATTCCTGTTTGCGTTATAAATGGCACTAAGTTTTGAGGAACTCCAATAGGTAATTCTCCAATTTCTACAGACTCGTGTGCTCCTACTGGATTAAAGTAACGTAAAGCGATTGCCTTTAAGTTTGGAGATACTTTACAAGTATCGCTTATAATTTCTTCTCCTATTTGCTTAGTATTTCCGTATGGAGACTCTGCTTGTTTAACTGGTGCGTTTTCTGTAATAGGCAATTCATCGGCTTGACCATAAACCGTACAAGACGAGCTAAAAATAAAGCCTACAGCAGGTAATTTCTTTAACTCTTTAAGAATATAAACTAACGTACTAATATTGTTTTCATAATACAATAAAGGCTCTTTTACACTTTCTCCTACTGCTTTACTTGCTGCAAAATGAATAACACCTTTAATATCGTTATGCTTAGCAAAAAAAGCTTCAACTTTATCTTTTTCTTTTAAATCTAACTTTTCAAAAATTGGTGTTTTACCAGTAATTGCAGTAATACCATCTAATACTTTTTCTGAAGAATTTGATAAATCATCAATAATAACAACTTCGTAGCCTTCATTTTGTAATTCTACAACGGTGTGCGATCCTATAAACCCTAATCCACCTGTAACTAATATTTTATCCATTTATAAATGTTTTTACTTTTGATGTTATATATTCTATTTGTTCGTCATCTAGTTCGGTATGCATTGGTAACGAAATAACTTCTTGTATAAGTTGGTTTGTAACTGTAAAATCGGCTTCATTATAACGCTCATCCATATAAGCTTTTTGTCTGTGAAGCGGTATTGGATAATATACACCACATGGTATATCGTTTTCATTTAAAAACTTAACTAACGCATCTCTATCTACACCATTAACCTTTAATGTATATTGGTGAAACACATGGCAATCGCAAGTATCGCAGAGAGTATCACATGTATTAGGTATTTTTGGTGTTATTATACTATCTATATTTTTAAAAGCTTCATTATATTTTCTAGCAGCTGTTTGCCTAGCCTTATTGTAAGCATTTAAATACGGTAGTTTAGCATCCAAAACAGCAGCCTGAATACTATCTAATCTAGAATTTACACCAACAACATCATGATGATAACGCTCGTACATACCGTGGTTTACTATGCCTCTTATAGTATGAGCAAGAGCATCATTATTAGTAAAAATAGCTCCACCATCTCCATAACAACCTAAGTTTTTAGAAGGAAAAAAAGATGTTGATCCTACATCTCCTATAGTTCCTGCCTTTGCTTTAGTGCCATCTTTATAAGTATAATTAGCGCCTATAGCCTGGGCGTTATCTTCTATTACAAATAAATTATGAGTTTTTGCAATATCCATAATGGCCTCCATATTAGCACACTGCCCAAATAAGTGCACAGGAACAATAGCTTTTGTTTTTGGAGTAATTGCTTTTTTTAGAGCTTCGATATTTATATTAAAATCGTCTGGATTTACATCGACTAATACAGGTGTTAAATTTAACAACGCAATAACCTCTACCGTTGCAGCAAAAGTAAAATCGGCTGTAATAACCTCGTCTCCAGGTTTTAATCCTAATCCCATCATTGCTATTTGCAAAGCATCGGTACCGTTTGCACAAGGTATTACATGTTTAACATCTAAATAGGTTTCTAAATTTTTCTGAAACTCGTGAACTTTAGGACCGTTAATAAACGCAGTTGTTTCAATAACCTCTTGTATTGAAGGATTTACAACATCCTTAATTTGGTTATACTGACCTTTAAGGTCTACCATTTGAATTTTTTTCATCTAAAATAATTACAGACTAAGTAAGCTAATAAGTTAAACTTTATAGTCGATTTTAATGAATACCCACAGCGGGTTATTAATTAACAAAATTACAAAATTACATGTTGCCAAACAATGAAACTTTTATGAATAATTAAAGTTTGAAGATGTATTAGTTTAAAGAAATGTATTTTTGCAACAAAAAAATATAGTGCGCTTAATTTACAACTTAGGAATTCTTCTTGCTCATTTTATTTTAAAATGCACTGCCCCTTTTAATTCAAAAATTAAATTAGGAGTTATTGGAAGAAAAAAAACCTTTAAAACTTTAAAACATAATATTTCGAAAACCGATAGAACGCTTTGGTTTCACTGTGCTTCTCTAGGTGAATACGAACAAGGCTTGCCTGTTTTTAAAGCTCTAAGAAACAAATACAAAAACCATAAAATAGTATTATCCTTTTTTTCTCCTTCGGGATATGAAATTAGAAAAAATACAGAGATTGCAGATGTTGTAGTTTACCTGCCTTTAGATACTAAAAAAAACGCAAATCAATTTTTAAACTTAATAAAACCAGAACTTACTGTTTTTGTTAAATACGACATCTGGCCAAATATTTTAAACGAACTAAAATTGCGTGGCTATAGAGCCATTTTAATATCTGCTGCTTTTAGAAAAAACCAATCGTTCTTTAAATTTTATGGTAGTGAATTACGAGCTGCTTTATTTTCGTTCGAGCATATTTTTACTCAAAATGAAAATTCAAAAAACTTACTAGAATCTATAAACTATAAACATGTAACGGTTACGGGCGATACACGCTTCGACCGAGTTTTTAGCCAGCTAGAACAAGACAACACCCTAGATTTTATTCAAGAATTTAAACAAGATAATATTTGTATAGTAGCTGGTAGTACATGGCCTGAAGGCGAAGCTCTTTTTGTAAATTATATAAACACTCAAGCCTCAAAAAATACTAAATATATTATTGCCCCGCATAATATAAAGCATACTCAAATACAACAATTAAAAAACAGTTTAGAAGTTAAAACTGTGCTATTTTCAGAAAAAGACACTGCTAACATAAAAAACGCTAAGGTCTTTATAATTGATACTATTGGATTACTTACAAAAATATATAATTATGCAGATTTAGCCTATGTTGGTGGCGCTCTTGGTAATACCGGATTGCATAATACCTTAGAGCCTGCTGTGTTTGGTGTTCCTATAATAATAGGTAATAACTACAATAAATTTCCAGAAGCTATAGATTTAATTAAAAATGGGGGTATGTTCTCCATTTCTAATCAAAAAGAATTTAATTTAATTTTAAATGAAATGATTGAAAATAAGACTCGTAGAGAATCGACGGGTATTAAAAATTTAGAATTTATAAAAAAAAGCAAAGGTGCTGTCATCCAAATTATTAATTACTTACGTATATAGACTGAATTTTAATTGTCTTAAAAAAATTAGAATTCAAAAAAAGATACAGTTTAGTCTTTAATATACTATATTGTTCTAACTTAAATAATTAACACTAAAAACACACAAAATGAAAAAATTAGTATTAAGTACAGCGCTTTTATTAGCTTTGAGTATTTCTTTAACTTCTTGTAGAGATGAAGTAAAAAAAGCAAGTTCTGGTATTGAAAATGCAGCAAACAATGTAAAAGACGCTGCAAATGATGCTGTAGATGCTGCTGGTGAAGCTGCCGAAGCTACATCTGAAGCTGCATCTAACGCTGCAAACAATGTAAAAGATGCTGCAAACAACGCTGTAGACGCTGCTGGGGAAGCTGTAGATGCTGCCGGTGAAGCTGCTGAAAAGGCTGCAAACGATGTAAAAGATGCTGCCGATAAAACCGTTAACGGAGCAAAAGATGCAGCAAATAATGCTGCTGACGCAGTAAAAAAAGAAGCTGATAAACTTAAAGCTGCTCACTAAGCTTTATTATTTATTTTATAATTTATACCACCTCTTGTAGGTGGTTTTTTTATGCTTAAAACTTAAATACACCACGCCACTATTTTTCTTTAAAAGAGATATTAAATATTTATCCTATCTTCAATACTTGAATTAATCAACCAACACTAAATTAAAAATGAGAGTATTTCAAAAAATTTTAGCGCTTTTATTAATTAGCGCTTCCATGGTTTCGTGCGAAACAAAACAAGAAAAGAAAACCGAAAAAAAACGACCTAACATTCTTTTTATCATGTCAGACGACCATGCCTACCAAGCCATTAGCTCGTACGATAAAAATTTGATAGAAACCCCAAACATTGACAGGTTAGCTAAAGAAGGCATACAATTTAACAATGCTAGTGTAACAAACTCAATTTGCGCCCCTTCAAGAGCAACAATTCTTACTGGCAAGCATTCGCATATTAATGGTAAGATAGACAACCTTGGTAATTTTGATCAAAAACAAACCATTTTACCACAACTTTTTCAAGAAGCCGGTTATCAAACAGCCATGTTTGGTAAACTACACTTTGGCAACAACCCCAAAGGTGTAGACGACTTTATGATACTGCCAGGACAAGGCAGTTATTTAAACCCACAATTTGTGGGTAAAGACATCGACACAACCATAACAGGCTATGTAACCGATATAATAACAGACCTTACCCTAAACTGGCTAAAAACTAAACGAAAAAAAGAAAAACCTTTTATGCTTTTTTATCTACACAAAGCACCACATAGACCTTGGTGGCCCAGAGCCGATAAGTTTGCTGAGTTTAGTAAAAAAACCTTCCCGGAGCCTTCTAACTTATTTGATGACTATGCCACTAGAGGTTCTGGAGTAAGAAATTCTGAAATGAATTTACTTAACCACATGCATTACGCATACGATAGCAAAATTCGTCCAGAAACATTAAAAGAAATGGGAGAAGTTCTACCAGTTGTAACAGGTAAAACGCTAAAAACGTTTACAAAATGTTATTACGATAGAGCTAATGCTGAGCAAATGAAAAAATACGATCCTATTCTTGACTCTATTAACACATGGTTTAAAACAAATTGGCCAAAGTTGAATGATACTGAAAAAATGAAATGGAAATATCAACGCTACATGCAAGACTATTTAGGTACTATTTCTTCTGTAGACGATAACATTGGGAGAGTTTTAGACTATTTAGACGAATCCAAGCTAACCGACAATACCGTAGTTATTTACACTTCAGATCAAGGATTTTATTTAGGAGAACACGGTTGGTTTGATAAACGCTTTGCCTATAACGAATCGTTTAAAACACCTTTACTAATAAGATGGCCAAATCAAATAAAGCCAGGAACAACAGAGGAAGAAATGGTTCAGAATCTTGATTTTGCTCAAACTATGCTAGAAGCTGCAGGTATTGCTCAACCAGAAGACATGCAAGGTGAGAGCTTAATACCGTTACTTAAAGGCCAAAAAGATAAATGGACCCGGGATGCTGTTTATTATCAATACTACGAACCAGGTGCTCATAATGTACCACCACATTATGCTATAATAACTAAGCAATACAAATTAATTCGTTATTACGGTCCAGAAGAGTATTGGGAATTGTTTGATCGTTTAAAAGATAAACAGGAAATGAATAACGTATACGATAATCCAGAATACGCTCAGATAATAAAAGACCTGAAAATTAAACTTAAAGATTTAAGAAAAGCGTATAAAAACACAGACGATCTAGACCAACAGCTTTTCGAAAAATCTACCCAAACATATTTAAGTAAGCAGTAGCAATTCTAGTAATTTTAAAACATAAAAAAAGCCTTTACAAGAAATCTTGTAAAGGCTTTGTACTGAAGACGGGACTTGAACCCGTACGTCCTAATGGACATTGGATTTTAAGTCCAACGTGTCTACCAATTCCACCACTTCAGCATTGGTATATTTTAAGAAAGTCTCAGAGCGAAAGACGGGATTTGAACCCGCGACCCCCACCTTGGCAAGGTGATGCTCTACCCCTGAGCTACTTTCGCAGTTTTTTAATGAACTTGCAATATCGCTATTGCGGATGCAAATTTAAGACTTTTATTGAATAAAAAAAGCCTTTTTTAAAAAATTATAAATTTTATTTTTAATCGCGCTTTTTCTTAACCAACATCCTCTTAATTTCATTCAATTTCATAAGCGCCTCAACCGGTGTAAGTGTATCAATATCAGTACGTAATATTTCCTCCTTAATATTTTCTAATAAAGGATCGTCTAAATTAAAAAAACTTAGCTGCATTTCGTCTTTTATCGATTTCACCTTATCTGTAAGCTCTTCACTAGAATGAGATTTCTCTAATTTCTTTAAAATGGTGTTTGCTCTATGCAAAACTTGTTGTGGCATTCCAGCCATTTTTGCAACGTGAATACCAAAACTATGCTCGCTTCCTCCTTCAACTAGCTTTCTTAGAAAAAGCACATTATTTTTCAATTCTTTTACAGATACATTAAAGTTTTTTACACGACCAAAAGTTTCTGTCATTTCGTTAAGTTCGTGGTAGTGGGTAGCAAATAATGTTTTTGGCTTGGCAGGATGCTCATGTAAATATTCGCTAATAGCCCAAGCTATAGAAATACCATCGTAAGTACTTGTACCTCGACCAATTTCGTCTAGCAACACCAAGCTTCTATCTGATATATTATTAAGAATAGATGCTGTTTCGTTCATTTCTACCATAAAGGTCGATTCGCCCATCGATATATTATCGCTCGCCCCAACTCTAGTAAAAATTTTATCTACCAGACCAATTCTGGCTTCTTTTGCAGGTACAAAACTTCCTATTTGAGCCAACAATACAATTAAGGCTGTTTGGCGTAAAATAGCAGACTTACCAGACATATTTGGCCCAGTAATCATAATTATTTGCTGTGTTGTTCTATCTAAAAACACATTATTAGCTATGTAAGCTTCGCCAATGGCGAGTTGCTTTTCTATAACAGGATGACGCCCATCTTTAATATCTAAGTCGTAAGAGTCGTCTAAAACTGGATATACATAACCATTATCTTGTGCCAATTGCGCAAAACCACACAAACAATCTAATTGTCCAATTAAATACGCATTTTGTTGTACTGCTTTAATGTATTGATTCATCCAAACCACTAAATCTGCAAACAATTGCTGTTCTATAGACTGAATTTTATCTTCGGCTCCTAAAATCTTAGCTTCGTACTCCTTAAGTTCTTCAGTAATATAACGTTCTGCATTTACCAAGGTTTGTTTACGTATCCACTCTTCGGGCACTTTATCTTTATGGGTGTTTCGTACTTCAATATAGTACCCAAATACATTGTTCGATGCTATCTTTAAAGATGTAATTCCTGTACGCTCACTTTCGCGCGCTAACATGTTATCTAGATAATCTTTTCCAGATTTAGATAGACTTCGCAACTCATCTAGCTCCTCCGAAAACCCATCAGCAATACTATTACCCTTTAATACATTTACAGGTGCATCTTCATTTATAGTTTGCTTAATTTTAGCACGAAGTACATCGCAGCTTTGTAATGTATCTCCTATAATTTTAAGCGAATCGTTATCGCAATTTGATGCTAATGTCTTTATAGGTACAATAGCTTCCAAAGAGTTTTTAAGTTGAATAACCTCGCGCGGATTTACCTTAGTTGTAGCCACCTTAGATATTAATCGCTCTAAATCTCCAATACCTTTTATATGGTTTTGAATGACTTGATGTATACTATTATCTTTGGCAAAAAAATTAACAACTTCGTGGCGCTGTTTAATTTTATCTACATTTTTTAAAGGTAAAGCCAACCAACGCTTTAACATCCTTCCACCCATAGGCGAAATAGTTTTATCTATAACATTTAAAAGAGTTACTGCGTTATTGTTGGTAGAATTATAAAGCTCTAAATTTCTAATAGTAAATTTATCCATCCACACATAGTCATCTTCAGCAATTCTAGAAATTGCGGTAATATGTTGCAATTTATTATGTTGTGTTTCCCCTAAGTAATGCAATATAGATCCTGAAGCAATTATACCTTCATACAAATCTTCTATACCAAAACCTTTTAAAGTTTTAGTGTTAAAATGCTTTATAAGAGTTTCGTATGCATAATCGGTTTGATACACCCAATCTTCTAAATAAAAGGTATGAAAATCGTCGCCAAAAGTATCTGCGAATAACGTTCGCTTTTGTTTAGATACCAAAACTTCACTCGGACTAAAATTCTGCAACAATTTATCAATATACTCAGCATTACCTTGCGAGGTCAAGAACTCGCCTGTAGAAATATCTAAAAACGAAATGCCTATGTATTTTTTATCAAAATAAACCGAACATAAAAAGTTATTAGATTTAGACACTAAAACCTCGTCGTTAAGTGCTACACCCGGTGTAACCAATTCGGTAACCCCACGCTTTACTATGGTTTTTGTTTGCTTTGGGTCTTCTAATTGGTCGCAAATAGCTACACGCTCGCCTGCTTTTACAAGTTTAGGCAAATACGTGTTTAACGAGTGGTGCGGAAAACCAGCCAACTCTATTTCGCTAGGACTTCCTGCGCCTCGTTTTGTTAAAATAATACCTAAAATACCTGCTGTTTTAACTGCATCGCTTCCAAAGGTTTCGTAAAAATCGCCAACTCGAAACAATAAAAGTGCATCAGGATACTTTGCTTTAATAGCATTGTATTGTTTCATTAACGGAGTTTCTTTTTTTGCTTTTTTCGCCATGTATTTGTTTTTCACCTCTGCAAAAGCAGAAATTTACATCTAAAAAGTAATTTAGATTTTGTTATTTTGTAACCACTAGTAAGGCTTGCAATGTAGTATTATTTTATTTTTTTTAGAACCTCTACCCTTATAAGTTATTTACAAATACACCCAGATTTTAACAATTATACAACAACACAATACTAAAACATAAAATTATGCCAGTTATACTACCCGTAAGAGGAAAAACACCCCAAATAGCTAACGATTGTTTTGTAGCAGAAAATGCTACCATTGTTGGCGATGTAACCATGGGAACCCAATGTAGTATTTGGTTTAGCGCAGTAGTTCGTGGCGATGTAAACTTTATTAAAATGGGCAACAAGGTTAACATTCAAGATGGTGCAGTAATTCATGGCACCTACAAAACCGCGCCTACAACTATTGGCAACAACGTATCTATTGGCCACAACGCGTTGGTACACGGTTGCACCATTAAAGACAATGTTTTAATAGGTATGGGCAGTATAATTATGGATGGCTGTGTAATAGAAAGCAACTGTATTATTGCTGCAGGAGCAGTAGTTACCAAAAATACCATTGTAGAATCTGGTAGTATTTACGCTGGGGTCCCTGCGAAAAAAGTTAAAGATATTAGCCAAGAATTAATCTCGGGAGAAATTAATAGAATTGCCGATAACTATATTAAATATTCAAGTTGGTTTAAATAATACTTTTATGGCGTTACCACAAAGGTCGCGCTTTCACTACTCAATCTTTTTGCAAAAAGGCAAAAAGGATTTCAAACAAACCGTTCAATCACTAACGCAAAGCATCGTTTCTATTAAAAATCTAGAAACTTAACATAAGGCTCACCATTTAAAAGCCCTCTTAACACCTCTGGATTACCGTTAGTATAGAATTGAGAAGTAACACCTACTGTGGCTGTATTAATTAAATTATTTTGTAGTAAAACAGCTTTAGTTTGTCTTGCAACAGCCTCACCAGAATCGATTATATTAACCGTTTTTGGAAGCATTTTAGACAGTATTGGCATTAAATAAGGGTAATGTGTACAACCTAACACTAAATAATCTATATCGGCCTTTATCATAGGTTTTAAATAAGACTCTAATAATACTTTCATTTGGTTAGAATTTAAAGCCCCTTCTTCAATAAGCTCTACAAGGCCTTCTCCTACTTGCTCTATAACTTTAACATGACTCGCAAACTCATCAGATGTTTTAGAAAACAACGCACTACTTAGCGTACCTTTAGTTGCCAAAATACCAACCGCATTTGTTTTTGTTCTAAGCGCAGCAGGTTTAATAGCAGGTTCTATGCCTATAAACGGTATTTTATAATTTGCTCTAAGGTATTTAATAGCATTTGTTGTAGCTGTATTGCATGCTACAACAATAAGTTTACAACCTTGGCTTAATAAATATTCGGTATTTTTAATGCTTAATTTGGTTATTACTTCTTCCCCTTTTGGGCCATAAGGCGCATTAATACTATCGGCCAAATAAATGGTATTCTCGTTTGGTAAAAGCTTATTAATAGCTTTCCATATGGAAGTACCACCAACGCCAGAATCAAAAATACCAATAGGTTGCTGTTTCATATATAACAAAAGTAAAAAAGCTGCCTTATTATAGGCAGCTTTTAAAAATTTTATTTTAAAGTAGAGATTTAGATACCCAATTCTTTTTTAACGTCATCAAGTAAGTTTTTACCATCAGCTAAGATTGTAACACCTTGAGCAGAATCTAAAACATAATCAAAACCTTGTGCTCTAGACACTTTTAAAATAGCTGCTTTAGCTTTTTCTGTTATAGGTTTTAATAAGTCCATTTCTTTCTTTTGCATGTCTTGTTGTGCTTGTCCTTGAAATTGACGAATATTTTGCTCCATAGTTTGTACCTCTTGAGCTCTTTTTGTATTTTCTTCTGCTGTTTTGGTTCCAGCTTCAGAGTCGTATTGTTTCACTTTATTTTGAAACTCTGTGCCCATTGTTTGTAAATCTGTTTGGTACGTTTTGGTTAATGCTTCTAGATCTGCTCTAGCTGCTTTCATTTCTGGCATCGCTTGAATTAATTCTTGCGTGTTTATATGCGCAACTTTGCTTTGAGCTTGTGTAAAACTTACTGCTCCAAAACATAATGCAGTTGCTAATAAAAAAGTTCTAAATTGTTTCATTTTTAAATAGTATTAATTGTGTTATAAATTATTAATTGTTATTCAAACTGTCTTTTGCTTTTTGACGGTCTTCTATAATTTTCTTTTTCTTTTCTTCTAAAGCCTTTTTACGAGCTTCTCTTTCGGCCAATTTTTTTAACCTATTTTCTTCTATAAGTTCTGCTCTTGTTTTAACCGGCTCTTTATTATCGTTTGCAGACTCTTCTGCGCCTTCTTTAGCCTCTTCGCTTTTGCTTGTTACACCATTTTTCCTGTCTAAAGCAGCTTGTTTAGCTTTTGCACGATCGTCTAATATTTTTTGACGTCTATCTGCTGCTGCTTTTACTTTTGCAGCACGAGCATCTAATTTTTCTTGCCTAGCTTTCTCTAACGCGCTTTCTCGTTCTGCTTTCTTTTCTTCTAGTGCTTTTTGGCGCGCTTCTAATTCTTCATTAATTTCTGGAACTAATTCTTCCTTTTCTGCTGCCTTACGCTCAAACTTAGATTGCGCTTGCTTCCTTTTAGATGTTCTGCTAATACTTCTTAAAACTATTTCGCTCAAATCGTATTGCTTAGCAGAGTACAACATAACAACATCTGCTGCTTTATCAAATATAAAATCGTATTTTTTACTCGCAGCCATATCTTGTACTGCAGCAAAAATTTGATCTTGCACAGGTTGCATCAATTGTTTTTTCTGAATCATTAAATCGCCATTAGGACCAAATCGTTTTTGTTGGTAATCTAATATTTCGGCTTCTTCAAAAGCAATATCTTCTTCACGCTCGTCAATAAGCTCTTGAGTTAATAATACTTTCTCGTTGCTTAAATCTTTTCGTTTTTGTGCTATTTCGGCTAATTTTCCTTGAATATCAATTTTCCATTTTTGAGCTTTCGTTTCAACTTGACTCATAGCTTCCTGATACTCTGGAACATTTTCTAAAATATACTCTGTATCTATATACCCTATTCTTACACCTCTTTGCGCATGTAGAGATAAAGAAAGCGTAAATACAAATGTCAATAAAAAAAGAACGTTACTCTTCATGTGATAATAATTATTTTTTTTATTTATCACATGTAACTCGCATTTATTATTATTTTTTAACTTCAATATTTTTAACAATGCTCGTTTCATCTGTTTTAATATTTTAATATTTATTAGCTCTATAAATTCTAAATATGACAGATGTTTGTTTTCTGCCTTTTTGAATTACATCTTCAAAATTAACGAATTTTAATCTTAAAAATTTTAATTCTCATGCAAAACATCATAATGCTTATAGAAAATATCATGCCAAAATAAATTTCACGTCTAAAACTGTTGTCCAATAATGAAGTGTGTTTCCCATCCATGCTTGGTTCCAGTGTCTCCTTGAATGGTATCGAAACCATGACCAAAATCGATTCCTAATAAACCAAATGCTGGCATAAAAATACGAACACCTAAACCTGCAGATCGTTTAATTTCGAACGGATTATAATCTCTAAAACTATTAAAAGATGCTCCTCCTTCAAGAAAACCTAAGGCATATATTTTTGCTGATGCTTTTAAAGTGATTGGGTAACGTAGCTCTAACGAGAATTTATTATAGATACTACCTCCATCTTGATCTGACAAAGATTGGTTTGGGTAACCACGTAAGGCAATAGCTTCTCTACCGTCTAAACTATAGCTTCCTAATCCATCTCCACCAACAAAGAATCTTTCAAAAGGGATAACACCTCTATCGTTATTATATGCTCCTAAGTAACCAAACTCCATACTTGGTTTTAAAACTAAGTTTTTTGTAAGCTCTGTATACCAATCGCCTTTAAAGTTAATTTTATAAAACTCTAACCACTTGTAACGCTTTTGATCAATTTCTCCAATTCTATCTTGTGCTGCTGTTCTATCTTCTGTAGATCTTGTTGTATCGTCTCTTACTACCTCGGCAGCATCTCTTTCATCTTTTAAATCTGAATAATCTACACCATCAAATAAAGAATATGGAATACTTGCTTTTGCAGTAATTGAGAAGTTAGATCCTCCTGTTGGAAATATAGGGTCTATACGTGTATTATTTCTACTTAAACCAACTGTGTACGACAGGTTTTTTGCACTACCGTCTCCAAAGGTAAATAAACCTGTATTGTAATTGTTAAGGTCGTAAATCTGGTAACTTACTGCTTGCGATAATGTAAAATAATCGTCTGGCACAGTTAAACGTTTTGCTAAACCTAAAGTAATACCTGTTATGTTAAAGCTTTTACTTTTATCTGCGTTTCCTGTTGTGTAATCATACAAAAATTGTTTTGTATGCGATATAGATGTAGAAAACTGTACGGGACGTTTACCACCTAACCAAGGCTCTGAAAAAGAGAAACTATATGTTTGGTAAAAACGACTAGCTTGTAAACGCAATGCCAACTTTTGACCGTCTCCCATTGGGATTGGCTTATAAGCATCTTTTTTAAAGATATCTTTAATAGAGAAGTTATTAAAAGATAAACCAAGTGTACCTATAAAACCACCACCACCGTAACCACCTTGTAGTTCTATTTGGCTAGATCCTGTTTCTTTTACAGAATACTCCATATCTATAGTACCTTCGTTGGGGTTCGGGTTATTAAAGTTTGGTGTAATTTCTTGAGCATCGAAAAAACCTAATTGCCCAAGTTCTCTTACTGTACGTACAACATTTGCCTTACTATATAATTGTCCTGGCCTGGTACGTATTTCTCTATAAACAACATGATCGTTTGTTTTATCGTTACCTACTACAGAAACACTATTAAAGTGTGCTGCTTTACCTTCGGTAATTCTAATTTCCATGTCAATAACATTTCCATCTGCACTAACCTCTACTGGGTTTATAGATGAAAATAAATAACCACTGTTTTGGTATAGGTTTGTAATATCGTCTGCATCTGGCTTAGAGTTATCTGCAATTCGTTTTTCTAACAAAACCCCATTATATGTATCGCCTTTTTTAATACGAAGCATACGGTTTAATTGTTGATCTGTATAAACAGAATTACCTATAAAATTAATATCTCCAAATGTGTATGGTTTACCCTCTTCTACTTTAATGTTAAGAGAGATTGTTTTATCGTCGTTTACTACAATACTATCAGAAATAATACGTGCATCTCTATACCCATTTTCTGCAAACTTAGTTACAATATTAGTTAAATCTGCTTGGTATGCAGAATCTATAAATTTAGAGCGTTTTAATAAACGGATACGTTTAATTTTCTTGGTACCTTTCATGGCTTTTCTAAGCATTTTGTCGCTTAAAGCTGTATTACCTTCAAAATTAATATCTTTAATTTTAACCTTTTCTCCTTTATCTATAGCAACAACCATTTTTACACGAGCCTTTTCTAGAGAATCTTTAACCTCGATGGTATTAATATTAACCTTGGTGTTATAAAACCCGGTTTTTTTATACTTTTTTACTAAAAAGTTTTTGGTTGTTGTTATAAGGTTTTCGGTAACTTTAGTACCTTTTTTTAGTTTATTTTCGTTTATAATACCTTCAACTTTACCTTTTTTAACACCAGTTATTTTAACTTCTGTGAGTATTGGTAAATCTGAAAGACGAATTTGTAAATGAGCTACATCGTTTTCGACTTTAGCAATATAAATTTCTATATCTGCAAATAATTTAGAGTTCCAAAGTTTTTTAATGGCGTTGCTAATATCTTCTCCTGGCACGGTTATTTCTTTACCTTTTCTTAGCCCAGAATAAGCAACAATGGTTTGTTCGTTAAAAGAGGTGTTGCCTAAAACAGAAACACTACCTAAGGTATATTTTTTACCGTTATCGTAATTTAAATCTTGACCATAAACACTAAAACCAAGTACAATTATAAATAGAGTAATGGCTTGTTTTATATATCTTTTTAATAAATGCTTATTAAAGTTGTTCACTTGTTTTCCCAAATCGTCGTTCTCTTTTTTGATATTCAATAATAGCATCATACAAATGTGTCTTAGTAAAGTCTGGCCAAAGTACATTTGTAAAATATAATTCAGCATAAGCAATTTGCCACAATAAAAAATTACTTATTCTTTGCTCGCCACTAGTGCGAATAAGCAAGTCTACATCTGGTAAATTTTGCGTGTAAAGATGCTCATTAATAATCGATTCATCAATTATTCCGGGCGAAATTATATTATTTTTAACTTTAATACTAATTTCTTTAACAGTGTTTATGATTTCTTCCCTTGAACCATAACTAAGTGCTAGGGTTAAAGTCATTCTACTATTACCTTTTGTTTGCTCCATAACTTCTTCTAACTCATTACGAACCTTGTCTGGCAAAGTGTTTAAAGAGCCTATAGCAAACAGTTTTATATTGTTTTTTTGAAGCGTTTTTATTTCTTTTTTTAAAGAAGAAACAAGAAGTTTCATTAATGTTTTTACTTCTAATTTTGGTCTATTCCAATTTTCTGTAGAAAACGCATAAAGAGTTAAATTCTCTACACCTAACTCGGCACAGGCCTCAACTGTTGTTCTTACAGATTTTGTTCCATTTTCGTGACCAAAAGCACGAAGCATTCCTTGTTGCTTTGCCCAACGCCCATTACCATCCATAATAATGGCAATGTGTTTAGGTAGTATTTTACTAAGTACTTGTTCTTTTAAATCCATTTTAATTTACGCAATAACAAGGATTAAGTCCGAAAGTATAGGTTAAGGTAATACCAGAAA
This sequence comes from Postechiella marina, assembly GCF_039538365.1. Taxonomy (NCBI): domain Bacteria; kingdom Pseudomonadati; phylum Bacteroidota; class Flavobacteriia; order Flavobacteriales; family Flavobacteriaceae; genus Postechiella; species Postechiella marina. The sequence goes on from NZ_BAABCA010000002.1 coordinate 204,156, forward strand.
ACATATACCAATCGTTATTATTAATATTACCAAATCTAAAAGATTGGTTAGCATCGTTATTAGGGTTACTCCCATCTAATGCGTCAGAAAAAGTATAACGCGCACCAACCTCTATGCCTAGTATTAATTTATCTATAAATGTTGTTTTAAAACCAAGCACCATAGGTATTCCGTATGCCCAACTCGAAGTGTTTTCTTGAATTTGTTGTCCATTATTAAAATAATGGTCGTCGTGTTTAGCAACACTTATACCAGAGTATAAGTATGGTGTAGCTACTTTTCTACCAGAATGCAGGTTAAAATCTAAAAATGTAAATTCCATACCTACAGATAACTCTGTTATTTTGCTAGAAAACTCGTAGCCACGTTGCACACGTCTTGGGTCGTCTGAGTTTACATCTATGCCCTCTAACTCGCTAAACAACAACGAAAACCTATAAGAATGCCTTGAACTTCTATTCCATTTATAAATACCACCTATAGCCAACTGATTTGGAGAAACATAGTCTGTTGCCCCTACATCTCCAATAAAGTTGCTTCCACCAATAAAAAGTCCAATTTCGTTAATTTGAGAATGACTAGCTTCAGCGCTTAAAATGCTTAATATCAATAAGATTAAATACCTCATAAATGTTCAAAAGTTTGCAAATATAATAAATAAGATTTGACTGTTACAATTTGGAGTAAACAGTATTTGTCTAAAACAGCTTTTCTTATAAATTATTGCCTAATTTCTCTTGTCTTCGCCCCAAAGTAGTTTTTTACGAAGCGTAGAGAAAAAAGACTCGTCTAACAAATCAATCATTTTAATGGTAAAATTTGCTTTTTTTATTTTTATGAGTGTTCCGTTTTCTAAAGTAGCGATTCTAGAATCTAAAGAAATTAAATGGCTCTCTTCTCTACCATTAACCTTAAGTTGTATTTCTGTAGAATCTGGAATAATTAATGGTCTTGCACTTAAATTATGCGGTGCAATAGGTGTTAGTACAAAATTATTTGCACCAGGCGTAATTACTGGCCCACCACAACTTAAAGAGTAGCCTGTAGAACCTGTTGGTGTAGATACAATTAAACCATCGCTCCAATACGAATTTAAAAACTCATCGTCTAAATAAGTATCAACAGTAATCATAGCTGTCGAGTTTTTTCTGCTTACTGTAATCTCGTTTAAAGCAAAGCTCATCGCTTTTATGTCTTCATTTTCTGGCGATGTTTCTACAGAAAGCAAACTACGTTCGGATATTTTATAATGCCCGTCTAAAATATTTTGAATAGCTTGCTCTATGGCATCTACTTGAATGGTAGCTAAAAAACCTAATCTACCCGTATTAATGCCTATAATAGGAATACCTAAATCTTTAACAAACATGGTAGACCTTAAAATAGTACCATCGCCACCAATACTAACTAAAAAATCAAAAGATTTGTCGAGTTCTTTAAAAGTATTGTATGTATTAAAGTTTTGTATACCGTGATCCTCTATACCAATAAGCTCATGAAAATGAGTTTCTATAAAAGCATCAATTCCTTTTTTATTTAAATAATTAAATAGCGTTTCTACCGATGCCGATGTGGTATCGTTGTAATATCGTCCAAAAATGGCAACCTTCATAAAATTACATGTTTAAATATTTATTTAAATAATCAGAACGCTCTTTTAAACTTTGCGTATAACTATCTTCTTCGTGCCCAGATACAATATTATAGCTATATCGCCTAAAGGTTTGAATAATATCATTTAAACCCGTATTACCTATTTTAAGCGTTACTTGTACTAAGTCGTTTTTCATTTTAGAAATAAAAGCACCTAGTAGTTTCCCGTTATTAGACTCTACAATTTGACTTATTTCGCTAAACGAATAATCGTTAATACCTTTTTCTACAACTAAAACGCCTCCTGCTTCAAACAAAAATGGCGATTCGTTAAATAAACTAATTATATCTTTAAGCTCGTAATAACCTAAATACCTGTTTTTTTCACTTAAAACCGGCATAATATTAGACGAGTTCTGTGCAAAAGCCTCTAACACATCCAACCACATTGTGTTTTCTCTAACAAAAAAACTTTCTATGGCATACATATATTCAACTAAGTTTTTTTCGCCTTCAAAACAATGCGCATCAGTTTCAAAAAACAATCCCATAAAAGTTTCATCCTCATTTTTAATAGGAATATGAGAATACGACAATTGATTAAATAATTGCTGCAACTCACTTACTTTAGCATTGCTAGCCAGTGGTTTTATGTCGTTAATTATGTATTCTGAAAGTTTCATCTTTAAATGGATATTTCCTTATGCAAATTAATTAAAAAAATAGCACTTAAGCCTGTTCTACTTTGTATTTTTGCAACATAAATAGTAATATTATGACAAAGTTAAGTGTAAATATTAATAAGATTGCCACATTACGCAACTCTAGAGGAGGCGATGTACCTAATGTGGTTAAGTTTGCAAAAGATGTACAACGTTTTGGAGCAGAAGGCGTCACTATTCATCCAAGACCAGACGAACGCCATATACGCTATCAAGATGCACGCGACCTAAAACCAGAAGTTTATACCGAGTATAATATTGAAGGCAACCCTATAAAATCTTTTTTAGATTTAGTATTAGAAACCAAACCAACACAAGTAACCCTTGTTCCAGATGCAGAAGATGCCATTACAAGTAATGCGGGTTGGGACACTATAAAACACAAAGATTTTTTAATTGATGTAATAAAAGAATTTAAGCAAAATGGCATTAGGACATCTATTTTTGTAGACCCTGTTTTAGAGCAAATTGAAGGCGCTAAAGCTACAGGAACCGACAGAATTGAGCTTTACACCGAAGCCTTTGCACACCAATACAGTTTAAGCAACAAAGAAGCTATAAAACCTTACACAGCTTGTGCCGAGCTAGCTAATAAATTAGGTTTAGGCATTAATGCTGGCCACGATTTATCTTTAGACAACATAAAGTTTTTTAAAGAAAACATCCCTGGATTACTTGAAGTATCTATTGGCCATGCCCTAATAGCCGAGAGTTTATATCTTGGCGTAGAAAATGTTATTCAAATGTATTTACATAAATTAAAATAATGCTTTTACACTCTAATATTTTAGGCGAAGGTAAACCTTTTGTTATTCTACATGGTTTTTTAGGCATGAGCGATAATTGGAAAACACTTGGACGTCAATTTAGCGAACAAGGCTACCAAGTGCACTTAGTAGACCAACGTAACCATGGCAGAAGTTTTCATGATAATAATTTTAATTACGAAATTCTTGCCGAAGATTTAAAAAACTACTGCGATACAAACAACCTAACAGATATTGTTTTGCTAGGCCACTCTATGGGTGGTAAAACAGCCATGTTGTTTTCTACACTTTATCCAGAACTTGTTTCTAAGCTAATAATAGCCGATATTTCTCCGCGTTTTTACCCTGTACACCACGATGCTATTTTAAACGGATTATCTGCTTTAAATTTTGACATTATAAAAACTAGAGGCGAAGCAGACAATTTTTTAAGCAGCTATGTAGACGATGCTGGTACACGCATGTTTTTACTTAAAAATTTATATTGGGTAGAAAAAGGACAATTAGGCTTACGCATAAATTTAGAGGTTTTAAAAAATGAAGTTGAAGAAGTGGGCGAATCTTTACCAAGTTACGCAACCTTTAATAAAGACACACTGTTTTTAAGAGGAGACCGATCTGAATATATTGGAGTTGGCGATGAAACTATAATTAATAACCATTTTACCAAAGCAGAAATTATTACAATCTCTAACGCTGGACACTGGTTACATGCAGAAAACCCTAAAGACTTTTTTGCTGCTGTGGTTGGTTTTATTAGTTAATTTTTGTTTGTATATTTAATAAAAATTCAAAAATGAAATCTATAATAAAACTATTATTAAATGCGCTAGCAGTAGTCATTCTTTCAAAAATTCTATCTGGCGTTAGCGTAGAGTCTTACACAACAGCCATTATTGTTGCTATTGTTTTATCGCTACTTAATCTTTTAGTAAAACCAATTTTGGTTATTTTAACATTTCCTATAACTGTTTTTACACTTGGTTTGTTTTTACTAGTAGTTAATGCCATTATTATATTTCTGGCCGACTATTTAATAGATGGCTTTTCGGTAAGTAGCATTTGGATTGCCATACTGTTTAGCATCCTACTATCTATACTTCAATCTTTGCTTCATACCCTACTAAAAGAAGATAAAAAATAAATAAATTTTATTGTTTTTAGAATATAAAACTATTCTACAGAAGAATTCATTCAGATTTCTTTACATAATTTTAAGGAAATCACATAAAATCAAGCAATTAAAAACTTTGTTAGGATGTAAAAATATATTATTTTTGCATCCCAATTTTAATAGCGAAATTTTTAAACCTTCAACCCTTAAAAAGTCCTATTAAAACTGTTTTTTTCCATAAAAATTGGAAATTTAAAAATTTCAGGTTGTAAAAAAACCGTTTGTTAAATGCCAAAAAAGGCTTTATATCATTTAAAATGAATATTACAAGAGAAAACGTTGATGCATTAAATGCTGTAGTAAAAGTAGATATCGCAAAAGAAGATTACAGCGATAAAGTTGAAAAAATCTTAACAGATTACCGTAAAACTGCAAATATTCCTGGTTTTAGAAAAGGTCACGTACCAATGGGAATGGTAAAAAAGCAATATGGAAAAGCAGTATTAGTTGACGAAGTAAATAAATTATTACAAGACGCGTTAAACAAATATTTAACAGAAGAAAAACTAGATGTTCTTGGGCAACCATTACCTAAAGATCAAGATTTAGATTGGGATTCTGATAATTTTTCTTTTGAATTCGAATTAGGTTTAGCACCAGAATTTGAAGTTAACTTAAAAGGAAAAAAAGCTATCGATCAATACAACATCGTTGCAGACGATAAAATGATTGACGAGCAAATAGAGCGTATTCAAAAACAATACGGCAAATTAGTATCTCAAGATGCTGTTGAAGCAGATAGCGAAATTACAGGAACTTACACTAACGAAGAAAAAGAAGTTAACAATACTACAACTATTACTTTAGACAAATTTAAAGGCAAAGCAACTGCAAAACAATTTGTTGGCGCTAAAGTTGGAGATGTTATTGTTTTAAAAACAAAAGGTCTTTTTGATGATGAGCACGATTTAATGGATGCTTTAAAATTAGGACACGACGAAGTTCATGATTTAGATATCGAAGTATCTTTTACAATCTCTGAAATTAATAAAAGAGAATTAGCCGATTTAGACCAAGAGTTATTCGATAAATTATTTGGTAAAGATGGAGGTGTAAACTCTGTAACAGAATTAAAAGCTAAAATTAAAGAAGATGCAGAAAAGCAATTTGTACAACAGGCAGACCAAAAGCTTTTAAACGACGTAACAGAATATTTAGTAGAAAATACTAAATTCGATTTACCTGCAGAATTTTTAACAAAATGGATGCAAACCTCTGGAGAAAAGCAAATTGATGCTGAGCAAGCAAAAGAAGAATATGAAAAATCTGAAAAAAGCTTACGTTACCAATTAATAGAAGGTAAATTAATTTCTGAGAACAACATTCAAGTAACTATGGATGACATTAAAGGTCATGCTAGAGAAATGATTAAAGCGCAAATGGCTCAATTTGGTCAAATGAATCCTTCTGATAAAGAATTAGACGATATTGCTGCTCGTGTATTATCTAACCAAGAAGAAGCACGTCGTATCTCAGAGCAATTAATTAGTCAAAAACTAATTAGCTTATACAAAGAAAAAGCAAATCTTAAAGTAAAAGAGTTAACATACGAAAAGTTTGTTAAAGAAGTTTACGGAGATAAATAAATAAGGAATAATTTCTTATATTTATAGGCGCTTTAATTTAAGGATTAAAGCGCCTTATTTATTGAGCATAGTACTGTAAAATTAACAGAACAATAAACTTAATAATAAATATTGAGGAACTTAACCCTAAAGTAAAACAACACAAAAAAGACTATGGATTACGCAAAGGAATTTGAAAAATTCGCTATAAAAGACCAAGGTATTAGCAGTACGTACTACAATAAAATAGTTAGTAGCATGTACCCGTCTAATTTAACACCTAATATTATTGAAGAGCGCCAAATGAACATCGCTATTTTCGATGTATTCTCGCGTTTAATGATGGATCGTATCATTTTTATGGGTACAGGTATTAACGACCAGGTAGCAAATATTATTCAAGCACAATTATTATTTTTAGAAAGTGTAGATGCTAATAAAGACATACAAATATACATAAACTCTCCAGGAGGCAGTGTATACGCAGGTTTAGGTATTTACGATACCATGCAATTTATAAAACCAGATGTAGCAACAATATGCACCGGTATGGCAGCATCAATGGGTGCCGTTTTATTATGTGCTGGCGCTAAAGGTAAACGAAGTGGCTTAACACATTCTCGTGTTATGATTCACCAACCACTAGGCGGTGCACAAGGGCAAGCAAGTGATATAGAAATTACTGCTAGAGAAATTTTAACCCTAAAAGAAGAACTTTACAACATTATTAGTAAGCATTCTGGTCAAGATTACGACAAAGTATACGCAGATAGTGATAGAGATTACTGGATGAAAGCTGATAAAGCGAAGGAATACGGTATGATTGACGAGATTTTAGCTCGTAATTAAATTAAAAATTGTAATTTTATACAATTCTTACAGAGGGATTTACATTAAATTTATCCCATAAAACAAATGATTAATGGCAAAGGAAGAATTAGAATGTTCATTTTGTGGTCGTAAAAAATCAGAAACCAACCTTTTAATAGCAGGGTTAGATGCGCATATATGCGATAGATGCATCGAGCAAGCTCATGGTATTGTTATAGAAGAATCTAAACAAACAGATACCAGTGATCTCTCGGCAGAACTGAAATTACGTAAACCACTTCAAATAAAAGAATTTTTAGACGAGTATATAATTGGTCAAGGCACAACAAAAAAGGTAATGTCTGTTGCGGTTTACAACCACTACAAACGCTTGTTACAACCTGCATCTAGTGACGATATAGAAATTCAAAAAAGTAATATTGTAATGGTTGGACAAACCGGTACAGGAAAAACATTAATGGCTAAAACCATTGCTAAAATGTTAAACGTACCACTTGCCATTGTAGATGCTACTGTTTTAACAGAAGCTGGTTATGTAGGAGAGGATGTAGAAAGCATATTAACACGTTTATTACAAGCTGCTGATTATAACTTAGAAAAAGCAGAAAAGGGTATTGTTTTTATAGACGAAATCGATAAAATTGCACGTAAAAGTGATAACCCATCTATAACTAGAGATGTTTCTGGAGAAGGAGTACAGCAGGCTCTATTAAAATTATTAGAAGGTACTGTTGTTAATGTTCCGCCAAAAGGAGGACGTAAACATCCCGACCAGAAATTTATAGAGGTAAACACAGAAAACATCTTATTTATTGCTGGTGGTGCTTTTGATGGTATAGATCGTGTTATTTCTAAACGTTTAAACATGCAAGCTGTTGGTTACAGCGCTTCAATTTCTGATGAAGTTGTAGATCAAGATAATTTACTACAATATATTATTCCGAAAGACTTAAAAGATTTTGGATTAATTCCTGAAATTATAGGTAGATTACCTGTGCTTACACACATGGATCCTCTAGATGCAGATACACTAAGAGCCATTCTTACAGAGCCTAAAAATGCTATTATCAAACAATATAAAAAATTGTTTGAAATGGACGAAATTGACTTTAATATTACAGATGGCGCGTTAAACTTTATTGTAAATAAAGCAATAGAATATAAACTAGGAGCTAGAGGATTAAGATCTTTATGCGAAGAAATTTTAACAGACGCCATGTTTGAATTACCTAGTAGTAGCGATAAAAAGCTAAATGTTACTAAAATTTACGCAGAAGATAAATTAACAAAAACAAAACTTAAAAAACTTAAAGCTGTATCTTAAGTTTTAAAGTAAATATTATAAAAAACCACGCTAATTGCGTGGTTTTTTGTTTTATGGATTTTTAATTAATAAAATACATTACGGATAAATAGAGCTTGTACCTTAAACCTCGCACAGCATATATATTTCTATAAGGGATTGAAATATTTACCTATTTATTTTATGAATATTAATAATACAATCAAAAGTATACTTATTGCTCAAGGTTACAAAATGAATTTTAAGCTTTTAGTTAAGCCGAATAAATACTCGTTAAAAAACTTGAAGCACTGTTGTTAAACGTATATTATTAACTTTAAACATTAAGCGCTAACAACTCATCTATATAATCTCTAGTGTTAGATAGTCTTGGCACTTTATGTTGCCCGCCAAGTTTATTGTTTTTCTTTAACCAATCGTGAAATAAGTTTTTTCTAGCCACACGTATTGTTGGCTTATTCAAGGTTATATTGTTATAACGCTTCGCTTCATAGTCAGAATTAAGCGCTTTTAAAGAATTATCAAATAGTTCGTTAAAATAATTAATATCTCCCGGAAGTGTTTTAAATTCTATTAACCATTCATGCGCACCTTTCTCCTTTCCTTCCATAAAAATAGGAGCTGCAGTATAATCTACTATTTCTGCTTTAGTTCTTTTACACACTTTCTTTAATGCGTTTTCTGCATTTTCTATAATAAGTTCTTCGCCAAAAACATTTATATGGTGTTTGGTTCTTCCAGAAACTTTTACACGGTAAGGACTTAAAGATGTAAACCTAACTGTATCCCCTATTTTGTAACGCCATAATCCTGCGTTGGTAGTAATTACAACCGCGTAATTTTTATGCAACACAACTTCGCTTAGCGGAATAGCATATTCTGCTTGGGTAGCATAAATATCCATAGGAATGAACTCGTAAAAAATACCATAATCAAGCATTAAAAGTAACTCGCTAGAATTATTTTGATCTTGAATTGCAAAAAAACCTTCAGAAGCATTATAGATTTCGTAATATTTAAAATCTTTTTTTGGCAGTATATTTTTGTATTGATCTACGTAAGGGTTAAAACTCACTCCGCCATGAAAATACACTTCTAAGTTAGGCCAAATATCGAACAAACTCGTTTTACCTGTAGTTTCTAAAACATTATTTAATAAAACCAACATCCATGATGGTACACCTGCTAAACTAGTTACATTTTCGTTAACAGTCTCGTCTACAATAGCCTGCATTTTATGTTCCCAATCGCTCATTAAAGACACCTTACTGCTAGGTGTACTACTATACTCTGCCCAAAAAGGCATATTATCTATTAAAATAGCCGATAAATCGCCAAATATTGTACCGTTTTCTTTATACAATTCTTTACTTCCACCCAAACGCAAACTCTTACCTGTAAACAATTGAGAGTGTTCGTTGTTGTTAAGGTACATGCAAAGCAAATCTTTACTCGCTGCATAATGGCAATCTTCTAAAGACTCTATACTTACTGGAATAAATTTACTTTTTGCTCTAGTAGTTCCGCTAGATTTAGCAAACCATTTTATAGGAGTAGGCCAAAATAAATTATTTTCTCCGCGTCTAGATCGTTCTATAACATCCTGCCAACCATCATAATTTTTAATTGGTATACGCTCTGCAAACGTTTTATAATTTTTAATAGATGCAAAATCGTGGGTTTTACCAAACTCAGTATTTTTTGCAATGTCTACAAGGCTTAATAGCAATTCTGTTTGCACTTCGTTTGGATATTTTAAAAACAATTCTATTTGATGAAATCGCTTTTTTAAGAACCAAGAAGCAATTGAATTTACTATAGGTATTGGCATATTTTGTTTTATCTTTAAAACTTAAAAATAAGACTTTTTTTTATGAACTACCAAGGTGTTTTAACAAAAATGGAAACTGAGTTTTCACTACCTATACAGTACTATTTAGTTTTTGAAAGTGATTTTATTAACATAAACCAGTTACTAAACAAAACCATTACCATACAATTTGTAAAATATCAATGTTTAAACTGTGGTTTAAACAAACCTATTTATAGACAAGGCTTTGACAAGCAGTGCTTTTTTAAAGTACCACAAGCTGCAGACTGGATTATGCGCCCAGAGCTAAGCACAGCGCATTTAGGCAAAGAAGACAGAGATTTAGAGTACGAAAAACGTGCACAACTACAACCACACATTGTATATTTAGCAAATTCTAGCAATGTAAAAGTTGGAGTAACCAGAAAACAACAAGTGCCAACCCGTTGGATAGACCAAGGTGCGCATGAAGCTATTGAAATTGTAGAAGTGCCAAACAGATATCTTGCAGGTATAACCGAGGTTGCTTTAAAAGACTATGTTGCCGATAAAACGAATTGGCGCAAAATGCTTAAAAATGATATTGAAGATGAAAATTTGTTAGAATGGAGAGCTAGATTGAAACAATACATACCCGATGAAGCCAAAGAATATTTTATAGAAAGTAATACTGAAACTCATCTAGATTTTCCTGTAAATAAATACCCTGAAAAACCAAAAAGCTTAAATATAAAAAAAGCACAAACTTACACTGGCAAATTGGTTGGTATAAAAGGCCAGTACTTAATTTTTGAAGATGAAACTGTTTTTAATGTTAGAGCCAACGAAGGCTTAGTTGTAAACATTACTGTAGATTAACTGTAAAATTTACCTGCTTTAAAACAGTTTTATATATGATTTGTTGCGTGTTTGTTTGCGAAGATTTTTCGAAGGAAAAATTAATCGTTGAATATTTTATCTCGAATTTCAAAACTTTCAACTTTTTTGTAATAGGTTTCTTGATGTTAAGAAAACCAATTCCAAAATTTATCTTCTTTCGGTGTTTTATTAAATAGAGAAAATCACATTGATAAAATTATGATTGGTATTTTTTCATTTGGTTCTGCAAATGTTTTACAACACAATAATAAAGGCTATAAAACAAAAAAACCATTTACAAGAGTAAATGGCTTTTTTATATAGTTATAAGCAAATTTTAAACATCTGCTTGATCTCTTAAATTTTGGATGTACGCAGCTTTTTGAACTTCGCGACGTCTTCTTACTGAAGGTTTTGTAAAAAACTGACCTTCTCTTAAGTTTTGCATTACCTTAATATTTCTGTGTTTACGTTTGTAACGTTTTAAAGCACGTTCGATATTTTCGCCGTCTTTAATGATAATTTTTAACATATATAATTTTTAAATAAATTTTAGCGCTCTAGGGTTTTCCTAAACTGGTTTTACAAAACTTAGCTAACTACAAAATACACCTAGCTTTATTTTTTGTAAGTGCAAAAGTATGAATTTATTAACATATTTATAAAGTTTTTTTACTTTTTTTTATTGCTTGCTTAAAATTGATTTTCAGTGGGTTATAAAACACAACTATTTATGCTTTGTTAAATTGGGCTTATATTTGTTGACAAATTAAGGTAAAACCCTTGTTTTATTAGCGTTAGGGATAGAACGGTATGTTTAAGCTCCCCGACCTAAGGAGGGAGCGAGTAGTGATAGCCCGACCCTTTTCTGGGTAACGCCCAAAAATTTTTAATCTAACCTATCTGTTAATTTATTAAATACTTTTTTTGGGTTTTTACCTTCGTATAAAATAGAATATACTGCCGATATTATTGGCATTTGTGTTTTTTTATCGTTCTCTTCGTTTAACAAATGCGCACTTTTTGTGGCGTAATAACCCTCGGCTACCATGCTCATTTCCATTTGTGCAGATTTAACGGTATACCCTTTACCAATCATGTTACCAAACATGCGATTTCTAGAAAAAACGGAGTATCCTGTTACCAACAAATCGCCTAAATAGACCGAGTTATTAATATTACGTTTCATTTTATGTCTTTTTTTAATAAAACGTTTCATCTCCCTAATGGCATTACTCATTAACACACTCTGAAAATTATCGCCATAACCTAAGCCATGAGCTATTCCTGCTGCTATAGCGTATATATTTTTTAGCATAACTGCATACTCTACTCCAATAATATCGTCGCTAATTTTAGTTTTTATATAGTCGCTAGATAGTGCATTGGCTATATTTTGCGCTTTTTCTGCGTCTGAACATGAAATGGTTAGATACGATAAGCGCTCTAAAGCGACCTCTTCTGCATGGCATGGTCCTGCTATTACTGCTATATTTGGATATGGTATTTTATAAAAATCGTGAAAATGCTCGCCTACTAAAAGCCCCGATTCTGGCATAATACCTTTTACTGCAGACACTATGGTTTTATTAGAAATATCGATAGTTAGCTTTTGTAATTCACTATGCATAAACGCACTAGGTATTACAAATATTAAAACATCGGCATAATTTGCAATTTCGTTTATGTCGTTGCTTATTTTTAGTTGCTCTAAATGAAACTCTACAGAGCTTAAATAATTTGGGTTATGCTGTTCTTTAAGTAAATGTTCTTTGGTATATACACTTCGCATGTACCAACCAATTTCGTCTAGATTTTCGCTAAGCATTTTTACAATGGCTGTTGCCCAGCTTCCTGCTCCAAACACCGCATATTTTAAAGGTTTATCCATAAAAATAAAACATATTTACACACCAAAAATACATAAAATATTAAAGACTGCTTAGTCTAGAAATTATTATGAAATATTTTTTTGGCACGCGTTTTGAAATTATACTTGGTATAAACCCTAAAATATTTGATTATGAAACAGATAAAACTACTTTTAAGCTTTGCTTTAATTTCTACTCTTTTTACTTCTTGTTATACCGAGGTTGTTGTAGACGATTATATTGAGCAACCTTCTATTTCTTTAAATGAATTAATTAGCTCTTACGAGTTATGGTATGTAGATATTAATGCAACCAAAGGTTTTGGTGAAAATCCGTTTTTACAAAAAGCGTTTACTATTTCGTTTATTAATGGTGTAGTATATGCCAATAATAATTTAGTAGGGCTTGGTAGTAATGGAAATGGGTTTGGTATTGATGTTGCCAGCTACGATGCTTATAACATGATTTTGGATGTAGACCATGATATAGATGGCTTTGCTACTTTTGATGTTTTTCAAATAGATAGTAATACTATAGAACTTTACAACCCTAATAACGACACGTCGTACTTTTTAAATGGTTACCAACGTAGTAATTTTGATTACGACTTTGTGTTTTACGATAACATTCATTATTTCTTACAAGAGTATGATGCTTGGGAAAAAACATATACGAGCCAAACAGGAGCTATTAATGATTTTGATAACGAGAACTATTTACAATTTTTAGCTGGTGGAAATGATTCTGAATTTAGAAGCTCTCAAGATTTTGGAAAATCGAACCCAAATACCATTTATTGGGATTACACAGGCCTTTATGGTATTGGTAATATTACAGGAGAGGATTATTTAAAAACTTTAACATTAGATTATGATTCGCTAGGCAATGATTATTTTGAATTGAGCGTTATAAATGATAAAAAGATAGAACTATACCATACTGCCTCTAAAACCATATACGAATTTGAAGGCAAAGGCTACATAGAGTATTTAAAAACAAATAATGAAAAGGCAAAAACATTAAGTAATAAAAAAGATAAAAAACGAAAGTTTAAAAAAGATAAAGTAGAAAACCCTAGAAAAAACACAAGGGTTTAATAAAAATTTTTTGGTTGGTTATTTAGTTAAGAAACCGTTTGGAGAAATTATTCTCTAGGCGGTTTCTTTTTTTATGTATCTTTATGTGACTTATTATTTTTTGCTGTGTCAAAGAGTTAAGAAGTAAAAATAACAATCAATATTAACCCTTAAATTAAAAACAAACAATGGGATTATTTTCATTTATTAAAAATGCCGGAGCTAAAGTATTTGGAATAGGTAAAACCGACGCCGAAGAAGCTGCAGAAGCACTAGAAGCTAAAAAAAATGCTGAGGCTGCAGCAGCTGCTAACATGAAGCAGACTATTACAGATTTACAATTAGAAGTAGAAAATTTAAATATTACTATTGATGGTGATACTGCTACCATAAATGGAGCAGCTTACGATCAAGCAACAAAAGAAAAAGTTGTTTTAGTTGTTGGAAATTCTAACGGAATTGCAACAGTAGACGACCAAATGACAGTTGAAAACGTTGAACCAGAAGCTCAGTTCCATACTGTTGCTAGCGGAGATACTTTAGGTAAAATAGCAAAAACCTACTATGGTAATGCTATGAAATACCCTGTTATTTTTGAAGCAAATAAGCCAATGCTTACAGATCCAGATAAAATTTATCCAGGTCAAGTATTGCGTATACCTGCCTTAGACTAAAGTTACCTACATAATTTATGTTATAAGTAAAAAGATCAACCTTAAAAGGTTGGTCTTTTTTTTGTTTTATTTTTTAAAATCTTTTATAATATCTAATGTAGTTTTATGCGCTCTTCCTGCTGCTTTTTCAAAATCTGAGGAAACATTATTTGCTCCCTCTTTAATACCTTGATAAATACCCGCAATTATAGTACCCATAAATACACCTAACTCTTCTTTTCTTTCTGCTAAATACTCTTGAACCGATACTGCTTTATAAACCAATGTAGTATTATAAACTTTATTTATATATGTTGCCAATTCGCTCTGTGTAATAGCGGGCCCTACCAAATTATATATTTGTCCGTTATGTTTATCTTCAATAAGCATTTTTGCATAAGCATAACCCAGCTCTTCCCTACTTGTATAAGTACATTTACCACTAGCTGCACAATTACTTATTTCTCCTTCTTTTACATAAGTATCTATATACTCTAAATCGGGCTCTATATATATACCGTTTCTGCCTATTACCCACTGTAAGCCCGAATTTTTAACGTCTTCTTCTGTTTGTCTATTAGTTTTTACAATAGGGCTAAAAGCATTATTTTCTTCTGCTCCAACAATACTGGTGTATACTATTTTTTTTACTGCGTTGTGCTTTGCACCATTAATTACATTTCTGTGCTGTATAATTCTTTTTTGCGGTTCGTCCATTCCCGATACCAAAAGTACAGCATCTACACCTTGTAAAGCTTTATCAAAATCTTCTTGGCTGTTATAATCTCCCTTTTTAACCTGTATACCTAAATGTTTTGCTTTTTCTGGTGTACGAGCAATTCCAATTACATTTTCTTTTCCAATTTCTGCTACTAGGTGCTTTATAATAGAAACACCTAATTTTCCGCTTGCCGATGTTACTGCTATTTTCATAATGGTATTTTTAAATTTCTATTACATCTACAAAGATGAGAACCATTCTTTTTTATTTATAGATAAATATTAGACTTATAATGGTAAATATGAGATAGCAGTACTTGATTGAAGATGTATTTGTGGTTTTAGCTTATTTTAAAACTAAAAGTCTTTTATTAATTATACTGTTTTTTTAACACTAATAACTTTTATTGCCTGCTCCATTTGCAATTGAGCCATATCTACCAAATTTTCAACACTTAAAGGTTTTAAAATTGATAACTCTGTACAAGCTAAAACTACCGGGTAATTGCCACTATATTTTTTAATAAGTAAGTGGTAATTTTTAATTAATGTTTTAGATTCTGTACCAGCATACGCTTCTTTTCTAACATGATCTATAAAAACCATATCTGTTTCTGTTGGTAGCACTACTTCTATACCTGTAGAAGACAAATAAGTATTTATATAATTTGACTTCATGGAATATATAGATCCAAATAAAACAATTTTGCTCCAGTTATTCTCTTTAAGCCTATCTATTGTTAAGAGAACTGGATGAAGTATACCTATGTTACCCTCTAGCCCATCAATAGTTTCGTGTAAGGTAATATTTGGCACCAAAATATGTTTTGCTCCTAATTTGCCTATTGTGGTTAAATAATTTTGAGTTACTTTATTTAACGCTTTTGATGGTTTTGGTAAAAGCGAATTAATAGTATTAAAATTCGCATTTAACAACAACAGCGGGCATGTACTATAATTACCATGCTTTTTATTATACAACTCATTTAACTCGCTTAAATAAAATGAAGTTGTACGACTACCCAAACCCAATATTGACAAAGCTACTTTTTCCATTTTTAATATCTAGTAAGAATATAATCTGCAAAGTAAGCCTTGCTGTCCATTATTTTATTATTGATTACAAAATTGGCATTTAATATTATTTGATTAATGAGTGTATCGTTATATTTTCTAGAAATTTCGGTGTGTATTTTTTCGTCTTTAGCAAAACTATAAGATTTACCAATAGCCTTTATTTCTACCGTTTGGTTTATTGTGCTTTTTATAAAGCTTTTGGCAACCCCTGTTTTTTCGTTGTATTCTGGGTGGTGTTTAAAATAATTTAAGTTAAAATTTGCTCCTAACTCGTTATTCATTCTATCTAATAAATTAAGATTAAAACTTGCAGTTACACCTTTACTGTCGTTATAGGCAGGCAATACAATGGCTTCTGGTTTTATTAAATCGACACCTAGCAATAGTTTATCGCCTTTTTGTAAATTATTACCTAACTTACTAATAAAACTAGAGGCTTGCTCGTCGGTCATATTACCAATATTAGAGCCTAAAAACAAAACAACTTTGGGTTTCTTACTCTGTTTTAGCGAGTTTAACACCTCAAAATAATCGCCTTGTTGTGTTTTAACCGATACATTAGGCATGTCGTTGTTTAAATCTTTTTCTAAAAGCGATAAGGCATTTAAAGAAATATCTATAGGAAAATAATTGAATTTATAATTTTTACTATCTAGTGTTTTTAATAATTCTTTTGTTTTTAATCCGTCTCCTGCACCAAGCTCAATAAGTTCGAAATAACTATTAGAATCGATATTAAAAGCTTCAATAAGTTGCTCTGTTTTATTTTTAAAAATATCGAACTCACTTCGAGTTAAATAATACTCTGGCAAATTCATTATTTCAACAAAAAGTGCATCTCCTTTTTTATTATAAAAATATTTGGATGGTAATGTTTTTTCAATTTTATCGAGTCCTTTTTCTACATCATCCCGAAAAGTATTTATTAATATTTCCGCTTCATTTATATCTTTTTCAATCTTACTTTTATATAATTCTATCATCTATTTAGCTAATCTTATTCCCGTAAATTGCCATCTTTTGTTAGGATCAAAAAAATTACGATATGTTAATCTGCTATGATTATTAGAAGTTGCTACAGAGGCACCTCTTAAAACCATTTTATTACTCATAAACTTCCCGTTGTATTCGCCAACAGCCCCGTTTTCTTTTATAAATTCTGGATAAGGTAGGTAAGCACTATTTGTCCACTCCCATCGTTTTCCCCAATCTAACTGTTTTGCTGCTATTTCCCACTCAAACTCTGTTGGCAACCTCATACCTTTCCACTCTGCAAAAGCATTAGCTTCGTAATAATTTATATGGCATAAAATGGCGTTTACATCTACTTTTTGCAAACCTGCAAGTGTATAACTATGCCATTCGTGGTTAATTTTATGCCAATACATTGGCGAATTAATATTATTGGTATTTACCCAAGCCCAACCTTGATCTAGCCATAAATTAAAATTAGTATAGCCACCGTCTTCTATAAAAGCAATAAAATCGCCATTGGTTACCAAGTGGTTATTTATTTCAAAATCGTTTACATAAACCTTATGCACACCCAATTCGTTATCGTAACAAAAACCATTTTCCTGGTAACCAATACTATAAACACCAGCATTTATTTTTACACTTTGATTTGTAGTATTCTTATCTTTTACTAAATTGAAGTTAGCATTTAATTGGGGTAAAATAGGGTTATGGCCAAGCATGTATTTTACATCTGTAATTAACAGTTCTTGGTGTTGCTGCTCGTGGTTTAAACCTAAAACAACCAAATCTATAATCTCTTTACTAGAAGTATGAGTTAACAAGGCTTCCATTTTAGCATCGACATATTTTCTGTATTCGAAAATCTTATTAATACTTGGTCTAGACATATTACCTCTATTATTTTGTAATATTCTTTCGCCTACATTATTGTAATAACTGTTAAAAAGAAAATTGAAATTAGAGTTAAACTCGGTATAATTTTCTGAGTACTTTTTTAAAATAAAAGTTTCGAAAAACCATGTCGTGTGTGCTAAATGCCATTTGGGAGGACTTGCAAATTGTACGACTTGAATAGCGTAGTCTTCTATTTCTAGATGATTACAAAAGCTTACTGTTTCTAACCTAACTTGCTTATACTTTTCGTTAAGATTCATTTTAGTTTAGATTTCTATATGTTGGGCTTATTTTTATCTAAAATAAAATATTTTAGCTTATAAGCCTATTCTAATCCTTTTTTATCTGGGTTCCAGAATGGTTTTGTTTTAATTTGCTTTGTATTCCAGTTTAACTCTTTTCTAAAATACTGATTTAATGCAACACAAACCCTACTATCTCCTGCAAGGTAAACCATTTTACGCCCTTTCATTTTTGGTATAATTTCTTTAATCAACTTTATAATCGCTATTATAGGGTTTTGTTCTAAGCTATAAAAATTAAAAGGTTTGGCACCATCTACATCTTCAAATAAATCATTTTTGTTTTTGGTATAAATAATACTCTCTACCTGTTTTGCCTCTGGTAAATTTCTATTCAAAATATATAAATGAGATAATGCAGATAAATCTCCAATCATTAAATAACTATCTGCAGTTTTATCAATTAAAAAATTTCCTTTTTTCCATTTAAAATATACAACATCGCCTACCTTACAATTCGCAACCCATTGAGCACCAACACCATTACTTTCTGTCGCTATAGCAATATCTAAGCGACCTTCTTTTTTATTAATATTCCAAACGCTATAACTTCTTACTTTGTCTTTAAAACTTATACTCCCATCACCTATTCCTATACCTAAACGCAAAAAGCATCCTGGTGTAAACTCTGCTTTTTTTATACTTTCGCTTTTAAGTTGAATTTTAAAAACAGACTCTGATAGTTTTATTTTTTTAAGAATAGTAGCCTCATCTAAAACTACTTTTTTCAAAACATTTTCAATTAATCCCATTGTAATTAAGGTTTAGCTATTTTTCTGTTTTTTCGAAAATTTATAATCTTATTTTTTATAAACGGGACTCTAACAACAAAACCAAGACTTACAACGATAGCATAAATTAACCATGTTTTTTCTAAAAGTACAACGTGTAATAAACTTAGAAAAATAACTACATAAGCAAAGCTTTGTAGTTTTTTCCAATTAACTTTTAAAAGTTTCATAGACTTTCTATTTGATGTAAAAAGTAACGGGACTAAAATTAAAACAGCAATAAAACCTGCTATATAATTAACTTGAGTAAAGGTTTCTAAAAAGCCTTCGGCCCAAATAAAAATTAAAAAATGTAGTAAACTCCATAGGGCAGTCGCAATACCCATAGCCTGCCTTACAAAAAGATTTGTTTTTCCAAAAATTATAAAAACAGGTGTTAATGTTAAAACAGCGGTCATCCATCTTATGGCAAACTCTCCAGAAACATGATAAAGCATTTCTATTGCAGATTTGCCCTGGCCATCTGCTCGCTGGTTTAAGGTTATTAAAAACCCATTAGAAACATCGATATTAATCATATTAAAAATAACCAACATTGGCAATGTGGCCAATATGGAAACAATTATCCAACCGTAATTTCTTTTTATAAAACCCATAAAATTTTTAATACATGTTGTTATTATTTAAAGACTTTGCTGGTATTTGCTGTATACTATCCCAATGTTCTACAATTTTCCCTTCTTTGTTAAAACGAAAAAAGTCCATAGTTACATACTCATCATTATCTGGCCATATTTGATGCGTGTGTAAAGCTACTAAGTCGTTTTGTGCAATAGAGCGCACAAACTTAATAGACTTAACAGGGTACGCTTTGTGCATACGATCAAAATAATTTATAAAAGCTTCCGGGCCATCTGCTACTAAAGGGTTGTGTTGTATATAAGTTTCGCCAACATACAACTTTACCGCTTTAGTTGGGTTGCCCTCGTAAGCCATTTTATAGAAAGCAATTGCATTTTTTTTATTTTGATCTAAGTCCATAATTTAGTTTAATTTTAGTTCTTCTAATTCCTTTTCTAAAGCTTCAGCCTTTTCTTTAAACTTTTGCATTGCATTTTTAAGTTGCCCCACTTTTTTTAACAATTCCTCATCTTGAAGTGCTTGGTAAGTTGTTACTCCACTTATCTCTTTTATTTTAGATTTTCCGCCACATGTTGGGCATCTTGCTACTTGACTCATAATACTACTTTGTTACTATTAAAGCTACTTTACCTCCAAACTTGGGTAGTAGCTTATATTTTCCTGTTGCTTTAATTATTTTTAAAAATGTTTGAGATTCCAACATATCTGCATTATCTACATAAACTATAGTTTTACTGCTAAAATTATGCTCTAGCATTTTAAATAATGGCAAATACAAATTTTTCCAACCATCTAACACCAACAAATCTATTGGTGCGTTATAATTTTTTAAAGTCTCTATGGCATGACCCGTTTTAACCTGGATAAGGTTATTAACACCTGCTTTTTTAAAATTAACTATTGCTCTTTTTACTTTAGACTCTATTAGCTCTGTGGTAACAATATGACCACCTGTATTTAAAACACCTTGAGCTAAAAACAATGTAGATATACCAAACGAAGTACCAAACTCTACAATATTTTTTAAATTATTATCTCTAATAAGCTCTACTAAATACTCCCCTTGTTTTTTTGATATTGATAAATAAACATCTTTAAAATCTTTAGGTGTAATAGATGTTTCGGCTCTGTTTACAAAAAGCTCGTTTACAATATCTCTATCGTTTTTAGAATCGTTAAATAACTGATTTAAAACCAAATTTATTTGGTTAATTTCAATTTGTTGTACTACCATACTACTTAAACCTATTATACCTTGCAAAGGTGGAACTATTCATCTTTTAAAAAATTATCAAAATGAGGTTTAAAATGGTAAATGTGTACCTTCATTTATTATGTGTAATAAATTTGATTTGACAACCACTTTACTAACCACATCAAAATAAAATTTAATTCTAACTTTGCTTTTTTAGATGATCTATAATTCCGCTTTTAAAAACTGTTATTAAAGGTCTTTCTTGCTTGTTTTAGTAACCTAGTATTATAGAAGTATGCACCATCATTTTTTCGAAATCGAACACTATAGTTAAATAATTTTTTATAACCGTTTCATGCCAATTAACTAAATTAAAGATGGTCTCCAATTTTACGAAACTTATAAAGGTATATTGCTATTTCTTTTTCCTTTTCTAGAACCTGTAAGCCATTGGTATTTTGCCTTACCATCGTTAAATTCCATATGGATTGCGCTACCACTTTGATACAGAAAATGGTAAATTTGAGAATAAAGCTATTGCAACTCTATTTTAAATTGTTTAGGCGTGGTACCCGTATGCTTTTTAAAAAATTTAGTAAAGTTTGTTACCTCATCAAAACCAATGGCAAAGCCTATTTCTTTTAGGCTGTGGTTAGAGCTTGCCATTGCTCTTTTTGTTTCTAGAATTACAAAATTATCTATAAAATGTTTGGCTGTATTTAAAGTAAACTCTTTAACTACACTATTTAAAAGTTTAGTAGATATAAATAACATACTAGCATAATCTTTTACATTTCTTGTTTTAGTATAATTAGACTCTACCAAGTTTTTAAATTGAATAAACAAATTATAATTTTTAGAATTATTGTTTTGAAAATTACTCGTGTTAGTTTTTCTTTCTAATCTTAGCAAATACAAATCTAATAGTGCAGCTACAATATTTTTTTGGGCATAGACATTTTCTGTTTTAACCTCTTCTAAAAGTTGACTTAACATAGCTTCGTTACCCGCTTTATTATTAGAAATTGGCGATGTTATATGATAATTATATAAATGAGAAATTATATTTATTGATGATTTAGAAAAATAATTTAGTACAAAATCTTCTGTAAAAACAATTAAAAAACCTTCGTATTTAGCTTTTTTTTGAAACGCATGTATTTGTCCTTTTGCTATTTTAAGAACCGTTCCCTCCTCTAAGTTATATTCTTTTAAATCAATTTGATGTGTCCCTTCCCCTTTAGTAACAATAAGCAAAGCAAAAAAAGAAATTCTGTGAGGCGCAGTTGGATCATGATCTTTAATTGCATTTAACCGTATAAATAATTTAGATAGATTTAATAACTCAAAATCTTTTGTCTGATTTTCGCTTTGAAATGATATATTGGGTATATTTTTCAAATTATTAATTTCTATTTAATTGATTTTGATTAGTTTTTAAATACTACATACGACTTTAAACGAAGTTAATTTAAATTGTTTATAACGACAAGTTGCTACTATGCCATTAAATAAAAAACCAACCTAAAGCGGTTGGTTTTTTATTCTTTACTTATAAACTTTTAATCAATCCATTTATCAAGAATTTCGTACAACTCTTCTTTTATTACAGGTTTAGAAAGAAAACCTACACAACCTCTTTTAAAACAATTTTCTCGCTCTTCTGGCATAGCATAAGCTGTTTGCATAATAATTTTTACATCTGGATTTATCTCTAACAATCTATCCATAGCTTCGAGGCCATTCATTTCTGGCATCCTTATATCAAGTAATACAACATCTATATTAGAATGGTTTTGATATAGATTTATAGCAGATTTTCCTGTATTTGCAAAAAGAACATTGGCTCCAGTCTTTTTTAGTACTATTTTAAATAACAACTGTATTAAAGTATCGTCTTCTGCAATTAAAATAGTTTTATCTTTTAAAAAATTTTTACCTGCAAATACCTTATTATTTCGTTTTACATTTTTAAGTTTTGTTAATTTTAAAGGAATTGTAAACTCAAAACATGTGCCTTTTTTTAATTGAGATGACACCGTAATATAGCCTCCAAGTAATGTTACAATACCCTTACAAATAGAAAGTCCCAAGCCTGTACCACCATACTTAGCATTGTTTTCGTAATTAACCTGTTTAAAACGCTCAAATATTTCTTTTTGTTTATTTTTAGGAATCCCCATACCCTGATCTTTCACAAAAAATTTAAGGTTATCGTGTTCTATTGTATAACCAAAAGAAATTACTCCTTTCTCAGAAAACTTTAACGCATTGTTTAGTAAATTAGAAATTACTTGCTGTAATCGCTGACTATCTGTAATAATTACCAAATCTTTATGTGCTTCTGGTATTTCTGCTTTTATAGTAACTTGTTCTTTATTTTTAGCTTTCTTTAATTGGTTGTATGTAATTTCTAAATTATTTATAAGGTTAGAAATATGACAATCCTTATAAATCATTTTTATTTCGTTAGACTCTATTTTGGCAACGTCTATTATATCATCAATTAAATTTAACAATTGTTTAGAGCTTCCGTCAATAATTTCTAAATACTTAATTCGTTCTTCTTTAGATAAATCGTCGTTTCTTAAAAGCTCAGAAAAACCTATAACACCATTCATAGGTGTTCTTATTTCATGGCTCATATTAGCCAAAAAGTAATTTTTATGAATATTTGCTATTTCTGCTTCCTTTTTAGCTTTAATAAGCTCTTCTTCGTATCGTTTTTTTTGTGTTACATCTTGTACTGCACCTTTTAAAGCTATAATATTTCCATTTGCATCTTTTACAGCTTCTCCCATAGTATTAAGCCAACCTTTCTCTCCATTTTTCCTAACCATTTCTAATACCAAATCGTAAGGCTCTCCTGTTTTTCCAGCAGTTTCTACAGCCTTAGATAGTAGGCCCCAACTATCTTTTGTAAACAATTTTTCATGTTCTGGATAATCTGGTACAGGCTTAGTGTGGTCAAAACCATAAATTTTATACAACTCTTTTGTCCATCTTACTTTACTAGAATGTATATCAAAATACCAACTGCCCACATGAGTTATTTCTTGAGCCCGAGTAAGTTCTGCCTGACTTGCAACCAGAGCTTGCTCTTTATTTTTTAGCTCTGTAACATCTGCAAATGTAGCTGCAAACTCGCCCTTAGCTGGCGAAAACAAGTTAACTTGATAGTGCTTGCCATCTTTAGTCACGTATTCTTTTATAGACTGTTCTTTTCCAGAAATTGCAGTTTCGCCAAAAGTAGAAATCCAATCTGTTGGATCGTCATTTATATACGGTAAAACATCTAACAATCTATAATTTACAAATTCTTTACTTTTTAAACCTATAAGCTTTTCGTAAGCCGGGTTAGCATCAATATAAACCCAATCTATAGGAGCGCCTTCATTATCCGTAATTATTTCGCCATGCATAAAACCTTCATTTAGGTGTAGAAATAAATTTTTATATCTTATCTCAGAGGTTTTAAGCTCGCGCTCTGTATCTTTTAGTTTATTTATGTTATTTAAAGTTATTACCAAACCATTTATTATTTTGTCTGCAGTAATAAATGGGCTAACTCTAAATAGATAATAATTACCATTTTTATCGCGTAATTGCTTTTCTATAGTAACAAGTTTTTCTAAAACCAACTTAGAGTCTTCAAGAATGGTTATTCTAGTTTCTTCGTTAAAATTTGATGTAAAACTGGAAATTGGTCTACCATAATCTGATTCGTGCAAATTAAAAATATCTTTAAGAGCAGGAGTAAATTTTCTAATTTGTAAGTCTGTATCTAAAAACAGCGTAGCAATTTCTGTGTTATCTAGTAAATTAGTTACATCATTACTTAGGTTGGTAAGCTCTTTATTTTTTTCTTGCATTTCTGAGTTTACCGTATACAATTCTTCGTTTACAGACTGAAGCTCTTCGTTGGTACTCTGAAGTTCTTCATTTGATGCCATTAACTCTTCGTTAGACGATTGTAACTCTTCGTTGCTCGTTTCTAATTCTTCAATTACATTTTGTAATTCTGTTTTAACAAATTTAAGTTCGTTCTCTAAATCTTCTAATCTCTGGTTTGAAACCTCATTAATATCTATATTTTTTACAACAATTGAGTTACTATCTTCTATAACTCTATCGTTTGTAAATTCAATTAAATAACAACCATTTAAATTATCGTCTATATTTGGTTTATGAAACTTTAAATCGAACGAAAAACTTTCGGTTTCCGTTTTATTTTCAATATCTTTAATAATAACATCCTGACTTTCGGTTTCAAGTCTTCTAACACCGCTTCGTATAAGCCTAGCAATATCTGGATTTACAATTTTTAATAAATTATTCTGAAAAACACCTTCGCTATGCGACAAACGTTTACCTGCGTCTCCTTTAATAAAAAGG
Source organism: Postechiella marina (assembly GCF_039538365.1). Classification (NCBI taxonomy): domain Bacteria; kingdom Pseudomonadati; phylum Bacteroidota; class Flavobacteriia; order Flavobacteriales; family Flavobacteriaceae; genus Postechiella; species Postechiella marina. Next base: position 229,313 of record NZ_BAABCA010000002.1, read on the forward strand.
ATATTAAAATTTTTATCGATAAATATTGATGCAGGACTAAACTTTTTACTTAAATACTTATGAAATATTAGTTCTGGACTTTCTTTTGTCCTTAAATGAGGCGATTTTATATTAGCTATTGGCGCTTTATAAATTATTGTAGAAACACGCTCTAAAGAATTAGTTTGAGATGGTATTCTTGTTGTTTTTGTAATATTCTGAAATACCTTCCACTTTACATCTATTGGTTTAAAATATTTAGCTGCTACCCCTAAAGACTCGCTATTGCCCAGAAACAAATAAGCAAACTTGTTTAAGGCAAATTGAAAGTTTAGTATTATTTTTTTTTGAATATTGTTCTCAAAATAAATAAGTAGATTTCTACACGAAATAAGATCCATTCTAATAAAAGGTGGGTCTTTAATTAAGTTATGATGCGAGAAAACTATTTTATCTCTAATACGCTTTATAATTTGTATTTTATCTCCAATTTTTAAAAAATACTTATCTAAATACTTCTTTTCTATTTCGTTAATAATATTTACGCTATACAACCCAGAACCAGCAATAGATAACGCTTTAGGATCTATATCTGTTGCAAATATTTTAAAATCTAAGTTTAATTTATGTACCTTAATATAATCGTCTATTAAAACCGCAATAGAATACACCTCTTCTCCAGTAGAGCAGCCTGGCACCCAAACCCTAATAGTTTCTGAGTTTCTTTTAGACTCGCATAATGCAGGTACAACATCTGTTTTTAAGATAGAAAATGCTTCTGTGTCTCTAAAAAAACGTGTAACTCCAATTAAAAAGTCTTCTTTTAAAGCTTGCTTTTCTTCTACGTTACTAGATAAAAAGGTAACATAATCAAACAAATGATCTATGTTATTTATGCTCATACGTTTTTCTAACCTACGTATAAGAGTGTTTTTTTTATATTCTCTAAAATCTATATCTGAAAACTTAAAAATAATTGTAAATACATTATTTAATAAGGTTTCTTCAGATATGGTTGAATCTAAATTTTTGTCTGTTAACAATAGCCTCTCGTTTGGGGTTTTACAAAATATTTCTGCGATTTTTTCGGGTCTTAATATATAGTCTGCCAAATTCGTCATTATAGCAGAGTTTGGCATGCCATCAAACTGTGCCGAAACTGGTTCTTGCACTACAATAGTGCCTCCTCCTTCTTTTATAGAGTATAAACCTCTAGATCCATCAGATCCTGTTCCAGATAAAACAATTCCAATAGCTCTTTCCCCATGCTCCTCTCCTAATGTGTGAAAAAATATATCTATGGGTAGATTTAGGTTGTGCTTAGGCCCTTTATCTAAAAGGTATAATTTATTGCCTTTTATATGTAAATTTTTATTTCGATGATTTAAATAAATACAATTTGGCTCTATAACCTGCTTATCTTCAGTTTTATAAATAGGCATAGATGTATGCTTACTAAGCAATTCGGGCATTAAGCTTTTAAAATCAGGTGAGAGGTGTTGAATGATTATAAATGCCATCCCGGTGTTGTTAGGCACGTGATCGAACAGGGTTTGTATAGCGTCTAAACCTCCTGCAGAAGCACCAATACCAACAACATACAAGTTGGAATTTTCACTTTTCATTTAGAATTATTAATTATATAAAAATATAAAAGAAAATGGATATTAACATATAAAAAGAAAATTCTTTCACAGAATTAACCATAAACTTACATTTAACCCTAATTTATTAAGGAATCGTTTAAAAACTACCTATAAAAATTCATAATATCCAAGTACTCCCAAACATGTTCTGGCAGCATTGGTTTTATGTTTATACCTTGTTTTATACTATTACGTATATATGTTGAAGACAACTCCATAATTGGAGCGTTAACTTTATGTATTTTTTTATGTTCATCAAATTGCGTTTCAATATGTCCGCCAGAAATTCTAGGATAAACATAAATATGATGATTTTCTAGAATAACCTCATAGTTTTTCCATTTATGAAATCCTTTTAAATTGTCTTCGCCCATAATTAACGAAAACTCTTTATTAGGATACTTTTCTTGTAAATAAGCTAATGTATTTACCGTATAATTTGGTTGTGGCAAGTTAAACTCTATATCGCTAGGTTTTAATTTAGAATACTCTTTTGTAGCAAGGTAGACCAGTTCTAAACGCTGATGATTGTCTAATAAACTAGATTTCTTTTTAAACGGATTATGCGGTGTTACTACAAACCAAATTTGATCTAAATCGCTATGCTCAGCCATATAATTGGCTATAACAAGATGACCGATATGAATGGGATTAAAAGAACCAAAATACAGACCAATTTTCATGTTTAGTTTTTAAGAATTTAAAAAATCTCTAACCTTACCTTCTGCTTCTACAAGTGCTTTATCTAACGTATCGTTAACAATAATAGTATCAAACAAAGGTGCAGTTGCTAGCTCTGCTGATGCCTTTGCAACTCGCATGTTTATTTTATCATCGGTTTCTGTTTTTCGTTTTTTTAGTCTAATTTTTAGTTCGTCTACACTTGGTGGCTTTACAAAAATTGCTAAGGTTTGGTCTGGAAACTTTCGCTTTATGCGCAACCCGCCAGAAACATCAATATCAAAAATAACCGTTTTACCTTTTGCCCAAATACGTTCTACTTCGGTTTTTAATGTTCCGTAAAAATTATCGCGATATACCTCTTCCCACTCAAGAAATTCGTCGCCTTTAATTTTATTTTTAAACTCCTTAGTCGATAAAAAATAATAATCTTTTGCATCTACTTCTGCCCCTCGTTTCTCTCGAGATGTTGCAGATATAGAAAATTCTAAATTCAAATTTTCTACACCTAATAAATGTTTTACTATGGTTGTTTTTCCAGATCCGGATGGTGCTGAAAACACAATTAATTTACCTTCCTGTTTGCTATTTTGTTCTGCCAAGACTTTTGTTTTTTATACACTTAGAAATTCCACCAGTGCGACACTATTTATTTTAACCTTTTATAACACTTTACTGTTTGTTTAAAGAACATTTAATAATTGTTCCTTAATTTTTTCTAACTCATCTTTCATTTGCACTACCAATTGCTGCATTGGGGCATAATTACTTTTAGAGCCAATAGTGTTAATTTCTCGTCCCATTTCTTGCCCTATAAACCCTAATTTTTTTCCGTTAGAATCTTTAGAATTTAATGTTTCTATAAAATAATTTAAATGATTTTTTAAGCGTACTTTTTCTTCGGTAATATCAAATTTCTCAATATAATACACCAATTCTTGCTCAAATCTGTTTTCATCGTATTTCTCTTTTAAATCGGCAACGCCTTTATTTAAACGCTCTCTAACAGCTTCAATACGCTCTGGGTCTATAGCAATAACCTGCTCTAAAATCTCAGAAATAGCAGCAACTCTTTTATTAAAATCGACTTCTAAAACCTTGCCTTCATTTAATCTGTAGTTATTAATAAAATCTACCGCTTTATTTATCTCATCTGCTATAGCTTTCCATTCATTTTCATCAATTTCTTCTCTAACAGTATTTAAGGCATCTGGAAATCTAACTGCCATTTTAAGCAATTCTATTTCGCTACTACCCTCTACTACATTTTTTAACTGACTAATATATTGTTTTACAACAGGGGTATTAATTTGTGTAGACGTATCTTCGGCAGTGGTTTCTACAAAAATTGAAAAATCTACTTTACCGCGTACCAGTTTTTCTGCAAGAAGTTTACGAATCCCTAATTCTTTTTCTCTATAAATAGAAGGCATTCGTGCGTTTAAATCTAAATTTTTACTGTTAAGAGATTTAAGCTCTATTGTTATTTTTTTAGTTGGTAATTGCAATACAGATTTTCCATAACCCGTCATTGAATGTATCATATACAAATATATTAAGTTGCGCAAAGGTAATTAAAACCAATAGGATAGAAAACAGTTAATTTATAAGCTTTTAAACTATGTATAGATTTTGTAGATATGTAATAGTGACTAAGAACATGAGATTACAAAAAATTATAAATACATTTGCTAACAAACTATATTAAATGAAACATAACATATTACTAATAGCTTCGTGTGTTGGGCTTTTAACTTTTACAGGTTGTAAAAACGAAACATCTAAAACCATAGAAAAAACAACAACAGAAACTAAAACAGAAATAAACACTGTAAACCAAGATAAAAACACCAAAATGAAAGCGCCAGATGGCATGATTTGGATTCCTGCTGGGTCTTTTCAGCAAGGTGCTGTGCCTCAAGATAAAACTGCTATGGCGCACGAAAAGCCACAACACCCTGTAAGTGTAAATGGCTTTTTTATGGACATTACCGAGGTTACTAACGCTCAGTTTAAAAAATTTACAGAAGAAACAGGTTACATAACTATAGCCGAGCGCCCTATAAATTGGGAAGAAATGAAAAAACAACTTCCAGAAGGGACTCCAAAACCCCACGACTCTATTTTACAACCAGGATCTTTATTATTTAAAAAAACAAAATCTTCGCTACCTAACTTATACGATTTTTCGCAATGGTGGGAATGGTCTATTGGTGTAAATTGGAGACACCCTAGTGGCCCAAACACAAACATAGAAGGTAAAGATAACTATCCTGTTGTACACGTATCTTACCAAGACGCTCAAGCATATTGCGAATGGGCAGGAAGACGTTTGCCTACAGAAGCTGAATGGGAATACGCTTCTAGAGGCACAAGTAAAAACACTATTTACTCATGGGGAGACGACATTACAGAATTATCTAAAAATGTAAATAGTTGGGAAGGAGAATTTCCTGTTAACAATACCGTAGAAGATGGTTTTGAAAGAAGCGCACCTGTTAAAACATACCCTCAAAATAGTTTTGGACTGTACGAAATGGCTGGTAATGTTTGGGAAATTACTAGCGATTTATACAATTTAAAATATTATGAAGAATTAGCTGCTTCTGGCAAACCAACCATTAACCCTACAGGAGCAAAAGTGGCTTATAACCCTAACAACCCCTATTTAGAAGAAATTATAATTAAAGGCGGTTCGTTTTTATGTAGCGATAGTTATTGCGCTAGTTATAGAGTATCTTCTAGAATGGGCTCTAGCAAAGATTCATCGTCTGAGCATGTTGGATTTAGAACCGTTGCTACACCAGATATGTTAAAGTAAATTACGCCAAAGAACTTTTAACAAAAAAAAAGGCAAAATAAAAAAGAGATAAGTTAACAGCATGTAACTTATCTCTTTTTTATTTTAAGTAATTAATTTTAATATATACAAGTTTCTGGCTTATTCTTTACATAATAAGACTTGTAGTTTTTGGCTTTTTTATCCATACAACCACAAAGATCTAAAAGATTTATATTCTTAAAATCTATAGGGTGACTTTCTGCTTGTAACGCAATGTAGCCCTCTGTAATAACCTCTCCAGCTTTTTTGCTCCACGCCTCTTTTGTTTTTGGCATTCCCCATTTATCCCAATTTTCGCCTTTATATTGCTTATTAGGTTCTGTTGCTCCAACTTGAGGTAGTTTAAAACTAAGAACCGTATCTTTTTCTACTATAAACGTCATAGATTCTCCACCCATAACAATAGCTTCAGCATGCACCCACTGATCGCCAAAATAAGTTTTAGAATTTGACGAAATACAGTGTTTATAGTTTAAAGTATCTCCCATAACAACCGCTGTACCTGGTGTACAAACATTTGCTGTTGTACGCTCTTTATTATCATTTAAACCTCCTAAAAGTTGAAACTCTACAGATACTGGAAAATTTTGATTATACTCGTTACTTGCTGCAGATTGTGAATGTAACATTACACCACTGTTTCTTACATTCCAGTGCGAACCGCCTGGTATTTGATTTCCTGTAAACCTATAATCAAAACTAAGTTTGTAATACGAAAATGGTGTTTTATAATAAAGGTGACCAAACTTATCTTCAAAATTCTCATAATTATCATAAGTTATTCTTAGCATGCTATCTTCCACAACAAAGGTTTCTTTATAATTATCATTTATATCTAACCCAGTTATTTTAATATCCCAACCTGTTAAATCTTTTCCGTTAAAAAGAGCAATCCAATCTTCTTTTTCTACAAACTTATTTTCTGCTTTTTTATCAAATTTACAACTCCATACACAAAGTATAATTATTAAAGCTAAAATTGAAGTAGGTTGATATTTTGTTTTAAACTTAAAAGTTAAGGGTTTTGACATAATGGGTTTTATTTTAAATTAATTTGTATACCAATTAAAAGGTAATTTAAACGGAATAAATATAGCATTTATAAATTTGTTAACGATTTTGATAAAACTCTTTTATTTCGTTAGAAAAAAAATGGTTATAATTGTTACGCTATAGCTATTTAAAATGGTAACTTTATAATGTAAACCTACGGTAAAACTAAATTAAACTTTGGAACTTAAATATCTCCCATTAGAAAAATCTGAATCTGAATCGTTTTATATTAAACGTAAAAAAGTACCATACTTTGGCGATAATTGGCATTATCACGAAGAGCACGAACTTATGTTTACTATTAAAGGAGAAGGTGTAAGAATAGTTGGAGATAACATGGACCATTTTAAAGACCATGAATTGGTAATGATAGGAGGAGGCTTACCACACTTATTTAAAAATGAGTTAAAAGAAAAAGGATCGGCAGCCGATTTTATAGTTATAAAGTTTAAAGATTTATTTGAAAACCAGTCGTTTTTTTCGCTTCCCGAATTTTCAAAAATTAATGAGTTTATTCAAAATTCTAAGCGAGGTATTCTTTTTTCTAAAAAAACCGGAAAACGATTAAAAAAGAAACTTATAAAGTTCTCTAAAAGTGAAGGCGCCGAAAAAATAATTCTTTTTACAACTATTTTTAAAATACTATCCGAAGAAAAAAAATACAAATACTTATCTAGCGAAGGTTTTGAGCTAAAAACATCTAGCAAAGGCGAAGACAGAATACAAAAAGTTATTAATTACATTGGCGAAAACTATGTAAAAGACATCTCGCTAGAAGATTTAGCCAAAATAGCGCACATGACAACAAACTCTTTTTGTCGTTATTTTAAAAGCAGAACAGGAAAAACACCGTTTCAGTTTATAAGAGAGTTTAGAGTTAACAAAGCATGCCAAATGCTAATTAATGGCGAAAAAAGCATATCGCAAATATGTTACGACACAGGCTTTAACTCCTTTTCTAGTTTTAATAGAATATTTAAAAAATTAAAAAAAATATCGGCTAGCGAATACAAAAACAAATACATTAAGCTAAAATCTTAACTCTATTAAAACATAAAATCTAAACTATTTTATAAAAAAAATCGGGTATACTTTAAAGTATACCCGATTTTTTTTTTATAAACTAAAACTAAATTTATTTCAACTCTATTTTAGCTATTTTTTTATAACCTTCTCCTCGAATAGCTTCAAACTTTGTAAGCATATCTTGAAGTTTTTCTTTATTAGTCTCGGCTAAATTATTTTGCTGAGATATGTCTTCCTTTAAATTATACAGTTGAAAATTTTTGGCATTTCCTATCTCGATTTGCACATCTTTTAAAACTGCAGGGCCTTGGTAAGGCGGAATCATTACCCAATCTCCTTCTTTATAAGCAGTTCTAGAAGTAGCCTCTATAACTAAACTTTCTCTGCCTTTATTAGATTTTCCTAAGAAAACATCTAACAATTCCTTACTATCTTCTACCTTAATATCGCTACCAACTAATTTAGATAAAGATGATAATAAATCTAATTGACATACCAACGCATCAGACACAGATGGTTTAATTGTACCTTTCCAATATGTAAAGAAAGGCATACGCGTTCCTGCTTCAAACAAACTATATTTACCACCTCTTAATTTACCTGCTGGTGTATGCTTACCTATTCTTGTATCAGACTCATCAAAATAACCATCATTTAAAACTGGGCCATTATCACTTGTAAATACAATTAACGTATTTTCTAATAAACCTTCTGCTTCTAATGTTTTTACAAACTCACCAATACACCAATCGGCTTCAACAATAACATCGCCTCTTGCCCCTAAACCAGAAGACCCAACAAATCTTGGGTGTGGTGTTCTAGGTACATGTGGTTGTTGCATAGCATAATAAAGAAAGAATGGTTCGTCTTTATGTTTCTTTACATAGTTTTGAGCGCCTTTTAAAAAGTGATCTGCCATGTCTTCATCTTTCCATTTTGCTTTTTCGCCACCTTTCATGTAACCAATACGAGGTATTTCGTTTACAATAGTATTGTTATGTCCGTGGTGCCATTTCATTTTAGTTAACTCTGGATTATCTTTTCCTGTTGGCTGACCTGCAAAATTCTCTTTGTAATTAACCTCTATTGGGTCGTTAGGGTCTAAACCTACAACGTCTCCATTTTCTATATATACTGTTGGTACTCTATCTTGAGTTGCTGCCATGATATAAGAATAATCGAAACCAACTTCGTTTGGTCCTGGGCTAACATGTTCGTTCCAGTTTACAATTCCGGTACCTAAACCAAGGTGCCATTTACCTACAATTCCTGTATGATACCCTTTAGTTTTTAACATTTTAGGTATAGTCATTTGTTCTGTCGAAATAATTAAAGGCGCTGTTCCTGGTAAAATTTTAGCGTTTTTATTTCTCCAGGGATAAACACCTGTAAGTAATGCATATCTACTTGGCGTACAAGTTGCAGACGATGCAAAACCGTTTGTAAAACGAACCCCATTATTGGCTAGTTTATCTAAATTTGGTGTTTTAATTTCTGTAGCACCATTAAAGCCAACATCGCCATAACCTAAATCGTCTACATAAATAACTACAATATTAGGTTTAGTTTGGCTTTCTTCCTTAACCGGCTCTACAGCCTTTGGTTTTTCTTTACAATTTACACTAATAACGAGTACAAGTGCTAGTAAAATGAAATGCTTGATGTTTTTCATGTTTTAGTTGTTTAATTGTTGATTTTTAAGAACTGTAAAATTCTTAGTTAAGTTTTAATTGAATGTAATTGTAAGTTTTTTTTATGTCTTTCTCCATTTAAAAGATGAAAAACAAAGAACCAAATATAATTTATAATTACTTAAATAGCTTAAAATTATAGCAGGAAAATAAGCGTTTTTTTTAATGAGAAGCGTATAATAGAAAGGTTTAAATGTAAAAAATCCACAATACAATTAAATATTAACCGCATTGTGGATTTAAGTACTCAAGGTGGGAATCGAACCCACACTCCGAAGAATCGGATTTTGAATCCGACGTGTCTACCAATTCCACCACTTGAGCATTTACTGGGCAGCAAAAATATATATTTTTTCGAAATTAAACATAAAAATACTCGCCAATATACTTTTTAGATTAAAATAAATGCATAAATTTGCACCTCGTTTAAAATAAGGCACTGTTTAGTGCTATAAAACAACACATTAACTATGCCAATCGTAATTCCTGAAGCTAAAATTTTTGCATGTACTCAAAGTACAGTCCTAGGAGAAAATATTGCCAAAGCATTTGGAACAAAGTTAGGAAATGTAATTACCTCAACTTATAGCGATGGTGAGTTTCAACCATCTTACGAAGAGTCAATTCGTGGAACCAGAATTTTTATTATTGGATCTACTAACCCTGGCCCTCAAAATTTAATGGAAATGCTGTTAATGATAGATGCTGCCAAGCGTGCATCTGCAAGACACATTACAGCTGTTTTACCTTATTTTGGGTGGGCAAGACAAGACAGAAAAGACAAACCAAGAGTGCCTATTGCTGCAAAGCTAGTTGCTAAAATGCTAGAAACAGCAGGAGCTACTAGAATTATAACAATGGATTTGCACGCAGATCAAATTCAAGGCTTTTTCGAAAAACCTGTAGATCACTTATATGGTTCTATTATCTTTTTACCTTATTTAAAAAGTTTAAACTTGCCTAACCTAACCATTGCATCTCCAGATATGGGTGGTTCTAAAAGAGCTTATGCATACTCTAAAGCATTAAAAAGCGACGTTGTAATTTGTTATAAGCAACGTGCTAAAGCTAATGTTATTTCGCATATGGAGCTTATTGGCAATGTAGAAGGTAAAAACGTTGTTTTGGTAGACGATATGGTTGATACTGCTGGAACCTTAACAAAAGCAGCCGATTTAATGATGGAGCGTGGTGCACTTAGTGTTAGAGCTATTTGTACACACCCTGTTTTATCTGGCAAAGCATACGACAACATTAATAACTCTAAATTAGAAGAATTAATTGTTACAGATTCTATTCCAGTAAAACCTTTAAGCGATAAAGTTAAAGTACTTACATGTGCTAACCTTTTTGCAGACATCATGGAAAAAGTACATAACAACCAATCGATAAGTTCGAAATTTGTTATGTAAACAAACGCTAAACTATAAATTTATATTTCAATAAAACGAAACAAAATTAATAAGCAAGGCGAAAAAAGAATATTAATTTAATTTATATATAAACAAAGATGAAATCAATTACAATCGACGGATCTCAAAGAGAAAGCGTAGGCAAAAAAGCAACAAAAGCCTTACGTAATGCTGGTCAGGTTCCTTGCGTATTATACGGAGGAGATAAGCCAGTTCATTTCTCAGCAAAAGAATTAGCATTCTCTAAACTAGTATACACGCCAAATGCGCATACAGTTGTAATTAACTTAGAAAATGGAGATACTTTTAATGCTGTATTACAAGACATCCAATTTCACCCAGTAACAGACAGAATTTTACACGTAGATTTCTATCAGTTATTTGAAGACAAAGAAATTTCTTTAAACATTCCTGTTAACTTAATAGGAAACTCTAGAGGTGTTAAAAATGGTGGTGTTTTAAGAAGACCATACAGAAAATTACGTATTAAAGCACTTCCTGCTAACTTACCAGATTTTATAGAAATAGATATTACTCCATTAAAAATTGGTGATAAAATTACAGTAGGAGAATTAGCTAACGACAAATACAGTATTGCTCACCCAGAAAACTCTGTTGTAGTTCAAGTAAGAACTTCTAGAACAGCAGTTGCTGATGATGATGAAGAAGATGATGCAGAAGGTGCAGAAGCAGCTCCAGCAGAAGCAGCTCAAGAATAAATTTAGCATTAAACTAAATATTAAAAGCATCTCGATTAATTCGAGATGCTTTTTTATTTTTACAAAATAAACAACTACTTTTTTAGCGTTTCCCAAAAAAAGGGGTGAGCAAGTTGGTTAATAAATTAAGACAACCTAAAAATAAATCTATGATTTGGCAATTCGTTTTAAAGTTATTTAAAAAGCAAAATCATAAAGAAGAAGAACAAGATATAATGAAAAAATTTTTAATAGTAGGTCTAGGTAATTTAGGAGCAGAATATGCGGAAACACGTCATAATATTGGATTTAAAGTTTTAGATGAGTTAGCAAAACAAGAAAACCTAAACTTCGAAACTCAAAAACTAGGAGACATTGCAACATACAAACTAAAAGGAAGATCCTTTATTTTACTTAAACCAAATACCTATATGAATTTAAGTGGCAAGGCAGTATTATATTGGTTAACTAAAGAAAAAATTTCGTTAGAAAACCTACTTGTAATTACAGACGACTTAAACTTACCCTTTGGAAGCATACGTGTAAAAACAAAAGGAAGTGATGGTGGACATAATGGTTTAAAAGACATTCAAGTTAAACTTAACACCAACAAATACAATAGATTTAGATTTGGAATAAGCGATGCATTTACTAAAGGCAGACAAGTAGATTACGTATTAGGCGAATGGACTCAAGAAGAAAACAGCCTACTTAAAGAAAGGCTAGATCAAAGTGTAAAAATTATAAAATCTTTTGGATTAGCTGGCATTAACAACACCATGAACACTTTTAATGGTAAGTAAAAAGTTTAGTTAATTATTACTTTTTTCTTAGTATAAATAAAACCATCAGTAATTGTTAAAACATACATACCAGAAAAGGTATTATTAAGTTTTATTTCTTGTTTAAAGTTTTCTATCTCAGAGTATGTTTTATTAAATATAATACTACCTCTTACATCACTCATTATAATTTGTATAGGTAAATTAGACTCTGACGTAAAAGCAACAAAAAAGCTTCCTTCATTTGGGTTTGGGTATACTTTAACTCCAATAACCTCTTCGGTAGGCTCTTCTATATCAATATTTGTAATCTCTGCTGTTTGTGTGCAGAAATCTAAAGACCAAGAATTTAAAACACCATCGTCTCCTGTTGCTAAATCTGTTAAAGATATTTGCCAATCTCCTGCCATGTCTAAACCACTAAAAACATCTAGCGATTCTGCAGGAGCATAAATACTTCCAGCTCCCGTTGCGTTACAATTAATATTGTTAGCCCAATCTTCAAAAGATACTATAATATTCGATTCGTCAAAACAATTTCTATTCCAAAGCCTAGACGATGTACTACCATTAGGGTGCGTAATTTTAATAACTAAATCGTCTATGTAACTGTGTTGCATATCAATATTCACTTTAACTTCGCTTAAAACACCACTATCTGGTACGCTAATGGTGTGAGTAGTTTCAGTTCCATCTGTAACCGCTAAATTAAGATTTGTAGCAGACGAGAAATTTGAAGAACAAATAGTATTAACAGTATAGTTTATAGCAAAATTTTCGCTGTTAATGGCATAATAAATATTATCTACAGCCTCTATTTTTATTCTACAAAAGGGTTCAGAAATAAAAGGCACTGTAATATCTTGAGAGCCATCATTTGGAGTATTTTCGAGTAAAACGGTATCAAAAGTTAATCCGCCATCAGTAGATAATAATATATTAACAAACGATGTATTTACAGGAGCCGAATTAGTATTGGCAACATCCCATAAAATAGTTTCAGAATTTCCAGGTTTCCAATCTATATTGGCAGTATTTTGCGAGGTTACAACAAATGGTCCAGATGTGTTATCTACAGTTATTGCCATAGTATCAAAACTTGTTTGGCTATTACTCGTATCGTTTTCGGGGTTTCTATCTCTTACTGTAAGCGCCCAATTAAGCGATCTTGATATAGTAGACACAGATTCCCAAGAACTTCCAACCCCAGGGTTAGACTCTGTTAATTGTCCGTTTATAACATTTTTTATATTTGGTATAAATCTATCAGGAGATATTGATGGAGGCAACGACCTGTTTAAAGATCCTGATGCTCGAGTTGCACTAAAATTGGCACTATTTACAATACCACTATCTATTTGCTCCCAACAATAGGTTAAAACGTCGCTCGTATTATTGTCTGTTGCGCTTCCTTTTAACACATATGGTGTACCTAACGGAATTGTAAAATCTCCACCTGCGTTTGCAACTGGAGCTGCATTAGCTATTGGTGTTATTGTTTGGCATGTTTTAGTATTAACATTATCTAGTATTTGCTTAATACTATGGTAATGAAAATAAGAATCGCTATTTAATTGCACATCGTCTTGATCTGTAACTCCTGCGTATGCCATTATGGTACTACCACTTCCTGGTTCAGACTGTACATTTGTACCTTCAGAACTGTAAGACCATGTATGGTTTGCCCCCATTTGATGACCTATTTCGTGTACAACATAATTTATATCGAAGGCATCACCTTCAGGAATATCATTATCTGGCGATGTATAACCGCTTCCTTTTATATCGTCTGTACAAACACAACCTATACAACCAGCATCGCCACCGCCACCACTAGCCCCAAAAAGATGACCAATATCGTAAGCTGCATTACCTATTGTGGCTGTTAAATTATTTTGTAATTCAGAATTCCAGTTTTCAAGATTACTAGCGCTAGAGTAAGGATCTGTTCCTGCATTAGTATAAATTAACTCTGTAGCATCTACAAGCTGGAAAGTAATAGCCATATCGGTTTCAAAAATGGCATTAACCCGAGTTAAAGTAGCATTTATACCTGCCAAAGCACCAGCAACAGTACCTCCATAATAAGCGGTATATTCGCCTGTAACAGATATGGCCAATCTAAATTTTTGAAGCGTTTGGTTATTTGCTCCACCTTCGTTTATTTTTACATTATTAGACTTACTTTGAGATTTACTAAAAGCTTCAAATGTCTTACAACCAAAAGTTTTTACAGCATCTTCTTTCGATTTATCATCATATAATATATATTGATTAGATCCTCTCGAGGCTTGTTGCATAAAAGCGGTTGGCCTATCTGGATAAGACACCATAGTTTGAATACCATTTGGAGATGTACTCATTTTTAATAAGGCACCATTACCTGTTGTACTAATTCCTGTAAACGACTTTATTTGCGGGTATTTAGCCGAAAGCGTAGGCGAAAAAACAGAAGTTTCGTAAATAGAAAAAACATCAAAACCTCCATTTAAATTTGGGATTTCTATAGTTGAATTTTTATTTGATATACTTTTTGAAGTAACAGCTTGTATATTTTTAGTTAAATTTGCTGTATCTAATTCGTAAAAATGAGTTTTACTACGGTTGAGATGTAGCTGCTCTATTTTATCAGAGTTTTGAATATTATCGAGATGCTTCCAAGAAGATTTTTGCGCAAAACTAGAAAAGACAACCAAAAGCATTGCGGTTGATAAAACATAATGTAGTTTTGTTCTCATAATAAAATATTTGGGGCAATTTCATTAACAATCTAGACAAATCTAGCTTTTTTTAATTGAAATAGCAATTTTGAGATTTTTATGAGTACAGTAAAAAACATTGAAGCATATAAACCTGAAAAACAGGCTGTAATAACTATTGGAACATTTGACGGTGTACATATTGGTCATCAAAAAATAGTAACTAAATTGTTAGAAACTAGTTTGCTAAATAATTTAGCATCGGTTATTCTTACTTTTTTTCCTCACCCAAGAATGGTATTACAAAAAGATGCCAATATAAAGCTACTAAATACTATAGACGAACGCAGTAAAATTCTAGACAACTTAGGTTTAGACTATTTACTTATTAAAAAATTCTCCATAGATTTTTCGCGCCTTTCTGCCGAAGATTTTGTAAAACAAATTTTAGTAGACAAACTTAAAGCTAAAAAGGTAATTATAGGTTACGACCATAGGTTTGGCAGAAATAGAAATGCCAGTATAGACGACTTAAAAGCCTTTGGCGAAAAATATAATTTTGAGGTTGAAGAAATATCTGCGCAAGATATAAACGAAGTTGCTGTAAGCTCTACAAAAATACGTAAAGCTTTAAACGATGGAGACGTTAAAAAAGCCAATGCATTTCTGGGTTATAACTTTATGCTTACTGGCACAGTGGTTAAAGGAAAAAAACTAGGAAGACAAATAAAATTTCCTACTGCAAATATTGCTATAGAAGAAAATTATAAATTAATACCCAAACAAGGCTCGTACATCGTAAGTGCTACCATTAATAATAATTTAATTTATGGTATGATGAATATTGGTGTAAACCCAACAGTTAATGGTAATAAAGAAACCATAGAAGTTCATTTTTTTAATTTTGATGAAGATATTTATGATACTAAAATCCAAATCGATTTAATTGATAGAATTAGAGACGAACAACGCTTTGAATCTGTTGAAGCCTTAAAAATACAATTATCTAAAGACAAAAAAATGGCTTTACATTATTTAAACACTAACAACCATGATAACTAAATGGCTGTTTAAGCACACAGACAATTCTTCATTAATTGTTTTTCGCATCATTTTTGGCTTACTCTGCTTTCTAGAATCTGTTGGCGCTATACTTACAGGTTGGGTAAACACAACATTAGTATCTCCTAAATTTACCTTTAATTTTATAGGTTTAGAATGGTTACAACCTTTACCTGGTAATGGCATGTATTTTTATTATCTTATTATGGGCATATTTGCTTTGCTTGTAATGTTTGGGTATAAATACAGACTAGGCATTATTGGTTTTACTTTGCTTTGGGCAGGCACGTACTTTATGCAAAAAGCATCGTACAACAACCATTATTATTTACTTATTTTATTAAGTGCTATTATGGCTTTACAACCTGCAAACAAGTATTTTTCTATAGATGCTAAACTTAACCCAAATATTAAAAGTATATCGATGCCACAATGGTGCAAAGGTGTTTTTATACTTCAAATGTTTATTGTTTATACATATGCTTCAGTAGCAAAAATATATCCAGATTGGTTAGACACAACCGTTATGGAGATTTTAATGCGTGGTAAAAAACACTATATTATTGTTGGCGAATTACTTCAAAATAAAACACTTCATTATATATTAGCATATGGAGGCATATTATTC
This sequence comes from Postechiella marina, assembly GCF_039538365.1. Taxonomy (NCBI): domain Bacteria; kingdom Pseudomonadati; phylum Bacteroidota; class Flavobacteriia; order Flavobacteriales; family Flavobacteriaceae; genus Postechiella; species Postechiella marina. The sequence goes on from NZ_BAABCA010000002.1 coordinate 245,512, forward strand.
GATGGTTTAATTATTCCGCTTTTATTATACAAACCAACTCGAAAAGTTGCTTTTATACTATCTATTTTCTTTCATCTATTTAATTCGTTTATTTTTCAAGTAGGTATATTTCCTTATTTATCGTTAGCTTTTGCTTTGTTCTTTTTCGATCCTAAAGTAATTCACAAGTTATTTTTAAAACAAAAACCATTTTATAAAGAAGACGCGTTAATAATACCAAGCTACAAAACTCCTTTTTTAATTCTTTTTGGCATCTATTTTTTAATTCAAATAGGTTTACCACTGCGCCATAATTTTATAAAAGATAATGTATTATGGACCGAAGAAGGCCATAGACTATCGTGGCGCATGATGCTTAGAGCAAAACATGGCATAGCTACATTTAAAGTTTTTGATAAAAAGACAGAGAAAACAATTAACATAAAATTGTCTGACTATCTTACTAAAAAACAACAACGATTAGTAACAACAAAGCCAGATGTTATTTGGCAATTTGCCCAACACTTAAAACAGTCTTTTAATACCAACGGACAAGACGTATCTGTGTTTGTTAATTGCCGAGTTAAAGTTAATGGAAAACCATACAAACAACTAATAAACCCCAAGACTGACTTGGCAAATATTGAATGGCAAACTTTTAAGCATAGCGATTGGATTTTACCATCAAAACAAGACTAATATTCTTTTCAATTCATTAAATTTGACACTTAAATTTTTACACTCATGTTACAGGTTCCTTTTATAAAAGAAAACAAAGAATTAGTTATTAATAGATTAGCAAAAAGAAACGTTGATGCTACAAGCATGATAAACAACGTTATTGCTTTTGATGAAGATAGAAAACGTATTCAAACAGAATTAGATAACACACTAGCAGAGTCTAACGCGCTATCTAAAGAAATAGGAAACTTGTACAAATCTGGCGAAGCACAAAAAGCAAACCTTTTAAAAGAAAAAACGAGTCTGTTAAAAGAGACCTCTAAAAATCTTAACGAAGCTTTAAACGCTAAGGTAGACGAATTAAACCAATTGCTATATAAAATACCTAATGTACCTAACGACATTGTGCCTTCTGGTAACACAGACGAAGACAACGAGGAAACTTTTAGAGAAGGCAACATTCCTGTATTACACGATGGTGCTTTACCACACTGGGAATTAGCTAAAAAATACGACATTATAGATTTTGAGCTTGGTAATAAAATTACAGGCGCAGGATTTCCGGTTTACAAAGGTAAAGGTGCCAGATTACAACGTGCATTAATAGCTTACTTTTTAGACAAAAATACAGCTGCAGGGTATACAGAATACCAATTACCACATTTGGTAAACGAAGCCTCTGGTTTTGGCACAGGCCAATTACCAGATAAAGAAGGGCAAATGTATCATGTTACTGGAGATAATTTATATTTAATTCCTACTGCCGAGGTACCAGGAACCAACATTTTTAGAGATGTTGTACTTAACGAAAACGAATTACCTGTAACACTTACTGGCTACACACCTTGTTTTAGAAGAGAAGCAGGAAGTTACGGTGCACATGTTCGTGGTTTAAATAGGTTACACCAATTTGATAAAGTTGAAATTTTACGAGTAGAGCACCCAACAAAATCTTACGAAGCCTTAGATGGTATGGTAAACCATGTAAAAAGCATTTTACAAGAATTAAAATTACCATACAGAATTCTTAGACTTTGTGGTGGCGATTTAGGGTTTACATCTGCTTTAACTTACGATTTTGAAGTATTCTCTACAGCCCAAGACCGCTGGTTAGAGATATCTTCTGTTTCTAATTTTGAAACATTTCAAGCAAACCGTTTAAAATTACGTTTTAAAAACGCTGATGGTAAAAATGAGTTGGCACATACTTTAAACGGAAGCTCTTTAGCATTACCAAGAGTATTGGCTGGTATTTTAGAAAACTGCCAAACAGAAAAAGGTATTGTTATTCCAGAAGTTTTACAATCTTACACAGGATTTAGTATTATTGATTAACACAGAAATTACACCTACATTTTTACAAAAAAACAAAAACCATCGACGAAATACACATTTCGCATGCTGTTTAACGATTTTTATTGAATATCTTTTGATAAACCTAAGATTTTCATCAAGTTAGTAGTACCCAAACTTAATAAACCTACTATACCATGAAAAATTTTATTCGCATCGTCCTAGTTATATCTTTAGTTTTTTTTGCTAGCAAGGTTTTGTCTTCGGATTTTGAAATAACAAAATCAGAAAATAAGACAGCTGCTATTATTAATAAATAAAATGAAGAGGAGAAATTAAAATTGTCCCCGATCAATAAATTGTTGTGTTAATGCACAACGAAACAATTGTTAGTAGACATTTTTTGGTTGGTTAGTGCCCGAATATAATTCGGGCATTTTTTATATCTGTCAAAATAGCTTTTGTTATCTTTACAACATGAGATTATTAATTGTTTTATGTTTATTTATTAGTGGCCATACCTTGGCCCAAAATGACATATTAGCCAAAGATTATTTTAAAAAAGGCGAGTTCGAAAAAGCACTACACGAATATAAAAAACTATACAAACAATCGCCATCTAACCCAAATTACATAAACCCATTAATAAAAACATATCAAGAACTAGAGCAATACAATGCTGCAGAAACACTTTTGATAGAACTTTTAGAACGTATAAAATACCCACCATTTCTTGTAGAACTAGGCTATAACTACCAAATACAAAACCAATTAGAAAAAGCTAACCAACAATACAACAAAGCTATTTCGAGCCTAGACGATAATGTAAATTATGCCTTTGCAATGGCACGAAACTTTCAAAACCATTCTCTTTTAAACGAAACCATAACGGTTTACGAAAAAGCCATGGCATTAAACCCTAAACTTGATTTTACACTGCAATTAGCCCAAATTTATGGCGAGCAAGGTAACATAGAAAAAATGTTTACGAGTTATATCGATTTTGCTCAATTAAATAAAAATAATTTAAGCAGTATTAAACGTGCCATAAACGATTTTATAAGCGAAGACAGTTTAAACGAAAATAATACCATTTTCAGAAAAATATTAATACGAAAGCTTCAGCAAGAACCTAATGTTTTATGGAACGATTTATTAAGTTGGTTATTTATTCAGCAAAAAGACTATAAAAAAGCATTTATACAAGAAAAGGCTATTTTTAATAGGCAACCAGAGAGTTTACTGCGTATACAAGAATTGGCATCTATTGCTTCAAAAGAAAATGAAAATGACATTTCTAAAGAAATTTGGGAGTATATTATAGATACATCTCAAAATAAAGACACCACATTAAATGCATATTTTAATCTACTTCAGCTAGAAACAAATATAGCATTACCAGAACACTATAAAACTATTGAAGCAACCTACAACGAGTTATTCAAAAAATTTGGTTTGTTTTCTCAAACATTTAAATTGCAAATAGCCTACGCTCATTTCTTAGCTTTTTATAAAAACGAGACAGCAAAAGCAACTTCTTTTCTAGAAAAAACAATAGAACTACCCTTAACAAAATTACAACTTGCCGAGGTTAAACTAGAATTAGGAGATATTTTAGTATTACAAGAAAAATTTAATCAAGCGCTTATTTATTATACCCAAATACAACGCAACGTAAAAAACAGTACTATATCGCAAAAAGCAAGGTTTAAAGTAGCAAAAGCAAGTTATTACAAAGGTGATTTTAAATGGGCCGAATCTCAGCTTAAAATATTAAAAGCATCAACATCTCAATTAATGGCTAACGATGCCTTAGACTTAAAACTTCTTATTACAGACAACAAATACGAAGACAGCCTGCAAACCGCTTTAAAACTGTATGCAAAAGCAGATTTGTTAACCTTTCAAAATAAAACCGACAGCGCTATAACCATATTAAATACAATTTTAAAAAACCATAAAACAGAACCTATAATAGCGCAAGCTTTACTTAAACAAGCCCAGTTATTTGAAAGCAAATCTCAATTCGAAAAAGCAAAAACAAATTACGAAGCAATCATAGAAAATTATAGAGATGGTATCTTGGCAGACGATGCCTACTTTGCTTTAGCTAATATTTACCAAAAACAATTAAACCAGCCCAAAAAGGCAAAGGCGCTATACGAACAAATTATTTTTAACCATGCAGATAGTATTTATTTTGTAGAAGCTAGAAAAAAATACAGAGCCTTACGTGGAGATGCTATAAATTAACTAATCTTGCAAAAAAATAGTAACAAGTAACAAAATGTACATATACAACGTAACAGCAAACATAGAAGAATCTATTCACGACGAATGGTTAACCTGGATAAAAGAGCATATACCACAAGTATTAGCAACAGGAAAGTTTGAAAAAGCTACACTGTCTAGAGTACTGGTAGAAGAAGATATGGGAGGTGTAACATACTCGGTACAATACAGATCGTATTCTCGTGAAGCATTAGACGCTTATTACAGAGACGATGCCGATAAATTAAGAGCAGAAGGATTAAAAAAGTTTGCAGATAAAATGCTGTCTTTTAGAACAGAACTTCAAATTGTAGACGAGTACACCGTAAATTTTAAATAATTTATAAGTTTACCATAACATTAAGTACTGCTACGTTTTTTTAAACGCAGCAGTACTTAATGTCAAAAAAAGAATAAACCACACAAATCGCGTTTAAGTTTTATATCTTCGCAGTACCTTAAACTCCCAATAAATCGTGGAAAACAATTCGAACCAACATCAAGTCAAGGCTAAGAAATTTTTAGGACAACATTTTTTAAAAGATGAAAGTATTGCGCAAGACATTGCAGATGCTTTAACTTTAAAAAACTACAAGCATGTTTTAGAAATTGGCCCAGGAATGGGAGTATTAACAAAATACTTGCTAAAAAAAGATATAACAACACACGTTATAGAAATAGATACCGAATCGGTAGAGTATTTACAAGCCAACTACCTAAATTTGGCCCCAAGAATAATAGAAAAAGATTTTTTAAAATACGATTTAAACGAGGTATTTAAAGGCGATTCTTTTGCAATAATAGGTAACTTTCCATACAACATATCTACCCAAATTGTTTTTAAAACTTTAGAAATGCGCGATCAAATTCCAGAATTTTCGGGTATGTTTCAAAAAGAAGTAGCCAAGCGTATTTGCTCTAAAGAAGGCAGTAAAATTTACGGTATTTTATCTGTACTTACCCAAGCATTTTACAATGCAGAATACCTATTTACAGTACCTCCAAATGTATTTAATCCACCTCCAAGGGTAGATTCTGGAGTGCTACGTCTTATTAGAAAAGAGAACTACAGTTTACCCTGCGACGAAAAACTATTTTTTAAAGTAGTTAAAGCAGCTTTTCAACAACGAAGAAAAACAATTCGTAACAGTTTAAAAACATTCAATCTAAGCGATAGTTTAAGAGAAGATGCTATATTTGGCAAACGACCAGAACAATTAAATGTTCAGCAATTTATAGAATTAACACAGTTAATCGAAAACGATAAATAGAAATCTATAAAAACAATCAATTTGTCTGAAGAAAAAGAAAACATACAATTTGAGCTTACTCCAGGTTTGGTAAACCAGGTTGAAAACTTAATCGAATCTAGAAACGATAAAGCATTACATTTACTTTTAGACGATTTTCACTATGCAGATATTGCAGAAATTCTTGACGAGTTAAACCTCGACAAAGCTGTTTATATTATTAAGCTTTTAGACTCTGACACCACATCAGACATCTTAACAGAGCTTGACGAAGACATTCGAGAAAAAGTACTAAAAAGACTTTCTGCCAAAGAAATTGCCGAAGAAATTGAAGAGCTAGATACCGATGATGCTGCAGATATTATTGCCGAATTACCAGAATCTAGACAAGAAGAAGTAATCTCTAAAATTGAAGATCAAGACCATAAAGCCGAAATTAAAGAGTTATTGGCTTATGACGAAGATACTGCTGGCGGATTAATGGCTAAAGAACTCGTAAAAGTTTACGACACCTGGACCGTTGCTGGTTGCCTACGCAGAATTAGAGGTCAAGCCGAAGAAGTAACCCGTGTACACTCAGTTTACGTGGTAAACAAACAAGACAAACTTGTTGGACGTTTATCTTTAAAAGACCTAATTGTTGCCAAAAACGAGCAAAAAATAGCAGATATATACATATCTAATGTCGACTCTGTAAACGTTAACGAAGATGCCGAAGATGTTGCAAAAATAATGTCTAAATACGATTTAGAAGCCATTCCTGTAGTAGATGATAACCAAACACTATTAGGTAGAATTACTATTGACGATATTGTAGACGTTTTAAAAGAAGAAGCCGATAAAGACTACCAATTAGCTGCAGGTATTACCCAAGATGTCGACTCAGACGATAGTATTATCGAACTAACCCGAGCACGTTTACCATGGTTGTTTTTGGGTCTAGTAGGTGGTATTGGTGCCTTTTTAATAATGGAAGGATTTCACAATGTATTCGAAAAATACGCAGTTTTATTCTTTTTTACACCACTAATTGCAGCCATGGCAGGTAACGTAGGTGTACAATCTAGCGCCATAATAGTACAAGGTTTAGCCAACGACGATGTAAAAGGTAGTGTAAACAGTCGCCTTATAAAAGAAATGCTATTAGCGGCATTAAATGGTTTTATTCTAGCCCTTTTTCTATTTTTCTTTGTCTGGATTACAAAAGGAAGCCCAACCACAGCATTAGCCATATCTGCATCGCTAGTAATAGTTATTATTGTAGCAGGTTTAATAGGCACTTTTGTCCCTCTATTTTTAAACAAACAAGGCATAGATCCTGCCATAGCAACCGGTCCATTTATAACAACAAGCAACGATATTTTTGGAATACTTATATATTTCTGGATAGCAAAAATGATTCTAGGCATATAAGCAATTGGGCGTTACCCAAAAGGGTCGGGCTTTCGCTACTCGCTACCTCCTAACGTCGGTGAGCTTAAACATACCGCTCTATCCCTAACGCAAAACTTCGTAAATTACCATCAAATTCATTCAAATGAAAATTCTTCACCTCGATACCAATCACGAATTATTAATAAATCAATTAAACAATTTAGGCTTTATAAATCATGAAGATTATACATCGCCAAAAGAAGACATTCAAAATAAAATTCACGAATACGAAGGTTTTATAATACGCAGTCGGTTCTCTATTGACAAATCTTTTCTAGACGCTGCAAAAAAATTAAAATTTATAGGTCGTGTAGGTGCTGGTTTAGAAAACATAGATTGCGATTACGCCAAAAGTAAGGGCATAACTTTAATAGCAGCACCAGAGGGTAATAGAAACGCTGTAGGCGAACACAGTCTTGGCATGCTATTATCGCTATTTAATAAATTAAATAAAGCCGATGCTCAAGTTAGAGCAGGAAAATGGTTAAGAGAAGACAATAGAGGAATAGAGTTAGACGGAAAAACCGTAGGCTTAATAGGTTACGGTAACATGGGTAAAGCATTTGCAAAAAAGCTACGTGGTTTCGATTGCGAAGTTTTATGCTACGATTTAAAAGATAATATAGAAGACGCCAATGCCAAACAAGTAAGCCTGCAAGAATTACAAGAAAAAGCCGATGTACTAAGTTTACACACACCTCAAACAGAGCTAACCTTAAAAATGGTAAATACAACGTTTATTAACCAGTTTAAAAAACCGTTTTGGCTTATAAATACAGCTCGAGGCAAAAGTGTTGTAACTGCCAATTTGGTAACCGCCTTAAAATCTGGAAAAATATTAGGAGCTGGTTTAGATGTTTTAGAATACGAAAAAGCATCTTTCGAAACACTTTTTTCTACAAATTTACCCGAAGATTTTAAATATTTAATAGCATCAGAAAATGTTATACTTACGCCACATGTTGCTGGTTGGACAGTAGAAAGCAAAGAAAAATTAGCACAGACTATTGTAGATAAAATTAAAGCTAATTTTGTTAACTTTATATAATTCAAAATTATATAAGCATGCAATCTAAAGCAACAACACCAAAACACTATATAGACGAGTTACCCGAAAATAGAAAAGAGCCCTTTTTAAAATTAAGACGACAAATTCTAGACAACCTTCCTAAAGGCATAGAAGAAACTATAGGTTATGGCATGTTAGCTTACGTAATACCGCACCATGTGTACCCAAACGGTTACCATTGCAACCCAAAACTACCATTACCTTTTATGAATTTGGCTTCGCAAAAAAATTTTATAGCAGTTTATAGCATGGCTTTATATGCTAAAAAAGATTTAATGGATTGGTTTACTAATGCTTATGCCAAACGCTGTAAATACAAACTAGATATGGGTAAAAGTTGTATTAGATTCAAAAAAATGAATGATATTCCTTTCGACCTTATTGGAGAGTTAACAACAAAAATCTCTGCCAAAGAATGGATAGAAATCTACGAAACTACAACAAATAAAAAATAATTTTTTTCTATGAAAAAACGTGTATTAGGTATTGGCGGATTGTTTTTTAAAACCACAAACCCAAAAGCAACAAAAGACTGGTATAAAAAACACTTGGGTTTTAATACGGACGATTATGGTTGTACCTTTTGGTGGAAAGACGAAAACGGAAACAAATGCTCTACACAGTGGAGTCCTTTTCCTGAAGAAACTAAATATTTCGAACCATCAAAAAAAGAATTTATGTTTAATTACCGTGTAGAAAATCTACACGAATTACTTGCTGTTCTAAAAAAAGAAGGCGTAACTATTGTTGGAGAGATAGAAGAATTTGAATATGGCAAATTTGGTTGGATTTTAGATAATAACGGTAATAAAATTGAACTTTGGGAACCCATAGACTCTGCTTTTTTGTAAATTTGGGGTTTCCTATTTTAACCCCTTTAACAATAAAACGCATTGTCTTACTTAGAAACTCTTCAAGCTTACAATTTATCGACATTACAATGGGTAGCCATTAGCTTGGCAGGCTTTTTACTAGGCGCATCTAAATCTGGTATAAAAGGCATTGGTATTGTTATAATTTTAATTATGGCTTTTGTTTTTAGCGAAAAAGCATCAACAGGTGTTTTGTTACCTATGCTTATTTTTGCCGATATTATTGCAGTTATTTACTATAACAGACATGCCCAATGGAAAATTATTTTTAAGCTATTACCATTTATGGTTATTGGCGTTTTAGTTGGTGTTTGGATTGGTAACGACATTTCTGAAAATGTCTTCAAAAAATTAATGGCAGTTATAATAATTGTATCGGTTATTATTATGTTTTATTTCGAAAACAGAAAAACAGCAGCAGTTCCTAATAGTAAAATATTTACTGTTTCTTCTGGCTTCTTAGCTGGTTTTGCAACCATGATAGGTAATTTAGCAGGCCCAATAGCTAACGTTTATTTTTTAGCCATTAGGTTCCCTAAAAACGAATTTATAGGCACTGCAGCTTGGCTGTTTTTTTTAATTAATGTTTTTAAACTTCCATTTCACATTTTTGTTTGGAAAACTGTTAGCACAGAAACCTTAGTGTTAAACTCGGTTTTAATACCTACACTTATTGCTGGCTTTTTTGTAGGAGCCTCTATTGTTAAGCTTATATCTAATGTAAACTACAGACGTTTTATTTTTATTATTACCATTTTAGGTGGTGTTATTATGCTATTTAGATAAAATAGCATAATAATTTAAAAAGAGATATAACATACTCATAAGTTAATTTTTACTAATTTTATAACTTAACTATTTAACAATTAAAACAATGTCTGACGAAAAAAGTTTAAGCGACGATCTTGACGATATGTTAGGAGACGCTAAAGATGGTGCTAAAAAAGCAGCCGATAAAATAAATGAAAAGGCTAACGAGTTTAGTGATGATGCAAAACACCTTGCAGGAGAAGCCAAAGAAAAAGCTAAAGAATTTGCCAACGAAGCTAAAGATGCTGCGTCAGACTTTACAGACAGCGCAAAAAACGCTTTAAGCAACGGTAAAAATGTTGCTATAATTGCACATATTACAATAATTGGGTGGATAGTAGCACTGGTTATGAATAGTAGCAATAAAACAGAATTAGGCTCTTTTTACGTAAGGCAAATATTAGGTATTGCTATTCTTGGGCTAGTAATTAGTTTTATTCCTTTTGTAAACTTTATTGGCTTTATATTAGTTTTTGTACTTTGGGTTATGAGTTTAATAAGTGCATTAAACGCAGAAAAAAAGCCCATTTTTTTACTAGGCGCTCAATTTCAAGAGTGGTTTAAAGGTTTGTAATATAATTATTAATTCGATTTAAAACTATATACTTAAAAATCAGATTCGATTTAAAATGGAATCTGATTTTTTTTTATTCTTCATTATTACCAGAGAACTTACGTTCTAGCTCGGCTTGAAACTCTTCCATTACAGGTCGAACTGTACTTTCTGGCAAATCTTCTATTTTTATATACATTAAACCATCTACAGCGTTATTAAATAACGGATCGACATTAAAAGCCACCAATCTTGCATTTTGCTTAATGTATTTTTTAAGAAGAACAGGTAAACGTAAAGCGCCTGGCTCTATCTCGTCTATAATTTTATCAAACTTATTTAAATCGGCTGCTGTAGCATCAAAAACAAAATCTTTGTCTGCGTCTTTTAACTTTACCTTAAACTCTTTTTTAGGGCGTACATACTGGGCAATGTATGGATCGTAATAATGCGATTTCATAAACTCAATCATCAAAGATTTAGAAAAGTTAGAAAACTGATTACTTATACTTACACCTCCAATTAAAAATTTATGTTCGGGGTAACGCAATGTTGTATGCACAATACCTTTCCAAAGTAAAAATAAAGGCATAGGTTTTTGTTGGTATTCTTTAATTATAAATGCACGCCCCAATTCTATAGATTCGCTCATCATTTTATAAAGCTCTGGCTCAAACCTAAATAAATCTTGAAGATAAAAACCATCAATACCATGTTGCTCAAATATTTTAGAGCCTAAGCCCATTCTATAAGCGCCAACTAAAATATTTTTTTCTACATCCCATAAAAACATATGGTGATAATAACTATCAAAAGTATCTAAATCTATAGCTTCGTTTGTACCTTCTCCAACCTCTCTAAATGTAATTTCTCGAAGTCTACCTATTTCTCTTAATATATTAGGTATGTTATTAGCTGGAGCTAAAAACACTTCGTAATTCTTACTTTTTAATAAACGATGATTTTCTTTTCTTAACTCTTCAACCTCAGCAATAACATTTTCAGAACTAACCGGTGTTACTATTTTTTTTGGTGTTTTTGGCACTTTTAATGTCGAAGATATATTGTTTAAAATCTTTCCTTTTTCTTCAAAAGAATTAGATAGCATGTATGTTTTTCGTCTTAAAAACTCTGAAAACTCAACCAAACCTGCATGTTCTTTTTGATCTTTAACAGAAATAGGTTTACCTATTCTTACCTTTATTACGCGACGTTTTTGAGTTAGTACTTCTGAAGGTAATTTTGCTGTTCTAAATGTATCGCTTATTTTAGATAGCTTGTAGAATAACTTACTGTTTTTAGCATGAAAATAAATAGGCACTACAGGCACTCCTGCTTTTTGCACCAATTTCATAGCAGCTTCTTCCCAAGGTTTATCTACCACCAATTTACCGTCGCGATAGGTAGACACCTCTCCCGCAGGAAATAACCCCAACGGATGTCCACCTCTTAAATGTAAAATAGCGTTTTTAAAACCTGCAATACTAGACTTTACATCTTTTCTGTCTTCAAAAGGGTTAACAGGCATTATGTAAGGCTTCATTGGCTCTATACGATGCAGTAAAAAATTTGCAATAATTTTAAAATCTCTACGTTGCTCTACCATTAATTTTAATAGTAAAATACCATCTATGCCTCCTAGCGGGTGGTTTGAAACTGTTATATAAGCCCCATCTTTAGGTAAGCGTTTTAAGTCTTCTTCTGGAATCTCAAATTTAATTTGAAACTCTTCTAAAATTTTATCTAAAAAATCAACGTCTTTTAAATGTTTATTTTTTTTATAAAACTCGTTTATAGCAGATATTTTAAGGAGTTTCATTAACAACCAACCAATAAAAGTACCTATAAATCCGTACTTATCTACGTTTATTACTTTGGCTACTTCTTTAGCCGAAACTAAACCTATATCTTCCTTCTTGGACATAACCACAAACCTAATCATTTTTCACTCTCAAATCAAGAATAAAAAACCTTTAATTTAGTATTAAAATAATATATAATTATGCAAAAAACTGCTTTTTCTATTCACAAATTAGCTGCATCGTTTCTTCTGTAAGCTGTTTTAAAAGTACAACTTTATCTTTCTCCAACTGCTCTACAACAGGTTTATTATAATGCCTTATGGTGTATAACGAAACATTGTTATAACACATAACTTTAAATTTAGCTTTTAATTGTTGTAGTAAGACTTCTAAGTTACCATAAACATTATCTACACACACAGAAAAACTAATTGCTGAATTTTGAATAACATGAACTTTCATTTTATAAACATGTAAAAGATTAAATATTTCGCTAATATTTTCTTCTACTATATATGAAAAATCTAATGATGATAATGCTATTAGTACTTGATTTTTTTTAACTATAAAACAAGGAATATTAGGCTCTAAAGACATTTCTTTAGCAACCATGGTTCCTGGTTGTTCTGGGTGTAAAAACGATTTAACATACAAAGGAATTTCTTTACGTTGTAGGGGTTGTAATGTTTTTGGGTGAATAACCGAGGCCCCATAAAAGGCCAATTCGATAGCCTCTCGATATGATATTTTATTTAATAACTGTGCGTTTTCGAAATAACGCGGATCTGCATTTAAAACCCCAGGCACATCTTTCCAGATGGTTACATGCTCTGCATTTAAGCAATAGGCAAAAATGGCTGCTGTATAATCGCTACCTTCTCTACCTAATGTTGTTGTAAAGTTATTAGAATCGCTACCTAAAAACCCTTGAGTTATGTTTAAAATCGATTTATTAAATGTTGCACTTATTTGTTTCTGTGTTTGTTCCCAATTTACGTTAGCACTTCTATAGTAATTATCTGTTTTTATATACTCTCGCACATCCAACCAGTTGCTTTTTAAGCCTATAGTATTAAGATATTCGTTTATTATGGTTGTAGATATTAACTCGCCAAACCCAATAATTTGATCGTAAACAAAATTATAATCAGGAGATTTATTACTTTTTAAAAAAACATTTAATTCTTCGAATAAAAGTGTAACTTTTTTAAAAACAATATGCTTTTCGTTGGTAAATAAATCTAAAAGAATCTGGTTATGATACTTTTTAACGTCTTGTATAGAGCTTTGTAATTCGGCTTTATTGTTAAAATAATTTTTAATTACAATTTCTATAGCATTTGTGGTTTTACCCATTGCAGATACGACTATTAAAGTATTAGCACTGCCTACTAACTTTAAAACCGAAGCCAAATTTTTTATTCCATTGGCATCTCTTACAGAAGCTCCTCCAAATTTAAAGACCTGCATATTATAGTTTTGCTATGTAATTTTTAATAGCTTGCTCGTCTAGTTGTACCACATCCCAATCTCTCATAACATTTGCACCCTTACTTTCGTAAAAGGCAATAGCAGGTTCGTTCCAATCTATTACTTCCCAGTTAATTCGCTTTGCATTTAAACTGTGTGCGTACTTAACAACCTCGTCTAGCAAAGCTGTGCCAATACCAGAACCTCTTAGTTTTTGACTTACTATTAAATCTTCTAGATGAATTATTTTACCTTTCCATGTAGAATAACGATTATATACCAATGCTATACCCTCTACTTTATTATCAACCTCTGCCACAAAACACTTAAAGGCTGGGTGGTCTCCAAAACCATCTTGTTGTAAATCTTCTACTGTTACCTCTACAGCTTCGGGTTCTTTCTCGAATATGGCTAGCTCATTAATTAAATTAAGAACCTGTAACATATCTTCGCTTTTTGCAATTCTAATTGTATAATTCATAAATAATGTTCCTATTTTTTCAAATATACTTTAAACTTGTGATTTGCAAATATTAATCTTTAACGAAAACGTTGTAGTTACATAAAAAATATAGATATTTGTATAAACAAAACGAAACTTATTTTATGTCTCACAAAAAGCAAACTTTAGGAGAGTTTATTATTGAAAACCAATCATCATTTAAATATTCTTCGGGTGAATTATCTAGCCTTTTAAATTCTATTAGACTAGCAGCCAAGGTTGTAAACCACGAAGTAAACAAAGCAGGACTAGTAGATATTATTGGTGCAGCTGGCGATACTAACATACAAGGAGAAGACCAACAAAAACTAGATGTTTACGCAAACGATAAGTTTATACAAACACTTACAAAAAGAAATATTGTTTGTGGTATTGCAAGTGAAGAAGAAGACGATTTTATAACAATAAATAGTCAAGATGAAAATCATCAAAATAAGTATGTTGTTTTAATAGACCCTTTAGATGGGTCGTCTAACATAGATGTAAACGTATCTGTAGGTACTATTTTTTCTATTTACAGACGTGTAACTCCTGTTGGCACACCTGTACAAATTGAAGATTTTTTACAAAAAGGAAGCGAACAAGTTGCTGCTGGTTACGTGGTATACGGTACATCTACCATGCTTGTTTATACTACAGGCGATGGTGTTAATGGCTTTACTTTAAACCCTGCGATTGGATCGTTTTATTTATCGCACCCAAGTATGGAATTTCCTGAAGATGGCACAATTTACTCGGTAAACGAAGGTAATTATATTCATTTTCCACAAGGTGTAAAAAACTATATTAAGTATTGCCAGCAAGAAGAGAATGACAGGCCATACACATCTAGATATATTGGATCTTTGGTATCCGATTTTCATAGAAACATGATTAAAGGTGGAATTTATTTATATCCGCAGAGTTCTAAAAATCCAAACGGAAAATTACGTTTACTTTACGAATGTAATCCTATGGCTTTTTTAGCAGAACAAGCTAATGGAAAATCTAGTGATGGGTTTACTAGAACCATGGATGTAGAACCTACTGAACTGCACCAACGTGTGCCTTTTATTTGTGGCAGTAAAAATATGGTAGAAAAAGCTGAAGAATTTATGCGAAATGCAAAATAAAGCATAGCTTTATAAAAAAAAAGCGAACTGAGAAGTTCGCTTTTTTTGTTTGAAAGAAAATTTACTTTTTATTTTTTTATAATTTTAAAAGAAGCTTTACCTATATCTGTTTCTAAATTTAAAATATAAATACCCGATTTTAGATTTGATAAATTTAATGTTTTTATGTTTTCTGGATTAGAAAAAACCGTTTGACCAAGTTTATTATATATTTCTACTTTTAATATTGCGATGTTATCATTTAACTTTATAGTTAACTCATTTTTAAAAGGGTTAGGAAAAAGCTTTGTTGTTTTAAATAAATTATCGTCTATACCTAACCCAGAATCTACGGTAAATACTTCTGTGTCGTATATAGACCAATCTCCGTTAGAATCTTGAACTCTAACATAAAATAAATGCTCGCCATTGGCTAAACTGTTAGATGTACTTACATCAAGAGTTTGTGATGTTTGAGCAGCATCAGTAAATGTTATCGATGTACCGTTGCCAACTCCTGGATCTGTATCTATGAAGTATTCAGCTTTTATAACTTCATGCAAAGAAAAATCGAATTCTTTAATATAGATTAACCTTCTGTCGTATATACCCCAATTACCATCATTATCTTGAGTTCTTAAATAAAAACTATGAAAACCATCAGACAAACCGGTAGTAGAGATTGTATAAATTTGAGAGGTTTGCTCTGCTTTATTATCTATTACCAAAGCTGTTTCGTTACCAACACCTCTATCTACATCAAAAAAGTACTCTGCTGCCGAAATAAAGGATGTGCTTAAGCTTTTTAGGTAAAAAACTTTTCTATCGTATAAACCCCAATTACCATCACTATTTTGCGTTCTAACATATAAACTATTAAAACCTTCTGGTAATGTATTTGTTGGTATAGAAAGGCTTTGCGTTAGTGTACCCGTGTTACTATCTGCATTAATTATCGTCTCTGTACCTACGCCTAAGTCTGTATTAAAAAAATACCCAACCTTGGTTACATTTTGCCCAATTCCTAAATAACAGAAAAACACAAAACCATATAATATTTTGTATTTTTTCATGTTAATTTGCTTTAGATGTAATGTCAACACTAAGGTTTGCTCCTGGCGCTATTCTATCTGTAATATTGGTTATTTTAACACTTGGTACACCTTTAGTATATCCATAATTATTAAAAACTCCAGTGCCATCATAAAGCCCCATGTCTACGCCTCCAGCTCCTGTACCTTTAGCAGATGAACCTGCTTGAAGATGGTAGTCGTCTATTTCGGCATAAAAACCATATCCTGGATTATCAGTACTTACAAAAAGTGGATCTTGGTTGTATAGATTATTAGTTCCTGTTGGGAGAGCTACATTTCCACTTCCAAAGTTATAAATCATACAGTTTTCAAAAACTACCCCACTTGAATTTGGATCTTCATTGGACGCAGAATCGTAAATCACTATGTTGTTTTGAACAGTAATATCTCCTACACCAGCATTGTATATTGGTGTATTATAAGAAGCCTTAATAAATATATTATTTTTTACAGTAATAGATTGGTAATTTTTTAAACCCAAGTAATTGTGAACAAACACATTATTACTAATAATAGTGTTGGTATAGTTATTATAATTTGTTGCAGAATTTGTTGTTCCCATTTGAGCAATAATATTTCCTCTTACTATAACATTATCAACTCCACCGCTAGTATCGAACCCTAGATAACTTTTTACATAATTATTCTCTATAACTAGATTAGAAATAAGCGCACTATTACTAGCAATTAAATCATCATTAATATAAAACCCAGAAATTTTAGTGTTAGAGGCACCGTCTCCTAAAATAATGTCTTCTACCTCTGTTCTTTTTTCTGGATTTAAATGACCAAAACCTATTATTGTGATAGATTTATTAATTGAAATATTACCATAACTTGTCTCTGATGGGTGAACATAAATAATATCTCCAGCTGTTGCTACAGATATTGCTGTTTGTAAATTATTGTATTGAGCATTTGCACCTGCAGAATTGTCTACAGTAAGTGTGTTTTGAGCATTTACTTGACATACTAAAAGTAAAGCTGTTATTAAAATTGTGAATTTTGTTTTCATTGTTTTTTTGATTTTTGGATTATTAATTAATAGCTATTTACATCAGTTTGATATATTAAAACTGAAAGATTATTTTATAAAAACTAACTAATAAAGCATTGGTAATTATGCTTTTTAAAACGATGAAGAAATTCTTTAAACCCTCTTTTTATTATTAAAATGTATAAACAAACCATATACTTGCTCTTTTAAAAACTTAAAAAAGCTTCTCTTTTAAGAGCGCTCATTTACATATACATGAAAACATTTAATAACATTAGAAAAAAATTAATAGTTTCTCTTCACTGTTATTAATTGAGGCTCTTAGGGATAAGAAAAGTAAATAGATAAACAAAAAACAATAGGTACTAAACTATACTATTAATGGCTTAAAACACCTATTGCTTTTCCTTTTTAAATAACTATTTATATATTATTATATTAATACCAACCTTTAATATTATAAGTTGGCTGTTGGTTTAAACCATAAGCAACACCTATATCTCTTGCTGCTTTAATACTAGATGTTTCTACATCCAGTTCTTTTAATTTATACTGCCAATCTCTATCTAAAAGCTCTTTAGCTTTAATACGATCTGCAATATTTTGATATAAGGTTGTTACCTCGCCAAAGCAAGATGCCTGCGGGTCTATAGATGCCAAAATAGCTCCTGCTTTATTTGCAGCTCTTAAATCTTGATTGGCAGACCATATGCTACGGGCTTCGTTTAATTTACGTGTACAACCTACATTAATAGCCTGGATGTAAATTGGGCTTATTTTATTTTTTATAGTTTCGAAACAAGAGCTTACTTCTGGCACACCTGCTAAAACAGCCAAAGCTTCTTCATATTTATTTTGCGCACTTAAGCCTTCAACTTTTCGTTGTACTAAATTGCAATTAGAATTATAATAATCTATAACTCGCTTTTTTCCATTTTTAACAAACTCTTGCAGTATTGGGCTTTTTGGTCTTATTTGTCGTATAGCAGATATGTATGCTTTATTCTCGTTTGTACCAACACCTTTGGCAGACACTGTTTCGCTTGTAAAAACGGTGCCTTCAATACCATCTCCTATATAAAAAGTAACCTCAAGATTTAAAGCTACTTTTGGAGGAGCAGTAGGCAGTACATCTTTAGTTAGCACCATAACATTTGGTGTAATTATAAAGCGAGAATTATAGCTGTTATCTGCAATGCCCTTTTGTGTAACTATTTGGTTTAATTTAGTTGAAAGCATTTTTTTAGCAGCAGATGGTATAGATTCTATTTGATGCGGCACATAAGTACCTATAAAAATACCATCGTAATTAATTTGATCTTGTGCTACTAGCGATAAAGAACTAATAAGCATTAAAAAGTATATTATATTTTTCATTTTCTTATTTTTATTATTTACCACCAAGAATTATTGTAGCTCTACCAAGCCCCTTCATCACTAATTTATTAGGGATATTATAAGGTGCATTTTTTAAAAACTTACTAAGCTCGTAAGTATATCGTCTGGCATCAATAGCTCTATTTTTATCGTTATAAAGAGGTATTCTAACTTGCTCAAATAAAGCCATACTTTCTGTCATATCTGTTGTGCTAAACCTGCCCTTAACAGTGTTATCTGCCAACCAGTCTTCAATAATAAAGCTAAGTACTTCGCCATCAAACTCAGACTCTAAATCGCCATCCCAATCGTCCCATTTTTGAATACGAACAATAATCTCTCTTCCGTTTTCAAACATATCATCAAAATGAGTTTGTAATCGTTCTGTAAACTTATCCATATGCGCTAAAACTGCTTCTGATAATAAAACAGGTGTTTCTGCAGAAAACGATGGCGCTCCTGTACCAGCTGCAGTAGCAATTTGCTTATCTGTATAGGCATCTAACCCTTGAAGATTAAACGTTATTGATTTTTTGGGTCCTGTTTTATTTACAACCCAAGTTAATTGCATAATAATGTCTGCTTTTGCTATTTTTTTAAGAGCATCTATCGGACTTTCGGTTACAGCGCTACCAGAATCTTTAGACGATCTCATATTATCTTCTGCCGAGTTAGATTTTAGTGTTTTAATAGCAGATTCCATATTTTTAAGTGGAAAACCTCTATCGGCCATCATGCCATTTATCTGGCTAATTACCAAGAGTACATCGGTATCTTGCTGAAAAGCTTTTTGGTAATCTGGTATTTGCACCATAGTACCTTGATCGTCAAAATTTATTACATATCCATTTTTAATGCACCAAGCATCACTTGGCACTACCATTAAAGTTGGTTTTTTTGCTTGACTATATGCTATAATTCCAACAAGGAATATGCAATATGTAATACCTCTATGTATTTGCTTCTTCATAATTTATACTATTTTAAAAACCAGATGTTAACCCTCTAACTATGCCTTTACTTTCTAGGCGTTTTCTTAATTGATCTACTTGTACGTTTACTATAACTCCTATTTTATATTCTCGTTTACTTATTTTTAAGCGATCGCCTGGGGCTATACTACCATCTGTGGCTGCAGAAACGTATTTAAGATATTCGCCTCCATCTGCAAAAAATGCGTCAAAAAACTCTATAAATTCACCTTCTGTTTCTGCCGATTTAACTAATGGACTAAAAGACGTACAACCCTGTCCTCCGCCTGCGTAACCTTTAAAAATAATTCCATGCACTGCATTTTTCATAGACCTAGAAATAGCATGCTTTGGATTTTTAGAATAAGACCATACTTTTACTAATTTAGATCCCAACTTAGCTATGCCTTCGCACTCTAAGTCGTAACGCCAAATCCTAGTATCTCTATTAG
The DNA here is from genome assembly GCF_039538365.1 of Postechiella marina. Classification (NCBI taxonomy): domain Bacteria; kingdom Pseudomonadati; phylum Bacteroidota; class Flavobacteriia; order Flavobacteriales; family Flavobacteriaceae; genus Postechiella; species Postechiella marina. The sequence goes on from NZ_BAABCA010000002.1 coordinate 265,480, forward strand.
CTTTATTTTTTTTCCATTGCGCATTAGCAGTTGTTCCCATTACGAGTAATAAGCACAGTATTAAAATGTTTTTTATTTTCATGATACTCAATATTTAAAATTTTGGATAGATTAATTAATTGATTTGCCTTATTAGCATACCTGCAAAGAATTTGTTTTTGCCACCTGTAAATGTGGTATATTCCATGCTAGATGTGTTTTCTTCGTTAGCATTGTATCGGTTATCCCATATAAGATTTTTGTCTACTTTTATAACACCTAATCGTTTATACTCAGTTATACCGTCTTTGTTAAGCACCTGCTCTAAAACTTCATATTTATCTCCTTTTTCCAATCCTTCTTTTAAGCCTATTTTAGCTGCTAAAGGGTCTGAACTTACCAGAGGTGTTTTAGTTCTAAAAACTTCAAATTTTCTTTGTAATTTAGATATGACATTATCTATAGCTCTTACCGTAGCCACACTAATTAATTCTACATTACTTTTATTTGAGTAAGATGTACTTTGTATGTCTGCCCAAGATGTTTCTGTCCCCACATATTCTAGCTTAAAAACATCTGTTTGGTTATAAGCTTCTACTTTATCGTTATCTATATTAGCATCATCAGTCCAAAAATTATTATAAAAAACATTGGCTATTTCGTCGTTCCAAACCAATTTATACAAATACGCTTTTGTTTTAATAACATAACCTTTACCTGCTACCTCAACACCCTTAGAGGCCAATGTTGATGTATTGGCAAGATTGTCTTTTCCTAAAACCGAAGCCACTTTGGTAACACCGCTTAATAAGCCTTTCGCCTTTTCTGCTACCTCTTCTTTATTGGTATACTTAAAATCGTTTACAATTATAAATGTATTTTTTATTAAGGCCTCTCCCGCATCTGCTAATAAAGCAGAACCACGCTCGCTACTATTTGCAATTTTAACATCTAGGTCTGAGGCATTGTAATAACCTCGTTCTGCAATTAAATCCATATTAAAACCACCTAATTCACTTCTATTAAACCATTTAGACACCAAAGATTTGGCTATACCATGAGTATTTAAATCGTTAAGAATTGCTAAATGCTGAATTGATTTATCTTCTTTTGAATCTGAATTTTTAGATAGTTTAGACATCAACCCTTTCTTTTTTGGAGCCTCTTCTACTTCTTCGGTTGGTGTATAAGCAAAAGATGAATCTGCTCTAGAAATAAGTCTAGTTTCAATAATATGATTATTAAACTTATCTATTAAAGGGGCTTTTACAAAAACACTTTGAATAGTATCACTATATTCTTGGGTTAAATCGCTTATCATAAGCGTGTGCAGCGAACTTCTTTTATATTTTACATCAATAGTTTTTTCTTGAGCAAAAGAGGAAAAAGAACATAGGAAAACTGCAAAAAATACTAAGTTTTTTAGATTTTTCATTTTGAGGGATAAATTTGTTAATAGCATGTTAAAAGTACTTGTATTTAAGATTTTGAACTACATTAAATTATTATTCGTTGACTTTCACTTATTATCTGTAATTTATTTAATAACAAATAGATAGGTTTTCTCGCTCGATAATTTGTACTTTTGTTATAGCTATTAATACGTAAACTTTTATTTCTTAATGAAGGGAAGTCTGCACTACCTCATATTTTTTGTTTTCGTGAGTGTTTATGCTCAAAAAAGCAAAATAGACTCTTTAGAAACCCTACTATTAACTACCAATAAGCAACGCGATAGCTTACGCTTAAATGTATTAATAGAACTAGGCTATGCCTACTATTTATCTAATCCAGATCGAGGTATAGAGGTTTTAAACGAAGCTATTAAAATTGCTAAAGCTACAGAAGATATAAGCAGAGAAGCAAAAGCGCTACAATACATAGGGCACAACTATTCTACCAAAAGAGAAGATTCTATAGCTTTACAGAAGTATGATATGGCTATTAAAATTTACGATAAAATTGGAGATAGGCAGCGAAAAGCAAGAGCTATTTACAATAAGGGCTTAATCTATTTTAATCAATCTGATTATAATCGAGCTAACAAAAACAACAAAGAAGCCTTTTTGGTATTTAAAGCAGAAAACGACAGTGTTTTAATGGCTAAAATGTTAAATAGCATAGGCTTAAATTACATGTACCAGTCTAACTATACAAAATCTTTATCAAAATATTTTGAAGCACTAACCATTTACGAAAGACTAAAAGACACAACAAGTATAGATTACGCATCTATTAACGAAAGTATTGGTATACTATACACGCGACTAGAAAAATTTAACAAAGCGATATCCTATCATGAAAAAGCCATAAAAATATACAAAACAAAACAGTATAACTATGGTTTAGCCAACAGCTTAACCAATATTGCAAACGCATACGATTATTTAAAAGAGCATAAAAAAGCTATCGATAATTATAATGAAGCTTTTAATATTATGAAAACCTTAAACAATAAGCTTGGTATGGCAAGTGCCAAAACAAATATAGGAATAGCGTATGTTTCTTTAAAAAATTACAATAAAGCTATAAGTTATTTTAACCAATCTAAACCCATATACCAATCGCTAAACAACAGTAATAATCTAGCTATTGTTCACGATTATATAGGTATCTGTTATTTAAATAGTAATTTAAAATTAGCGCAAGAAAACTTTAAAGCTTCTTTACGTTATGCTAAAAAATCGCATAGTATAAATTTACAAGTAAATGCTTTAGAAAGTTTAACCGATGTAAATTACAAATTAGGCAACTATAAAAATGCGTATAAATTAAAAGAAGAAGCTGTAATTTTAAAAGACAGTTTCTATTCAACAGAAAAGAAAGAAGAATTAGCCCGATTAGAAGAGCAATATAAGTTTGAAAACGAAAAAAATATTCTTGAAAACAATTTTGAGAGAGAAAGACTTATTGCAAAAGAAGAACTTGAACACCATAAACACATAAGAAATTTAATAGTTTTTGGAGGCGGAAGCTTTTTTTTATTAGTTATAGGAGGCATGTTTTTTTACAGAAAAAAGCGTGAATCTGATTTTAAATTTAAAGTAGCAGACACAGAGCTAAAAGCTTTAAGAGCCCAAATGGATCCTCACTTTTTATTTAACTCCTTAAATTCTATTCATAGCTATATAATTAAAAACGACATAGAATCTGCCACAAATTATTTAACAAAATTTGCTCGATTAATACGAAAGACACTAGAAAGCTCTACTGAAAAATTTGTGCCTTTAAAAGACGATATAGAAGTTTTAAAAAACTACTTAGACATAGAGCAAAAACGCTTAAACAATAATTTTACTTACACCATTAATGTAAGTAACGAGATAGACGTTAGCTCCATTTTAATTCCGCCATTAATTTTACAACCCTTTATAGAGAATAGTATTTGGCATGGCGTAGCTTTAATAAAAAACTCTGGCGAAATTACAATTGAATTTAAAAAAGAAAATAACATGCTATACTGCTCTGTAGACGATAACGGTGTTGGTAGAGGCGGTACAAAAAACATAACTAAAGACAACAAATCTATTGGAATTAACCTAACAAAAAACCGAATAGACATTATAAACGAACAAAAGAAAACCAAGGGAAGCATGACGATAATTGACAAAAAACAAGGGGTAAAAGTTGAAGTAAAATTGCCTTTAATTTTTTCTTTTTAATATGATAAAAACTATAATTATAGACGACGAGCAACACTGCATAGATGTTGTATTAAAACTATGTTCTAAATATGATGTTTTTGATATTATAGGAACTTTTAATACTGTAGAAGATGGTATTAAAGGCACTAAAAAACTACAGCCAGATTTAGTGTTTTTAGACATTAAAATAAAAAACAAGACGGGTTTTGATTTTCTGAAAGAAATAGGGCAGATTAATTTTAATGTTATTTTTACTACTGCTTTTGAAACCTATGCTGTAGAAGCTTTTAGGTTTAGCGCCTTAGATTATTTATTAAAACCAATTGATAAAGACGATTTTCACGAAACTGTTTTAAAACTAAAAAATGTAATAGAAACCTCTATATTAAAAAATAAGATCGACGTTTTATTACATAATTTAAAAGTAGAAAATGCTTTAAAACGCATTAGTGTTGCCACATCTGACGGGTACGTATTTATTGAGGTATCGCATATTTTATATTGCCAGGCAGATATAAACTACACACATATTTACACCACAGATGGAGAAAAAATTACAACATCTAAAACACTTAAAATCTTCGAGAAACTCTTATTAAACAATCATTTTTTTAGAGTGCACAATTCTTATTTGGTTAATTTATTTTATGTAAAGAAATACACTAAAGGAAAAGGAGGCTATGTTACCATGAAAGACAAAACAAACATAGATGTGTCTATAAGGCGAAAAGAAGAGTTTATTAAAAAATTTATTCAACTATCATAAAAAAAGCGAACTTAAAAAGTTCGCTTTTTTTATGATAATCTTATTTACTAGTTTACTCCTAATAAATCTCCAGTAACATCTTTAGATGGTAAATCAGATTTACCCATTAAGTAAATATCTACTTGTCTTGCAGCTTCTCTACCTTCAGATATAGCCCAAACAATTAACGATTGCCCGCGACGCATATCACCTGCAGTAAAAACGTTTGGCACATTAGTTTGATACTTACCGTATGCTGCTTTATAATTAGAACGTCCATCTCTATCTAATCCTAATTGATCTGCAATAGTACTTTCTGGTCCAGTAAAACCAAGTGCTAATAAAGCTAAATCGCAAGGCCAAGTTTTCTCAGTTCCTTCAATTTCTATAAGCTTAGGTCGTTCTCCAGGAATCATTTCCCATTCAACATTAACTGTTTTTAAAGCAGTTAACTTACCGTTTTCGTCCTTTACAAATTCTTTTGTGTTTATTAACCAATTACGCTCTACCCCTTCTTTATGAGAAGACGATGTTTTTAACTGTAATGGCCAATAAGGCCAAGGTGTAGTTGGCGAACGGTGTCCTGGAGGTTTTGGCATAATTTCAAAATTAATTACCGATTTTGCTCCATGGCGGTTAGATGTTCCTATACAATCTGATCCTGTATCACCACCCCCAATTACAATTACATTTTTATCTGTTGCTTTTACTTGATCTTTTATTTCTTGACCAAAAACAACTTTAGTTTGCTGTGTTAAAAAATCCATAGCTTGCACCACACCGTCTGCATCGATACCAGGTGTTGGTAAACTTCTTCTTTCTGTTGCACCACCACAAAGCACTACAGCATCAAATGCTTTTAGCTCTTCTACAGATACATTTACACCTACATTAGCGTTTACCTTAAATACAATACCTTCCGCTTCTAAAATAGCTACACGACGGTCTATAATTCCTTTTTCCATTTTAAAATTAGGAATTCCGTAACGTAATAAGCCTCCAACAGCATCATCTCTTTCAAAAACAGTAACTAAATGTCCTGCTCTATTTAATTGCTGTGCAGCTGCTAAACCAGCAGGACCAGAACCAACAACTGCTACTTTGCGCCCTGTTCTTGTTTTTGGTGGCTGTGGCTTAATCCAACCTTCTTTAAATGCACGCTCTACAATATTTTTCTCTATATTCTCTATAGAAATTGGATCTTCTATAATACCTAAAACACAAGCTTGCTCGCAAGGTGCGGGACATAAACGCCCAGTAAATTCTGGGAAGTTATTTGTAGAGTGCAATATCCAAGAAGCTTTTTGCCATTCGCCTTGGTGTACCATATGATTAAAATCTGGAATTAAATTACCTAGTGGGCAACCACTATGGCAAAACGGAATTCCGCAATCCATACAACGAGAGCCTTGTTCTGTAATCTCTTCATCATTTAAAGGCACCGTAAACTCTTTATAATGCTTTACACGCTCTTCTACGGGCTTGTATGCTTCATCTTTTCTTTCGAATTCTTTAAAACCTGTTACTTTTCCCATTGTACTATGCTATTTCTAATTCTTCAACCATTACTTCTCCTTTTGCTAAGCGCTCTAAAGCTTTCTTATATTCGGTAGGCATTACACGAACAAAATTCTTCAAGCTATTATCCCAATCGGCTAATAATTTCTTACCTAATTCACTCTCTGTATAAGATACGTGCTTTTCAATCCATCCTTTTAAATCGGCTGCATCTTCAGCTAAAATATCTTCAAAATCTATAGTTTCTGTATTACATAATCCGTTTACAAACTTATCTTCTGGATCGTAAACATAAGCAATACCTCCACTCATACCAGCAGCAAAGTTTCTACCTGTGTCACCAAGTACAATTACTTTTCCTCCTGTCATATATTCACAACAGTGATCGCCTACTCCCTCTACAACTGTTGTTGCTCCTGAGTTTCGCACTGCAAAACGCTCGCCTGCAATACCATTTATATACGCCTCACCTTCTACAGCTCCAAATAAACATACATTACCAACAATAATATTGTTTTCTGCTATAAAGTCTGCTTTGGCTGGTTTTTTAACAATTATTTTAGCTCCAGATAAACCTTTACCTAAATAATCGTTTGTATTTCCATCAAGGTTAAAAGTTAATCCGTGTGCACCAAAAGCTCCAAAACTCTGACCTGCAGAACCTGTAAAGTTGATATTTAAAGTATTATCTGGCAACCCTAAGTGGCCATGTGCTTTAGATATTTCGTTACTTATAATAGCACCAACCGAACGATCTATATTACAAATAGGAAACTCTAATGTTGTTGGTACTTTATTTGTTATTGCTGTTTTTGCATGCTTTAAGATGGTAAAATCTAAAACGTTTTCTAGGTTATGATCTTGTTTTTCTAAATTTTTAACAGGCATTTTACTATAAGCAACTGGTCTGTGTAAAATTGAAGATAAATCTAATCCTCTAGCTTTATAATGCGTTATCGCTTTGTTTGCGTTTATTTTATGTGTTTGCCCAATCATTTCGTCCATAGAACGGAATCCTAATTGTGCCATAATACCTCTTAACTCTTCTGCTATATAGTAGAAGAAATTAATAACGTGTTCTGGTGTCCCTTTAAAGTTTTTACGCAACTCTTTATCTTGAGTTGCTATACCAACTGGACATGTGTTTAAATGACATTTACGCATCATTATACAACCAGAAGCTACTAAAGGAGCTGTAGCAAAACCAAATTCTTCGGCTCCTAGTAGTGCAGCAATAGCTACATCTCTACCCGTTTTTAATTGGCCATCACATTCTACAACAATACGAGAACGTAAGTTGTTTAACACTAAGGTTTGTTGCGCTTCTGCTAAACCAAGTTCCCAAGGTAAACCAGCGTGTTTTAATGATGTTAGTGGAGAAGCTCCTGTTCCTCCATCGTAACCTGCAATTAATACAACATCTGCTTTTGCTTTAGATACACCTGCTGCAATGGTACCTACACCTACTTCTGATACTAATTTTACATTTACTCTAGCTTCTCGATTTGCATTTTTTAAATCGTAAATTAATTGAGCTAAATCTTCGATTGAGTAAATATCGTGATGTGGCGGTGGCGAAATTAACCCTACAAAAGGTGTCGAGTTACGTGCCGATGCTATCCATGGTAATACTTTTTCTCCTGGTAATTGCCCACCTTCTCCTGGTTTTGCACCTTGGGCCATTTTTATTTGAATCTCTCTAGCATTAGATAGGTAATGAGATGTTACTCCAAAACGACCAGATGCCACTTGCTTAATTGCAGAGTTTCTACTATCTCCGTTAGCGTCTGGAATAAAACGTTTTCTATCTTCTCCTCCTTCACCAGAATTAGATTTTCCTCCAATTCGGTTCATGGCTATTGCTAAATTTTCGTGTGCTTCTCTAGAAATAGATCCATAAGACATCGCTCCTGTTTTAAAACGTTTTACGATATCTGTCCAAGGTTCTACCTCGTCTAAAGGAATAGGGTCTAAATTATCAAACTCAAATAACCCACGAATAGTCATTAAATTTTCTGCTTGATCGTTAACAGCTTTCGAGTAAACATCGTAACTCGCTTGATCGCTTAACCTAACCGCTTGTTGCAATTTAGCAACTGTTGTTGGGTTAAACATATGCCTTTCGCCATTACGTCTCCATCTATAATCTCCACCTATATTTAAACCTAAACGTTTATCGATAAATGTATCTGGATATGCGTATTTATAACGTTCTGTTATTTCTTTTTCGATTTCGTATAAACCAATACCTTCTATTCTTGAAGCTGTGTAAGGGAAATACTTTTCTACAAACTGAGAATTAAAACCTACTATTTCGAATATTTGAGAACCTCTGTACGAGTGTAACGTAGAGATTCCAATTTTGTTCATTACTTTTAAAATACCTTTTCCAATAGCTTTGTTAAAATTGTCAACTGCTTTTTGCTCGTCCATACCAGTAATAAAGCCTTCTTTTACTTGCATTCTGATAATTTCGTTTACCATATATGGGTTAATAGCAGAAGCGCCATAACCAAATAAGGTAGCAAAATGGTGTGGTTCACGAGGTTCTGCAGATTCGATAATAATATCGAAATAAGAACGTTTGCGTAAACGGTTCATTTGGTGATGTACGTATGAACAAGCTAATAAAGAAGGTATAGGAGCAAACTCTTTGTTAACACCTCTATCTGATAAAATGATGATGTTAGTACCTCTTAATAAGGCTTTTTCTATTTGCACTATAATATCGTCTAAAGCATCTTCTAGTCCATTAAGACCTCTGTCTTTTTTGTATAGAATCTCAATAGTTTCGGCTTTAAAGCTTTCAACAGATATGTTTCTAATTTTTTCTAAATCGGCATTAGAAATTACAGGGTTCTGAATTTTTAATTTTCTACACTGTCTTTCTGTAATGCTAAATATGTTTCTGTCTTTACCTAAAGACAAACTAATATCTGTTACAATTTCTTCTCGAATCCCATCTAAAGGTGGGTTAGTAACCTGTGCGAATAATTGTTTAAAGTAATTTGAAATTAATTGAGGTCTGTCAGACAATACAGCCAAAGGCGTATCGATACCCATAGAACCTAAAGCCTCTTTACCAACTATTGCCATTGGTGTAATAACTTCTTGAATATCTTCAAATGTATAATTAAATAAACGCTGCCTTGTTTTAATATCGATGGTTTCGATAGGACAGGTTGTATTTGTATACGGTATATCTTTTAAATGTATTCTTGTTTTATCTAACCATTCTTGATATGGTCTTTCTGAAACAATTTTACTTTTAATTTCTTCGTCGTTTATAATGCGCCCTTCGTTCATATCTACCAAGAACATTTTTCCTGGTTCTAAACGCCCATGACTTTCTACATCTTCTGGAGCTACTTCTACAACACCAATTTCTGAAGACATTATTAATTTACCACTTTTAGTAACCGTATATCTAGATGGGCGTAAACCATTACGGTCTAATAATGCTCCAACATAATCACCATCTGTAAAAGGTACAGAAGCTGGTCCATCCCATGGTTCCATTAAGCAAGCATTGTACTCGTAGAAAGCTTTACGTTCTTTAGACATGGTTTTATGTTTTTCCCATGCTTCAGGAATCATCATCATCATGACTTCTGGTAAAGAACGTCCTGTGTGCGTTAATAATTCAACAACCATATCCATAGAAGCCGAATCTGACTTTCCTGGTAATATAATTGGGAATAACTTATCTATTTGAGGCCCAAAAACATCACTTTTCATTATTTCTTCTCGAACACGCATTCTAGATACATTACCTCTTAAGGTATTAATCTCTCCATTTTGACACATAAAACGGAATGGTTGCGCTAGCTCCCATGCTGGCATCGTGTTTGTAGAAAAACGTTGGTGTACTAAAGCCAAACGTGTAACTAAATCTACTTGCTGTAAATCTGTAAAATATGGCCCAATATCTTCGGGCATTATAATACCTTTATATATTAAGGTAGTGTTAGATAAGCTTGGTAAGTAAAAATAATCGCTTTGCGACATTTTAGATTTTCTTATAACATGCTCTGTTATTTTACGAGCAGCATAAAGTTTAGCTTTAAATATGTCTTCTGCAACGTCTTCTGTTTTACCTATAAATAGCTGTTCTATATTAGGCTCTGATGCTAAAGCTATCTCTCCTAATTGAGAAGAATCTACAGGTACTTCTCTCCATCCTAAAATAGAAAGACCTTGAGCTTTAATTTCTTTTTCAAAAACATCTTTACAAAATTGATATTGGTTTTTAACTTTTGGTAAAAAAACCATACCAACAGCATATTCTCTTTGCGAAGGAATATCGAATTCGCAAACGCGTTTAAAATAATCGTGAGGAATATCTATTAACAAACCAGCACCATCACCAGTTTTACCATCTGCACTTACACCCCCACGGTGTTCTAATTTTACTAGAATTTCTAAAGCATCGTGAATAATTTGATTTGTCTTCTCTCCTTTAAGATTACAAATAAAACCTGCCCCACAATTTTCGTGTTCAAATTCAGGTAAATAGAGTCCTTGTTTCTTCAGCATGATCTACATTTTTGGATTAAAAATAGCGTCGAAATGCGAATATAATCACAACTCTTTAAATAATTACCATGCCCAAAACATTATTCCGATTATTTAAACGAAGCGAAGTTAAATCTAATTATATATCAATAATAAGTAGAATTTTTAATAAATATTCAATCCTTATATATAACGGTAAATGCATATATATGAATTATCAGTAAGAAAACTTTAGAATACTAACAAGAACAGCACAAAAATCTTGAAAATACTGACAATAATTCAAAAACACCAATTGTTAAAAAATCATAAAATCTTTAATTTTAATAAATACCCCTAAAAAAATAGGGTTAAAATTAAAATATCTACAAAAGTAAACTAAATAACCCTATTTTTTATGGGGGTTAAAACTTTTTGACATAGTTTTACCTCGTCTTAAAGAAAAAACAAACACTAAAATTAATAACCAAAATTAAACATTATGAAAAAAATTATTACACTTTCGATGCTTTTCGTAGCAACAGCATTATTTGCTCAGGAAGAAACTAAAAAATTAAGTGTAAGCGGAAGCGTTGACACATACTACCAATCAATTTTGACAGCTAGTGATGCAACAGCTCAACCACATGGATCAGGATACGCATCTGGAACTTCTTTTGCAGATCAAACAGGATTTGCTTTAGGTATGGCAAATGTTATTTTTTCTTATGAAGGAGAAAAAACAGGAGTTGTGGCAGATATCGCTTTCGGGCCAAGAGCAAACTCCGCTGTTATTGGAAACAACATAAACCAATTGTATGCTTACTGGAATGTATCTGAAGGCACAACTTTAACACTTGGACAATTCAACACATATTTAGGATACGAAGTTATCTCTCCAACTGGAAATTTTAACTACTCTACTTCTTATTTATTCTCTAGTGGTCCATTTTCTCATGTAGGTTTAAAAGCTGACTTTTCTTTATCTGAAGATTTCAGCTTAATGTTAGCAGTTATGAATGCAACTGATATTGCAGACAACATGACTGGAGATTACGCTTTAGGAGCTCAACTAGGATATGCTGGACAATTTTTAAACTTCTACTACGATTCTGGAATTAAATTAGGGTTTGAGGTTGATTACACTGGTGGATTTGATTTATCTGATGATTTCTTCTTAGGAATTAACGCTGCTTATGCTGACAATGATGGTAACGGTTTTTACGGAGCTGCTTTATACCCACAATTAGCTACATCTGATAACTTTTCTATTGGATTAAGAGGAGAATACTTTAACTGGATGATTGACGGTCTTGATGACGAACCAAATGTATTCGCTACAACTTTAACAGCTAGCTACACAGTAGAAAACTTAACCATTAAACCAGAATTACGTTTAGACAGCAACTCTGAAGAAGCATACTTAGATAGCGATTTAGCTGGAACTAAAAGCTTAGCTGCATTCACATTAGCTGCTATCTACTCATTCTAATTTAATTATTAAGAATGTAAAAAACACTTCATATTTCTAAAAGAGTAAAGCAATCTCTTTTAATCAAGACATTGCTTTACTCCTTTTTTAACTAACCCCTATAAAATTACACATATTATGTCAATATTAAATATGCCCCTTATAATTCAAGACACCGCCGCTATAGAAGGCGACATGGGAATGATGTGGATGCTTATCTCAGGTATCTTAGTCTTCTTCATGCAAGCAGGATTTTTCTTAGTAGAATCTGGAATGACAGACTCTAAGAACGCTGTAAACATAGCAATGAAAAACTTCTTGGACATTGCAGTAGGTTCTTTAGGCTTCTGGTTTATTGGGTACTCTTTAATGTATGGTGCCGATATGGGTGGAGGTTTCTTCCACTGGGGTGGTTTTACATTTTCTCAAGGCGCTGCCGATTTATTCTTTCAAACTGTATTTGCTGCAACCGCTGCAACTATTGTATCTGGAGCTATTGCAGGAAGAACAAAATACACAACATACGCTATATTTAGCATTATACTAACTGCATTTATTTACCCTATCGCTGGTGGTTGGGAATGGAATGGTGGTTGGTTAAACAACACTGATGGTATTATGCCTGCCGAGTTTATCGATTTTGCTGGATCTTCTATTGTTCACTCTGTTGGTGGATGGGCTGCATTAGTTGCTGCTTGGATGGTAGGACCACGTATTGGTAAATACCTAGACGGTAAAGCTGTAGAATTACACGGACACAACCAAATGTACGCTACTTTAGGTGTATTTATTCTTTGGTTAGGATGGTTTGGTTTTAACGGTGGTTCTCAATTAGCTTGGGGTGGAGACGACGCTACAGCTGCTTCTCAAGTAGTATTAGTAACAAACTTAGCTGCTGCTGCTGGTGCCTTAGGTGCTTTACTATTAACTTGGATAAAAGACGGAAAACCAAACTTAAGCATGACTTTAAACGGTGCATTAGCTGGTCTTGTTAGTATTACTGCTGGTTGTGGTAACATGAGCGAAGGCGGAGCGGTATTAGCAGGTTTAGTAGGTGGTATTATTGTAGTATTCTCTATAGAATTTATAGAAAGAAAACTTAAAATTGATGATGCTGTAGGTGCAATTTCTGTACACGGTGTTGCTGGTGCTTGGGGAACTTTAGTTATAGGACTTTGGGGTATAGATGGCGATGCTGGTATTGGTATCTTTAATGGTGGTGGAGCTGCTCAATTAGGCGCTCAAGCTATTGGAGTTTTAGCTTACGCTGCATGGGCAATTGGTTTATCATTCCTTTTCTTAGGTATAATGAAAAAGACTATTGGCTTAAGAGTTACTGAAAAAGAAGAAATAGACGGACTAGATTGGTCTGAACACGGATCTATCGCTTACCACGGTAAGAGACAAAGAGAAATTGAAGAATAATTATTAAAATTTACCGATTTTAAAAATTACAAGTAACATAACAAGAAGGATGTCTTTGAAAAATTAAGACATCCTTTTTATTAGTTAAGTTTAATAATTTTATTAATTTGAGTCCTTTAAACACTTTCCATTTTTAAAATCCAACTAAATAACATTAAATACATTATGAAAAAAATTGAAGCAATTATTAGAAAATCCAAGTACAGCACCGTTAGAGACGCTTTACATGAGGTTGGTGTAAACTTCTTTTCTTACTGGGATGTTACCGGTTTAGGAAACGAAAAAGAAGGCCACGTATACAGAGGCGTATCTTACAGTACAAGCGATATACAACGTAGATACCTTTCTATTGTTGTTAATGATGATTTTGCAGAAACAACAATTAAAACCATTATTAATTCTGCTGGAACAGGAGAAGTAGGTGATGGAAAAATTTTTGTTTCTAACATTGACGAATGTTACAGAATAAGAACAGGAGAAAAAGGCGGAAACACTTTAAAATAAAAAAACTAAATATATTACATTAAGATGGAAGGATTATTTACAGCTAACAACGTATGGATGATGGTCTGTACTGCACTCGTTTTCTTTATGCATACAGGATTTGCATTTTTAGAAATCGGGCTAACAAGACAAAAAAACACAATTAATATTTTATTTAAAAACATCTTTATTATAACAGTAGGACTGTTGCTTTATTACATTGCAGGATTTAATTTAATGTACCCTGGTTTTGCAGATGGTTCTGCTGGAATTTTTGAATTTGCAGGATTTGGCATTACTCCTCCTGAAAACGGAATGACACCTGATTATGCAGACGGAGGCTACACATGGTGGACAGATTTCTTATTTCAAGGGATGTTTGCTGCTACCGCTGCAACTATTGTTTCTGGAGCTGTTGCTGAACGTATGAAAATTGGACCTTTTATGGTTTTTACAATTATATATGTAGGTATTGTTTACCCAATTGCCGGATCTTGGAAATGGGGTGGCGGATTCTTAGACCAATTAGGTTTTTATGATTTTGCAGGCTCTACACTTGTTCACTCTGTTGGTGGATGGGCTGCATTAGTTGCTGTTTACCTACTAGGATCTCGTATAGGCAAATTTAAAAACGGAAAACCTCAAGCTATACCAGGACACAATATACCATTAGCAACTGCTGGTGTATTAATTCTTTGGTTAGGCTGGTTTGGTTTTAACGGTGGTTCTGTATTATCTGCAGATCCAGAATTAACATCATTAACATTAGTTACTACATGTTTAGCAGCTGCTGCTGGTGGTGTAGTAGCAGCATTAGTATCGTTCTTAAAATACAAAAACTTAGATTTAACTATGTTTTTAAATGGTGTTTTAGGAGGATTAGTGGGAATTACTGCTGGAGCAGATGTAATGACACCAGAAAGCGCAATTATTATTGGAGCAATAGCTGGGTCACTTATTGTATTTGCAGTTGCTTTTGTAGACGCTATTAAATTAGATGATCCTGTTGGAGCAATCGCAGTACATTTAATTTGTGGTATCTGGGGAACTTTAGCTGTTGGTATATTTTCTACAAATCCAGAACACACATTCTTAACTCAATTAATAGGAGTTGCTTGTTATGCTGCTTTTTGTTTAACAACATCGTTCATCATCATTTTTACTCTTAAAAAAGCTGTAGGAATTAGAGTTTCTGAAAAAGAAGAACTAGAAGGTCTTGATGCTCATGAACACGGTATGGATGCATATTCTGATTTTAGAATGAACGAACACTAATACAACATACATACTGTTTATTAGTTACTATAATTAAAAGGGAAAAAAGGTGTTTTACATATGTAAAACACCTTTTTTAGTTTATAAACGTTGCTTTACAATTAAAAATTCAAGTAAAAAACAAGAACAAAAATCACAAACGGAGTTAATATTGAAAAAAATAATAAACCATAACGCGCTTAAAATCAATTAATTAAACACCTAATGTTAATTTAATGTTACCTAAATGTTGTGTAATAGTAAAATTAATGTTATATTTGTAATGTAATTATTAATAAACCCCCATACAAAATGAAAAACATATTTATATTATTATTAGCATTATGCACTACTGTATCTTTTGCTCAAGAAGAAAAAGTTTTAAAACAAGACAAAACATTTAAACTTAATAAAGTTACAAATTTAATTGATGCCGTATACTACCATGATAATGGTAAAGTTAGCCAAACAGGTTCTTTTACTGCAGACGGTAAATTACAAGGCGAATGGTTAAGCTTTGACGAAAAAGGAAACAAAACCATTACTGCTTACTACGATAATGGTAAGAAAACCGGTAAATGGATTCACGTTATAAACGGTGTTATTAAAGAAGTAAACTATAGTAAAAACGTTGCTTCTTTATAAATTTAACCTACAGATTATATAACACGAAAAAGCATCCTAGATTTAGGATGCTTTTTTTATAAATACAGTATTATGTATTTTAATAATTTAAAATTTATAAGAATACCCTATTGACACCTCTGTACCAGGCTGTCTTAAAGAAAACACTCTATCTTGAGCTTTGTAAGACTCATAAACACTTTCTTTTTCTGCCCCTAAAATATTATTTACTTTAAAATCTATTGATGATTTTTTATTCTCTCCAAAAGACTTGTTAAGAGTAAAGTTTAAACTTTCAAAAGGTTTTGTATAAACATCTGGAATACCTCCTAAACCAACAACTTCTAACGTTTTTCCTTGAATATTAAAAAACAATCCTGTTTGAAAACCTAAGTCAGAATCAGTATAATTTAAGCTTGTATTTACTAAGTACGGTGCTTGTCCTTGCATATCTCTATCTCTATCAATAGTTTGTCCATCTCTCGCATTAAAAACCCTAGAATCAAACTCTCCATCAGACATTGTTAATTCAGATTTCATATAAGAACCATTAAGAGTAAACTTTAATTTATCCAATCCTTCTGTAATAAAACCAAGGTTTTGTCTAAACTCAAGCTCAACTCCTAAAACATCTGCATCACCTAAATTCTCAACTGTTAATTGACTTGAAGCAGAAGCAAAGAATGCTTTTTCAATATTGTCTTTAAATTTTTTATAGAAAGCACTAACAGCAAACATTTGTCCAGAATCTCCAAATCTTTCATATCTTAAATCGAAGTTATTAATGTAAGCTGGTTTTAAATCAATATTACCTATAAATAACCTATCTGTAATAGGATCGTAAATTCTAGAAAAAGACGACTCCTTAAATGACGGACGCGCTGTTGTTCTATAATAAGATGTTCTAATATTAGCTTTATCTGTTACAGCATATATTAAGTTAGCTGATGGAAATAAATCGTGCTTATCTATTACTTTAGAACGTAAATAATCTGTAGATGTACTATTATTTCTTCCTGTGTAATAAGAGATAAAAGATTCTGCTCTAAGACCTAAAATTGTTTTAAGTTTCTCTGTTACATTAAACTCATTAGAAATATAAGTTGAGGCTATATTTTGTTCTCCTTCATAAGCATCACCTGGGTTAAATTGGTCTATAGAAACTAAATTAGTACCATTCTCATTATCTCTGCTCCAAAGGTTTTCTGGTAGTAAGAAGTTATTAGGATTACCATCTAAAACAGTTTCATTATTTTGAAACGTCCAATCGTCTATACTAAAATCTCTAAATTTATAGGTGTACCCACCTCCAAATTTAAGTTTAGCAGGTCTGCCTCCTAACTCATACTTTTTATTAAAATCGAATTTTGTAGCCCAATTTTCTTCTTGTAAAAACCTCCAAATACGAATTGGGAATGTAGCAAAAGAAGGACTAATATCAAACTCACCTTCATCTGTTTTTTGAAGCGGTGTTACCTTATGATCTTTATCATGAACTTTAGAGAATGATGGAGAAATTTTCCATTCGAAATTCCAATCGTTTTCTGCACCAAATCTGTGGTTACCATTAACTAAAATGTTTGTTATAGAACGCTCTGTATAAGTAATTGCATCTTTAGAAATTGGCTCTAGCCCAGATCCAGATCCAGAACCACCACCAGCAACTAATTGACTAAATATACCTCCTGATGATTCTCCATTTTGAATGTGAAGCAAATTAACTCTGTACTTAGATTTTTCTGTTTTAAAAGTTAAACCTACTAAACCGTTTAATAACACATTATTTGTACCTTCTCTTCCTTCAGAAATTCTATCAACCACTAATTCGTTGTTAGATTTATCTGTAGCATCAATAGAAAAAGCTCCATCTACACGATTATCGTAAAATGTAGTGCTGTTTTTGTATGAAAACAAAGCCATATAACCTAGCTTATTATCTCCAACTTCAAATTGATCACCAATAGTAAAGTTAAAATCAAAATTTGGTTTACTTGTTTCTTCTTGAGCTCTTAACTCGCTATCAAAACGACCTGTAAGAGAGTTTAAAAGGTTACGATTTTCGAATCTTCCCGGAATTTGTTGGTATCTATTTATAGGTACATTTCTTGTTCCGTCATCATAACCAAAAAAATCTGTATCACTTCCAGAACCAATAAGGTAATCATTTTTAAAGTGCATATCTGGATTAAATCCAGCACCTACAGAAAAAGAAGCTTGAAATTTTGTTGGAAAATCTTTTGTTACAATATCTACTACTCCACCTGTAAAATCGGCTGGATACTCTGCTGCTGCAGACTTTACAACTATAATATTATCTAAAATGCTAGTTGGAAAAATATCCATTTGAATGGTATTTCTATCTGGATCTAAACCAGGAATGTCCATTCCGTTTAAAGTAGATTTTGTATAACGGTCTCCTAAACCTCTAACGTAAACATATTTTCCGCCAGTAACAGAAACCCCAGGCACACTTTTTACCGCACTAGCTAAGTTACCTGCACCACTAGATTTAATGCTTTGAGCAGATAAACCATCTAAAAGAGTTACAGATTTTTTCTGAATATTTAACACAGCACTTTCTGTATTTCGCTTTACACTTGTAGTAATTACTACTTCCTCTAAAGAGTTTGTATTTAGCGTAACATCCAAATCTAATACTTGACCCGCTTTTACTACTACATCACTTATTTCTTTGGTTTCGTACCCAACAAAAGAAAACACTAATGTGTAAGTCCCAGCATCGACCTCCATTTGATATTTACCATCAAAATCTGAAGTGGTTCCTGTAGTAGTTCCTTTTAAAAGAATGTTAGCGAAAGCCATAGGCTCGTTATTATAATCTCCATCTATAACATTACCCGCAATAGTTCCTGTTTGTGCATTTAATACAAAAGCAGAGCTGAGAGTAAACAATAAGGTAAGAACTATATAAATATTTTTCATATTAAAGTTTTACTATAAAAACTGCCCACATAATTGTGAGCAGTTTATGTGTTTTAAAGATTAGTTCCTTCTTTTCTAGAAGTTTAAGCTACCTGCTGCATTAGCATAAGTCCAGCTTAATTTAGATGTATCTGCACCTACAGTATTAGCTCCTAGCTCTACAGTAGATGTCCAAGCTGCTGCATCAGCAGTAAATGTTGGGCTTTCCATGATAATATCTTCTGGCACATCGTTACTTTCATCTGTATCATCACAGTTAGAAGCACAACCTACTTTTTCAACAAAAATGCTGTTATCGAACCCTACGATTTCCCATTTTTCAAAAACAATTTCGCCAGCTAAATAGTTGTTTGTAACTGCATTGTTATCTAACTCAACATCAGAGCTAGCTTTAAAGTTATATGCATAAACATTTTTTACAGTTCCTGTAGCATTACTTCTAAAGTCTGCATACTCACCTTTAGATGTTGTTTCGTTACCAATTAAAGTTAAGTTTTGTAATGTAAAAGAACCTGTTCCAGTTCCTTCTCTACCGTCTATTTCTAAAGCGTGGTCTGAAGCATCTCCTAATACAACAACTGCATTATCAATAGTTCCAGAGTAAGCTTGATCGATATCTAAACCATCATCTCCTTGAGCCCAAACTAATAAGTTACTAGCATTAACAGATCCTCCAAAGAATTCGATACCATCATCAACGTTAGCAACAACTTCTACGTTATCAATAACAGTTCCGCTACCAACACCTCCAAGTGTTAAACCGTTAATTTCGTTCCCTTCTCCAATTAAAGCACCACCGTGACGGATAGATACATATTTAATTACCCCAGAGTTATCTGCAGTATCGTTACCACCGTATAACCCAAAAGTATCGGCAGCAGGAATTCCTTCAATTTGCACTTCGGTTAAATCTCCTTTAAAAGATCCTGGTGCATTTCCTAAAATAATTAATCCACCCCATAAACCTCTATCAGACTCACTTAAATTAGTACCTGCAGTTTCTCCAGCATCAATGTTATCATCTGAAGAAGTAAAGATAATAGGATTAGTAGCAGTTCCCTCTGCCATTAATTTAGCACCTCTAGCAACAAGTAAAGCAGAAGCTAAAGAACCTGTTCCTGGCTTACCTTTAATAATTGTTCCTGGCTCGATAGTTAAAGTAGCTCCATTGTCTACAACTACCTTTTGGTTTAATTCGTATATATTATCACTTGTCCAAGTTGTATCTTCTGTAATAGCTCCAGTAACAGCAACAACTGGTGTAGTAGAAGTAGATCCTCCTCCATTTTGTATTATAGTAATTTCTTCTACTATAATAGGTGTATCATCATCCTTAAAACATCCTGTTAAGATTAGTGTAGATGCTAATAAAGCGGTTGAAAGTAATTTTTTCATGAGATTGTTTTTTATTGTATTTTTCATATAAATTTACGCTGCAAAGAAACCACCACTTTAGAAATACAGCGTTACCTAAGCGTTAAAGAACAGTAATAAAAGTGTTAGGTTAATGTTATGTTAAAA
Source organism: Postechiella marina (assembly GCF_039538365.1). NCBI lineage: Bacteria > Pseudomonadati > Bacteroidota > Flavobacteriia > Flavobacteriales > Flavobacteriaceae > Postechiella > Postechiella marina. The sequence goes on from NZ_BAABCA010000002.1 coordinate 285,581, forward strand.
TGGTTAAATATTATTTTACATTACAATTACTTAACATTAAAAAACCCGTGTTTAAGCTCCTAAATTTACTATTAAGCCAAAAAAATTACGACACAAAAAAAGTCGACTCTCATATTTAAAGAAAGCCGACTTTTAAAAATCGTTTATATATTTAAGGTGTAATTAATACACAACTCTTATTTATGCAACGTATTTGTATCTTCTTCACTACTTAGCTCTGCCTTTGCCATAGCACTCATCATATCTTCAAAAGAAATAGTTTTTGCAGCTAAAGCAAGATCTAAATAATTTGATTTATCCAATTTTACCTCTACCCTAATCTCTTTTGTTTCATAACCAGCAAAACTATATACTAAAGTATAACTACCTGCTTTTATGTTTTTAAATTCGAAAAAACCTTTTTCATCAGATAGAGCTTCTAAACCACTTTCTTTAATTGTAACTTTAGCATAAACTAAAGGCTCATTATTAGACTCTAAATCTGTTAAAACACCACTTAAAGACGAAGTATTCTGAGCAAAGGATACTATTGACACAAGAATAAACGCTATAAATATTATTTTTTTCATTATTTGAATTAATTAGAAATGCAAATAAAGAACATACACACAACTAAATAGCTACGATAAGATTAAAGAATAAATAACAAAAAGTTACTTTAATGTTACCTAAATAACATCTACAGCATTACTTTCATAACATTAAATTAACACATGCTGTTTATAAGAATTTTAATATTTCTTTAACAAAGTTTATCTTTAGAATGCTATATTTGTATATTACTTATATAATTATATGTCAAAATCTTTTATATCAATATTTATGTCGCTACTCTTTATAGGGTTTACAGCCACACCTACGGTTGTAACCTTTATTGATGACTCTATTGATATGTCTTTTTACTATTCTTTTGCTGAAGAAGAAGAGCAAGGCTGCGAAAAGAATGGCAATAACAAGGAAAAAAACATTTTATTTCTTGAATTAAACTTTTTGGAAACTGACTTTATATCTTATGAAGCAGAAAACAACTTAGAGTATTTTTTTAAAAAATACACAACACCTCACAAAAACCTTATATCTCCACCACCAGAAGTAAACATATAGTATTTAGTTTTTCGATTCTTTAAGACAGAATCTATTTAATTAGTATTAATCGCTTTTTAGTAAATTAACTAAAAAGATATTTTTTTTTATATGTTTAAAAATATTAAGAATGACTTACCAGCGAGTATAGTCGTGTTTTTTGTTGCTCTACCTTTATGTTTAGGTATTGCTTTGGCCAGTGGCGCACCGCCTTTTGCAGGAATGATTGCAGGTATTATTGGTGGTATTGTTGTTGGTTTTTTAAGTGGTTCGCAAATTGGAGTTAGCGGACCCGCAGCTGGTTTAGCTGCTATTGTTATGACAGCGATAACTGCGTTGGGTAGTTATGAAAACTTTTTAGTTGCTGTTGTTCTTGGAGGTATTATTCAAATAGTATTTGGTGTTCTTAGATTAGGTATTATTGGTTACTATTTTCCTTCTTCTGTTATTAAAGGTATGCTAGTTGGTATTGGTATTATTATTATTTTAAAACAAATACCACACTTTTTTGGTTACGACGCAGACCCTGAAGGCGATTTTTCTTTTCTTCAATTAGACGGAAACAACACCTTTTCAGAAATAGGAAAAGCATTTAGTAACATTAGTTTAGGTGCCACTATAATAGGAGCTGTTTCTTTAATAATAATGCTATTTTGGTCTAGTGTACTTGCTAAAAAAGCAAAAATTTTCACACTTATACAAGGGCCTTTTGTTGCTGTTGTTTTGGGTGTTATTTATTACATGGCTACTAAAGGCACATCTCTAAATATATCGCCAGAGCATTTAGTAAAAGTTCCAATTCCCGATAGTTTTGATTCTTTTATGGGACAACTTAAATTCCCTGATTTTTCTGCAATCTCTAATCCAGATGTTTTAATTACTGGTTTTACAATAGCATTAGTGGCTAGTTTAGAAACGTTATTATGTGTTGAAGCAACAGATAAAATAGACCCTTTAAAGCGTGTTACACCAACTAATAAAGAATTATTTGCTCAAGGAACAGGTAATATTATATCTGGTTTAATAGGTGGCTTACCTATAACACAAGTAATTGTACGTAGTTCTGCCAATATACAATCTGGTGGACGCACAAAATTATCTGCTATAATACATGGTTTTTTACTTTTAATATCTGTTATACTTATTCCTACCATATTAAATAAAATCCCTTTTGCTGTACTAGCTTCAATTCTACTTATTGTTGGATACAAATTAGCTAATCCCGCTACATTTAAAAAAATGTTTAGTTTAGGATGGAAACAATGGGTGCCTTTTATGGTAACTATTTTAGGTATTGTATTTATAGATTTATTATATGGTATTGGATTTGGTTTAGCAGTAGGCATTGTTATTATTTTAATTAAAAGCTACCAAAACTCGCACTTCTTACATATTGAAGACAATAGTGATGGAAAACATAAAATAAAAATGAGATTTGCAGAAGAGGTTACTTTTTTTAACAAAGGTGCTATTTTAAAAGAACTAGATAGTTTACCTAGAGACACATATTTAGAAATAGATGTTAGAAAGACGAGATATCTAGATAACGATATTATAGAGATTCTAGAAGATTTTGCTTTTAAAGCCAAAGAGAAAGATATTGATATCAAATTAGTGTCTGAACGCGGTGTCGTAGAAAACCCAGATAGCATTATCGAGTTTTTTAAACTAAGACCAAAAAGCGCCTAAAATAAAATTTTTATGACAAATAATAAGTATAAAATTTTAATGCTCACAGATTTAAAGTCGTCTCCAGAACATCTTCTGGAGAACGCTTTAAATTTAGCAAAGCATGTAAATGGAGACCTTGATATTTTTCATGTAAAAAAAGCTTCGGAAGTTGTTGAAAAAGACAACCAACTAAACGCTATTCGAAGCATAAAAGACGAGCACAAAATAATAGACAAGCGTATTAAAAATTTAATATCTTCTTCATCAAACCTATGTAAAATAAATTACAGCTATAGTTTAGGCTATATTAAAGATGAGATAGAAAAACATATAAAAGAAATTAAACCAGATATAATTGTTTTAGGTAAAAGAAAAACTAAATCTTTAAACATTATTGGCGATAATATTACACGTTTTATATTAAAGAAATATAAAGGCGACATATTTATTGCTTCCAGTAATAGTGTTATAAAACAAAAGAGCGACATGTCTCTTGGTATTTTTAATAATACAGAAAAAACCTCAAACATAGCCAACGATTTAGTAGCGTGTTCTAAAAAACCGATTAAATCATTTAAAATTATAGACAGTTTACCTTCAAATAAAAAGGAAGAAAACATCAACAGTAATCCAAATATTATTGAGTATGCTTTTGAAAAACAACCCAATACATTTAAAAACATTTCTAAATACCTACTTAAAAGCAAAGTAGACCTGTTTTGTGTCAACAGAAAAAACGATACTAACACATCCTTTATAAAAAAGACCGAATTAGAACAATTGGTTAGTTCCATTAATATTCCGCTCTTTATTACAGGATAACACATTATAATAATAAAATATAGACATTATGAAAGCACATACTAAAGAGACACAATCTACAATGACACCAGAAAAGTCATTGCAATTTTTAAAAGAAGGAAACCAAAGGTTTCAAAGTAACTTAAAAGCTAACAGAAATTTACTAGAACAAGTTAACGATACTAGCGAAGGACAATTTCCTTTTGCTACCATATTAAGCTGTATAGACTCTAGAGTATCTGCAGAATTGGTTTTCGATCAAGGTTTAGGCGATATTTTTAGTGTGCGTATTGCAGGAAATTTTGTAAACGAAGATATTTTAGGCAGCATGGAGTTTGCTTGTAAATTAGCAGGAACAAAAGTAATTGTAGTATTAGGACACACAAGATGTGGTGCTATTAAAGGCGCTTGCGACGATGCTAAACTTGGTAATCTTACTGCAATGCTTGACAAAATTAAACCTGCTGTAAATGCAGTAACCTCTCCAGAAGATGCTAGTTTAAGAAACTCTAAAAACGTAGAGTTTGTAGATAACGTATCGGCAAAAAACGTACTTTTAACTATAGACAAAATTAGAGAAGATAGCCCTGTTTTAGTAGAAATGGAAGAAAAAGGAGAAATTAAAATTGTAGGCGCCATGTACGATATTCATACAGGAGCAGTAGATTTTTACTAGTAAAATGAAAAAAACACAAATATTGGTGGCATTAATCTTAGGATTAATGCTTCCAAATATTGGGACATCTCAAAACAGCGATTTTGGTAATTGGCTAATTTATATTGGTAATAAAAAACTAAATAGTAAATGGAATATTCATAACGAGGTACAATACCGAAATTATGATGCAGTTGGCGATTTAGAACAATTACTTTTAAGAACTGGATTGGGTTACACCTTTAACGACAATAAAAATAACGTCTTACTAGGATACGGATATATTTTATCTGAAAATTATATAGGAGACACAGACGATAAGGTATCTGTAAACGAGCATCGTATATTTCAGCAATTTACATCTAAACAAAACATAGGATCGGTAAAATTAAATCACCGTTACAGGTTTGAACAACGCTTTGTAGAATCTGATTTTAAAATGAGACTTCGTTACTTTTTAGGTATTAACGTACCATTAGGTAAAAAAGAAACCGTTAACAAATCATTTTATCTTTCTGGATACAACGAAATATTCTTAAACACAGAATCTTCTGTATTCGATAGAAACAGACTATACGGAGGTTTAGGATATCGTATTAACGATAAAATAAAAATTGAAGCTGGTTACATGAACCAGTTTTTCGAAACTAGCAACAGAGACCAATTTAATATTATAACTTTTGTTACTTTTTAAACATACCACTTTATGGATTGTAAAAAAACCAATACTTTTAAGTGTTGGTTTTTTTACAAATAAATATCTCCTAACTTACAATATTAATACCCTTTAGAGTTATGAAAAACATATTCTCAAATATTAAAGGCGATGCCTTTGGAGGCATAACCGCAGGAATAGTAGCCTTACCACTAGCACTAGCCTTTGGTGTATCTTCTGGATTAGGTCCAACAGCAGGGTTATATGGCGCCATATTTATTAGTTTTTTCGCTGCTCTTTTTGGAGGAACTAGCACTCAAATCTCAGGTCCTACTGCTCCTATGACAGCAGTTAGTATGGTTGCCATAGCAGGAATTATGGCTCTTAATGATGGTGATATTAATAAAGCATTACCCATTATTTTAACTGTTTTTTTACTTGCAGGCCTAATGCAAATAGGCTTAGGCATTTTGGGTATTGGCAAATACATAAGATACATTCCCTACCCCGTAGTTTCTGGTTTTATGACTGCCATTGGTGTTATAATTTTACTAACACAAATACTACCATCTTTAGGTTACTACCCAAAAGAAGACACAGCATTTGTAAACCAATTTAAACCACAAGCACAAGAAGTCATTCTAGAAAACATTTTAAAGGATGAAGCAGGAGAAGGCATTTTAGTATTAGAAAATTTTAAAGAAACCATTAACAAAGCAGAAACCATTACTGCTTCAGATATTTTAAAAGAAGCCGAAACACTAGCTAAAAAAGAAGCTTCTGGCGTTATTGGTGCTTTAAAAGTACTACCAAGAGCGGTACAAAATATTAACTGGCTAGAACTTATATTAGCCATGGGGACTGTATTTATTATTTACGGTTTTAAACGCATTACAAAAGTAATACCAAGCACATTAGTTGCTTTGGTTGTAATGTCTGGCATTGCAGTAGGTTTTAAATTAAACTATAAAACTATAGAAGAAATACCTAGCGGGTTGCCAACATCTAATTTAGAAATATTTACAAGCTTTAACCCAAGCCAAGTAACACCATATATATTTACTGCATTAACCCTGGCCTTATTAGGAGCTATAGACTCTTTACTTACTAGTGTTGTTGCAGATAATATGACAAAAACAAAACACAAACCAAATAAAGAATTAATAGGCCAAGGTATTGGTAACAGTATTGCTGCTGTTTTTGGAGGCATACCTGGCGCAGGTGCAACCATTCGTACAGTTGTAAATATTAATTCTGGTGGAAAAACAAAACTTTCTGGAATGATTGCAGGTATAATGCTTTTAATTATTATGCTTGGCCTAGGCCCTGTAGCATCAAAAATTCCCGCTGCAGTTTTAGCTGGCATCCTTATAACAGTAGGTATTGGAGTTATGGATTATAAAGGTTTAAAAGCCATACCTAGCTTACCTAAAGACATAAAAATAGGACCTTTAAAACTAAGTTCAGAAGTTTTAATTATGCTTACCGTATTACTATTATCTACCTTTTGGGATTTAATTTACGCAGTAGGTATAGGCTTAGTTATTGCCTGTTTAATGTTTATGAAAAAAATTGGAGATTTAACAGGAGAACGATCAGATTTAAAAACACTAAAAGAAGAAGCTTGGACAGACGAGTCTAACTTCCCAGAAAGTTTAAAAAACAACGTCTTTATAAAACACATAAAGGGCCCTCTGTTTTTTGGATCTACAAGCGATTTTCAGCAACTAGCATCACAAATACCAAACTCTGCACACTTAGTAATTATGCGTTTGGGGCGCATGCAATACATGGACCAATCTGGCTTATACGCCATGGAAGATATGCTACTAGATTTAAAGCAAAAAAACATACAAGTCATTTTTGTTGGTTTGTTAAAACAACCTCGATACATGATGGAACGTATTGATATTATTCCTGATTTTATTTCAGAAGAACAAATCTTTAAAAAATTCCCTGACAGTATTGTATGGGCTAGAGACTATATAAAAGAGCATACTAAATAAACCAAAAACACTTCAAGTTATAATTTATAATAAGTACCTGTAACAAATTATTTTTTAACTAAAATAAGTATATTGCAGGCACTTATTTTTTACTATGAACTGGGAACAACTACTATCTCTAAAACGTTTTGGAGACACCAATAAACGTATACGAAAAGAACAAGACGAAACACGCTTAGGTTTTGAAGTAGATTACGATCGTGTTATATTTTCTTCAGAGTTTAGGAGCCTGCAAGACAAAACTCAAGTTATTCCCTTATCTAAAACAGATTTTGTACACACTCGCCTTACGCACAGTTTAGAAGTTAGCGTAGTTGGGCGCTCTTTAGGCAGATTAGTTGGTAAAAAACTTTTAGAAAAACACCCACATTTACAAAGCGTATACGGGTATCAAGCTAACGATTTTGGAGCCATAGTAGCTGCAGCTGCTTTAGCTCACGATATTGGAAACCCTCCTTTTGGTCATTCTGGCGAAAAATCTATTGGTGAGTTTTTTAAAACAGGAGCTGGTAAGGCTTTTAAAAGCAAACTTACAGACAAAGAGTATCAAGATCTATGCGATTTTGAAGGCAATGCCAATGGTTTTAAAATTTTAACCGAAGATAGAGCTGGTCGTATTGGCGGTCTCCGTTTAAGCTACGCCACACTTGGCGCCTTTACAAAATACCCTAAAGAATCGTTACCCAAAAAGCCAACAAAACATATAGCCGATAAAAAATATGGCTTTTTTCAATCAGAAAAAGAAGCTTTTAAAGATGTTGCCAACGAGCTTGGTTTAGTTAAACGTAACGACAACCATATAAGCTACGCCAGACATCCTTTAGCTTTTTTAGTAGAAGCTGCAGACGATATTTGCTACACCATTATAGATTTTGAAGACGGTATTAACCTTGGTCTTATCCAAGAAGAATTTGCTCTAGAGTACCTCTCTAAATTAATAAGGCACAGCATTAAAACCGAAAACTACTACGCCCTTTCTACCAAGCAAGACCGAGTAAGTTATCTACGCGCTTTAGCCATTGGTACTTTAATAAACGAAGCTGTAGATATATTTATGCAACACGAAGATGCCATTTTAAGTGGCGATTTTAACTGTGCCTTGCTAGACAAAAGCAAATACGAAGCACAAATAAACGACATTATTAAAATTAGCATAGAAAACATATACCAATCTACCGAGGTTATCGATAAAGAAATTGCTGGTTATGGTGTAATAAACACCCTTTTAAGCACCTATACACAAGCTGTAAATAACTGTTTTAACAACACCGCCTCAAACTACGACAAACTTATATTAAAAGGGCTACCTAAAACAGTTAAAGCCAACGATACAAGCCTATACAACCGCTTGTCTAGTGTATGCTATTACGTTTCGTTACTCTCAGACAGTAAAGCCATTTCAGATTACAAAAAAATAAAAGGCATTAGTTTTTAATAGATTTAGTGCGTTACTTACGCTTACTCTTACAAGGCAAAAAACCTTGTAAGAAACGCTACAGTCGGGCTTTCACTACTCGCTCCCTCCTACGTCGGGGAGCTCAAACACACCGTTCTATCCCTAACGCAAAAAGCCATTTTCAAAACCAACAGTACTACTTTACCAAAACACCACGAGCTTCCATTAATGGTAAATCCTGTAACGCTTTTAAATTAATGGTATTTTTTCTAAACAAATAGGTTTTATCATACATCTTGTTACCTTCAAAAAAAGTAACCTTAAACGTATTATTTAAAGCAAACAAATCTTCTTGTAGCAATTCTATTTTTGCATAACTTTTTTTAGGCAATTTATCTAGTTTTTTTCTAAACAGCGAAGTTGTTTTTGTTTCAGAATAACCACTGGTAACAATAAGTACCGTATCTATATCAACATCCTTATCATTTATAATATAAGCGTTCCAATCTTGAGTTTTATAAATATCGTTATACTCGTTTACAACCGCAATGTAAACACCTTCAACTTTAGGGATTATTATATCTTTTTTCATTTTAAAAATAATTCTAACTAAAATGCAAAAATAAGTTTAATGTTAAAGACAAACTAAATAATTGATGCAGAATGATAAAATGGTTATTTTCGTTAAAATTGAAAAAAATCTAATAAAAAATGAAACGTCTTTCTGCCATTAAAACCATTTTAGTTTTTACCATAACTGCAATAACAACCTTATCTACACAAGCACAATCAAACTCCAAAAAAGCAACAACCATAGCCAACAATGTTGTAAAAGCTATGGGAGGAATAGAAAACTATAATAACACACACTTTATAAAATGGGATTTTGGAAAGCGTATTTTATTTTGGGACAAATGGACAGGAGATGTTAGAGTAGAAAACCCTAAAGAAAATCAGGTTATTATAGTAAACATAAATACACTTAAAGGTAAAGCTTTTGAAAACGGACAATTAATAGAAGACCCTAAAAAAACTAAAAAGCTACTTAATAAAGCTAAAAAATGGTGGATTAACGACTCGTATTGGCTAGTTATGCCATGGAAACTTCAAGATCCAGGTGTTACTTTAAAATACATAAAAACAGACAAACTTGCTAACGGTATTACAGCCGATATTTTACAACTTACTTTTCAAGATGTAGGTGTTACTCCTAATAATAAGTATTGGATTTATGTAGATCAAAAAGATCAACTTATAAAACAATGGGATTTCTTTAAAAACTTTAACGACGAGAAACCAAGTTTCTCTAAACCTTGGGATAATTACCAAAAAGCAGGTCATATTTTACTATCGTACAACAGAAGCGATTTTGGACCTAAAAATGTTGTTGTAAAACAAGAGTTTAATGCTAAATTATTTACAGAGTTATAAATAACAACCTCATCTTAAAAATCGTTAAAATAAGGGTTGCTATATTGCGATGTTGCCACACCTTTTAAATTATTTACAACCATATGTTTAAACAATTGCTGTTTGCCATATAAATCGAATAAGTTATTGGTTTTAAATAAAATATTATCTATTCTAAAAAAGTAAACTTTTACAACCAATTCTACATTAACATCGGGCCTAATATCTCCAGAGGTTTGGGCTTGAGTTAATAGGTTATAAATTATTGAGCTTGCCAACTCGTTACTAAAACCATTAAACAACTTACTCGCTTTTGGGTAATACTTTTCTAAACCAAAAATAAAAGAGGGCTTAAAGTATTTTAAATACTCAAACCCTCTCTTGTAAATTAATATAACACACAAAATAGGATCGTTACCATTGCTAGCAACAATCTTATTTATTTCTTCTTTGTAGTCGTTTAACAATGTTTCAATACTACAAGTAACTAAATCTTCTTTGTTTTTAAAATAACGATAAATTGTTTTTTTAGAAATCCCCAATGCTCTAGCCAACTCATCCAAGGTAAAGCGTTTACTTCCAAACTTGGTAAAGTTGGTTATAGAGCACTTAAGTATTTCTGCCTTCTTAATCATTACATTATTTTATACTATCTCCATCCGCCACCAAGTGCCTCATATAAATCGACTATAGCCACTAACTGTTGTAACTTGCTGTCTATAATATTTAACTCTGCATTTAAAGCACCTTCTCTAGCTGTTAACAAATCCAAGTAATTGGCATATCCGTTTTTAAGCAATTCATCAGAGTTAGACTCCGCAGCACGTAAAGCTTCCACTTCTTTCTTTCTAAATTCTATTTTCTTAGTCTCAGATTCGTAATTAAACAAGGCGTTAGATACTTCGTTTCCTGCAACCAACAAAGTCTTTTTAAACTCTAATAAAGCTTGCTCTTGCTGTGCTATAGCAACTTCTTTTTGTGTTTTTAGCTTACGCTGATTAAAAATAGGTTGCGTTAAACCACCAACTACTGTAGCAAATAATGAGTTTGCATTTATTAATTGATCTAAATCTAAACTTTGATATCCGCCAGAAGCAGTTAAGGTAAGCGATGGATATAAGCTACTTTTAGCAACATTAGTTAACTCAAAAGATTGAATTAAACCATACTCTGCAGCCATAACATCTGGTCTATTAGCAAGTAAAGCAACGGGTAAACCTAATTTTATATCTTCTTCAATTTTTTGAATATTTAAAGTGCTTCTTTCAAAATGCTGAGACGATTTACCAAGTAAAATACTAAGTGTATTCTCTGTTTTAAAAATAGCGGTTTCTATATCTACTTGCAAAGCCTTAGCACTATTGTACTGTGCTATATTTTGATCTACTGCAACCTGGGTTACACTACCCGCATCTTTTAAAGCTTTAATAGTTTCTACACTTTTTTCTCTTGTTATAATAGTTTCTTTAGTAACCTCTAGCTGCGCATCTAAAGCTAATAAATTATAATAAGTATTTACAATACTAGAAACAAGTTGTGTTTTAACCGCTTGATGTCCTGCTACACTTTGTAAATAAGCTGCTTGCGTTGCTCTTTTATTACTTCTTATTTTACCCCAAATATCGGCTTCCCAAGATAGGTTTGCAGTAACATCGTAAGTATCTAATCCGCCACTAAAAATAGAACCAAATTGGCTGTTTTCTGAAAACTCTTGACGTGTATAATTAGCCCCAACACTTAATGTTGGCATATAACCGGCTTTACCCTGTTTTACATAAGCACCAGCAGCAACTATTTGCTGTAATGCAATACGAACATCCATATTATTTTGCAGACCCTCTTCAACATATTGCTGAAGATAATGGTCTGTAAATAAATTTTTCCATGACACATCTGCAATAGAGACACTATCTGTTGGTAAATTATCTGTTCTGTATAACGCCTCGGTTTCGGCGTTTAATTCTGGTCGTGTATAATCTTGCGCCACAAAACAACTTTGTAATGTTAAAGCAACCACAAGTATTAATAAACCTTTGCTTGAATTTTTATGTTTTAAAATTGATTTCATCGTTTTATTCTTCAATAGTTTGTACTGCGGGTTTACCAGAAACTTTTTCTTGCAACCACTGAAATAGTATAAATAAAATAGGAATTACAAATACCCCTAAAATGGTACCAATAAGCATTCCTCCTGCTGCTCCAGAACCAATCGAGTTGTTTCCTTCTGCCCCAACACCTTTTGCTAATGCTAATGGCATTAACCCTAAAATAAAGGCGAAAGAGGTCATTAATATTGGACGTAAACGCGACTTAGCACCATCTACTGCTGCATCAACAATGCTTTCTCCATTTTTTCTTCTCTGCAATGCAAACTCAACAATAAGTATGGCATTTTTGGCCAATAACCCAATAAGCATAATTAATGCAATTTGGAAATAAATATTATTTTCTAAGCCTAAAAACTTTGTACTTATATAGGCTCCAAATACACCAAACGGTAAAGATAAAACCACTGCAAACGGTAGTAAGTAACTCTCGTATTGCGCACTTAATAAAAAGTAAACAAACAGTATACTTAAAATAAAGATAAAGGTTGTTTGGTTACCAGCATTTACCTCTTCACGAGTTAAACCAGAATACGCAACCGTATAATTACTTGGTAATTTAGCCACCTCTTCTTCAATTACTCTAATAGCATCACCTGTACTATACCCTTCATTTGTTGCTCCAGAAATCATAGTAGAGTTAAACAAGTTAAAACGTGTTACCGATTGCGGACCATATACTCTTTTAAGCGTTACAAATTGTGTAATTGGTGTCATTTCTCCAGAATCTGTTCTTACATACATACTGTTTAATGCACTCTCATCTGCTCTATCTTCTGGTAAAGCCTGAATATACACTCTAAATTGTTTACCAAATCTAGAGAAATCAGAAGCATAAATTCCTCCAATATAACCCTGTAATGTAGAAAATATACTCGTTACAGACACACCCTTTTCTTTTGCTAATGGCACATTAACTTCCATTTCGTATTGTGGGTAGTTTGTGCTAAAAGATGACGTTGCGTATTTAATTTCCGGATGACTCATTAAAGCCATAGAAAAATCTTTATTAGCTTGATCTAAATCTGAAAACTCGCCACCAAACTTATCTAATAAGTTAATTTCGAACCCTGCTGAGTTACCAAACCCACGAATACTTGGTGGTGAAAAGAATATAATATTGGCATCTGGAATACCTGCTGCAACACCAAATAATTTACCTGTTATGGCTTGCGCTGAAAGCGAAGGGTCTTCACGATCTTCCCAATTATCTAATTTTATAATACCAAAACCAAAGTTACTACCTGCACCACTAATTAAACTTCTACCTTTAATAAAGTTTACAGCAGTAATACCTTCTATACCCTCAATCTGGCTATATAGTTTTCTTGATACAGCGTCTGTTCTATCTAAAGATGCTCCTGGTGGCAACTCAATGTTTGCGAAAACAATACCTCTATCTTCATTAGGCACAAAACCTGTTGGTGTTGTAGAAGATGCCCAAAATATACCTACAACCGCAATAATTAATAGTAATACAGATACAAATTTTCTTTTGTATAAAAACTGAACTGATTTACCATACCTCTCAATAGTAGCATTAAATCCACGATTGAATAACGTGTAAAAACGTTGTAATGGCCCTTTTCCTTTTAATTCTTCGTCGTCTTTATGTTCTTTTAATAATAAGGCACATAATGCTGGACTTAATGTTAAGGCATTTACTGCAGAAATTAAAATGGCAATAATTAAAGTAACACCAAATTGCTCGTAAAATACTCCTGTTGGCCCCGTAATAAACGTTACCGGAATAAATACCGCTGCCATTACTAATGTAATAGAGATAATAGCTCCAGATATTTCGTTCATGGCTGTTAATGTTGCCTTTTTAGGGTTATGCTCCCCTTCGTCCATCTTAGCATGCACTGCCTCTACAACTACAATGGCATCATCTACCACAATACCAATAGCCAATACTAATGCAAATAGCGTTAATAAGTTAATTGAGTATCCAAATACATTCAAGAAAAAGAAGGTACCAATAATGGAAACAGGTACTGCTATTGCAGGAATTAATGTAGATCTAAAATCTTGTAAAAAGATAAATACTACTAAGAATACCAACAAAAAGGCTTCTAATAAAGTACTAACCACTTTTTCGATAGACGCGTTTAAGAACAAACTTGTATCGTAAGGTACAAAAACATCTAAACCCTCTGGAAGATCTGCTTTTACTTGCTCTAACGTTACTTTAATATTTTCTATAATCTCTTGCGCATTCGATCCTTTTGTTTGAAAAATCCCCATAAAAACAGCAGGATTACCCATACTCATGGCATTAGAGGCGTAAGATTGTGCATCCAACTCAATAGTAGCTACATCTTTTAAACGTAAAAACTCTCCGTTTCCTAAAGCTTTAATTACAATATCGCTGTACTGCGCTTCTTCTTTAAAACGCCCGCTATATGTAAGCGTATAAGAGAAAGATTCACCGTTATTTTGCCCTAAAGAACCTGCAGCAGCTTCTAAGTTTTGCTCTGCTAAAACAGCAGTAATATCTGAAGGCATTAAGTTATAAGATGCTAGTTTTTCTGGATTTAACCATATACGCATTGCATAATCTTGTTGCGAAAACACACTAACATCACCAACACCGCTAATACGTTGCATCGCTGGAATAACGTTAATTTTTAAGTAATTCTGAATAAAAGTAGCATCGTAATTCTCACTCTCAGAATACATCGAGATAAACATTAATGCACTTGTTTCTTGTTTTTGAGTAATAATACCCGTTTGAGTTACCTCTTGCGGTAATAACGGTGTTGCTCTTGCTACACGGTTTTGTACGTTTACCGCTGCAATATCTGCATCAATTTCTTGATCGAAATATACCGTAATTTCTGCTGCACCGGTGTTAGATGCTGTAGAGGTAATATACGTCATTCCTTCTACACCATTAATTTGTTCTTCAATAGGTATAATTACACTTTCCAAAACAGTTTCTGCATTGGCTCCTGTATAGTTTGCTGTTACCTTAATGGTTGGAGGTGCAATATCTGGGTATTCCTCTATAGGTAAGGTAGATATACTAATAACTCCTAGTAAAACTATGATAATAGAAATTACTGTCGAAAGCACGGGTCTTTCAATAAATGTTTTTAACATGACTAATATGTATTTTGTTTATTTAATTTCTAAATAAGGTTGCAACCGGAGTAATGGCCTCTTCAAAAGATGTTTCTTGAGGTGTAATAACCATTCCGTTTCTTAATTTACCTACTCCAGAAATTACAATTTTGTCTTTTAAGTCTACACCAGATTCTACAACATATAAATTATCAACTGTACCTTTAACTTTTACAATAGAAGTTCCTACTTTATTGTCTTCTCCAAGTTTAAAAATCATGATATTACCTTGTTGCTCGAAAGTTGCTGTTTGCGGAATAACAATGGCGTCTTTATACTCGGTTGGAATTCTTATTTTACCACTATTTCCATTAGTTAAAATTTCGTTTGGATTATTAAAAGCAGCTCTAATTTTTATAGTTCCTGTATTTTGATTGATTTGACCTGTACTCGTTTGAATACGCCCTTTTTCAGAATAAATTTTTCCGTTAGCCAACACTAAACTTAAATCTGGAGAGTTTTTAATACGCTCTGCTTTACTTTTTCCACCATTTCTCTGTAAATGATCTATATATTGTGCTTCGTTAAAACTAAAGAAAGCATAAACTTGATCGATTTCGCTAACTGTTGTTAATGGTGTTGCATCATTAGGGCTAATTAAAGCGCCTTCTCTAAAATTAATTGCACCAACATAACCATCTATTGGGCTTTTAATAGTTGCATAACCAATATTTGCAGTAACACTGCTATAGTTTGCCTTTGCTTGAGCTAAATTTGCTTTTGCTGTTTCTAATTGTACAGGGCTAATAATGTTTTTTTCTACGAGAGGAATTAATTTATCTACCTCTACTTGTGCTACATTAACCTGTGCTTTTGCTGCTCCAGCATCCTGACTTAAAGACTGTGTTTCTAACTTAAATAACACTTGTCCTTTACGTACTTTTTCGCCTTCATCTACATATACTTTTTCTATATAGCCCGATGTTTTTGCTCTTACATCACTATTTACAATACCCTCTATGGTTGTTGGATATTCTGAAAAACCTGTTACAGTTTTATGTTGTATTTGTGCCACAGGAAAAGATGCAGGTGGCGCTTCTGCTGGTTTTGCTTTTTGCTCGCTGTTGCCACAACTAACAATAACTAAGAATAAACTTAGTGTTAATACGGTATATGTTTTAATATTTCTCATTTTTATTGGTTTTTAGATCTCGAATGTTTTATCCGTTAATTTGTTTCTTAATTCTTTAATAGAAGCCGAAGCTTCATCTATAAATTTTAAATAATCGTTATGAAAGTTCAAATCAAATTTCTCTTCTGTTTTCTCTATTTTCTGGTTATTAATACTGTTTTTATATGCTTTTATTTCTAAATGTAGTTCTCGTACTTCTTGCCACTCGTTAATTAAATTATCTATATGATGAATAATAGAATCTTTATTTATTATAAAATATTTTTTTCTATCTCCAGTCTTCGTGAAATATTCTAATTTGTTTAACCCTTGTAAATGGTTTATATGTGTTGAAATGGTACTTTTACTTGCACATAAAAGTTTAACCAACTCTTCAAAAGTGGTTCCTTTTTTACCTGTAAGAATTACATATGCCATTATGCGTGCTGCAACTGGCGCTAATTGCTCTCTATTTTCTAAATGCACTCCTAGTTTTTCGACTAATCGCATTTTATGTTCACAAATATTTTCCATGCTCTATAATTTTAACATCAATTTTACCGCACCACATTATACTTTGCAATAAAATTCTCTGCAAATATACTTTAAGGTTCGGAACAAACCGAACTAAACGAAGTTAAATTGTTGTTAAATAAAAAACCCTACTATTAACAGTAGGGTTTAAAATATATCTATTTGGTTTTAAATTTATAAAGCCGATTTAAATTGCTCTAAGAAACGTACATCGTTTTCACTTAATAAACGAATATCGCTAATTTGGTGTAATAACATAGCTATACGATCTATACCTACACCAAATGCAAATCCAGAATATTCTTCTGCATCAATACCGCAATTGGTTAATACGTTAGGATCTACCATACCACAACCACCTATTTCTAACCAACCTGTTCCTTTGGTTATTTTATAATCGGTTTCTGTTTCTAGTCCCCAATACACATCTATTTCTGCACTTGGTTCTGTAAACGGAAAGTAAGAAGGGCGTAAACGTATTTTAGATTTGCCAAACATTTCGGTTGTAAAATGTTGTAGTGTTTGCTTAAGGTCTGCAAAACTAACGTCTTTATCTATATATAAACCTTCTACTTGATGAA
Organism: Postechiella marina; assembly: GCF_039538365.1. NCBI lineage: Bacteria > Pseudomonadati > Bacteroidota > Flavobacteriia > Flavobacteriales > Flavobacteriaceae > Postechiella > Postechiella marina. The sequence goes on from NZ_BAABCA010000002.1 coordinate 302,715, forward strand.
AAAAACAGTGAGAACGTGCCGAGATTGCTTCGTTTCTATAAACTCTACCTGGAGAAATGGTACGAATTGGCGGTTTATTATTTTCCATGTAACGTACTTGTACAGAACTGGTGTGTGTACGTAATAAAATATCTGGATTGGTTTGTATAAAGAATGTATCCTGCATATCGCGGGCTGGATGATACTCTGGTAAGTTTAATGCTGTAAAGTTATGCCAATCGTCTTCTATCTCTGGCCCCTCGCTTACATTAAAACCAATTCGAGAAAAGATATCTGTAATTTGATTTTTTACGATAGATATAGGGTGACGCGCTCCAATTTGTATAGGCGCTCCTGGTCTAGATAAATCGCCATAAATACCCTTTTCTTCTTCGTTACCTTCTAACTCTGCCTTTAAAGCATTTACTTTATCTTCTGCTGTTTTCTTTAAGGCATTAATAACTTGGCCAAATTCTTTTTTTTGATCGTTTGCAACGTTTTTAAACTCTGCAAAATATTGTTTTACAACACCTTTTTGTCCTAAAAGCTTTATTCTAAAGGCTTCTACTTCTTCTTTAGTTTGTGCTTTAAATCCTTCTGCTTCTTCTATAAGTTCTTTTATCTTATCTATCATGACATTCTTAAAATGATGGCAAATTTACTGTTTTTTACGCAAATTGCGTTAGGGATTGTAGTGGAAATCCTTTTGCTTTTTTGCAAAAGATTGCAACGTAAAGCCCGACTTTTTGTTTTTCTCAAAAAGTAACGCCCTAATATTAATTAATATACTCGGTTTCTACAAAATAGTTTACAATGGCTTCCTTCATTAAAATACTTTGTTCTCCTGCTTTTAAATTGGGCAATTCTGCTAGTGTTTTATAATGTGGCCAACCGTCGTTATCTACAAAATCGAGCTCGTAATACCCATACGGTGTTAATAATTTACATATGGCAATATGCATAAGATCTAGTTTTTGATCTTTTTTAAACGTTCGGTCTAGTTGCCCTAATTCTTGAACGCCAATTAGATATATTATAGCATCAAGATCTAGAGTGTCTCCGTCTGCAAACTGATTGGATAACTTGGTTACCACAGCGCTCCATCTTTCTTTTAATTGTTCGTCTCTTGCCATTTAAATTTATGTCTTTTATTTAAAAAGTCAAAGTTAATGAACCTTGTTGTTATTTTTAGTTGCTTGTTGGCTAAATACACATTATTTCTTTTATTTTATATTTGTGAAAATTCTGTTTACTATGAGTGTTATTGATATGGTTTTGGCTGCTGCAATTTTATTTGGACTTGTTCGCGGTTTTATGAAAGGTCTTTTTGTGGAGGTAGCCTCTTTAGTTGCTTTAATTGCTGGAGTTTATGGCGCAATACATTTTAGTAATTTTGCTTCGGATTTTCTTGAAACTAAGGTAGACTGGAACGAAAAAACAATTAACGTTGTAGCTTTTGCTATTACTTTTGTTATTATAATTTTAGCTATTGCGTTGGCTGGAAAAGCCTTAACTAAACTAGCAGATTTTGCTGCGCTAGGCGTAATAAACAAAATACTTGGTGCTGCTTTTGGTGCTTTAAAAATTGGTTTAATTTTAAGCGTTCTATTAATTGTTTTTGATAGATTTAATAGTACAATTGCTTTTGCAGATGAAGAAACACTTGATGAGTCTGTGCTTTATACTCCGGTTAAGGCTTTAGTGCCTATGTTATTTCCTGATATTTTAAGGCCTAAAGAAAAAGAGGAAGAACCTACTGCTGAGACAGTATAAAAACAAATATTGTGAAACCAAATAATTTTGGTTTCACAATATTTGTTTTTTATTATTTTTTTAATTGGCTAGTTATGCTTTTAAAGGTATTCATTACCAAACCTACATCTACTGCATAAGATATGTATTGCACGCCTATATCTCGCCATTTTTTTGCGTTGTCTACAGACTCTGTAAATGTGCCTACTGCTTTACCGTGCTTTCTTGCTAATGCTACAGCATCTTTCATGCTACTAACCACTTTTTCGTGATGCACTTGGCCTGGCACACCGCAAGATTGCGATAAATCGTAAGGTCCTAGAAAAATAACATCTATACCTTCTACAGATAAAATTTCTTCTAGATTTTCTATACCTTCCAATCCTTCTATATGAATAATTGACATGACATCGTTATTCGCTTTTCCAAAATGATCTGCTGGCTCTATATTAGTATATTCTGCTGCGCGAACATAACGACACATACCACGCTCGCCTACAGGAAAAAATTTTGTTGCTTTTACTACACTTTCGGCATCGGTTTTGGTACAAATTTGCGGTACTTGTATACATTTTACACCAATATCTAAAAGTCTTAAAATTAAAGTTTCATTATTTTCGGTTACTCTTACTACTGGAGTAATGCCTCTGGCCTCGGCAGCTCTAACCATGTTTTGCGTAGACTCTATACTAAAAGGACCATGCTCCATATCTATAATTACAAAATCGAAGTTACTTAAAGCTGCAATTTCTACTATGGTTGGGTCTTGAATTTTACAAAAAGGACCATAAACACTGTTTCCTTGTTGTAGACTTTCCTTTAATTTATTTTTCATTTGTTATTGTTTTCAAAAGAGATTCAAAAATATTTTATATAATCTAAAAAGCAAATATTTATAAAATGACTATTAAGTTATGATGCATATGGACTAAAGTATGGCACGTATTTCCTTTTTTAATCTTTTACATTATAAAAACAATAGGTTAAAATTACATTTTATAAGGTATAAAAGTATGTGTTTGGTTAATCTTGATAGTCTTAAAACTTATCTAAAGCTATCCATATTTTATCCTATATTCTAATTTTTTAAAAAATGAATTGCATGATCTATAACTTGTTGCAGATGATTTGGGATTTCTTGTTCTGTCCAAGGGTGAGACACTCCAAAAACATGGTTTGCATCTTTAATTACAACCAAATGACTATTTGCATTCCATTGATGCAGTAAATTAGCTTCTTTAATAATAACACTTGTATCTGCATCGCCATGAATTATTAAATGTGGTATACTTAAAGACTTAACCGCTCTACTTATAGTTAATCGTTCTTCGTTTAAAACAAAATCTGTATAAAACTGAAAGTAATGAGGCATTTGCTGTTTTGTACGTCCGTTTTGCACGAAATACACATTGGTTTCTTTCCATTTCTTTAAAGCTTCACCTTTAGGAAATCGCGATGCGTAATTGCTAACTCCTGCTAAACTAACTACCTTTTTAATTCTGGAGTCTTCGCTAGCTTTTATAGATACTATACCGCCACCTCTACTATGACCTATTAAAGTTATATTATTTAAATCTGCTTCATCTTTAAACTCTGGATTACTGCAAATCCAATTTATAACAGATTCTAAATCGCTTAACTCTTTAGTGTAATTATTATTTCCAAAGGCTTCTAAATCTGGAAAATCTATAGGGTTTTCTATAGTACCGCCATTATGAGAAAAATTAAACTTAACAAAAAAGAAATTTTGCTTAGCAAATGCATTTGCTACCATGTTCCAAGCTCCCCAATCTTTAAAACCCTTATAACCATGACAAAATATAACAACGGGTTTGGGTTTACTATTTTGCTTATAATTCAAATCTATAAGTATAGGTTTATCGTTTTCGCTACTAATAACACTATTTTTTCTTGCCTCCATTTTAAACTTCTTTTTCGGTAAAATCTATATTTATATTACAAATTTCTATAATTAGTTTTTTTAATTCTACTTTAAAACTATCTATAGTCTCCTTGGTTATGGCAGTGTCTTTTAATCGAGTTCCAGGCTTATCTTTTTTTGCGAATTTTAAAAATCCATTGCTTAAATTTTTAAATGAAATAATACCTGCTTCAACCGGGAAATTTAAATTTTTAGAAGCATCCATCATATAAGCATAAGTTAGTATCTGGAAGGGTTTACTAAATTTTTTATAATCGGTATTAATAGCTTCCCACTCTACAAGTTCTACATTAGCTTGATCTACCTTGCCGGTTTTATAATCTATAATTCTTGTAACCCCATTATACTCGTCTACCCTATCAACCATTCCTGTTATATAAACGGGAAAATCAATTTCTGGAATATCTATTAAAACTTTATTATTAGCTTCTATAGCTATAATTTTAATGGCATTACCTTTTTTTAAATCTTCAATTTCTAAATCTAAAAAATTAGACACATAACGCTTAGCTATTTCAAAAATAAGTAAGTTTTTGCCCTTTGTAATATCTCCTTCTTTATAAATATCTTTAAAATGGTGCGTAATTGTTTTTTGTATATCTGTTTTTAGTTTTTTTACGATATCTACCGAAAGATATGTTCCCACTAAAGGTTTATAAAAATCTTCTAAGGTATTATGTACAACTGTTCCTAATGTATTTGCTGCTACCGTTTCTTCTACCTCATCATATTCTCTAATTTTTAATATTTTTTGATAATAAAAATCTAACGGATTTCTTATATAATTTGTTAAAGACGATGGCGAAAAACCTTTTTCTGCAATCTCTTTTAAACGTTTTATAACATCATCATCCTTTTTAATTACATTTAATTCTTTATTAATTATAGGCACATGAGGTGTTACTATTTTGTGGTTTATATTATGTATACCCTCTAATTCTAACTGTGTAATAAATCTACTTTTTTCTCCTCCTGTTAAAATATCTGCTTCGGTATTATAAAGAATATATACATTTTTAGCACGTTGTAACAATCTGTAAAAGTGATAGGTGTATACTGCATCTTTTTCTTTATAAGTTGGTAGTTTGTTTTCTATTTTTACATCGAAAGGAATAAACGAGTTGTTACTTTTTCCAGATGGTAAAACACCCTCGTTAACAGAGGATATAATAATGGTTTCAAAATCTAAAACACGCGACTCTAGCATACCCATTATTTGTAAACCTTGAAGAGGCTCGCCCTGAAAGTCTAACGTCTCAGAGCTTAGTAATTCTTTATAAATACTATGTAATGCCGAAACATCTTTTATGTGTTTATATTCTAAATTTAACCGCGAAAGCTCGTTAAAGAGCTCATTAAAACGAAACAAATACTCTAAAGACAATAAATTTGATTCTTTATCTGTATCTAAATAAGTTTTAATGGTTAGTATTAAAGACGAACATTTTTTTAAAACAACATCGATACTTGTTATCCAACCAGAAAACAATAATTCTATTAGGTTTTTATTTTTACCTGCAAGTTCTTTTAACCTATGGTTGGTTAAATAAATAAGATTATTATCGTTTATGGTTTCTATTATTTTTGAAGCATAATCTGTTGTTTCTATTTGAAACAAAGGCCTAATAAACTGATGCGATAAAATATTTATAACATCTTTATAATAAAATGTATTAGATGCCGACTTATGTATACTAAACAATTGCTCGAATAAAGACGCTAAAGGAATAGATTTTAAAGGGAAACCCATAGTAATATTTAACGCATTAATATTGGATGGTATAGAGTTTAAAACTGGAATAAGTAAATTTTCGTCGCCTAGAATAACAGCTGTTTTATGCAGCGTTTTTTGTTCTTTTTTTATAGTATTTAAAAGTGTACCAATGTATTTTGCTTGGCCTATATTTTTAGGTATACCAAATACCGAAACATTTTTTTCTGCGGAGTAGTTTGTTGTTACCCAATTAAAAGGCTGCTTTTTAAAGTATTCCCACTTTAATTTATGTTGTCGTGTAAATAAAGCTGCATCGTGTTTGGGGTTGTTTAAAAACACATCGTCTATGTCCCAGTATACTTTTGCTAAATTATTTTTTAGTAAGGTTTGAATAATGGTTTCTTCGGATGTGTTTAAAGCATTAAAACCCAAGAAAACATGTTGTGTATCATTTGCTTTAATATAAGCCTCTAAATTCACTACAGCCTCTCTATACATAAGGCCTTGGTAGCCTATTTGTTTACTTAACAAGTGTTTTGTAAAATGCGTATAATGTGCATACAGTTTATTCCAAAAAGCTAAATAGTTTTTTATAAAATCGGTTTGATTTTTTTCTACAGACCAATGTTCTAAATCTTGAATAGCGCTTAAATAATCAAATATTTTTTTCTGCGGAATTAAATAGCGATCTATTTCGTTAAAGTCTTGAAGTAAAATTTGTGCCCATTTCGAAAACGCCTCAAAAGAATCTATTTCGGTCTTATTTGCCAACTCGCAATAGGTTTCGTAAAACTCGAAAAGCAATTCTGTATTAGTTACTTTTTTAAGTTTAGATAGGTCTTCTACAAACTCTTCTATGCTTATAATTATAGGCGAAAACATAGTTTGCTCTGCAACTTGAGCTAGTTGGCTTTTTAAAAAAACACCCGCTCTTTTACTAGGCAATACAAAAGTTAAATTTGACAGATTTGCTCCAGTATTTTTTAAATCTTTTAAAACATCAAATATAAAAGTTGTCATACCTAGAAAATTATTTTTTTATTATTGAGATTAAAAATACACATATTACATTTTTAATCATCCTATAAATAAAAAAGAAACTTATAAAAGTTTCTTTTTTTTGCTATGTACTATATTTTAAAACAAAAAACGCTTCGGGGATATCCGAAGCGTTTTTCTATAAGATTTATAAACTAGTTGTTTATATAAACTTTAATTATTTTACTAAGTTGATTTCAACTCTTCTGTTGTTTGCTCTACCAGCTCTTGTTCTATTAGAATCGATTGGTTTAGCTTCACCAAAACCAACTGCAGATAATCTAGAAGTAGAAATACCGTGAGATACTAAGAAGTCTTTTACAGAGTTAGCTCTAGACTCAGATAATTTTTGGTTAGTTTTATCAGAACCAGTACTATCAGTATGACCTTCTACAGTAAATGTTGCAGTTTTGTATTCTTTTAAGATACCAACGATATCGTTTAATACAGCTTCAGACTGAGATTTGATAGAAGATCTTCCTGTATCAAATAAGATAGTTTTAGCGTACTCGTTAAGAGTTGCTTGAACAGCAGCAGTAACTTCAGGACAACCATTGTTAGCAACAGTTCCTTTTACTTTAGGACATTTATCGTCTTTATCTAAAACACCATCGTTATCAGCATCAGCCCATGGACATCCTTTGTTAGCTGCAGGACCTGCAACATTAGGACATTTATCATCAGCATCAGTTACACCGTCACCGTCAGCATCTGGACAACCAGCTAAAGCTTTTAAACCAGCAACAGAAGGACAGTTATCATCTTTATCAGCAACACCGTCACCGTCAGAATCAGGACATCCGTTAAATTCAGCTGTACCAGCTTCGTTTGGACAAGAATCTTTGCTATCTTCTATTCCGTCTCCATCAGTATCAGGACATCCGTTAAAAGCTTCTAAACCAGCAACATCTGGACAAGCATCATCTTTGTCATATATACCATCTCCGTCAGTATCAGTTCCACCAAATTTGATAGAAAGACCAACAGCATGTTGGAAGTGTGTATCTAAGTAATCTTCAAACGCATGTTTGTAAGATGTTTGAACAGTTAAACCAATGTTTTCGTTAAACCATAAGTTAAAACCTAAAGTTCCGTTTAAAGTTCCAGCTCCAATTTCATCAATCCAAGTGTAACCACCACCTAATCCTACGAAAGGATCTATAGTTGTTCCTTCTAAGAAGTTATATTTAATTGTAGCATCAAGTCCATAGTAAGATAAATCATCAACGTCGTTAGTTACATCTGGATTTACACTTTTATCTCCCCAGTTTTCAATTTTATTTAAAGAACCTGTAATTCCAAAAGAGAAACCTTCGTTTAAATATTTAGAAACAGAAATAGTAGATAAAGATGGTAAGATGTTCCAGTGATCGCTTACGTTAGCGAATTCGTCTCCGAAAGAGTCACTTGCGAAACCACCACCTGTAAAAAGGCTACCGTCTCCTGAAGGATAAGCATCTACTGCGTTTACACCAATGGTAATTTGCCATGGATTGTTTTTGTCTTGGGCATTAGCGCTGCTATAACCTAGTACAAGCAACATAGCTAACATTAATCGGCTAAGATTTTTCATATTCAAAAATTTAATTTTTAAGTGTTAATTGTCAACAAAAGTAAGTTGTTAAATTTTATTAACAAAGACAAATATATAAAAAAAATGGTGATACCATTTATTAACGCTTAGTTCAGAACGATTTTTGATAAAATACCATGTGTAAAAAAAATCGTAACACTCTATAAGCCCTTAAAATATCGCTAGGCACAGAGATTCTTGTTTTTATTAAGCATTTTGTATGTTTTTATTAAATTAAAATGCTTTAACCACTATGGCATCATTTATATATATAAGAATCTTTTTAGAAACGTTAATTTTCATCGTTTCTAAAGCATCTTGGTACAACTGTAACTGCTGTTTATGTTGTATATCTTCTTGTCCAGTTTTATAATCTATTATAACTGCCTCGTCGTTTTTTATAACAACCCTGTCTGGTCTTAATATAACACCATCTTTATTTATAATATCTCTTTCGTTATAAATAATTAAATCTGCATTAAAATAAGGCACTAACGCTTCGTGGTTTACAATAGCATTAACTTTTTCTTTTAAAAGAACGCTTTGATCTTTATTAATAATCCCGGTATTACTATAGTTTGCAATTACAGCCTCTATATCGTCTTTGCTTTTTATACCAGACATTATATTATGTATAAGGTTTCCTTTTTCTATGGCTTCCTCTTGGTTTGTATCCCATAGATAACCCGAACTTGTTACAATCTTTATATTATGCTTTTCTTTCTCGGTAGATATAAACTCGTCTTGCTCTATGGTATTATTTTTTTTAGACGATTTTAACACCTCTCTTTCTATATTACCAAACTTATAAACATACTGTGCATCGTCCCAAACATTTAAATGTTTAAGATAGTTAATAAATAAACCAGAATATCTTTTTTGGTTTACTTCGCCTTTGGCCGATATGTCTTTCTTACTTATAACATATAACTGCTCTACTGGTCGTGTTAAGGTTACATAAAGTAAATTAATATTATCTAACTCTAATTCTGCTTGATGCTCGTTATATATCAAGCGTCCTGTTTCTCCATAGTTTTCAAAATCTTTATTATAATTTAATAAAGTACACGAAAAATTATTAAAATGCTCTTTGTTTAAAGGAAACCATGCTTTAGGTTCGCGTTCTGCATAAATATCTAAATCGGCATATGGAAAAATAACAACAGGAAATTCGAGCCCTTTACTTTTATGAATAGTCATAATTTGTACCGCATTCTGCCCCTTTGGTGTTACAATACTTAAATTTTCTTTTTTCTTTTCAAAATAAGCTAGAAAACCAGAAAGATCTGATCCTTTTTTATGTGTAAAATCTAAAACAATATCTAAATAAAACTGAACGTATGCATTAGATTTTTCTACTAAATTAAAAGCCCTTACAATGGTTTCTACCAAATCGTAAAGTGCCAGTTGTAAAAGCTTACTAGCATCTACATATATATTAAAAGCCTCGAAACTTTTAAATAATTCTAGTATAGATAAATTAATATGCTTGGCAAAAAACTGATGTTTATCTTCTATATTAAAAACCTGTGCTAAGTAATTTAAAACAGTAACCTTTACCTCGTTATTTTTAGGATGTAATAATAAAGTAAGTAGATTATTTACAAAAATAACTTCTGGCGCATTATTAATTAGTAAAGTTTCAGAAGACACTATATTAATACCTTGCTTACTTAAAAAATCGGCAATAGCAACACCTTCTTTTTTCTTTCTAACTAAAATACAAATATCCTCAAGTGTGTAATTATTTTCTAAACAAGTATTAATTGTGTTTAGAACCTCGGCAGAAAAAAGCGCGTCTCTATCATCATCTTTAGAAATATCTAGAAAAGACAACTCGACATAACCATTTTCTTTTTTAGAGATATTTTGATGTGCCTTATCGTAAAGTGTTTCGTAATTTTTATTACTAAAAACATGTTGAGATAAAAACTTAAAAAAACCATTATTAAAACCTACAACCTCTTTAAAGCTACGGTAATTAGCCTCTAAGTGCTCTATATTTTGAGAAACAGGAAAGGGTTCGTTTTTTTTATTAAACAAATCTATAAATTGCTCTGCTTTACCACCTCGCCAACGGTAAATAGCTTGTTTAGCATCGCCAACCAACATAGCGCTACCTGTTTCTGTAGATAGTGAGTTATCTAACAACGGAATTAAATTTTGCCATTGTAAAACCGAGGTATCCTGAAACTCGTCTATAAAATAATGTCTAAATTTTTCGCCCAAACGCTCGTAAATAAAAGGCGTTGGTTGGTTTTTAAGCTCGTTACTTATAATGGTATTAAACTCAGAAATAAGCATTTTATTTTGATCTTCTTTAAGCGCAATTAACTCTTTATTAATTACATTTAAAACAGACAGTGGTGTTATATTTTTATAAAAAGCTTTTAAAAATTTATAATTAAAAATATATGCTTTTGTGGTATTAAAAGCTAAAGCCAATTGTGGTTGTATTTGCTCTATGGTTAATGCTACATCTTTACTTACACGTTTTGGGTACAACGTTTTTGTTTCTATATCTTGTTGCCATTTGGCATCAAAATTTAAATCAAACTTTTTATCGCTTATATTTTTAAAATGTTTAGGCAAATAACTACTAGAAAAATCTTTAAATTCTAAACCAGATTCACTTATTAAAGACAATACGGTGTTTGCAGTTTCAATTATATTCAATTCTAAGTCGGCCACCTCTGTTTTTAACTGCGTTTTAAGCACCTTAAAATCGTCTAAAGATTTTTCTTTTAAAGCGCTTATAAAAGGTATATCGTTTTCGTTTACCAATAATTTGGCAATCTTATTAAAGTCAAAAGACACATCCCAACTTTTATCGTCGTCTGCTTTTTCAATAGCAAAATCCACCAAAATTTTGGTTAGCTCTTTACTTGTTCCTGCTTTTGCTATTAAACTATCTACAGCTTCATTAAGCAAAGCATCTTGATCTAATTCTACTTCAAAATTTAAAGGTAGTTTTAAATCGTGGGCAAAAGTTCTAATTAATCTATGCGTAAATCCGTCAATGGTAGAAATATCAAAAGCAGCATAATTATGTATTATGGTTTCTAATAAATTTTTAGACTTATTATGCAGTGTAAATGCTTCTATACTTAAATCTGTACAAATAGCCTCAAACATGGTATGTGGCTCTTTTAAAACCGTAGGATCTGCAAATATTTTTAGCATATCTATAATACGCTCCTTCATCTCTGCCACCGCTTTGTTTGTAAACGTTAAAGCTAAAACACGTTTAAACTGATCTTGACTTTTAGATCTAAATAAAATCTTTAAATACTCTTTTACTAAAGTGAATGTTTTACCACTTCCTGCAGAAGCATTATATATTGTAAAAGCATGTTTTTGAGACATAATTAAAATTTAATTACAATATAAAAACTCTAGTTGATTTTAATGGTTTAAAAAAATTGTTTTTCTGTATTGGCACAAAAATTTTAATACATTCTATAATTGGTTAATATTAGAATTTATAACATAACGTTAAAATGTTATTAATTTTCTTTTTAAACTGATTTGATAGTAACTAATTATTTTTAATTGAATGGTTTTATACGTAAATTTGAATAAATTTATATATTAATATTTTAAAATAAGAAATTATGGCTTTTGAATTACCAGAATTAGGTTACGCATATGACGCTTTAGAACCACATATGGATGCTAGAACTATGGAAATACACCATACAAAGCACCACCAAGGATATACTAACAACTTAAACAACGCTATTGCTGGAACAGATTTAGAAGGAAAATCTATTGAAGATATTCTTACTAACTTAGACATGAACAATGGTGCTGTACGTAACAATGGAGGTGGGTTTTACAACCACTCTTTGTTCTGGTCTGTAATGAATCCAAATGATAAAGGTTACTTATCTGGAGATTTAAAAGATGCTATTGAGTCTACCTTTGGATCTAAAGACGAATTTATCGCTGCTTTTAGTAAAGCTGCTGCTACTCGTTTTGGTTCTGGATGGGCATGGTTATGTGTACATGAAGGCGGAAAATTAGAAATTTGCTCTACTCCAAACCAAGATAACCCATTAATGCCAGGCGTTGGTTGTGGCGGAACTCCAATTTTAGGATTAGATGTTTGGGAACACGCATACTACTTAAATTACCAAAACAGACGTCCAGATTATATTAGTGCATTTTTTAATGTAGTAAACTGGAATGAAGCTGAAAAACGTTACGCTGAAGCTAAATAATTACGCTTTACGTTTATACTAAAAAAGCTGTTTCGTTAAAACGAAACAGCTTTTTTGTTTATATCACTTTAATAAATTTAAAGCTTTGCTAATTTGGCTTTTACAGCTTCTACATTTTTTTTAGAATTACCAATAAAAATGTCGTTATCTATTATAAATACAGGTCTGCTTAAAAAAGTATAATGCTCTAAAATGTATTGCTTATAATCGCGCTCTGACAAATCTTGATTTTTTAAATCCATTTCTTTGTAAAGTTTTGCGCGTTTGCTAAACAAAGCCTCGTAACTACCAGAAAGCGCTTCCATCTCTTCTATTTGTTTTACTGTTACCTCTTCTTGCTTAATATCTTGTAAAACAAAATCTGAAGACAGGTTTAATTCTTTTAAAATTCTAGTGCAAGTACTGCATGTTTTTAAATAATATACTTTTCTCATTATATTTTTTTATTAAACGTAAAAGTAATTAAATGATTAAAAAGTATTTTTATAAAAAAATAATAAAATGGATTTTATATTTGAAGTATTACCAAATACTAGAGCTGCGCTAAAAAAAATTATTGAAAGCTATACACTAGAAGATTTAAACAAAATTCCAGAAGGATTTAACAACAATATTATCTGGAATATTGGGCACATTGTAGTTACAGAGCAATTGCTAATTTATAAGTTATCGGGTTTACAACCCATGGTAAGCGACGATATTATTAATAAGTATAGAAAAGACTCTAAGCCAAATGGAAATGCATCGCAAACAGAAGTAAACGAGATTAAAGACTTATTGTTCGCTACAATAGAAAAAACAAAAAACGATTATGCTAATAATGCTTTTAAAGGGTATAAAGAGTATACTGTTTCTACTACTGGCAATACATTAAAAAACGTGGATGAAGCCTTAAGTTTCGTATTATTTCACGAAGGTATACACATGGGTTATATTTTAGCTTTAAAGCGAGCTATTAAAAACTAAATAAGACGCTACTTCATCAAACGGAATCATAAATTCTATAATTCCCGATGCATAAGGTGCAATCTCGAAGGTGTTGTATAGTAATACAATACCTTCGTCGTTAAAACCTATGTTTTCTGGCAATTTAAAACTATCAGAAACATCCAATAACGCTTTATCTTTTACAGCGTTATCAAAATAAGTTTTCGCTATTTTTTTAAAACCTTCTGCATCATTAAAAAGTTTTGTATTTTCTACATGCTCTCCAGTTTCTGCATTAAAATTTAATAAAGAAATATGCATTGTACCATGAGCACCTCCTGTGTTTATATAACTTGTTAAGGATACAGATATTAGTTCTGCCGATTGGCTAAGAACCTCGCCATCTATTTGGGCTTTCCATAATTCTGGGCTATCAGGAAAATCTGTTTTAAAAGCCTTATACTCGTTAGTAAAGTTTAAAGCAGCAGATTCAATAGAGTTTATATCTTCATCTTGAAATTCGCCAATTTGGAGCGCTGCAATAGCACTGTGTTTAACAGTAGAGTTTATTTTAGTTACTATATCTGCATCGCCTGCGGCAACAGGTATGTTTACATGTACATTAACATTGGCTTCTGTATTAAAATCAGACTCTGTAAATGTTGTTTTAACATCTTTTTTACAAGCACTTACAACAAGAAACAGTGTAAATAGTAGGCATTTATATATTCGCATGCTATAAAAATTAACAAGGCAATAAACCAGTTTGAATTAAGGCAAAAATTAAGAGAACTCTGTTTAATCTAAGTAATAAATATAGCCTACATTAAGCCATAATAACCAATCGTTGTATTTGTTGTATTCTAACTGATGGTCTAATCCATCTACATAATCGCTAAAGTAATATTGCCATCTTAAATCTAACATTAAATCAGACAATTTGGTAAGCTTATAACGAAAACCAACACTACTAACTACAGACCATGTACTACCAGGGGAAGCATCAACCGATCCAGGATCCCAGGCCGAATAAAAGTTATCTGGATTTAACACATTCCCTATTTCGTCTGGATCTGGGTTTGCATAGGTAGTTGTTACCTTTGGAGAAAAAGAAGTATAATGCACTCCCAAACTTACAAAAGGCGCTATTCTATAACTAAAAGCCTGAAAAGAACGTATACTCAAAGGAAAAAATTCTATTTGAGTACCTATATCAAAGTTATTGGCTTCGCCTTTATGACCTCTTAATTGGTTTGCCTCTATTGTATTTCTACTTGGGTCTACCCATTTACCAAAATGCTCTAATTTTGTTTTATTAAACGAAATCTCGTTTCTTATTTTAAAGTGATCGTTAAAATAAGTATCTGTGGTGTAACAATTACAATCTGCTCTATAAGAAAAATTCAAGTAGTGCACTAAACCGATGCCATATCCCGAATTCCCAAAATTAGTTTCTGTATCATTTCTATTACCAAAATCAGACCTAAACTCTACTGGACCAGCAATAACACCAATCTCATGAGAAAAACCCAATTGACCATATGCCGTTTGACAAAATACAAGTAATAAAGAGATGTAGGCTAAACATTTATAGTTAAGCATAATAAGGTTTTATTTTACTGAGGCATTAATAAACAAATATATAAAAACAGAACTAACAAACAAACATTTATAAATTAACCAACTACCATGTTAAAAATAAAATTACGAATTTCTAAAAAAACAAGCATATTTTTTACAGATAACGTATCTTTACAGCATAAAATTACATAGTTCATAAAATAATAATTCAATTCTGTATATAAATGAAAAATAATATTGAAGAATTTTTAGATTTAGTTAAACAAAGAAATGGCCACGAGCCAGAATTTCTACAAGCAGTAGAAGAAGTTGCAGAAACTGTAATTCCATACATTGTAGAGCACGATATTTATTACGGTAAAAACATTTTACTTAGAATGGTTGAACCAGAACGCGTTGTAACCTTTAGGGTTTGCTGGGTAGACGATTCTGGAGAAATTCAAGTAAACAGAGGGTATAGAATTCAAATGAATTCGGCAATTGGCCCATACAAAGGCGGTCTTCGTTTTCACCCAACAGTTAATATGAGTATTTTAAAATTCTTAGCTTTCGAGCAAGTATTTAAAAACAGCTTAACAACTTTACCTATGGGTGGAGGAAAAGGTGGTAGTGATTTTGACCCTAAAGGAAAAAGCGACAACGAAATAATGCGTTTTTGCCATTCGTTTATGAGCGAATTATTTAGACACATTGGCCATAACACAGATATTCCTGCAGGAGATATTGGTGTTGGCGCAAGAGAAATAGGTTTCTTATTTGGTATGTACAAAAAAATAAGCAACGGTTTTACTGGTGTTTTAACTGGTAAAGGTATGTCTTGGGGTGGCTCTTTAATTAGACCAGAAGCTACAGGTTATGGTAATGTATACTTTGCTCAAAAAATGTTAGAAACCAAAGGAGACAGTTTCGAAAACAAAAAAGTTGTAATTTCTGGATCTGGAAACGTAGCACAATACGCTGCCGAAAAAGTAATTCAACTTGGTGGTAAAGTATTAACACTTTCAGATTCTTCTGGATACATCTACGATAAAGATGGTATAGACACAGACAAGCTTGCATTTGTTATGCAATTAAAAAACGAAAAAAGAGGTCGTATTAGCGAATACTTAGAAACATATCCTAATGCAGAATTTGTAAAAGGAAAAACGCCATGGGAAGTTAAATGTGATATTGCTTTACCTTGTGCAACACAAAACGAATTAAATAAAGCTGATGCCAAAGCACTTTTAAGCAACGGTTGTATTTGTGTTAGCGAAGGAGCTAATATGCCATCTACTAAAGAGGCTATTGCAGAGTTCCATAAGGCTAAAATATTGTTTGCTCCTGGAAAAGCATCAAACGCAGGAGGTGTTGCTACATCTGGTTTAGAAATGACTCAAAACTCGTTAAGATTTAACTGGACAAGAGACGAAGTTGATGAAAAATTAAAAGACATCATGTCTAACATTCACGACTCTTGTATTAAATTTGGTAAAGACGAAGACGGTTATATCGATTACGTTAAAGGCGCAAACATTGCTGGCTTTGTTAAAGTCGCAGATGCTATGCTTGCTCAAGGTGTTGTTTAATACATTTTAAAAAACATTACAAAAAGCTTCCTATATTCAGGAAGCTTTTTTTGTTTAAATATATTATTTTAAGCCAAAACTCGTTAGATATAAATATATTTGACAGCATAAATAAAGCTATGATTAAAAGAAGTATTATAATTTTAATTTTTTTACTACCCTTTTTACAATTTGCCCAAGATTTCTCGGCTCTTTGGACAGGGCATTATTCTTATTATAATATTACCGATGTAGTTAATGCAGGCAATAAAATTTATGCAGCCTCACAAAATGCCATTTTTAGTTACGACACTCAAACAAAAGAGTTTAACGAAATAACAACTGTTAACGGACTTTCTGGCGAAGACATATCTACTATTTATTACAGCGATACTTACAACCTACTTGTAGTGGGCTACGAAAACGGACTTATTGAAATTATTTTTAACGATAATAAAAACGTACTTACCGTAGTAGATATTGCAGAAAAAGCGACTATTAATAATGTAGATAAAAGAATTAACCATATTAACGCATACGAAAATATAATTTATATATCTACAAATTACGGTATATCTGTTTTCGATTTAGAACGTTTAGAATTTGGAGACACCTATTTTATTGGTAATTCTGGAAGCCAATTAAAAGTAAGCCAAACCACCATTCACAATGGTTTTATATATGCTGCTTGCCAAAACAATAGCGGTATAAGAAAAGCAGATTTAAGCAACCCCAATTTAATAGATTATCAAAATTGGCAACAAATATCGTCTGGTAATTTTGTTGGCGTTCAAACTTTAAACAATACATTATATGCTACACATTCTAATAAACGAATATATCGTGTAGAAAATGATGTGTTAACCAGACTATTTCAATATAACCAAACACCACTTAAATTAATAACACATAACAACAGTTTAATTGTTACATTAAGAAACGCGGTATATATTTACGATACAAATTTTAATTTAACACACGAAATTCCTGTAAGTACAGATTTTAGCACATTATATAGTGCTGCATCTATAAGTAATAATACACTTTTTATTGGTACAAGAGATTTCGGAGCATTAAAAATTCCGTTATCAAACACAAATACTATCGAAGAGTTACATCCAGATTGCCCTTTACTTAACACTCCTTTTGCCATAACAGCAGGACCTAATAATTTATGGCTTACATTTGGAGACCACGACCTTTTTAACAACCCGTACCCATTAAACAGCAGAGGCTTTAGCCATTACAAAAACAACACCTGGACTAATACGCCATACAGCGACGTATTTGGTGCAAAAAATTTAAAAGTTACCGCCATTAATCCGTTTAATAACAACCAAGTATACATAGGCTCTTATTTTAGTGGTTTACTAGAGGTTAACGACGAAATCCCTACATTTTTACACAACGAAACAAATAGCGGGCTAAAACCATTAGTTCACCCTAACCCCAATTATATAGACATAAGAATTAGCGCCATGTCTTTTGATGAAAATGGCAACTTATGGATATTAAACAACAGAACAGAAAACCCATTAAAAGTTTTAAACCCATCAAATAATAGCTGGATATCGTACGATTTAAAAGAAGTAATACCTACAACCACAGAAAACACAGGATACCAAGACATAATAATAGACAGTAACCAATATAAATGGATAGGTAGCTACAACAGAGGTCTTATTGCTTTTAACGAAAACGGAGGCAATAAACTTATAAAAAATATTGCTTTTGAAGATCAAAATATGCCTTCAGAAATTATACTTTCTTTGGCTTTAGACAAAAGAAATCAATTATGGATAGGTACTTTTAGAGGCCTACGTGTGTTATACGACACCGCTAACATTTTTGAAAATGACGATATTTCTGTTAATGAGATTATTATTGAAGAAGATGGTATTGCTAAAGAGCTACTTTTTCAACAGCAAATAACAAGTATTAAGGTTGATGGATCTAATAACAAATGGATTGGTACAGATAGTGCTGGTTTGTTCTATTTATCATCAGACGGACAAAAAACCATACATCATTTTACAAAAGACAACTCGCCACTACCATCAAACTCTATAACAGATCTTTCTATAGACAATACAAACGGTACCGTATACATAGCGTCTAGCAAAGGCTTATTATCTTTTAAATCTGGAGGTTCTAGTACCCAAGAAGATTTCGAAACTGCGCACGTATACCCAAACCCTGTGCGCCCTAAGTTTAACATGGTAGACGAAAAAATTAAAATTAAAGGCCTTTCAGAAAATGTAAACATTAAAATTACCGACATTACAGGCAATTTAGTGGCCGAAGCAGAATCTAAAACCAATTTACGTTACAAAAATTTTAACTTAGAAATTGATGGCGGAACCGCCTATTGGAATGGTAAAAACCTAGCCAATAACCTTGTTGCATCGGGCGTTTACTTAATTATGTTGTCAGATCTAGATAACTTCGAGACTAAGGTTTTAAAACTAATGGTAGTAAGGTAATGTTAACAACAACTAACGCCATTGTACTGTCTAAAATTAAATACAGAGACCACGATTTAATTGTAAAATGCTACACCCAACAATACGGTGTTGTTAGCTTTTTAATTCGAGGTATTTTAAAAAATAAAAAAGGCCATGTAAAAGCTGCTTATTTCCAGTTACTATCTCAAATACAAATTGTTATAAATTACAAAAACAATAAAAACCTTCAAACTATAAAAGAAGTTAAACTAAACCATTTATACACTAGTCTACACTCCAATATTATAAAAAGTGCGGTCGTTATGTTTTTATCAGAAGTATTATCTAGTATTTTACAAGAAGAAGAGCAAAACGAAACCCTTTACAGCTACCTAGAAACCACTTTGTTGTGGTTTGACACACATACAGAATCGTCTAACTTTCATTTACTATTTTTACTAAACCTAACCAGATACTTAGGTTTTTACCCAGAAGAAATTAGTAGCGAAGACAAATACTTTAACCTTAGAGATGGTAAATTTGAAAATACAGGTTACGGAAAAACATCGGTACACGGCGAAAATTTAACACTACTAAAAACCTTATTAGGCACAACCTTTGATGCATTACATACTGTAAAAATTAATGCAAAACAAAGACAATCGTTTTTAAGTATGATATTGCTTTATTTTGAACTACATTTGGGAAGTTTTAAAACCCCTAAATCACTACAAGTTTTTAATCAAGTTTTTAGCTAAAACATGAAGGTATTTTACATCCTCTTTTTTCTTTTATTTGCCAACTTAAATGTGCAAGCGCAGCAAATAAAAATATTAAACACCCTTACCGAAGAGCCTATAAACGCTGTTGCTATTTATAATTTTGATAAATCTGTAAATGTAGTTTCAGACGAAAACGGACATGCAAATTTAGATGCCTTTTCTAGCAACGAAGTACTATACTTTCAGCACCTAACGCATCTATTAAAAACCATTAACAAATCCAAAATAGATGCTTCTAACATTATATATTTAGATGCCAACACGCAAGGACTAGACGAAATTGTAATTTCTGCATCAAAATTCGAGCAAGACAAAAAAGATATTCCTCAAAAAATAATAAGCATAAATTCTGAAAGTATTCAATTTGTAAATCCGCAAACCAGCGCCGATTTACTTGAAAGCTCAGGGCAAGTTTTTATACAGAAAAGTCAACTTGGTGGCGGAAGCCCAATGATTCGTGGATTTTCGACCAACAGGCTGTTAATTACCGTAGATGGTGTTAGAATGAACAATGCCATTTTTAGAGGTGGCAACCTGCAAAACGTTATTTCTATCGATCCGTTTTCTATACAAAGCACAGAGGTTACCATAGGTTCGGGTTCTGTAATTTATGGTAGCGATGCTATTGGTGGAGTTATGAGTTTTTACACCCAAAAACCGCAATTATCGTACACAGATTCTCTTTTATTTAAATCGAATGCCATAGTAAGATACTCGTCTGCAAGCGACGAAAAAACTGGCCATCTCGATTTTAATTTAGGCTATAAAAAATGGGCTTTTTTAACCAACGTAAGTTATACATCTTTTGGCGATTTAACCATGGGCAAACATGGTCCAGACGAATATTTAAGACCAGAATTTGCTATTACAACCAACACTGGCGATGTAGTTATTACAAACAACAACCCGTTGGTACAAAGGCAATCTGGGTATAACCAAATAAACGTTATGCAAAAGGCACGTTTCGAGCCTTATAAAAAGTTAAGTTTAGACTTAGGGTTGTATTACACAAAAACATCTGATGTACCTAGATACGACAGGCTTATTCGATATAAAAACAACACATTACGATCTGCAGAGTGGAATTACGGTCCGCAAAAATGGTTTATGGGCAATATGCAAGTTACCAAACTAAGCAGCAGCTCTAATTTATACGATAAAATTAAAACCACTTTAGCCTACCAAAATTTTCAAGAAAGCAGACTAGATCGCGATTTTGGAGACGATATAAGAAATGTAAGAGAAGAACATGTAGATGCTTACTCGTTTAATTTCGATTTTGAAAAAACACTAAGTAAAAAAATTCAGTTTTTTTACGGGATAGAGTATGTGTATAACAAAGTGAAATCTATAGGTTTTGAAGAAAACATAACCAATAACACCCAAACACCAACCGTTTCTAGATACCCTAACGGAGCCAGTTGGCAATCGGCAGCTGCATATACTAGCATAAAATACAAACCAAATTTAAAATTTGTATTTCAGTCGGGGTTACGCTTTAACAACGTGGTTTCTAAAGCCAATTTTACCAATAACAACGTTTACTTAAACTTACCATTTAACAGCTCTAAAAACAGCGCAGGCGCCTTAACAGGTACCGCAGGTTTTAGGTGGTCGCCTACCCAAACCATACAATGGAAACTTAATGCTTCTTCGGCATTTAGAGCGCCAAATATTGATGATATTGGCAAGGTTTTCGATTCTGAACCTGGATCTGTGGTTGTGCCTAACGAAAATTTAAAACCAGAATATGCTTATAGTGCCGAGTTAGGACTAAAACTAAATTTTACCGATGCCTTTGTTTTAGACATGAGTACCTATTACACTTATTTAGATAATGCTTTAGTAAGAAGAGATTATACGCTAAATGGCGAGACAGAAATTGAATACGATGGCGAATTAAGCAACATACAGGCCATTCAAAATGCATCGAAAGCGCGTATTTATGGTTTCGAGGTCGATTTAAAATGGCACATTCAAGAGCATTTAAAATTAACATCGCAATACAGCGTAATAAGCGGAACAGAAGAAAACAACGATATAGAAGTACCTATAAGACATGTGGCACCTAACTTTGGAAACACACACTTAGTATGGTCTAACAACAAAAACTTAAAAATAGATGGTTTTTTAAATTACAACGAGCAATTATCGTATAACGATTTGGCAACATCGGAAATTGAGAAAGACTACATTTATGCGCTAGACAACAATGGCAACCCTTACGCGCCATCTTGGTATACTTTAAATTTAAGAACCCAATATAAAATTAGCGATACCACAACGGTTACTGCAAGTTTAGAAAACATAACAGACCAACGTTATAAAACCTACTCGTCTGGCATTGCAGCTGCAGGAAGAAACTTTATTTTAGCTTTAAAATACACCTTATAAGCAACTGCTTTATTAATGCTTTTGCATCCATTTTATACAAAAGTAATACCGATAACTATATTTTTATTTTAAGGCCAAAAACAATAGCCCAAACCATGTTTTAAAAAACAAAAAAAGGAGCTAATTTACATGAGCTCCTTTTTTTATGTGTTATTATGCTTTGTTGGTATTTTAAATACCTAAATATTATTTCTTAATGGCTTTTTTTGTTATTACAACACCATTAGACAATTCTATTTTAGCTATATAAACCGTGTTTTTTAAGTTAGATAAGGTATATGTTTCTGATGTGTTTTCCCCTTTTAAATTGTATAACTGTCTTCCTAAAAGATCGAAAACACTAATACTTTTAATATCTAAATTACTGTTTGTGTTAAACTGAACCTTGTTATCGTCTACATCGACAATAGTAAACTTATTTGTGTTTATTTCTTCTTGATTTGTAGATAAGGTATTATCGGTATTAAATACAATTTCGAAACGCTCGTTAAACTCTCCAACCTCTGATGTAAAAGTATAGTCTCCTTCAGATAAGTTGTGTGTTTTATTTAGCAAGTTATCTTTTAAATAAACAGAGTTACTTGTTAAGAAATCGCCCTGTAAATGATCTATAGATAGTTTAAATAAAGTGGCTACCTCTATATTAGAAGCAAAACCAACCTTTATTACTTCATTTAAATTAATGCTATTTAAATCTTTTCCTTGAATAGTATAATGTGTATCATCACCTTCCATTTTAGAATATAATGCAGCTGCAAAATCTTGTGTAATTAATTTTGGTGCATCATAAGACATGCCATCATTACTATTTGTGGCTCCATTTACATAACCTACAAGTATTTGATTAAAAACACCATTATCTGACGTTAAATTAACCCATAATTTATTTTCTAAACTTTTATCTTCAACAGATTTTTTAGTATTTCCTGATTTAAAAAACTGACTGTTGCTTGTAACATCTGCCATTCTCATAGCATTTGTAAATGTTGCAACTCCCGAATTTAAAGCTGGAATAAAAAAGCCTTGACCAGAACCTACAAACCCTGACGGAGCTGGACCACTACCACCAGCGGTTCCACCTGTACCTACGGTAAATACTGCATAATCATTAAGATTAAAGTTTAACACCTCGTTACCGTCGTTTACTGCTTCTGGAGGCGATGCTTGCGCCCAAAAATATGCAACACCATCTAAAATTGAAGCGTTAGCAGCTTGAAAAGCTATAAAATCTAATGCCGATGGATAAGGGTTTCCTATAAAATTCCAATTAAGTCCTGCATTAGCTACGTTTAAATCAATGGTAACATCTACGTTTCCTGTGTTAAAAGCACCTTCAAAAGCAGCTGTTCCAGATCCACCCATAAAAAATTGAGATTCTGTAGCAGCATATCCAACTCCAGGCACCATTAAAGCCCCTGCATTTTCTATAGTCCAAGCATCTGCATTATCGTCAATATCATCATTATCTGTATCTACAAAATTAGCTGCATTAAAAGAAAAACGCCTATCTGCATCTACATTTGCAAAAACACTTCCTATGGTTTCTCCAACAACAGGAGAACTCCAATAAGTATAATAATACCAATTACTTTTAGATGCTGTTTGTTTATTTACACGAGCAGTTCCGCTAGCGCCAACAGTAAATGTTCCGCTATCATCATTCTGAACAAAATTACCTTGTGTTTCCACAAAAAGATTTCCATTAACCGTAACACTATTTTGCACCTCAACAAAATTACCGTTGCCTACCGTTAAGGTAGCTCCTGCATTAACAATTAATGTACAAGCACTAAAGTTTGTTTGTAAACCTCCGCTACTTGTATTAAAATTATCATCAATAGTTACAATTGTATTTAGTGTTGGTGGTCCCGAAGACCATGCTCCAGAAGACCATGTTGTAGCATATATACAACAGTCTGTAGTATGCGAACCAATATCTGACCAATCGTCTTGAGTTAAAACAATCCATTCACTATCTACAACGTTAGTACCTGCCGAAGTTGTCCAATTTGTATTTGTATTGCAAACACTAGCTTTTCTAACCAATGTTCTATTGTATGTAGCATCTGGTACACCTGCAACATCCCAACCTTCATTTAATGGTGGCGAAACACCATCTGTTCCTACTGCATCAATTAACACAAATGTCCCCGTACCATCATCTTTAGCTAAACCAACAGCATCATTTCCATTCCAATTAGCACTTCCACTAACCTTTCCAGTACTACCGGAAGCAACAGCTAGTATTACAGCATCTGCGCCAGTATGAGCAACAACGTAAGTCGCTCCATTAACTAATATTACTCCTGTTAAAGAAATTTCAACTTCAGACCATGAACCACCATTAGAAATTCTCCAAATCTCATAATCAGATAAATCTACATCGGCTCCAGTGCCATTAAATATTTCAACATATTTATTATTACCATCCCCTTCTCCATACTCAGAGATAATTAAGTCATTCATTTGCGCATACCCAAAACCAACAGATAAAAGCGTTATTATTAAGAGACTAATTTTTTTCATAAGCGTTAAGTTTAAAAAATTATACTTCGACTATGCGTAGCAGAAAAGATTTGGTTTTTTATAAATTTTTATTCTAAATTTTAATTTATCAATTGTTATTTTTGATTCGATTTTATGCAAACAAAAAAAACATATACCGTAGAAGAAGCCACAAGAAAACTAGAGCATTATTGCGCCTACCAAGAACGGTGCCATCAAGAAGTGCAGCAAAAGCTAGAAGGTATGCATATGATACCCGAAGCTATAGATGTAATTATTGTACACCTACTAGAGCATAACTTTCTTAATGAAGAACGTTTTGCCAAAACATTTGTTCGAGGTAAATTTAAGTTTAAGGCTTGGGGCCGACGCCGATTAACTTTCGAACTAAAGAAAAAAGACATAAGCAAAGTTAATATAAATCAAGCGCTTACCGAAGTACCCGAAGAGGTATACGTCGACACTTTTAATGACTTAGCCGAAAAAAAAGCAAATTCTATTACAGAAAATAACATTTATAAAAAAAAGAAAAAGTTTATAGATTATTTTCTGTATCGCGGTTGGGAGTCTCATTTAGTGTACACTAAGGCCAACGAGCTTATAAAATAATAGCAAAATTTACAGTTAAAAAATTACTTTTTTAATGCAAAAAAGGCTTGCAAAACTATGTTTTGCAAGCCTTAAATTTTAATACTATTTTAACATTTAAAGCCTGTGGTTTTAAATGTATTGTTTCTTTTTTCTACAAGTTAAAAACTGCTCCTAAATTAACCGTAAACTGGTTGTGTAACTCTTCGGCAGCTGTTAATGTTCCGCTTTTATATTTTGCAAAAGGCGTGTTTAATTCTGTGTAAACACCAAAACCATCGCTAAAAAAGTAACGTGCACCTAAATGGCCACCAAAGTTTTTAAGTCCAAGACTTAAACCAGGGTAAACATCAAAATTATCATCAATATTAATAACGTTTCCTAGGTTTGCATTAAAACGTGCTCTTAGGTCAAAACGGTTATCAAAATCGGCATTTAAATCGTCAATAGCGTTATTTTTTAAAGCATCGTCTAGCCCTAAAACATAAGATGTAGAGAAACCAACCGATATGTTTTCTCCTAAACCTAAATCGTAGCTTAAATTAATACCTGTACCTCCGTCTTGAAAGTTGGCACCAACTTGAAATTTATTATCGTTTTTACCTAAAAAAGCTTGAGCGTTAACAAATGATACGCTTACCAAAGCAACAAATAAAATTATTTTTTTCATGATTTGAGTTTTTTATTTAAGTGGGCAAATATATTATATCTTATTAATAAAAGTGTGTTTTTTTTTACAAACCTTTATGTGTACGCACAATAGCTTGTTCGTTTTTCCAGTCTATCCAGCGTTGCCCTTTAATTCTGCGCATTATATTATCGTAATTACGCATAATTAGTAAATTATAAATGGCTGTTCCAAAATTTTTAGGTTGTCTGGCAATAGCGCGCAAACTCATACTAAAACCTGGTGTTATGTAGCGCATGTAATGCCAATAACCTTCTGGCATGTACAATATTTCGCCATGGTTTAGTATGCTTTTATAACCTTTTGCTTTTTTAAGCATGGGCCATTTTTTTAAGTCTGGATTGTTAAAATCTATATCTTCTCGGGTAATTAAAGAATGTGGAATTTTATAAATATAGTCGCTCTGCTGCTGATCAAACAAAATAACCTGCTTTTCGCCTTCGAAATGAATATGGAAAATATTGGCTAAATCTATATCGTAATGCATAAAAGTATGCGAGTTTTTGCCACCAAAAAACAACATGGGCACACCTTTTAATAGGCGCAACCCAAAATCTGGGAACGTAAAATCTTTTTGTAACACTGGTATTTCTTTAAGTGCATTCCATAAAAAAATACGAAATTTTGTTGGTTCGCGTTTTAGCAAGTCTATATAGTCGCTAAGTTTCATTTTAGCATGCGCTTGGTTAAACCCATCTTTATAATCTACGGGTCTGTCGTCGTAAAGAGGCACCGTAATATGGCCTCCAACCTGTTTCATATACTCCAAATTCCATTTGGTATACGCAGGCCAGTCTTCTATAAAACGTTCTATTACCACAGGTTTTTGTGGTTTAAAATAGTATTTTAAAAAATCCTTTTTAGTAATGGTTTTTACTCGCGGAATTTCCTGTAAGTTTAAAGCCAATGTTTAATTAGTTTAGGTTTACAAAGGTAAATAAACGCTACAAATTTTTAAATAGTATCTAGGGTGTTATCTTTAGGCCTTGGCTTTTAGCAATTGCTTTTTGTGTTGCACATGTATAACAACACAAAAACAACTGTAATAAAACTTACCAAGCTTAACCTAAGTTTGTTGCAGTTTTTAACGCAGGTAGTCTGCCAAAAGCAGTAACCCTGTTTACAACCCATTAAAAATTTGTAATTGCTATTTATTTTAAAGCTTTAGATTTTTGCTTTGCAGCCTCATTACGTTCAATTTTGTGCTCTGGGCGTGTCCACTTTGGTTTTTCGCCTAAAGCTTCAAATTTAGACTCTGCAGCTTCAACTGTTTGTGGTTGTACCTTTTTAGTAAATGGCTTTTGCGGATTTAAACCTAATAATTCAAACATTTTCATATCCTCATTTACATCAGGATTTGGTGTTGTTAACAGCTTATCTCCTGCAAAAATAGAATTTGCACCTGCAAAGAAACACATAGCTTGTCCTTCTCTAGACATTTGCGTTCTACCTGCACTTAAACGTACTTGGGTTTCTGGTAAAACAATTCTTGTGGTAGCTACCATTCTAATCATTTCCCAAATAGAAACTGGTTTTTGATCTTCTAGTGGTGTACCCTCTACAGCAACTAATGCATTTATTGGTGTAGATTCTGGTTGCGGATTTAATGTAGAAAGCGCTACAAGCATTCCTGCTCTGTCTTCTATATTTTCGCCCATACCAATAATACCGCCACTACAAACCGTTACGTTTGTTTTACGTACATTGTCTATAGTATCTAAACGGTCTTGGTAACCACGTGTAGAAATAACTTCTTTATAATACTCTTCGCTAGAATCTAAATTATGGTTGTAAGCGTATAATCCTGCTTCTGCCAAACGTTGTGCTTGGTTTTCTGTAATCATACCTAGTGTACAACAAACTTCCATGTCTAGTTTGTTAATGGTACGTACCATTTCTAAAACTTCGTCGAACTCTTCGCCATCTTTAACATTTCGCCATGCAGCACCCATACAAACACGAGAACTCCCACTTGCTTTAGCTCTTAAAGCTTGTGCTTTTACTTGTTGTACTGGCATTAAATCGTTACCTTCTATATTGGTATGGTATCTGGCAGCTTGTGGGCAATAGCCACAATCTTCAGAACATCCGCCTGTTTTAATAGACAATAATGTACTAACCTGTACCGTGTTTGGGTCGTGATTTTTTCTATGTATTGTAGCTGCTTCGTAAAGCAACTCCATTAATGGTTTGTTGTATATATCTAGAATCTCTTCTTTAGTCCAATTGTGTTTAGTCTCGCTCATTTGAAGATTTATTTTTTGCAAAAATAGTTATATCCATTTAGATTTTCTTTCTGTTACATCTAAAATATGGATATTAAATAATTGAATTTACTGAATTATTTTTTATTTCGACTTATTTATTAACTTAATTCCTTTTTCTAACACCTCATCTTTACCAGAAATTGTTTGATTTACAACGTATGTTGGCTCGTATAACTCGCGTGCTATGCCATTAAGATGAAACAATTTTTCGGTAGATATTCTATAACCATACGCTTGGTTTTTAAACGAAAAACTACTTACACCTCCTGCCAAGCGCTCCATTTTAGAGCCTACAATTTTACCGCGTTTTATGCCCTCGAAACCTATTGCTAGGCCTTCGCCCATACTACCTGTCCAGCGTCCAACCAAAACCACAACAGGTTTTTTATATGTTTTACCTCGTGCATGTACATACTCTACCCAACTGCGTGTAATTGCAGGATTTACATTAGGGCTGGCTTTAGATTGCTCTAAAAACAAATGCTTTTGGTAAGGTTTAGGCGTGCTTATAAAACGCCCCATAATACCACGAGCTACATAAGAGTTGCCCCCATCTACAGTGTTTCTTAAATCTATAATAAGGCCTTTGGTATCCATTAATTTATTTAACGCTCTATCGAACTCTGTAACTAAAATATCTTTTCCTAGAGCATTATTAATTCTAATAACGCCAATATCTCCATGTTTTTTAGATGTTAAATAATAAGGCTCTGCCCTAATTTTTATGTTATCTAAATCGAAGTTTATTATTTTTTTATTTTTCAGTTTTAAGGTTAAAACACGTGGCTTGTTGTATTGTCCTGCCAAAAGTTTATTAGCTATCCACTCGCGAGCCAAGCTATTGTTTTTATCGTTGCATTGGGTTGGAAAATTATTTATAGCTTCATTAAAATTTACACCGTTTATTTTAAGAATTTCGGCATTAATAATTTGGTTAGCCTCTTCTAATATTTGCGATTTCCACACACTAGTAACCAAAAATTTTCCTTTGGTAATAGCTGTATATACTGGTGCACTTAACCTGTAAGACGATGGTCTATTTGTATTTAAAATAACATGACTATCGTAAAACTCGTCTAGTAAATACTCGAACAATAAAACCGTATCTTCTTCTGTTTTTATATGCTTAATTTGATTTTCGTAATACTTACGAATACAATTTAAATCGACTCCTTTTTCGTTTAAATACACATAGTTTGCCTCTATATCTCCAATTATTTTATTTAAATCTTCTTTTATTTTAGAATGATTTACATAATACTGTTGTGCATAATTGTGGGTTACATTAAATACAACTAGAAAAACTACAAGTAACTTTTTCATGAGATTTTATTTAAAATGAGCATAAAATTAAAAACTCTACCTAAAACACAATAATGTTGTTGTGTTTTAGGTAGAGTTTTTAATAGTACAATTTTTAATAGTTATTCTTTTGCTTTTGCATTAGCACCATCTGTAGTTGCATTGGCATTTTCGGTTTCTATATCTTTACCTTTTAAATACTCTGGCAATTGCATACCAGCCATATTAAACATGTCTTGCAATGGTGGTACAGATTTGTACATACCCGATAAGAAATTGGCTGTAGACGATTTTCCGTCTTCGCCTCCACCACCGTTTTCCCAAACGGTAACTTTATCTATTTTAATATTTTTAATAGCTTCGGCTTGTGTTTTAACTAATTCTGGTAACTTATCTGCAATTAATAACAATACTGCATCTTTAGAGTTGTTACCTGCTGCTTTTACAATTTGATCTAAACCTGCTGCTTGTTTTGTTAATACTTCATACAAACCTTGTGCTTCTGCTTGAGCTTTAAACAATATTGCATCTGCTTCACCTTTTGCTCGACGTCTTATTTTTTCAGCTTCAGCTTCAGCATCAATTTCAACTTTCTTTTTATCAATTTCTGCAGGTACAATAACATCTGCCATTTGAGAAGAACGCTCTCTATTTGCTCTGGCATTTTCTGCTAATTGCTCTGCAGCATAAGACTCTTCTAAGGCTTTTGCACTCTGTACTTTTTCTGATGCATTTGCTACACGCTCTGCTTCTGCTTCTCGCTGGCGTCGTAACGAATCGGAATTTGCTACAGCAATTTTTGCGGTATTTTCTCCTTCTACTGCTTGCGCATTTGCTGCTGCTACTTGGGTTCTCTCATCTTGCACTGCGTTAGCTTCACCAATAGATCCATCTCTGTTTTTCTCGGCAACCGATTTACGTGCTGCATTTATGGCATGCGCTGCTGCTTCTTTACCTAAAGCTTCAATATAGCCAGACTCGTCAACAATATCTGTAATATTTACATTTATTAGTTTTAAACCTACTTTCTTTAACTCGGTTTCTACACTTTGCGAAATGTTAGTTAAAAACTTGTCTCTATCGTTATTAATCTCTTCAATATCCATAGAGGCAACGACCAAACGTAACTGACCAAAAATAATTTCTTTTGCTAATTCTTGAATATCTGGTAAACCCAAACCTAATAAACGCTCTGCTGCATTTTGCATAACACCTGGCTCTGTAGATACACCTATTGTAAATCGAGACGGTACATTTACACGAATGTTTTGCTTAGAAAGTGCATTTATTAAATTTACCTCTATAGACATTGGTGTTAAATCTAAAAACTCGTAATCTTGAATTACTGGTAATATAAAAGCTGCACCACCATGTATACACTTGGCAGATTGGCCACCACCAACTTTACCGTAAACCACCAAAATACGATCTGAAGGACAACGTTTATAACGCCTTATTAATATAATTAAAAATAAAAAGATAAATAAAACTGCTGCTATTACAGCAATAGGAAAACCTAAGTTTAAGGCTTGAGTAACTAGTAATGTCATATAATTATTTATTTAGTTGTTCTACTATTAAAATACCGTTTGCTGTTACGTTTTTTACAGATATTACTGCACCCGATTTTAAATCGGTTTCTGAGTCTGTTAACGCTTCTAATTCTCTTAAAGCACCTTGTATACGCACATGTGCTTTACCTATAGACGAGCGTTTAGCACCTATTGTTAAATACACTTCGCCAACGCTACCAATGGCATTTTTAAAATTTAATGTGCCACTGTGGTTAAGTTTACGCATGTAAAAAAACATGGCTGCCATAACTCCCATCATTAACAAACCACAAGTAAGCGAAATAACAATGGTTACGGGTTTAGAAAAGCCCGCGTCTAAACAAGCAATACCGCTCCACCCAAAAATGGTAAAAAAACCTACCAAATTTTTAAAGGTTATAAATTGAAAACCAATACCGGTGTCGGTTTCTATTTCGGTATCAAGATCTAGCTCATCAACATCTCCACCCATAAAAGTTAAAACCATGGTAATAACAAAGATAAAAGAGCCTAGTAAGGCAATGCTCCAATATACTTTTGGAAAAAGTTCTAAGTTAAAATACCACTCCATACGTTTTATGCTTTAAAAATTTAACGATTTAAATGTAAGATTAATTTGGCTAACCTTTACTATGATGTTTTTAATTTTAAAATTACTTAGACCAGATTAATAGTCTTTTGTAGTTTTATATATATGTATACCAATACTCTGCTTTGTTACAAATAACCCCAAAAGTAATTAGTATTTATAAAGGAATATCTTATTTTTGATTTCATCAATTTTCTATAAATGAGCCGATTTAACGATGTTAAAAGGATTAAAATCTTTTTTAAAGACCCGAACAAAAAAAGTATTTTTAAAATAATAAAAGAGGTTTTTATACTTACTATTACCAAAAAAGAAATTCCTTTTTATTATTTTAAATATGCCTACAGAAAAAACATTACAAATTATTTAGACTACCACAGTACTAAAGAATTAACCCTTATGGGTAATAGCCATAAACTGCACAACAAAGACTTAAACCCTATAATAGAAAACAAATTGTTTTTCTCTTTTTTTTGCGAGCAAAACAATTTAAAAACCCCAAAACTAATTAGTTACAACTTTAAAACTTCTTTTTTTTACAACAACAAAACGGTACAACTAAAAAATAAAGATGCAGTAACTGCTTTTTTTAAAACTATTTTTAAAGATACTAACGTAGAGGCCTTGTTTTTTAGACCTCCATCTGAGCAAGGAGGCAAAGGGTGTTTTAAAATAAGTAAAGCCAGTGTAAATAAAGATATAGATAAGACTTTTGAGTTTTTAACACAGGGTACTTTTGTTCATACAGAAATTATTAAGCAGCACGATGCTATTAACAACATACATAACAAGGCTGTAAACACGTTGAGGATTATATCTATTTTAACTGAAGATAATGAGGTTGAGTTTATAGGCGGATTTTACAGATTTGGCGTTGGTAAAAGTGTGGTAGACAACGCATCGTCTGGTGGTTTTATTGTTGGTGTTAATATGGCAGACGGTACACTTAAAAAAACGGGGCATTATTTATCGGGTTATGGTGGTGCAGAAATATACGAACACCCTGATAGTGGTTTTAAATTTGAAGGTTTTAAAATTCCATTTTACGAAGACATTTGTAACAATTTACGAGAAGCTGTAACCTTTTTACCAGATCGATACATAGGCTGGGATATTGCCATAACCAACAACGGGCCATTAATAGTAGAGTGCAATTCGAAACCGCACTTACCTTTAAGCGATATTGCACATGGCGGTATGCTTAATAATAAACACATGAAAACGTTGCTAAATATTGCTAAATCGAAATAAAACTGCTTTTAAGCTTTTGAAAGCAAAATAGAAACTGCATTACCACCAAAGCCAACAGCATTTACCAACACATGTTTTATACTTTTTGGCAACTCTTGCTTTTCTGCAAAGGGCACACCAATAAACTCTTGATGTTGTAACATTAATACAGCAAACTCTAAACTTAAAGCTCCAGAAGCCCCAAAGGTATGCCCTATTTTCCATTTATTGGTGGTTAAAGCTGGGCGTTTATTGAGAAATGTTTTTTCTATAGCGTTTACCTCTGATAAATCGCCTTTTATAGTTCCTGGTGCATGCATAACAACAACATCGACATTGTCTGGATTTAAATGCCCCAGAGCCATTTTCATAGATTTTTGAAAACAAACGGCATCG
The DNA here is from genome assembly GCF_039538365.1 of Postechiella marina. Taxonomy (NCBI): domain Bacteria; kingdom Pseudomonadati; phylum Bacteroidota; class Flavobacteriia; order Flavobacteriales; family Flavobacteriaceae; genus Postechiella; species Postechiella marina. The sequence goes on from NZ_BAABCA010000002.1 coordinate 335,729, forward strand.
CTAGAAATAGAAATATTATGTTTTAAAATCTCGGTGGCATACCCAACTCCCGTTATTACTGCCAAAGCATGTTCTTTTTTTCCTGCTTCTAAACAAGCTACAGACGCACCTTCGCCCAAAACCATAGTGTTTTGCGTTTTATTTAAATTTAGTGCTTCGCAAGGAAACTTATCTTGATTGGTATTTAATTTAGCTCTAGAGTAAATTTTTAAAGCTTGCATTTGCGCAATGGTAAACGGTGTTAAAGGCGCTTCGCTACCACCTACTAAAAACTTATTACACATGCCAGAATTTATCCATGCAACACCATTTAAAACAGAGTGTAACGCTGTAGAACAGGTTATGGAATGACTTATTTCTGGGCCTTCTGTTTGTAAATCGTGCGCTACCCAAGACGATATATTACCCAACGTTGTGGTTGGAGAGCTTAAGGTTTCTGTTTTGTTATTTTTTAAAAAACCTTCGTGGTAGGTTTCAAAAAGTTTTGTGGCACCACGAGAAGAACCAATATTTATTCCAAAATTATCTTGAGCTTGCCAACCGGCATCTTTTACCGCTTTTCTTGATGCGTAAAGGGTAAACAAAACCGTATTGTCTAAAGATTTATACTTATTGTCTGACTGTTTTATTTCTTCGATTTCTTTTTTGGAGTCTTTAGATATTTGAGATACTAAAACAGGCTTTTTATTGATTTCTTTTTCTGAAATGCAATGTGTATTGTTTTTATAACTGGCCCAAACATCGTTTAATGTTTTTCCTAATGGAGAAATTGATGCTATTGCGGTAATAGATATAGGTTTAATCATAATTAGTCGTCATTATAAACATGCTTAATAACCTTCTAGTTTTTAGAAGTTTGTTTTAATCTTGTTTAGGGTTGACGTTAAGTTTGCAAATTTAAAAAATTGATGGGAATATTTTCTCCATTTCTGTTTTCTTATCTCTTATTAAATACATACCCCATTTTTTAATTGGTTACTTATTTTATAAATGGTACTGCGTTAGGGATTGATGCGACATCCTTTTTAAAATATACAAACACCTTGTTTTTCGCTTACTTAAAACTTAGTAGTTTAGTTTATGGTTTACTTATAAATATGCCTTTTAAAAAGATATAGCGGAAAGCCCGACCCTTGTGGTAACGCCAAAAAAATAACCGCCATAATTAAAATGACGGTTATTTGTGTTTTTATGTTATCTTGTTTTTAATTATCGTTTAACAGTTTAGACAGTTCGTCTAGTTTTGGTGTTAAGATAACTTCGATTCTTCTATTTTTTGCTTTGCCTGCAGCGGTTTCGTTTGATGCTATTGGTGCAAACTCGCCACGACCTGCTGCGGTTAGGTTTTCGGCTTGTATTTTGGTGTTTTCGCGTAAAATATTTACAATAGATGTTGCTCGTTTTGTAGATAAATCCCAGTTACTGGTTAGTATACCATTGCCTTTGTATGGTACGTTATCTGTGTGGCCTTCTATTAAAACTGCTATGTCTGGGTTTTCGCCTAACACGCTACCTAATTGCTTAACAGCTTTTCTCCCTTCGGATCCTACTGCCCAGCTACCAGAGCCAAATAACAACTTGTTTTCCATAGAAACATATACTTTTCCGTCGCGTTGCTCTACGGTTAAGCCTTTACCTTCAAAATCTGTCAAAGCTCTAGAAATGGCGTCTTTTAACTTGGTCATAGCTGCATCTTTGGCTGCAATAACGCTTTCTAGCTCGGCAACACGGTTAGAGCGATCTTCTAATTCTTTTTTAAGCTTTGCCAAACGCTCGTTTTCTGCTGCTAAGGCTTGTTCTTTAGCTTCTAATTGCGCTAAAAGCTCTCTGTTTTTTTTAGAGTTTGCTGCTATGGCTTTCGAGCTATTTTGCTCTAAAGCGTCGTAAGAGGCTTTTAAATTATCGTAGTTTGATTTTGTGGCGTTATAATCGGCTTGTAATTTCTCTTTGTCTGCAACTGCTTTTTCGTATATAGATTGAAGTCTGCTAAGCTCGTTTTCTGCTTTTGTTTTTTCGTTTAACAACTTACTATTTTCGTCTGATAGTTTTCTATTTTCTGATTTTAAACGACTGTATTTATTTTCTAAATCTTTGTATACCTTTGGAGATACACACGATGCAACTAACACTAAGGTTAAGGCTAATAACGAAATTTTTTTAATCATTTTTTTAGGGTATTTTTTATTTGATTATTTTTTAGGTTGCTATTATTTATCTATTTCTACTAGAATTGGACAATGGTCTGAATGTACAGCATCTGACAATATAACTGCTCTTTTTATATTTTCTTGTAATGGTTTTGCTACCATAGCATAATCTAAACGCCAACCTTTATTATTAGCTCTAGAGTTTGCCCTGTAACTCCACCAACTGTATTGTTGTTTGTCTTTATTTAAATAACGAAAAGAATCTATAAATCCGCTATCTATAAACTTACCAATCCATTCTCGCTCTACTGGTAAAAACCCTGAAACACCTTTCATTTTTGGGTTATGAATATCTATTTCTTCGTGACAAATGTTGTAATCGCCAAGAATAACTAGGTTAGGTATGTCTTTTTTTAATGTATTAACATACTCTTGAAACATATCCATATATTCTAACTTATGGTCTAATCGTGCTGCATTGGTTCCCGATGGTAAATACATGCTCATTACAGACACGCCATCAAAATCTGCACGCAGGTTTCTACCTTCGAAGTCCATGGACTCAATTCCTGTGCCAAACTCGACATGGTTAGGCTCTATTTTACTTAAAATAGCCACACCGCTATATCCTTTTTTTTGCGCACTAAACCAATAGTTGTATACATAACCAGCATCTTCAAAAACAGAAAGGTCTAACTGCTCTTTCATTGCCTTTATTTCTTGTAAACAAATAACATCTGGATTGGCGCTTTTTAACCAACCAGCAAAGTCTTTTTTTAAAGCTGCTCTTATGCCATTTACATTGTACGATATAATTTTCATGTTCTTTAAATTTTAAAGTGCTATTCTAAATTTATATAAGAATAACATTTTGTAGATTGTTTTATTATAAGCAGGAAACTAAAACCAGCTAATAGTAATGTGTCTTAGTTTTAGCTAAAATAAATAATACGTTACTTTTACACTATTATTATAACGTGCAATTAACAAAATCTATCAACAAAATATTTTATACTTTTTACAGTTTTATTATCTCAATGAAATATTTTACATGTATACTTATCTGTTTTCTTTGTTTTTGTGGTGTTTCGCATAGCCAAATATCTAATTACAAAACGAAAAAAGTTGCTGTAAAAGACTCTATAAAAATTGAAGACGTAAGCATAAATTCTAATGCTTTTTCGGTTAGAAAAAAAGACAATACACTAATAGATTCTTCTTTTTATAGTATTAATTTCCCTAAAGCTATTTTAACTTTTAAAAAAACTATAGATACCGACTCTATTATTATTAATTATTTAAAATTTCCAGATTTTTTAACCAAAACATACAAAGAACTAGATGAAAGCATTATAGTTAACAATACAAACACCACCAACAAATTATACAAACTTACACAGCCTAACACATCTAAAAGTTACATTCCGTTTGATGGTCTTACCACATCGGGTAGTATTTCTCGTGGAGTAACAGTGGGTAATAACCAAAACTCGGTTTTAAATAGTGAATTAGATTTACAAATAAGCGGAAAACTTAACGAAAAAGTATCGCTTAGAGCTTCGATTCAAGATGCCAACATCCCTTTACAAGAAAGTGGATATTCGCAACGCTTAGACGAGTTTGACCAAGTTTTTATAGAGCTTTACAGCAACAAGTGGAACATACGTGCTGGCGATATAGATTTACAAAATCAAGATTCTTATTTTGCTAGTTTTTCTAAACGCGCACAAGGTTTATTTGTTAATGCCAAATTAGGCAACGACGAGCAAACCAATGTTTTTGCTGCAGGAGCTTTGGTACGCGGGCAATTTACCACAAGCCAATTTACAGCACAAGAAGGTAACCAAGGTCCATACAAATTGCAAGGCCAAAATGGAGAACTTTTTGTACTTATTGTATCTGGTAGCGAAACTATTTATGTTAATGGTGTACCTGTTAAACGTGGAGAAAACGAAGATTATATTATAGATTATAATGCTGGAGAAATTATTTTTAACTCTACTTTTCCTATTACTTCTGAAATGCGTATTACTGCCGATTATCAATTTAGCGAACGTAATTACTCGCGACTTGTGGCTTATGGTGGTGGTAAATTTGAAAGTGATAAATTAAATATTGGTGTTTCTGTGTATTCTGAAAACGATTCTAAAAACCAACCTTTACAGCAAAACCTATCTGAAGAGCAAGTAGATATTTTAGCAAATGCGGGAGACGATAAATCGCAAATGGTAGCACCATCAGAAATTAAAGAAACACTAAACGAAAACCGAATTCTTTATAAAAAAGAGATTATTAATGGCACAGAGGCTTTTGTTTTTTCGAATAATGAAAACGACGAACTTTACCGAGTTACTTTTAGCAATGTTGGAGAAAACCAAGGCGACTATAATTTAAGCAGCATAAATGCTATTAACAATATTTACGAATTTGTTGGTGTTTTACAAGGTAATTACGCCCCTGTAGTGCAGCTTATTGCCCCAACAAAATTGCAAATAGTTGTGGTTAACGGGACTTACAAACCATCGAACAAAACAAACATTAAGTTTGAAGGCTCTGGAAGTAAAAACGATTTAAATGCCTTTTCTAATATAGATGATGACAATAATAATGGCTTTGCAGGAAAACTAAATATAGAACAAAATTTAATAAAGAAAGATAGCTTATGGAGTTTAAACGCTTATATTGATAGCGATTATATCTCTGCTAATTATAGAAACATTGAGGGTTTATACAATCCCGAGTTTAATAGAGATTGGAATTTAGAGCAACCAACAGGAAACCAAATTATTGGCAACTTGGGCAATCAAATTTTATTAAATTCTGGCCTGCATTTATTTCATCCTAAAAAAGGGTTTATCGATTATCAATTTCAACATTTAAATTATTCTTATGGCTTTAATGGCAACCGGCATGTGGCAAGTGCTCATGTTTTTTTTAATAAGCTCCAATTATTCTCTAACTCTAGCTTTTTAAAATCGGCTTCAAACGCAAATACCTCAACTTTTTTAAGGTCTTACAACACTCTAATATACGGAATGAAAAAAAGCTGGATAGGCACCAAACTAGCTATTGAAGACAACCAACAAAAAGACATTAACACCAAAGTATTAACACCTCTAAGTCAGAAATTTAAATCGTACGAAATATTTACTGGCATTGGAGATAGCAGCCAGGTTTTTGCAGAAATAGGATATAAAAACCGTGCAAACGATAGTATTAAAAATAATAAATTGCAAAGAGTAAACACATCGAACACCTTTTATTTAGACTCTAAATTAATTAAGAATACAACTACCAATTTGTCTTTTTACGCAAACTACAGAATGCTTAAAAATGAAGACGAAGCTATTGATGACGAACAATCTATAAACTCTAGAATACAATACAATCAAAAACTTTTTAAACAACTTGTACTATGGAATACAGTTTTTGAAACCAACTCTGGCGCCTTAGCACAACAAGATTTCACCTATGTAGAAGTAGAGCCTGGACAAGGCACTTACACCTGGATTGATTATAACAATAATGGTATACAAGAACTTGAAGAGTTTGAAATTGCCCAATTTCAAGATCAAGGCAAATATATTCGTGTACTTTTACCAAATCGTGTTTTTGTAAAAACACACCAAAATAGACTAAGCCAAACACTTACTATAAACCCATCGCAATGGTCGGTTAGTAAAAACTCATCTAAAAAATTCTGGTCTCATTTTTACAATCAAACCAGTTATTTAATTGATAGAAAAATAAAAAGAGATGGTAATAATTTTAATTTAAATCCTTTTAAAGAAGATGAAGAAAACCAATTAGGATTGCAATTAAACTTAAGAAATGTATTCTTTTTTAACAGAGGAAAGCAGCATTACACAACCTCGTACACCTATTTAAAAAACCAATCGAGAAATATACTATCTATTGGTTTTATAGAAAACAACTTAAAGAGCCACCAAGTAAACTTTAACCATAAAATTGAAGATAGCTGGTTACTAAATATGCTTTTTGCTCTTGACACCAACGAAAGTATTAGCGAAAATTTTGCCAGCAAGAATTACAACTTTGACGAAACACGTTTTAACCCTAAAATATCGTACATTTTAAACGATAACGCGCAGTTTGATATCTTTTATCAATACGCAACAAAAGACAATACTATTGGTGGATTAGAGTCTTTAAAACAACAAAAATACGGCACATCGTTTGCTTTTTCTAATCAAGAACGTGGTGCTATAAATGGAGAGTTTAATTTCTTTTCTAATAGTTTTACTGGTAGTGCAAACACACCAGTATCTTACCAAATGTTAGAAGGCTTACAAGATGGAAAAAACTTTACATGGAGTTTATTAGCACAAAAGAAAATAACTAAATTTTTAGATTTAAACCTTAGTTATTTTGGAAGAAAGACCGAAACGAGTAAAACCATTCATACAGGAAACATTCAACTAAAAGCTTATTTTTAATTACAGAGATTTGTCTGTTTTTTCAAAAACAGACATAATGGTTTCTACTGCTTTTTTGTAAAATTCTGGGTGGATATTTTCGTAATCATCTGTAGGTTCATGATAATCCTTATGGTCTTCTACTCCAAAATATAAAAAGGGAATATTATTTTTATAGAAATTGGCATGATCTGAGGCATAGGTCCAATTTTCTAAACCATCTTCGCCATCGTGTCCTAGTTTAAGCTCTAAATCATCAACAGTATTTACACCTAAAATTAATTGTTTCAAAGTTTTGTTAAAGGCTGTACCCACAACAAACAATTCATTTTTAACACTTCTACTAATCATGTCTAAATTTATATTAAGCTTTATGTTTTTTAAAGAAATAGCAGAGGTGCTTACAAAATACTTAGACCCACGAAGCCCTAATTCTTCAGCATCAAAGGCTGCTAAAATAACAGAATGCTTTGGCGGGTGGGTTTTAAAATATTCTGCGAAAGCAAACAAAGCACTTACTCCAGAAGCGTTATCATCTGCTCCATTAAAAATTTGCCCCCCTTTTTTTCCTTCATGATCGTAATGAGCGCTAATAACAATATATTTATTAGCATGTTCTGTGCCTTTAACAACTCCTAAAACATTTGATGCATTATACGTTTTATTACCTTTAACAAAGGTAAAAGGCTGTTCGAAAGATTTTTTAAAAGGCTTTAATCCAGAGCTGTAAAATTGATTTATAATATATTTTTTAGCTTTTACTGCGCCTTTAGTTCCTGTGCGCCTGCCCTCGAAGATATCGGAAGAAAGCGTTTTTACATGCTGCAACAAAGCGTCTTTACTCCATGAATTGACAGCATTATTCGCATTTTGAGCAAAACCAATACAGCTAAAGCCTATAAAAAATACTAAAATTTTAATTTGTAGCATAAACAAAAAACTAACTTATACTAAAGTAGTATTAATTTAGTATAAGTTAGTTTTTTATTAATTAGAATTAATAAAAATACAGTTGATCTACATAAATTCTAGATTTTTTATGGGGTGTTGCTATAATTTTATAATATTTAAAGATTTTGTTTTTTGGCACTTCAATTTTAAGTCTTCGTGGCCTTTTATCCTCAATATCTTGATTCTTTTTATCTCCTTTTAGTTTTCTTGGTGTTTTTTTAATTTGTTTTAATAAAGTAAGATTGTTTTTATCTTGACCTGCCCAAACCTCTAATGTAGCTAAAGGCTCTGTTTTAGACCATTTATGCACACCATAATTAAAAATAATATGCTTTATAGTTGGCGGATTTTCTCCAAAATAAGCAAGAGCGTTTAAAGGGTTGTTAAAGTTAAATGCAGCCCAAGATGGTGTGGAATTTGCTGTACCATTTCCTGCTTTATTATGGTCTATTAATATTCTTGAAGCTACACCAATAAATTCGTTGTTTTCACCTTCGTAGGTTACTTCAAATTGTTTTGGCGTATAGCCTTTATCTATAAATTTAATAGTTTTTACATTACTTGCCAACCAACCTTTTTTATAAGCAATGGCCTTAAAAGGTTTCTTATTTTTTAAATCGACTTGAATTGGCGTTTTAAATAATTTAGAAGATTTAGTAGGAACTGTACCATCTGTAGTATAGCGTATTTCTACTCCTGGCATTTTATGTCCTAACTCGATAAAATCACCTTTAGAAATAATAGTTTTTTCACTTAACAACACAGGTGGAGTTAGCTTTAATGCCTTACCATCACTTTTAAACCCTGTTTCAAAATGCACATTAGGAAATTCTAATTTTAAACCATCAATAGCCTCGTTATTTATTTCTGTATTCCATAAATAAAGTGTTTCTAGCTTAGGTAATTGTTTTAATAAATCTTTAATTTCAACATCTACTTTTGTTCCGCTTAAAGACAGAGTTTTTAAATTAACACAGGTTTTTAAGCCCGATAAATCATTGGTTGTAACATCAGTAAAGTTTAGCAGTAAATTATTTAGGTTTGATAACGAACTTATAAAATCTATAGATGATTTATCTACAGGAAGAAACGATAAGTTTAAAGAAACAATTTGTTCTTTTATACTCGATAAATCGGTAAGAAACTCTGGTCTATACGTTTCTCTTCCGTTTATAACCACCTCTATAGCTGGAGATGCTGGCGATTTTTGAATAACACTTCTAAAAGGGTTTTGTAATCCATCAATAATTTCGGTTTTAGCAAAATTAAAAGCAAAAACAGGCTCTATGCTTTTGTTTTTAGATGCTAGTAATTTTGATGTAATCTGCTTTAAACCATCCTCTTCTGGTAATTGTGCCAATGCAATTTTATTGTCTGCGCCTTGTTTAATCCATGCATTTATTAATTGTATTTCGCCCTTGGTAAGTTGTTTTTTACCCTGAGGTGGCATATGCTTCTTATTATCTTCGGGTAAATGTACACGTTTTAATAAGGCACTTTTCTCTGGGTTTCCTGCAATCCAAAGTTTGCCTCCTTTTCCTCCATGCATCATGCCTTCAAAAGAACTCATGTCTAACTCACCCTTTCGTTTTTCAGAATTATGACAACTTAAACATTTAGAATCTAACACTGGTTTTACAAAACCTTGAAAAATTGGAGTCTCTTCATTAAGTTTTACAACCTTTGTTTTAACTAAAGGTTCGGTTATAAAATTAGTACCATGTGTTAAACCAGCACCATAGTGGCCAACAAAAACAACACCAATTACGCCTACGTAAAGCAACGCATTAAACACCTTTTCTTTTTTAACAAAAGTAAGTACGTAAACTAGAAAACATATACCAACTCCAAACCATTTATGCAGTGTCATTAAATCTGTAGTGTCGCCTTCCATAGAAAGAAAAAGTCCCATTATAGTTGCTATAACCGTTGTAAATGCAGTAAACACTATTAAAAACCTGTTTATGTTTTTATAAGTTTCTGCTTCGATTTGTTTTTTAAAAAAACTAAAAATAGCTAGCAAAACAATAAACGCAATTGGAAAGTGTAAAACAAGCGGATGCATTCTACCAAGGGGTTGAAGCCAATAGGGAATAATAACACCTTTCTCGAAAATTAATAACACCACCAAAAAGCAATGCAATAAAAATAATAGGTTTATAACTGTAGATTCTAGTTTTTTCATGTTCTTTTACGCCAAAATATCTTTAACAACATGCCCATGCACATCGGTTAATCTAAATCGTCTTCCTAAATGTTTGTATGTTAACTTTTCGTGGTCTAGCCCCATTAAATGCATAATGGTAGCATGTAAATCATGAATATGCACAGGGTTTTCAATAATGTTATACCCAAATTCGTCTGTTTTACCGTAAGACATTCCGCCTTTTACTCCACCACCAGCCATAAACATACTAAATGCTCTTGGGTGATGATCTCTTCCATAATTATCTTTAGTTAATTTACCTTGACAATAGTTAGTTCGCCCAAATTCGCCACCCCAAATCACTAAAGTTTCGTCTAATAATCCACGTTGTTTTAAATCTGTTATTAAAGCAGCCGATGCTTTGTCTACATCCATGGCTTGCTTAGGCATATCTCTTTGCAAGTTACCATGTTGATCCCACCCTTGGTGATACAATTGTACAAACCTCACACCAGATTCAGATAGTTTTCTAGCCAGTAAACAGTTAGACGCATAAGTACCCGGAATTAAAGAATCTGAGCCATACATTTCTGTAATATGAGCAGGCTCTTTAGATAAATCTGTAATTTCTGGAACAGCAGTTTGCATTCTAAACGCCATTTCGTACTGCTTAATTTTTGCATGTATTTCTGGATCGCCAAACTCTGCATGCCCTAAATTATTTAGTTCTGCTAGATTATCTAACATTTTTTTTCGTTGCATTTTATCCATACCTTTTGGGTTGTTTAAATACAAAATAGGATCTTCGCTAGCACTTAATTGTACACCTTGATGTGTACTGTCTAAAAAACCGTTAGACCATAATTTTGAATACACACCTTGACCGTTACCAGAACCTTTTGAGAGTAACACACAAAAGGCGGGTAGGTTTTTGTTTTCGCTGCCTAAACCATAACTAAACCAAGACCCCATACTTGGTCTGTTACCTTGTTGAGACCCTGTTTGCAAGAATGTTAATGCTGGATCGTGGTTAATAGCATCTGTGTGCATACTCTTTATAACACAAATATCGTCTGTGATTTTTGCGATATTAGGAAACAAATCACTTACCCAAGTACCCGATTTTCCATATTGATTAAAGTCGAATTTAGAACCAACCAAGGGGAAGTTTTTTTGATTTGCGGTCATTCCTGTTAAACGTTGTCCTTGACGGATTGAGTCTGGCAAATCTTCGCCAAACATATCTCTAAGTTTTGGTTTATAGTCAAAACTTTCTAGTTGCGATGGTGCACCGTTTTGTGTAAGCATAATAATGCGTTTTGCTTTAGATGCAAAATGCTTAATACCAAGAGGCAACTCGTTGCTTGCAACAGGAGACCCCTTTAATAAATCTGGAATTAAAAGAGATCCTAAAGCAGCGCCTCCTACTCCCATAGCCATTTTACCTAAAAAATGCCTTCTGTTTATGTTTAATCGATGTTCAAAAAATTCTTTGTCCATGGGTCTTTAACTTTTCATTATTGTTTCTTCCATATTATACAAGGTGTGTATAATTTGCATTAGGGAGGCTACTTTAACAGAGTCTCTGTTTTTAGAAATAGGATATTCACCAACATCAATAAAGTTTAATGCATTTTCTGGTGTTTCTGTAAATGCTTCTTTTTGTTCGTTGTAATATGCAAGGAGAATATCTTTTTCTTTTGGTTTTATTTTACGACAAACAATTAATCGAAATGCTTTTTCAATCTTTTGATCTATAGACAATTGTTCTTTATTTAATTTTTCTGACAATACACGTGCAGACTCTAAAGTTGTAGGGCCATTTAGCATAATTAAAGCTTGTAAAGGTGTAGATGTACTTTGTCTTTTTACTTCGCATTGGTCTCTAGTAGCAGCATCAAAAGTGGTTTGTACAGGTGGTAAAACCGTTCTTTTAATTAAGGTATAAATGCCTCTACGGTATAATTTATCGCCATGATCTTGAACATAAGTTGCCAACAAACCTCTTCTAGAACTTGCAGATGCCCACAACTTATCTGGTTGGTATGGTTTTACACTAGGGCCTCCAATTTCTTTATTAAGCAAACCGCTACTTTCTAAAATATGATCTCTAATTATTTCGGCATTTAAACGGGTTCTGTTCATTCTAGCTAAAAACATATTTTCTGGATCTGTTTTTAATTTATCAGGCTGAACAATTGTAGATTGTGTATAGGTTGCAGAGGTTACAATTTGCTTTATAAGACGTTTAATATCCCATCCGTTTTCTTGAAAATCTACCGCCAACCAGTCTAACAATTTAGAATGCGTTGGTAAATCGCCTTGCATACCAAAATCTCCAGAAGAATTTACAATACCTCTACCAAAAATATCTTGCCACACTCGATTAACGTAAACACGAGCTGTTAATGGGTTATTTTTATCAATTAACCATTTGGCTAAACCAAGCCTATTAGATTCAAATTTGTCCTTGTTAAATTCAAGAATTGCTTTAGGAGTATCAAAATCTACAGTATCGGTTTTACCATCATACACCCCTCTATCTAGAACATGTGTGGTACGAATTCCGGGTTTGTCTTCCATAACCATAACATTTACATTTTCAGGGCTTTTTTTGTTTATAAATGGTAGTTTGTCTTTAATCAGTTTATCATCAATAGTAATAAGTGGCGGGTTTGCAAGTACGCGCACACCACTGTACAATCCTTTTTCTGGTACTTTATCAAAAAAGGCAAATGCACTGTAATAATCTTTTTGAGAAATAGGATCGTATTTATGATCATGACATTTAGCACACTCAAAAGTCAACCCAAGAAAAGCTTTTCCGAAGGTGTTAGTTCTGTCGGTAACATATTCTATGCGATATTCTTCTTGTATTACACCGCCTTCTTGTGTTATTTTATGGTTTCTGTTAAACCCTGTGGCTAAAATGGCTTCAATATTTTTTTGTGGTAACAAATCGCCAGCCAGTTGCCAAGTTATAAACTTATCGTAGCTGTAATTTTCGTTAAACGCATGAATTACCCAATCTCTCCATGGCCACATGCTACGTCCGCAATCATCTTGATACCCATGAGAATCTGCATAACGCGCTACATCAAGCCAATGAAGAGCCATTTTTTCTCCATAATGTTTATTGGCTAAAAGTTGGTCTACAACTTTTTGGTAAGCATCGGTAGAAGTATCGTTTAAAAATTGGTTTTGCAATTCTAAAGATGGAGGTAATCCTGTTAAATCGAAAGCAACGCGTTTTAAAAGACGCTCTTTCCCTGCTCTTTGGTTTGGCTGAAGCCCCATACCTTCAATTTTATTTAATATAAAATAGTCAATATCGTTAGCAACCCAATCTGCATTTTTAACTTCTGGAAGCTCTGGTTTTCTGGGAGCCACAAATGCCCAATGCTTTTGATAGTTTGCCCCTTGTTTTATCCACTTTCTTATTATTTTTATTTCGTATTCTGACAGTTTTAAATTAGAATCGCTAGGTGGCATAACCTTTAAAGTATCGTTTGTAGTTATTCTAGCAATAACCTCAGATTTATCTGGTTCTCCGCTTACAATAGCATGCTTATCTTTATTGTCTTTTAAGGCTTTATACGCACCTTCTTCTGTATCTAATCTAAGATCTGCAGATCTTTTGTTTGCATCTGGCCCATGGCAATTAAAACACTTATCAGACAGAATAGGGCGTACATCAAAATTATAATCTACAATTTTTGGCACCTTCTTTTCTGGTATATTGGTATAGCCTGTATTCTTGTTTTTACAAGACGAGATTATAATTATAATTAATATGAGAAATCTAAACTTCATTATATTCTCTCTAATTTAATAGGATATGATTTATTAGCGTTCCATTGGCATACATAAAGGTTTTTATCTTCGTCTACACACACATCGTGACAGTGATTAAAAAGCGGTGTGTTTTGAAGCATAAGTTGTAATTCTCCGCCTTTATACTTTGGTTTTTCTCCGCCAGGGTTAGACACTACTTTATCATTTCTATCTAAAATAGTTACAAAGCCAGAATCTGGAACGCGCTCCAAGTATTTCATTCTAGACCAACATACGCCAGAATAGATATTTTCGCCATCTACAACTGGCCTACAAACATAGGCTCCTGGTAAATAAATGGTAGATATATATTTGCCATCTAGTGTAAATCTTTTAAATGAATTATGTACTCTAGAGGTACACAAAAGTGTAATATTGTTTGGGTCTCTATCGTCTATAGCAACACCGTGAGCATTATTTAATTGCTCGTCTTTATGACCTTTACCACCAAACTTCCTGATAAACTCTCCGTTTTTATTGAATTGCAAAATCCAATCTGATCCGTATCCATCAGAAACATAAATATCACCGTTTGGAGCAATAGCAGTTTCTGTTGGTTTATATCTCATTTTTTCGGTATAAACTCCTATTTTTTTCGGATTAGGAAGTTCCGTAAGTACCTTACCATCAACCGTTGTTTTTATTACTTTTCCGCCATTGGGATCGCAGATAAACAATACATCCTCTTCTCCTTCATTAAATAATGTTAACCCGTGTCCAGATTTATATTCGTGTCCCCAAGTTTTAATTAGTTTACCAGACTTATCGTAGATAATAATATTATTCTTGGTTTCGTCTGTAACCATAATTAAACGCCCTTTAGAGTCTAAAACCATTTCGTGACAGTTTTTAATAGGTGTTGTATTAGGATCTAGATTTCCCCAAGATTTATGCACACGGTATTTAAAATTGCCATGACCAATTATTTGATTACTTAATTCTGGTTTCTTTAAAATAGTAAAACCGTATGATGGCACGGATAAAACAGTACTTGCTAAGGCTGTTTTTTTAATAAAGTCTCTACGTGAATTTGTCATTTAGTTTAGTTTTATAAAGGCTGGTCTTCAAATTTACCTTGAAACCCATAAGGCAAGGTGGATTTTTTGTTTAAAGAGTTGCACATATTACGCATTACACATATGTTGTAGTAAAACACAATTACGGTTACTGTTTATTATCAAGGCTTTAACCCTTCATTATTGTTTCTTCCATATTATAAAGCGTGTGTATAATTTGCATGAGCGATGCGACTTCAACGTTATCTCTGTTTTCTGAAATAGGGTATTCGCCCACATCAATAAAAGCCTTAGCATTGTCTGGTTTTGTATTAAATGCTTCTTTTTGTTCGTTATAATAAGTGGTTAAAATATTCTTTTCTTCAGGCTTCATTTTACGACATAATATAAGCTGAAATGCCTTTTCTATTTTTTGTTCTACAGATAGTTCTTCTTTATTTAATTTTTCTGACAGTACACGAGCAGACTCCAAGGTTGTTGGTCCGTTTAACATTATTAAAGCTTGCAATGGTGTAGATGTGCTTTGTCTTTTTACTTCGCATTGGTCTCGTGCTGCTGCATCAAAAGTAGTTTGTACAGGAGGCAATACCGTTCTTTTAATAAATGTATAAATACCTCTACGGTATAATTTATCTCCGTGATCTTGAATGTAGTTTGTTAATATACCTCTGCCTGTGCCTGCCAATTTCCAGAGGTTATTTGGTTGATACGGTTTTACACTTGGGCCACCAATTTCTTTATTTAACAAACCACTACTTTCTAAGACATGGTCGCGTATCATTTCTGCATTTAACCTTGTTCTTTGCTTTCTAGCTAAATAGATATTCTCTGGGTCTATGTCTGTTTTTTTTGATTGAACAACGCTAGATTGTGTATAGGTAGCAGAGGTTACAATTTGTTTTATAAGTCTTTTAATATCCCAACCGTTTTCCCGAAAATCTACAGCTAACCAATCTAATAATTCAAAATGTGTTGGTAAATCGCCTTGCATACCAAAATCTCCAGACGAATTTACTATACCAGCTCCAAAAACATCTTGCCAAACACGATTAACAAACACTCTAGATGTTAAAGGGTTTTTATTGTCTAGCAACCATTTTGCTAACCCGAGTCTGTTACTATCAAATTTATTTTTATTAAACTCTAAAATGGCTTTTGGTGTATTAAAATCTACAGTATCGGTTTTAGCATCATAAACGCCTCGATCTAAAACATGTGTCGCTCTTATACCAACAGAATCTTCCATTACCATCACCTTTACATTTTCTGGACCTGTTTTATTTATAAAAGGTAGTTCGGTTTTAATAAGTTTATTATCTATAACAATAAGTGGAGGGTCTGCAAAATTTCTATCTATTTTATATAAGCCTTTTTCTGGAACTTTGTCAAAAAAAGCAAATGTACTATAGTAATCTTTTTGAGATATAGGGTCGTATTTATGATCGTGACATTTGGCACATTCAAAGGTTAAACCAAGAAAGGCTTTACCAAACGTATTGGTTCTATCTGTAACATATTCTATACGGTATTCTTCATCTATAACGCCACCTTCCTGCGTTATTTTATGGTTTCGGTTAAAGCCTGTAGCTAAAATAGCTTCAATATTTTTCTTTGGTAATAAATCGCCTGCTAATTGCCAGGTTATAAATTTATCATAAGTATAATTTTGATTAAATGCATGAATAACCCAATCGCGCCATGGCCACATGGTTCTTGCTCCATCGTCTTGATAACCATGAGAATCTGCATATCGTGCCACATCCAACCAATGGTTTGCCATTTTTTCTCCATAATGTTTATTGGCTAAAAGTTGGTCTACTATTTTCTCGTAAGCATTTTTGGAAGTGTCTGCTAAAAACTGATTTTGCAGCTCTAAAGATGGAGGTAACCCTGTTATATCAAAAGCAACACGTTTTAAGAGACGTTCCTTTTTTGCCCTTTGATTAGGTTGCAACCCTATACTTTCAATTTTATTTAATATAAAATAATCGATATCGTTACTAACCCAATCTTTATTTTCTACCTCTGGAAGTTTATGCTTTACTGGAGGAACAAATGCCCAATGTTTTTGATAATTAGCTCCTTGTTTTATCCACTTTTTTATAACTTTAATCTCGTATTTTGATAGCTTTAAATTAGAATCGATTGGAGGCATAACCCTCATTGTATCGCTTGTTGTTATTCTAACAAAAACTTCTGATTCATCTGGTTTTCCGCCAACAATGGCATGTTTGGTTTTGTCTTCTTTTAAGGCTTTAAAAGCACCTTGCTCTGTATCTAACCTAAGACCTGCAGACCTTTTATTGGCATCTGGACCATGACAGTTAAAACATTTATCTGAAAGAATAGGACGCACATCAAAATTATAATCTACAACCTTAGGTATTTTCTTTTCGGGAATATTTGCGTAATTAGAATTATTGTCTTTACAAGAAGACATTATAATTAGAATAAAAAAGAGATACCTTAACTTCATTTCTTTATTTAAAAAAACAGTGCCTTCAAAAGTAAATTAGAAGTACAGAAATGGAGGTGGATTTTTTATTTATAATGGTGTAAATATTAAACAATTACTCCAAAGTGTTCTTTTTAGGAACGTAGTAAGATGGTGGGTTACCAAACTCTTTTTTAAAGGATCGACTAAAATAACGATTGTCGTTATACCCTATTTTATACGATATTTCTTTTAAGGTATACTTTTTCTCTTTTATAAGCTGCATTGCAATAGTGAGCTTATACGAGTTTATGTATTCTATAATAGATTTACCCGTAAGTGCTTGAATTTTTCTATAAAGTTGAGATCTGCTTATAGCCAATTCTGAGCACAGTTGATCTACCGAAAAATCTGAATTTTCAAGATGTTTATCTAGAACTAAGTTTACTTTTTCTAAATATTTATCGTCGTTTTTAGAATTTGAAACACTTAATTCTTGTGGATTTTCTAGTTTGAATTTTTTAAGTAATTGATTTCTACTCTCTAAAACATTTTTAATTTTTAGTTTAATTTCTGAAATATTAAAAGGTTTCTGAATGTAATCTTCTGCACCAGTAGTTAAACCTGCTATTTTATTTTCGACACCTGTTTTAGCAGTTAAAAATAAAAGCGGAATATGCGATGTTAAATCGTTACTCTTTAATTGATTTGCAAGCTGAATACCGTCCGACTCTGGCATCATAATATCACTAATTATAACATCTGGCAATGTTGCTATTGCTAATTGCAAGCCTTCTTTTCCGTTTTCTGCTTCAACTATTTGATAGGTTTCTTTTAGCTCATCATGTATATAACCCCTAATATCATCATTATCTTCAACAATAAGTACTAACGTTTTTTCCGCATTAATTTCTGGAAGTTTATTTTCTATATTAGTATACTCATTTTGATAATCTTTATACCCAATAGGTATTTCTACTTTAAAATGACACCCTTTTTCTGCGCTTGTTTTTAATTCAATGGTTCCGTTATGCAACTTTACAAGTTCTGCTGTAAGAGACAAACCTATACCGCTACTATATCCAAAATCTGGATTTTCGTCTAATTGATAAAAACGCTCGAATACTTTTTCTTGATATTCTATAGGAATTCCGGAGCCATTATCTATAACATGAATTTCTATAAAACCGTTAACAACCTTATTATCTTCTTTGGTTTCTATATCTTTTAGCTTAACTAGTAATTGCACAGTTCCTGCTTTAGGCGTGTATTTAAAAGCATTAGACATAAGGTTGGTTACTATTTTTTCTAAAACATCGGCATCAAAAAACAGTTCGTGTTTGCTGTCTGGAAGCTCATTTATATAGCTAATATTTTTTTCTTTAGACCAATATTGAGATGATGCATTAATATTATTAAAAACAGAAAAGTCGTTTTGCATTGAAATTTGAAGCTTTTGACTACTTTCTAACTTTCTAAAATCTAAAATTTGATTAACCAATTCTAATAGTCTGGAACTATTACGATGCATCATTTCTAAAACCTTATTATTCGGTTTTGTTTTTTCTTGCACAAACTTATCTAAAGGAGACGTAATTAAAGTTAAAGGCGTCCGTAATTCGTGAGATATGTTAGTAAAAAATTTCAATTTCATTTTAGCAACTTCTTCAAATTGCAAAACACGTTCTTTTTCTATTTCAAATTTAGATCGATTTCTTTCCTTTTTAATAACTAGCCATATTATTAAAACAAAAAGCGACATGGCTATAATTAGTCCCAATATTTTAACCCACAACAACTCCCAAAATGGTGGTTTTATAGTAATATTTATTTTTTTAATTTGATTGCTCCAAACACCATGCTCGTTACTACCTTTAACCATAAAAGTGTATGTACCAGATGGAATATTTGTATATGTTGCTTTTTGGTTACCTTGTACATTAATCCAAGATTTATCGTAACCATCTAGTTTATACGCAAACTTACAGCGCCCGTTATTGTTGTAATTTATAACTTGAAATTCGAACTCAAACTTTTTGTCTTCATATGCTAAATTAACAAGCTCTTCAACCTCAATATTTTTAGAAATGTACTTGCTGTTAGAGGTTATAACTTCGTTATTAACCCATAATTTTGATATATATAATTTAGGCGCTTTACTACTTTCGATAACTTGATTTGGATTAAAAATCATCAACCCTTTATTGGTCTCAAAAACAAGTTCACCAGTATCTAAATGTAAACTCGACCTGCCTATAACATGAGATAATAAACCATCTTGCTCGTTTAATATTCTAATGTCATCGTTTGTATAATCGTATTTTATTAAGCCATTTAAGGTCCCAATCCATAAATTACCATCTTCATCTTGCTCTATCGATTGTACTATTTTATCTTTTATTATAGGGTTTTCGCATTGTACAAAAGTGTTTGTTTCTCGGTCTAACCTGCAAAGTCCTGCTTTTGTACCAAACCACAAATTATGCTGTTTGTCTTCGAATATTTCATTTACAAAATTGTTATTTAGGGTTGTTTTATCTCCAATTTTATGTCTGTAATGAATAAATTCTTGAGTATTAGTAATGTGTTTTTTTAAACCATCTCCAAAAGTACCAATCCAAACATCTCCTTTAGAGTCTTCGAAAATAACCGATGCGCGATGAAAATAGCCTATACCATTTGGCGTATCCCAATCGCATTCGTACTTTATATTTATGTTAGATTTAATATTGTAATTTGAAGCCCCTAAAACCTCTCCAACCCACAATTGATTGGTTGACGTTTGTATAATAGCAAAAGGCCAAACATCTTGTTTTTGTTTCTGAATTAAATCTCCAGAGGTTGAAAATTCATAGTAATATTCATGATCTGTAACCCATACATTATTATTTTTATTTGTGGCTATATAAGTAAACCCTTTAAAAGGTATTTCTAGTTTTTTAAGTTCTTGTGTTTTTTTATCTATCAGGTTAATTCTACTGCCATTTGATACCCAAAAGTTATGGGATGTTTGAGCAATTTGACCTTTATAATTTTCTTTAATAAACGATTTAAATGGTGTTGTTTTTTCTTCGATAAGAAAGAAATTACCCGACAAATCTAAAAGCCAAGTAGCATGATTTATGTGATTATGATACAAGCGTATGGGCCAAAACCCTTTTTCAGAACTAAACAACTCGTCTATGTTAATTTGTTGTTTTAATTTTAAATGAGAATCTACAATATAAATAGAGCCACCGCTTAAAAACCAACAATTTTCGTCGTTTTTCTTCTTTACACCAGAAGCTGCACCTTTAAATTGGTTTATTTTAGTAAAACTATTTTTTTTGTTATTGTAAATAAAAAATTTTTGAGAAGCACTTATTAGTTTTCCGTTATAATATTCTAACCTATGGTGATGTTGTGGCTCTGTACTTGGAGTAATATAATGCCTTTTAAATTTTTGAGTTTTAGTATTAAAAATGTTTAAACCAATCCAGGTGCCAATAGCTAAGTTTCCGTTTGGCAATTCTTCAATTGCAAGCACATTATTATGACTTATACTTGTTGCGTCTTTTGCATCGTATTTAAAAGGTTTAAAAGTATTATTTTCACGATCCATTAGATTTAAACCGCCACCATCTGTACCAATATAGAATTGATTGTTTTTGGTTTCGAAAATCGTTTTGATTTCGTTAAAACTTATACTTTTATCATTTTCTTCGTCATGAATAAACTGCTGAAAACAATCGCAATCTCTATCATACCTAAGCAAACCACCACCATAAGTGCCAACCCATAATGTTTTTTGTTTGTCTTCGTAGAGGTAAGAAACATTATTATCTGTAATACTGGTTTTATCGTTTTCGCTTTTAATGTAATTTTTAAAATTACTACCATCAAAACGCCACAAACCATTTGAAGAACCTATCCATACAAAGCCAAATGAGTCTTCGACAATAGTTTGAGAATTTGTTTCTATTGGGAGTTTGAAATGGGTAATTTCAAAGTTTTCAATAAATTTTTGAGCATTCCCTCTTCTATTAAAGAAAAAAAGAATTAATAAAAATAAAACAGTATATTTTATATGTTTCTTACTAGGCATTTAATAACCATATTAGATTGTATTAATTAATATAGCCTTTTTTACTATTTATTTACCAATTCGAATTGAGTTTCTAATGGCACTCCATAAATAGACTCTAGCTCTTTTACACTTTTTTTGTAAAAATCTGATTCTGGTGGCATGCTTAAGTTTTTCCAAAAAGTAGCGTTGTATTTAACATCTAAATCTCCCATGTCTTTTCCGTATCTACCAAAGCTACTAACTTTTATTTTCTTTTTATTAGTTTCTATACCTAAAACAATAGCTTCGTGCTTATAAGACACAGCTACCTTATCCTTTTTTAAACCTAAAGCTTTTTGGTAAATTGGATTTAAAGGCATATTAGAGCTCCATACTCGACTATGATAACTTAAATAAAGCCTGCCATCAAAATGTTTTTTATAAATGTATATAGCGTCTAAATCGGTAGTTTCTACCTTATATATCGCAAAATTATCTACTCCTATATATAGTTTAACTTTTTTCCATTTTTGTTTTTTACCAACACCTTGAAGTATTACTAAATCTTCGCCATCATACCTAGTATCTCCTATTTTTTTCCAAGTATAGTCTTTAAGTATATTTCCTTGTCTTAGCGGGTCTCTTTGTGCCACAACATTTATAGCATGATAGGTTTGTTTTTTCTTTGCAAACCTATAGTCTGCAGATTTTCTACCTTCTGCAACCTCAATATCTGTAAATTCAGTATTAATTGGGCCATTATCTAGAACTTTTACATATTGTTCTGCAAGAAATCTAGCTTTATAATTTTCGCTAGAAAACCGGCGATATAGCACATTTAATTGATGTCTATTACTAACTGTAGTTTTCTTTAAACTTTTAACTGCTAGTTTTATATAATCTGTAGTTTTTAAAATATTTACTGCATCAAGAGATACAATGTCTTCTAATAAAACAATGGTTTTCTCTTTTTGGTTTATGTAATCTTGAACCGTAATTTTAATAGTTTTATAACCTATGCTAGACACCTCTAAAGTATCGCTTAAATTACTTTTTGAAAGATTCATAGAAAAAGCTCCCTCTTCATTACTAGAAGTTCCCACGTATTTTGAAGGTATACCTATTGCAACGTAGGGAATTCCGTAATTACTTTCGTCTACAATGGTTCCATTTACTAGCAAATCATTTTGTTGGGAATAGCCAAGAAAGCATATGCATATAAAAAATAATAAAGAATAGAATAATTTAAAAGATGTCATGTTTAGTTTAGTTTTAGCCTCTCTAAATATAGAAAGGAAATAAGAAACTATAAAATTTTAAAACCTAAGTGCTCTTAAAAAGAACAAAAATGCCTTAAACATCATCTTTTTCAAAAAAAAGCATAAAAAAACCCATACCAAATAATGATATGGGCTTTTTTACTTTATAATTAATACTACGACTTAATTGTAGCTTTCATTAATTCTCTATTCATTCTTGCAATGTTGTCTAAAGAAATGCCTTTAGGACACTCAACCTCGCAAGCTCCAGTGTTGGTACAGTTACCAAAACCTTCTAAATCCATTTGCGCAACCATGTTTTTAACACGATCTGTAGCCTCTACTTGTCCTTGTGGCAATAAAGCATATTGTGATACTTTAGCGCCTACAAATAACATGGCAGAAGAGTTTTTACAAGTCGCTACACAAGCCCCACAACCAATACAAGTTGCAGCATCCATAGCCTCGTCTGCTGCGTGTTTAGAAATTGGTAAAGCATTAGCATCTTGAGTGTTTCCAGAAGTGTTTACAGAAATGTAACCACCAGCTTGTTGTATACGCTCAAAAGATGTTCTATCTACAACTAAATCTTTAATTACAGGAAATGCTGCTGCTCTAAATGGTTCGATAGTAATTGTATCGCCATCTTTAAACATACGCATGTGTAATTGGCAAGTTGTTACGCCTCTATCTGGCCCGTGTGCTTCTCCATTAATATACATAGAGCACATCCCACAAATACCCTCACGACAATCATGATCGAAAGCTACTGGTTCTTCACCAGAGTTTACCAACTGTTCGTTTAAAACATCCATCATTTCTAGAAAAGACATATGCTCTGAAATCTCAGTTACTTTATAATCTACCATCTGACCCTTTGAACTAGCGTCTTTTTGTCTCCAAATTTTTAATGTTAAATTCATATGTTTTTCTTATTTGTATGAACGTTGTTTAAGTTCAATATCTTTAAATTCTAATTCTTCTTTATGTAATTCTGCATCTGCAGGTTCTCCTTTGTATTCCCAAGCCGAAACAAATGCAAACTCTTCATCGTTACGCTTTGCTTCACCTTTTTGAGGCCCATCGAGTTCAGCAGACTCTTCTCTAAAGTGTCCTCCACAAGATTCAGCTCTTGTTAAAGCATCTTTAGCAAATAACTCTCCTAACTCTAAGAAATCTGCTACTCTTCCAGCTTTTTCAAGTTCTGGGTTCATTTCGTTAGATGCTCCAGGAACAGAAACTTCTTTCCAGAATTCTTCACGAATAGCTTTTATTTCGACCATAGCTTCTTTTAAGCCTTTTTCGTTTCTTGACATTCCACATTTATCCCACATTACTTTTCCAAGTTTTTTGTGGAAATAATCAACAGATTTTGTTCCTTTATTAGTTATAAAGAATTCTATTCTCTCTTTAACTTCTTTTTCAGCTTGGTCAAATTCAGCAGTATCTGTTGGTATTTTCCCTGTACGAATATCATCAGATAAATAATCACCTATTGTATAAGGTAATACAAAATACCCATCGGCTAAACCTTGCATTAAAGCAGAAGCCCCAAGCCTGTTTGCTCCATGATCAGAGAAATTAGCTTCACCAATACAGTATAAACCAGGAACAGTTGTCATTAGGTTATAATCAACCCATACACCACCCATTGTGTAGTGAACTGCAGGATAAATCATCATTGGCGTTTTGTATGGATTCTCATCTACGATTTTCTCATACATTTGGAATAAGTTTCCGTATTTAGCCTCGACAATAGCTTGTCCTAATTCGTATATTTTTGCTTCTGAAGGATTATTGATATTGTGAATTTTTGCTTGCTCTTTTCCGTAACGCTCAATTGCAGAAGCAAAATCTAAGTACACAGCTTCGCCAGTTGCATTAACACCATAACCAGCATCGCAACGTTCTTTTGCTGCTCTCGAAGCCACATCACGAGGTACTAAGTTACCAAATGCTGGGTAACGACGCTCTAAGTAATAATCTCTTTCGTCTTCAGACAAATCGGTTGGCTTTTTCTTGCCTTCGCGAATTGCCATAACATCATCCATATTTTTTGGTACCCAAATACGTCCATCGTTACGTAAAGACTCAGACATTAATGTTAATTTAGACTGATAATCTCCCGAACGCGGAATACATGTTGGGTGAATTTGTGTGTAACAAGGGTTAGCGAAAAACGCTCCTTTTTTGTGTATTTTCCAACCAGCAGAAACATTAGATCCCATAGCGTTTGTAGATAAGAAAAATACGTTTCCGTACCCTCCAGAAGCCACAACTACCGCATGCGCAGAATGACGCTCTATTTCACCAGTTATTAAGTTTCTAGCTATAATTCCTCTTGCTTTTCCGTCAACTTTTACAACATCAAGCATTTCATGACGATTGAACATTTCAATCTTACCACGAGCAATTTGACGGTTCATTGCAGAATATGCACCTAATAATAATTGTTGTCCTGTTTGCCCTTTAGCGTAAAATGTTCTTGACACTAATACACCACCAAACGAACGGTTATCTAACAATCCTCCATAATCACGAGCAAAAGGAACACCTTGAGCTACACATTGATCTATAATGTTTGCAGACACCTCTGCTAAACGATATACATTAGCTTCGCGAGATCTGTAATCGCCTCCTTTTACAGTATCGTAAAACAATCTGTAAGTTGAGTCTCCATCACCTTGATAGTTTTTTGCAGCATTAATACCTCCTTGTGCAGCAATAGAGTGTGCACGACGCGGAGAATCTTGATAAGCAAATGCTTTTACGTTATATCCTAACTCAGCCAAGGTTGCAGCAGCAGAACCACCAGCTAAACCTGTTCCTACCACAATTATGTCGATATGACGCTTGTTTGCAGGATTTACTAAGTCTATTTTATTTTTATAATCTGTCCATTTATCTTGAATTGGACCTTGAGGTACTTTTGAATCTAAAGCCATAGTATTTAAGATTAATGGTTATTTAATAAGAAATGAAAAAGCGCAACGAAAACAAATCCTAATGGGATTAAAATTGAATACGCCTTACCGAATAGTTGTAAGTTCTTTTTACGACCAGCTGTAGATCCCATAGATTGAAAAGCAGATGTAAATCCATGTGCTAGGTGTAAACCTAAAAGTACAAACGAAATTACATAAGCTCCTACTCTTAAAGGATTTTGAAATTTCTCAACTAGTTCGTGGTAATATCTAAATTCACCGTTATGCAACCCAGACACATCTCCAACAATATATTTTGTGTTAATTTCTGGAATCCAAAAATCGATAAAGTGAAGTACAATAAACGCTAGAATTACTAGCCCGCTGTAAATCATGTTTCTACTTGACCATGAAGAGTTTGCTGCTCCGTTGTTTTTTGCATAAGAAACACCATTCGCTTTTTTATTTTTAAGCTCAAGAATGAATCCCATTACAAAGTGAAATACAACAGCAAAAATTAATACCGGTTGTAGTGCAAATTGAACAAGTGGGTTTGTACCCATAAAATGTGATACTTCGTTAAATGCATCTGGACTAAAAACTGATAATAAGTTTATAAATAAATGCTGAAGTAAGAAAAACATTAGGAAGAGCGCTGATAGCGCCATAGCTACCTTTCTTCCAATCGAAGATTTAAAAAATCCACTCATATTTTGAAGTTAGTTTATAATTTATACAAATGTAAGCTAGGAAGCATTTATAGACAAATAACCGCTCTTTTGTTTTCGCTATTTAGAATGGTTTTAAAAAAGACTAGCAAATTCGAACAGATATTGAAGAATTATCAACAAACCATATTATATTTTAAGATTATTTTCTAACAAATAGACAAAATTTACTTTATTAATAAATTGCAACCGTGCAAAAACACTACGTATTCTATACTTTCATCCCTTTGTTAATGCTGGTCAACCAAAATATAATTCTGTTTTACAACTAAAAACTCAAATTATCTACGTAAAAACACTTAGTTTATATTTTTAACTTAAAGCCTTTAAATAAAATAAGCCAAAACAGTTAACTGCTTTGGCTTATTTTAAAAAGCTATCGATATAACACACTTATTCTTTAAGTATTTTTTTTGTTATCATTCCGTTTGAAGAGTGAATATTTACAAAATACATACCTTTTGATACCCCTTGTAAGCTTATCACTTTTGTTTTTAACAAATCAGTATTAGAGATTAACCGACCGCTAACATCATATATTACAGCTTTTTCTAACGTAAGAAACGAATCGTTTTTAATAAAAAACTGGCCAATTGTTGGATTAGGATACATACTAACCGAATTATTTAGCTCTTCATCTTCCACACTTAAAGGGCAACTTCCTGCATAAGCACTCATTAAAGGCAAACTACATATCATGTTTGCAGTACTTCTTGCTTGCACCATATTTGCTGCATCAATATTCTTAGAATTTAAAGTTCTATTTTGTTGTTCTAAAGCTATGTCATAATCCATAACATCATCACTGTCTACAACATGATTTAGCAAATGCGCATGACCTAATTCGTGTAAAGCTACGCTATAAAAATCGTAACCTAGATTTGTTCCCCCATCATAAAACCATGGGGAAAGATCTGTATTATCAAAAATTAAATCTACCTGATTAACCACCCAATCTTCAGAATTATTACATGCTCCACCATATAGCGTAGTAACCCCTAAATTACCTGCTGGCAAAACATTAAAAGACACTACATTTAAACCGTCATCTAGAGCAGAGTCTACAGTAGTTGTATTAGAATCTACATCCCAATTAATCCCCGTTTCGCAACTCCAATTTTTAAGCACTGCATTAAAAGCTGTATTAGCATTTGTATTTGATTCAAAATCTGAGTTAAATATCCAAGTTATACCTCCATCGCCATTCATATCTACATGCTGCAACTTATACTCCGTGTCATTAGCCTGCCCGTTAGATAAGGCATAAGTAACCGTTAACAAATTTACAGACTCAACCGAACTATTACTATCATCTGTAACTAATATTGTTCCTGTACCTGCTAACGATGGCACCTCTAAAACAATAGCAGTATCAGACCAACTAATTATTTGTCCATTTAAAGCAGTAACAAATGTTCCTCCTCCATCGTCTGCATTTCTAAAAGACACAGAGCCCGCACCTTGTGTAGCCCCAAAACCAGTACCTGTTATTGTTAATTGCGATTGCGTTCCTGCTGTTATTGAAGTTGGCGAAAAACTAGTAATATTTGGTGCCAACACGCCTTTTATTCCATTGTTTTTTAAAGTGTTTTTAACAACCTTAAAGTCTTTAACTTTTGAAAACTTAGAGTTACTAATTTTTTCAATTCTAGCATAAAAATCTTCTTCAATATTCTTAATTACAGAAAAAGGGTTTATAGCTACATTATCGATTAAATTATACTTATAAAAACCTTGAACAGAACTATATGGCTTAAAAGCTTTTATTTTATCTGATTTTACCGATTTTTCTTCTCCATGCAAAGTAAAAAGACCAATATCGTTAGTATTTAATTGCAAACTCGGTATCACCTTTTGCATTTTTCCATTTACAAAACCTCCCGGTGTAATTACTTCTACAGTTTCTACCAAATCACCTTTAAACACTTTATACACCTCTACAGTGTTAACAGTAAATATCTTAGTATAATTAGAATTCCAAAAAGATTCTTTCGATAAAACCTTACCTTCTACTACCAAATTAGAGGCATTTATTTGCTCTTCTAAAGAAATCTCTCTTAAAACTTCTTGAGCATTAAAACTAGAACTAATAAAAAATAACAGAATAAATAAATTTAATAATTTACGCGTAAAACTTTTTTCCATTTTAAAGTATTGTAATGATATGTAGTAATATACGCAATATATTTGTTTTTAGATGTCCAACAGTTACTCTTAAACCAAATAATCTTTAATAAAAGATTAAATTAGCGCGATAATAGAAATACATACATTATGAAATACCACCCTATAAACCCAAACCTCTTTATACAAAATAGAAAAAATTTTGCTAACCAAATGGAAGCAAACAGCTTAGCTGTTTTTAACTCTAACGACATATATCCTATTAGCGCAGATAGCACCATGCCTTTTGAGCAACATAGAGATATTTTTTATTTAAGCGGTGTAGACCAAGAGGAAAGTATTTTGGTTTTATTTCCAGATTGCCCCAAAGAGAAACATCGTGAAATATTATTTTTAAAAGAAACCAACGAGCATATTGCCATTTGGGAAGGAGAAAAACTAACAAAGGAAAAAGCTTTTGAAACTAGCGGAATAAAAACAGTATACTGGTTACAAGACATGGAAAAAATCATGTTCGAGATAATGACACAATGCGATACCGTTTACATTAACACAAACGAACACTATAGAGCGTCTGTTGAAACGCAAACTAGAGAAGACCGTTATACTAAATGGTTAAAAGAACGTTTTCCTGCCCATAGAGTAGCAAAAAGCAATCCTATTTTACAACGCTTACGATCTGTAAAAAATCAAATAGAAATAGATTTAATTCAACAAGCCTGCAACATTACAGAAAAAGGGTTTCGAAGAATATTAAATTTTGTAAAACCAGATGTTTGGGAATTTGAAATTGAAGCAGAATTTACTCATGAATTACTAATAAATCGTTCTAAGAAATTTGCCTACACACCCATAGTTGCCTCAGGTAATAATGCAAATGTTTTACACTATATTGAAAACAACCAACAATGCAAGGCAGGAGAATTAATTCTTATGGATATTGGCGCAGAATATGCCAATTACTCTAGCGACATGACTAGAAGTGTACCTGTTTCTGGAAAATTTACAGAACGTCAAAAAGCAGTTTACAATGCTGTAAATAGAGTAAAAAACGAAGCTACAAAAATGCTAACACCAGGAACAGACTGGGCCAATTACCATATTGAGGTTGGAAAAATTATGACTTCGGAATTATTAGACTTAAACCTATTAGATAAAGCCGATGTACAAAACGAAAATCCAGAATGGCCTGCTTACAAAAAGTACTTTATGCATGGCACATCTCACCACATGGGATTAGACACACACGATTATGGTATTTTAACAGAACCCATGCAAGCCAACATGGTGTTTACTGTAGAGCCTGGTATTTACATTCCTAATGAAGGTTTTGGTATTCGATTAGAAGACGATGTTGTTATTCAAGATTCTGGCGAACCATTTAACCTAATGAGAAATATACCTATTGAAGCTAATGAAATTGAAGATATAATGAATTCTTAAAAAGTTAAAAGGGTCGTTTTACAACGACCCTTTTGCTAATAGCTTAAATTTTATTAATTATAGAGTGACTAATTCAAATAAATAATCATTTAACTTTCTTAGCGTATTTATTTTATCATTAGCATTAACTAGCAATGATATATTATTATTACTTCCTCCATAAGAAATCATTCTTATTTTAACATCTTTTAAAATCTGAAACAACTTATAAGTTTCTGAGTGATTCACTATACCATGCCCTACCAAACAAACAATACTTTGATTAGTATCGACCTCTATTGTCGAGAAAGCCTCCAATTCTGATATAATTTTATCAAGATTTCTATCGTCATCAATAGTTAGCGATACTGCCACCTCCGATGTTGTTATCATATCAATAGATGTTTCGTAAGTCTCAAATATCTCAAAAACCTTTTTAAGAAAACCATGAGCTTGCAGCATTCTACCCGACTTAATTTTAATAGCAGTAATACCGTCTTTTGCAGCCAATGCTTTAATACCATTTTCTGGCGTTTCGCTAGAAATTAAAGTACCGTAAGCATCAGGGTCCATAGTGTTTTTTAATCGCACCGGAATATTATCTTCTCTTACAGGAGTAACGGTTTGTGGGTGTAATATTTTTGCTCCAAAATAAGCCAACTCTGCAGCTTCATCAAAAGACAAATTAGAAATTGGTCGTGTATTATCAACATATCTAGGATCGTTGTTATGCATACCATCAATATCTGTCCAAATCTGCACCTCTTCTGCTAAAATAGCTGCACCTATAATTGTTGCAGTATAATCGCTTCCACCACGCTGCAAATTAGAAATAGCATCAGCATTGTCTAAACAAATAAAACCTTGTGTAATATAAACATCTACTTCACCTGTATTTTTTAAAATACGACTTAAATTAGATTTTATATAGTCCATATTAGGCTCTTTAGCACCATCTATCCTCATAAAATCTAATGCTGGCAACAACGCAGAACTTATACCTTCTTGCTTTAAATACCCATTAAACATAAATGTTGACATTAATTCGCCCTGTGCCACAATCTCGTTTGCTAAAGTTTGCGAATATGTTTTATAGGTACACTCTAACAAAAAATTAAAAATTCCTGTTACATAGTTTTTTGCCTCTTCGTTTATCGCTTTGTTTTGCAAAAGACTATCTATAACTTCAAAATATTTTTCATGAAGTTTATTTATAGTTTCTGTTGCATCGTTAACAGATTTCTCAGCAATATTATTTGCAATAGATACCAATGCATTGGTAGTACCAGACATTGCAGACAATACAATTACCTTCTTTTCCCCATCATTTACAATATTCTTTACATTTTGAATATTCTCTATAGATCCAACCGAGGTTCCACCAAACTTTAATACTTTCATTTACTAAATACTTTATAATATAATATTATCAAGATGATAATTCATCAACAAAATTATGGTTCGTAACTCAAATCACATCATTTATATAAAAAAATGTTTATTTTAGCACAAATTGTTAAATAATTAACATGAAGACTGTATCTAACTGTGTAGAAGACATTTTAATAACACAACCTTACCTAGAAGAAGCACTTTCTAGAAACATAATAAACTTTAGCGCTTTAGCCATAGAGCTAACAGAGCCCATAAGTAAAATGCTAAAAAAAGACGTAAAACCGGGCGCTATAATGATGGCGTTAAGGCGTTATAACCCACCAGCAACACTCTCTAATTCTGTAAAAATGAAACGCGCTATTCAGAATTTAGGAGACATAACTGTGCGCTCTAACTTAACTGATTTTACAGTAAAAAACTCAGACTCGTTAATAGACAACCACTCAAAAATTCTTGATAAAATTAACGAAGAATCTAAATTATTTTACACCTTTACTAGAGGCATACACGAAAGCAACATTATTGTTTCTAGTAGTTTAGACGATTTTGTTAAAACTCATTTAAAAAAAGAAACATTTTTAGCTATACAAGATGGTCTATCTGCTATAAGCATAAACTTACCTCAAGACAACTCTAAAATAGCAGGACTGTATTATCATTTTTTTAAACGATTAGCTTGGGAAGGTGTTGTATTATACGAAGTACTATCTACCACAAACGAGTTTACAATTCTAGTTGAAGACGAATTTGTAGACAAAGCCTTTACTGCCATAAAAAAAGTTAAAAACTAAAGCCCTGCTATTTTAAAAATCATCTTATAAGACTTAATAGCATTTTATTATGTCGATTTTTATCTTTGTCAAAGATTTTTTTTTAGAATGATATTAAAATACAAAGGCATAAATATTTTTTACACAGACCAAGGCAAAGGAAATGCTGTAGTACTTTTACATGGTTTTTTAGAAAATAGCAGCATGTGGAACGCGATTACACCTGAGTTAACTAAAAGAAACCGTGTTATTTGCATAGACTTATTAGGGCACGGACAAACAGAATGCCTAGGCTACGTACACAGTATGGAACTCATGGCAAGTGTTGTAGAATTTGTTCTTAAACATTTAAAAATACGACGCTCGACTTGTATTGGGCATTCAATGGGTGGATATGTTGCTCTTGCTTTCGCAGAAAAAAACCCTGACGCCTTAAAAGGTTTGGTATTAATTAACTCTACAGCTGTTGCAGATACCGAAGAAAAGAAAAAGAACAGAGACCGAGCCATTACAGCTGTTAAAAACAACCACAAAAGCTTTATAAGAATGGCAATAGCCAACTTATTAAGACCAAAAAACCGAAAACTTTTTGCTGAAGAAAAAAAAGCCACCATTAAGGAAGCCTTAAAAACACCTCTACAAGGCATTGTTGCTGCTTTAGAAGGTATGAAGATAAGAGAAGATAGGGAAGTTTTACTCCATTTTACACCATATAAAAAGATGATGATAATTGGAAAAAAAGACCCTGTTTTGGATTATAATAGCTTAATAGAACAAACGAAAAATACAGAGGTAAAATGTGTTGAATTTCCAGATGGGCACATGTCTCATATAGAGAATAGAACAGAATTAACTACAGAATTAGTGTATTTCATCGAAAAAAAATAGTGTTTCATCGATATATTGGTTTTTATTTATATATTTATGCAAACCTAAATTATTAAACCATGAAAAAAGACCCTAACCACCCTGGTTTTATACCTAAAATGTACTGTTCGTTATTTGGGCACAATTACCAAGTTACAAAAAAAGTAACCTACCATGTTAAAGAGTACACCTGTAGCCATTGTAAAAAGCAACTAACTACAAGCGGTAACGGAGATTTAATAGAGCTAACTCCCAAGTTTAGAGAAATTAACGCGATACTAGAACGCATTCACGAAAAGAGATTGAGTCGTTCGAGGCAAAAAACAATCACTTCGTCGATTTACTAAGTATTTCATCGCGCTAATAAAATCATTTTTAGTACTTTAATGCTCCCTAAGACGTATAATTAACATAAGTATTTTAAATGAAAAACATCCATTGCAAGGTGTTTGGACATGATTATAAAGTAACACGACATGTTACAGATCATGTTAAAGAGTACACTTGCGTAAATTGCAAAAAACAGCTTACCACTAGCGGTAATGGAGAATTAACACTACTCACTCCAAAATTTAAAGAAATTAACGATGTTCTCGAGCGTATGCACCTTAAACGGGTAGCGAATCAAGACCAAGAAAGAAACAAAGCTAAATTGCGCATTGCTTAACTCTCAAAATTTTTCCACCCTTGAGCTTTTAATGGTATTCTAGAATCTGCTCTAGTCACTAGGTGCGCTCCTGCTTCTTTTTCTCTTATATGCCCAATTATAGTTAAATTAGGATTAGCTTTTATCTTAGGAAAGTCGTCTTGAGATATTGTAAATAAAAGCTCGTAATCTTCACCTCCATTTAACGCCACCATAGTACTATCTATATTAAACTCTTCGCAAGAAGATATAACAACCGGATCTAATGGAATTTTTTCTTCATACAAATCGCAACCCACATCGCTATGTTTGCATAAATGCAACACCTCAGAAGATAAGCCATCACTAATATCAATCATAGACGTGGGCTTAACCTCCAAATCTGCCAACAACTTAACTATATCTTGCCTTGCCTCTGGCTTTAATTGCCTTTCTATAATATAAGAATAAGCATCTAAATCTGGCTGATTGTTAGGATTTACTTTAAACACTTCCTTTTCTCGCTCTAAAACTTGCAAGCCCATATAAGCACCACCTAAATCTCCGGTAACCACCAACAAATCGTTTGGCTTTGCTCCTGCCCTATAAACCTCTTCATCTTTTTCTAGCTCACCAATAGCAGTAACAGATATTATTAAACCTTTGGTAGACGACGAGGTATCGCCCCCAACAACATCAATATTATATAATTTAGCTGCAGTTTCTATTCCTGCATACAAATCTTCAAGTGCTTCTAATGGAAATCTATTAGAGACAGCCACAGATACTGTAATTTGAGTTGCTTTAGCATTCATAGCATAAACATCTGACAAGTTAACAACAACCGATTTGTAACCCAAATGCTTTAAAGGCACGTAACTTAAATCGAAATGCACACCTTCAACCAACAAGTCTGTGGTAACAACAATTTTCTTTTTTTCAAAATTTAACACAGCTGCATCATCACCAATACTTTTTACAGTTGATGTATGATTAATTTTAAAATTCTTTGTTAAGTGATCTATTAGGCCAAACTCTCCTAAAGTACTTAAATCTGTTCGTTGTTGATTTTTATCCTCTATCATTTTACAAAAATAAGAAGCCTATTTATAAAAAATGATAATTTTTAATATTAAAACTCATAAATCGATATTAATGTGTTTTTTAAAAACCAATTACACAAACCTTCTAATAAAAAAGGCTTAACTAAAAAAATAAGCAAACACACGACAGTAAAACGCATTTCGTCGAAAACACATATAAAAACGTAAGAAATAGAGCTTAATTTACTAACTTAAAACTATAAATTCTCCTACTATGAACTCAAACCTACCCAAAAACCCCTTTTGCCTTACCTTTGGACATAACTATTTTTTAATAGATAATCCTACACAAGGTCAACCAGAAGTTATTTGCAAATGCTGTAAACAACAATTTAGATTAAGCGTAAGCGGAAATATTATAGAAATACCAGCAAAACAATACGCTAGACTAGAAAACCTTCAAAACATAGGGTAACACACTTTAATTCAAAACTTTAAAGCAACAAGCTCTTTTTTATAATAGTTTAAATTGCTAAACATATTTAACTAGAATTCGATTAAACCAATAATTCGAAGCGCTTAGTAGCGCGCTATTCCCACCTTAGCCATTAAATAACAAAAACCTATCAAACTATATGCTAATATAATGTTAGGTTCTATGGAAATACATGACTTATATTGTATATTTGCACTCTATTTGGAGACCATCTTGATAGAATTAAGAGACATTTATTTAAACAAATGTTTGGTTTTAATAAATAGAGTGACATGTTTTACACATTAAAACAGCATGAAAAACTAAATAAAAATATGATTAAAGTTTCGGAAATAGCAAAAAAGAAAGTCATTGATCTTATGCAAGACGAAGGCTTTGATGCTAACACAGATTATGTTCGTGTTGGCGTAAAAAGTGGAGGATGCTCAGGACTTTCGTATGATTTAAAATTTGACAAAGAACAAAAAGAAGACGATAAAATTTTTGTAGACAATGACATAAAAATTATTGTAGACAAAAAGAGTTTTTTATATCTAATTGGTACAACCTTAGAGTATTCTGGAGGATTAAACGGAACTGGGTTTGTTTTTAATAACCCTAACGCCAACCGTACTTGCGGTTGCGGAGAATCATTTTCATTATAAAAATAAGAAAGAATTATGTCGAAGTATACGGAAGATGATTTACGTGAAGAATTAAAAACCAAGGAATATGAATACGGTTTTTATACCGATTTAGAATCTGAGACATTTCCTATTGGCTTAAATGAAGATATTGTACGCGCTATTTCTAAAAAGAAAGATGAGCCACAATGGATGACCGATTGGAGATTAGAAGCCTTTAAAGTTTGGAAAGACATGACCGAACCAGAATGGGCAAATGTAAATTACCAAAAGCCAGATTTTCAATCTATCGCTTATTACTCTGCTCCTACTGCTGTAGATCCTAATAAAACTTTGGACGATGTAGATCCAGATTTATTAGCTATGTATAAAAAGCTGGGTATTTCTGTTGATGAACAGAAAAAGATGAATAATATAGCCATGGATATTGTTGTAGACTCAGTGTCTGTAGCAACAACATTTCAAAAAACCTTAGGCGAAAAAGGTATTATTTTTATGAGCATATCTGAAGCTATAAAAAAGCATCCAGAACTTGTAAAAAAATATCTTGGCACAGTAGTACCAACGAAAGACAACTTTTATGCAGCCTTAAACAGCGCTGTTTTTAGCGACGGATCTTTTTGCTACATTCCAAAAGGTGTACGTTGCCCAATGGAATTATCTACATACTTTAGAATTAACCAAGCAGGAACAGGCCAGTTTGAAAGAACCCTTGTAATTGCAGACGAAGGCAGTTATGTCTCTTACCTAGAAGGCTGTACAGCACCAAGTCGAGACGAAAACCAATTACACGCAGCAGTTGTAGAGCTTATAGCTCTAGACGATGCCGAAATAAAATACTCTACTGTACAAAACTGGTTTCCAGGAAATGCAGAAGGCAAAGGAGGTGTTTACAATTTTGTAACCAAGAGAGGACTATGCGAAAAAAACGCTAAAATTTCTTGGACACAAGTAGAAACCGGATCGGCAGTTACATGGAAATACCCTTCTTGTGTTTTAAAAGGAGACAATTCTGTAGGCGAGTTTTACTCTATAGCAGTAACAAATAATTACCAGCAAGCAGATACAGGAACAAAAATGATTCACTTAGGTAAAAACACTAAGTCTACCATTATTTCTAAAGGTATATCGGCAGGAAAATCGCAAAACAGCTACCGTGGGTTAGTTCAAATAAATTCTAGAGCAGAAAACGCGCGTAACTTTTCGCAATGCGATAGTTTATTAATGGGTAACGAGTGTGGTGCACATACGTTCCCATATATTGAAGCCAAAAACAAATCGGCGAAAATAGAACACGAAGCTACAACAAGTAAAATTGGAGAAGACCAAATTTTTTATTGTAACCAACGTGGTATAGATACAGAAAAAGCTATAGCATTAATTGTTAATGGCTTTAGCAAAGAAGTACTAAACAAATTACCTATGGAGTTTGCTGTAGAAGCACAAAAACTACTAGAAATAAGTTTAGAAGGCTCTGTAGGATAAATTTTTTTTAAATGAAAAAGATTCTCATTCTGTTATTAAGTCTTACGATATGCTTGAGTTGTAAAAACGTTGAAAAAAAAGAAGACAACGTGAATAAAACTAGCAAACAAGAAGATAAATTAACCCTGATAAAAGGAGAATTTGTTTATTATGACGATGCAGCTGTTTTACAAACAAAATCGAACATTTACGGTGTATTTGTAACAGACAAAATGCTAGAACTTAATAAACTTGCAGAAAAACACAAAGCAATACCAACAGATATGGTATATGTAGAGGTTAAAGGTATAATTAGCAATAAAAAAGACGATAAAATTCTTTGGGAGAATAAGGTGGAAATTGTAGAAATATTAAACGTTTCGCCATCAAACAAAGATAAAAATAACGTAGTAAAATTAGTAAGCGAATAGTATGTTAAAAATAGAAAATTTACACGCAAGTGTTGAAGGGAAAAACATCTTAAAAGGTATTAACTTAGAGGTAAAAGCAGGAGAAGTTCATGCTATTATGGGACCTAATGGTGCTGGAAAAAGCACATTAGCTTCTGTTGTTGCAGGAAAAGAAGAATACGAAGTAGAGTCTGGAGACATAATACTAAACGACGAAAACTTAAACGAATTAGCTGCAGAAGAGCGTGCGCACAAAGGTGTATTTTTATCTTTTCAATACCCTGTAGAAATTCCTGGTGTATCTGTTACTAATTTTATTAAAACAGCAATTAACGAAAATCGTAAAGCTCAAGGTTTAGAAGACATGCCTGCTAAAGACATGCTAAAATTAATTAGAGAAAAAGCAGAATTATTAGAAATTGACAGGAAATTTTTATCACGTTCTTTAAACGAAGGATTTTCTGGAGGAGAAAAAAAACGTAATGAGATTTTTCAAATGGCAATGTTAGAGCCTAAATTGGCAATACTAGACGAAACCGATTCTGGTTTAGATATAGATGCCTTACGTATTGTTGCCAACGGAGTTAACAAATTAAAAAGCAAAAATAACGCAGTAGTAGTAATTACACACTACCAACGTCTTTTAGATTATATTGTACCAGATTTTGTTCACGTATTATACAACGGAAAAATTGTAAAATCGGGAACTAAAGAGCTTGCTCACGAACTTGAAGAAAAAGGGTACGATTGGATTAAAGAAGAAGTGAACGCGTAATTTAATAACCAGTTAGAAAAAGTTAACAGTTGGCAGTCATTTTTGACTAAAAACTGAAAAACTGAAGACTTGTCAACATGGATTTAAAAGAAAAACTATTAGCATCTTATTTAATATCGGAAGATCAATCTCACATTGATACTTACATACAAGACATTAAAAACGATGCCATAAAACTGTTTGAAGAAAAAGGTTTCCCTTCTAAAAAAGAAGAAGCTTGGAAATACACCTCTTTAAACAAAGTATTAAAACAAGATTATAGTGTATTCCCTAAACAAGAAAACACTATTGAATATAAAGATGTAAAAAAGTACTTTATTCACGATATAGACACCTATAAAATTGTTTTTATAGATGGCAGATATTCTTCTCACCTTTCTGAGACAACTCACGATGGTATAGATGTATGCTTAATGTCTGCTGCTTTAACAAAGCCAAAGTACCGTATTATAGTCGAAAATTATTTTAACAAAGTAGCTCCAAAAGACAGTTTACCGTCTTTAAACACTGCTTTTGCTAATGAAGGTGCTTATATACACATCCCAAAAAACAAATTAGTAGACAAGCCTATACAGATAATTAATTTTTCTACAGGAAACGAATCTGCAACCCTATTACAACCGCGTAATTTAATTGTTGTAGACGAGAATTCTCATGTTCAAATTATAGAAAGACACCAAAGCTTAACAGACAATCCTGTTTTAACAAACAGTGTTACCGAGATTTTCGCCAACAAACGCGCCATTGTTGATTTGTATAAAATACAAAACGACAACGCTAAGGCATCACTTATAGATAACACTTTTATAAATCAAAAACGCGAAAGTGTTGCTTCTGTTCACACCTTCTCTTTTGGAGGTCAATTAATACGTAATAATCTTAATTTTTATCAAAACGGAGAACGTATTGATTCTATATTAAAAGGTGTCACTATATTAGGAGACAAACAACATGTAGACCATAATACATTGGTTCATCATATAGAACCAAATTGCGAAAGTCACCAAGATTATAAAGGTATTTTTGGAGATAGCTCTACAGGGGTTTTTAATGGTAAAATTATTGTAGAAAAAGAAGCACAGAAAACAAATGCTTTTCAATCTAACAACAATATTTTAGTAAGCGACAAAGCCTCTATAAACACCAAACCGCAACTAGAAATTTTTGCAGACGATGTAAAATGTTCTCACGGTTGTACCATTGGCCAGTTAGACGAAAGCGCTATGTTTTATATGCGTTCTCGTGGTATACCTGAAAAAGAAGCCAAAGCGCTTTTAATGTATGCGTTTAGTAATAATGTATTAAATTCTGTTAAAATTCCAGAAATTAAGCAACGCATTACCAAAATAATAGCAAATAAATTGGGTGTAAATATTGGGTTTGACTTATAAAAACCTAAACCGTTAATTTTAAAATTTTATACTTTCCTTAAAAAACAGTCGCACATTGTGTGTCTGTTTTTTTATTTGTATTTTTAGATATGGTGAATATAAATATAGCTATACAAGATTTTATAACTAAATATTTTGAGTTATATGGAGGTAGAGATTTAAAAATCAAGTCGTTTTTTCTTGAAAATTTCTCAGGTTTAGATGGAATTACGCCTAATATTTACAACTATAATTCTTGGCTTAAAGCTATAGATGAAGATTTTAATCAAATTCCTATTCCTTTTGATATTAAAATTCAAAATATTGTTATTAATCATCTTGAAAATAATTTATATACTGTAGCTGTCGTTTCTACTTGGGATTTTTCAATAAGATTAGAATTTTCTGAAATTGGAGATATTAGAACTTTTTTCATATTAAAAGCAACCAATTCTACCTTTAAAATTAATCACCTTAGCAATTCTATCTCTCTGTCTTCGCTTCAAGAAGGCGAGCTTTTTCCGGTAACATATTTCAAGAAAAAGCGAGAACAAATAGAGAACGAAATAAAATCTAAAACAGAACAATTAAATATTTTTAACGAGCAATTAGTACTTAATTTAAACAAATTAGAAAAAGCTAATGATGATTTAGAGCAGTTTACCAAAGTCGCTGCTCACGATTTAAAATCGCCTTTAATATCTACCAAAATTTTAATCAATAAAATTATAAACAAATACGAAAGTTCTATTGATATTAAAGATTTAGATTTACTAAAATTCTGCTCAAAAAACTTAGAAAGCCTTACCGATTTAATTAACAACACATTACAACTTTATACAAAAGGAGTCCCTAGTTTGCCCGAAAAACATATAGATACAAACCTTGTAGTACAAAATATAAAACAAGAATTAGAGCTAGAAACAAATAAAGAGTTAAATATAACATACTACAACCTACCTAAGTTAAAAATTAACAAAAGCTCATTTACACAGTTATTAACTAATTTAATACGTAATTCTATTTCTAATACTAAAAAGGGAGTAGTTCCAAAAGTTAATATTTCGTGTAAGCAAAACAGAGATAAAACCTATACATTTTGTATTGCTGACAATGGTATAGGAATACCAGACAGCGATAAAAAATTGGTGTTTCAAATTTATTTCAAATCAGATAGAAATAAAAAACAAGGCCATGGTATTGGCTTAGCTGTTTGCAAAAAAATAGTAGAACTGTATAATGGTTCTATTTGGATTAAAGATAATGAAGAGCATGGCACCTCTGTATATTTTACACTTAAAGAGTCGTGTTAAATAATTAATATTAAACTTAAACCATTTATCGCATCTATGGTTTTTTGTTAGTATTTTTGTATTAAACTATCTTTATGTTCGACGTACTTAAAATAAGAAAAGACTTCCCTATATTATCTAGAAAAGTAAACGGAAAACCATTAGTTTATTTTGATAATGCAGCTACATCGCAAACACCACAACAAGTAATAGATGCTATTGTAAATTACTATGCTAATTACAATGCTAATATTCATCGTGGCGTCCATACGTTAAGTCAAGAGGCAACAGACTTATACGAGCAATCTCGTTTAAAAATACAAGCACATTTTAATGCTAAGTTTTCGCACGAAATTATATTAACGTCTGGCACAACGCATAGTATTAATTTGGTTGCAAACGGATTTTCTGCTCTTTTAAAAAAAGGAGACGAAATTATTGTTTCTGCCCTAGAGCATCATAGTAATATTGTACCATGGCAAATGCTATGCGAGCGTACGGGTGCAATACTTAAAGTTATACCAATGAACGAAGCTGGTGAACTGGTTATGGAAACTTACACCAATTTACTTTCTAATAAAACAAAGCTTGTTTTTACAAATCATATATCTAATGCTTTAGGCACTATAAACCCTATAGAATACATTATAGAAAAAGCGCATGAAGTTGGAGCAGCAGTTTTAATAGATGGCGCACAATCGTGCCCACACATAAAACCAGACGTGCAAGATTTAGATGTAGATTTTTACGTTGCTTCTGCACATAAAATGTGTGGTCCAACAGGTGTTGGTATGCTCTACGGAAAAGAAGAATGGCTAAAAAAATTACCCCCTTATCAAGGAGGAGGAGAAATGATAGCAGAAGTAAGTTTCGAAAAAACAACCTACGCAGATTTACCTCATAAATTTGAAGCAGGCACACCCAATATTTGTGGCGGAATTGTTTTTGGAACCGCAATAGACTACATGAACACTGTTGGCTTTAAAAATATTGCAGCATACGAAAACGAGCTACTAGATTACGCAACCAATCAATTAAAACAAATTGAAGGGTTAAAAATTTACGGAACAGCTAAAAATAAAACATCTGTTATTTCTTTTAATCTAGATAACATTCACCCTTACGATGTTGGCACCATTTTAGACAAGCTAGGTATAGCAGTAAGAACAGGCCATCATTGTGCACAACCCATTATGGATTTTTATTGTATACCAGGCACAGTTAGAGCTTCTTTTGCTTTTTACAACACTAAAGAAGAAATTGATGCTTTGGTAGCGGGTGTAAAAAAAGCAAAAATGATGCTGTCTTAAAATTTGGCGTTCTTTTTGCTTATTTAATAGAAACAAAACAATATATAACAAAATGAAATTGATTTTAATTCTATTTAGCGCCCTTGTTATAAAATCTTGTGGCAATTCTAAACCATTAAATTTGCAAGAAAACAACACTCCATTTTTAACCAAATTAGATAGCACTTATTACATTACAACTATAAACAACAAAGATGTTAGTGCACATAAACTTTTTATAAATTTTAATAACAACACAAAGCAAGTTTCTGGCTTTTCTGGATGCAATCGTTTTTTTGGCAGTTATAAATTTAAAAAAGACACTTTAAGTTTTAGTCCTTTAGGCTTAACACGTAAGATGTGCAAAGGAGAAGCAAACACGATTGAAAACGAGTTTCATCAAGCCATAAAAACAATTAACCAGGTTACAGGCACTAAAAACACTGTTGCATTTTTAAACAAAAAAAACGTAATAATTACTGCTAAAAAAGAGGTTGTAAACCAAAACCTAACATTAGAATATACCACCTCTAATCGTGGCACTTATAAAGCCATAAAAATAGACAAAATGGGCGTTTACACATCTAGCAAAAGAAACGCTAAACCACTCTTTACAAAACATAGCAAAACCCAATGGCAATTACTTTTAAAGCTTACAGAAGATATTAATTTAAATGCCATGACAAATTTAGATTCGCCATCGGTAAAACATCAATTTGATGGTGCACCATTAGCGCATTTTAAAATTACAAAAGAAGGAAAAACATACCAAACTAAGGCTTTTGATCATGGTAACCCACTTCCAGAAATAGAACAACTTGTTAAAGAAATCTTATCTATTTCCAAAAATATTGAATAGCAACTTTTGATGTTGTATTTTTGCATAACAAATACATGGTTTGGTTGGGCGTAGCAGCAACCTTAAAAACAATGTTTTAAGAAACCTCTTCTTGAACTACGCACAAGAAAACAGAACAGACATTAGTAGTATGAGTATTGAAGACATACAAAACGAAATAATAGACGAGTTCTCAATGTTTGAAGATTGGGAAGAACGTTATCAATACATGATTGATTTAGGTAAAGATTTACCATTAATTGACGATCAATTTAAAACAGACAGCAACATTATTAAAGGTTGTCAAAGTAAAGTTTGGGTACATGCCGAATTAACAGGTGACAAAATAGAATTTACTGCCGATAGCGATGCCATTATTACTAAAGGTATAATAGCTATTTTAATTCGGTCGTTTTCTAACCAACACCCAAAAGACATTATTAATGCCAATACAGATTTTATAGATCAAATTGGATTAAAAGAACATTTATCGCCTACAAGAGCCAATGGTTTAGTTAGTATGATAAAACAACTTAAATTATATGCTGTTGCTTACCAAACGCAACTTAAATAATAATTTTGTTACTGTGCAAACAGCAAAGCAATACTTTTTTGCTTTTGCGAAAAAAAAATTTTATACCATGAGTGAAACAATAGATACAGCCGAGCTAGGCGAAAAAATAGTAAACGTACTTAAAACCATTTACGATCCAGAAATACCAGTAGACATATACGAACTAGGATTAATTTACGATGTTTTTGTAAACGAAGACTACGATGTAAAAATACTAATGACGCTTACAACTCCCAACTGTCCTGTGGCAGAAACATTACCACTAGAGGTAGAAGAAAAAGTAAAATCGCTAAATGCAGTTAAAGATGCAGAAGTAGAAATTACTTTCGATCCGCCTTGGACACAAGAATTAATGAGTGAAGAAGCGAAGTTAGAATTGGGGATGCTTTAAGTTAGTTGTTAATAACAACTGCTTTTTTAAAATTAGTAAGCTATTATGAGCTCATTAAAATTTATTTGTGGTTTGTTTTTTGTTATCCCTACCCTTTTAGTAT
Source organism: Postechiella marina (assembly GCF_039538365.1). Lineage (NCBI taxonomy): Bacteria > Pseudomonadati > Bacteroidota > Flavobacteriia > Flavobacteriales > Flavobacteriaceae > Postechiella > Postechiella marina. The sequence goes on from NZ_BAABCA010000002.1 coordinate 379,520, forward strand.
CGCAAGTAAACAATTCAGAATACAAGAAAACTTTTTATAATGAGAATTTAATACCTACTGATAGTATCAATTCAATTTATTGGGGATTTGATTTATATCATAATGACACATTGGTATATTGGTTTAATAAGGGTAAAAAAGATTTTGTTCTTTTTGACAAGAAAGAGACTCATAATACAGGCTCTCCAATAATCTTAAATGGGGTTATAGAATTAGTTGAAAAAATTAATGGTCACACCTCTATTAAACAAACTAGAGTTTACAAAGATGGCTACCCAATTCAATTCTCATCTAAAAGATTTTGTAAGAAATCTAACAAAACTCCGTGTTTCGATGATGTTATTAATTTTAAAAAAAAATATAAAAACCAATTAGGTTCCTACTTCGGTTATACTATTCAAAACAATAGAAAAATTAAAAAATATTGGTTTTGCTTTGATAAAACAAAATGGAATTGGAAATATAAATAACTTTATGCCAGACGAAATCATAAATCGCGTAGCGAACAGTAAACTAATAACCTTAAACCTTGAAGATTATTATCCCGACGGTAAACGCATCTTGTTTGATATAAAAGACTGGCTATTTGAAGGGTTTGTACTAAGAGAAAAAGATTTTAGACTACAAGCCTTAGAATTTAACTGGTCTCAATACCAAGATAGTTATGTAGCGTTAACATGCAGTACAGATGCTATTATTCCTGCTTGGGCATTTATGCTATTAAGTATTTATTTAGAGCCTTATGCAAAAAAAGTTCTTATTGGTAATTTAGAACAACTAGAAACTTCTATCTATCAAGATGTACTAAATAGTTTAGACGTCTCTAGCTATAAAGACAAGCCTATTATTATAAAAGGCTGCTCTAAAAAACCTGTACCTCAAAACGCATACATTATGCTGTCTAGCAAATTAAAACCCATTGCAAAATCTATAATGTATGGAGAAGCCTGCTCTTCTGTTCCATTATTTAAAAATAAATAATTACCGCTTCAATTGTGACTTTCTATTTGTTTAGGGTCTTACTTGTAATCGCCTAAAAAACATAAGCGATGTTTTATCAACTATAAAATTAACCTATATTTGCACGTAGTTTATTAAAAAAACAAACAATGAAAAAGACCTTATTATTACTTGCGCTTTGTATCGGAATGGTTTCGGTAAACGCACAAACCAAAGAAGAATTACAAAAACAAAAATCTGAAAAACAAGCCATTGCAGACGCTGCTCAAGCTGAAGCGAACGCTTTACAAGCTAAAATTGATGCTTTACCAGGTTGGAGAAAAGGAGCTTTTGGTACTATTGGAGGTAGCCTTTCTAATTTTAGCAACTGGTACGCTCAAGACGCACCAAACAACTCGTCTGGTAATATTGGATTTACTTTAAATGCTTTTGCTAATTTAATTGAAGACAACTTCTTTTGGAGAAACTCTTTAACAACAAACCTTAACTGGGTAAAATTAGACAATAAAGATAACGGTACAGATGACGATGATAGCTTTAACCCTACTACAGATGTTTTTAGCATTTCGTCTTTATACGGAAGAAATATTACTAAAACATTAGCTGTCTCTGGATTAGCAGAATACAGAACAACATTATTAAATAACTTTAACGACCCTGGTTATTTAGATGTTGGTGTTGGTGCTACATGGACACCTATCGAAAACTTAATTGTAGTTATTCACCCATTAAACTACAACTTTGTATTTGCTGATAATGATGCTATTTTCGATTCGTCTCTAGGTGCTAAAATTGTAGCAGACTATACAAGACAAATTGGAGCTGTAAACTTTAAAACTAACCTTTCTGCTTTTCAAAGCTATAAATCTAGCGATTTATCTAACTGGACATGGACAAACTCTTTTAGCTACACACTATGGAAAATGATTGGTGTTGGTTTTGATTTTGGTTTAAGAAACAACAAGCAAGAAGCATTAAATTATGCTATAACTACTTTAGGAAACACAGGAGAAACGTTTGACTCGGTTGATAACGACCTACAAACATACTACACTGTTGGTTTAAGCTATAAGTTTTAATACATAACAAAGCATTTTAAAAACTGTGTTTCTTTAATTAAGAAACACAGTTTTTTTTTACCCCTACTTTGCTCATGTCAGGGCTTGCTATAACTCTTCTAGTTTTATTCAAGTAATAGAAACCACTTAAAGACCACCCCTTGTGTTAACGCCTAAATAATTATTGATAAAGCAAAACTTTAAAGGCCTAAACTTTTATAGGTGTAAACTTTAGTTTATTTTTGCTTCTTTAAAATCAATCTAAATAAGCTTGCAAAACACTTTAGCACATCTTAAACGTGGAGAACATGGTATTATTACCGATGTTTCGTCTATTCATATTCCCTTAAAACTTCTAGAAATGGGTTGTTTACCAGGTAACTCGGTTAAGCTAGTACAACTTGCTCCATTTCAAGATCCAATGTATTTAAATATTAATGGGACTCATTTAGCGATTAGAAAAGAAACCGCAATGCATATTCTAATTGAAAAAGTAAATGAGTAAACAAATAAATGTAGCCTTAATAGGCAATCCAAATACAGGAAAAACCTCTGTTTTTAATGCTTTAACAGGTTTAAACCAAAAAGTTGGTAACTACCCTGGCATTACTGTAGAAAAAAAACAAGGGGTTTGCAAATTACCTCGAGGTGTTAAAGCGCATATTATTGATTTGCCAGGAACTTACAGTTTAAACGCATCATCTTTAGACGAAAATGTGGTTATAGAACTGCTTTTAAATAAGAATGATAAAGACTTTCCAGATATTGCTGTTGTGGTTAGCGATGTAGAAAATCTTAAACGAAATTTACTTATATATACGCAAATTAAAGACTTAGAAATCCCTACCATTCTTGTTATTAATATGGCAGACAGAATGAGCTACAAAGGTATTTCTTTAGATATTAACTACTTAGAAGAAAAACTAGATACTAAAATAGCTTTAATAAGTACACGTAAAAATGAAGGTATAGATTATTTAAAAAGCCTTATTGAAAATTATAAAGCTATTTCTACTTCACCTTGTTTAAACCCTTCAGAAATTGATAAAACATACTTTGATAATCTAAAAAAAGCATTTCCTAACCAATTAACTTACAAACTTTGGCTGGTTATTACTCAAGATGTTAATTTTGGTAAAACAAACAGACAGGAAATTGAGGCTATTGCTAGTTTTAAAACAAAAAGTAAAGGAGATTTAAAGCGCTTACAACAGAGAGAAACCATAAAACGTTATCAGTTTATAAATAATGTTCTTAAAAAAGGGCAAACTATAGATGCATCGCAAGCAAAAGACTTACGCTCTAAACTAGACCGTATTTTAACTCATAAAATTTGGGGTTACGTTATTTTCTTTTTTATCCTACTTACCATTTTTCAAGCTATTTACGATTGGTCTGGCGTACCTATGGACTTTATCGATGGTGTTTTTGCATCGTTAAGCGAATGGACAAAAAACACATTGCCTCCAGGTGCTTTTACCAATTTATTAGCAGAAGGCATTATAGCTGGCTTAGGCGGTATAGTTATTTTTATTCCGCAAATAGCATTCTTATTTTTATTTATTGCGGTACTTGAAGAAAGTGGATACATGAGTCGCGTAGTTTTTTTAATGGATAGAATAATGAGACGCTTTGGTTTAAGCGGAAAAAGTGTTGTGCCATTAATTTCTGGCACTGCCTGTGCCATTCCTGCAATTATGGCTACTCGTAACATAGAGAACTGGAAAGAACGCTTAATTACCATTCTTGTTACTCCTTTTACAACCTGCTCGGCTCGTTTGCCTGTTTACTTAATTATAATTGCTTTAGTAATTCCCAAAGGTCGCTTTTTAGGCTTCATAAGCTATCAAGCACTAACACTTATGCTTTTATATTTAATTGGATTTGGAGCAGCAGTTTTTTCGGCACACATTTTAAATAAAATATTAAAAATTAAAAGCAAAACATTTTTTGTTGTAGAAATGCCTAACTACAAATTACCAATGTTTAAAAATGTAGCTATTACGGTTTTAGAAAAAACGAAATCGTTTATTTTTGGAGCAGGAAAAATTATTTTAGCCATATCTATTGTTATCTGGATTTTAGGTTCTGTTGGCATTAATAATAGCTACGACAATGCCACTAGTATTGTTAACCAAGACATTGCTAAAAATGGTTTTAGTCATATTCAGCAATTATCTTTAAAAAACAAAGAAGAACGCTACATAAATAGCTTAATTGAAGACAACGAAAATATAACAAAAACTCAAATATCAGATTCTTTAACAACAAAAAATCCAACGTTTAAAAAAGCAGTGATTAATGACGAAATAGCATCTCTTAAATTAGAAAATTCTGTTTTAGGATACATAGGAAAAGTTGTTGAACCCGCAATTAAACCACTAGGTTACGACTGGAAAATTGGTATTGCCATTGTAAGTAGTTTTGCTGCTAGAGAAGTTTTTATAAGCACACTGTCTACAATTTATAGCGTAGGAAGTGAAGCTGAAGACGAAGAAAACAAAACCATTAGAGCCAAAATGGAAGCAGAAAAACACCAAGGCACTAACAAAGCTGTATTTACATTAGCTTCTGGTATATCTCTATTATTATTTTACGCCTTTGCTATGCAATGCATGAGTACTCTGGCAATTGTAAAAAAAGAAACCAATAGTTGGAAATGGCCTATTTTACAACTCGTAATCATGTCTGCTATTGCATACATTGCAGCTTTAATTGCATTTCAGTTTTTAAAATAATTATGTAACTTGTAATATATTTTGAAAGCCATTACAAACCGTATCGACTAAACAAAAATGAATACCATTATACAAAATATACTCGTTTTTATAACCGCTAGTTTTGCTCTAACATATATTGTAAAAAAATATGTTTGGACGTCTAAAAAGAAAAAAACTAAATCATGTGGCGGAGACAACAGTTGTGGCTGCCATTAATTATTTACTAAAATTTTAAGTAAATAATTTTAAAAACTATTTTAGGCAAATTACTATCTCATTTTTTATAACTACTTTAATGGTTTACAACTAAAACCACAATAAGCAATTCATTAAAAATGAAAAAACCTTTATTCTCCACCCTAGTATTATCTCTACTCTGTATTAGTTTATCTTTTGCTCAAAAAAAAGGTAAAACAATAACACTTTTTGATTCAGAATTATCAAATTTTGAAAAATGGATTGGTGTACCTCACGAAACAGTAGAAGGCTTACCAGCAGGAACATATCAATCAGCTAATGTGCATGCAGGCACACCTCTTGGACTTAATAACGATATTAAAAATGTGTTTTCTACCATAGAAGAAAATGGGGAAGTTGTTTTAAAAATTACTGGAGAAATTTATGGTGGTTTAACAACAAAAGCTTCGTATCAAAATTATCATTTAAGTGTTTATTTTAAATGGGGAGAAAAAAAATGGGCGCCTAGGTTAAACATACTAAGAGACAATGGTATTTTATATCACGCTTATGGTGCGCATGGTCGTTTCTGGAAAACATGGAAAACAAGTTTAGAATACCAAGTACAAGAAACAGACATGGGCGATTTTATCTCTATTGGAGGCAATACAGGCCAACCAAAAGTTGGTAGCCCTATAATTGAAATAAAAGGCGATAATACCGATAAGCGGGGCAAGTTTAACATTAACTCTAAAACCTATTTAAAAAAACCGGGTTATGTTAGCGCTTACCCAGAAACCGATTTGCCTAACGGACAGTGGAACCATTTAGAGTTATACGTAGTTGGCAACAACTCGGTACATGTTGTAAATGGAGAAATTGTAATGGTTGTAGAAAATGCAAAAAAACATGACGGAACCATTTTAAACAAAGGTCAAATACAAATACAATCTGAAGCTGCAGAATGTTATTATAAACAACTCACTATTACGGGAATTAATAAGTTTCCAAAAAAAATCAGAAAACAAATTCAACTTAAAAAATAACGAATTAAGACAACTTAACAAACAGGTTGTTTGCAATTAAATTAGATATAATAAGCTCTTTCGAATTTACCTCAATAGTTACAGAGTTGTCAAAAGGTTCTTTATGAATCACTTTCAAGGCTGTACCCAATGCAATTTTATTTTTATCTAAATATTTTAAGAATTCTGAGGATGAATCTTGTACACCAACACAAATACAAGAATCGTTTATTTGTGCCTGCGATAATAAAATTTTATCTATGCTTTTAATTTTTCCTGTTTCGTCTGGAATAGGATCTCCGTGCGGGTCATGTGTTGGGTACTCCAAAAAAGCATCTAACTGTTTAATTAATTTCTCAGACTTAATATGTTCTAATTGCTCTGCAACCTCATGTATTTCGTCCCAAGAAAAATTCAGTTTTTCAACTAAAAAAACCTCCCAAAGCCTGTGTTTTCTAACAACACCTATTGCAATTTTCCTACCTGTATTAGTTAGGGTTACGCCTTGATACTTTTTATAATCGGCATATCCTTTCTCAGATAGTTTCTTAACCATATCTGTAACAGAAGACGCTTTGGTCTCCATATCTTTTGCTATAGCATTTGTACTAACGTTATGCTCGCCTTGTTTACCTAAGTGATAAATGGCCTTAATATAGTTTTCTTCGGTAAGAGTTATCATATGTTGTTTTTAGACCAAACAAATATATAAAATTTATAACTTTAAAATAATTTTTAGACTTACCTAAAAATTATTTTATATTTGTAAAAAATAAAATAGATGAAGCACCTAACAATTGGCATATTAAGCTTATTTTCCTTAACTATAAATGCCCAAAATATAATAGGTAAAACCACAACAGATAACAAACCTTTACCCTATGTAAATGTTTATATAAAAGGGTTAAAAAAAGGAGCTGTATCTCAAGACAATGGAGCTTTTAATATTACCAACGTTAAAGCTGGAACCTATACTATAATTGCTTCTTTTACGGGTTATAAAACACAAAAGAAAACACTTACCATTACAAACAAAGATGCTTATCTAAATTTTGATTTACCAGAATCTGAAATGTTAGACGAAGTTGTTGTAACAGGAACCCTAAAAGCAGTTTCTAGATTAGAAAGCCCTGTACCCGTAGAGGTATATACCCCAACTTTTTTAAAAAAGAACCCTACACCCAATATTTTTGAAGCTTTACAAAATGTAAATGGTGTTCGCCCACAAATTAATTGTAATGTATGTAACACTGGCGATATACACATTAACGGTTTAGAGGGTCCATATACGCTTGTACTTATAGATGGCATGCCTATTGTTAGTGGTTTATCTACTGTATATGGTCTGTCTGGTATACCAAATTCTTTAATAGAACAAATAGAAATTGTAAAAGGTCCTGCATCGTCACTTTATGGTAGTGAAGCAGTTGGCGGTTTAATAAATATAATAACAAAACTCCCAGAAAATGCACCTCGCTTTTTTGCAGATAGCTACGTTACGGGCTGGGGAGAACTTAATTTAGATTTAGGTTTTAATACCAAAGTTGGCAAAAAAGCCAATTTACTTTTTGGAGTTAATTACTTTAATTATAACAACCCAATAGATAATAATGGTGATAATTTTACCGATTTAACCCTACAAAACAGAATTTCTATTTTCCAAAAATGGAATTTCAAAAGAAAAGAAAATAGAGTATTCTCTCTAGCAGGAAGAGTGTTTTACGAAGACCGCTGGGGAGGAGAAATGCAATGGAATTCTTCGTTTAGAGGAGGAGATGATATTTACGGAGAAAGCATTTACACAAAACGAGCAGAACTTTTAGGAACATACCAACTTCCTATTAAAGATAAAGTTATGTTTCAATTCTCTTACACAGACCACGATCAAAGTTCTGTATATGGCAACACACCTTATTTAGCGCAACAGCGTATTGGTTTTGGGCAATTTACTTGGGATAAACCTTTAAAAAATCACGATTTATTATTTGGCGCTGCTGCTAGATACAATTATTATAACGATAGCACACCTGCCACTGCCAATGCAGACGAAGTAGTTATTCCGTCGTTATTTGCCCAAGACGAAATTAAATTAAGCAACAAACACACCTTATTACTTGGTGCTCGCTACGATTACGACAAAAGACACGGTAATATTTTTACACCACGTATTGCATATAAGTTTAAACCAACTGCAGACGATGTGTTTCGTATAAATGCAGGTACTGGCTTTAGAGTGGTTAATATTTTTACCGAAGAGCACGCGGCACTTACAGGTGCTAGAGATGTTATAATTGCCGAAGAATTAAAACCAGAGCGCTCGTACAACATTAATGTAAATTACCTTAAAAAAATATATACAAAGTCTGGTGCTATAATTGGTTTAGACGCATCGGCATGGTATACCCATTTCTCTAATTTAATTCTACCAGATTACGACTCCAACCCAAACCAAATAATTTACGATAACCTTAACGGAAAAGCCATAACCAAAGGAGTTAGCTTAAACATAGATGCTATTATAGCTAGCGGAATAAAAGTTTTAATTGGTGGTACACTACAAGACGTTTCGCAAACAGAACAAGGTGTTACAAAACGTCAAATATTAACCGAGCGTTTTACAGGCACATGGGCTGCATCATACAAAAATTACAAATACAACTTAACCTTCGATTATACTGGTAATATTTACGGACCAATGCGCCTGCCTTTATTAAGCGATCTAGATCCGCGAAGCGAAAATTCACCAACATGGAGTATTCAAAACATACAGTTAACCTACGATGGTTTAACTAATTTAGAAATTTATGGAGGCATAAAAAATCTATTAAACTGGACACCAAATAAAGGCAACCCTTTTATTATAGCCAGAGCCAACGATCCTTTTGATAATAACGTAACCTTTAACAGCAATGGTAATGCAGAAGTAACACCAGATAATCCATACGGACTAACCTTCGACCCATCCTACGTTTACGCACCAAACCAAGGTATAAGAGCCTTTTTAGGCTTAAGGTATTCATTTAAATAATTAACTGGTTTTTAGTAATTTCACACAAAATAAAACACATGAAAAAATACATATACACAACTCTAATTTGTTTAACCATTTTAAGCTGTAAAAACACTAAAAAAACCAACGGAAAAATAAATGTGGTAACCACTACATCTATGATAACAGACTTGGTAAAAAACATAGCAGGCAATCAAGTTAACATACAAGGCTTAATGGGTAGTGGTGTAGACCCGCATTTATACAAAGCCAGCGAAGGCGACGTAACCAAACTAGCAAACGCAGATTTAATTTTTTACAACGGTTTACACCTAGAAGGCAAACTTGTAGAAGTGTTCGAAAAAATGCACAGTAAAAAAACAAAAACCATTGCCATTGCAGATGCGTTAGATAAAAACACCTTAATATCATCAGAGTATTTTGCATCAAACTACGACCCACACATTTGGTTTAATGCAGACTATTGGATTCTAGCCACACAATTTGTAGCCAATAAACTATCCGAAGCCATTCCAGAACAAAAACCAACCTTTCAAGACAACGCGACAAAATACATAAATCAATTAAAAGCCTTAAAAACAAAACTAGAAACCCAAATAACAACACTACCCAAAGAAAAACGCATACTAGTAACAGCACACGATGCTTTTAACTATTTCGGAAAATCTTTTCAATTCGAAGTCGTAGGTCTACAAGGCATATCTACAGCAACCGAAGCAGGCGTGCAAGATGTTCAAAAACTAGCAGCTTTTATAATAGAGAAAAAAGTAAAAGCTATATTTGTAGAAAGCTCTGTGCCAAAACGCACAATAGAAGCATTGCAAGCTGCAGTAAAATCTAAAAATCACGATGTTAAAATTGGAGGTTCTTTATATTCAGACGCATTAGGCAACGCAAACACCGTAGAAGGCACATATATAGGCATGTTCGAGTATAATGTAAACACCATAGTAAATGCATTAAAATAACACGAAGCTTATACCTGCTATTCGCTATATCTTTTTTGAAGAAAAATCAAAAAAGGATGTCGCTACTATCAGGGCTAAATTGTAAGCCAAAGCAAGTTTAAGACAGCTAACAAGTTCTCTTTCTGCATAGTTTAAAAACAACGCAAGCAGTAAAAAAACAAAAAATGAACAAAAGCACAAGCGGAGAAAAAAAAACTAATACTAAAAAAAACATAGCAGTAAAAGTAGACGATTTAACCGTTGCCTACAATTACAAACCCGTACTTTGGGATATCGATTTAGAAATTCCCGAAGGTGTTCTTATGGCTATAGTTGGACCAAACGGAGCAGGAAAATCGACACTAATAAAATCTATATTAGACATTTTAAAACCTATAGCAGGAAGCGTATCTATTTTTGGCAAACCCTATAAAAACCAACGCCATTTAGTCGCCTACGTACCACAAAAAGGAAGTGTAGATTGGGATTTCCCCACAACAGCATTAGATGTAGTTAAAATGGGGACTTACGGAAGTTTAGGATGGATAAAACGTCCTGGACAAAAAGAAAAAAAATTAGCTTTAGAAGCTTTAGAAAAAGTAGGCATGCTACCTTTTAAAAACCGCCAAATTAGTCAACTCTCTGGCGGGCAACAACAACGTATTTTTTTAGCACGCGCATTGGTGCAAAATGCATCTATATATTTTATGGACGAACCCTTTCAAGGTGTAGACGCTACAACAGAAATAGCCATAATAAATATTTTAAAAGAACTTCGCAAATCAGGCAAAACTGTTATTGTAGTTCACCACGATTTACAAACCGTTCCAGAATATTTCGATTGGGTAACCTTTTTAAACGTAAAAAAAATAGCCACAGGTCCTGTTAAAGACATTTTTAACGACGACAACTTAACAAAAACCTATGGCATAAATTATAAAGTAAGCATACAAGAATCGTAAGCCTTAAATTAAAAGAGAAACAGGTAAAAAACCTGTGTCCGCAGTAATTATGGACATAACAGAATACATAAAGTTAGTTTTTACAGATTATACCCTAAGAACAATAACCTTGGGCACCGCCATACTTGGCGCTGTTTGCGGTATGTTAGGTAGCTTTGCAGTACTAAGAAAACAGAGCCTTCTGGGCGATGCCATTTCGCATGCTGCATTACCCGGAATTGCTATAGCTTTTTTAATTACAGGAACCAAAGACAGTAATATTTTACTATTAGGCGCTTTAATTAGCGGGCTTATAGGCACCTTTTGGATAAGAGGTATTATTAGCAAAACACATTTAAAATCAGATACTGCATTAGGCCTTATTCTATCACTCTTTTTTGGCTTTGGCATGTTACTTTTAACCTTTATACAAAAACAACCAAATGCCAACCAAGCTGGTTTAGATAAGTATTTATTTGGCCAAGCTGCCACTTTAATGGTTAGCGATGTTTGGCTCATGACCATTGTTACAAGCGTATGCCTTTTTGTTTTACTACTATTCTGGAAAGAATTTAAAATTCTTCTTTTTGATGCCGATTATACCAAAACCCTTGGTTTTAACACCAAATTTATAGATGTTTTAATTACTACATTTATTGTTCTAGCTATTGTTTTAGGACTACAAACTGTTGGTGTAGTTTTAATGAGTGCTATGTTATTAGCTCCCGCAGCTGCAGCAAGACAATGGACAAACAGCCTTGGCGTTATGGTTGTTTTATCTGCCATATTTGGCGCTTTTTCTGGCGTTTTTGGCACAGCAATAAGCGCTACTCAAAACAACTTATCTACAGGCCCTATTATAGTTATTGTTGCTGGTGTTTTTGTTTTAGTATCGTTTATATTCTCTCCGAGTAGAGGCTTATTGTTTAAACAAATTCGATTTATAAAAAACCGTCGCGATTTGCAATTACATAAAACACTGGCATTTATGTTTCATATAGCAGAAACGCACGATAATATTTCTCACCCACACACCATTAAAATTTTAAATAATTTTCAAGGTTACACAAAAAACACACTAAAAAAACTAGAAGACAAACATTACGTAACCTTAAAAGGAAACAAATGGAGCTTAACAGAAGAAGGCTACAAAACTGCTTTAAATTTATACAACCAACAGAACCAAGAAAATGAGTAACGCACAAATAGAGATACAACTTATTGCAAGTTTGGTAGCTATAGCTTGCGCCATTCCGGGTACTTTTTTAGTGCTACGCAAAATGGCAATGATAAGCGATGCCATTAGTCATTCTATACTTCCTGGTATTGTTATTGGTTTTTTTATAACTCAAGATTTAAACTCACCTTTACTTATTTTACTAGCTGCTTTTACAGGCATTATTACCGTAGTTTTAGTAGAGTATATTCAAAAAACAGGACTAGTAAAAGAAGACACCGCTATTGGCTTAGTATTCCCTACCCTATTTAGTATTGGTGTTATTTTAATTGCCAAAAATGCAAACGATGTACATTTAGATGTCGATGCAGTTTTACTTGGCGAGCTTGCCTTTGCTCCTTTTGACAGACTATTTATTGCAGAAACAGACGTTGGCCCAAAAGCTTTATGGATTATTGGTATTATTTTAATTTTTACCATCATACTTTTAATAGCCTTTTTTAAAGAACTAAAAGTAAGCACCTTCGATAAAGGTTTGGCTGCCTCTTTAGGTTTTTCTCCCGCACTTATACATTACGGACTTATGAGTGTGTCTTCTGTTACAACTGTTGGTGCTTTTGATGCGGTTGGTGCCATTTTAGTTGTAGCTTTAATGATTGCTCCTGCAGCAACAGCCTATTTGCTTACCACCAATTTAAAGCGCATGATTACTTATGCTGTTTGTTTTGGTGTTTTTAGTGCTATTTCTGGATATTGGTTAGCTCATGGTCTAGACGCCTCTATCTCAGGATCTATAACAACCATGTTAGGCTTATTATTTTTAGCAGTTTACTTATTCGCTCCCAACAAAGGAGTTATTGCTGTTATGTACAGAGAAAAACAACAGCGCACAGAAGTGTCTCTTCTTACCTTTTTACTACACCTAAGAAACCACACAGAAGAAAGCGAACGCCATGTAAATCACCTTAATGAACATATTAATTGGCAAAAGGTACGCTCTAAAAACGTATTAGATTTGGCCCTAAAAAATAATATGATAAAATTTGATAAAAACATTGTGTCGCTTACAGAAAAAGGAGACCTGTTTACAAAACAAGCCATAGACTACATTATCTCTAATCAAGACAGCAAGATAGAACACATGAAAGATGACTTCTTTCTATTTAGAGGCTAACTATTAAATACCAAAAAATAATTTTATTACATTAGTTGTATGGCAAATCACAACGAACTTGGCAAAAAAGGCGAACAACTTGCTGTAAATTTTCTCCTAGAAAAAAAATACGACATTTTAGAGCGTAATTATCGCTTTAACAAAGCCGAAGTAGACATTATTGCCCAACACAACAATACACTTGCTATTATTGAAGTAAAAACAAGATCTACCAATAACTTTGGAAATCCCGAAGAATTTGTAAAACCCAAACAAATTCAACGTTTAGTAAAAGCTGTAGACGAATATGTTAATGCTAACAACTTAAACCTAGAAGTGCGTTTTGATATTATTGCTATTGTAAAAGAAAAATCTGGTTTTAACATCGAGCATATAAAAGATGCTTTCTATCATTTTTAAAAACCAACAGCTATTTACTTAAGAGTATTTGTTTTTAAACCATACTTTTTGCCATTCGCGTTTTAAGATTAAGAAAGATACATCTTCTGCCAACTTAACCATATCTTCTCCATCTAAAGCCTTTACTTTACTTTCTGATACATCAATAATATAGAGCAAGTTTAAATACTCGGTAAATTTTTCTTGAATTAATTTATAAACTGTTTCGTGAAGTATTAGTTTTAAACTAGAAGGCAAAACATCCTCATGAAAATCTAAATCAATATTAGCCAAAAGAAAATCTTTATTAAGCTGAATTATTAAATTTTTATATAAATTTAATTGGTTAGCTTCATCGATTAAATCTGTAAAAGTAGCGGGCAATTTCATTATACAGTTCTGCTCATTAAATTATTACCAAACACCTTTAAAAGCTCTTTTTTATCGTTTGAAATATTTAATTTTTCGAGTACAGAAAATGCTTTGTTTGTATAAATTTCTATTTCTGCCTTTGTTTTATCTGTAGCTCCTGTAGACGAAAATAAACTTTTTACCGTTTCTATTTTTTCTGTATTGTCATCTAAATTCTTACTAAATAAGTCTATTAATAAGTCTTTATCTTGGTTAGATGCAAACTCTAAAGCCTTTAAATACAAATACGTTTTTTTGTTTTCAATAATGTCGCCTCCTACTTGTTTACCAAAAGTTTTAGGGTCGCCAAAGGCATCCAAATAATCGTCTTGTAACTGGAATGCAATACCTAAATACCTTCCAAAATCGTAAATACTATTTTGATCTTCCTTCGAAGCCTTAGCAACAATAGCTCCCATTTTCATGGCTGCACCAACCAAAACAGCGGTTTTATACTCAATCATTTTTAAATATTGAGGAATAGTAACATCGTTTCTAACTTCAAAATCGACATCGTATTGTTGCCCCTCGCAAACCTCTAATGCAGTTTTACTAAACAACTGAGCCAAAGCCTGAAATGTAGTTGCCTCGTAGTTTTCAAAAAGCTGATAAGCCATAATTAACATGGCATCACCAGAAAGAATACCCGTATTAATATTCCACTTTTCGTGTACAGTTACCTCTCCGCGTCGTAAAGGAGCATCATCCATAATATCGTCATGAACCAACGAAAAGTTATGAAAAACTTCAATACTTAAAGCCGCATTAAGCGCCTTTTTAAAATCTACATTAAAAATCTCTGCAGACATTAATGTTAACACTGGGCGCAAACGTTTTCCGCCTAAATTTAAAATATATTGAATAGGGTCGTATAAGCCTTTTGGCTCTTTTACAATCTTGTATTCTTCTAAATATTTAATAAACTCTTCTTGGTATTTTTCTATAGAAAGCATGGCGCAAAAATAACTTAATTCGTCTTATTAAAAAGTGTGAAAGTAAAATTAGTGTTAAAAAAAGATAAAACTTAGGAAACTTTTTAGGTTTTTAAAGTTTCCCGAATTACATTTGCACCTAATTATGAATGACAAAATATTATTAGGAGCTACAGAATTGTTTATAAACTACGGGTTTAAAAGTGTTACAATGGACGATATTGCAAACACGCTAGGCATATCAAAGAAAACAATTTATCAGCATTACGATAACAAAACCAAATTGGTAGAAGCTGCTTCTATGCATTTATTTGAGTTTATTTCTTGTGGTATAGATGAAATATGCAATTTAGAAAAAAACCCTATAGAAGAAATTTACAACATTAAAGAATTTGTAATGGATCATTTAAAAGACGAAAAATCTTCGCCTCAGTTTCAATTACAAAAATATTATCCAAAAATATTTAACACTTTAAAATGCAGGCAATTTGATATTATGCAATCTTGTGTAACAAATAACCTAGAAAGAGGTATTAAATTAGGCTTATACAGGCCATCTATTAATATCGATTTTATAGCTAGAATTTATTTTAATTCTATGCTTGCTATTAAAGACCAAGACTTATTTCCTAACAAGCAATTTTCTGTAAATATGCTTATGAGCAATTATTTAGAATACCATTTACGTGGCATTAGTACGCCTAAAGGTTTAGAAACACTTAATCAATTTATAACATCAAATCAATCATAACAATGAATAACAAACTAATATTAACTTTTAGTTTACTATATAGCCTTGTCGCTTTTTCGCAAGAAAACAAACGAAGCTTTTCTCTTGAAGAAGCGATAGTTTACGGACAAAAAAACAATAGGAATATTAAAAATGCAGAATTAAACATCTTGGCTGCAGAGCAACAAGTATGGGAAACCTCGTCTCGTGGCTTACCGCAAATAAATGGTTCTTTAGACTATCAAGTAAACATAAAAACGCCATTCGATATTAATTCTTTGCCAGAAGATAGCCCGTTTAGGTTTATGTTTCCAAAACACAGTATAACACCTTCAATTGGGTTAAACCAGTTGCTTTTTGATGGTGGTTATATAGTTGGACTTCAATCTAACAAAGTTTTTTTAGAAATATCTAAAAACTCTAAAGACAAAACCGTTAATGATATTGAAACAAACATTATTAGCTTGTACAACAATGCTTTGCTAACCAAAGAAAGTATTGTTATAATGAAAAACAACATTACTGCTTTAAAATCTAATTTAAACGAAACCACTAAGATTTTTGAAAACGGATTAACGGAAGAAGAGGATGTAGAACAACTACAATTAACACTATCTAACTTAGAAAATAACTTAAAGAGCTTAGAAACTTTATATGTTATTTCCAAAGGCTATTTAAAAGTACTTTTAGGCATAGACCCTGAAGAAAAGATAGAATTAACAGACACCTTAGAAAATTTAATTTTACAACATATTTCGTTAGACCTTATTAGTGAAGATCATCCTGTTTCTAATAACATAGATTATAAAATTGCAAAAAATCAAGTAGAAAGTAAACACTTGGAATATAAACTAGAAAAATCTGAACAACTGCCTAAAATAAACGCCTTTATCAACTCGAGTTATTTAGGTTATAGCGATTCGTTTTCTACCTATTTTAAACCAGAACAAGATTGGTTATTTACAACTACGGGAGGCGTTAGCCTTACTATTCCTATTTTTAGCTCTTTTGGAGGTAAAGCCAAAAGACAAAAAGCTAAAATTGAATGGGACATGGCAAAAAACGATTTAATCGATGCAGAAAACAATTTGTCTTTAGAGTTTAAAAATGCCAAAAACGAATACACATTGGCTATAGACACCTATACAAACAAACAAAAAAACTTAGCATTAGCAGAAAAGATAGAACGTAAAAACACTATTAAATTTAAAGAAGGTATTGCTGGTAGTTTCGATTTAAGACAAGCTCAATTGCAACTATACACTAATCAACAAGAATACCTACAGGCTATTATAGACGTAATAAACAAAAAAGCAACACTAAAAAACTTACTTAACATTAAATAACCAACCATCATGAAATACATATATTTAACACTCTTAAGCGCCATAATATTAACCTCTTGTGGTGGTGATGGCAAAAAATCTGTAGAAGATATTATTGCCACAGACGATTTAGCGGCAATTCGCAAAAAGAAATCTGATTTAGATACAGAACACATAGAATTAGGTGCGAAAATTAAAATGCTTGAAGAAAAAATTAAAGCATTAGATCCTCAAGAAAAAATACCTTTAATAACAACCTTTAAAGCAAAAGAAACGGTATTTAACCACTTTATAGAATTACAAGGTAATGTAAGTACTAAACAAAACGTTGTTATTTTTCCTGAATATTCTGGCATGTTAACAGATGTTTATGTTACAGAAGGACAAAAGGTTAGTAAAGGTCAAATTTTAGCACGTATAGACGATGGCGGATTAAGTCAACAATTATCACAGTTAAAAATTCAAACCGCATTAACTAAAACCACTTTCGAACGTCAGGAACGTTTATGGAATCAAAAAATTGGAAGTGAAATTCAATATTTACAAGCAAAAACAACCTACGAAGCCCAAGAGCAAGCAGTAAACCAATTGCAAAAACAAGTGGGTAAAACAGTTGTTCGTGCTCCTTTTACAGGAACAATAGACGATGTTATTACAGAACGTGGCTCTGTAGTATCTCCAGGACAATCTCAATTATTTAGAATTGTTAATTTAAAAGACATGTACATAGAAACCGATGTACCAGAGCGCTACATATCTAATGTAACACCAGGCAAAGAAGTTATTGTAGATTTTCTTTTTCTAGACAAAGAAATTAAATCGAAAGTACGCCAAGCAGGAAACTTTATTAATCCTGCAAATAGAACTTTTAAAGTAGAAGTAGATTTATCTAACACAGACCAAACTATTAAGCCAAACTTAACAGCCAAACTTAAAATTAACGATTATACAAACCCTAAGGCCATACTAATTCCGCAAAGTATTATTTCTGAAAATGCTGAAGGGCAGCAATACGTATACACGGTTACTGGAGAGTCTAACCATAAAGCTACTGTAAAGCGTATTATTATAGAAACTGGTAAAACTCAAGGCGATTATATAGAAATTTTATCTGGACTAGAAGACGGTTTATCTGTTATTGAAGAAGGTGCTAGAAGTGTAAAAGACGGACAAGCAGTTAAAATTCTAGTTACTGAATAGTATAATATTTTGCCTTTCGAGGACATTAAAATAAAGACTCTTTTATAATGACTAAAGATAAAAAAGAAAAGAAAGTAAATCAAGAATTTGGTCTATCTACCTGGGCCATTAACAACAAAACAACGATGTATGTTTTGATCTTGTTAATTCTTGTTTTAGGAACCGGAGCCTATTTTGGTATGGCTAGAGAGAATTTCCCAGAAATTAAAGAAACAAAAATATACATTAGCTCTATCTACCCAGGAAATACTGCCGAGGATATAGAAAAGCTGATAACCGACCCTATTGAAGACAAAATAAAAACTGTAAGTAACGTAGTAGAAATAACCTCAACATCTCAAGAAGATTATTCTATTGTGGTTGTAGAGTTTGACGAAAACATTACTGTTGATGCAGCCAAACAAAAAATAAAAGATGAAGTAGATACCGAAACATCTGGCGAAGATTGGCCAACAT
This sequence comes from Postechiella marina, assembly GCF_039538365.1. NCBI lineage: Bacteria > Pseudomonadati > Bacteroidota > Flavobacteriia > Flavobacteriales > Flavobacteriaceae > Postechiella > Postechiella marina. The sequence continues at coordinate 398,141 of NZ_BAABCA010000002.1, forward strand.
TTAATGGTGCAAAAGTAGAGCCTAATATTTTCGACCTTAGTATGTCTGAAGAAATCCCTATTCTAAATATTAATATCTCTGGAGACTATCCAGTAGATAAGCTTAAAGAATATGGTGAATACCTAGAAGACGAAATAGAAAGTTTACTAGAAATTAAACAAGTAGACATTCGTGGTGCACAAGAAAAAGAAGTTGAAGTTGCTGTAGATATCTATAAAATGATGGCTGCGCAAGTAAGCTTTAACGACATTATAAACACTATAAATAACGAAAACGTTACTATGTCTGCTGGTAATTTAATTTCTAGCGGACAAAGACGTACTATTAGAATTATAGGCGAAATAGAAAAACCCATAGAGCTTGAGAATTTTGTTGTAAAATCTGAAATGGGTAATTCTATTTACCTAAAAGATATTGCTAAAGTAACGTTTAAAGATGAGGACAAAACAACCTACGCTCGAGAGTTTGGACATGAAGTTGTAATGCTAGATGTAAAAAAACGTGCGGGAGAAAACATGGTAGATGCTGCCGAAAAAATTAGAGCCATTGTTAACCATGCCATAAAAGATGTATTCCCTCCAGACTTAAAAGTTACTATAGCCAACGATCAATCATCAAAAACCATTGGTCAGGTTGACGATTTAGTAAACAACATTATATTTGGTATCCTATTAGTTGTTACTGTTTTAATGTTCTTTTTAGGTTTTAAAAACGCCTTGTTTGTTGGTTTTGCCATACCAATGTCTATGTTTATGTCTTTAATGATATTAGATCTTTTAGGTTACACCATGAACACCATGATTCTTTTTGGTTTAATTATGGGACTTGGTATGCTTGTAGACAACGGAATTGTTGTTGTAGAAAACGTTTATCGTTTAATGGACGAAGAAGGCATGAGCAGAACCGAAGCAGCTAAAAAAGGTATTGGAGAAATTGCATTCCCTATTATTATATCTACAGCAACTACGGTAGCTGCATTTATTCCTCTTGGCTTGTGGCCTGGCGTTATGGGGCAATTTATGATATATTTCCCAATAACCTTATCGGTAGTTTTAGGTTCGTCATTATTTGTTGCTATATTTTTTAACTCGGTTTTAGTATCTCAGTTTATGACTACCGAAGACAAAGACATGCCTGTAAAACAAATTTTAAGAATATCTGCTATTATTGGTGGTATAGGACTTTTAATTCTAATAGTAGGTGGTAGCTATAGAGGTCTAGGTACTTTAATGATTGTAACAGTTATTATGCTTTGGGCTTATCGATTATTTTTAAGAGGATGGTCTAATGCTTTTCAAAATAAAATTTTACCAGTTTGGGAGCGCTTTTACGAAAAGTCACTTCGATTTGCTTTAAGCGGAAGAAAACCTATTATAATTACAATAGGTACAGTTGCTCTTTTAATTGTAGCATTTATAGGCTTTGGAGCATCTGTTTCTAGTCAGCGTACAAAAGTTGAATTTTTTCCAGACAATACGCCAAATCAAATTATTGTTTATATTGAATACCCAGAAGGTACAGACATAAAGAAAACAAATGCCATTACTAAAGATATAGAAGCACGTGTTTACAACATTTTAAACGACCCAGCCTATATAGACGATTCTGGTTTTAATTTCTTAACAGAAAGTGCTGTTTCTCAAGTAGGAGAAGGTGCAGGAAACCCACAAACAGATGGTGGATCTGCTGCAGAAATGCCACATCGTAGTAAAATTACAGCTACAATGCGAGAATATAAGTTTAGAGATGGAGCAGATAGTAACGAGCTACTTAAAAAGGTTCAGGAAGATTTAAAAGATATTTATCCTGGTATTGCCATTTCTGTAGAAAAAGATGCAGTTGGCCCACCTGCAGGATACCCTATTAATGTTGAATTAGAAGGAGATGACTATGCAGAACTAATTACCACTGCAGAAAAGATGAAAGATTTTATTAACTCTAAAAACATTCAAGGCATAGACGAGTTAAAAATAGATGTAAACAAATCTAAACCTTCTATGCAAGTACTAGTCGATAGAAAGAAAGCAGGAGAATTAGGCGTTTCATCTGGTCAAGTAGGTCAACAACTTCGTAATTCAATTTTTGGAGCAAAGGCAGGTGTTTTTAAAGAAGATGGTGAAGATTATGATATCTATGTTCGCTTCAACAAAGAAAACAGATATAATACCAGCGCATTATTTAATCAAAAAATCACTTTTAGAGATATGGCTTCGGGGCAAGTAAAAGAAGTTCCTGTATCTACCGTAGCCAAACAGTCCAACAACTCAGGCTTTAGTGCTATTAAGCATAAAGACGTTAAGCGTGTTGTAACCTTATATTCTGCATTAGCTCCTGGCTTTACAGATGCTACAGCAATAGTTTCTAAAATTCAGAACGAGATGCAAAGTTTTGAAGAAAAACCAAACACTGTAAAAATAGATTACACTGGCCAAATAGAAGAGCAAGAAACACAAATGGCTTTCTTAATGGGTGCATTTTTTACAGGTTTAGGCTTAATTTTCTTCATATTAATATTTCAATTTAACTCCATTTCTAAGCCTGGTATTATTATGCTAGCCATATTTTTAAGTTTAATTGGTGTGTTTGGCGGTATTGTTGCAACAGGAAGTTCTTTTGTTATTATGATGACCATGATGGGTATTATTTCGCTTGCTGGTATTGTTGTAAATAACGGTGTGGTACTTTTAGATTATACCCAACTTTTAATTGACAGAAAGAAAGTTGAACACGATTTAGAAGATGATGCCTATATAGAAAACGACGAGCTTTTAGAAGCCATTATTAAAGGAGGAAAAGCACGTTTACGCCCTGTATTACTAACAGCTATAACAACCATTTTAGGGTTAATTCCTTTAGCAACTGGACTTAACATTAACTTCTTTACACTATTTAGTGAGTTTGACCCTAATATTTATACAGGAGGAGATAATGTTATTTTCTGGGGGCCACTAGCCTGGACAGTAATTTATGGTTTATTTATTGCTACATTCTTAACTTTAATTGTAGTTCCTATTTTATTCTATTTGGTAACTAAATTTAAAATGTGGATTTATAGCAATAGAGCAGCAAAATATTCGCAAATAGAAAATATTAAAGGCAATATATAAGTACAAACAATTTTAATTGGTGACTAATTCAATTGATTGCGAAAGCCCAGATATTCTTAAATGAAGCTCTGGGTTTTTATTTTATGTATTTCACCGATTATAAATAAAAAATTCAATCCGATTTAACGAAAAAAGAAACACTTAAATTAATTAAACAAAGCTTTTATTTAGCTTTGCACGCTACAAAAAATTCGCTTTCGAATTACAGCTAGAACTACTAGTTGTTTACAAGAATCCTTGTTTTTTCCCTAAATAAGGGTTGATTAATAGTGATGAAAGCCTTGGTTTATACTAAGGCTTTTTGATTTTAATTAAAAAAGATATATTTAAAACAAAAATCTCCAAGAATTAAATAAGTCTTGGAGATTTTTTATAAACTTAAAACAGCAATATTTCTTATTTTAGATTAAAAGTAAGTCTTCCAAAAACATAACGTCCGTTATTACCAAATTGAGATACACGACGTGAGTATACAAATTGATTACTAGATGTTAAATATCCTGGTAACTCGTCTGGATAAACATCTAATAAGTTATTGGCTCCAACAGTTAATCTTACAGCTTCACTAAAATTATAGCCTATTGTTAAATCTGTTACTACGTTAGATCCAATTTCTGGATGTCCACCTTCTGTTAAAGTTCCTGTATCGAAAACACTACCAAAAAATGCATTTCTTAAAAAGAAATTCCAATCTCCCATATCTAAACTATGAGTCAAATTAGCTTTTACTCTTGGTACAGCAAGCTCTAAATACACTCTAGAACCTTCATCGAAATAATTATCTAACAAACCAGCTGCTGTTAAAATATCACTTCCTTTAGTTGCTCCCACTTTTTTAGTTTTAGAGTAAGTTGCAGCTAAATTATTGGTTAAACGTCCTTTACCAACATTAGCTTTATGACTAATAACCACGTCTAAACCTTTAGTTTCTGTATCTATAGCATTAGCAAAAAATGCCGCTTGACCTATTCCTAAATTAGTAAAAATACTAGCTAACTGAGATCCATCATTAGGATTACCAAAGTTACCTGTATATGTAATTCTATCGTCTATAGCTATAAAGTAACCATCTATAGTTATAGTTAAATTAGCATCCGGAATTTTAGAAGTAAACCCTAAACTAGCATTAAAAGATGTTTCTTCTTTTAACTTAGGAATACCAAATAACTCTGCTGCTCTAGAGTTATTTGTAAAAGTACCTACCTCTTGAGCTATACCTTGATCGTTAAACAATGTATTAGATTTACTATAAAACTGTTGGTGCAACGAAGGGGCTCTAAAGCCTGTACTTAAAGCCCCTCTTATATTAGTATTATCACTTAACTTATAGCGCATAGCTAACTTACCGTTAAGTGTGCTTCCAAAATCGCTAAAATCTTCGAAACGTACAGCTGCACTTACTAAAAATTCTTCGGTTAAATCTGCCTCTACATCAACATATAAAGCCATACTATTTCTTTTAGTATCCACAGCATTTTCTGGTGTAAACCCAGAAAACACTTGCGCCCCTGCGCTAGCTTGGTTTCCAAAAAAGTCTGTTACTTGTAAAGTAGGATCTCCTGCTGCAGCTGCAGTTTCTACCTCTGCATTAACATCGTACTTAGCATAAGAAGACTCTTCGCCAGCTTCTATAAAGAAGTTTTCTACACGATACTCTGCTCCAAAAGCTAAGTTTAAGCCAGACATAACATCATCGTAAAACTTAGACATATCGAAATTAACAGTGTTTTGTTGAAACCCATTAAGACCTGCATCAAACTCTGTTGGAGACGATGCTTGTAAATAAAAGTTTGTTGTATTTGTTATATTGTAAGCAAACGTGTTTTTACCCCAAGTATGAGATAAATCGATGTTCCAATCATTAATTTTTCCAGAAATACCAAAACCTAAAGATTTATCAATAATATCTGACTCAATGTTAGGTAAAAATCCATTGATATAAGACAAAGTATTACCTCTACCCGAGCTATGCCCAGGTGTTCTATAAAAACCGGAAGCATCACCATGACGATAAGATAGACCACCAAAAGCATATAACTTAGCTTCATTCTCATCATCACCAAAAGGAATTTCTAAATTACCCATAAATTGGCCTTGATCCAAACCAGATTGACCAACACTCATGTTATAATCGTTACGTGTTTGCCCTCTAGCTGCTAATTCTGCATCGGTTACATCTAAACCAGTTAAAATACCTGTGTTTTGGTCTCCTGTTGCCATATTATATCCAGACAACTGCTCTATAGTGGTTGCTCCTGCAATTTGAGATTGTAAAGTTGCATCAAAATGACTAACTTGAGATGCATAATTTTGAATCGCACTTAAATCTGTTCTTAAGTCTGATAAATTAAATCCGTCTTGGTAAGCTTGCCATTCTATAGCGTTATATGCATGAAAAAGGCTTCCACTATTAGCTCTTGCTCTAGATGTACGCTCACGAGTTGTTAACGAACCAGTCATGTTAATATACCCGCCATTATCGCCTAAAGGAATACCATAATTTAAATCAATTTGTGTTTTTTCTCCATCGGTACCTCCATCGTGATCGTTACCATTTTTAGACATATTTGCTCCTGTTGTTACAGCTGCAGTTAACTCGTTAACATTGTTTTTTAATACAATATTAATAACACCCGCAATAGCATCAGATCCATATTGAGCTGCTGCACCATCTCTTAAAACCTCTATTCTTTTTATAGAAGCAGCAGGAATTGCATTTAAATCTGTACCCACAGATCCACGACCAGGCGTACCATTTACGTTTACCAAAGACGATGTATGTCTTCTTTTACCATTAACCAAAACCAATACTTGATCTGGCCCTAAACCTCTTAACTGTGCAGGATCGATATGATCTGTACCATCTGCAACCGTTTGGGTGTTAGATGAAAATGAAGGTGCCACATAATTTAATATTTGTGTTACAGATACTTGTGGTCCAGCAGTTGCTAAATCGGCCATATCAATAACATCAACAGGCACAGCTGTATCTACAGCTGTTCTACTCGGGTTTCTAGACCCTACTAGCATAACAGCGTCTAGCGCTACTCCTGCTTTCATTACAACATTTACAGTGCTACTAGAAACAACAATTTCTTGTGTATCATAACCAACATACGAAAACACTAAAGTATCTCCATTGCTAGCGTTTACGCTATAATTACCATCAAAATCTGTTGTAGATCCTGTTGTTGTCCCTTTTACAATAACCGACACTCCAGGTAATGGACCCGAATCGTCTGTAATTGTTCCCGAAACCTCTTGAGCATCAATGTAACTTGACATCCCAAAAAACATTAAAAACATTAATAAATTTAATCGTAAAGCTTTAATCATAATATTTATAAATTTGAATTAGTTCTAGCTAATATATGCATATTATCGATGAATTAGGCTACACAACCTCATAATATTACTCTTGAAAATGATTTTTTAACACAAAAAAAAGAGAAAATCAGAAAAATACATAGCAATATAGGGCAATAACTAAGAATTTATTAAAAAGAAGAAACCCCACAATTTAGCAAAAAAACTAAATTATGGGGTTTTAAATTAAATATTATGTATGATAAATACTTAAAACTTAAATGCTAAACTTGCATTTATAACCGTACCATTAAATCCAAATTGGTTTACTTCCCATGGGTATCTAAAACGACCCCCAAGATCTGTAACAAAATCACCTTTGGTATCAATTTCGTCAGGGTAAACATCAAGTAAGTTGTTTACAGAAATAGTACCAGAAAGTTTTTGATTAAACTCGTAACCAATAATTAAATCGGTAATTACCTTACCTGCAAAAGTTTGATCGAAATCTGCATCATCTGTAGGCAATGGTCCATTTCCTAAATCGGCACCATTTAATCCATTATTAGCATGTTGCCAGCTAACCTCTCCAAAATAGGTGTTATTTAAAATAAAGTTCCACTTATTTAAATCGTAATCTAAACCTAATAATACTTTAGATTTTGGCCTAGATGATGTAATTCTAGATTGCTCTTTTCTATTAAATATATCGTACCCATTTTGAGCCAATAATTCTGGTGTATCAATCTCTCCTTCTATTGTAGTCTCATTAAAGTTTGCTGCTAATGTAGCATTTAACATACCATCACCAAGACCTATATTAGTATAATTAACAACTAAATCTACCCCAGAAGTATTTGTATTTACAGCATTAACAAAGAATTTTAATGTTGTAATAGAATTATCTAACAACACTTGTTCCACAGGATTTGTTGTAGAATCATCTCCATCAGTTCCTATTTCACCTGTAAATAAAACACGATCGTCTACTTTTACATTATAGAAATCAGCAGATACCGATAAGTTTGGTTTAATTTTATAAGTAATACCAGCCGATAAGTTTTGCGATGTTTCAGCTGTTAATTGTGGCACCCCTAAATCTTCTCTAATTATAGGATCTACATTATTAAACGTTCCTTGGTTAGAAATAGACCCACCAGACACTAATGTTTGCACATTACTTAAATATATTTGGTGTAAAGATGGCGCTCTAAAACCGGTACTGTAAGAAGCTCTTATAGCTCCTTTATCTCCTAAAGAGTAACGACCACTTACCTTCCATGATACATTATCTCCAAAATCACTAAAATCCTCATAACGAATGGCACCTCCAATTAATAACTCCTCAGTTGGCTCCCACTCTAAATCTCCATAAACACCATAGTTATTTCTATCGGCGCGTACAGCATTAGATGGCTGTAAACCAGGAAAAGATTGAGCTCCACCATTTCCTGTAGGATTAAAATAAGATGCAGGATCACCTGCTCTTGCTGAAAAATTTTCATTTTTAACCTCTGCTCCAAAAGCAATATTTACTTGTCCTAAACTTCTAGAAAAATCTAAATTTGCTAAAGTATTACTAAATGTATAACCTCCTACGTTAAACTCGGTAGGGCTATTAGCTCCTAAATCAATATTTAAAGTGTTGTTTACTTCATAATCTATTCTATTTCTTCCGTAAGTTCCGCTTAAGTCTACATCAAAATTTAACATTTTCCATTTTACACCTGCTGTTAAGTTGTTATCTAAAACATCGGTTTCAAAAGTAGGCTGAAATCCTTGGTAATCTGTTCCTGCTTCGTGTAATAAATTATGAGGGTCTCCAACCCAATAAGGTGCTCTGTATAAGGCAAAACTTTTTCCTTGTCTAGTAGTTACACCACCAAAAGTATAAAACTCACCAGAATTATTTTTAAAAGGAATTCCAGCATTAAAAAATAAATCAAGCTTTTTTAATTCTGGCTGACCAACATTCATTCCTAATTCTGGATTTTCAGCTAACCAACTTCCCCAAGTTGGATCGTCTGCAGCTACACCAAATAAAACATCGCTCCCAGGACTTCCAGGTCTATTAGTTTTTTCTTGTTCGTAATAACCAGCAGTAATATTTAAATAACCACCGTTCTCTCCAGTTAAACCTGTGTTTAAATCTATTCCGTAGTTAAATCCGTCTCCTTCAGTAGTAATACCAGATTTCACATTTACAGATGTATATTTTACATTTTTCTTTAAAACCATATTAATTACCCCTGCAATCGCATCAGATCCGTATTGAGCAGAAGCTCCATCTCTTAAAACTTCTACACGCTCTATAGCTGCTGCAGGAATACTTTTTAAATCTACACCAACCTCTCCTTTTCCAGGTGTATCGTTAATGTAAACTAATGCACTTTGGTTTTTACGTTTTCCATTTACTAAAACCAAAGTTCTACTTGGGCCCAAGCCTCTTAAATCTGCTGGATCAAAATGCGCTGTAGCATCAGATATTGATTGAGTAGTCGAGTTAAAAGAAGGCACTTTATAAGTTAACATTTTATCTACAGTTGGCTGCCCTGTTTTTTGCATTTCTTCTAATCCAATATTATCAATTGGCACTGGAGAATCTAAAATTGTTCTAGGTTTAGCTCTATTTCCTGTAAGTACAACTGCATCTAAAGCAACACCTGCTTTCATTGTAACATTTACTTTATTACCAGAAACAACAATTTCTTGCGAGTCGTAACCTACATAAGAAAACACTAATGTAGATCCGCTACTGGCGCTTACACTATAATTACCATCAAAATCTGTAGTTGTACCAGTGCTAGTGCCTTTTACAATAACAGACACACCTGGCAATGGGCCAGAATCGTCGGTAACAGTTCCAGAAACTTCTTGAGCTTCTATGATACTTGACACCCCTAAGAACATCAAAAACATTAATAATTTTAAATGTAAAATTTTAGTCATAATTTTTAAGTAATTTTGAATTAGTTAATGCTAATATATACATATTATCATGTTTTTAACAAAAATTAACACTAAAGATTATTACTAAAACGTAGTTTTTTATCAAAAAATAAACTCCAAACTTTACAAATTAACATTTTTACAGTTAAAAAAATACGAAAATGCCAAACCAAACATCAAACACCACCAATAATACCGTAATACCCTACAAATCAAAATAAACAGACTTTATTATTTATATGTATTAAAAAAAAGCAACAAAAAATTATTCATCTGTACTAATTAGTTAAATTTGCAGTTCAATTTTACAACAATGTACAGAAGTCATAATTGTGGCGAGTTAAGAGCTACACATATAAACACAGAAGTAACCCTTTCTGGTTGGGTTCAAAAATCAAGAGATAAAGGTTTTATTGTTTGGGTAGATCTACGCGACCGATATGGTATTACCCAACTTGTTTTTGATGAAGAACGCACATCTAAAAACATGATGGAACAAGCTCAAAACTTAGGTCGCGAATTTGTTATTCAAGTTGAAGGTACTGTTATAGAACGTGCCTCAAAAAACCCTAATATTAAAACAGGAGAAATAGAAATATTAGTTTCTAAATTAACCGTTTTAAATGAAGCATTGCTTCCGCCATTTACTATTGAAGATAAAACTGATGGTGGCGAAGATATAAGAATGAAATATCGTTATTTAGATATTCGTCGTAACCCTGTAAAAAATAGTTTAATTTTTAGATCTAAAGTCTCTCAAGAAGTTAGAAACTATTTATCTAAACAAGATTTTATTGAGGTTGAAACACCATATTTAATAAAGTCGACACCAGAAGGCGCAAGAGATTTTGTTGTACCATCTAGAATGAACGAGGGTCAATTCTATGCGCTTCCGCAATCGCCTCAAACCTTTAAGCAATTACTTATGGTTGGTGGTATGGATAAATATTTTCAAATTGTAAAATGTTTTAGAGACGAAGATTTACGTGCCGACAGGCAGCCAGAATTTACGCAAATAGATTGCGAAATGGCATTTGTAGAGCAGGAAGACATTTTAAATATATTTGAAGGTTTAACGCGTCATTTATTAAAAGAAGTAAATGGTGTAGAGGTTGATAAATTCCCTAGAATGTTATTTGACGATGCCATGCGTTTATATGGTAACGACAAGCCAGATATTCGTTTTGGAATGGAATTTGGAGAACTTAACGAAGTAACACAACATAAAGACTTTGCAGTTTTTAACAATGCAGAATTGGTTGTTGGTATTGCTGTGCCTGGAGGAAACAGTTACACAAGAAAAGAAATAGACAAATTAATTAACTGGGTAAAACGACCTCAAGTTGGTGCTTTAGGTATGATTTATTCGCGTTGTAATGACGATGGATCATTTAAATCTTCTGTAGATAAATTCTACGATCAAGACGATTTAGCTAAATGGGCAAAAATTACAGGAGCAAAACCAGGAGATTTAGTGTGTGTACTTTCTGGAGATAAAAATAAAGTACGAGCGCAATTAAGTGCTTTACGTATGGAGCTTGCAGAACGTTTAGGCTTAAGAGATCCTAAAGTATTTGCACCTTTATGGGTTATAGATTTCCCTTTATTAGAATTAGATGAAGAAACAGGGCATTATCACGCTATGCATCATCCGTTTACATCTCCTAAACCAGGGCAGTTAAAATTACTAGATACAAACCCTGGAGAGGTAAAAGCTAATGCATACGATTTAGTATTAAATGGCAACGAAATTGGTGGTGGTTCTATTCGTATACACGATAAAGAAACACAGGCCATAATGTTTAAACACTTAGGCTTTACAGAAGAAGAAGCTAAAGCTCAATTTGGTTTTTTAATGGATGCCTTTCAATACGGAGCGCCACCACACGGGGGCTTAGCATTTGGTCTAGATAGGCTGGTTGCTATTTTAGGCGGACAAGAAACTATTAGAGATTTTATAGCATTCCCTAAAAATAATTCGGGTCGAGATGTCATGATAGATGCTCCTGCTGCAATAGACGAAGAGCAACTAAACGATTTAAGCTTAAAATTAAACTTAAAATCATAACATTACAAAATCCTGCAAATTGCAGGATTTTTTATTAGCTTTATACCAGCCATCACTTAAACATGCTAAGCTACAAAAGTCTTTTACGAAAATTTTTAATTTGGAAATACAAGCATATTTCTGAAAGACAATTTATATACATCCTTAGTATTCTAGTTGGTTTTTTAGCAGGATTAGGTACCGTTACCCTTAAAAACTTAGTACACTACATTAGGCTACTTTTCGAAATAGATTTTTTTAGCAATTACAAAAACTCGCTGTACTTTATTTTTCCAATTATTGGTCTTTTTCTTGTCTATGTTATTAAACAAATATGGCTAAAAAAACATATTGGGCACGGTATATCGTCTACTCTTCATGCCATTTCTAAACTTAGTGGCATTATACCTCGTTACAATATTTACGCAGCATTAATAACTGCACCACTAACGGTTGGCTTTGGTGGCTCTGTCGGGTTGCAAGGTCCTGCTGTTAGTGTAGGCTCTGCTTTAGGCTCTAACGCAGCAAGGCTATTTCACATGAACACAAAAACAAGAATGCTACTTATTGGCTGCGCAGCAACTGGCGCTATGGCTTCTATGTTTAAAGCCCCTATTGCAGCCATAATTTTTGCCATAGAAATATTTAGCCTAGACATAGCCTTTACATCTTTAGTACCACTTTTACTAGCTTCGGTATCGGCAGTGGTTACTTCGTATATGTTTTTAGGTACCGATGTATTATTACGTTTCGAACTAACCGATAAATTTCAAGTTAACGACATCTTTTTTTATGCCATTCTAGGCCTTATAACCGGTTTAGCATCAGCCTATTTTTCAAAGGTATTTTTTGCGATAACTAATTTTTTTAAACAATTCGAAAGCCGAGCTTTACGCCTTGTTATTGGAGGCTTAGCTATAGGTACTATGCTTTACATCATTCCACCATTATATGGTGAAGGTTACGGTATTATGAACAATTTATTAAAAGGCGACCACTTAGCTGCCATAGGAGAAACACCTTTTAATTTAGATTTATCGAATATATGGCTAGTAATTGCTCTACTTATTGGCATCGCTTTTTTTAAAGCCATTGCCATGACCACAACTTTTGGAGCAGGAGGTGTTGGTGGTGTCTTTATACCCACACTTGTTATGGGCAGTGCACTAGGTAATGCCTTTGCAAAAATCATTAACAATATAGGTTTAGATTTTCATGTATCGGAGTCTAATTTTACGCTAATAGGCATGACAGGGCTTATGGCAGGCGTACTACACGCCCCATTAACAGCCATTTTTTTAATTGCCGAAATTACCGGAGGTTACGAACTATTTGTTCCTTTAATGATTGTTTCTGCCATCTCCTTTGCCATAACTAAGTATTTTGTATCGCACTCTATTTATACCTTAAAACTAGCACAACGTGGAGAACTTGTAACACACGATAAAGATCAAAACGCACTAATGGCCATGGATATAGATAAAGTTATAGAAACCAACTTTATTAAACTAACTCCAGACATGAAATTAGGTGCCATATTAAAAGATGCTGTATCAAAATCTTCGCGAAACCATTTCCCTGTAGTAAACGAAAACCAAGAGTTTTTAGGTGTTATAAGGCTTGACGACATAAGGCATATAATGTTTAACACAGAACTTTACGAAAAAGTAGACGTAGAAAGTTTAATGCATGCCGATAGAGGAATTATAGATTACGACGACTCCATGAACACCATAATGAACCTCTTTAAAACCAGCGGTGCATGGAACTTACCCGTAATAAAAAACGGAAAATATTACGGTTATATATCAAAATCTAAATTATTATCGGCCTATAGGCGTCAATTAATAATACTATCTCATTAACCCCATGAAAAACCTTATAATTATTTTATTTATAGCAGCCATAGCAAGCATTCTTACAGGCTATTTTCTAGACACAGACTACTCGCAAAAACTAATTGGTTTTGGTGTACTCGGTTTATTTTTTGTAGTATTCCCTCTATTCTCTTACCACCGTTGGAAAGACAAAAATGTACAAGACTATATGCTTACTAAAGAAAATTTAGATAAAATGAAAGCGAGCCAAAAACGAACAAAAAAATAAAAATTATTATGGCGTAACACCTCCTAAGGTCGATGTCAGGCTTTGCGCTATATCTTTTGTTTTTCAATCTAAAAAAGCTAGTTACTATACAAAATAGTAGTTCCCAACAAGTAGATAAACTAACATCAATAAAACAAAAGGATGCCGCATCAATCCCTTACGCAAGTTTCATCATACAATTAACAAAGCTTCAACTGTTCTTAATACATCAAAACACCATTAAGGCGCTCAAAAAACAAACTACGTTTCATTTATAAAAATTGAAACCATTATATTTACATTATAAATTATAATACATATGCAATCACGTACTGTTTCACAGTTATTATCACAAGAAATTACATTAACCGATGTAGAAATAAAAGGGTGGGTACGCACCTTTAGAGCAAAAAGATTTATTGCTTTAAACGATGGTTCAACAATAAATAACATTCAATGTGTTGTCGATTTCGAAAACACAGACGAAACTATTTTAAAACGTATTACAACCGGAGCAGCAATACATATAAAAGGCGAATTAGTAAAAAGTTTAGGAAAAGGACAAAACGTCGAAATAAATGTAACAAGTCTAAAAATTTTAGGCGATTCTAATCCAGAAACATACCCAATTCAGCCTAAAAAACACTCTTTCGAATTTTTAAGAGAAAATGCACATTTACGCACGCGTACCAATACATTTAGCGCAGTTATGCGTTTACGCTCAGCGTTATCTTTTGCCATACACAAATACTTTAACGAAAATGGTTTTTATTACATGCACGCTCCTATTATTACAGGTAGCGATGCCGAAGGCGCAGGCGAAATGTTTAAAGTCTCTAGCCTAGACGCTAAAAACCCACCACTAACGGAAGATGGCAAAATAGATTACACACAAGATTTTTTTGGCAAAGAAACCAACCTTACCGTATCTGGTCAATTAGAAGCAGAAACTTACGCCATGTCACTTGGTAAAGTATACACTTTTGGACCAACATTTAGAGCCGAAAACTCGAACACATCTAGGCACTTAGCAGAGTTTTGGATGATAGAGCCCGAAGTTGCTTTTATGGATTTGGCAGGTAATATGGATTTGGCAGAAGATTTTATGAAATCTGTTATCTCTTACATTCTAGAACACAATAAAGAAGACTTAGAGTTTTTAAACACACGCTTACTAAACGAAGAAAAAACAAAACCACAAACAGAACGTAGTGACATGAGTTTAATTGAAAAATTAAATTTTGTTACAGAAAACAATTTTAAACGCGTTAGCTATACAGAAGCTATAGATATACTTCGTAATTCTAAACCAAATAAAAAGAAAAAATTTAAATACATAATTAACGAATGGGGTGCCGATTTACAAAGCGAACACGAACGTTTTCTTGTAGAAAAGCACTTTAAATGCCCCGTTATTCTTTTTGATTATCCTGCAAACATTAAAGCATTTTATATGCGCTTAAACGAAGACGGTAAAACGGTTCGCGCTATGGATATTCTTTTTCCTGGTATTGGAGAAATTGTTGGTGGCGCACAACGTGAAGAACGTTTAGATGTTTTAAAAGAAAAAATGGCAGCCTTAAACATACCAGAAGAAGACCTTTGGTGGTATTTAGACCTACGTAAATTTGGCACAGCAGTACATTCTGGTTTTGGTTTAGGCTTCGAACGGTTAGTTATGTTTGCAACAGGAATGGGCAATATTAGAGACGTAATACCGTTTCCTAGAACACCTCAAAATGCTGAATTCTAACAAAAAAAAACATATTTATACAACTTTGGTACGACTTTGGTAAACTAATTGCTTTTTCTATCTTTGAGTAACAACCTTAAATCAAGACATGCTTAAACAACATTTACAATTTAAATTATCGCAAAAACTGTCTCCGCAACAAATTCAATTAATGAAATTGATACAGTTGCCTACGCAAGCTTTCGAGCAACGTTTAAAGCAAGAACTTGAAGAAAATCCAGCATTAGAAGGTGGAAAAGAAAAAGGAGAAAACGAGCTTGATTCTGATTTAGATAATTCTACAGACGATTATGCAGATAACGAAACTATTAATGCTGAAGATATTAATGTAGACGAGTATTTAAGTGATGACGAAATACCAGACTACAGAACGCAAGTAAATAATTACAGTGCAGACGAAGATGATAAAACCATACCATACGCTGCTGGCACATCATTTACTCAATCTCTTGTTAATCAACTTAACACATACAGACTTGATGATGAAGAGCGAGACATTGCAGAGTTTTTAGTTGGTAGTGTAGATGAAAGCGGATACATACGTAGGTCTTTATCTGATATTATGGACGATTTAGCTTTTACTCAAAACGTTTACACCACAGAAGACAAAATAGAGTATGTTTTAAAATTAGTACATCAATTAGACCCAGCAGGTGTTGGTGCAAGAAGTTTACAAGAATGTTTAAGCATACAACTACATCGAAAAGAAAAAACTGCAGACACCGAATTAGCAACAAATATTATAGATAATGCCTTTGATCAATTTACTAAAAAGCATTATAAAAAATTACTTCAAAAATTCGATATTACAGAAGTGCAACTTAAAGATGCCATTAACGAGATTGAGCACTTAAACCCTAAGCCTGGTGGCTCTTATGCTGGTAACAATAGAATTGTAGAACACGTTGTACCAGATTTTGCTATAAAAATAGTTGATGGCCAACTAGAACTTACTTTAAATGGTAGGAATGCTCCAGAGCTTCATGTCTCAAGAGAGTACAATAATATGCTTAAAGGCTACAAAGACACGAAAGATAAATCTAAGTCTCAAAAGGATGCTGTTATTTTTATAAAACAAAAACTAGACGCTGCAAAGTGGTTTATAGAGGCTATTAAACAGCGTCAACAAACATTGTTTGTTACTATGAGCGCCATTATGCATTATCAAAAAGAATATTTTTTATCTGGAGACGAGCGTATGCTAAAGCCCATGATTCTTAAAGATATTGCAGACGAAATATCTATGGATGTATCAACAGTTTCTAGAGTTGCAAACAGCAAGTATGTAGACACGCCTTATGGCACTAAATTGATTAAAGAGTTTTTCTCTGAATCTATGAAAAACGATCAAGGCGAAGATGTATCTACCAGAGAAATAAAAAAGATTTTAGAAACCGTTATTGAAGAAGAAAATAAGAAAAAACCGCTTACAGATGAAAATTTAGCTACTATTTTAAAAGAAAAAGGCTACCCTATCGCAAGAAGAACTGTAGCAAAATATAGAGAACAGTTAGATATACCTGTGGCTCGATTACGTAAAAAGATTTAATGGAGCATCGCATATTAAAAAGTATTTCGGTACTGTTTCACCCCCTAATAATGCCTTTATTGGGTGTTATGTTTTATTTTTATAAAACACCTCGATATGTAGACCAAAATCTTATTAACGCTAAACTAATATCGCTTTTTATACTAACCGTATTATTACCCATTCTATTATTTTTTTTATTAAAAACACTAGGTAAAGTAAGTTCCATTTATCTTAAAACAACAAACGAACGCATTGTTCCTTTAGCGTTAAATGGTGTAATTACAGTTTTAATTTTATTAAGGGTATTGCCTCAAAACGAGTTTATAGAGCTATATTATTTTTTTATAGGTATACTTATGTCTACTATTATAAGCTTAGTATTAGCATTTGCAAAATTTAAAGCCAGTTTACATCTCGTATCTATTTCTGGAATATTTATGTTTTTTGTCGCACTAAGTATACATTTTAGCATTAATATTGTAAAAGTAATAGCCATAATATGTTTGCTAACCGGCGCAATTGCAACATCGAGGTTGCATTTAAAAGCTCACACCTATAAAGAACTTATTATGGGCTTTTTTGTTGGTTTTATTCCTCAATTAATATTAATTCCTAATTGGTTATAAACTATTGTTCCAAGGTTTCACAAAAAAACCAGATAGTTTGCCTTCTTTATTTAAAACGACTCTAACTTCAGTTTCAGAGTTAAATTCAAAATCACCTTTAAACCTATATATTTCATAAGTCTCACCTTTAACAATTTCTTTTATAGAATGAAATTCTAGTCCTTTATAATCGCCAAATAATGCTTTAATTTTTGCATAAGATTGCTTTTGCACATTTTCGCTTAAACTCTTAACCATTACCGGCAGGGCTTCTGTGCTAGAAAGCTTATAAGAACCTCCAACTTTTTGTGCCATAAGTATTTTATTGGCTAAGGTTTTAGAGAATGTAGTTCTATCACCATTAAAATTCTCAAGTGTAGTATTTTCTTCATGGTTTTTACAACTTGAAAAATTAGCAAAAACCCTGTAAAAACTAAAGTTAAATTTCTCACAATTATCTTTTAAAGAATATAAAACATTAATCCAATTTTAATAGCATTCATGTCTATATGTTTGTTATTTAACATTGCATTGTTATTAAAAATGGCATTTAAACCATAGTAAATATAAATATTCCAAGTATTATATCCTGCACTTAAACTAAGACCATATTGAAAATCGTTAAAATCGCTATTATTTCGGCTTTTAAAGTCTCCAAAATCTCCATTAAACTTAGTTGTGCTACTAAGTAAATAACCTAGCTTAAACCCTGTATAAATACGCCAAAACTTATAACGCTCTGGGGTAGATGTGCGCCACCTAAACTCTATAGGTATTTCTACTAAATGTTGCGCCAATTTATTTTTTGAATAATTGCCAATGTCATCATCTATAACTTGATAAGTACTTGTTCCGTTTTCATTCTCATTAATAAATAAGTTATTATTAAAATTGTTTGTAGAATAGCCAACCCCAACACCAATAGACACATTTCTATTTTTGTTTATTGGCATATCTTTAATAAAACCAAAATGAAACCCTAGAGAAATTTGACTTTGACTAACATCTTTAGGTTTATTACCCAACAAGTTATAAGTTAAGCCTAGGTAAAATTGATCTTCTTTGTACAAAGAATCAATCTCTACAGAAGTTGTAGCTTCATCTTGAGCAATAACAACATTGCAAACAAAAATAAAGGATAGAAATAGTAAAAAATTTTTCATTTTAAATTATTAACTATTAGTAGTAATACAAATATAAATTGAACTTGTTAAATTACAGATATAAAAAAAGGTATTCTAAATAGAATACCTTTTTTATTTTAACAAATTAAGATTGTTTACTTCATATTTGATGTTGCATCACCAGTACCGGTAGCATAGTTAATTTTTAAAGCATTCGCTTTTCTAAGCTCTTGCTTTACATCTCCTACAATACCCATATTAGATTTTTTGTCAACCTTTAAAGACACTGTTAAAAAAGGAACTAATTCCTCTCTTAAAGCAGCTCTTTCGGCTCCAATAAATGCAATAACTTCAGATACATCTGCAAACTTATCATTTAATTGAATTCTAGCTTCTGTACCAAAGTTCTTTTGAAATTCATCCTTTGGTGTTCCCATATAGATAAAACTAACTGGGTTTTTCTTGTCTAGCTTTTCAACCTGGTCTGCCACAGGCATCGCATTTTTTATTTTAAGTGTGTCTTCTCTCATCTCGGTAGCAACCATGAAAAAGAATAACAACATAAAAACAATATCTGGTAATGCCGCAGTGTTAATAGGAGGTAAACCTCCACCTTTTTTCTTTTTAAATTTAGACATAATCTATATTGTTTTAATTCTAAATTAATTTACGACTTCTGAAAGCTTTTGCGGAATTTCTAATTTAATTTCGTCAATTACCGCTTTCAGTTTTGTTTTATTACCATACCATTTAACATCTTTGTAGTTGTTTTGCATAGTAATAAAATCCATATCACGAAACCCTTTCTTAGGTCCTACCTCTAATGCTCGTCTATTTCTTAACACATTATAAGCTGCTACTAATTCATTTTGTACTGCAATGTATGCAGCATAAGATGTTTCGCGCTCATTTTTTAAAGAAATAATTGCCTTGTCTGGATTGTCTGATGATTTTTCATCTCTCTTCCCTTTACAAAAAGAACAACTTCCATCACCTCCGTTATCTAAAAACTCAATAGCTGCTGCTCTTAAGTCTTTAACTTCCATAATTTCGTCTTCTACAAGCAATTGATCTTGACCGTTTAGTAAAACGGTAAAGATGTTTTTTTGTTTAATAACAGGCGGCTCTACATCGCTCTCATCTATTGGCGGTAGCTTACGATTAAGACCAGTATCTTTCGGTATAGTTGTAGTAACTAAGAAAAATATTAGTAGTAAGAAAGCAATATCGGCCATAGAACCTGCATTTACTTCTGGTACATCACGTTTTGCCATATTATTTTATCATTTTTTTAACGCCACCCATTAACATAGATCCTATAGCAATTGCGCCTAGAAAATAGAATAAGTATAAAGCTGCTCCTACTAGTTTAGATCCGTTTGCAGATAGCACACCTCCTTCTTTTAAAGGTGTTTCTACTCCTGAAGCGAATACAAAGTAGCAAATTGCTGCTAATAAAGCAAAAGCTCCTACTCCTGTAAGTGTGCGTTTAAGGTTAGCTGGATTAGATAATGTATTAAAAATAGTAAATAATACAACCGCACCTAGAACTATTCCTAATACCGCATAGGCTACGTAAAGTACGTTACCTATTTGGCTTTCGTTTCCTGACGCTAGCATTACTGTAAAAACAGCACCAGCGATAGCTAAAACAGCAGCCAATATTTTAAATATTTTATGAATACCCATAATAGTTTATGTTTTTAATTATTACTTCTTATTTCTTATCAATAAATCCATTAACGTAATAGAAGCATCTTCCATATCGTTAACAATGCTATCTATCTTAGCAATGATGTAATTGTAAAAAATTTGAAGAATAATTGCCACAACTAAACCAAATACAGTTGTTAAAAGTGCTACTTTAATACCACCTGCCACTAATGACGGGTTCATATCTCCTGCAGCTTCAATTTTATCAAATGCTTGAATCATACCAATTACCGTTCCCATAAACCCTAACATCGGTGCTAATGCGATAAATAATGAAATCCAAGATACGTTTTTCTCTAATTGTCCCATTTGTACACCACCGTAAGCAACAACAGCTTTCTCTGCAGCATCAATACCTTCATCAGTTCTATCTAAACCTTGATAGAATATAGAAGCGATAGGCCCTTTTGTGTTTCTACAAACTTCTTTTGCAGCTTCAACACCACCAGAAGATAATGCATCTTCTACAGATTGAGTTAATTTCTTTGTGTTAGTTGTAGAAAGGTTTAAAAAGATAATTCTTTCGATAGCGATAGCCAACCCTAAAATTAAACATAATAATACGATCCCCATAAATCCAGGACCCCCTTCAATAAATCTTTTCTTTAATTCTTGATGAAAGGTTAACTCTTCAGCAGGAGCCTCTTCATCTTGTGTTGTACTAACGATAGTTGTTGCAGCTGTACTTGTTGTAGTAGTTGTAGTTGCGCTAACAGTTCCAAATGCCATCATTCCTGATAATGCAAGGATAGAAAATAATCTTTTCATGTTCTAAATCTTAATTTTATTAGTTAAAGTGTTAAAGATATAAAAAAAATACAATTAAAAAATAAAAATCAGCAGAGAGGAAGGGATTCGAACCCTCGATACCCTTTTGAGGTATACACACTTTCCAGGCGTGCGCCTTCGACCACTCGGCCACCTCTCTTTATTTCAATTGCATCATTTAAGGGCTCAAATAACAAAAAAATCTTTGAACGCTAAAATTTTAATGGTTAATTTTAAAACAATTCGCCACACAAAGCGGTTTCATAGTTGGTTTTGAAGTCTTTATAAGATACTTTTTTCCCTAATAAAAACATCAATTTACTAATAGCAGACTCGGTTGTAATATCTTTACCCGAAATTACGCCTATTTTTTTAAGCTGACTACTCGTTTCGTAATGCCCCATAATAACACTTCCGCCTGCACATTGTGTTACATTAACAATATGTATGTTATTAGAAATTGCTTTTTTTAATAAATTTACAAACCAAGTTTGGGTAGTGCAATTACCAGCACCAAAAGTTTCTATTATTACACCTTTTAATTTAGGTGTATTTAAAATACTTGCTAAAACAGCCTCTTGCATACCCGGAAACAACTTTATTATTGCCACATTAGTATCCATGTTTTTATGCACAACAAGAGGTTTACTTATATTTGGCTTAAATAAATAAGGTTCGTTAATTTTTAAATGCACTCCAGATTCTGCTAAATCTGGATAATTTAAAGATGTAAATGCTTGAAAATGCTCGGCATTTATTTTTGTTGTTCTATTTGCTCTATATAATTTATACTCAAAATACAAACCCACTTCTTTTAAAATAGGTAAACCATCCTTTTGCATAGATGCTAACTGAATTGAAGTTATTAAATTCTCTTTAGCATCGGTACGCAAATCTCCAATAGGCAATTGCGATCCTGTAAAAATTACTGGCTTAGCAAGGTTTTCTAGCATAAAACTTAATGCAGATGCGGTATAACTCATAGTATCGCTACCATGCAACACCACAAAACCATCAAAATTACTGTAATTAATTTCAATAATTTCGGCAATGCGCACCCATTCTTGTGGGTTCATATTACTAGAATCTATAGGCTCATCAAACGAAACCGTATCTATATTACAATCTATAAGTTGTAATTCAGGTATTCTTTTTAATAAATTTTTAAAATTAAACGCCTTTAAAGCACCCGTTTCAAAATCTTTAACCATACCAATGGTACCACCAGTATAAATTAATAATATATTTGGTTTCATTTTAATAGTATTAATTACACTTTAAAAACAGCCTTAGAATTTTGTGTAGTTATATCTGCTATATCTTCTTCACTCCTATTATATATATAAGACAGTTTTTCTAAAACTTTTACAATATATGCGCTTTCGTTTCGCTTACCTCTATAAGGTGTAGGTGCTAAATAAGGCGCATCGGTTTCTAAAACAATATGTTTTAAACCAATTTCGTTTAAAAATTTATCAATTTTTCCGTTTTTAAAAGTAGCAACACCACCAATACCCAATTTCATATTATACGATATAGCTTTATGCGCTTGTTCTAAACTACCAGTAAAACAATGAAATATTCCAAATAAATCGTCTCCCTTTTCGCTTTCTAAAATCTCGAAAACCTCATCGAAAGCATCACGACAATGAATTACAATAGGCAACTTGTACTTTTTCGCTAATTTAATTTGATAATTAAATGCCTCTTGCTGAATTTTTAAAGTCGATTTATCCCAATACAAATCAATTCCAATCTCTCCAATAGCATAAAAACTTCGCTTTTCTAGTAAATCTTCAATGTGCTTTAGCTCATCTTTATAATTATCTTTAACATGTGTAGGGTGTAAACCCGTCATTAAAAACACGTGTTCTGGAAAATCTTTTTCTAACTGAAGCATAGACGCTGTATACTCTGAGTCTATTGCTGGAATAAAAAATCTTGAAACCCCTTGCTCAATGGCACGATTAATCATATCGTGTCTATCTTGGTCAAAAGCATCACTATATAAATGCGTATGTGTATCTGTAATAATCATGCTGTAAAAATAATGAAGTATTTAATGTTTAACACCCCTTTTACTTATTAAAATTATGGGCGCTACCACAAGGGTCGGGCTATCGGCAGTCGCTTTTTTGTGTTGCATATGTGCAACAACACAAAAAGAGCTTCAACAAAGCCTCTATCCCTAGCGCAAACCACACAACTCCCATTAAAAAACAAAAAAACTCGATAATTAGGCTTCTGCGTTCGCAGGAAATTATATTATATTTACAGCATGCAAATTTCCAAAGGAAAAAAAATATACTTTGCCTCAGACAATCATTTGGGAGCACCAACAACAGAAGCTTCAAAGCCACGCGAAAAAAAATTTGTAGCCTGGCTAGACGAAATAAAAACAGATGCTGCAGCCATTTTTCTTCTTGGAGATATGTTCGATTTCTGGATGGAATATAAAACCGTAGTACCAAAAGGTTTTACTAGAACCCTTGGTAAACTTGCCGAAATATCAGATTCTGGTATTCCTATTTACTATTTTGTTGGCAATCATGACCTTTGGATGAACGGGTATTTCGAAGAAGAACTAAACATTCCTGTGTACCACAAACCCCAAGAATTTACCTTTAACAACACAAGTTTTTTTATTGGACATGGCGACGGTTTAGGCCCAAAAGACAAAGGTTATAAACGCATGAAAAAAGTATTTACAAATCCATTTTGTAAATGGTTATTTCGTTGGCTACACCCAGATATTGGCGTACGTATGGCACAACACCTATCTGTAAAAAATAAACTTATTTCTGGCGATGACGATGCTAAGTTTCTTGGCGAAGACAAAGAGTGGCTTGTACAATATTGCAAACGCAAACTAGAAACAAAACACCGCGATTATTTTGTGTTTGGGCACAGACACTTACCATTAAATATAGATCTTAACAACAACTCTAAGTATATTAATTTAGGAGATTGGATTAAATACTACACCTACGGTGTTTTTGATGGTGAAACATTGGAGTTAAAAGAGTACAAAACCTTAAATGAGTAAAACTTACATCAAGAAAAAAGTATATTCTTTTTGGATTGACCTTACTGACAAACAAAACCCATTTTAACTAAACCTTTTACACAACAAACTTGCACGCAAGAAGGATTGAGGCATTTGTTGAAGCTCCTCGCAGAGAGCGACTGCCAAAAGCCTGGTTGCCATTTTTTTTGGCAACTTGCCCCAATTATTACGTTTCGTTTTCGTGTGCTTCTATATCTTTTGTTAAATCTAATTTTCTAAACGACGGAGAGACCAAACCTGTAGTAACTACAGTAATTAAAGTCATGGTGCCACCAAAAACTACTGCTGTTGCTGTACCCATAAGTTTTGCTGTTAATCCGCTCTCGAAAGCCCCCAACTCGTTAGAAGACCCTACAAACATTGAATTTACAGACGATACGCGACCACGCATTTCGTCTGGTGTTTTTAATTGAAGAATGGTTTGCCTTATTACCATAGAAACCCCATCTGTTACACCACTAAAAAACAAGGCTACCACAGATATCCAAAATACAGACGATAAACCAAATACTATAATACAAACACCAAAACCAAAAATAGCTGCTAACAGTTTCATACCTGCATTTTTACTAATTGGAATGTAGGCGGTAACTAACATGGTTAAAAAGGCTCCAACCGATGGTGCTGCTACTAGTATACCAAAACCTTCTGGACCTACTTTTAAAATATCTTCTGCAAAAACTGCCAATAATGCCACTGCGCCACCAAATAAAACCGAAACCATATCGAGAGTTAAGGCTCCTAAAATGGCTTTTGTTTTAAACACAAAACGCACTCCTTCTTTTAAGCTTTGCATTACAGGTTCGCCTATTTTAGGGTTAAGAATAGGTTTTCGTTTTATTTTAAATAACACAAGAAGTGACAGTGTAATTAGACCAAAAATAATGCACAAAGACCAATGTACGCCAATCCAGTTAATAGAAAAGCCTGCAAAAGCAACGCCCAATACACGTGCCATTTGCCATGTAGAGCTATTCCATGTAGCTGCATTTGGATATATTTTTTTAGGAACAATAAGAGCTACAATAGAAAAAATGGTAGGCCCGAAAAACGATCGTAAAAATCCGCCAAAAAACACCAAGGCATAAACAGAGTAAAGTATACTTTGTGTAGACCAAGTATTAGACACATTTTGAGATGTTAGCCAAAAAAGACCAAAGCTTATTAAAGAAAAGGCAGCTATACAAATGGCTAATAAATTTCGTTTTTCGCGTTGGTCTACAATATGCCCTGCAAATAAAGCCATGCTTAATGCGGGAATAATTTCCATTAAACCTATTAAACCTAAGTATAACGGATCTCCTGTTAAGGCATACACTTCCCATTCTATAACAATAAATTGCATAGACCAGCCGAATACTAATAAAAAACGGACAAGTAAAAATATATTGAATTCTTTAATACGCAAAGCTGCGTAAGGATCGGTTTTTGCCATAATATCGCTTTGTTAAAGCAAATTTATTTTTAATATTATTTTATATCTCTTAGTTTAAATTGAAGCGAGATATTGCCTTTCCACTCGTTTTCATCAACAGAGTAAACTGCGCTAAAAGGATTACCGCTAGAAATAACATCCAACTTATCGCCCATACTAAAACCTATACCAACAAAACTGTTTGAAGACAGATCTGGTTGCTTAACTGTTATTCTTAAATGTGTTTTATCGGCTCCTACACATTTACCATACCCTGTATCTATTAAATTATCAGACATAAAAACAGGTGTCATATTATTTGGTCCGTAGGGTGCAAATTGTTTTAAAATTCTATAAAATTTTGGCGATATTTCGTCTAGATTAATCTTATAATCTATTTTAATTTCTGGTGTTAATAGCGCTCTATCTATTGTTTTGTCTACCACTGCCTCGAAAGCTTGTTTAAAAGCCTCGTAATTTTCTTCTTTAAGCGTTAATCCTGCTGCATATTTATGACCTCCAAACTGCTCTACATGTTCGCTACAAGCCTCTATAGCATTATACACATCGAAACCACGAACAGATCGTGCCGAAGCTGCTAAATACTCGCCACTTCGTGTAAAAACTAAAGTTGGTCTGTAATAGGTTTCTATTAATCTAGAAGCCACAATACCAATAACGCCTTTATGCCAATCTTTGTCATAAACAACAGTAGTAAAACGCTCCTGCTCTTTTTGTTCTTCAATTTGTTTAAGAGCTTCTTCTGTAATGCGTTTATCTGTTTCACGTCTATCTAGATTATATTCATCGATCTCTGCTGCATATTGTTTCGCCTTATCTTCCTCTTCCTCAGAAAGTAATGTTACTGCGTAATTACCATGTTTCATTCTTCCAGCTGCATTTATTCTGGGTGCAACAGTAAAAACAACATCGGTAATGGTAAGTACTGTTTTTTCTACCTGATCTAAAATAGCTTTAATTCCAGGTCTTGGACTCGAATTAATAACCATTAACCCAAAGTAAGCAAGCACTCTATTTTCGCCATCTATAGGAACAATATCTGCGCCTATAGCTGTAGCTACCAAATCTAGATATTGTGTTAAATCGTCTACCGTTTGCCCGTCTTTAGAGGCTAACGCCTGTATAAGTTTAAAACCAACACCACAACCGCAAAGCTCTTTATAAGGGTAATTACAATCTTCTTGCTTTGGGTCTAAAACAGCCACAGCATCTGGAATTTCGTTTCCGGGTCTGTGATGATCGCAAATAATAAAATCTATACCCAAAGATTTTGCGTGTGCCACTTTCTCGATGGCTTTAACACCGCAATCGAGTGCTATTATTAAAGTAAAATCGTTTTCTAAAGCAAAATTTATGCCTTTGTAAGACACGCCATAACCCTCGTCGTAACGATTTGGAATGTACGTATGAACAAGCGGATATTTCGATTTTAAATACGTAGACATTAATGCTACAGAGGTTGTACCATCTACATCATAATCGCCATAAACTAAAATATTTTCGTTATTAGCTATGGCTTTCTCTATACGAGTAACAGCTTTATCCATATCTTTCATTAAGAATGGATCGTGCAATTCGTCAAGACTTGGCCTAAAAAACTTTTTAGCATCTTCAAACGTTTCTATGCCACGTTGTAATAATAGCGTAGCAACAACATCGTCTATACTAAGTACAGATTTTAAAGCTTCTATCTTTTCTTTTGGCGGTTTTGGTTTTAGCGTCCAACGCATTTGTTATGAATTATGAAAATGAGTTTCTATAGATAGCTCTGCAAATTGACGAAACATCTCCATAACGCCACAGTATTTCTCTACCGATAAGTCTACTGCTTTCTGAAGTTTCTTTTCGTTTAAATTGTCTCCATAAAAATGAAAACTCATAACAACTTTATCATAAAACTTAGGGTGCTCGTCTGTTAAATTAGCATCTAAATCTATTTTAAAATCTGCAACATCTAGCTTCATCTTTTTTATTAGAGAAGCAACATCTAAACCAGAGCAACCAGCTAAACCAGAAAGCATCAGCGCTTTAGGACGATACCCTTCTCCTTTACCTCCGTTTTCTTCGCCTGCATCTATAAATAAATTATGCCCCGACGGATTTGTGCTTTCAAATCGCATCTCTCCCAACCATTTTGTGGTAACTTGAACTCCCATTTTTTCTTAATTATTTTTTGTTACTTGTAAATCTCAAAAATAAGACTTAAAAAATTAAAATATGCCTTTAGTAACACCATTATCTTCAGATCACGATTTAGAAACAAAAAAACTTGCCGAGTTTTTTAACGAAACCCTTGGGTTTTGCCCTAATTCGGTTTTAACTATGCAACGTAGACCCGCCATTAGCAAAGCTTTTATTAATTTAAATAAAGCTGTTATGGCTAATGAAGGTCGAGTAACATCTGCATTAAAGCGTATGATTGCTTGGGTATCTAGCAACGCTACAGGTTGTAGATATTGCCAAGCCCATGCTATAAGAGCTGCAGAGCGTTATGGCGCAGAACAAGAACAATTAGATAATATTTGGGAATACCGCACGCATCCTGCATTTAGCGAAGCAGAACGTGCTGCTTTAGATTTTTCTTTACTTGCCAGCCAAGTACCAAATGCTGTAGACAAAGAAATTGAAAAGCGTTTACATGAGCATTGGGACGAAGGTGAAATTGTAGAAATGCTTGGCGTTATTTCTCTTTTTGGATATTTAAATAGATGGAACGACAGTATGGGAACCACTATTGAAGGTGGCGCTGTAGAAAGTGGTGAACAGTATTTAGGAAAACATGGCTGGGAAAAAGGAAAACATATTTAGGTTTTCTAGCATTTTTAATGCTGTTTGCTTTTTAATAAATTGGATTAAAACCTTTCTAGAAATAGTGAGGTTTTTTTAATTCTGCGTTTTAAAAATGAATAATTCACCTTTTTATTTTACAATAACCACCGGAAAGCCCTATAAACATTAGGTTTAAAAAAACAGTGTACTTTTGTCCCTTTAGATTAAGCTAAAACAAGGTGATTTTAAAAACAACAACAACCACAAAAACACGTAAAAAACTAATAAACAGAAAGATACACTCTAAAGTAGTTGTCCTTTTAAAACGTATACTTCTTGCCATAGATTTGATAAAACATCAAACCCATGGAAACATATTTAATTACAAGCTCAATTTTCACCTTTATTATTATGCTTTGTAAAGAACTAAGGTTAGGCTTACTTACAAGGTTATGGCTACATAAAAAACTTCATCCTCAAGCTACTTTAAAAGACATAGAAAATTTTGAAAAAAACACGAAGCCAAAATATTTTCTTAGTTTAAAAAAAGATATTGAGCCAAACCAGTAATTATATCATGCCTTTAATACGGGCTCTTAATACGGGCAACACCTCTACTTCGAACCAAGCATTTTTTGTTAACCAAAATCTATTTCGTGGCGATGGGTGTGGTAATGGTAAATATTTAGGCAAATATTCGTTATGGTTTTTAACAGTTTCTGTTAAGGTACGTTTTGCCTCTTTACCCAAATAATATTTTTGAGCGTATAGGCCTATTAAAATCACCAATTCTACATTTGGCAACTTATTTAATAAAGGCTTGTGCCATTGTGGTGCACATTCTTTACGTGGTGGCAAATCTCCTGTTTTTCCTTTTCCTGGGTAGCAAAAACCCATTGGCATAATGGCAAATTTGGTTTCGTCGTAAAAATCTTTATCAGATACGTTTAACCATTTTCGCAATTGTTTACCGCTAGCATCGTCCCAAGGCACTCCAGAGGCATGCACTTTTGTACCTGGCGCTTGGCCAATAATAATTATTTTAGATTCGGGATGTGCAGATACTACAGGTCTTGTACCCAAAGGCAAGTGTGCTTCGCAAATATCGCATTGCCTTATGTTATAAAGTAAATCTTTCATGCTTCATTAAGACACGCTAAACTTAATTAATTTTAGTTACGTAATTTTTTTATCATGAAATTCTAAACCAAGAAATCACTCAGTCCTTTTATAAATACGCTATTTCTTTGTTAAAGCAGTGCCTTTAAAACTTAAACCATCAAAACCAGTACTTATAAAATTTCTTATATTTTGATGCCCATCTCCATTAGGATCTTTTAAAACATCGTCAAAATAATACTGTCCAAAACTAGCTAAGGTTTCTTCCTTAGTCAAGCCTTCGGCTATAGCAAAAGCAAACAATTTACACGATCCAGAATTTTGTCCTTCAGCATTTGCTAAAGCTCCGTTTTTAAAAGCTGTTGGAGTAAAATTGTAATTGGCTTCAATAGCACTCATTGTTTCAGAAAACTGAATATCTGTTGGTGTTGCTTTTAATTTTTTTTTAAATGCTTCTATATTCATCTTAATAATTTTAAATGCTTAACTCTATTTTAAAATAGAATAACTATAATTTATTTTTTGGAATTTCCACCTACTACAATAACAATTTCGCCCTTTGGTGGTTTATTGGTGTAATATGCTAAAACCTCTTTTGCTGTACCACGAATAGTTTCTTCGTAAAGCTTAGTTAACTCTCTGGATACCGACACTTCTCTATCTTCTCCAAAATATTCGCAAAAGTGGCCTAATGTTTTTACCAATTTATGCGGACTTTCGTAAAAAATAATGGTTCTTGTTTCTTCTGACAAAAGTAACAATCTGGTTTGGCGTCCCTTTTTAACAGGCAAAAAACCTTCGAAAACAAACTTATCGTTAGGCAAACCAGAATTTACTAGCGCAGGTACAAAAGCTGTAGCACCAGGCAAGCAATCTACCTCTATATTTTGTTCTATGCAGGCTCTAGTTAAAAGAAAACCTGGATCGGAAATAGCAGGCGTACCTGCATCGCTAATAAGCGCCACAGTTGTACCTCCTTTTAATTTTTGAATAACACTGTCTACCGTTTTATGCTCGTTATGCATATGGTGAGACTGCATATGTGTTGTAATTTCAAAATGTTTTAAAAGCTTACCAGATGTACGTGTGTCTTCGGCTAAAATTAAATCGACGTCTTTTAAAACTTCTATAGCTCTATATGTAATGTCTTTTAAATTACCTATTGGTGTTGGTACAATGTAAAGTTTACTCATTGGTTAAAATTAAACAACTCGATATCTCGAATTAATTATTTTCGCTTGCAAACCATTCTGCAAAACAGCTATCGGTTTCTTGAAGCTTTAACGAATGTAAGTTAAGCTGCTTTGGTAAACGATTTTTAATTTTCTCTGCAAAATCTATAACCATCATTTCGCTAGTTGGCTGGTAATCTACAAGTAACACATTATGCCCAAGACTTTTCAAATCTTTAGCAAGATCTACATGTGGTGTATTTTTATTAAACACAGTAGCATGATCGAACACATCTACAATTTCTTCTTTTACTATTTTTTTTAAATCTCCAAAATCTATTACCATACCAAATTTTACATTTGTGCTATCTGTAATTGGTTTTCCTATTACGGTAACCGATAGTTTGTAGCTATGCCCGTGTATATTTTTACACTTACCATCGTACCCATAAAGAGCATGACCTGTCTCGAAAGAGAATTGTTTTGTTATGCGAATATTACTCATTAGTTTACTTATTTACTTTGCAAAGATATTCATTTTGTAAAAGCAATTGGTTTTTAGATTACATTTGCGCACTTTTAAACGGACATTATTTGTAATGTATTAATTTTTAAAAGGTTTACTTGCATATGAATGCGCTTTTTAAAAATCTTGACTTTAACACCAACACCGCTTACGAAAAGATTATAGACAACTTACTTCAAGACGGTTACAGTATTTCTGAAAATTTTTTCTCTAGTACAGAAGTTGAAACTTTACGACAATCTTTATTAAATAAACACAAAGAGAATGCTTTTAAAAAAGCTGCAATTGGTAATAAATTTGATGAAATTATTGTAAAGTCTATACGGGGAGATATTATTTTATGGATGGACGAAACCAAAGCAGATGTTTTTGAGTTCCCTTTTTTTAATAAAATAAACCACTTGGTTAATTATTTAAATAAAACCTGCTTTTTAGGCATTCTGCATAAAGAATTTCACTATGCTTTATATCCTAAAGGCACCTTTTATAAAAGACATATTGACACTTTTCAAAATGATGGTAGACGAAAACTATCTTTTGTTTGTTATTTAAATGAAGATGGATGGTTGGAAGAAAACGGAGGAGAATTGGTTTTATATCTAGACAAAAACGGACAAGAGGTTGAAAAAATTATTTATCCTTTTCCTGGTCGTGTTGTTATTTTTGAAAGCCAGAAAATAGAACATGAAGTAAAACCGGTAAAAACAGAACGTTTAAGTATTACTGGCTGGTTAAAAACAAGATAACTATCTTCTTTTTCTGCGGTTTACCACATAAACAATTACTAATACTAAGCCAAGAACAAGAAACAAGCCATTACCACTTATAAACGATAGAATTTCCATTTTTTAATTTTTGTTTTTATTTAAAAAACGAAATATACAAACTATTATTAAAGTTACAAACGCCACTTACTATTTACCATGTTATAATTACAAAATTAAACACTTGGTATTTTGCCC
This sequence comes from Postechiella marina, assembly GCF_039538365.1. NCBI lineage: Bacteria > Pseudomonadati > Bacteroidota > Flavobacteriia > Flavobacteriales > Flavobacteriaceae > Postechiella > Postechiella marina. Next base: position 430,179 of record NZ_BAABCA010000002.1, read on the forward strand.
TCTATAATAACTCTATTAATAACATTATTATCGCCTTTAGGCTCCATGGTTACAACACTACCCATAGTTTGCGCTCTTCTTTTTACATTAAAAAGGTATACCGAATTTAACAAAGCTTCGCTTTTAAATTCATTACCATCATCTGCTGTTATTATAGTTAGCTTATTATTTTTATCTATAGAAAAATCTATAGTTACGTAAGTTGGCTTAGAATACTTTAAGGCATTCTCTATTGTTTCTCGTAATATTAAAAACAACTGTCTGTTCCAATATTTTGGTAGCTTATATTCATCTTTTGCCAAGTTCGATTTTATATTAATACTAACATCACTATTCTCGTTTGCCAAATTATATACATACATCTCTAACTTATTAAGAGTTAAAACCAAAGAGTTGTTTTTACTTTTGTTACTCCATATAAAATCTTTAATATCTTCTTGTAAATTTTTTAAACTATGCTCTAAATTCGATTTAAAAACCTCTAGTTTTTCGCTACTAGTATCTTCTGTTTTAAAAAGAGATAAAAAGATCTCGTAAGAATTAGATATACCACTAAGCCTATTCCCAAAATTATCTTGAATATCTGTAATTATATCGTCTTGTATGTTTTCTAACTGTTGCTCTAATAATTCTTTTTCTAAAAGGCTTTGTTTTGCTATTTGATTGGCAGAATTTAGATTTTGAATAACCGCTATTAATTGATTATTTTTTCTGTAAAGAAGTAAACCCAGAACTAACAAAATAGTAAGCAAAGACACTAATGTAACATTTAATAATTGTTGAGCTCGCTTTTCTTTTTTGATAATTTTTAATTTATTATTGGTATCTTTAATATGAAGCTTTGCCTCTACCTCTTTATAAATATTAAGCGCCTCTCTTTCTTTAAGAAGGTTTTTATATTTAAAAACAGAGTCTATAACCTTAAAACCTTCTTTTGCATTGTTTTCTTTTTTTAACTGGTCGAAACGATCTTCATATAACAAATAGATAATATCTAAATTATCTATAGCTTTTGCATGATTTATACCTTTATAGAAATAAAAATCTGCTGAATCTTTATTCTTTAAATTATAGTAGGCATAAAACAAGGCTTGATAACTATACCCTTCTGTTATTACCTCTTTATTTTTAAGAATAAAAGGCAATGCTTTATTAACATACTCTATAGAGTTTTTATAGTAACCATTTCTTCCGTAATCGTAGCCTAAATCATGATAAACGTGCGCCTTATCGTCTTCTGTCTCAAAATAATCTAACGCTTCGAAATAATATACTTTTGCATTTTCAAAATCGTTAATCTCGGCATAAGCAATACCTATGTTATTCGATACATTTCCTACTTCGTTTAGCAAATTAAGCTTTTTGTAAATAGCTAAAGCCTTTTTATAATAAACAATAGCTTTATTTTTATCCTTTAAAGCAGAAAACGAAAGACCTAAATCGTTATTAGCTCGCGCTATTAAAGTATCTGATTTTTCTTGCTCTGCAATTTTTAATAAATCTTCTGATAAAGCCAATGCTTCACCAAACCGTTGTTGTTTGTAAAAAAACGTCCTAAAACGTTCAATTCTTTTTAAAATAGAATCGCTATTTATTTGACTCTGTTGAGAGAATACAGAAATACTAATAAAAAATATGCATATAAAAAGCTTTATTTTTAATATCATTTCTTATAATTTTTTCAAGGAGATAATAATCAAAAAAGTTTAACCTAAAAATAAGAAAATTCTTTAGGTATATAAACCTTTAACTTATTTATTTTCAATTAATGGCACAAACAAACTACGAAACCTAATAATTAATGGAATACCACGAGCAATAACCCAAAATGTAATAGCAATAAAAATGGCATGTAGCTTATAACCTAAACCATCTAACCAAAATAAAATTGGAATAAAGACAATAAAGGTTGAAAAGAGTAAAACGTTTCGTAAATATTTCATTTTTCCTAATCCTTTAAAAATACCATCAAAAATAAAAGCCAAAGTGCACAGAGGCTGCATAACAAGCACGAGCCAAAATACAGCATTAAATTGCTTTAAAACCTCTGGTTCTTTAGTAAAAATACTACCAATAGAAAAATAAAAAAGCGATCCTAGAACAGCTAAAACAACACCTATTATTAGCCCGTATTTAATAAGTTTATTACTTAATTTTAAAAGTAAACCATAAGCTTTTGCTCCAAATAATTTGCCTGATAAAATATTACCAGCACTTGCATAACCATCGACAATAAATGCGCCCAAAAACCACAAATTAATAGCTATAGTATATGCAGCAATGTAAGCAGGACCATAACTTGTTGCAAATGCACTCGCATAATAAAGCGTAACATTTAATGCTATTGTACGCACAAAAAGGTTTAAAATCATTAAAGAAAAACGACTCATTTCTTTATTTAACGGAAAACTTATTTTTAATGGAATAACTGTTTTTTTAAGTAAAAACCAAGCAGATAGTAAAGCCATTATAAGCTGAGCTACCACACTAGCATATGCTGCGCCTTTTATATCCATTGGTAATATGTAACCACTTATACCGTACACCAATATAATGTCTAATACAATATTAGCTAATGCACCAATAATAGCAATAACCATTGGGTAAAAGGTATTTTGCAACCCTCTAAATGTACCAAAAACAGCAATTGTAAACAAAGTAAAAGGAAATCCTAAAACCCGAATTAAATAATAATCGACACTATAATCGAGTATAATACCAGAGGCATTGTATAGTTTAAATATATATTTAGCAAAAGGATAAGTACAAACAATAATTAATAAACTTAAAGAGGTAATAAAAAAAATAGCCTGACTTGGTAAATTCTTAATTTTATCTAACTGGTTAGCACCAACGTATTGAGAAACTATAGAAGATATTGCACTTCGTGTTTGCCCAAGCACCCATATAAGCATAGACATAAAAGTGGTAACAATACCTACCGCAGCCAAAGACTCTGTTGCATTTACACTAACATGCCCAACAATAGCAGCATCGGTTAAAGACAAAATAGGCTCTGACACGCCAGATATTAGCGCAGGAATTGCCAATTTATTAATTTGCTTAAAACTGATGTTAGTCTCCAAAAAGATAAATTTATAAAGTAAAAAGCATTCTAAAAAATTAGAATGAGTTACGCTTTTAAATGTTGCTAAGTTCGTAAAATTTTAACACCTATCCTTTTTAAAAAAACCATATTATTAAATGCTCTTAAAGTAAGCTATATTTTTATATAAAATAGGTGAGTCTAGCAAAAATTGCCAGACTCACCTGCATATAAATTTACATATTTAATTATTGCAATAAACTATAAACAAACTCAGGGTATCCACGTTCTCCGTCTGCATTTGTTAAGGCTATAAACTGCAATTTATAAAGATTACCATCAGTATCATTAACAATATAAAATACATTTGTTTTTAAAGAAGGTAAGCTTCCTGGTCCGCCACTATTTCTCCAACTACTTCCAATACTTCTTTGGTCGCTAGAGAATTTTGTATTATCTATATCTGCCAATGTAAAGTTTTCGTATGACAAATCTGTTTGCAACTCATTATCAACCATATATACTTTGGTATTTTGCTTTTTATTAGTAACAACAAAATCTGAATAAAAATAAGGTCCATAGCTATCAGTACCTATAAAGACTTCATCAGTAAATGTTGTAAAGCTTAAATCCCATTCTTCTTTAATTGGCTCTATATTAATCTCACTATTAGTATTAAAGCTAAAAAAACTATAGTTATAATTAGAGTTTTTAGAAATTAATACTTCTTGGTGAGTTGTATCGTCTAAATCAGCATATTGTAAGATGTAATTAGATCCATCTTGTAAAACTCTCACCTTTTTCCAGCCTCTTGGTTCATCTGTAGTGTCAATAGCTCCCGTAGTAGGTGTTTCTGTTCCTATTTCATAACCTAAGTTTACAAGATAAACATGATTATTTGCATCTGTTACAGAAATTTCTGAAAAAGCGGTACCACTTAAATCTCCATTAGGTGTATCTACATACTGCATGCTTATTTTATCATAGGTATTAGTTTTTACCATTGGCTGTAAATCTTGTATTTCTTGATTACTGGAGGTTACAGCATCAATATCTGTTGCTGTTAATTGGGCTGCAGCCATAGCAATAGTACCATTTATTACAACTCTAAATTCTGCCCCAGAATAAAAACCTAAATCCCAAGTATCGCGTTGTACAACAGTTGAAATGCTACTACTTAAATCTACATACACTTGATTTTGCTCGTTTGGACCACCAACTTCTGGAGCTATAGAGGCTCCTTCAATAAGAATTTTAATAGGTTCCGTTGGTCCATCGTCATTATCGCTACATCCTACAAAGGCACATGCTGCAACACATAAAATAAAAGTAAATAATTTGTTTGTCATGATATTAGTTTTTAAAATTTAAGATTATATAATAGTTTTAAGTAATACGAGCGACCGTAACCCAATAAAAGCCCATTGTTATTAGCAGAGTGAATACCTCCATTTGCTGAATTACTAATATTTACATTAGTAACATCTAGCAGGTTTCTACCTCCAAGTGTGGCTTGAACTGTATTATTAAAAAAAGACTTTTTTACAGAGGCATCTAACCAATTATAAGCACTAGTTGTAGTTTTAGAAAATGTAGAGTTACCATCGCTATCTGCGCCTGTAGCTGTAAAGTTTTGCTGCTCGCCATTATGTTTTAAAAGCACAGTAAAAGCAGCATCCCATTTTTTTACTTGATAAGTAGCACCTGCATTTATTTGTAAAGCATAAAGAAAATTGTTGTTTGCTTCTTTGTCGTTATTAGTGTTTTGAGCGATACCTTGTAATGTAGCTCCAAAGTTAAATATCCAACTATTGGCTTTTAAACTATTCTCTAATGTTGTACTCCATAATTTATAGGTATCTATATTTATATATTGATACTGCAATGGCGCATTATTAACAATAGCTAAATCTATTCTATCTTTAATATCGATATAGCTTATTTTTATGGCATTTAGCATTGATAAATTATTAAACCAACTACGTTTTTTTAAGTTTAAAAAGGCTGTAAAACCATTTTCTGGACTCAAATTTTCGTTACCCCTTACATCGTGATTGCTATCTACAAAGTAATAGTAAAGCTCTTCGAAATTTGGTGTCCTGTACGCTGTACCAAAGTTTCCGCGTAACTCAAAACCTTTTTTCATAAGATAACGAGCACTTATAGAGCCTAAAAATTTAGATTGAAATAGGGAATTGTATTCAAAACGTAAACCTGGTCGGAATAAAAACTTATTAGAAAAATTTATTTCGGAAGAACCAAAAACTGCATAATTATTTTGGGTTTGCTTTTTATCTTGCTGTGTAACATCGCCTGAAGCCTGAGTATCGAAACCTTCTATAAAACGAGTTTCGTAACCTAATTGAAAATTATAAACATCGTTTTTAACCAAATTATTTATACTTCCTTTAGAAAAAAATACGCTGCTAGATTGATAAACCTCATCGGTTTCGTTGCTTTTTTCTTTGGTTAATATGTAATAGTTAAACTCGTTTAAGCGACGCTTTTGTTGTTGGTAAGATAACGAAGCATTGTAATTTGCTCCAGAATTAAGTTTACCGTTTAGGTTTATATTGTTTACAAATCTGTTGGTTGTAAAAACCCTATCTGTAGCAGATGGATTACTGGTTTGCGACTGCGTGTTTACGTTAGCCCTAACCGCTGCATCATAGTAATTTATTGTTTCGTTAAAATATTCAAACTTATAAAAAACCTTAAAATTAGTCTTACTATAGTTTAATAGCGCATTAGTGTTAATTTGGGTTTTAGGCAACCAATCGTAACCACGTAATCCATCGTTTTGATAATAATCTTGCCCTTGTCTTTGGTTAAAAAAACCTGCAAATTCATTTCTATTTACACCTGCCCTAACAAACCAGTTCTCGTTAAAATTATGCCCAATATTTAAACCTTGTATATGCCTACCTTTATTAAACCAAGCATACTCGTTATTAACTGTTTCTTCTTGTAAAAAAGCCTGAATTTTCCAGTTAGTATCTATAGATTTTTTGGTAATTATATTAATAACACCAGAAACTGCATTAGCACCATACTCTACTCCCATGGCGCCTTCAACAATTTCTATACGCTCTACATCATCAAGATTTATTTGTGTTAAATCTATATTATTACCCAATCCATTATCGCTAACTAACGGAATATTATCTACTAGAATATTAAAATATTGCGAGTCTAATCCAAAAAAAGAAATCGTAGATTTTCCTGTTTGGGCATTTGGTATAATAGTTAAGTTTAAATTAAAGTTTAATAAGTCGGCTAAATTATTGGCTGCTTGGTTTTCTATTTGTTCTCTTTTAATAACCTTAACATTATGAACAGACTTTTTTATACCCTGCGGATTGTATTGTCCTGTTATAACAACCTCTTCTAAACCATTAACTTTTATAGAATCTTGTTTTACATTCTGCGCAATTATCCAACAAGAAAAAAAAGTTGAAAAATAAATGCTTAAATATTTTTTATTTAGAACCATTCTTAATTAAATTTGCAGCAAATATATGTCTTATTTTAATTCAGTCTAAATAAGAACAAGTAAAATTTTATTTTTTTAAAACCAAAACAAACAACCCGCTAAAAATGAGTAGATTAAAAATTTTAACATTGTTATTTTTAACATTTTCCATTTATACAAACGCCCAAAACAAGAAAAAAAGAGATGCAGAAGCCATTAAAAAAATGTGTGGATGCTACGAAGTAACCTTCAATTTTGCAGAAACCTTTAACTATAGTAACGATTCGCTTTACAAACCATCTAAAACTAAAGTTGATAAAGGTTTAGAATGGGCACAGTTAGTTCAAGACGACAAAAACAAGATATCAATTCAGCATTTGTTACAAGTAGGAGATCCATCAAAACCCTATATAGTAAAGCACTGGAGACAAGATTGGCTTTTCGAAAACACAAGTTTTTACATGTATAATGGCAATAACAACTGGAATTTTATTACCAAACCAAAAGCTGAAGTAAAAGGACAATGGACTCAAAAAGTATTTCAAGTAGACGATAGTCCGCGATACGAGGGTTCTTCAACATGGGTACATGTAGACGGAAAAAGCTACTGGGAAAACACAACCAACGCCCCTCTACCAAGAAGAGAATACACAAAACGAAGCGATTATAACATAACCCTAAGAGGCAACAGACATGAAATTACTAAAGATGGTTGGATACACGATCAAGATAACGCCAAAGTAATTCGCCAAACTGGAAAAGAAGATGTGATTTTAGCAAAAGAAAAAGGATATAACACCTACGTAAAAGTAGACGATAGCAAATGTAAAGGCGCATCGGATTGGTGGAAAGAAAACCACGAAAAATGGGCTTTGGTTCGTAATAAATGGGCTCAAGTATATAACAGAAATAAAAACTTATCTCTAGAAAATAAAGTAGAAAACAAACAACTATATAAATATTTATTCTCTGACGATTATAAAACAACCGAGAACATAAATAAAGTTATAGAATCTTTCGTAAAAAAATAAGTCAACTTAAATAATCAACCAAATTTTAAAACACAATGAAAAGCGTACTAACATTACTACTAGTAATAAGTAGCATATATTCAAGTTATAGTCAAGCCACAATAAGAGGTGCAGTAAAAAACCAGTTAGACGAAGGTATTCCTTTTGCTACAGTATATTTAGAAGGCACAGAAATTGGTGTAGCTTCAGATGAAAACGGGATTTTTACTATAAAAAACGTGCCTTATAAAGCATATACCATTATTGCTAGCGCTGTGGGGTACAACAAGGTAACTAAAGAAATTAATATAAATGGAGATAAAAATCATATAATTTTTAAATTAAAACAAAACACTAATTTAGATGAAGTTGAGCTTTTTGGACACAGAGATAAAGTAGCAGAAAAGCTAGAAACATTAACCCGTTTACCATTAGCACCAAACGAGCAATTACAAAGCATATCTATACTATCGCATGCTTTAATAGAAAAACAAAACGCGTTAAGTTTAAGCGATGTAACCAAAAATGTTGCTGGTGTTTACACATTTGCAACTTATGGTAACACTAGAGAAAGTATGTCTTTAAGAGGTTTTAGAGGAATTCCTATACTTAAAAACGGTGTTAGAATTCATTCAGACTTTAGAGGTACAGGTGTTGTAACAGACATGGCTGGTGTAGATAACATTCAGGTATTAAAAGGTATTTCGGCAATTAGTCAAGGTCTTGGAGGCGACCTTGGTTCTGCCGGAGGAGTAATAAATATTGTTACAAAAACACCAAAATTTTATGATGGTGGCGAAGTTAGTTTTAGAACAGGTAGTTACGGACAAATACGCCCAACATTCGATTTTTATGGGCCTTTAGACAGCAAAAAAACTGTGGCTTTTAGACTAGCAGGATCTTACGACAAAGCAGATAGTTACAGAAGCAAAGTTAACTCAGAGCGTTTTTATATAAACCCATCTTTAGCATGGAAACCAAACGATAAAACAAATATTATTTTAGAAATGGATTATACTGATAATAGTGTAACTCCAGATCAAGGAACCATTAATTTAGGTGGTTACGACACCAATGATATTTACAAATTACCAAACGATAACTTTGTAGGTTTTGATTCTGACAGAACAAACTCTGTAAACACAACTTACGCCATTAGACTTGAAAGAGAAATAAGTGATAATTTAAGCGTAAAAGCAGGCTTATTCTCATCAGACTTAGAAATATACGAAGAAGAATCTTATATATTTGAAGGCGGAGGAAGAACAGGTTTAGATGTATTAGAAAGCAACGAAAGATATAGAGAATACTACGCTGGCGGGAGGTTAGATAAAAACAGTGTATTCCAAATAGATTTATTAGGAAAAAATATTGAAACAGGAGCTTTAAAACATACCTTTCAAGTTGGTGTAGATTATAGAACTAGTGAGTTTGAAAACATAGCTTACACTACAACCTACCCAACAGATAACACCTATGTAGATATTATTGATGTTTTTAAACCTATAAATAATGTTTTACCAGCTGGTGTAAGCGTTACCGAAAACCCTGATGCTGCATCTGGATCTAAAACAAAATCTTACGGTTTTACAATTCAAGATAAAGTAACATTAACAGAGTGGGCCGATGTATTTTTAGGCTTACGCTACACTTCTCTAGAAAGAACTCGAGGTAACTTTTTAGGAAGAAGCCTGTCTGGATCAAAAAGAGACGATGCTGTTAACCCTTTAATTGGTTTTAATATTAAACCTTTAAAAAACATTATTGTATTTGGGTCTTACGCGAGTAACTCTAACCCAATGAGTTCTTTTTACACAGATGTTAATGGAGACGAATTAGGGACAGAGCGTTGGGATCAATTTGAAACTGGAATTAAATCGACCTGGTTAAACAACGCATTACGTTTTAATGTTACCTATTACTCTACCTTTAGCAAAAACCTAAATCTTGAAGCTATAGATGGCAACGGAACATCTTTAGGCTATTACCTAAAAGGAGGAGAAGACACAAGAAATGGTGTAGAAATAGAAATTATTGGTAGAGTGCTTCCTAATTTAGAGCTTATAGCAGGCTACTCGTATCTAGATGCTAAATATAAAGATCACGTATCTTACTATTACAATTCTAGCCCACTAAACACACCAAAAAATACAGCAAACTTATGGGCAAGATACCGTTTTGAAAATAGTTTAGATGGCCTATCCCTAGGTGCAGGAGTTTATTATTTAGGCGAACGCCCGCACAATGTTTGGTCTAGAGATTACACGCACGATGGTGTTGTACCAGGCGTTAAACCTTTTGATTTAGAAGCTTACACAACAGTTAACATCCAATCATCTTATCAATTTAATGCAGATTTAAGTTTAGATGTATTTGTAAACAACCTATTTAACGAAGTTGGTTATAACGCATACAGAACGGTATATTTAAACCGAATAAATCCAGTTACTTTCGGAACCACTTTACGTTATAAATTTTAAAAAATTAATTATATGAAAACTATTAAATTTTCTATCATTACTTTATTGTTTGTTAATCTTTTACAAGCGCAATCAAAAAATATTTTTTGGGAAAAGAGTTTCTGGAAAACCAATCCAACCATAAAAGTTATTGAACAAAAAATAGCCGAAGGTAACGACGCTGCAGCATTAAACCCTATGAGTTTTGATGCTGTAACAAACGCCATTTTAGCGCATGCAGACAACACAACCATTAAGCATTTATTATCTAAAAAAGGAAACAACGTTAATAAGCTAACCCACGATAAAAGAACTTACGTGTTCTGGGCTGCATATAGTGGTAACTTAGAGTTAGTAAAACACCTTATAGTAAACAATGCTAAATTAAACATTAAAGATTCTCATCATTTTTCTCCATTAACATTTGCTGCTGTTGCAGGACAGACTAATACCGAGATTTACGATACATTAATTGAAAATGGTATCGATATAAAAACAGACAAAGATGAGCACGGAGCCAACGCCTTACTTTTACTTATTCCGCATTTAAAAGATTTTAAACTTGTAGATTATTTTGAAGCCAAAGGCCTTAGTTTAAAAAGCGTAGACAACCATGGTAATGGTGCCTTTAATTATGTTGCAAAAACAGGAAATAAAGCCATGCTAGAGCTACTTATTAAAAAAGGATTGCCATATAAAAACACAAATAGCAACGGTGGTAACGCTATGTTAATGGCCACTCAAGGCTCTAGACAAGGCTACAATACTTTAGATTTTTTTAAACATTTAAACAGCTTAGGTATTGCTGCCAATATTACTAATAACAATGGTTTAACACCGCTACATAATCTGGCTTATGGCAATAAAGACCTTGCTACTATAAATTATTTTATAAATAAAGGTGTAGATGTTAACAAGACAGACAACAATGGCAATACAGCTCTTATTAATGCTTCTGGCAGAAATACATTAGAAATTATTACCAAGTTGGCAAATAACACGAAACAAATTAGTCATGTTAATAACCATGGACAATCTGCTTTAACAAAAGCCTTAAAAAACAAACCTCAAATCGTTACTTTTTTGGTAAATAAAGGAGCAGATGTCCATGTTATTGACGCTAAAGGAAACAACCTTGCTTATTATTTAGTAGAAGCATTTCAACCTAAAAAACAAGAAGCATTTAAAGAGAATATTAAAACATTATCTGCAAATGGGTTCGATATTAAAACCACTCAAAAAAACGGAAACACCTTATTTCATTTAGCAGCAAATGCTAATAATATCGATTTACTAAAGTATTCAAACACTTTAAATATTGACATTAATGCTAAAAACAAAGACGGATTAACAGCTTTACATATTGCAGTTATGAAAGCCAAAAACTTAAAAACGGTAGCATATTTACTATCTATTGGAGCAGATAAAAATATTAAAACCGATTTTGAAGAATCTCTTTTAGACTTAGCTCAAGAAAACGAATTACTAAGCAAACAAAACATCAACCTATTAAAATAATATACCATGAAAAAAACATTAGCATTTAAAACATTTATAATGTTGGCAGTAGTGTTATTTATTTCCTTCGGATTTAAAAGTAAACCTAGCGCATCGGCTTCTTATAAATGCATGATTCAAATGACAAACTATACAGGCGAAGGTGCATATATTGCTATTTCATTATTAAACCCAAATGGCGAATACGAAAAAACATTGTACGTTCAAGGTGATGATGACGAGTGGTATTCAGACATTACAAATTGGTGGCAATTTCATGGTAAAGTTAGAGCAGATATTGATGCCATTACAGGAGCTACAATAAGTGGAGGTGGTCGTACTATAAGCATTATTCAGTTAGAAGATGACAAAATAGATGCGGGATACAAAATTCGTTTTGAATCGGCTGTAGAAGATCAAGAATATTACAAAGACGATGTAGAGTTCGAATTAACTTCAGCATCTGTAAAAAGCAAAGTAGAAGGTCATGGTTTTATACGTTATGTACGTATGATGCCCCAATAAACCCAATTAAAAATGACTATTTCTATATGGAGATATAGCCACCTAACCCTAGCTATATCTTCTTCTATTTTTATTTTATTAGCTACTTTAACTGGTATTATTTTAGCATTCGAGCCTATTTTGAATAAGCTAGAGCCATACGCTGTTAAAAATGCCCAAACACTTTCTGTTGCAAAAACAATAGATAATTTAAAAGCAAACTACGACGAAATAATTAGTATAAATATAGATAGAAATAGCTTTGTACAAGCATCGGTTATTACAAAACAAGGTAAAAACCAAACCTTTTACATAAACCCCTTTACAGGAAAAAAAATAGGCAATGTTATAGAAAAAGCCCCTATTTTTAAATTTGCTACCAATTTACACCGTTCGCTATTTTTAAAATCTACTGGCAGATTTATTGTTGGTTTAGTCTCCTTTTTACTCTTTTTAATGGTCGTTACAGGCATTATTTTAATTGTGAAGCGCCAAGGCGGAATTTTAAACTTTTTTAAGAAAGTTATTAAAGAAGATTTCCAGCAGTATTTTCATGTCGTAATTGGTAAGTATGCCCTAATACCTTTAATAATTATAACCCTTTCTGGAGTCTATTTATCTTTAGAAAAATTTTCGTTATTACCATTAAATAAAAATAAACATGTTTTAACCGAAACCCATACAGATAAACCAACACAAACCTTAAATTTTGATGTATTTAAAAGCACAACTTTAAAAGACATAAAACACATAGAGTTCCCTTTTTCTACTGATGCCGAAGATTACTTTATTATAAAACTAAAAGACAAAGAACTTTACGTAAACCAATACAGCGGAAACACAGTAAGTAAGAAAAAAGAAAGTTTAGTCGCTTTGGCTTCTAGCTGGAGTATGGTTTTACACACTGGGCAAGGCTCTATACTTTGGTCTCTTGTATTATTGGTTACTTGCTTTGCCATTTTATTTTTTATCTATTCGGGCTTTGCCATAACGTTAAATCGTAAAAAGCATAGTATTAAAATAAACAATAAGTTTAGTAAAGATAATGCGGAGTATATTATTTTAGTAGGATCGGAATCTGGAAGCACCTTTGGTTTTGCAAAAACGTTTTACAATGCTTTAATACAGCAAGGCAAATCGGTTTTTGTATCAGAGTTAAATAATTATTCAAACTATAAAAAAGCGAAGCATTTAGTTGTATTTACATCTACTTACGGAGATGGCGAAGCACCAATAAACGCAACAAATTTCGAGAAACTTATTACTAAAACCCCTCAACAGAACACATTACAGTATACTGTTCTTGGCTTTGGGTCGCTAGCCTACAAAGCCTATTGTAAATACGCTGTTTTGGTTGATGCCTTACTACAAAAGCATCAAAATTTTACACCTAATTTAGCGCTTCATAAAATAAATAATCAATCGTTTAAAGCTTTTAAAAATTGGGCCGAATTATGGTCTGCAAGTAAAAACTTAAAGCTAAAAATAGATACTCCAACCAAAATACCTCAACCTAAAAACTCACAATTATTTAAAGTTGTTAATAAATCTAAAATAAATACAGATCATTCATTTTTAATAGAATTTAAACCCGAAAAAAAAATCAAATTTACCTCTGGAGATTTACTATCTATATTACCCCAAAACGACCCTGTAGAACGTTTATACTCTATAGCTAAAGTAAATAACAACATATTGCTTAGCATTAAAAAACACGAGTTTGGTAAATGCTCTAATTATTTAAACACCCTTAAATTAAACGATATAATGACTGCCTCAATAAAAAAAAATAAAGATTTTTATCTACCAAAAAAAGCCAAAGAAGTGGTTATGATTGCCAATGGCACAGGCATTGCTCCTTTTTTAGGCATGATTAATAACAAAAACCACAACAACACAAAAAATTATTTGTTTTGGGGTGGACGCACTAAAGAATCCTACCAAACTTACTCTAAATACATAGACAAAGCTTTTTATAACAAAAGCTTAAATGGAATTTTTATTAGTTTTTCTAAAGAAGAAAGCGAGAAAAAATACGTCCAAAATACCTTAGAAGAAAAGGAAGACCTTATTTCTCGTGTTTTAAAAAACAAAGGTGTTATAATGATTTGTGGTTCTGTAGCCATGGAAAAAGGTGTTTTAAAAACACTTAATACCATTTCAGAATCTAAATTAAACACTCCTCTAAACATGAGTTTAATAAAAACAGATTGTTATTAAATAGAAACTATGTGCAACAATATAAAAATAATATCTAAAGTAAAAAGTGGCGAATTGTCTATTTGTACACAATGCCATATTTACCATCTGGAATTTAACAACATTTATTTAGAGTTTAGCAAAAAAGAATTTAAGCGCTTTAAAGCCTATATTCTTGATATTGAAATAGATTATTGGGAACACAAATACGCATTGGCAAAAGTAAAGCGTAAAATACCAATTCCATCTATGCAACAAAATTTAGTTTTAATGTTTAAGCGCCAAGAAATAAGAGAATTGCAAATATTATTAACTAGCACAAAAAAAGATGTGTTTAATACAAATTTAAATATTAGCGATATAGATTATGCGTTTATTTTAAATTGAAAACCCCATGGAAGACATAAACACTATTTATTATAACGACCTAGGAATTGCTTTTAAATGGAAGCGTTGTGCTGCTAAAGATTTTAATAAAATACAATTGGTGTTTAAAAATACAGGCTTGTTTCTTACCCAAAAAGAGCTTATTCAATTTTCTAAAAACATAGAGCAAACGTTTAGCAAAATAAAAGCCAACCACAGCAAATTAAATAACGATATTTATAGTTTGTTTTTATTAGAAGCTCCAAATGCACATATAAGTTTTACTATGACATTTAGCGAACTAAAAAAAATACAAGATTTAATTACTAAAACTTTATTTCTGCTTGGCTTAAACAGCATTTTAAAAAAACAAAATGTTAAACATAATTAGTAAAAAATCGCTACATTTTTTTAGATTAAAATTCTCGTTAAAAGACTTGAAATTGGAACAACGTAGTATTCAAAATCTACACAAAGAACAGGAGTAAATACAGAATGTAAATACCTACTACTTAAATACGCCTTCGAAAATTTAGAGTGCATTGCTGTAGAGTTTAGAACCCATATACACAATAATCAATCTCGAAATGCTATTTTAAGACTTGGAGTTAAACAAGACGGGGTTTTAAGAAATCATAAAATTGATAAAACGGGTTGTTTAAGAGATACTGTTGTATTTTCAATTTTAAATAGCGAATGGAAAACCGTTAAAAAATCTCTAGAATTTAAGATGAATAAAAAATACTAAAGCTTACATTTTATAAAGGCAAAATATTATATTTGGTTTAGCATGCTAACAAAGCGAAAACTTACTAGGTTATTTTTCAAAAAAAAAAATTAAACCCGCACCTAAGCTAACCCTGCCAAATTATAAAATGAGAAACTTTAGTACCATCATCACTTTATTTTGTTTTTTACTCTTAACTTCTTGTGCATTAAAACCAATAACGCCAGAATATTCTTTTATAAAAACTAACATAGAGAATGTAACATTAGATGATTTAGGCCATGGCAATGTTTTAATTTATAATGGAGCAAATATTTTACACAAAATGGACAATACCGCCAGATTAAATATTTGGCTAGACAATAAAGCTCTAGGACAAATTAGACCCAGTGAATATATAATTATAAACATTAAAAAAGGAAAACACTTTTTTAAAGCTTTACATATCGATCTTGTAAACATGAGAAGTGAACACGAAATAGACATAGATAGCGAAACTAAAGTTATTAAAATAAAACCCACCATTACGTCTAACAAACTAGAGTTAACTAATGAGTTTCCTAAAAACTTTGACATATTTAAATACGCCGAAAAAAGATAACAAACACAAATGGGAAATATAAAAGAAAACCTTAATTACCTAGGACTTAAACTTCCAGAAGTATCAACCCCTGGCGGAAGTTATGTTTCGGTAAATATTCGAGAAAATATAGCATACATCGCCATTCAATTTCCAATTTTAAATGGAGACTACTTTTACCAAGGGCGATTAGGTAACGAAATAACTACCGAACAAGGCTACAAAGCAATGGAATTATGCGCCTTAAATGTTTTGGCTCAAGTAGAAAACAAGGTTGGATTTAACAAAATTGTTGGACTTAATCACATTGATATTTATTTTCAATCTGGTGCAAATTGGGATGACTCGCCAATTGTTGCTAATGGCGCTTCAGATTTATTTGTAAAAGTATTGGAAGAAAAAGGCCAACACTCGAGAGCTATTTTTGGGGTAGAAAAATTACCAAGAAATTTTAGTGTTGGGCTAACTGCTACACTTACTATTAAAAAGGAAGTATAAAGTTTATAAAATAAACGGGGATGTAGCTCAGTTGGCTAGAGCGCTTGACTGGCAGTCAAGAGGTCGTGGGTTCGAATCCCATCTTCTCCACAAGTATTAAAACAAAAAGGCAACTAAAATTTAGTTGCCTTTTGTCTGCATTAATGCAATATTTAATTGATATAATCTGGGTTTTGCTCTAACTCTGGATTTTTGTTTAACGCATCTTGCGGTAATGGCCACTTATAATGTTTAGGCAAGAAAACACGCTCTGACACAGGATCTCCATCAAAACCATTAAGAATTTGCTCTGCTAATCCCCAACGTTTTAAATCGAAGTAACGCGAGTTTTCTAAAACAAACTCTACACGACGCTCATTTCGTACTTTGTTACGTAACGTGGTTTGATCCATAGACGTTACACTCGGGTAGTTTGCTACATCTGTATAATCTACTTGGTAAGCTCTAGCACGTACCATGTTTATTGCATCTAAAACAGATTGATCTATGTCTCCTGCTTCAATTTTAGCTTCGGCATACATTAACAACACATCTGCATATCTAAGATGAACAAAGTCTGTACCATCGTTAAGTGGCTGCGTAAGCGTACTAATAACCGTTGGGTTAATACCTTTTATAAAAGTAAAACCTGTTACAGATTTAATTTCTACTAAAGGATTCCAATCACCTTGGTAAACAGTAGCACTTAAACGCGGATCTCTATTATTCATAGGGTTAGCAGGATCGTATAGTGGCGAGGATGTAATAGGTAATCCGTCTATACACTCGTACGTATTAACAAGATCTGTAGTTGGGTGCATATTACCCCAAAAACCAATCATTATTTGAGAAGACCATAAAGCACTTTCTCCTGGGGTATCTGTTAACTTTACAGAAAAAATAATTTCTTCATTATCATCTTGACTAGCTTCTAAAAACAAATCGTCGTATTTAGCAGATAAAGAATGCATACCGCCATCTATTACTGCTTTTGCTGCTATTGCTGCGTTAGGATAATCTTTAGTATAAAGTAAAACTTTAGCCTTTAAAGCCAAAGCAGCTTCTTTTTTAACATGCCCGTTGTAAGCTCCAGAAGGCAGAAAACCAATAGCTGTATCTAAGTCTGTTAAAATTTGAGCAAAAATCTCCTCCTGAGTACTTTTTGCTGTATGCTGATTTTCTACCGTACTAGCCTCTAACCTTAAAGGCACATCGCCATAAGTAGTTGCCAAATAATAGTAAAAATACGAACGAATAAACAACGCTTCACCTTTCCATTGGTTTATTAAACTTTCGCTAGCCGATACATTATCAACTTTATCTAAAAATTCATTACAACCATTTATTCCTACATAGCTTACTCCATACAGTGCTTTTATTGCTCTTTTAGAGTCGCCGTCTGGGTTTAAAATTCCTCTTAAAATATCCCGAAAACCATTATCTCTGGCTCCGTACATATTATCTGTTAATTCATCCCAACCTTGCTGTATACTAGGCCCTCCGTTCCACTTACTAAGCGTTAAAGTAGAATAAAAGTTTGTTTGTAAATTACTATACACACCAGTAAGCGCCATTTGTGCATCTCCTTCTGTTTTCCAAAAGGTTCCGCTAGAAATAGCATCTCCAGGTTGTTTATCTAAAAACTCGTCGCTACAACTTGTTAAAGCTATGGCAAACGTTAATAATAAGACTTTATAAATATATTTTGTGTTCATTTTTCTAAAGATTTAAATGGATTATAAAGTGATTTTAACACCAAACGTATACGACTTAGAAATAGGATAAGTGTATGAGGTTAGAATTTCTGGATCAATATCAAACAGGTTATCACCTGTAAGTGTTAAAATATTGTCTCCAGAGAAATAAACCATCGCCTTTTTAAGCTTCAGTTTTTCTGTAAATTGATTAGGAATAGTGTAACTAACAGTAATGTTTTTCATTCTAAAATAAGACGTATTCATTAACCAAAAAGAGTTCGTGTATTTTCCTGCTCCGTAATCACTAAGCGACTCGTTGTAAACTGCAGGTAAAGCTGCATTAGTATTATCTGCTGTCCAAGAATTGTTTAACCAAACAGATGGCGCATTTCCATCTTGATTAAAAGGCTCTACACCGTGAGATGAACGATACGATTTTTGCCCTGCCACACCTTGCCAAAAAGTACTAACCTCTATGTTTTTATATTTTGCCGAAATGTTAGCTCCATACATAAAATCTGGATGTTGCCCATCTATATGAATACGATCGTTTTGATCTACCACATTATCTTCTTCTGGGTTTTGGTTTTTAAGACGAATACCTCCTAAATATGGCGTTAATGGCTGATCTGGCGCATTATCGATATCTTCTTGTGTATTAAAATACCCATCTGCTTCCCACATATAAAAGTCGTTTAAAGCATAACCTTCTTCATTAATAGTCGTTGTACCTATCTCTGCAGCTCCATATTTTACCAATTCGTTTTTATACCACGAAATATTACTACTAATTTTATAACTAAAATCGCCAAGTGTTTTACGATGACCAATAACAATATCCCATCCTGTATTTTTCATCTCACCTTGGTTTACTTGCGGACCACCAGCTCCAGACTCTACAGATACTTGTAACTGACGTAAAATATCTGAAGTTACTTTTTGATAATAATCTACATTACCAAAAAACGAACCGTTTTTTGAAGTAAAATCAAGTCCTATATCTGTAATTGTTGTAGTTTCCCAAGTAATATCTGCATTTGTAAAATTTTCTAAAACAACACCAGGAGAAATAGATGCCCCAAACGGATAACCGTGTGCTCCAGAATTTCTGGTTGCAAGATAATTGCCCGCATCATAGTTACCAAAAGCATAGCGCGATTGGTATGGATAGTCGTTACTACCATCATTACCAAGTTGCCCCCAAGAAGCACGTAGTTTTAACTGTCGTATAAAATCTACTTCTTCTAAAAAAGGTTCTTTTTCTAAACGCCATCCCGCAGAAAAAGAAGGAAAAACTCCTACACGATTACCCTCTGCAAACCTACTACTTACATCGGTACGCACATTTCCTTCGAAAATATATTTATCTTTATAAGAGTAATTAAAACGAGAAAAACCACTTTGTATACTACTTTCTGTAGTAGATCCTGAAGTAAGCTGGTTTGCTGTTCCTGCGCCATCTAACTCTGTAAGCGATCTACTTGTTATACCAAACCTAGTAGAGTTTGTCCACTCTCTTTTTCTAGACTCTTGACTATAACCAACCATTAACTTAAAGTCATGATTTTCGATAGCTTTATTGTATGTTAAAGTAGAGTAAAAAGTAGTTACCTTAGAAAACTCATTACCAACTTCAATTTTTGGAGCATCACGAGTTGTACGATTATATTCTCCAGTACGAAAGTTATACTCGTCTTGCTGTAACACTTGATTTTTAGATCTAAAATAATCGAATTTATACGCGCCTTTAGCATCAAAAACAAGTCCGTCTAGTAATTTAATGCTTGTAAATAGGTTACCATTAAAATTATATTTTTCGTCGCTAGTTCCGTTTTGCCCATATAATTTTACCAATGGATTTTCTCGCGTAAAACCTTCGTCAAAAATAAGTCCGTCAGGATCGTTTGCAGAACCCGAAAATGCTTTTGCTGCATAATGTCCTGTTCCATCTAGAGTATAAGGCCCCCAAGTTGGACGCACCCACCATGTTTGTAGTAATGGACTTCCTGCATCATTATTTGGTCCTTTTCTATCTGATGTTAAACCAGTAAGAGTACCTCCCACTACAATATCGTCTTTTATTTCAGTTTTAAAATTTAAGAAGAAATTGTATTTGTTATAATCTGAATTTTCTATCATTCCATCTTGATTCCAACTACTAACAGATAGGTTATAAGATGTTTTTCCAGAAGTACCATTAAGACCTACGGTGTTTCTTTTTACAGTTCCGGTTCTTAAAACTAAATCTGTCCAATCGGTATTAGGAAACAACGGATTACCTTGCCCATTACGATAAGCGTCTATAACTTCTTGCGGATACCCACCTGTTGCAGAGCCAGCAGAATTAACTAATGAATTGTTATACAAGCTCATAAAATCTACAGAATTGGTAATCATTTTTGGAAGCATAGTAGGATTACTCATCTGGAAACTGCCATCGTAAGTAACCTGCATGCCTTCTTTTCCTCCTGCTTTTGTTTGCACTAAAATAACACCATTGGCTGCTTTTAAACCATAAATAGCTGCAGACGAAGCGTCTTTTAAAACATTAACAGATTTAATA
The DNA here is from genome assembly GCF_039538365.1 of Postechiella marina. Lineage (NCBI taxonomy): Bacteria > Pseudomonadati > Bacteroidota > Flavobacteriia > Flavobacteriales > Flavobacteriaceae > Postechiella > Postechiella marina. The sequence continues at coordinate 450,776 of NZ_BAABCA010000002.1, forward strand.
ACACTTGGATCTAAATCTCCAATATTTCCCTCTACACCATCTATTAAAACCAATGGCGAATTATTACTTCCAAAAGAGTTAAGTCCGCGAATGGTAACATTAAGGCTTTCGCCACCAGGAATACCGTTAGACTGGCCAATTATAAGGCCTGGAATTTGCCCTTGTAATGCCTGAGTTGCATTTTGAACAGGTCTGTTTTCTATAACTTCGCTAGACACCATAGATACTGCTCCTGTTAAGTTGGCAACTTTTTGCTTACCATAACCTACTACAATAACCTCGTCTAACTTAGCTGTATCTTCTTCTAATTGTACCGTTATTGTAGATTGACCGTTTAAAGAAACGTCTTTAGTTGTAAAACCTATAAACGATATTTCTAAAATTGCGTTTGCAGACTCTACATCTAGCTCAAAATTACCATCAAAATCTGTTTGCGATCCGTTAGACGTACCTTTCTCTATTACAGAAGCTCCTGGCAAAGGTGTACCGTTATTATCTTTAATAACACCAGAAACCGAAAACTTTTGCTGTTTTACTACCGTATTAGTTTCTAAACTAACAACGTTTGTTTTGGTTTTAATTACAACTTGCCTATCTAATATTGTATAATCTAAGCCAATATTATTTAACGATTTATTTAGGATTTCAGAAAGTACAGCTCCTTCTAATTTTATAGATACTCTAGCTCTTTTATCTATAACGTCATCTTTGTAGAAAAAAATGTATTCGCTTTTCTTTTGAATTTCTTTAAAAAGCTCTTTAATACTAACATTTTTAACATTAATATCAATTTTTACTTGAGAATAAGTAGAGTTGGCATAGACAGAACTTAAGCCAATTAATATAAAAAATATAAAAACTCTCATAATTGTTAAAACGACGCTAGTTAGCGTCTTTTTCGGCCCCTTTTGAGGACTGATAAAGATTTTATTCATAATTTAGTTTTTTGTTGGTTTGTAATTTTGTTGTTTAATGCAATAATTTTGCAATCTATCTACCGGAAGGTGTTGGCGCATCTTCTGGTTTTTTTTAAATAATTTTTATCTCATATATTTTCTTTAGTTTGGTTAATTAATATTAAGTTATCATTAGTTTTTTCGTAATTTAATTTTGCTGTAACGCCTGCTTCTATAATTGTTTCAATAACCTTTTCTACACTATCTTTTAAGTCTAAAGACCCAGAAAATGTTTGTTTTTTAAGTGCTTCGTCTTCTATTTTAATTGGAATATTATAATACCTAGAAAGTTTTCTAACAATATAATTAAGCTCACTGTTTTCGAATATTAAAATGCCTTTTTGCCAAGAAAAATAATGATCTGTATTAACCCTTCTTGAGGTAACTTTTTTTGTTTCTTTATTAATGTTAGCCATACGCCCTGGTGTAATAACAAGCTTTTTCTTTTCTTGTAAAAGGTTTGCATCTTCTTCTGGGTAAGACACCTGTACGCTTCCGCTTTTAAGCACCACAAAGTTGTTGGTATCGTCAGAGTAGTTACTTACATTAAATACCGTACCTAAAACCTCTATTTCCTGATGTTCTGTCATCATAATAAATGGTTTTTCTGCATTGTGCGCCACATCAAAAGCAGCTTCGCCTTCAACTAAATAAACAATTCTTTTATCATCTTCAGAAAAATTAACTGGGTATACAAACTTAGAGCCTGAATTTAACCATACCTTACTACCGTCTGACAAGGTTAACGCAGAACGTTTTCCGTATGGCACAATTAAGGTATTAAACTTTACTTTATTTTTAACTTTAGTGTCTTGCGTTAGTGTTTTAGCATCTCCGATATCTACTTTAGAACCCTGTGTTGAATAAGAAATTGACGTGTTTTCCCCTTCAATTTTAATATCATCGCCTTCTTGCAACACCAATTTTACTTTGTCAGAATTTTTTAATTCTTTTATATCGGCAGTGTTAACAAAGTTGGATATTTCTGGAGCATTTTTGTACACTTTAAAAAAAGTAAAAACTCCTAAGGCAACAACTATTGTTGCTGCTGCTGTTAGAGAAAAATACCGTAAACGCCTTTTAGCCTTATATGCTTTTATTGAATTGAGAATAGACTTTTTTAAAAGTTTTTTCTCTAATTCTGTCACAGAATTATTGTCAGGATTTCTGTTTAAATCTTGGTTCATCTTTTTGTTTGTACGTTAAATTTTTGAGTAAAAAGTATAGTTTAGTTAACGCCCTCTATGCTATAAAGCATTTACTTGTTAATTTATAGACAAGTTTTTTTATTTTTTTAATAAAAATTGCAAAACGAAGAGCGTGGCTAGTGTAACAGGATGATTTCGTAGTGTTTTTATTGCTCTATAAATACTTGTTCTGGCTGAAGACACAGATATATTTAATGCTAAAGCAATGTCTTCGTAAGACCTGTCTTCTTCAAATCTTAGTTTTAAACCTTTTCGCTGTTTTTCTGTTAATTGCCCTAATAAAGTATTTAATTTAATAACTTTTTCTTGGTAAAGTTCTTTTTCTACCAAATCGTCTTCGAAAGATTTTTCGTGATTATTTTTTGAAATAATAGCAGCACTAAATTCGCTTTTATTCAATCGAATTTCTTTGGTTTTATATTTTTTATTAATCTTTCTTTTTAAAGCAGAAAATAAGTAAAACTTCACATTATCTGTTTTGGCTAATTTATTTTTGTATTTATATAAATCGACAAAAAGATCGTGAATACAATCCATAGTGTAATTTTTATCTCCACTAATTTTAATACCATAAGCAATTAAAGAATCTATATACAAATCATAAAGCACACCAAGAGACGTTATATTACCTTGTCTTATTTCAGACCAAATAACCAGTTCTTTATCATGTATTTTATTAGCTACCTCCATTAATTACTTAATATTAAGCTATATTTTTCGAGAAATTAAATTAAAAAGTGCTACTAATTTAGAATAAAAAATTAGAAATTATTAATTACTTTCTTATTTCAAAAAGAATATTAAATTATGAATATGGTAATAATATTAATTACTAACCTAGAAAACACAAAAAATTAACACCAATAACCATCAAAATAACAAAATAAAAACAACAACTCTTTTGCTTTTTAACTAAGGCAAGTTACACCAACTAATTGTTAAGAACTCATTTTTTTCACCTTCATTTAATTAATAGTTTTTATAAAAATTAATTCAAAATGGAAAACCCCACAATTAAAAGCAAGCATTACAATATTAAAGAACTAACAGAAATATAGTTATCTTCTTTATGCTACAACAAAACACACTACATGCTACAAGCATAGCTTTAAATAGGTTTTATTTTTGATGCAAAACTTTTTGGCAAAAAAGACAAATTAGCTTTAAGTACAAATTTTAAGCTAAACCTAGCATATACTTACAAAGTTTAAAAAAGCTTAGGTGCCTTAATAATAGAATTACCAATACGCTTATACGTTACCTTTTTACCACGAACGCAAAAGTGATAAACCGCTTTTTCTTTTTGCTCTGTAAAATCTATAAGTAAAACATCAGACACATTACAATCACTATCTTTAGCTACCTTTTTTTTGACATGGCTTATAGTAGATCGACCTCGTTTTAATTTTGCTTGTATTTTACTATCTAACTTAGGTTCTAGAAAACCATTTTCGGTATTACAGGTATTTTCTTCTATGGTTTTTATAGCTTCTTTAATAGAAGAGTCTACTGTTGGGTCTCCTTTATCTATATATTGCCAAGTATAATCTGCTTTAAGCAAAACACGCCTACCATCTTCTGTTTTTACAATATGATTGTTTTGAGAAAAACTTAAAAAAGAAACAAAAAACACAAGAATAAAAGATGGCAATTTCATAATAGAGCAATAGATTTTTAATATTTCAAAAGTACAGATTAATTATTAAAGTGAATCTTCAACATATTCTAAAATATCTGAAGGTTGACACTCTAAAGCTTTACAAATAGCGTCTAAAGTAGAAAAACGAATAGCTTTTGCTTTTCCCGATTTTAATATAGAAAGATTAGCTGTAGTTATACCAATAAGCTGCGCTAATTCTTTACTTTTCATTTGTCGCTTAGCTAGCATAACATCTAAATTTACAATTATTGACATGGGCTATATTGTTAAATCGTTTTCTTTTTGCACACTGTAACCGTTATTAAATAAAGCTATTAAAAATGCAGATAAAACCCCCACTAAAACGTGCAATACAATAAACGGAATATTTATTTTAACACCACCCATAACCACAAAGCGAATAAACAAATAAGAAAATGGAAATACAATTAGGTTTAAAACAGTAAAATATTTTAAATACTTAACAGCAGTTTTAGTAAAAAGTTTTTCGGCTTTAAAAGTTTTAAAAATTAAAGACAATAAATAAATATAACCAGCATAAAAAACAAGCGTGCTACTTATTGTAAAAATAGTTTTTAAGTTATAATTTGCCTTAATTTCCATGTTAGATACAGGAAGAGCGATGGCAAACCTACCATCTAACAAAGCCATATTATTGGTTAAAATTGAAATGATAATAAATAGAGCCAAAAGCAATATTAAAACAGAAACAACCCGACTTAATGTAAATAAATAACTGGATAAAGATTTTGTTCCAAACATTTTCATCTTAAAATAATTTAATTATTGTTTAACGATAACAAATATATAAAAATTATCGATAAACAATAATAATTTAAAGAAAAGATATTTTATTATGCTATAGGCTCTTTGTATCTTTGATATTATGTTTCCCGAAAAACTTAAAAAAAAAATAGACGACAGAATAACAACTAATGCCTTACGACAATTAGGTGATCAAAACGATTTAATCGACTTTTCATCCAACGATTATTTGGGTTTTTCTTCTTCTAAAATTATATTTAACAACACACACGCGTATTTAAAAGCTAACAATATTTTTAAAAATGGCGCTACAGGCTCGCGCTTGCTTTCTGGAAATCATAATTTATATCATGTTGTAGAAAACAAAATTTGCAAGTTTCATAACAGCGATGCTTCTCTAATTTTTAATTCTGGTTACGATGCCAATATAGGCTTCTTTTCGTCTGTTCCACAACGTGGAGATATTATTTTATACGACGAATACATACATGCTTCTATTCGCGATGGTATTGCTATGAGCAACGCTAAAGCCTACAAATTTAAACATAACGACCTAATAGATTTAGAAAAAAAATGCGAAGCAGAACGCAGTAAAAATTCAGAAGACACCACCATTTATATAGTTACAGAATCTGTTTTTTCCATGGATGGCGATTCGCCAGATTTAACAACGATGTCTCAAATATGTAAAAAACACGAAGCACTTTTTATTGTAGACGAGGCCCATGCTGTTGGCGTTTTTGGCAAACAAGGCAACGGATTAATTCAACATCTAAAATTAGAACAATCTGTTTTTGCACGTATTATTACCTTTGGCAAAGCTATGGGTTGCCATGGTGCTGCTATATTAGGGTCTAATATTTTAAAACAATATTTAGTTAATTTTTCTCGTAGTTTTATATACACTACAGCCCTATCGCCACATAGTTTAGCCACCATTAAATGGGCATACAAGCAGCTTAAAACGTCAAATTTAAAAGCAGACACAGCAACGCAAAAACTTAAAAAAAACATTAATTTTTTTAAAGAAGAAATTAAAAAAAATCACTTAGAACATATTTTTATAGAAAGCAACTCGTCCATCCATTGTTGCATTATCTCTGGCAACAAAAAAGTAAAGTTAATTGCAGAAAAACTTAAAAATCATCAATTTAACGTAAAACCCATTCTATCTCCAACTGTACCAAAAAACCAAGAACGTTTAAGGTTTTGTTTGCATAGTTATAATTTAAAAGAAGACATATCTAACGTTTTAAAACTACTTGCTAAACTACTAAGCAAATGAGTAATACGTTTAAAACCATAGCAAGATTTCAATACTCTACCGAAGCACAAATTATAAAAGGGCGTTTAGAAGCAGAGGGCATTCAAGTTTTTCTTTCAGATAATATAACAATAGATACAGACCCACTAGTAAGTCACGCCATTGGAGGTGTAAAACTTAAGGTTTTAGCTCAAGATGCCTTAAAAGCGCAACATATTCTAGAATCTATAAAAAAATATTCTGTAGACAACAATGGCAACACCATAAATTGCCCAAAATGCAATAGCAAAAACATAGAATTATTTTCTACAATAAAAGACGCTAAATCATTATTCTGGTTTATTTTTGGCGTTCTATTTTCTTCACTTCCATTTTACACTAAACATAAATACAGATGTGAAGCATGTAACACCGAATTCGATTTAAAATGAACACATACTTTATTACAGGAATATCTACCGAAGTTGGTAAAACAATAGCATCAGCAATAGTTACAGAAGCCTTAGAGGCCGATTATTGGAAACCCGTACAAGCAGGCGAGCTAGATAATTGCGACACTAAAAAGGTTAAAAACCTAATATCCAACACAAAAACAAAATTCCACCCAAATAGCTATGCTTTAAAAACACCTATGAGTCCGCATGCTGCTGCCAATATAGATGGTGTTAAAATAGAATTACATAAAATAACTCCACCAAAAACCACTAACAACTTAGTAATAGAAGGCGCTGGCGGTTTACTTGTACCATTAAATAATACCCATACTATTTTAAACATTATTAAACCCAATTATAAGGTTATTGTAGTATCTAGACATTATTTAGGCAGTATAAACCACACTTTACTTACCGTTAATTTACTAAAAGAAAAAGGGTTTAACGTTTCTATACTATTTAGTGGTAACGCGCATAAAACCACAGAAAGCATTATTAAAAACATGACCCAAGTACCTATACTTGGGCGTATAGACGAAGAGCCTTATTTCGATAAAAATGTGGTTAAAGAATATGCCGAAACCCTAAAAAGTAAATTATAAAACCACACAAAAGCAAGAACCCACAAACAAAGCATAAGCTTTATGAAACTAAATCAACGCGACAAAAGCCACATTTGGCACCCGCTAACCCAACATAAATTACACCCAGAAACCATTGCTATTACCAAAGCCAAAGGCTGCATATTAACAGACGAAGATGGCAACGAATATATAGATGCCATAGCCTCGTGGTACACCAGCATGTATGGGCATTGCAACAATTATATTACTAATCGTGTTGCCACGCAAATGCAACAACTAGATCAAATAGTATTTAGTGGTTTTACCCACGAGCCCGCTATAAAACTATCAGAAGAGCTCATTAAAATTTTACCAGAAAACCAAAATAAAATCTTTTTTAGCGATAACGGATCGACCGCTGTAGAAATTGGAATTAAAATGGCTTTACAATATCATTTTAATCAAGGCGAAAAGCGCAACACATTAATAGCTTTCGAAGACGGATTTCATGGCGATACCTTCGGTGCCATGAGTGTATCTAGCCTATCGGTTTATAATGGTCCTTTCGAAGATTTTTTTATAGATGTAAAACGTATTCCTGTACCAAACGGTAAAAACCATCTAGACATTATAAATCGATTAGAAACCATAATAAGTAAAAATAAAATAGCAGGATTTGTTTACGAGCCCCTTGTACAAGGCGCAGCAGCCATGAAAATGCATAATGCCCAAGGTTTAAACCAAATATTACAATTTTGCAAAACACACCATATTATTACCATTGCAGACGAGGTTATGACGGGTTTTGGCAAAACCGGTAAACATTTTGCCTCGCTACACCTAGACACCAAACCAGACGTTATGTGTTTAAGCAAAGCCCTAACAGGAGGCCTAATGCCTATGGCCATTACAACCTGCACACAAAATATTTACAATGCATTTTATAGCGATAATATGGGCAAAGGTCTTTTTCATGCCCACACCTACTCTGCCAATCCATTAGCTTGTACAGCTGCACTGGCGAGTCTAGAGCTACTTCAATCTACAGAAATTCAAAACAATATAAAACGTGTTATTGCTTCGCATCAAAAATTTGGAAACCATATTAAGCAACACCCCAAAGTAAAATCAATAAGACAAACCGGAGTTATTTTTGCTCTCGATTTAAATATAGAAATGGAACGCTACGGTAACCTGCGCGATAAATTATTAAACTTTTTTATGACTAGCGGTATTTTTCTACGCCCGTTAGGCAGTACCATCTACATTCAATCTGCATACGTAATAACAGACAAACAACTAGAAAAAATATATAAAGTAATAGAAAACGCCTTAAACATTATTTAGGGCGTTACCACAAGGGTCGGGCTTTCACTACTCGCTCCCTCCGTTGTCGGGGAGCTCAAACACACCGTTCAATCCCTAACGCAAATAAACAATACTTATTCTTGTTTTAAAATTTCAATATCAGCAAGTAGCTTATCAATATCGTTAGCATTAGTACCATCGTAAAAACCCCTTATCTGTCGTTTTTTATCAATAAGCATAAAGTTTTCTGTATGCACCATATCAAACGGTCCTCCATCACCATTATCTTTAACCGCCAAATAGCTTTTTCTAGCTAAAGCATAAATCTCTTTTTTATCACCAGTAACCAAATTCCATTTTTCATCATTCACACCCTTTTTAATAGCATAACGCTTTAATTGCTCTACCGAGTCTATTTTGGGAGTTACAGAATGCGAAAGCAACATGACCTCATCATCATTTAAAATTTCCTTTTGTATCTCTGCCATATGGTTTGTCATTATTGGGCAAATGGTTTGGCAGGTAGTAAAAAAGAAATCGGCAACGTAAATTTTATCTTTATAATCATTTTGAGTAACCGTTTTTCCGTTTTGGTTAGTCAAACTAAAATCTGCTATTTTATGATACTTTTTTTTGTATTGAATTGTACTATCTACCAACTCTGTACTAACCATAGCAGGTTGGTAAACAGGCAAAGGCTGATATACATTTAAAGTATTGTAAATAAGTGAAACTATAATAACCGAAATAACTGCAAAAACAATTGCAAAAATTTTATAATCCTTAAAATAAGATAACATGTACAACTAATATTTAAACAAAAATACAATGAAAATAATTTCCTAAAAACTTTATAACAGCTTAATTTATTGTTAAAAGCAATCACAAAATTTAATTGTCTTTTTAAAGTTGGTATAAAAGCTTACTTTTGTGCGATTATCAAAATTTGACCGAATAATATATGGAGTTTGTTATTAAAATATCTCAATTTTTACTGAGCCTTTCACTACTAATTGTTTTACACGAATTAGGGCACTTTATACCAGCAAAAGCCTTTAAAACTAGAGTAGAAAAGTTTTACTTGTTTTTTGATGTAAAGTTTTCTCTGTTTAAAAAGAAAATTGGCGATACCGTTTACGGTATTGGTTGGTTACCTTTAGGTGGATATGTAAAAATTTCGGGTATGATAGACGAAAGCATGGACACCGAGCAAATGGCACAAGAGCCACAACCATGGGAGTTTCGCTCTAAACCAGCATGGCAACGTTTAATTATTATGCTAGGTGGTGTTTTTGTAAACTTTGTATTAGCATTAGTTATATACATTTTTGCTTCTTTTGTTTACGGAGACACAGATATTAGCGCTGCCAGCATTCAAGATGGCTACGCTATAAACAACCCTTTACTAACAGATTTAGGTTTTAAAACCGGTGACAATGTAATTGCTGTAGGCGATTATAAAGTTGAAAACGTTTCAGACATAAAAAGTAATTTTATTGGTGCAGAATCTGTTACCATAAAAAGAGATGGTGTTACAAAAACAATACAAATGCCCGAAGATTTTCTGGGTCAGCTATCTACAAGTAAAGACCGTACACTTTTCGAAATAAGAATGCCTTTTATATTTGGTAAAGTATCAGACTCTTCTGCTAACAAAGGTACAGACTTATTAAAAGACGATGTTATTACCGCAGTAAACGGTAAAAAAATGAAATACTTCGATCAATTCGAAGCTGTTTTAGCAAACCTTAAAGGACAAACCGTTACTGTAGATGTTTTAAGAGGCACAGAAACCTTAAAAAAGCAATTAAAAGTTGACAACAACGGAAAATTTGGTATATACCCAACTGGTACTTACAACAGATTTGAAGAGTTAGGCTATTTTTCTATCATAAAAAAAGAATATGGTTTTGGAGAAAGTTTTGGTGTAGGCTACAACAAGTTTACAACCCAAATAACATCTTACTTTAGTCAATTAAAAATGATTTTTAGTCCAAGTACTGGTGCATACAAAGGTGTAGGTGGCTTTAAAGCTATTTTCGATATATTTCCAGATACATGGAGCTGGGAGGCTTTTTGGGGTATTACAGCATTTTTATCTATAATGTTAGGTGTATTAAACCTATTACCTATTCCTGCTCTAGATGGCGGACACGTTATGTTTTTACTATACGAAATGATATCTGGAAGAAAGCCAGGAGACAAATTTATGGAGTATGCCCAAATGGTAGGGTTCTTTATTTTAATAGCCTTAGTATTATTTGCCAACGGAAATGATATTTTTAAAGCTGTTTTTGATTAAAAAAAAATTAAACTTTTTTTAAAAAAAGTTTGTAGCATTTAAAAAAGAAGTTATATTTGCACTCGCTAAGTCAAAAAAGCAAATTCCTTCTTAGCTCAGTTGGTTAGAGCATCTGACTGTTAATCAGAGGGTCCTTGGTTCGAGCCCAAGAGAAGGAGCAAAAAAAGTCTAACAGAAATGTTAGACTTTTTTGTTTTTAATATATTATACATTACAATTATAACATTCTTAATAATTGTTATTCAGAAATTTAAAGAAATTATTTTTAAAATATTATCTTTAAGCAACTTAAACTCCCTAAGTCTTTTTTAATAGTAACACTAACACATGTTAAACCAAACACAATGTTACTATTATCCCTTACAAAACACCAACGTTTAAGCCTAAGCAAACATTATGCTTACCTAGTAAAACGGGCTCTACCCAACACACCTCTTTACATCAATACCATAACGCCAGGCTTAACTATTGCTTTAAGCTACTATAACACAAGTAATTTATTATAAAACTATGTTTGGATATTAAACCATAAATTATATATAAAAAATTAATCAATTTCTATATCAAATAAAAAATGTAAACATTTAGTATCAATCATTAATCAAAATAAATCATGAGCAAAAAATCAAATACATTTCACCTAGGCATAACTATGGCTGGCGCTGTTTCTGCAGGAGCTTACACTGCTGGTTTTATGGATTATATTCTAGAGGCTCTTTCTGCTTGGGAAACTGCTAAAAAAGAAAACAAAGACAACCCTAATAGTAACATTCCTAACCATAATGTAATTATAGATGCAATTGGCGGAGCTTCTGCTGGAGGCATGGTAAGTATGATAACAACCTTAGCTTTATGTTCTGGAAAAATAAAACCTGTAAAAGAAGTTGCCAATACAAAAACAGGCAACATACTTTATGATAGTTGGGTATTTCTAGACGACGACGACAGCCTTTACAATGGCAGTAATAAAGGAAAAACTACCTTTGAGAAAATGCTTTCTAACACCGATATAAAATCTGGAAAAGGTGCTGCATCTTTATTAAACTCTACTCCTATAGATAGAATTGCCGAAAAAGTTTTTGAACAATTACCAGCAAACACAAGCCAAACCAACTTACCGCCTTACATCTCTAAAAGTCTTAGAGTATTACTTACCGTAACAAGTTTACGCCCGCTAGATTATAAAGTAAAATTTAGCAAAATAAAATCGAAATTTCTGGATGCCACTCCTGGGCATCGCATAAGCAACCACGACCTTGTTGCTCATTTTAAATTAAATTACAATGAAGATACCGATAAAAACAAATACTTACCTTTTCAGCCTCTTAAATTAGATGTCACTAATAATTCTGGCAAAACATTAAAATCTAATAGAGACTTCTTAATTAATGTTACCAAAGCTACCGGAGCTTTCCCTATTGGTTTAGCACCGCGTTATTTCGAATCTGATTTCCCTTTAGAGTACGTTTATAACAGCCTTATAGAGCGAAATTCTTTTTCCACTAAAATGGATGTAGAATTAAATATTAACAAGAAAGGAAATTTTCAATTTACTGCTGTTGATGGTGGAGCAATAAACAACGAACCTTTTGACGAAGTACTACGATGCCTAGTTGCAAATCATGGTCCAGAAGACGCTACCAATCCTAAATACGGAACTATTTTGATAGATCCTTTCCCTAATTTTGAAGATGAAAAAAGTGCAGAAACACCAAATTACGAGAAAACTAGTATCATGCAAATTATTGGTAGCTTGATACCAACCATACTTAACCAAGCGCGCAACAAACAAAATGATACTTATGGCACAGGATTATTTAAACTTATGGCTTTTCCAAGAAAATTAAAATTGGGGACACAAAAAGAGGTAGACCATCCGCCATTAGCTACAGGAGGTATAGGTGGATTTGGCGGGTTTATAGATATAGAGTTTAGAAAACATGATTTCTTTTTAGGTCGTAAAAACGCAAAAAATTTTTTACGAGGTATTATGTTTATGGAATACGATAAAGACGACCCTAAAAACCTATTTAACGGTGTTAGCGATAAAGCCATTAAAAAGTTTTCGAAAAAAATAAAACAAGCAGATGGTACAAAGAAAATTTACATGCCAATAATTCCTGATGTTAGCAAACTTAAAGCCGATGACGAATCGAACCCTTCAAGGTATAAAATACAAGACTTTCCAAAATTTAATAAACAAGGCTTTAAAAAACTTGAGCAACCTATAAAAAACAGAGTAAAAGCCATTTTAAAAGCAGAATTAGACGGAAAGGTTTCTGGATGGATATGGAGTATTGGCAAAAGCTTTGTAATAAATAAAATATCTAAAAAAATGACAAAATGGATTATGGAAACCATAGAAAAAGATTTTGCTAAACGTGGCATGTAAGTCTGCATAAAAATAAAACAAAAAATATATACTATTTTAAAATGAGCCAAGCGACTACCATACAAGAGGTTCTTAATCAATTAGACATAATTATTGAAGACGCCATTGCAACCAATAGCAATTTAGGTTTATTTGCTTACATCTATAGGCGTACTACCGCAGAAATTGCTAAAGAAATTAAACTTAAAAACTTTAAAAATAACGAAAGGTTAGAAATTATGGATGTAGCCTTTGCAAACCTTTACCTAGACGCATATAAAAACTACAAAAATAATAAAGAGGTAAGCGCATCGTGGGCATTTGCTTTTAAGCATAGCAACAAACCGTTAACCATACTACAACATATTATGCTAGGCATGAACGCTCATATTAATTTAGATTTAGGCATATCGACAGCCTTAACCATGAAAGGAAAAGAAATTAATAGTATTGAAGCAGATTTTAACAAGGTTAACGATATTTTATTTCAAATTACTAACGAACTTCAAGATCGTTTAAGTCGTGTTTCTCCATTAATGTTTGTTCTAGATTTACTAGGAAAAACCAAAGACGAACAAATTATAGATTTTAGTATGCGAAAAGCTAGAGAACAATCGTGGAATTCTGCTAATTTACTTTGGGCTTTAGACGATTTAGATAACGAAAAAGCTATAAAACAAATAGATGAAGTAGTACTTAAAATTTCTGAAATAATACAGGCTCCAAAAACACGAGTTGTACGCTTTATTTTAAAAACAATAAGATATTTTGAAAATAAGAACATAGGAACAGTTATTAAAAAATTAAAACAAGATTAATAACTACACACCTAAAAACAAACATTAAACGCAACAAAACTATGTTTTAAAGCTGAGTATGGTTTTATTGTAAACACACCTCTTAAGCTGATATTTGCGTAGTTTAGCCAAAAAATTTCCTCACTCTTTTAAGCTACTATATATTTGACGAACCATAACATAAGTAGGTTAAGTTTATGGTAGATTTGGGGCAAAAAGGTGGACATCTGTTCACCTTTTTCATTTTTAAACTTAAAACGATCTACACTCTCCTTACAACGCGTAAATTACACCATAAAAGGTGTTTTAAGCTCATAAAAAAAGCCTGAACACACATATGTTCAGGCCTTAATTTATTATTGTAAATAACGCTTATTAAAGCTCTAACGCTTTTTTAACATCATTATTCATTAATAATTCTATTGGGTTCTCTAGCGCCTCTTTAACTGCTACTAAAAAACCTACACTTTCTTTACCATCAATAATTCTATGGTCGTAAGATAATGCTACATACATTATTGGTCTAATTACCACCTCGCCATTAATAGCTACTGGTCTTTCTACAATATTATGCATTCCTAAAATTCCACTTTGTGGTGGATTAATAATTGGAGTAGATAACATACTACCAAACACACCTCCGTTAGTAATTGTAAAAGTACCACCCGTCATCTCGTCAACAGTAATTTGCCCATCTCTAGCACGAAGTGCTAAACGTTTTACTTCAGACTCCACTCCTCTAAAACTTAAGTTTTCTGCATTTCTAATTACAGGCACCATCAATCCTTTTGGTCCAGACACTGCTATACTTATATCACAAAAATCATAAGAAAGCATCTCTTTACCATCAATCATAGAGTTTACAGCAGGATACATTTCTAGAGCTCTAACAACTGCTAAAGTAAAGAAACTCATAAACCCTAGACCAACACCATGTTTAGACTTAAAGGTTTCTTTATATTCTTTACGTAATGCAAATATTGGAGACATATCTACCTCGTTAAACGTTGTTAACATGGCAGTTGTGTTTTTAACTTCTACTAAACGCTCTGCTACTTTACGACGTAACATAGACATTTTACTTCTTGAAGTACCACGATTACCTCCGGTTGGGGTTCCCATAGAAGGCACAGCCTTAACAGCATCTTCTTTAGTTACTCTTCCTGCTTTACCTGTTCCAGAAATACTTGAAGCATCCATGCCTTTTTCTGCTAAAATCTTTTTAGCTGCAGGGCTTGCACTACCAGAAGCATATGTTTTAGTTTCTGCAGGAGCTGTTTTTGGTGCTTCTGTTTTAGGCGCTTCTACTTTTGCTTCTGCTTTTGGAGCATCACCTTCTGGTTTTGCTGCGCTTGTATCAATATCGCAAACTACAGCACCTACCGCAACAGCATCACCTTCTTCAGCTTTAAGCGTAATTATTCCACTTGCTTCTGCTGGCAATTCTAAAGTTGCTTTATCGCTGTCAACCTCAGCAATAGCTTGATCCTTTTCAACATAATCTCCGTCTTCTACTAACCATGTTGCTATTTCTACTTCTGTAATAGACTCGCCTGGTGAAGGCACTTTCATTTCTAAAATCATTCTTATAATTTTATAGGTATACTTAAAACTTTCTTATTTATGCGAAAACTGCATCAATTACTGCTTGCTGTCTTCTTTTATCTCTTGTACTAGATCCTGGTGCTGGTACCGAACTGTATGGTCTTGACATTACTTCTAACTTAACAATATCTAAACGTTGTACAATATGGCTCCATGCCCCCATATTCTTAGGCTCTTCTTGAGCCCAAATATAATTCTCTACATTAGGATAACGATCTACTATTTTCTGTATTTTATCTAAATGTAATGGAAATAACTGCTCTAATCTTACTAAAGCGATATGATCTTTACCAGAAGCTTCTCGCTCTGCTAATAAATCGTAATAAAATTTACCTGTACAGAATACTAATTTTTTAACCGCTTCTGGATTTACCGTATCGTCTATTACCTCTTCAAATTGACCACTAGATAATTCGCTTATAGACGAAATAGCTTTGGGGTGACGTAGTAAACTTTTTGGTGTAAATACTATTAATGGTTTTCTAAAATCGCGTTTCATTTGACGACGTAACAAGTGAAAAATACTTGCTGGCGTTGTACAATTTGCAACAATCATATTATCGTTTCCACACAACTGTAAATAACGTTCTATTCTAGCCGAGGAATGCTCAGACCCTTGACCTTCGTAACCGTGAGGCAATAATACAACAATACCATTTTGCGACTTCCATTTATCTTCTGCTGCAGATAAATATTGATCGAATATAATTTGAGCTCCGTTACTAAAATCTCCAAACTGAGCTTCCCAAATGGTTAGTGTATTTGGGTTTGCCATAGCATAACCATAATCAAAACCTAACACACCATACTCTGAAAGAAATGAATTATAAATATACATTTCTCCTTTATTCTCTTTATTTGTATTTAACAGGTTAATACGTTCTTCAGAAATTTCGTCTCTTAAAATAGCATGACGGTGGCTAAACGTACCTCTCTCTACATCTTGTCCAGAAATACGAACATTAAAACCTTCTTCTAACAAGCTACCGTAAGCTAAAGTTTCTGCCATTCCCCAATCTAAAGTATCGGTTTCAAAAACCATTTTAGCACGCCCTGCCAAGATACGCTCTGCCTTTCGCAAAAACTTAACACCTTCTGGCACGGTAGAGACTACTTTAGAAATACCTTCTAGTTTTTCTTTTGGGTAACCGGTTTCTGCAGGCTTTAACATAGAGTCTATACCTTGACGACTAAAGCCTCTCCAGCGCTCTTGCATAAACTCTCTAACCTTAGAAGACTCTGCCTCTTTAGATTTTGTATACTCACTCTCTAGCATCTCTTTAAAATCTGCAACAATTTTTTCTGAGTATGCTTTATCAATTGTTTTTTCTGCAATTAATTTATCTACATATATTTTAAAAGGGTTATCGTGTTTAGATATTTCCTTATACAATTTAGGCTGTGTAAAACGAGGCTCATCCCCTTCGTTATGACCATATTTACGGTATCCTAACAAATCTATATAAACATCTTTTTTATAACGCATTCTGTATTCTAATGCCATTTCTACAGCATGTACAACTGCTTCTGCATCGTCTGCATTTACGTGCATTACCGGAGATAAAGTTACCTTTGCAACATCTGTACAATAAGTACTAGAACGTGCATCTAAATAATTAGTTGTAAAACCTATTTGGTTATTTACAACTATATGTATGGTACCTCCTGTTTTGTATCCGTTTAACTGACTCATTTGCGCCACCTCGTAAGCAATACCTTGACCTGCAATTGCAGCATCACCATGTACTAGAATAGGAACAATTTTAGAGTCGTCTCCATTATAATCATCATCTATCTTAGCTCTTGTAATACCTTCGGCAACTGGGCCAACAGTTTCAAGGTGTGATGGATTTGGCACCAGGTTCATTTTTATAGACTTCCCGTTTTGGTAGGTTTTATCTAAGGTTAAACCTAAATGATATTTTACGTCTCCATCAATATTCTCATCTTCAAAATCTTTACCATCAAACTCACTTAAAAGCTCGTGCATTGGTTTTCTAAAAATATTTACCAATGTACTTAAACGCCCACGGTGAGCCATACCTAAAACACACTCTTTTACACCGTACTTCTCTACAGCATAAAACATAACATTGCTTATTGCTGGAATTAACGACTCGCCTCCTTCAAGAGAAAAACGTTTTTGACCAACATATTTGGTTTGCAAAAAGTTTTCGAATGTTACCGCTTGATTTAATTTTGAAAGAATATATTTTTTAGTTTCGGCAGAAAACGATGGTTGATTATCGTTTATATTAAGCCTACTTTGCCACCATGCAATAACCTCTGGATTACGCAAATACATATACTCTACACCAATAGAACTACAATAAATACGATCTAAATGTTCTAAAATAACACTTAAAGGCTTAGCTCCAATACCTAAAACTTCTCCTGCCTTAAAAACGGTACTCAAATCGCTTTGCGATAAACCAAAGTTTTCTATGGCTAATGTTGGCGAGTACGTTCTTCTATCTCTTACTGGGTTTGTTTTGGTAAATAAATGCCCTCGCATTCTATAACCATCAATCAATCTTATAACTTGAAATTCCTTTTGAACATGTTCTGGAATTTGTAAAGTATTATCGTTTACATCATCTGTATTTAAACCACTTTCCTCATTTCCAAAATCGTAACCCTGAAAAAAGGCTCTCCAACTTGGCTCTATGGCATCTGGATTTTCTAAATATTGATCATATAAATCAGCAAAATATGCTGTATGTGCTGCGTTTAAAAAGGAAAATTTATCCATTATTACTTTTATCCTATATCGATTTAGTCAAAAATATTTTTCAAAAATACAACTTTTACGAAAAATAGATGTTTGTTTTGTTATATTTATAAGCTTAAGAAGCACTTTTAGAAAATAAGTGTTATTTTATGTTAAATTATTAAAGGTTTCTAGTTTCTATGGGTTTAATTAATGGTATTATTAAAAAAGGTGTATTAATCTTATCTATTTTTCTTTTTTTCGCAAATTCTAGCAACGCTCAAGAATATAAAAGTGATTTTTGGGAACATGTTCGCTTTGGCGGAAGCTTTGGTTTAAATTTCGCAAACGATTTTTTTAGCGCAACTATTGCACCAAGTGCCATTTATCAAGTTGATGAAAAACTTGCTTTTGGAGTGGGTTTAAATGCTACGTTTAATAGCCAAAAAGACATTTACAAATCAACTATTTTAGGCGGGAGCTTAATTGGTTTATATAATCCATTTAATGCTATACAACTTTCGGCAGAATTTGAAGAGCTAAATGTTAATAGAAAATACGATAGTAGTTTAAATATTGCTAACAATAACTACTGGACACCTGCCCTGTTTTTAGGAGCTGGCTATAGACAAGGCAATATTACTCTTGGAGTAAGGTATGATGTACTGCACGACAAAGACAAAAGTATTTATGTAGACGCTTGGGCTCCTTTTGTTAGGTTTTATTTCTAGTTAAAAAAACAGCTTAAATATTGAAGGCTCTACACCATTACAATGCAGAGCCTTCTTAATTCTCCCTAAGAACTAATTAATAGCACTGTAAAGGTAATACTGAATATCATGATATGAAATACGTACTTATGCGTATTTTTAAAATCACTCTAAAATAATCACAAATAAAAAAGCCCTAAACCTTTTACAATTTAGAGCTCTTTATAATTATTTCTCCCTAAGAACTAATTAATAGCTCTGTAAAGGTAATATTGAATACCATGATATGAAATACGTACTTATGCGTATTTTTAAAAATGATATTTATTAACGTTTGCCCAAATAGACAGAGAAGCAGGTTTATTATCTAACTGAAGCTTAGAAACTATATGACTTCTATGCTTATGTATTGTTTTTATTGACACACATAATTCGTCTGCAATTTCCTGACTTGTTTTATTTTGAGCAATTAACTTTATTATTTTAAATTCTGCTTTGGTTAACAAATTTAAACCCTCTGGCTTATTATCTAAATCGCTTACACTAAGTAAAGAAGCTATCTCTTCGCTAAAATAAGGCCTGTTATTTAGTGCATGTTCTATACAGGTTTCTATTTCTTCTACAGCAAATTCTTTTAAAATGTAACCATATACATTAAAAGCTTTTGCCTGTCTAAATAATTCTTCTTCTTTATCAAAAGTGATAAGAATAACTTTGGTATTAAGATTGTTTTTAAAAACAGCCTCTGCAACCTCTAAACCTGTCCTGTTAGGCATTTGAATATCTAAAACAGCTATTTCTGGTTTTAATTTTACAATTAAATTGTAAGCCGAGCTACCATCTTGAGCGCTTCCAACAATATTAAAACCCCTAGAGGTTAAAAAATCTGTTAAACCACGAAGCATGAGCGGATGGTCGTCTGCTATAACGATGGATGTATTCATTTTATTAAGAGAGAATTAACTTGCTATCAATTTATAATTTTAAATATAAATATTTCTTTTCATAATCTATAATTCCTTTAGCCTTTTTTAGAATATCTGCACCTATTATACCATCAACTGGTCTAGAATTATGATTAATTAGCGCTGTGTTAACATGTGTTAAATCAAAAAGGATTAAAACAATTTTATTATGACTCCATTTTCCAATCTTAATTTTGTTCTTTTTAGACATTTTAGTCTCCATGTCTGTTGCACCAGCTCCAGCTGCCTTTACCAAAGAGTCTTTAGCATTTAATTTAAAGATTTCAATAGCTTCAAACCCAACGCAAGAACTCGAGGCGCCAGTATCTAAAATAAACACGCCTTTTTTACCGTTTATAGTTGCCTTTATTTCAAAATGATTGGTTTTAGTAAGATGAAGTTTCACCTTTGCATAACCCTTATTTAAAAGAAAACTTTGAAGCGTTTCTGTCATACCTTATTAATTTCAACCTCAAAAGTATTACAATAAGCACAATAAAACGCAAAAGTAAATACAAAAGTAATTATTCTTTAAAATTGACAGCTATAGTGTTTTCTCACTACCAAAGCAACACCATAATAAAGCAACACAAAATTAAGACTAGTAAATTATTACAAAAAACGCCCTTCGACAATAGACATAAAACGCTCTTCGAATTCTTCTTTACCCTCCCAATTATTATAATCTGGCTTAACCATATCGTTTATAAAACGGGAAGCTTCATTAAAAGACGCAAGTGTATTTAATTGCGATACAACACGGTCATAATCGGCATTTTGCCCATCAAATAAATGCTTAACAAAAGCTATTTTATCGTTTAAACCAATATTAAGTCCACCTTTTTTTATGGTATCGTTTAACGATTTTTTCTCGTTACTAATCTCTTCTTTTTTTGCTTGAGAAACAGGCTCGAAAACAGGCATTTCTTGATATCCAGAAGCAAGATCTTCTAAATCGTTTTTAATAAATTTCTTTTTAGGTAAAACACCATCTAACATCGCATCAATCTCATGGGTTTCTTCTGGCATTTGTGCCACCATATCTTTAATGGTTTCCATTAAAGGCTCTGTTATTTCTTCTTCTTTATCGTCAAGATTTATGTAAAGTTTATCTTCTACCTCAATAGTGTCGCTAATTTTATTATTAAAAGCGGTATCTAACATACCAAAAAAAGATGAATCGTTACCAATAGTTGGCATTTCGTCTTCAAAGTTTTCTTGAGCAAATTTAAGCACAGATAACTTCTCGAATAACTCTTTTACCTCAGTATGCATTTTAACAACATCTTCTTTTCCTTTTAATTTAAGAATTCGATGAGCAATACTAATTAGTTCAGACTCTAACTTCTTCTTCATTATATTTTATTTTAAATTAATGATGTTTAGCTTTTTCTTTTTTAATAAATTTACGCCACCTTTATACAACCGAATATTAGCTTTGTTTAATAAACTAATTTAAACTTTTTTTATTGGTTAGAAAAATTGCATTTCGCACATTTTTTTGTCCTTTTTTTATTTTGTAGCTATACTGTGCAACTCAAAAAAGCCTTTAAGTAGCTGCTAAATATCTAATTTTCGCCTGTATTAAAAAGTTATAATAAGTTCAATGTTAAAATTACAAAATGTTTCTTGAAAATACAGTAAATCATAAAGAACAATTTGGATGGATAGAAGTTATTTGTGGCTCTATGTTTTCTGGAAAGACCGAAGAATTAATTCGCAGGCTTAAACGTGCTCAATTTGCAAGGCAAAAAGTAGAAATTTTTAAGCCAGCTATAGATGTGCGTTATAACGAAGAAATGGTTGTGTCTCACGACTCGAACGAAATTAGATCGACTCCAGTACCTGCAGCTGCTAATATCCCTATTTTGGCCGATGGTTGCGATGTTGTTGGTATAGACGAGGCTCAATTTTTTGACAACGAAATTGTACGCATATGTAACGACCTAGCTAACAAAGGCATACGTGTTATTGTTGCCGGGTTAGATATGGATTTTAAAGGTAATCCTTTTGGCCCAATGCCTTATTTAATGGCTACTGCCGACTATGTTACAAAAGTTCATGCTGTTTGTACAAGAACTGGAAATTTGGCTCAATACAGCTATAGAAAAGCAAAAAATGACAATCTTGTTCTTTTAGGTGAAGTTGATGAGTACGAACCCTTAAGTAGAGCTGCTTATTACAAAGCCATGACTCGTGATAAAATTCGTAATATGAACGTTAACGACGTTGAGGAATTCCCTTCTAAAAATGAAGAATCGGATGACTAAAGTTGAAGAAACCGTTTTAGAAATAGATTTAAAAGCTTTAAAACATAATTTTAACCACTTAAAATCTAAAATAAAAAGCAGCACAAAATTTATGGCTGTTGTAAAAGCTTATGCTTACGGTAATGAAGCTATAGAAATTGCTAAACACTTACAGAGTTTTGGTGCAGACTACTTTGCAGTCGCTTATTTAAACGAAGGTATTGCATTACGAAATTCTGGCATTACCAAACCTATTTTAGTACTACATCCGCAGGCTATAAATTTTAAAAAAATAATAGAATATAATTTAGAACCTAGCATTTACAGCTCTAAAATATTAGAAAAATTTATAAGCGTAGCTTTTCAAGAAAAACTAAAAGATTATCCCGTTCATATTAAGTTTAACACAGGTTTAAACAGATTAGGTTTTTGGCAAGATGATATAAAATATATTGCAAAAACAGTTAACGAAACCAAAAATATAAGTGTAAAATCTATATTCTCTCATTTGGCAGCAAGTGAAGATTTAGAAGAAAAAACATTCACACTAAACCAAATTGAAAAATTTAAAAGTATAGCCGATAATTTCAAAAAAGAAATAGGTTATAAACCTTGGCTTCATATGTGTAATACATCTGGAATATTAAATTATCCTGAAGCGCATTTAGATATGGTTAGAAGTGGCATTGGTTTATATGGTTTTGGAAATTCTGAAAAAGAGAACAAAAACCTTATACCTATAGGAAGCTTAAAAACAATTATTTCTCAAATTCACCATATAAAAAAAGGAGATTCTGTTGGCTACAATAGAGCCTTTAAAAGCAACAAAAGTCAAAAAACAGCTACACTACCTATTGGCCACGCCGATGGCATTAGAAGACAATACGGTAATGGCAACGGGTTTGTTTATATAAACAATAAAAAAGCACCAATAATAGGAAATGTTTGCATGGACATGATTATGGTAGACATTACACATATAGATTGCGAAGAAGGAGACGAAGTTGTTATTTTTGACGCCAATACCACAGCAGAAAGCTTAGCTATTGCATCCAACACAATTTCTTACGAACTTATTACTGGTATTTCTCAACGGGTTAAAAGACGTTTTATAAATCTTTAATACTTATAAAACATTTAAAATTGTGACTTTTTAACTATATTGTGTCCAACTTATTAATTAACTAATAAATTTAAATTATGCTTAAAGAGTTTAAGGATTTTGCTATGAAAGGCAACCTAGTAGACATTGCTGTAGGTTTTGTTATGGGTGCTGCTTTTAAAGAAGTTGTAACTTCATTTACAGGAGGAATTGTTTCTCCATTAATTGGATTAATTTTCGATTCAGATTTCAAATCATTAAGACATAAATTAAAAGACGGAACCTTAGACGAAACAGGAAAAATGGTTGGAGAAGTATACTTAGAATATGGTACATTTTTAACAAACATTATAGACTTTATAATTGTTGCATTTGTAATGTTCTTAGTTGTTAAAGGTGTTAATAACATGAAAAAGAAAGAAGAAGAAGCTCCAGCAGCACCTGCAGGACCATCTCAAGAAGATTTACTTTCTGAAATTAGAGATTTACTTAAAAAATAACAAAATGTTAATTATATAACAACGTGTTATTTGTTGTTAAAAAGCCCTTGTTTTCTAAAAATGAGGGCTTTTTTAATTTGTAAACTAGAATTAATAGCTAATTTTGCGTACTCAATAATTATTACAAAAACACAAAAAGATGAAAATAGCTGTAGTTGGAGCCACTGGTATGGTTGGCGAAGTTATGTTAAAAGTATTGGCAGAGCGTAATTTTCCTGTTACCGAATTATTATTGGTAGCATCAGAACGATCTGTTGGAAAAAAATTAACATACAAAAACGAAGAATATACCATTATAGGTTTAGCTGATACTGTTGCAGCAAAACCAGATATTGCCATTTTTTCAGCTGGTGGAGACACCTCTATAGAATGGGCACCAAAGTTTGCTGAGGCTGGCACTACAGTAGTAGATAACTCTTCTGCTTGGAGAATGGATCCATCAAAAAAATTAATTGTTCCAGAAATTAATGCGAGCGAGTTAACCAAAGAAGATAAAATTATAGCAAACCCTAACTGCTCTACCATACAAATGGTTATGGCATTAGCTCCTTTGCATAAAGCCTATAAAATGAAACGTGTTGTTGTTTCTACTTACCAATCGGTTTCTGGTACAGGAATAAAAGCTGTGCGCCAATTAGAAAACGAAATTGCAGGTGTAGAAGGCGAAATGGCATACCCATACCCTATTGGGCGCAATGCATTACCGCACTGTGATGTTTTTATGGAAAACGGTTACACAAAAGAGGAAATGAAATTGGCTAGAGAGCCACAAAAAATATTTAACGACAAAACATTTTCTGTAAGCGCAACCGCTGTAAGAATACCTACTGCTGGTGGGCACTCTGAGTCTGTAAACGTTGAGTTTGAAAACGATTTCGATTTATCTGAGGTTCGTAAAATGTTAAGCGAAACTCCTGGCGTTGTTTTACAAGACAACACAGCAACAAACACATACCCAATGCCTATATTTGCACACGATAAAGACGAGGTTTTTGTTGGGCGCTTAAGAAGAGACGAAACACAACCTAACACACTAAACATGTGGATAGTTGCCGATAATTTACGTAAAGGAGCTGCAACAAATACAGTACAAATTGCTGAATATTTAGTTGAAAACAACCTTGTTTAAAATACCTTTTACTCTTTTAAAAATGCCTCTAATTTATTTTAATTAGAGGCATTTTTGCTATGTAAAACTTATATTTTAGCTTTTTTATTTTAAATGAAATTTAGAGTTATACATACCAAACATTAAAAACAAAATACTGCTTGTTTTATTACCTACAGCACTTCTTAATATAGAAAAAGCTTTAGTTATGTGTCCTTCTACAGACTTAATAGATATTTGTTTGTACTCAGCAATCTCTATATTTGTAAGACCTTCTTCTTTACTTAATAAAAAAACCTCTTTACATTTTGGCGGAAGATTTTTAATTTCTTTTCTAACCATTTTTATTAAACGCTCTAAAGCATATTCATCGCGTTCTTCTACTATAGAAGATAACGCATCAATATATTTTTTTTCTAAAGGCAATACCATTTTTTGTTTACGGTAACCATCTATAAACTCATTATAAACAGACCGATACAAAAAACTTTTTATAGAGAATTCATCTTTTAATTTATCGCGTTTTTTCCAAGTACGTATAAAAACATTCTGAACAATATCTTCAGCCAAATCCACATCATTAGTTAAACTACACACATATACACATAACTTATGGTGATAGGTATCAACTAAAAAAGTATAAGCTTTGGAATCTCCTTTTTTAAGAGCACCTATGAGCTTTTTATTGTCTAAATAAAGATTATTCAATTTATAAATATGATAATAAAAGAGTGATTATTTACGCAAAATATAAAAAAAAGTATAAAAAAGTAAGGGTTAAGCAAAATTATAACGTAATAGATAAAAATAAGACATTAATGATTAATTCTAGAATCGAAAATATAATCGTAAAATTTCTAAACAATCAAGCATCTAATGTAGAGCTAGATGAATTAGAAACATGGATATCAGATTCAAAAAATGAATTATTATTTAAAGCCTACATAAAAACAAATTATGCTATTGATTATAATTTGAAAAAATTTAATGCCGATAAAGTAAAGCAAAAATTATTAGCTTTAGAAAAAAGCGAACAGAAAACTATAACAGTTAGAAAAATCAGAAAAAAAATAAATTACGCGGTTGCAGCTGCCATTGTAGGTTTATTAATTACTGCTTTTGTATTTAAAGACTCTTTATTTTTCTCACCATCCCAAACACCTACTCCAACACTAGTTAAACATAACGACATTATTCCTGGCAGTGATAAAGCCATTCTTACTCTAGAAGATGGATCTAATGTAGAATTAAAAAAGGAAAAAACATTTAAAACTAAAAACGTTAATAGTAATGGCCAACAAATAATTTACAACACTAAAAAACACAAAACTACAGAAATAGTGTATAATTATCTTACCATTCCTAGAGGTGGTCAATTTTTTATAAAATTAGCCGATGGTACATCGGTTTGGCTAAACTCAGAATCTAAACTAAAATACCCTGTTGCTTTTGTAGATGGCGATACTCGTAAGGTAGAACTTATTTATGGCGAAGCTTATTTTGATGTCTCACCAAGCACAGCACATAAAGGCTCTAAATTTATAGTTAAAAACAAGTTTCAAGATATAGAAGTACTGGGTACCGAATTTAATATTCAAGCTTATAAAAACGAATTTAATGTATACACCACTTTGGTAGAAGGCAAGGTTGCTGTTAACACAGGTAAATATACTCAAAACTTAATTCCTAACGAGCAATCTATTTTAAACACCACAAATAACAAAATGTCCATTTCTAAAGTAGACGTAAAATATGTAGTATCTTGGAAAAACGGTTTCTTTAGCTTTAGGGGCAAACCTTTAAAAGACATTGCTAGAGTACTTTCAAGATGGTATGATGTAGATATAATATTTAAAAATAAAACTTTAGAAACTTTAAAATTTAAAGGCAGTTTAGATAAAGATCAAAGTATAGAAGAAATTCTATCTATCATGAAATCTAACACGATAAACAATTATCAAATTAAAGATAATAAAGTTATTATTATAGAATAACCAACTAAAAACCAAACTAAATAACCATTAAAAACTCTCGCCCATGAAGTAATTCCGTCACAAAAAAATGAGGATAAAGTAGTTTAACCGGCAAAAGTAAAAAGCTTCATCCCCACAAAAATTATTACCAATTAATTATTAAAGTTTAACTAACTAATAACACACAAATTTATGGAAATTAAATTTACCAGTGTCCGTTTTCTATTCCGAAACCGGCTATTAATGATCATTATGAGAACATTCATTTTTTTATTTTGCACTACGCTCTTTGCTATAGGGCCATACGATGTAGTATCTCAAAACTCTAAAATAAAGATAGAAAAAGATAAAACATTAAAAGTTGATGAGGTTTTCGACCTTATTATGGATCAAACCAATTATAAATTCTTTTACGAAGAAGGTATATTTAAAGAATTCCCAAAAGTACATGTTAAAAAGGGAACTATAAGAACCAACAAACTACTTAGTTTAAGTTTGTCGAAAGGAAATTTAGACATTACCGTTACCGATAATAACGCCATTGTTATTAAAGACGCAAAAACACAAACAACTCAATCTAACTTTCAAGAACTAGAAGTCTCTGGAACAATTACAGATGCTAATGGCCAACCCTTACCTGGCGCCAACATTGTTGTAAAAGGAACAACTAACGGAACACAAACCGATTTTGATGGAAAATACACCATTAAAATAAACAATAAAAACGCCATATTAATAATTACCTATATTGGCTTTAAAACAACAGAAATTGCAGTTAACAACAACTCAAACCCCTTAAATATTACATTGGAAGAAGATGCTGCTAGTCTAGACGAAATTGTAGTTGTTGGTTATGGTACACAAAGAAAAGAAACCATAACAGGGTCTATTTCTACAGTAAAATCTGAAGAACTTACCCAAACCCCAGCAACAAATACAACAGCATTATTATCTGGTAGATTACCAGGAATAGTAGTATCACAAAACAATGGGCAACCAGGAGGAGACCAAGCAAATGTTAGCATTAGAGGTTTTGTTAATGCCCTAGTTATTGTTGATGGTGTACCAAGAGATTACCAGCAATTAGACCCCAACGAAATAGAATCCATCTCTATTTTAAAAGATGCATCAGCAGCTGTTTATGGAGCACGAGCAGGTAATGGCGTTATATTAGTAACAACTAAACGAGGAAAAACTGGAGCTCCAAAAATTAATTATTCAGGAAGTTACACACTACAACAGCCAACATTTTTACCAAAAGTAGCTAACGCTGCCAATTATGCTAAATATCAACAACAAGCAGAACTACTTGAAGGCGTAGCTGTTGCAGACTTAACATTCTCTGACGACGATATTTCTAAATACGCAGCAGGAACAGAAGAAGGATATAGAGGCACAGATTGGCAAGACGTAGTTTTAAAAGATTGGGCTGCCATGCAACAACATAATTTTAATGTTCAAGGCGGATCAGAAAATGTAAAATATTTTACTTCAATTGGTCAATTAACTCAAAATTCACTTTTAGAATCTGGAGACGGAGAGTTTAAAAGGTATAACATTGGAGCTACCGTAGATATTAAAATAAATGATAAGCTAAATGTAGGTGTAAATCTTAAATACAGAGAAGAAAAAAATGAAACACCTAGTGGTAGAGATGGTGATGATAATGATGGTTACTTTAGAATTTTTGATCATGTAAACTCAATGGATCCAACGGTAGAGCAAAACCCTGATGGATTCTTAACTGCTGCACATCCTTTAGAAACCAATGCGGTTGCCTATTCTACACAAGCTATAACAGGAATAAATAACACGCAAAGAAAGCAGATGGATGCTATACTTAGTTTTGATTATAAATTGCCTTTTATAGATGGATTAAGCGCTTTTGGAACACTTGCCCATCAAACTGTTAATTCTTTAAATAGATTAACAAGAACTCCATTTACAACATACGATTACGATTATGCAACTGGAGTAAGCTCTCCAAGGTTTACAACTTCTGATGATTACGTAAGGTCTACAACAAACGACAATAAACAAACCACAACTCAAATAGGTTTTAATTACAAAAATCAGTTTAACGATAATAAATTAGAAGCGAAAGTTATCTTAGAGAACAGATATATAGACCGTTACTTTTTTAGCTCTCAAGTTACGCAGCTCTTATCATCAGATACACCTTTTTTATTTGGTGCTGTTGGCACACAAACAACAACAGACCTTTTATTAAATAACAGCGGAAACCCTATTCCCTTACAAGAAGGTCGTCAAGGTATTATAGGTCGTGTAAACTATAGCTATAAAGATAAGTATTTACTAGAGGCTCTTTTTAGAGCAGATGCTAATATTCAATTTCCAGAAGCAACACGTTGGGGGTATTTTCCTGGATTTTCTTTAGGTTGGGTAGTATCTAAAGAAAACTTTTTACAAGATTCAGAAACTATAGATTTTCTAAAATTTAGAACCTCTTTTGCTAGTTTAGGTTTTGATGGCACATCTAGTTTCGATTACTTAAGCGGTTATGGTTTACAAAACGGTAGAGCTAATACATACGCTTATGGAAACACAAGCATACCAAGCACATTACAAACTATTGGCTTAGCTAATACAAGCATTACTTGGGAAACCATGGAAACTTACAACTTTGGTGTAGATGCTACACTATGGAATAGCCTTTTAGGTATAGAATTAGATATGTTTTACAGAAGACGCTCTGGTATTTTAAGAAATAGAATTGAGCAGTTTCCTGAT
The DNA here is from genome assembly GCF_039538365.1 of Postechiella marina. Classification (NCBI taxonomy): domain Bacteria; kingdom Pseudomonadati; phylum Bacteroidota; class Flavobacteriia; order Flavobacteriales; family Flavobacteriaceae; genus Postechiella; species Postechiella marina. The sequence continues at coordinate 480,077 of NZ_BAABCA010000002.1, forward strand.
ACTTTTGGAGCAGATTTACCTCAAGAAAACGCAGGAATTAGAAGCAATAGAGGTTTTGAATTAGTATTAAACCACAGAAACCAAATAGGAGAACTTAAACTAGACGTAAGTGCTAATGTAACATGGACTAGAGAGAAAATTATTGACAACGTAGAAAGAGAATTTGATTTAACCGATCCTGACGATGCTAGACTTAACCAAACAAACGGACAATGGGCTAACAGACGTTTTGGTTACAGAACAGATGGTTTTTACGATTCTCAAGACGAAATTGATAACGATGGTATTACTTACGATCCAGATATTGGAGAACCCACTCTTGGAGACGTTAAATATATTGATAGAAACGAAGACGGAACTATAGATTATAGAGACCAAGAACTTATTGGAAGAAACGAGACACCAGAATTATTTTTTGGATTAAATGTTAATGCCAACTATAAAGGGTTCGATTTTGGTATGCTTTGGCAAGGCGCTGGTAATTTTGATGTTATGATGAGAGGTTCTGAGTTAGCAGCAAATACAAGTATTGGGCAAATGCCATTACAATATCAAGCCGATTATGCTTGGAATGCAAATAACACTGCTGCAGCCAAATTACCTGCACCAACAACTAGCGGGTTAAACAACCATAACGATCAACCCTTAGATATTTACCAAAAAGATGGCACATACCTTAGGCTAAAATCTGTTACTTTAGGTTACAGCATACCCAAAACCATTTTAGAGAAAGTAAACATTAAAAATGCTAGAGTATATATTTCAGGATATAATTTACTTACCATTCAAAATACAGGTATTTTCGATATCGATCCAGAGTTAAGAGGTAATGGTGTAACAGCTTACCCTTTACAAAGAAACATTAGTGTTGGTGTTAACATAGGACTTTAAACAAAAAATTTATCAAAATGAACAAAATAAAAATATACGCCCTAGTTTTTGTGTTAACAGGAATTTTGGCATCATGTGAAGACCCATTAGACAGAAAAGCACAAGGTATTTTTTCTGAAGAAAACGTTTGGAATGATGAAGCTTTAGCAGATTTATTTATAGCAAATGCATTTGCTCGCACCTTATTTTTGCCTGGAGCAACAAATGAAGACACTGGGCAATTAGTTGTAGATGCCTGTGCAGGAGGCTACAGCAGAGCTTTTGGTGGTTGGCCAACAGGGTACCAATTTACACAAGGTAATTTTTCATCGCAAGGCACAGGTAATAACTCTAACGAATACTGGAAATGGGATTTGGTTAGAGATATCAATACAGGTATACAAGAACTTAACAACAGCACTTTACCTCAAGAATATAGAGAATCTCGCTTAGGCGAATTACACTTTTTAAGAGCTTGGGTTTACTTTCAAAAAGTTAAACGTTATGGTGGAGTTCCTATTATTAAAAGTCCTCAAACACTAGAACAAACTTTTGAAGAAATATCTGTACCAAGAAATTCAGAACAAGAAGTTTACGATTTTATTGCAGAAGAATGTGATATGGCAGAAAGCCTACTTGAAGGGAAAAACCTAGAATATGGTAGAGCCACATCTTGGTCTGCATTAGCATTAAAAAGTAGAGCCATGATGTATGCAGGAAGTATAGGCGAATTTGGCACCATACAATTAAATGGTTTGCTAGGTATCGATAATGCCGATAAATATTGGAAACTTTCTTATGATGCTTCTAAGAAAATTATTGAGCAAGGACCTTTTGCCTTATATGGCACAGGAGCTAGTTCTTTTGAAGAAGCCGAAAAATCATACTACGACCTATTTACAAGAGCTGAAGGCAATAGCGAAACCATTTTTGCAGAAGTTTTTACTGGAGAAGGTGCTAAAGCCGAAGATTGGGAACGTTGGTGCGCACCAGCCTCTGTTAACGGAACCACGTTTTTAAATACATATTTAGAAACATTTGAAATGTATGAGTATACTGATGGTACTTCTGGAAAACTTGATAGATCTACATTAGTAGAAGGAGTATTTCATGATATGGCAGACTTTATTGGCAAAAAAGACCCAAGATGTAGGGCTAATATATTTTTACCAGAAGTAGAATATGGAGGTGTAACTACCTGGATGCACGAAGGTTTATACGTAAACGGTGTTTTACAAACCAGTGATGTAGCTGGTATTGATGTTCCTGCAAAAGGTCCTGCTCGCGATATCCAAAGAACTGGTTTTTTTAACAAAAAGAGATCTAACGAAGATTATCAAGTTGGTAATGGTTTTGGTTTAGGCGGAACCGATTATATGGTTTTTAGACTTGGTGAAACTTATTTAAACCTTGCCGAGGCTGCTTTTGCACTAGAAAAAAATGGTGAAGCTCTAGAAGCATTAAACACAGTTAGAAGACGTGTATTAATGCCAGATAAAACAACCATAGACTGGGAAACCATTCAAAAAGAAAGAGCTGTAGAACTAACTTTTGAGCAGCACCGCTATTGGGATTTAAGACGATGGAGAATTGCTCACACAGAACTTGACAGAAGAGCAAGTAAAAACAATAAATATTCTGGAGTAAGATGGCGTAAAGATTATGACAACCCAGGTATGTACGAAATAATCCATACAACAACAGGCACAGCTACAGACAGTTGGGATCGTATTTTTGAAGAACACCATTATTATTTCCCTATTGGCTTAGAAAGAATACAAAGAAGCCCTGCTCTAATAGAAAACCCTGGATACGAATAATAAAAGATATTAAATTATTCTTTTTTTAAGTAAAAGGTAATAATTTAGTTTTCGTTGAAAAGGCTGTCAAAATTTAGACAGCCTTTTTTATTTCTTAATCAAAAAATAAAACACAATATTAAAAAAAACACACAAAACCAAATACCTAATTATAAGTTAAACAAAGCTACGAGATAAACAATACTGTTTCATTTTTAGTATTTTTGAGTGGTAAATATCTCATAAAATTTATGATTAGCCTATTAAGGCTTTAATCTTGATTTCTTACAAAAAAGAAGCTAAAGTGAACTATCCAAATACTAAAAAAGGGCAAACTACAGATACTTACTTTAATGTTAAAGTTAAAGATCCATACAGGTGGTTAGAAGACGATAAAAGTAAAGACACAAAAAATTGGGTTATTGCTCAAAATAAAACAACAGAAAGTTATTTAGATAGCATCCCCTTTAGGCAACAATTAAACAAACGTCTTTCTCATTTATGGAATTACGAAAAAAGGAGTGCTCCATTCAAAAAAGGAGACTACACTTACTATTCTAAAAACAACGGTTTACAAAACCAAAATGTTTACTACAGAAAAAAAGACAACGAAAACGAAGAGCTTTTTTTAGATCCAAATACATTTTCTAAAAATGGCACTACCTCTTTAGGCTCATTAAGTTTTTCTGAAGATGGTAGTAAACTAGCATATTCTATTTCTGAAGGTGGAAGCGATTGGCGCAAAGTTATTGTCATAAATACCAAAACCAAAGTAAAAACTCTAGATACACTTATAGATGTTAAATTTAGTAATTTATCGTGGTATAAAAACGAAGGCTTTTACTACTCTAGTTACGATAAACCAGATGGTAGCGAGTTGTCTGCAAAAACAGATCAACACAAAGTGTATTATCATAAATTAGGAACACCACAAACCGAAGATATTTTAATTTTTGGAGGTATTCCCGAAGAAAAACACCGCTATATTTATGCCTCGGTAACAGAAGACAATAAATATTTAATTATTACCCCAAGAGTATCAACTTCTGGAAATAAATTATATATAAGAGATTTATCGAAACCTAATAGCAAATTAATAACTGTACTCGACAACACAGATACTGATACTTATATTATAGAAAACCAAGGAAGTAAACTTTTCTTGGTTACCAATTTAAATGCACCTAACAAAAAAATAGTAACTGTTGATGCTGCAAACCCAAAGCCAGAACATTGGGTCGATTTTATTCCAGAAACCAAACATGTTTTAAGTCCAACAACAGGAAGTGGTTTTTTCTTTGCGCACTATATGGTTAATGCGCTCTCCCTGGTTAAACAGATCGATTATAACGGTCGCTTTATAAGAGATATATCCCTTCCAGATTTAGGTACAGCCTCTGGTTTTAGTGGCAAAAAAGAAGATAAAACATTATACTTTTCTTTTACAAATTATAATACAGCCACCAACATAATGTCTTTAAACCCAAAAACGGGAGATACAAAATTATATTGGAAACCAACTATAGATTTTGATAGTCAACAATACGAAAGTCATCAAATATTTTACTCTTCAAAAGACGGAACAAAAGTTCCCATGATAATAACCCATAAAAAGGGAATAACGCTTAATGGCAAAAACCCAACAATACTTTATGGCTATGGCGGTTTTAATATCAGCTTAACACCATCTTTTAATATTGCTAATGTAGTGTGGATGGAACAAGGCGGTATTTTAGCTGTGCCCAATTTACGAGGTGGAGGCGAATACGGTCGCACTTGGCACGATGCTGGTACACAGCAAAAAAAACAAAATGTTTTTGACGATTTTATAGCTGCTGCAGAATATTTAAAAACTAAAAACTACACATCATCCAGTTATTTAGCTATTCGAGGAGGCTCTAACGGAGGCTTACTAGTTGGAGCAACCATGACCCAAAAACCTCAATTAGCAAAAGTTGCTTTGCCTGCTGTTGGCGTTTTAGACATGCTACGCTACCACATATTTACAGCTGGTGCAGGTTGGGCTTACGACTACGGAACCGCAGACCAAAGCGAAACAATGTTTAATTATTTAAAAGGATATTCTCCTGTACACAACGTAAAACTAGGCGTAGAATATCCTGCAACATTAATAACAACAGGAGATCATGACGATCGTGTTGTTCCTGCTCATAGTTATAAATTCGCTGCCGAGTTACAAAGTAAACAAGCTGGTACAAACCCTACTTTAATACGTATAGAAACCAATGCTGGACATGGTGCAGGAACACCAGTTAGTAAAATGATAGAACAATATGTAGACATTTTTGGCTTTACACTTTACAATATGGGTTTTAAATCATTACCTTCAAAAACAGAAAATAAAATAAAAGGATAATTTTTAATACTTTTGATATAATAGACCTGTTTAGTTAAAATAACTAGGCAGGTCTTGTAATAAACCAAAGATGCTTAACGTAAAAAACCTAACATTTTCTTATAATAAAACGCCTGTTTTAACAGATATTTCTTTTAAAGCAAAACCAGGAGAACATGTTGCTATTATTGGAGAAAGTGGCTCTGGAAAAAGTACATTATTAAAGGTTTTATATGGCGAGTACGATCTAGACAAAGGACATACATACTGGCACGATCAAGAAATTTTAGGACCAAAACACAACTTAGTTGTTGGTTATGATTTTATGAAATATGTAGCTCAAGAGTTCGACTTGATGCCATTTATTACAGTTGCCGAAAATATAGGCAAGTTTCTTTCTCGGTTTTACCCAGAAGAAAAAGCACGAAGAACAGCCGAATTAATGGAAGTTGTAGAACTCACAAAATTTGCAAACATTAAAGTAAAAACCTTAAGTGGAGGCCAAAAACAACGTGTAGCCTTAGCTCGTGCTTTAGCCAAACAACCAGAAATTATTTTACTAGACGAACCTTTTAGCCATATTGATAATTTTAAAAAACAAAGTCTTAGAAGAAACGTTTTTAAATACTTAAAAAACAATAACGTTACTTGTATTGTAGCTACCCACGATAAAGAAGATGTGTTAGGGTTTGCAGACCGCATGATTGTTTTAAACAACAATAAAATTGCGGTTAACAACTTACCCGAAACACTCTACAAAAACCCAAATACACCTTTAATAGCATCTTTTTTTGGAGAATTTAATGTTATAAACGATAACATTATTTATGCCAATCAATTAAAAATAGTTAAACAATCTAACTTAAAAGCAACCGTGTTGTGTAGCTATTTTAAAGGGCATTTTTATTTAATTGAAGGGCTTTTAAATAATGAAAAAGTATTTTTTGAAGCTTCTAAAAAATACACAGAGGGAACCGAGTTATTTCTTAAAATAATCGATTAACCTCTAGCAAAAGCCTAAACCATGTTTACCAATAGAAATTTAAATAAAAACGAATTTGCTTACGTTTCTAACCAGATTAACCAAACCAAAACTTTATTGTTTGTTACATTTATTATCCTTGTCATTGTAGTTTCTGCTTTAGCATTTACTGTCTATAACGAACTTGATGAGTATAATTTTTTTCTTAATATCAACTTTGGTTTTTTAATAATTCTACTTTACGGACTAAATTGGTTTGTAAAAGGATATAAAAATTATATTATAAATCCTCTAGTTCATAAATCTAAAGGGGTTTATAAACGTATTTACGAGCAACACGGTAAAAACGGAAGGTATTACGATACCCTAAATGGTTTTAAAATAAAAGTGCCTTGGCATTGGAGAAGCTACCTAAAAGCACAACAAGCACAAATTGATTATGAGTATATCACTAGAGATGGTGCTGTTTCTATGAGCGAAGGTATACCAAATTACATAATCTCTATAAACGATGTACTTTCGTTAGACTACGAAATTAAAAACGGACTTAGAAAAGCCAAACCTATATCGTTTTTAAATATTGTGAGTATCCTTTTAGTTGTGCCTGTTGTTTTAGTACAGTCTTTTAATACGAATTTGCAACACATTAAAGATTACAAACAAATAACATTAAGTAAAGCAGACGAAATAACACTAAATTCAGTTGAAGATTTAGCCAAAATAACAACGCCAAGTTACATTAAAATTGAGCAAGCTTGGGTGTATCAATTTGAATCTCCTTCCGCTTATAAAGGTGACTATTTTGTGATTTCTAAACAAGAAAGAGACCGTATTTACAACAACCCATCATCAAGTATTAATTTACAATATTTTTTACCCTCTAGAGCATTTCAAAAGCCAGACAAAAATACTTTTAAAAATAACCTAGAAAAAAATAATCTTATGGAATTGGCTGTTTTTAAAGACCTACCAGATTCTACTTTTAATGCGATTTTAAATAAAGAATACCAATCACGTGTTAAAACTTACGAGCGAAGACTAAAGGCTGCTAAAAATATCGAAAAATCGCTAGAAACCTTAAAACCAAAGAATTTTATTTTAAATATTAATGAGGAATGCTTTAATGCCTTAAAAGAAAAACCAAACAGTATTAAAACAGGATTAGAAAGTACCTATGAAGTTTATGGGTTTTATACGCCAAAGAACAATAGCCTTGTTAGTTTTAAAACACAAGAAAGAAAAAAAGAAAATATTCAAAGTGCGCTGTTTCCTTTTGGAATTTGCTTAATAGTTATTTTGTTGTTTCTAAACACCCTATACAAATTAATACGAAACACAATAATTAAAAAAAAACTCGTAAAAAAACAGTTAGATGTTTACCAAGGCCCAACAAGAATAGAAAAATAAGTCTCTTACTTTTATAATACTGCGGTTATTTTAAATTTTTGATCTCTAAAAACAATTTCAGAATCTATTGTTTTTCCTATTAATAATTGTCCTATAGGCGTATTTGCAGAAATGGCATAAAATTTTGTATTTTCTACACTTAATTCTCCTGCACTAATAGCAATATAATAATTTAATTTAGAGGTGTAAACAACACTACCCAAACCTACTTTACTAGATGTTTGCTCTACATCTACTTTAGATAATAACGCTCTAGTTTTTTCAACTTCTGCCAATTGGTTTCCTGCCTTTTCTCGTTCTAACTGCAACATAGCTCGACCCGTTTCGTGTTTATCGCCTGCACTACTTTTGGTTTCTGATGTTAATGATGTTTGTATTTCGTTTATTGTATGTTGTATGGTTGTATATCTATTTTCTATAAATGCTGCACAAGCATTAAATAACTGCGCTTTAATTTTTAACTGACTTTTCATTTTCTTTAGGATAATCTAATGCTCCAAAATACATCATTTGTTTTGTAATCCAAACGGTTCTATCTTTTATATAGTTTGATGCAGGATTTGCTTTGTAAACTCTTGGATTTGGTAAAATCGATGCCATAGCTGCAGCCTCAAATTTAGATAGTGTATTAGCCTGCTTATTAAACCAATATTTTGATGCTGCTTCTGCTCCATAAATACCTTTTCCCATTTCAATACTGTTTAAATACACTTCTATAATACGCTCTTTACTCCAACAAAATTCTATTAAAAACGTAAAGTAAGTTTCTAAACCTTTTCTTAACCAACTGCGTTCTGGCCATAAAAAAACATTTTTTGCGGTTTGCTGGCTTATAGTACTACCGCCTTTAATACGTTTACCTTTTTTATTAAATTCGAATGCTTTTTCTATAGCTTTAAAATCGAAACCATTATGTTTTAAAAAGTTTTGGTCTTCGCTACAAATAACAGCTAATTGTAAATTTTTAGATATTTTATTTAAGGGTACCCAATCGTGTTTCCAAAAGGTTTTTACTTCTTCTTTTGATGGTTCAAAATACCTAATAACCATTAACGGAGTAATTTTAACTGGTACGTATTTATATAAAAAAACCATACCTATAGAAAACGCTACAAGCCAAAATAAAATTTTAAATACAAATTTAAATAAACGCTTTATCATTTTTATTCCTCCTTATTCTACTGGTATAATTTATGGTAATTGCGCCAACTCTTTACCAACTAGACTACCTATAGCCACACCCATACCGCCAAGGCGAACACCGCAAAATACATTATTGCTTAATTGCTTTACAATAGCTTTTTTTTGACTTCCTACGCCCATAACACCACTCCAACGATGTTCTACAGTAAAATGCTTGTTTGGTAAAATTAAGTCGCTTAAAAGACTTTCTAGCTTGTTTTGAATTAATTGGGTTTGCTTTAACTCTGTGGTTTCTTCTCCTTTAAAATCTAAATGTCTTCCGCCTCCTAAAAGAATTCTATTATTTATATTTCTAAAGTAATAGTAACCTTTGTCTAAATGAAATGTGCCTTTTATATGTAAGTCTTTTATAGGCTTAGTTATTAAAACTTGTGCTCTTGCTGGTTTTACTTCTTCTTTTAAAAGTTGAGATGCAAATCCATTTGTAGCAATTAGTAATTTTGATGTTGAAAAGCTAAATTGATTGGTTTTTATTTTTACTGAATTGGTATCGTCTATAAAAGATTGGACACTGCAATTATTTAAAATTTTTATACTTTTTGATTGTACTTTTTTAAGTAAAGCCTCCATCATGTTTCCGGTATCTATTTGGCCTTCTATGCTATTAAAGATGTATTTATTTTTTATATTCTGAAAATTAAAAACATTATTTTTTAGACTAAAAACATCGTCTTTAAAAATAGGTTGAAGCATTTTATTTACACGTTCTCTTTGCGATAAGCAATGGTTAAACAAAACAGAATCGTTTTTTTGAAACAACTCGAAACCACCATTATTTTTGTAATTAATATTTTTTTTGCCTACAGTTTTTAGCAATACATTTAAGCCTTCTACTCGTTTTTTTACAAGCTCTATAATTTCACTTTCGGTATGTGTTTTTAAATCGTCTAGTATTTCACTTAAACTACCAAAGCATGCAAAACCTGCGTTTTTAGTGCTGGCGCCTTGTGGCAACATGCCTTTTTCTAATATTAATATTTTTGCTTTAGGGTAACGTTTGTTTAATTGTAATGCGCAGTTTAAGCCTACTATACCACTACCTACAATGGTAAAATCTATTTGTGTTAACCAATTTTTTATTTCCCAATACGAAAGGTCCATATTGCTAATGTAATGTTTTCTTTAAAATGAACTGGCTCTGTGTTAGGGATTGATGCGGCATCCTTTTGTTTTTATTTACAGGTAGCCAACTGCATAGCATTAAAAGTGCTTAACTTAATAATAGATTTTGCCTTAGTAGCAATATATAAAAACTAAAGATATAGCGGAAAGCCCGACCCTTGGGTAACACCATAAAAAAACTCCGAAATTGCTTTCGGAGTCTTGTTTTATTCTTCTATTACTTTTTTCATTTCGAAATCTTCCATAAACTTAGTGGTATAATTTCCAGAAATATAATCTGGATGATCCATTAATTGTCTGTGAAATGGTATGGTAGTTTTTATACCTTCGATTACGAACTCGTCTAAAGCACGTTTCATTTTATTTATCGCTTCTTCTCTAGTTTGCGCTGTTGTAATTAACTTTGCAATCATAGAATCGTAGTTTGGTGGTATAGTATAACCTGCGTAAACATGTGTGTCTAAACGAACACCGTGCCCACCTGGAGCGTGAAGTGTTGTTATTTTTCCTGGAGATGGCCTAAAATCGTTAAATGGATCTTCGGCATTAATTCTACATTCTATAGAGTGTAATTTTGGGTCGTAATTTTTACCAGAAATTGGCACACCTGCAGCTACTAATATTTGCTCTCGAATTAAATCGAAATCTATTACTTGCTCTGTAATTGGGTGCTCTACTTGAATACGCGTATTCATTTCCATAAAATAGAAATTTCTATGCTTATCTACCAAGAACTCTACTGTACCTGCACCTTCGTATTTTATAAACTCTGAAGCTTTTACTGCTGCTTCACCCATTTTTTTACGCAATGCAGCGGTCATGAAAGGCGAAGGAACTTCTTCGGTTAATTTTTGATGACGACGTTGCACAGAGCAATCTCTTTCTGATAAATGACATGCTTTACCAGTAGAATCTCCTACAATTTGAATTTCTATATGTCTTGGCTCTTCGATAAGTTTTTCCATGTACATATCGTCGTTACCAAAGGCTGCTTTAGATTCTTGTCTTGCAGAATCCCATGCGTCTTTTAAATCTTCTGGTTTAAAAACACCTCGCATACCTTTACCTCCACCACCTGCAGATGCTTTAAGCATAACAGGATATCCTGTTTCTACAGCTAGCTTTTCGCATTCTTCAAAATCTTTAATTACACCGTCGCTTCCTGGTACACATGGTACTCCAGCTGCTTTCATGGTTTCTTTAGCGTTAGCCTTGTCTCCCATTTTATCAATCATATCGGCAGATGCGCCAATAAATTTGATACCGTGCTCTTCACAGATTTTTGAAAATTTTGCGTTTTCGGATAGGAAACCATATCCAGGGTGTATAGCATCTGCATTAGTAATTTCTGCTGCAGCTATTATATTGGACATTTTTAGGTACGATTCGCTACTTGCAGCAGGACCAATGCATACTGCTTCGTCTGCAAATTTTACGTGTAAACTTTCGGCATCGGCAGTAGAGTATACAGCTACTGTTTTAATACCCATTTCTTTACAGGTTCTAATAACACGAAGTGCTATTTCTCCCCTATTTGCTATCAATATTTTTTTAAACATCTTTTTTGAATTAGATAATTAGACATTTGATTATTCGATTATTGAATTATTAGATTTAGTAAACATCTAACAATCGAAAGCTCTAATAATCTAAAATTAAGATGGATCTACTAAAAATAATGGTTGATCGAATTCTACAGGAGAGGCATCGTCTACTAATATTTTTACAATTTTCCCTGAAACTTCAGATTCTATTTCGTTAAAAAGCTTCATAGCTTCTATAACGCAAAGTACATCGCCTTCTGCAATAGTTTGCCCAACCTCTACAAATAATGGTTTGTCTGGTGCTGGTTTTCTATAAAAAGTTCCAATTATAGGTGATTTTATTGTAATATATTTAGAATTCTCGTCTGCTACTGCTGCTGGTGCAACTGGTATTGCAGGTGCTGCTTCTGCTACTGGTGCAGCTGCGACAGGTGCTACTGGTAGTTGAGCTGCAGGTACTTGATGTACAATTGTAGTATCTGACTCTGAACCAGTTCTTATGGTGATTTTAATATCATCCATCTCCAATTTAACCTCGCTTGCCCCAGATTTTGCAACAAACTTGATTAAGTTTTGAATCTCTTTAATATCCATAATTTAACTTATTAATGGTTGTTTAATTTAATTATTGTATGCCCATTTTAAATAAATAGAGCCCCAGTTAAAACCGCCTCCAAAAGCAGCAAATATAATATTGTCTCCTTTTTTAAGTTGCGATTCGTAATCGTTTATAAGTAATGGAAGCGTTGCCGATGTGGTGTTTCCATACTTTTCTATATTCATCATTACCTTTTCAGGCTCTAACTCTATTCTGTTAGCAGTAGCATCAATAATACGTTTATTAGCTTGATGTGCTGCTAACCAATCTACGGTGTCTTTTGTAAGGTTGTTACGCTTTAATATTTTCTCGGCAGCATCTGCCATATTAAATACAGCGTTTTTAAATACTGTTCTGCCTTCTTGAAAAGCATATTGTCCACCTTGCTCCATAATTTCTGGAGTTAGTTTATGAGAAGACCCACCATAGGTAGCCTGTAAAAACTCTCGTCCTGTACCATCGCTCCTTAAGTATTCGTCTTGTAAACCTAAGCCTTCGTTATTACCTTCGAATAAAACAGCTCCTGCACCATCTCCAAAGATAATACAAGTTGCCCTGTCTTTATAATTTATAATAGAAGACATTTTATCTGCTCCAATTAATAAGACATTTTTATAACGCCCAGTTTCTATATAACTTGCTGCTACAGACATACCAAACAAGAAACTAGAACATGCTGCATCCATATCGAAAGAAAAAGCATTTACAGCACCAATTTCTGAAGCTGTAAAAGAAGCTGTTGATGCTGCTTTCATATCTGGAGTTGCTGTTGCAACTATAACAAGTTCTATGTCTTTTGGATCTATATTTTTTTTTGCGATAAGGTCTTGGGCAGCTTTTATAGCTAGATATGAAGTTCCCTTACCGTCGTCTTTAAGAATTCTACGCTCCTTAATTCCTGTACGGGTTGTTATCCACTCATCGTTTGTATCAACCATTGTTTCAAGAATTTGATTGGTTAATACATATTCTGGTACATATGCACCTACAGCTGTTATAGCTGCTGAAATTTTACTCATAACTTTATAGTTAATTCGACCAAAAAATCATTTAAATCTGACTAAAATGCTCAAAATTCGTTGAAAACTAGTGAATTTTCGATTAATAACGTGCAAATTAAGTCCTTTTTATTTTCTATAAAAATTTATCACAAAAAAAACGCTCACATGTGAGCGTTTTTCTATATGCATGCATAATACTTATGCTAAATTTTCAGCTACTTCAGAATTGTCAATTAATACTTGACCTCTGTGGTATAACTTCCCTTCGAACCAGTGAGCTCTATGGTATAAGTGTGGTTCGCCAGTTGTTGGGCAAGTAGCAATCTGTGGCGCAGTTGCTTTATAATGTGTTCTTCTTTTATCTCTTCTTGTTTTCGAGATTTTTCTCTTAGGATGTGCCATTTTTTATAGTTATTTATCCGTTAATAGATTCTTTAATTTATTCCAACGAGGATCTATGTCCTCTTCTTTCTCTTTTTCTTCTTTAAGCTTTGGGCTTAATTGTTCTAGCTTTTCAAGTATCTCAGAATCCAGCGTACCGTCTTCTACTCCAGGATGCACTCTTTTTATTGGCACTGCTAATACAATTAACTCGTAAATGTATTGCTGAATATTAATTTCGTAACTTCCATGTGGAAGTATAAGAATATCTATATTCTCGTCGTTAAATTCTTCGCCAAAATTAACTACCAAATCAAATTCATTTTCAATGTCTTGATTATAAGGTTCGTTAGTTAAATCGCAATTAATATTAACAAATCCTGAAATTTTAAAATGTAACTCTAGTAATGTTGTCTTTTTTTCTAAAACAAGATCTACTTTAACATTTACATTATTAAAATCTTCATACTCAAAATGTTCAAAGAACGATTCTTTTATATCGAACTCAAAATTATGTTTTCCGACCTTTAACCCTACAAATGGAATTGTAAACTCTTTTAATGGCTTCATTATCACATCTATTTTGAGCCTGCAAATATATAAATTTTTATTTACAGAACACGACTTATAAACATTTTTTTGTTTATATCTTTAACTATCTAGCATTCAAAAATTTTATATAGCACTTAATCCTACTGTTTACGAAGGTTTCGTGGCGCTTTTTTTAAAGGGTTTTCTGTAATTTCCTCATAATCAAATCTATTCTTAAAAATTTTAATCGCTGTAAAAACAGCTTCTTTAAAAGAATTTTCGTCCGATTCGCCTTTTCCTGCAATTTCGTATGCTGTTCCATGATCTGGAGATGTTCGCACTTTACTTAACCCTGCTGTATAATTTACACCTTCTCCAAACGATAATGTTTTAAATGGAATTAATCCTTGATCGTGATACGAAGCAATAATAGCATCGAAATTCTTATAATTATTAGATCCAAAAAAACTATCGGCTGCGTATGGACCATACACTAATTTACCCGACTCTTTAATTTTTAAAAGTGTTGGACGCATCACATCGTCATCTTCACTTCCTATTACACCGTTATCTCCTGTATGCGGATTAATGCCTAAAACAGCTATTTTGGGCTTTCTTATTTTAAAGTCTTTCTCCAAAGATTTGTAAACCGTGTTTATTTTTTTCTCTATAAGTTCTGACGTAATATGAGTTGCCACATCTTTAACAGGTACATGGTCTGTTAATAAACCAACACGTAAAGTATCTGTTACCATAAACATTAAGCTTTCTCCATCTAACTCTTGTGCTAAATAATCTGTATGCCCAGGAAATGCGAAACTATCAGACTGAATATTATGCTTATTTATTGGCGCAGTAACTAAAACATCTATTTTACTGTCTTTTAATGCTTTTGTTGCAGACTCTAAAGACTTAATAGCATATTCACCAATTTTAGAATCTTCCTTTCCAAAATTAATATTAACATGCTCTTTCCAAACATTAAAAACATTTACTTTACCTATTTGAATTTGATTTAAATCGTTTATACTACTAAAGTTTATGCCCGATTTAAAGTGATTTTTAAAATAAGACATTGTCTTTATGGAAGCAAAAACTACAGGTGTACAAAATTCTAACATTCTAGAATCTTCAAATGTTTTTAAAACAATTTCTCCTCCAATACCATTTAAGTCGCCTATAGATATACCGACTATTATATTTTCTGCTTTCTTCATTAAGAATGATAACTTTTGTTTGTAATTTTGATACAAATTTAACCAAATAAACACATAATAATATGTTTACAGGAATTATTGAGGAAATTGGAGTTATATCGAACTTAAAAAGCGAACTAGGTAACTTACATATTTCTGTTAAAAGCAATATTACAAATGAGTTAAAAATAGATCAAAGTGTTGCCCATAATGGTGTATGTTTAACTGTTGTTGCTATAAATGATGATGAATATACCGTTACAGCAATTAAAGAAACTCTAGATAAAACAAGTTTAAACACTTTAAATGTTGGAGACCAAGTTAATTTAGAACGTGCTATGAAGCTTGGAGACAGGTTAGATGGGCATATTGTACAAGGCCATGTAGATCAAACTGGAGTATGCACAGAAATAAAGGAAGAAAATGGAAGTTGGATTTTTACTTTTAAATACGATTCTAAGTTAAATAACATTACAATAGAGAAAGGATCTATTACTGTTAACGGTACAAGTTTAACCGTTGTTAATTCTAAAAAAGATACTTTTAGTGTAGCTATAATACCTTATACTTACGAACACACTAATTTTAACACTTTTAAAAAGGGCACTGTAATAAACTTAGAATTTGATGTTTTAGGAAAATATGTATCTAAATTAGTTAGTTTAAACAACTAATTCCTTTTTAACATTTTTTTTGCACCGTAAATAATAGCGAAACAAGCGCCTAATAGCACACCGCCATCAATAGGTAAACCTGGAGGTGGTGGTGGTCCTGGAGGAGGAGGTGGTATTACTTGAACCGTTTGTGCTGTACACACAAAACTTATTAATACAAATAAGATTGAGGCTATTATTCTTTTATTTTGTATTCTCATTTAATTACAAAAATATTAAAAAAGCGAGTTAACAGAGAGTAAATATACTATTTTATTATAAAACATCCATTAAAATCAAAAAACATCGTTTAAAAACATTATTTTTTGTATTATAATTCATCTAATTTAAACGTTGTTTATAATAAAAAATTATACCAAGTATAAAAATTAACCCTATCTTTTTATAATAAAACAAATATATCAAATTAACAAAAACATAAAAGTTATTAAAGGTTTTTTTTAAGTTAATTGATAAATTATACTCTAAGCATTATCAATCAATAACATATTTACATAAAACAAAAAAGCCTCACAATAAGTGAAGCTCTTTCTATTTTTATCTGTTAAACAGATGTATATTATTAATTATTTAAAGCCTCTGCACCACCAACAATTTCTAATATCTCGTTAGTAATAGCTGCTTGACGTGCTTTATTATAAGTTAATTTAAGTTGATCTCTTAACTCTGTAGCGTTGTCTGTTGCCTTATGCATTGCTGTCATACGTGCACCATGCTCAGAAGCAAAAGAATCTCTTACACCTTTGTATAATTGCGTTTTTAAAGACTTAGGTATTAATTGCTCTACAATTTCTACTTTAGATGGCTCAAAAATATAATCTGTATTAACATTAACATCTCCTTCTACTGGCAAAATTGGTAAAAACTGCTCTGTCATTACAATTTGGGTTGCAGCATTTTTAAACTTGTTATAAACAATTTCGATTTTATCGAACTCACCATTAACAAATTTATCCATTAACATTTGAGCAATTTCTGCAACGTTTTCAAAAGTTAAATTATCATAAATTTCACTCTTGTTTGCAATTACAATATCTTTTTTAGAAAAAGCATCGTTAGATTTTTTGCCTATTGCAAGTACAGAAACATTTTTATCTGCATACACATTATCAATTAAGTTTTGTGTTTGCTTAATTATGTTAGAATTAAAAGCACCACATAACCCTCTATTTGATGTAATAGAAACTATTAATACATTTTTAACTTCGCGTTGTATAGCATACTTACTTCCAGAATCTGCATCTAAGGTTGCACTTAAACTCTGTAGAAGCTCTGTTAACTTGTCTGAATAAGGACGCATTGCTGTAATAGCATCTTGTGCCTTCTTTAACTTTGCAGCAGATACCATTTTCATGGCACTTGTAATTTGCATCGTTGA
This sequence comes from Postechiella marina, assembly GCF_039538365.1. Taxonomy (NCBI): domain Bacteria; kingdom Pseudomonadati; phylum Bacteroidota; class Flavobacteriia; order Flavobacteriales; family Flavobacteriaceae; genus Postechiella; species Postechiella marina. Next base: position 497,119 of record NZ_BAABCA010000002.1, read on the forward strand.
AGATACTGATGATATTCTATTACGTATTTCTTTAAGATTCGCCATTCTCTTGTTTTATTTGAATGTTTTTGTATTCAAAAGACTCTTCGACTAAGCTCGGAGTGACAATATGATAGAATTTAGAGTTATAAGTTTTATACTCATAACTCTAAATTATACTTTTTAAGCTAAATATTTACCTGATAAGTCTTTTGCTACAGTAGTTAATGTATCTGTAACTTCATCAGTTAATTTACCAGATTTTAAAGTGCTTAAAACATCTGCATGTTTAGCTTTTAAGAACTCAATAAAATCTCTTTCGAATTCTTTTACTTTATTAACTGGTACATCTTTTAATAAGTTTTTAGATCCTGCATAGATAATTGCAACTTGATCTTCCACTGTAAACGGATCGTTTTGACCTTGCTTTAAAATCTCTACGTTACGTTTACCTTTTTCAATTACATTTAAAGTAACAGCATCTAAATCTGATCCAAACTTAGCGAAAGCTTCTAACTCACGAAACTGTGCTTGATCTAATTTTAAAGTACCAGATACTTTTTTCATAGATTTAATTTGTGCGTTACCACCAACACGTGATACAGAAATACCTACGTTAATTGCTGGACGTACACCAGAGTTAAATAAATCTCCATCTAAGAAAATTTGCCCGTCTGTAATAGAAATTACGTTTGTTGGAATATATGCAGAAACGTCACCTGCTTGTGTTTCAATAATTGGTAAAGCTGTTAAAGAACCTCCACCTTTTACAATTGGTTTTAATGAATCTGGTAAATCATTCATTTCTTGAGCAATTGCATCATTATTAATAATTTTTGCAGAACGCTCTAATAACCTTGAGTGTAAGTAAAATACATCTCCTGGGTAAGCCTCACGTCCTGGTGGACGTCTTAATAATAAAGATACCTCACGGTAAGCAACTGCTTGTTTTGATAAATCATCAAATACAATTAAAGCTGGTCTACCTGTATCTCTAAAATACTCTCCAATAGATGCCCCTGTCATTGGTGCGTAAACTTGCATTGCAGCAGGATCTGATGCATTTGCAGCTACTATTGTAGTATAAGCCAAAGCGCCTTTTTCTTCTAAAGTTTTAGCAATGTTTGCTACTGTTGAAGCCTTTTGACCTACAGCAACATATATACAATATACTGGGTTACCAGCATCGTAAAATTCTTTTTGATTTAAGATAGCATCAATACAAACTGTAGTCTTACCAGTTTGACGGTCGCCAATTACCAACTCACGTTGCCCTCTACCTACAGGAATCATCGCATCAATAGCTTTTATACCTGTTTGTAATGGCTCTGTTACTGGCTCTCTATATACAACACCTGGTGCCTTACGCTCTAGAGGCATTTCGTAGGTTTTGCCAGAAATAGGTCCTTTACCATCAATAGGATTTCCTAATGTATCTACAACACGACCAACAATACCTTCACCTACATTAATAGATGCGATACGAGATGTACGCTTTACTGTAGATCCTTCTTTAACTCCTACTGATCCACCAAGTAATACAATACCAACATTGTCTTCTTCAAGGTTAAGTACTATACCTTCTAAACCACCTTCGAATTCTACTAACTCACCATATTGAGCGTTAGCTAATCCGTAAGCACGTACAATACCATCTCCTACAGTTAATACAGTTCCTACTTCGTCTAATGAAGCACTTGCTTCAAAACCCGAAAGTTGTTGTTTTAAGATTGCTGATATTTCAGCTGGTTTTACTTCTGCCATCTTATAATTTATTTAGATCTTAAAGATCTTAGTTTAATGTAAATTCTTGTTTTAATTTGTTTAGTTGATTTGCTATACTTGCATTGTACTGCACATCTCCTACACGTAAAATGAAACCACCTATAATGCTTTCATCTACAATATTTTCTACTTCCACATCTTTACCTGTAAGTGCTTTAGCTTTAGCTAAAACTTTACTTTTTAATGCATCTGTTAAAGCTACCGCTGTTGTTACTGTAGCAAGCTCTATTCCTTTAGACTCGTCAAATAATTGATTATATTTTACAGCCACATCACCTAAAATATCAATTCTATTATTGCTAATTAAAGTGTCAACTAAATTTAAAGTGGTTTTATTAAGGTTTTTAAACACCTCTAAAACTACAGATTTTTTTATTGTTGAGCTAACTACAGGGCTTTTAAGCACTTCGCTCAACTCTTTACTAGCTTGTATAGTATCAGCTACTAGTTTCATATCAGTATTTACAACATCTGCTGCTTTTTGATCTGATGCTAAACTTAAAACCGCTTTTGCGTAACGTATTGCTGCTCTTGCTCCCGCCATTGTATATTAGTTTAATTTTGCTTCACCTAACATAGACTCTACCAAGGCAACTTGTTTGTCTTTATTAGATAATTCTGCACGAATTACTTTTTCTGCGATGTCTAAAGATAAGTTAGATACTTGCGCTTTTAAATCGGCTATGGCAGCTTTCTTTTCTCCTTCTATTGCAACTTGTGCTTGAGCTATCATTTTGTTTGCTTGACCTTCTGCTTCAGACTTAGCATCTTCAATCATCTTGTTTTTCATTTCGCGAGCCTCTTTTAGCATCTCTTCGCGTTCTGCTCTAGCTTCTTGCAATAACTTTTGATTATCTGCTTGAAGATTTTGCATCTCTAACTTTGCTTTTTCAGCTGAATCTAATGCATCTTGAATACCATCTTCTCTAGACTGTAATGAGTCTAAAATAGGTTTCCAAGCAAATTTTCTCATTAATACAATTAATATTAATAAGATAATGGCTTGCATAAAAAATAAGCCTGGCGAAAAATCATGTAATAACTGATCCATGTAAAACTATAAATTAGTTGTTATTTGTTTTTGTTTAATTTTTAAAGAAAACATTATAGCTCTCTTTAGTACTAGTATTTCCTTATTATGAAAATTTAAAAACAGGTCCTGCAACCAACCGTTACAGGATACTGTTCTTGTTGTTTTTTTAGGAAATTCTTATTTCCCTAAGATTAATGCACCGAATGCTAAACCTTCTAATAAGGCTCCAATGATGATCATCGCAGTTTGGATTTTTCCAGCTGCTTCTGGTTGACGTGCAATACCTTCCATTGCTTTTCCACCAATTTGACCTAATCCGATACCACCACCGATAACGATTAATCCTGCTCCAATTAAATTGTACATACTAATTTGATTTTTATAAATATTAATTAAACAAATTCTTTTTAATGATGGTCATGTTCTTCAACAGCCATACCAATAAATAACGATGATAACATCGTAAAAATAAACGCTTGTAAAAACGCTACTAAAATTTCGATTATCATTATAAACAACGATAATACAAGAGACATTCCTGTAGATACTACAGGACCAAATGCTTCTTTCATTGTAATCATTAAAGCAATTAAGCTCATTACCACAAAGTGACCTGCAGTAATGTTAGCAAACAAACGCACTAATAATGAGAATGGTTTAATAATTACAAAACCTACAAGCTCTATTATTGCTAATACTGGTCTTAATATTACCGGTACTCCTGGCATCCATAATGTGTGAGACCAAAAATCTTTACTACCACTAAACATGTATATTAACATGGTAAAAATGGCTAAACATGCTGTTACTGCTATTTGTCCTGTTACATTAAACCCTAGCGGTGTTAAACCTAATAAGTTTAATATCCATATAAAGAAAAAGACAGTAAGCAAGAAGCCCATAAATTTACGATACTTTTTCTCTCCAATATTTGGTTTTGCAATTTCGTCACGAACATAAATTACCAAAGGTTCTAACACTCTAGAGAATCCTTTTGGTATTGTTTTTCCGTTTTTATACCCTCGCGCTAATGCACCAAAGCCCAACAACATTAATAAACCTGTTAACAACATACCAAATACAGACTTAGTAATAGAAAAATCTAAAACCTTGTGTGCATTAGTTGCATGATGTGCTTCATCAAAATTAACGGATGTAGCCCCATTGTCTAGTTCGTATATTTTACTGTGAAGTTTTACTAATTTAGTATCACCTTTATCAACAACAACCTTACCACTATCATCATGATGAAATGCTGAAGACATAAATGTTTTTAAACCATTGCTAGTCCATACAATTACTGGTAACGGAAAACTATAATGCGTACCAGACTCGTTGTGTGTGTAAAAATGAAAATCGTGCGAATCTTTTAAGTGATGTGCAATGTATTCTCTAATTTCTTCTCCCGTATCTACTTTGTTTCCAGGTTTATGCTGTGTATCATCTCCATAAGAAGATATAGAAAACAACGCTAAAACTAAAATTGCTATAAAATTGATAGATTTTTTTGCCACCATCATACTTTTTCTAACTAATAAATTTATGCTCTGTAAATTTTGTGCAAATGTAAGTAATAATTTAAAAATGCAAAGCCTTTTTTTTTAAGAATTCTTTAAGAATAGAAATTTACTAGGTTTTTCTTGTAAAGTTAGTAATTACTTACTGTTTAAGAGTTTTGATACAGCTATGGCCTCTGCTATTAAAAAAAGAAATAACGGAATTACCAAACCTATACGCTCCATTTGCGTCAAATTTTCGTTAGCAAAAACCGATGATTGAAAAATTAAAACAAACGCCCCTATTTTAAAAAACATTAAAGTTAAATAGGCATATCCTGCTTGATTTGGAAGTTTCTCGGCTACAATTTCTACAGAAACATAAACTAAAATGGCTGCTACTAAATGAAATAGGTATATAGAAAACAGCGAGAACGAAAGCGCTACCGTTGTTAAATAATTTTGAAGATTAGAACCTATTACAAATAAAAGAAAAAGTATTATACTTACTATTAATATACGCTTAATCATTTAATGGTTATTTTTGGTTTTATCGCTATTTGTTATATTCAATACTTGTTTTATAACTGCATACATAGCTATAAAAACAGCGATTAAAGTGACTATTTTGTAGTACAGTTGATTGGTATTATTAAATTTTACATCTAACCATTCGCCTAGTTTACTTCCTAAATAAATGGTAGCGCCCATTTGAATTGCTATAGACGAAAACCGAATAAATGGATTAAGCTGTTTTTTCTGATTTCGATTTTCGCGATTTGCCATTGTCAATATCTTTTGCAATACCCTTCATAACACAAGTTACGTTAAAAATAGCTCCAGGCTCTACAGCAAGTTTACCAACCTCTACTTCGCCCTCTATTTGAGCAGCTGTTTTTAATGTTAATATTCCAGAGAGAGTTAATTTACCAGAAAATTTACCTTCAAAATAAGCATCGGTACCTTGTAGTGTACCTGTTATGTTTCCAGACCTACCAACAACTACTTTACCTGTTGTTATTATATTTCCTTCTATAGTACCATCAATTCTAAAATCGCCTTGGCTATTAAAATCACCTACAATTTTAGTGCCTTTTGAAATTATATTTTGACTAGATGTGCTATCAACCATTTGTTTATCTTTTTTATTATCTGAGAACATAATAATGCTATTATTTAGTTGTTGTCTTTATTTAAATATCCTTCTAAGTTTTTATGAATTTGAATAATTTGATAGTTTGCAGACGATATTACAAAATAGGGCTTGGTAATTTTACCTTTATCCTCCTCTTCAAATAATTGGTAAAATGCCTTGGCTACTTCGTTGTTTTTTAAACCGTGAACTAAAACAAAAGATTCATTTTCATCATATACATCAACAGATGTATTTAATTTATAATATTTAATATTTTTTAAAACCGAATCTAAATCTGTATTAAAATTCATCATGTTTTCTGCTTCAGTGTTTTTAAATCGGTAAACAACCTTAAAACTATTTACAACACTATCGTTAACAAAATTTGCTGTTTCTATTTTTGGCAACATTTCGGTTTCTATATTTTTTGCTTGCTTACCCTCTAAAGTGTTTGCATACGTAACTGCTAAATGGTTAATTCCTTTTTTATACGCTTCAAACCCTTTTAAACGTCCTAAAGCTGTTGCTTTTAGCAACTCGAATTTAGGCACGATAGGTTCTCCATCAAACGTATTTATATACTCGTTACTCTTTGCAATTACTTGGGCATATTTTTGTGCTTCGTGTAATGCATATGTGCTCTCGTATAAACTTGTCGGGCTATTTTCGTCTTTTTGATTAGCTAATTCTGGATTGGTTAAAATAGTAGCGTATCTAGACTCTGGGTAACTTTTAATAATATCTGCCTTAGCAATAGATGCCTCGTCGTTTTCGCCTAATAATTCATAAATTTTATATAAATTATATTTTGATGGCAGTATTAATCGTTCTTCTGGATTGCTTTTAAGTAAGTTTTGAAATTTATCTTTTGCCAAGTCATATTCTTTAAACTTCTCTTTATATATAAGTCCTAATTGATAATAAGCATAGTTTCTATCTCTAGAAAGGCTATCTATTTCTTTATCTGAAGTTGGAATTTTAGAGATATAAAACTGCGGATCGAATAACTCGTCGTTTGAAGCATTGGCAGTAATAGCGTTATTTAAAGAAATGTTTACTCCTGCACCTGTACTATTTTTAACAGACCATCTCCAATTATCTTCTAAATCTCGATCTCCCCAAATTTTTACAAATTCATTTTTACCATAAGACACCGTTGTTGGGTTGTAAAAATAAAATGTGGCTGCTTGGGTTGGAGAACCACCTCTAGACATATTAGATGCCGAAGTTCCTAAATTATTATTTACCGTAGCTAGTCCATTATTACGCTCTGCCAACTTTAGTTTTTTAGCTTCCTCTTCTGCTTTTTCTTTTAAAACCTCAACAAAATCACCAAAATAAGCAAGACGTCCTGCTTCTGGCATGTTAACAAGGTGTAAAATACTATCGTTTACCTTAGCTATGTTTTCGTAATAAATAACATCTTCTAAATTATCGCGCTTCTTTTTAATTACACGGTAAGGTTTAGAGTTTAATTTAAGCTTAGTTAATGTACTATCGTAATACGCACCCGCTTCTCTATAAATAGAAGCATCAAAATTCATATCGCCTAAAACCTCATAATTTTTAGCCATTAAGATATGATCTCTAGAATTGGTTCGTAACGATTTATTATAATAATTTACCGCCAAAGAATCGGATGCATTTATTAAGTAGTACTGTCCTATTTCATGATAAATTTTATCTAAAAACGGACGATTCTCTCTATTTTCTTCAAGTTTAGTAAGGTGTTCTAAAAGCTCAAATTTATTACCATGTTCGTAATCGAAATTTTTAATTTTTTCGATATGTGCACTAATCATATAAATTCTAGGTGTTCTTCTATTAAGCTCTATAACCCGATCGAAAGCATAATTAGCGCTATCTTTTTTACCTAATTTATTATAAAGCTGACCTTGTATAAAACGGTAACGCCCACGCTCGTCATTACTTTTTGTTGCGTTAGATGCTATTTCTAATTGTGTAATAGCGCTATCTATAGCTTTGGTGTTTAAGTAAGCTTGCGCTAAAATAGATGTAGCATCTGCCAAATCTTGATCTTCTAATTCTTCTTGTTTTAAAAGACGTTTTAAGTTTTTAATAGCCAACTCATCGTTCTCTAAACGAATATTAGTTTTTTCGCGCCACACTTTGGCTTGATTAATTTTATCGCTTGTTGGATATTTGTAAAGAATATAGTTAAAAGCCTCTAAAGCAGGCACAAAACGCTGATCGAAATATCTAGATTTACCAAGAAGTAAGTAAGCTTCGTCTATTTGAGGTTTTTTTTCTTTTCCTCCAATATTCATGCTATGCTTTTGTATGGCACTAACTGCTTTTTCTTCTGCTCTTGTAAATTCTTGATTTTTAGATTGCCCTGGCAAAACAATCTCGTCTACAATTTGCATGCGCTCTATTGGTAACACCTCCCAATAGTTATCGAAATAACTTTCGTTAAGACTCTCTCTTCCCTGATCTAGTGCTAAATAACCATTATATAATATGTTAAACTCTGTAGTTACCGCATGAAAATTTCTGCTAATAAACTTGTCTTTTTTGCGAGAACAACTTGTAATCACAATTAAAAAACAAAAAAGGACGCTTATAACTTTTAAAGATGTTTTCAATACCTGCTTATTTAATATAAGTAAATAACTATAAACTCTTATTTATAGTATATTATGCCAGTTAATATTTGTATTTACCAACCTAAGAGGGTAAAAATAAGCATCTTTTTTGATTAAGAGATAATTGATATAACAAAATTAAACCTGCTTGTTAGGTTTTAATACAATTTACAAAAACAAAAAAACTGGTCGCGAGCCAATTAAACTAAATAACTTCTGTCCCAGAAAAATGGTTTTCTAATTCTTTTAACGTCTCTGTATTTGTTTCTAAATCTTTAACAATTTCGCCTTTTTCTAAAACCACAATACGCTCGCAAACATCGGTTACATGCAATAAATCGTGACTAGATATTAATACAGTTACACCCTGCTTTTTAGCTAAGTTTTTAATAATATCTTTTAATCTTATTTGTGTTGTTGGGTCTAAATTAGCAAAAGGCTCGTCTAAAATAATAACCTCTGGATTACCAATTAAAGCAGCAACAATGCCCGCTTTTTTTTGGTTACCTTTACTTAGGTCTCTTAAATACTTTTTTTGATTCAATATTTCGCCATGAAAAAAATCTGAAAACTGAGCAACCAAACGATCTACATCTGCTTTATTTTGATGCCTCAATTCTCCAATAAAATAAAAATACTCCTCTGGAGTTAAATATCCTATTAAAAAACTTTCGTCTATAAATGCCGATGTAAAAGGTTTCCAGTCTTCGCTCTCGTGCACAAGCACATCCTTATTTTTAATGTGCCCTGTTGTTGGCTTAATTAAATCTAGCAGCAAACTAAAATATGTAGTTTTACCAGCACCATTATTACCAACCAAGCCAAAACTTTGACCTTTTGGAATATTTAAAGACGCTATGTTTAATACTTGATTTTCTTTATATTTTTTTGAAAGATTATATGTTGTTATCATAACTATATTAATTTTCTTGATTGAATGCGCTAATCATTTCATACTTAGATGCTAAGTACTTATCAGCAATAAATTTCATTAATTTTTGATGAAAAACAATGCCCATAACCCCCATTAAGCCCAAAACCAAACAACCTATTTCGAAATTAAAAACAGCATAAAAAACGCCAAAAATAATAGCTGGAAGCAATAAAATAGGGATTCCAATTAACCATTGTACAGCACCCGTACCTTGATAATTAAACACTGCTTTCTGGTCTAAATTTATCTTTTTCCTATTAAAAGAACCTCCATACATAATAACATGGGTATTGATACCTACATTATAAATAGTAGCTGCAAAATATGCTAACAAAATTTTCCACCCAAAGTATACATAGGGTACACTTAATACAAACAAAATAATAACACTAAGCGCCATTAATGTAAATTTAGATTTTAAATACTTTTCATATTTAATATTCTGACTCATTAATAGCTTATAATAACTACTATCCCAGGCTGGAATAAACTGACCGAAGTTCATTAAAAAAATACCTGTAGAAAAGATACCTACGAAAACGAATAACCAAGGCTGGTTTGCAAAGTCTGGGTTTGAAAAAAACAGTAACCCATAGAATAGACCTAGGCCTAACATCCAAAGTGTAGACTTAGACCGCTTATTTCGCCATATTAATTTTAAATCTAATTGCATAAAAGGAGCAATATCTCCAAAGTTTTTTGTCCAATCTAAATTAGATGTACTAACCCTTGCAACCTTAGTTTTTAAAGAACTATCTAAAAACAGTTTGTTTCTAAGTATTTTAAAATTAAAAACATACAAAACAATTAAGATTGCTACAGGAATAAAAATTAAAACAGGATTGTTAGCAACAACTATAATACTGTTTGACAAGCCATTAGAAAAACTAATAATGTTAAAGTAATTTAAGCCATATAAAACACTTGCAATAACAATTATTGGTAAAAAAGAAAGTTCTGATTCTGCCGAAAAACTCTCAATAATAAAATTGATAAAATTGTTAATTAAGGTGAGCAAAACAATAATTATCATCCAGGTAAAAATAACTGAAGCATTATTGCTTCCGCTAGAAATTAGTTTTAATCCAAACGGTACAATAGCAAATAAAGGCAAAATATTTATAACAGAAATTACCGATTTAGCTAAAACAAAATTAACAATAGCACTTCGTTTTATTGGCAAGATAAGCAATGGTTTAACACTTACAACCGGCAATTTTTGAAAGAAAAACCGAAGCATTAAATCGCCTAAAATCCAAAAGAAAATTAACTTATTAAAAGCTGTAAAAGCATCTAATTCTGGATAAAAATCGGCAAGCAATTTATCCATAGCAAATCCAAGAATTAAAAACATAAGCATAAAATAGACCGCAAAAAAGCCCATAAGTACTTTTATACCCATACTTTTACCAAAATTGGCAGACCTAAAAAACGATTTCCATTCTAGCTTTAAAAAATTATTAAACATCGTTTAATTAATTATATTTCTGTGCAATAGCTTGAACTTCCATTCCCCAAGATTGCCCAAAAGCCATGGCTTTTTGTGTTAACCCTAATTGTTTTTCGGCTAATTTTTTACCCAAATCTGTATGATAGAATTTTACTAATTCTTTAATTTCGGTTCTTGTAAATTCTTCCATATAAAGTCCTGCCATTTTTGCATACAAACCTTTTAAAGTCCCACTAGCTTCTTTAGTATACGCTTCTTTTTTTTCTGCAGACACCATCATGCCTATTTGATCTATAGCGTTTTCAAATGCAGCTCCTGCACCTGTTAATTTTATAAAATCAATAGTTTCTTGTTTAAATTCTGTTTCCTCTTGAGCTTGAGTGTGTATTGAAAACGTTGCAACAAATAAACATGCTAATAATACTTTTTTCATTTTTTTTATTTAATTAGGTTAATGTCGTTATCGATATATGTATTCTTTTTAAGAAAAGTGTTACATTTTTTATGATAAAATATATTCTGGATATTGTTTTGACATTTTCTCTTTTAATTTTTTTGGAATTATTACTACAGAAATAAAAAAGATTAATAAATATAAAACGATACATGTTGAAATTATCAACTCTGTAGTGGTTGTCCATTCTCCATCTGAAGCGAATAAATTCTGAGACCAAACTCCAATGTTTAAAAAATGAATCAATCCGCCTAACTGGATAATATTATTTTCGAACAACCACTTCTTACCAGTTTTCTTTTTTCTTTTATTAATACCTTTTTTAATTCTTATAACATGAAAGACGTGCACAGAAAATATTACAATAACAAGTCCCATCATTAATAAATTTTTATCGTCTAAAAAATGCATTAACCTAAATAAAGCCCAAACAAAAAATAGAGTAATTATTATTTTGGGTAATTCTAAAAATGGTTTTAAATACAACAAAACTTGTTTTCTGTAGTGTTTATTTAGTGCTTTTGTTTTTTCTTCAACCAAGTCTGAAAAACCATAAATTCCAAATTTTTTAAACTCATTTACTAAAGCTGTATCAAAAGAAGTTTCGGTATTTATCTCCCATTGGTTTTCAATACCGTTTGCTAAATGGTCTACCAACTCTGTTTGTACGTCGTACCATTCTACATAATGTTTTTCAACAAAAGTGTATAGTTGTTCTATTTGGTTTTTGGTAACTTTTCTCATCTATTCAAATCTAAATTTAGGATTAACCAAAGCCCGCATAGTCTCTATATATTGCTCTAATTCATTAAGTTTATTTACCGTCTCTTTTACACCTTCCTCTGTTAGTTTATAATATTTTCGTAATCTATTATCTACTTTTAACACCTCAACATCTAACAAACCCTGTGCCTCTAGCTTATGTAAAGAAGGATAAAGCGCCCCTTCTGTAATTTTAAGCTCTCCATTAGTAATAGCTTTTACTTTTTGGGTTATTTCGTAACCATACATTTTATCATGCTCGTTTAAAAGCTTCAAAATAATAGTGGTTAAACTACCCTTATACAAATTAGATTTTTTCATAACACAGTAAATATACATAAAATACTTATGCATAATAATCTTATGTATTTATTTTTCAACGATTATATATGTCATATGTTATGGCTTCACTATTTTTGTAAAAATTTTACATATGTCTGGATTTCACAAACTCACTATAAAAGATATAAAAAGAGAAACTAAGAAAGCGATTAGCATTAGTTTTGAATTGCCTAATAATTTAAAAGACGATTTTAAATTTAAGGCAGGACAGTATATTACACTAAAAACAGAAATAAACGGTAAAGAAGTAAGGCGCGATTACTCACTTTGCTCCTCCCCCAAAAGTGGAGAACTTAAAGTTGCTGTTAAAGAAGTAAAAGATGGTACGTTCTCATCTTACGCCAACAATACTCTAAAAGCTGGAGATGTTTTAGATGTAGCCACCCCAAAAGGTAGGTTTACTTTTACCCCAAACGACTCTAAAACAAAAAACATTGCTGCTTTTGCTGCTGGTAGCGGTATTACACCTGTATTAAGTATTATAAAATGTGCTTTAGAAGAAGAAGTACATAGCAAAGTTATACTTGTATATGGTAACAAAACAACCAAAGACACTATGTTTTTAAACGAGCTATTAGCGCTTCAACACCAATACAAAGAGCGTTTCACAATACAATTTGTATTTAGTCAAGAAGACGAAAACGATTCTATTTTTGGTCGAATAGAAAAAAGCACCGTTAATTATATTATTAAAAACGAATACAAACATATTGAGGTTGATGCTTTTTTCCTTTGCGGACCAGAAGCTATGATTCACACAGTTAAAGATGTTTTAACAGAACACAATATTGATGCAGACACTATACATTACGAATTATTTAAAGCATCGAAACCTACCGAAATAAAAGAAGAAGAAGAAGAAGAAGAAGTAAGTGTTACTAACGGACAAACAAAAATTACTGTTATTGTAGACGATGAAGAAACTACTTTTGAAATGTCGCAAAAACAGACACTTCTTGAAGCTGCTCTAGATAAACATTTAGATGCACCGTATTCGTGCCAAGGTGGTATTTGCAGTAGTTGTTTAGCCAGAATAAAAGAAGGAGAAGCAACCATGAGACAAAATAATATTTTAACCGATAGCGAAATAGCAGAAGGCTTAACATTAACATGCCAAGCACACCCAACAACCGATAAAATAGTTATCGATTTTGACGATGTTTAAAATCTAAAATATTTTTATTACCTCCTAAAGCGCTGAATATTCAGCGCTTTTTTTATGCCTTATAACTCCAAAACACTATTAGTTTTTGCCCATATATGCTCTAAATTAAAATCTGTTTTTAAAAGCTACAATTTGAACATTACAACAACAATTTACTTAAAAAAAACATGTTAAAAACAGCTAAAAATTAAATTAAAAAACTGATAGTCAATAAAATAAATCAATTTTAAAAATGCATACAAAAAACAAGTAATAAGCAATATGTTACATGCTTTTAGTAATATGTAACATCAAAATAAGCATGTCAAAGTTAAATTTGTGTTAACGAAAACTAAATTTAAATTAACGTTAAATTCAAATGTTTATGAAATTATCAAAATTACTTAAGAAAAAATGCCAACATCGCATTTTTATGTTAATGATGGTATGGCTTGCTGGTATAGCAGTAGGACATGCACAAAACATAACAGTAAGCGGTGTAGCCAGTGACGAGTCTGGTATCCCTTTGGCTGGAGCAAACATTATTGTTAAAGGAACAACTAATGGAACACAAACCGATTTTGATGGAAACTTCTCTATCTCTGCAGCCAAAGGCGCTACACTTGTAGTAAGCTACTTGGGCTACATTACTAAAGAGATTACTGTATCTGGTACTTCTTTAAATGTTAGTCTTGCAGAAGATGCTAGTCAATTAGACGAGGTTGTTATTATTGGTTACGGTTCTCAAAAGAAATCCGATTTAACAGGATCTGTGGCAACAGTAGGAGCCAAAGACATTGAAAAATACACATATAATGATGCTTCGCAAGCCTTACAAGGTAAAATGGCAGGTGTTAATGTACAAGCTCAAGGCGGAGCTCCAGGAGCAGGCTCTGTAATAACAATTAGAGGTACTGGTACATTTAGTAACGCTGGCCCTTTATATGTTATAGACGGAATGATTACTGGAAGCATGAGTAACATAAACCCAGGAGATATTGCAACAGTATCTGTTTTAAAAGACGCCTCTGCAACTGCAATATATGGGTCTAGAGCTGCAAACGGTGTTGTTATTATTACTACTAAAAAAGGAAAAAAAGGAAAAATTAGCATAAACTTAGATACTAGTTTTGGTTTTCAAAGTGTAATAAACGAACCACAATGGGCAGATGCTACACAATATGCAACAATTGTAAATAGATCTAATGATGCAGATGGCGTACCAAGATACCCTGCAAACGATACGCAATTCGACCCAAATTATAGTAGTAATTTATATGATGACTCTTTTAGATCTGCTTCTGTAAGTAATACAAGTTTAAGACTTTCTGGAGGAGGAGAACATAGCGTATACAGCCTTTCTTTAAATCAATTCGATCAAGAAGGAATTATTAAATTCTCAGAATTTAAAAGAACAACCGTTAGAGCCAATGCAGGCCTAGATAAAGGTAAGTTTAAAATGGAAAGTACTATTGGATTAACAAGAACTGTAAATAATCCAAACCCATACTTTAATAAAGAAAGAAACCTTTTACCAACTATTAGATTAAAAAATGACGCTGGAGAATGGAGTGCTGATGATAGAGCAGATCGCGGAATAACAACTGCCTACGGAGCTTTTTATGGTCCCGGAACCATTGCTAACGAGCTAGGTATTGCTGCTTTAGAAGAAAGAGAAAACACGATAAACAATGTATTAGGAAACATTTCTGCATCATACGAAATATTAGAAGGCTTAACATATAAACTTAACCTTGGTATGGAAGCTGCTTCTAGAAACAATTTTACATTTAGTCCAGACGCACAAGTTATTTATAACGGAACCAATAAAGCAACCTCTCAATTAAACGAAACTAACACAAACTCATTAAACACTTTAGTAGAGCAAACTTTAAACTATAGTAAAACATTTGGTAAACATAAAGTAAATGCATTAGCTGGTTTTACAGATCAAAAAAATAATTCAAGATCTTTAGGCATAGTTGCTATTAATGCTACTAACGGGATAAGCACTGCTGGCGCTTTCTCTAAAGACAACTTACAATCTGCTCCTGGAGAAGACATAACCTCAACTATCCAATCATACTTTGGTAGATTAAACTATACTTTTGATGATAAGTATTTATTAACAGCAAGTATTCGTCGTGATGGGTCTTCTTTATTTAGAGAAGAATTAAGGTTTGGTCAATTTCCATCTTTTGCTTTGGGTTGGAATTTAAGTAACGAAAAATTCATGGAAAATTTCGATGCGCTTACAAATATTAAATTAAGAGCTGGTTATGGTGAAATTGGATCGAACAACATTAATGCTTACGACATAGTGCCAACTATAAACCTATTTAGTACTTATGTTTTAGGAGATGTTAATACAAGAATATCTGGTAATGCAGTTACTAGAGGTACAAATAGTAATGCCTTTTGGGAAACAACTAAAACGACAAACTTTGGTTTAGAGTTTAATGCTTTAAACTCTAGATTAAGTGTTACTATGGATTACTTTATTAAAAAATCTGAAGATATCTTAGTTGATATCCAATTACCATTATACACTGGTTTCTCTAATACAATTCCTTTTAACAGAGGTAGCATTCAAAATAAAGGATTTGAATTTTTAGCTACATATGCAGATCAAATAGGAGACTTAAACTTTAGCGTTACCGGAAACTTTTCTACACTAGACAACGAGGTAACATCTTTAGGTGGTCAAGCTCCAATAATAGGCGGAGGTTTTACATCTAACGGATTACGAGGAACTAGAACAGAAATTGGCCAACCTATTGGCTCTTTTTATGGATATGTTACCGATGGTATATACCAAACAAACGATGAAGCATCTGCTGCAAACGATCAAGAAGGAAACCCAATAGCTGGAGATTTAAAATTTAAAGATTTTGATGGTGATGGGCTAAACCCTGACGACAGAAGATTTCTTGGAAGCCCAATACCAAATTTTGAATACGGTATTAATATCACAGCAGATTATAAAAATTTCGATTTAAGCCTATTTTTTAACGGTGTTGCAGGAAATAAAATTTTAAATTCTACAAAATACAGAGGTTACTTTGATTTTAATGGAAATTATTTAGCAGATGCCATTAACGCATGGACTCCAACAAATACAAATACAAATGTACCAAGAAACACACAAGTAGATTCTGGGTTTAACCGTAGAATGTCTGATTTTTACCTTGAAAGCGGAGCTTATTTTAGATTAAGAAATGCTCAAATAGGTTACAGTTTACCTGATGATGTAATGGATAAAATTAAACTTCAAAAAATAAGACTATACCTTTCTGCAACAAATTTATTTACCATAAGCGATTATTCTGGTTACTACCCAGAAGTTGGTAGAAATAGTAGAGGTGGGACAAGCTTATTTAATGCTGGTGTAGACGAGGGTAACTACCCTACACCAAGAACATTCCAACTTGGCTTACAAGTTTCTTTTTAAAAAATAAAAATGAAAAAAATGAAAAATATCAAAACTTCTATAAAAGGCATACTTGCTGTATTAGCAGTATTTGCCTTAAATACAAACTGCTCAGACAGTGTATTAAATCAAGACAACCCAAACGATTTGGTACCAACTTCTTTTTGGCAAACACCAGAAGATGCGAACAAAGCTATTATAGGTGCTTACAGTCCTTTTTTAGCAATTACATATTACTCTAGATTCGAAATTTTTCTTTCTGATTATAGAGACGATGTTGTAAATGGATTTAACACATCAGATAGAACTGCTGCTGGAGCTTTTAATGCTACCGCAGACCGTAATGCACCAAAATGGATGTGGGAAGCTCAATTTAGAGGAGTTTCAAGATCTAACGACGTTTTATTCTATGTTCCAAATATTGAAATGGATGAAACAGAAAAAAACAACATTATAGGTGAAGCTCATTTTATTAGAGGATTAAATTATTTTAATTTAATAAATAACTTTTTAAATGTTCCAATTATTAAAACACCAATATCTGAAATTGCTGCTCCAGACTTAATACCTCAGGCACCTCCAGCAGATACTTGGGCACTTATTGAAGAAGATTTAAAAATGGCACAATCTAAACTACCTTCTAGTTGGCCAGCAACACAAACCGGTAGAGCCACTTATGGCGCTGCAACAGGTATGCTAGGAAAAGTATATTTATACCAGAAAAAATACGATTTAGCTAAAGCTGAATTTGCAAAAATAATGGGAACAACATATACACTAACAGATGATTATGCTGCTAACTTCACTGAAGAGTTTGAAAACAATGTTGAATCTATATTCGAAATCCAATTAATATCTGACGGAAATCAAGGTTGGGGAGCAGATAGCGCAAGTAGCGGTTCTGGCTCTGCATACCAAGCAGATTTAGCTCCTGTAGGCTACACAAATCAAAATACAATGCGCGTAAACCAATGGGCGTTAGATTTATTCTTGGATGAGAAAACAATTAATGGAGAAATAGACCCTAGAACATACACTACATTTTTCTGGAACACTCAAGACTCTACTCAATACCAAGGAAAATCATTAAAATCTAGAACCTATTTAAACGCATCATATGAAGAAGCTTTTAGCCCAACAGGAACTAATATTTTTGGAAATAAATATGCCGATTGGGAATTTAATGGCAAAAAAGAATCAAGAGATGGTGGTTGGCATGCATCTGGAAATAATGTAAGATTACTTAGATACGCAGATGTATTATTAATGTTTGCAGAAGCAGAAGTAATGAGTAATGGAGGAAACTCTACACAACCAGCTGTAGATGCAGTAAATGAAGTAAGAAGACGTGTAGATATGCCAGAGTTTACAACAGTAACAATGCAAGACATTGAAGACGAACGTATAAAAGAATTAACATTTGAGCGTACTAGATATTTCGATTTATTACGTTGGGGAAGAGTTAAATCTAGAATAGTAGAGTCTGATTTTAAATCTGAAAGTGGAGGAACTGGATCTTACAAACCAGGAAGAGAGTACCTTGCAATTCCACTATCAGAATTAGATGGTAACAATAATGATGAAGGATTCAAACAAAATCCAGGTTATTAAAAATTAACATTTTAGTTAAATTATGTTTGTTTTAAAGGTCATCGATCCATATTTTTGGATTGGTGACCTAATTTAAAAAAATTAAAAATGATTAAATGGAACCCAATTTTTATTTTGTTTTTACTTGGTGTTTTAACGTCATGTAATCAGAAAAAAAAAACAACCAACCCAACCACAATATTTAAAGAATTAAATCTTAATAATTCTAATATATCGTTTGCTAACACCATAATAGAAAACGACACCTTAAACTATTTTAATTTCCCTTTTTTATACCTAGGCAGCGGTGTTTCTACTGGAGATATAAATAACGACGGTCTTACAGACTTGTACTTTACAGGAAATTTAGTTTCTAACAAACTGTACTTAAATAAAGGCAACTTACAATTTGAAGACATTACAGAATCGGCAGGCATTACAGGCGATTCTAGATGGTATTCTGGCACAACCATGGCCGATATAAATAATGATGGGTATCTAGATATTTACTTAAGTGTTTCTGGAAAATCCGGGAATACTGCCAACCAATTATTTATAAACAATGGTAATAACACATTTACAGAACAAGCCGAAGCCTATGGCATTGCAGATTCTAGTAAATCTATACAATCTACCTTTTTCGATTATAATAACGATGGGCATTTAGACCTCTTCGTTGCCAATTACCCTAACGTGCTAGTTAGCCAAGGCAACATGTATTATAAAAGAAAAATGGACTTAAACCGTTTTGAAGACTCCGGACATTTATACAAAAACAATGGTAACGGAACGTTCTCTAACGTAACCACAGAAGCAGGTGTACATCGTTTTGGATTAACTCTAGGCCTAGTAGCTTCAGATTTTAATAACGATGGCTATAAAGACCTCTATTTATCTAACGATTTCAATGTTCCAGATTACTTATACCTTAACAATGGAGACGGAACATTCTCCGAAGTTTCAGAAAAAACATCTAAAAACACATCTATGTTTGGTATGGGCATTGATGCTTCAGATTTTAATAACGATGGATTAACAGATTTGGTTCAAGTAGACATGACACCTGGAGATTACAAACGCTCTAAAACCAACATGGCAAGCATGAGCCCAGAGACATTTTACCAAGCTGTATACCTAGGCTTTAATCACCAATACATGCAAAATTCACTTCAGCTAAATAAAGGTATAACCAAAAACAACCTACCTATGTTTAGCAACATTTCTAGGTTTGCTGGTATGGCAACCACAGATTGGAGTTGGGGTGTATTATTTTCAGACTACAACAACGATGGCTATAAAGATGTATTTATTACTAACGGTGTAAAACGAGATGTTAATAATAATGATATTAACGAAACCTATAGAACAGAATCTATGTTCGGTGAAAAAAAACCAAAAGATTTTACAAGAATGCCAAGCACACCAATATCTAACTACGCTTATAAAAACAATGGCGATTTCTCTTTTAGCAATACAACCAAAAAATGGGGCTTAGATAAAAAAGGATTCTCTAATGGTTTTGCATCTGCAGATTTAGATAACGATGGAGATTTAGACATCATTATTAACAACATGGATGCTCCTGCTTCAATATATATTAACCATACAGACAACAAAAAAAACAACTATCTAAAAATTAAACTTAAAGGCACAAAAAACAATCTTTATGCCTTAGGAGCAAAGGTTACTATAACATCAGAAAAACAAAATCAAACACAAGAATTAACACTTACCAGAGGATATCAATCTAGTGTCGAGCCTATTTTACATTTTGGTTTTGGCAAAAACGACAACATAAAACAATTAAAAGTACAGTGGCCAGACGGGTCAATTCAAAAAATTTCGAACGTAAAATTAAATCAGCAATTAAACATAGAAAAAAACAACACCTATGTTGAGCAAAAGCAAACACCAAAAAATTATTTTGAAGATATAACTAAAGCATCTGGAATAGCCTTTAAACATCAAGAAAACATATATAACGATTTTAAGTACGAACCCCTATTACCTCATAAATATTCGCAAATGGGTCCTGCCCTTGCTGTTGGCGATATTAATAATGATGGTTTAGACGATTTCTATATTGGCAACGCTTCTGGCAGCAGTGCAGCCCTATATAAACAAACCAATAAAGGCAAATTCGAAATAATAGATGGCCCTTGGCAAGCAGATACTAAATTTGAAGATACCGGCGCTATTTTATTTGATGCAGACAACGATAACGATTTAGACCTATACGTAGTAAGCGGAGGCAACAATAAACTAAATACTAATGAAGCTTACCAAGATAGACTATACATTAACACACCTAATGGCTTTATAAAATCTACCATTAATTTACCAACAACAAGTGGACAAAAAGTAATTTCTGGAGACTATGATAATGATGGCGATTTAGATTTATTTATTGGTGGGCGTATTATACCTGGCAACTATCCGCACCCTGCAAAAAGCACCATTTTAAGAAATGATGGAGGTAAAAACCTCTCAATTAAATATACCGATGTTACAGCAACTGTAGCTCCAGAACTTGAACAAGCAGGACTTGTAACCTCTGCCCTATGGGACGATTATAATAATGATGGAAAACTAGACCTAATTATTTCTGGAGAATGGATGCCAATTCGTTTTTTTAAAAACACAGGCGAGCATTTTAAAGAAAACACCGAAGACCTAGGATTAGATAATCTAAAAGGCTGGTGGTATGGCTTACAAAAAGCTGATATGGATGGCGATGGAGATATTGATTATTTAGCAGGAAACCTAGGCTTAAACTATAAATACAAAGCTAGCGAAAAAGCCCCGTTTGAGGTATATGCAAACGACTTTGACGAAAATGGCTCTTCAGATATTGTATTAAGTTATAAAAAACACGGCACCAAATTACCTTTAAGAGGCAGAGAATGCTCTTCTCAACAAGTGCCAGCTATTGCCAAAAGATTTAAAACTTACGAGTCTTATGCAAACGCAGATCTAGTTGATATTTATGGCGAATCAATGCTAAAAAAATCGCTGCATTATACAGCCAATACATTTGCTCATTATTGGATAGAAAACAAAGGCAAAGGTGTTTTCGAAAAACATAAGTTACCAAACACATTACAGTTTTCTTCTATCAACACTTTTTATCCTTTTAATTTTAATAATGATGAATTTACAGATTTTATAATTGCAGGAAACTTATATGGATCTGAAGTTGAAACACCTAGAAACGATGCTAGCTTAGGCTCTGTTTTATTAGGAGATAAAACCGGAGGAACATTAACCGAAAATACGGAAACCGGATTATTTATAGATGGCGAAGTAAAAGATATAAAAACCATACACTTAGGGCAAAACAAAATACCTGCTATTTTAATTGCAAAAAACAATAGCCATTTAACACTATTAAAAATAAAAAAATAGGTTAGCTTTATTACATGAGTTTTACAAACAAACATATAACCATTAATAGTTCTAAATATTTAGCAACTATCTTATGGGTTCTATTATTTTTAATCACATCATTAGCCACTGCACAAAACCTAAACCATTTCGAAAGAATAACTACAAATAATGGTTTATCGCAAAGCGACATTATGTGTATAATTCAAGATAATGATGGTTTTATGTGGTTTGGCACTCATGATGGTTTAAATAAATACGATGGCTATAAGTTTAAAGTATTTAACCCAAACCCAAACAACCCAACAAGCATTACAAGTAATTTAATTTATGCCATAGAAAAGGATATAAATGGTAATTTTTGGATTGGCACCACAGGCGATGGTTTACTTTTTTTCGATCGCTCGACCGAAAAATTCACGTCGTACAAACACGATGCAAACAACACAAAATCTTTAAACAGCAACCATATTTCTAGCTTATACAGAGACAAGGAAAATAGATTATGGATAGCTACCGGTGTTGGCTTAAATATATTAGATCTTAATCAACCACCATCGTCTTACCAATTTACAAGATTTAATGCCATACAAGAACCTTTTGTTATAAATAAAGATGTTAGGTCGCCTCTAAATATATTTCAAGATAGTAAAGGCCAAATTTGGCTTGGTAGTTTTAGTGGTATTTACAAATTATCTAGAGACTCTAATGGTAATAAATATTTTAAATACCTAAACAAAAGTATTGATTTACCAAACGTTTCGGTACGTTGTATTAATGAGGATAAATATGGTCGACTTATTTTGGGAACCGATAACGGACTATACGCACAGCAACTTAACGCCAAGTCCTTTAAATTCGAAAAAATAGTAGATCAAACTATTAGTAAAATTTTAATTGACAACGACAAAATATGGGCAGGAACCGAAAACAACGGGCTTTTACTATTAACAAACCCATCTAAAAGTAACGCATCTTTAAAACTAACTAAAAAGTTTATTTACGACACTAAAAATCCAAATAGTATAAGTAAAAACAGAATAACATCGTTATACAAAGATAAAACAGGCATTATTTGGGCAGGTACAAATGGTGGCGGTGTTAACAAACTTAACTTAGGTAAAAAGCATTTTAAGCATATAAGAAAAACAGAAAAACCTAATAGCTTAAGTTACGATAAAGTAAGAGCACTATTTGAAGATAGTAATGAAGATTTATGGATTGGCACAGACGGAGGAAGTATTAACAAATTAGTTAAAGGTACTAACAACAGTCAATTTATAAACTTTAATTCTATACCTAGTGTTTATGCCATAACAGAAATAGAAAGAAACTCAAGAAAAAAACTTCTTTTTGGCGGACAAAGTCTACCTGCATTGTACGAAATAGACATAACTAACCCCAATAAAATTACAGCAAATAGTAAAATAAAAATTTATAACGATTTTAATACCAGTGTATTTTCTTTTTTAGTTGACAGCAAAAAAACGCTTTGGATAGGCACTTATAATGGCGGTGTACACAGGTGGGTGTTAAACAAAGACCAAACAACTTACACCAAAGATATTTTTGATTTTGACACCAACGACACCAAAAGTATTTCTTCAAATATTATAAGGTCTATGCTAGAAGATAGTCAAGGTAATATTTGGTTTGCAACAGGAAACGGTTTAAGCGTATTAACCAAAAACGAAACTATAAAAAAACATCCAAAATTCGAGGTTTTTAAAAACGACAAAAACAACCCTAACTCACTTAGTCACAACTACATTTTATCTATTTACGAAAGCAAAGACAACACCCTTTGGATTGGGACTTTTGGTGGTGGATTAGATAAATTTATTCCGCAATCAGATTTAAGTTCGGGCACTTTTAAATCCTACACAACAAAAGATGGACTGCCTAACAACATTATAAAAGGCATTTTAGAAGACAAAGAAAACAACCTTTGGTTATCGTCTAACAAAGGGTTAACAAAATTTAACCCAAAAACAGAAACCTTTAAAAACCATGATGTTAATGATGGTTTACAAAATAATGAATTTCAAGAATTAGCATCTGTTAAAAGAAAAAACGGTGAAATACTTTTTGGCGGAATTAACGGTTACAATGCTTTCTTTCCTGAAGCGCTTCGCGACAACACCATCGAACCCGAAACCATTATAACAGATTTTTATATTTCGAACGAGCACATAGCTATAGATCAAAAATTAAATGGAAAAGTTCTATTAAAAAAAGCCATAGGTAAAACTCAAAAATTAGATTTAAATTTTAATCAAAATAACATTTCTTTCGAGTTTTCTGCGCTTCACTATGCAGCACCACAAAAAAATCAATTTGCTCACAAACTAGATGGTTTCGACACCACATGGAAATACACCAAGGCCAATAACCGTTTAGCATCTTATACAAACTTAAGTCCAGGAAATTATACACTACTAGTAAAAGCATCAAATAACGATGGCTTATGGGATAGCACACCCGCTAAAATAAACATATCTATTAAACCCCCACTTTGGCTTACCAAATTGGCTTACTGTTTTTACTTACTACTACTTATTGGCTTGCTATTTGGTTTAATGAAGTTTACAATAATAAACACAACCGAAAAACACAAGCTAGAACTTGTTCATCTAGAAAAAGAAAAAAATGAAGAACTGCAACAACTTAAATTAGAGTTTTTTACCAATATATCTCACGAAATACGTACACCACTTACTTTAATAAAAGGGCCTTTAGAGTACTTACAAGATTCTTACGAAAAACTAGACGATAAAACGGTTAAGCAACAATTAAACTTGATGCAAAAAAACACCGATTCTTTATTGCGCTTAATAAACCAATTACTTGGTTTTAGAAAGATGGAAAAAGGAAAAATGCAACTCAATTTAATAAATTCAAATTTTGTAAAATTTATTCAAGAACTTGTAGAGCCTTTTCAGTTTTTAAGTCACAAAAGAGGTGTTAATTTTAAAATAATTACACCCGAAAACATAACCACTTGGTTCGACCCTATTGCTCTAGAAAAAATAATAAACAATTTACTTTCTAATGCTTTAAAATTTACTCAAGAGCATGGTAACATTACAATAGAAGTTTTTGAGCATAGAGGCGCTCTTAACCAACAAAAATCGGTTAATCTTCTCATCATTAAAGTAAAAGATTCTGGTTCTGGAATACCAACCGAAAAAATAAAATATGTTTTTGATAGATTTTATAATGTAAAAAACAAGAAAAAAGCAAGTAGCGAAGGTACTGGCATTGGTTTATCTTACTCTAAACAACTCGTAGAATTCCACCAAGGCACCATAGATGTAAAAAGTACACCAAACGAAGGCAGTACGTTTACTGTAAAACTTCCTATGGAAGAAAAAATGTATTTAAACTTAGATGGTATTAATTTAGAACACGATAACGAAAATCAAGATTTCTTCTTCGCCTCTACAGCACAAACCATTCAACGTGACAGACACGATGAAACAATTGATGATGTTTTAACAAAAGGACGCTCTAAACTACCTATTTTACTAGTTATAGACGACAATCTAGATATTAGAAACTTTATTGCACAAGCCCTACAAGAAGATTACACCATTTACCAAGCCGAAAATGGAAAAGAAGGACTTGAAATGGCAAGAAGTTTACAACCCAACATAGTTTTAACCGATGTTTTTATGCCTATTATAGACGGGTTTGAATTTTGTAAAACACTAAAAACCGAACAAGAAACAAGTCATATTCCAGTAATTATGCTTACCGCAAAAACATCAGACGAAAGCGAACTAAAAGGGTTTAAGCATGGTGCAGACGATTATATTAGAAAACCTTTTAATATCGATTTATTAAAAATTAAACTCACTAATATTATACTACATCGTCAAGAATTAAGAAAACGATTTAACAGAAAAATATTTTTAAAACCCAAAGAAGTCACGGTTACTTCTGCAGATGAAAAATTCTTGCAACGCGCCATAGAAATTATAGAAGAGCATATGATGGATACCGAGTTTAATGTAGAAATCTTGGTAAAAGAAATGAAGTTTAGTCGTTCTAATATTTATATGAAATTTAAAGAACTTACCGGACTATCTTCTAGCGAGTTTATTAGAAACATACGTTTAAAACGCGCCATGCAACTATTAGAAACCAGCAATTTATCTGTAAAAGAAATTATGTACATGACAGGTTTTAATACAGGATCCTACTTTTCAAAATGCTTTAAAAAACAATTTGGATTACTACCTAGCGAATATATTAAGAAAATAAAATCTAACGATAAAAGTGTCGACATTCAGCTCGATAAATAACCAACAGAACCAACTAGCTATTATGACCATAAAAAAACTACTTTACGCAACACTAACAATCTGTTTTTTAATCTCAGTTTCGAGCTGCAAATCTACCAACCAAAAAACAAAGCAACCAAACATTATTTTAATTATGGTTGACGATTTAGGTTACGAAGGTATTGGTTCTTACGGTGGTACATCATATAGCACACCTAATATTGATAAGTTATCGGCAACTGGCATTCAATTTAACCAAGCCTATGCCCAACCCTTATGCACCAATACACGTGTAAAGCTAATGACGGGTAAATACAATTACCGTAATTGGACTGCATTTGGTATTTTAGACCCTAGCCAAAAAACATTTGGACACCTCATGCAAGATGCTGGCTACGCCACATGCATGGTTGGCAAATGGCAATTACAAAGTTACGATCCTGTTGATTATCCAGGTTCTGAATACCGAAGAGATACAGGCATGAAAGTTGAAGATGCTGGTTTTGACGAATATAGTCTTTGGCATACTGCTCACACCGAAGATAAAGGCTCTCGTTTTGCAGACCCAACAATTTACCAAAATGGTAAGTTTTTAGACAATACTGAAGGTAAATATGGTCCAGATATTTTTTCTAACTACCTTAACGATTTTATAAACAGACAAGACGATGATAAACCCTTCTTTGTTTATTACCCAATGGCATTAACTCACGATCCATTTTCTCCCACTCCAGATAGCAAAAAATGGAACGATAAAGAAATGCGTTTTGAAAACGACACCAGTAATTTTAAAGACATGGTAGAATATACCGATAAAATTGTTGGAAATATTATAGAAAATTTAGAGCAAAAAGGCATTAGAGAAGAAACCCTTATTTTATTTTATTCTGATAACGGAACTCACCAAACCATACACTCTAACGTTGGAGACAAAGTTATAAAAGGAGGAAAAGGCTTAACAATAGAAACAGGAATTAAAGTGCCATTTATTGCTAATTGGCCAGGACAAATTGAAGCAGGTAAAAAAACGGATGAATTTATAGATGCCATAGACTTTTTACCTACTATTCTAGAAACTGCTGGACAAGAAATTCCTAAAGATTTTTTAACAGACGGTCAAAGTTTTCTTCCTATATTAAAAGGCGAACCTGCAAAGAGACGCGATTGGGTATACATGAGTTACAACCCAAAACCAGGTGTTGGAAAAGATCATTTTCACCCTGCAGAATTTGTACTAAACAAAGGATACAAACTTTATGGAGATGGAAGGTTTTACAATATAGAACGTGATAAATTAGAACAAAAACCACTTTTAGAAACAGATATTTCGCTTGAAACATTAAAAATTAAAAAACGCTTTAAAAAGGTTATAGATTCTTTAAAAAAATATCCAAGTTATGGACATATAGAACGTATTGATCCTGCATTTGATTCTTTAGTATCTAAACACGCCAGAATAGATTTGGTAGCAGAAGGCTTTAATTGGTCTGAAGGTCCTGTGTGGCTTCCGCGAGAAAAAACTTTATTATTTACAGATGTACCAGAAAACAAAGTATACCAATGGAACGATTTAAAAGGTTTAAGCCTTTACATGCAACCCTCTGGATATACTGGACCCAAAATAGAACCATGGACCAAAGGCGGAAAAGGAGCTAATGGCCTTGGTGTAGATTCTAAAGGAAATTTATTTCTTTGCCAACAAGGAGATCGTGTTATAAGCAAGTTAGTTAGTTTAAAAGATTCGTTACACCCAGAATTCGAACCTATAATAACAAATTATAAAGGCTTAAAGTTTAACTCTCCAAACGATTTAACTTTTGATAAACAAGATAACATTTACTTTACCGACCCGTCTTATGGTTTAAAAAAGGCAAAAAGCGACATTGGCTTTAACGGAGTTTACTTTTATAACAAAAAAACAAAAGAAGTTGTCTTATTAGATAAAACCATTAAAAACCCTAACGGTATAGCCATATCTCACGATAACAAAACGCTTTACATAGGCGACTCTACACCGGCTTACCCTAAAATATTTGCTTACAATATTCTTTCGCAAGGAAAAATAGCAAACAGGAGGTTACTATTTGATGCCACAGCATTAAGAGAAGCTAGCAAGAGTAAACAAAGTCCAGATGGCATTAAATTAGACAAACATGGCAACCTGTTTTTTGCAGGTCCAGATGGTGTTTTAGTAATTACTCCAGAAGGTAAACACCTTGGTACAATTAAAACAGATAAATCTACAGGAAACTGCGAGTTTACACACGACGGTCGCTATTTATTTATTGTGTCTGACGATATGTTACTACGTGTTAATTTAAGACCTTACGCGAAATAATATAAGTAAAAAGTACAAAAAAGCGTATTAAACAATAGATTTAATACGCTTAAACATTATATTTTAAAGAACACTTATTAATTTATTAACAACAGTTTTAGGAGAAACACTCCCTGAGGCTACTTGATACCCTTCTGGGTATTTATTTCCATATATAGAAGTTGGAATTTCAGGAAATTTAACACGATCTGCTACCAAAGCGTAATCGCTAGGTTGATTAAATGGCAAAAAACCAGCATAAGGGTGCGTAACACCCCAAATGGTAATTACTTTTATGCCTAACATAGCAGCTAGATGTGCATTTCCAGAATCCATGGCAAGCATTACATTTAAATTAGAAATAACACTTAATTCATCACTTAACGATAATTTTCCTGCAACATTAACTACGTTTTCAAATTCAGCTTCAAAAGCATTTAAAACCTCAACTTCTTTTTCGCCTCCACCAAATAAAACAATAGAATAGTTTTTAGAAAGTTCTTTTATAACAGCCTTCATCAAATTTAAAGGATACATTTTACCACTATAAGCAGCAAAAGGAGCAATGCCAATTCTTTTTTTGTTAGTGTTACCTATTATACTTAAAAGATTATCTTCTAAAACTATTTTCTGGGGAAATGTTGGATTAGACAAATCTATAGGGAAACCAAGTTTCTCAAAAACATCTGCGTAGCGTTGGTGTGTGGTTTTTAACTGCTTAAAACTTTCGCCAGAAACTAGAGCCTTCTTCTGTGCTCTACCTTTATCTATTTGAAAACATGGTTTTCCAAATAAAAAGAGCTTTAAAATATTACTTCTAAGCACATTGTGTAAATCTGCAATTGCATCGATTTGTAATTTTTTTAATTCTTTAGATAATTTATAAAGTCCAAATACACCTTTATGCTTGCTTTTAACCTCTGCAGAAAAAACATTTATATTTGGTATATCATTAAAAAAAGGAGTAAAAAATTTACGTGTTAAAACCGTAATTTTTAGCTCAGGATATTTTTGGCATAGGGCTCGTAAAACAGGAACAACCATAGCAACATCACCCATTGCAGAAAGCCTAATAACCAGAATGTTACGTTTTGGTTTCAATATTAAATTTTTAAACAAAAAAAACACACTTTAAACCTAAGTTTAAAACACAAATTTTTGATTAGTTCTTGAACTATTTTAAACCTCGTAAAACAGGATTTAACTCATCATCATTATACATTTTCATTTGCTTATACACTTTCATGTATTTATAGCCTTTTTCGATATCGCTTAACAAGGTATCTATAGCTGTAGATAAGTCTTCTCTTTGCTCTAATAAAATATTCAACTTATTTTGGCAAGCAACTCTATGTTCATCAGAAGCTTCTACACGCGTAGCTTCTTCTTGCATATGATATACCTTTAATGCTAAAATAGACAATCTATCTACGCCCCAAGCAGGACTTTCGGTATTAATTGTAGCATCATCTTTTACTGTAACATCTTTATATTTTTCAAGAAAATAACTATCTATATATTCAACCATATCGGTTCTATCTTGGTTAGATGCATCAATTTTGCGCTTTAAAGCTAAAGCCTCTACAGGGTCTATTTGCGGATCGCGAATAATATCTTCGTAATGCCATTGTACAGTATCTATCCAACATTTTCTATATAATAAATGCTCTAATAAATCACTTTTTGTATATGGGTTTGTAAAAGATTGATCTACAGTATTAATTACATGATATTTTTCTATAACATCTTGAAATATTTTGTTGGCTTTACTTGTAAACATATTGTTATTATTTTAAAGAGGTAAATATACTTCATATTTAGTTAACTTTACTACCATAAAACAAGTTGTAAACTATGCATATTCATAATATTTCTAACCAAAACTCCATTTTAAATACATTTTTATCAGAAATTAGACATGTTAACATTCAAAAAGACAGCATGCGGTTTCGAAGAAACATAGAACGCATTGGCGAAATTTTAAGTTATGAAATGAGTAAAACTTTAAATTTTTGTGCCCAAACAATTGAAACACCCTTAGCAAATAGTAACATTAATTTATATGATGATAATATAGTGCTTTGCTCTATTTTAAGAGCTGGCGTACCATTGCATAATGGGCTATTAAATTACTTTGATACTGCAGAAAATGCTTTTATATCTGCTTATAGACACCACAAACATGACCCTGAAAGTTTTGAGATTATAGTTGAATATTTAGCTTGTCCAAATCTAGAAGGTAAAACACTTATTTTGGCAGACCCTATGTTAGCAACTGGACAATCTATGCTAGCCACTTTTGAAGCTTTAAAGCCTTTTGGAACACCAAAAGAGGTACATTTAATTAGCGTTATTGGCGCACAAGAAGGTGTTGATTTTATTGACAATCATTTTGACAAAAATACCCATTTATGGATTGCTGCTATAGACGAAACATTAAACGATAAAGGTTATATAATTCCGGGTTTAGGTGATGCTGGAGATTTGGCTTTTGGAGAAAAGCTACAAAAATAAAAGTACAAATGGTACCAAAACTAATATTGCTAAAAACACATCTTTAAACCAATTTACCTCCATAGTTTCTATATAATTTGTAATAATTATTGCTAAAGGCGAAAAAAGAAAAAGGAATTCGCTTCCGTTTTTTTCTGGGGCCAAAACCACAATGGCAAACGATGTTATAACCATAAAAAGTATTATTTTAAAAGAAGGCCTAAACGATTTTTTTTTATTTTTAATTTCGCCAATGTAAAACACGGAAGACCAAGCACCAAAAGATAACAGCATGGTTAAAGCAATTATAAATGGTAAATTATTATGCGTACTAAAATCTAAATTTGTTATTGGCAAGCTTTTAAAAACTTCGAAAAAATTGTTATAATACAGTACAGAAAAACTTACTGCCAATATAAAAACTGTAGCAATACCTATAAAAGGAATAACCCAATGCTTTATTTTATTGTCTGTATACATTAATAATGTAAATAAAATAAGAACAAAAAATAAGATAGACCAAAAATAAAAAAGAGCAGCAATAGCAAACCAAAAAGCAGCATCAAACAACTTTTTGTTCATACTTTTTTGAGTTCTCAAACTAATTAATCTCCTTAATCCAAAAAGCACAAAAAGGTTTGAAATAATAATATTACCACTACTTAACGATAATGGAATTGCTACTAAAAACAAGGCATACAAGAGTATTTCGTAATTATTATTTTGTGTTAATTTATTTTTAGACACAATAAAATCTAACATTAAAATAGAGATATAACTGGCTAAAAATAACACCATTAAATACAGCACGTTACTAAGCTGTATTGGTTTATTTATATCTTCTAGATTAGCGAGTAGAAAAGCTAAAAGTGTGATAAAAAAAACAATAATAAAATTTATTGGTTTAGATTTACTGAAAATACTTGCAATCATTAACTCTTTTTGTATTTTTGCCTTGTAAATATACTACTATGAAAGATTTCTTTTACTCGATACAGGATTTATTTGTTAACGTACTTTTTGCTCCTATGGACTCTTTAAGAGCTCTAGAGCTAGAAAACTGGTTTGCTGCAAGTACAATTTCTTGGATTTTTATGCTTATAGGTTTTGCAGCCATGGTTTATTGGATGCTTCAACTTAAAAAGTTTAACGACAACAACGAAGAAGACAAAAGCATTTCTTCGCACTCGTTTTTATAAATCGAATCCTATATCTTTACGATAATTCATCTTATCAAAGTTTAGCTTATCTATACTTTGGTAAGATTTTTTTATGGCTTCTTGGTAGGTATCTCCATATGATGTTATTGCCATAACACGACCACCAGAAGTTACAATTTTACCGTCTTTTATTTGCGCACCTGCATGAAACGGAATTGAATTTTCGATAGTATTTACTCCTGTAATTTCTTTTCCTTTTTCGTAAGCTTCAGGGTAACCTCCAGATACTAACATAATTGTAGTTGCTGCTCGCTCGTCAATTTCTATATCTATTTTATCTAGCGTACCATTAGACATCGCATTAAGAATTTCGACAAAATCATTCTTTAGCCTTGGTAAAACCACTTCTGTTTCTGGATCTCCCATACGCACATTATATTCTATTACTTTAGGGTCGTCTCCTACTTTTATAAGGCCTATAAAAACAAAACCAACGTATGGCAAATTATCTTTTTTAAAACCAGAAATAGTAGGTTTTACAATACGCTCTTCAATTTTATTTAAAAACTCTTCTGTAGCAAATGGTACAGGAGAGACTGCTCCCATTCCTCCGGTATTTAATCCTGTATCGCCTTCTCCAATTCGCTTATAATCTTTCGCGGTTGGTAAAATTTTATAATTTTCTCCATCACTTAATACAAAACAACTAAGTTCTATACCGTCTAAAAACTCTTCAATAACCACCTTAGTACTAGCGTCTCCAAATTTAGCATCAACTAACATGCTTTTTAACTCAGTTTTAGCTTCATCTAAATCGTTAAGAATAACTACGCCTTTTCCTGCAGCCAATCCATCTGCTTTTAAAACATAAGGCGCTTTTAAAGTTTCTAAAAAAGCATACCCTTCTTCTACGGTATCTTTTGTAAAACTCTGATATGCTGCAGTAGGAATGTTATGCCTATATAAAAACTCTTTAGCAAACTCCTTACTTCCTTCTAGCTCTGCTGCTGCCTTTTGCGGACCAATTACAGATACATGTTTTAGGGCTTTGTCGCTTAAAAAGAAATCGTGAACACCTTGCACTAAAGGATCTTCTGGTCCAACTACAACCATATCGATTTTGCTAGTTACAACTAATTCTTTTATGGCTTCAAAATCTGTTACTCCTATATTTACATTAGTAGCAACTTCTGAAGTTCCTGAGTTTCCAGGAGCTACAAATAGTTGTTTACATAAAGGACTTTGTGCTATTTTCCAAGCAAATGTATGTTCTCTTCCGCCAGAACCAAGAATTAAGATATTCATTTTTATTTAGTTTTAGATTATCATTTTAAAATAATGAATGACAAGGTAAATGTATTTTAAAACGCAAAAATAAGTTGTTTTTACGGTTGGCAATACATTGAAACTTCTTTTTTTCCTATTTTTCACTTAATAAGCTTAAAAAACAGTATTTATCTTTAGCTTTGTTTTAATACTTTTAAATATAATTTTAATTGAATTTCTTTAACCTTGCTTTAAAATTTAAACGTTTCCCTATTGGTGAAGCGAAAAAATTATTGAAAACAATTTTGAATAAGGATGAAGCTGAATTAAAAAATTACATAGAAACTAAAAAGCGCGAAATTGTAAATTATCATTTAAAAAACAATACATTTTATAAAGATTTTACTAAGAACGCTAATATGAAAGCATGGGAAGATATTCCTGTAATGACTAAAAGCGATTTACAGCAACCCTTAAAAAATCGTCTTTCAGATAATTTTAGTTTAAAAAACATACATAAACACAAAACCTCTGGCTCTTCTGGAACGCCTTTTATTTTTGCAAAAGATAAATTTTGTCATGCATTAACTTGGGCAGGTTTTATTAATAAATATGCTTGGTTTAATATTAACTTAAACACCTCTAAACAAGCACGATTTTACGGTATTCCATTAAACAAAAAAGGGTATT
The DNA here is from genome assembly GCF_039538365.1 of Postechiella marina. Lineage (NCBI taxonomy): Bacteria > Pseudomonadati > Bacteroidota > Flavobacteriia > Flavobacteriales > Flavobacteriaceae > Postechiella > Postechiella marina. The sequence continues at coordinate 530,855 of NZ_BAABCA010000002.1, forward strand.
ATAAAGAGCGTTTAAAAGATATATTGAGTAATAGATACCGGTTTTCTGTTTTTGACTTAAGTGATACGCAATTACAAAAAAACGCACAAAAATTTAAGACTACCAAATTCGATTATATTAATGGATACACAAGCTCTATAGTACAATTTGCTAAGTATTTAAAGCAAAAAAACATTGTTTTAAAATCTATTTGCCCTAGCTTAAAAGCTTGTATTGTTACTTCTGAAATGCTTTTTAAAGATGATAAAGCCCTTTTAGAAACTCAATTTGGAATACCCGTAATTAACGAATATGGTGCTGCCGAGTTAGGCTTAATTGCTTTTCAAAACAAAAAGGATGAATGGATAGTAAATAATGAAGATTTATTTATTGAAATACTTGATAAGCACGATAACGTTTTACCAATTGGAGAAAAAGGTCGTATTGTTGTTACCTCGCTTTATAACAAAGCACATCCTTTTATTAGGTACGATTTAGGAGACATTGGCAGCCTATCGAAACAAAGCACGCTAAAAACGCCTATTTTGGAATCTTTAATTGGGAGAGCAGACGATATTATTGTTTTACCTAGCGGAAAAAAAGCTGCTGGGTTAACATTTTACTACATAACAAAAACAATTATAGAGGATTCTGGGTATGTAAAAGAGTTTGTTATTGAACAACTAAAGCTTAACACTTTTAAAATTAGCTATACAGGTAACCACGAAATTAACCGAGATAAACTACAAAAAATAAGAGAAGCAATAACCACCTATTTAGAGCCCGGTTTAACTATTCTTTTTAAGAAAGAAAAACAACTAACTAGAGCTAATAGAGGCAAACTAAAACAGTTTAAATCTCATTTATAGTTTGTTTGGATTTAATAAAAAAGTGTTCGAATAAAAACCGAATAATAAAGTAGCTAGATTTTATTGTAGAAAATTTTAATCCTTTTTTATAAACCCAGTAGTTGTATTTTAATAAGCCCAATTTATTTGAAGACATAGCATTTTCTCTAACTCTATAAAAAGCCAAAGATTCGTTTATACCTTGGGCAGGTTTACCAGATTTTTTAAGAGCAGCCAACCACAATAGCCAATCTTGACGTTTTCTTAAATTTGTCGATTTTATTTTGCCAAGTGTTTTAACACTGTAAACCCCTGTTAAATTCCCTATATAATTGCTTTTTAACAACTTTTTATACGTTAAAACAGGTAATGCCTTAATTTGTTTATTTAAACACTCTCCAGCCTCGTTAATTAAGCTATATGAGCTAAAGCAAACATCGCAACCATTTGCTTTTATAAAAGTTATTTGCTTTTCCAACTTTTCGGGTTTCCATAAATCATCGGCATCCAAAAAAGCAATAAAATTACCTTTAGCTGCGTCTATGCCTTTATTTCTAGATATTGCTGCACCAAAATTCTTATTATTGATAATTAAAGAAATATTAGCATATTTTTTAATATATGATTGCGCTATCTCTTTGGTTTTATCATTAGAATTATCGTCTATTAATATAAGCTCCCAATTGGTGTATGTTTGTTGAAGTATACTTTGTATTGTATCTGAAATAAACGCTTCAGAATTAAACATTGGAGTTATTATAGAAACCATAATTATTAATATGCCTTTTCTTCTCCCCTTACAGCGTTTGCAACCGTTTGAATAATAATTTTTAAATCTAGAAGAATAGACCAGTTTTCTATATAAAAAATATCGTATTTAACACGATTGATAATGTCTTTATCCTCTTCTATTTCTCCTCTAAAGCCACTAATTTGTGCTAAACCAGTAATTCCTGGCTTTACAAAATGCCTAACCATAAATTTATCAATTCTACGTGCATATAGATTGGTATGACTAACCATATGTGGTCTTGGTCCAACTACAGACATGTCTCCAAAAAGAACGTTAAAAAATTGAGGTAACTCGTCTATACTTGTTTTTCTTATAAAAGCACCGACTTTAGTTATTCGCATGTCTCCTTTGGTTGCCTGGTGTAGATTAGCATTTTTATTAGGTGTCATAGATCTAAACTTATAACAATCAAACTCTTTGTAATTAAAACCATTTCTAGATTGCTTGAAAAACACAGGACCTTTAGATTCTAATTTTATTATAATAGCTAAAATTGGAGTAAGCCAAGATAATACGAAAACTATAATACACGAAGAGAATAGAATATCGAATAAACGCTTAATAAACTTAAAAACAGAGTCTTGTAAAGGAATGGTTCTAATGGATAAAATAGGAATATAATCGTAATACTCGTACTTTAACTTTTTAGAAAAAATATCTTTATTATCAGGAATAAATTTTAATTCTCGCAAGTTATTATCTGCAAAATCAACCAACCTATTAATTTGCTTGTTAGACAACTCTGCAATAGAAAAGTAGATTTCATCAATATCCTTTTCTATAATATAATTAAAACATTTATCTAACGAAAAATCATCATTTTTTACCTTAAATTGCGATTGGAACTTATAACCAAAATCTAATCTTGTATTAAAGGTTTTTATTAATTGCCTTGTTTTTTCGTTATCGCCAATAACTATAACATTTCTTATGTTTCCGCTTAAAATTCGTCTATATCTTTTTAATAAAAAGAATACTAGAAATTTAAATACAGCTATTAAACCTAGGGCAGAGATTAGGTAATTACCTAATGCCAATCTACTAATATTGGGCTGCTTAAAAAAACCTATATAGGCATATAAAATAACTGTAAAAAAAACAATTTGCTTTAAAAGCACAGATATAATTTGTATTATTCTTGTGTGCCTTTGTATTTCGTAAAACCTATTTAATAAAGAAATTAACATCCACATTAAAGAAGTATATATACCAAACTGGTATGGGTTCTCTATATTAATTTCAAAAAAGAAATACATGCTATTAAGTATTACCAAGTCGGTAATACCAAATAAGGGTTTAATTAAATTTGAGTAACGTCCGTGTTTATATTTCAATTTATCTAATTATATGCTTTTCAAAATCTTTGTGCTCACTTCTATATAATTCCTCTTGAGATAAGCTTTTGAAATATTCAAATGTTATTTTCATGCCTTCTGCTCTACCTACTTTTGGCTCCCAATTTAATATTTTTTTTGCTAAACTAATATCGGGTTGTCTTTGCATGGGATCGTCTACAGGCAAATCTTTGTAAATTACTTTTTGATTTGTTCCTGTAAGTTTTATAATTTCTTCTGCAAACTCTTTAATTGTAATTTCATGAGGATTTCCTATATTAACAGGGTTTGAATAATCGCTTAATAATAATTTAAAAATCCCTTCTACTTGGTCGTCTACATAACAGAAAGAGCGGGTTTGAGAACCGTCTCCAAAAACGGTTAAATCTTCGCCTCTTAAAGCTTGCCCCATAAATGCAGGTATTACTCTACCATCGTTTAATCGCATTCTTGGACCGTAAGTATTAAATATACGTACAATTCTAGTTTCTAACCCATGAAACCTATGGTAGGCCATTGTTATAGATTCCTGAAAGCGCTTAGCTTCATCATAGACGCCTCTAGGACCTATTGTACTTACATTGCCATAATAGTCTTCGGTTTGAGGGTGTACTAATGGATCTCCATAAACCTCGGATGTAGATGCTATTAAAATTCTTGCATTTTTAGCTTTTGCTAAACCTAATAAATTATGCGTGCCTAAAGATCCAACTTTTAACGTTTGAATTGGAATTTTTAAATAATCTATAGGACTTGCGGGTGATGCAAAATGTAGAATATAATCTAAGTTTCCATCAATTTTTATAAATTCTGTAACGTCATGTTCTATAAAATTGAAATTTGGATTCTCTTTTAAATGGATTAAATTTTTTTTATCTCCAGTGATAAAATTATCCATGGCGATAACATAATATCCTTCCTTAATAAAGCGGTCGCATAAATGAGAACCTAAAAAGCCAGCAGCTCCTGTTATTAAAACTTTTTTCATATACTTTAACTCTACTTTGTTTAATATTTTAATAACGAATTACCCAAACAATTTTCATTTACCTGTATAGCTTTATTAAATAAATAACAAAGTGTTTGTTATTTTCACACTCTACTTTATCAAGGCAAAAATATAAAAGTATATAACAGATACAATGACTAAGAAAATATTATTTTCTTAATTTTTCTTTTAATACTAAACTTATAAATTTTGAGTTACCTACTAAATATCTTTTCCACATACGCTTAGGTTCTTGGGCAAAACGATAAAACCATTCTAATCCATAATTTTGCATCCATACGGGGGCTCGCTTAACTTTTCCAGCAACCACATCGAAACTACCGCCTACTCCCATTACAAAATTTACTTTATTTAATAGCTCTTTATTTTCGTATAGAAAATTTTCTTTAGTAGGAGAACTAATGGCTACAAATAGAATATTCGCTCCAGAATTAGAAATGTCTCGAGCAATATTTTGCTCTTCATTCTTATTAAAGTAACCATTTCTATAACCTGCTATAATACTAGAAGAGTATTGATTAGTATACTTATCTACAACCGTTTTTACAACCTCTTCTTTTGCTCCAAAAAAGAAAACCTTGTAGTTTTTTTTATAAGCCAACTCTACTAAGTTAACCATAAGATCTATTCCTGCAACACGTTCTTGTAAAGGTTTACCAAGTATTTTTGATGCCCATACCACAGCTTGACCATCTGCATTTATTAAATCACTTTCATTTACACTCTTGCGCAGTTGTAAATCGCTTTGCATAGCAACAATCTTACCTGCATTTACTACTACATGATGTAATTGTTCTCCCTTACTTATTGTATTATCAACAATTTGTATGGTTTCGTCCATTGTCAAATTATGGATATGAGTGTTTAATATGCTTATTTTATTCATTTATTAGATTTTGATAATTCTTGTGATAAATAGAAGCGTTATTCAACCAACTTTTCTGATTTTGAACATAATTTAAAGCTCCAACTTTAACCTCTTTTACTCTTTTTAAATCTAAATTCACTACATATTCCATTGTCTTTACTAGTTCTTTCACACTCCCAGACGAAAATAAAAAACCATTCTTTTCGTGTTTTACCAATTCTTTAATTCCTCCAACATCACTACCTATTACCAATTTACTATAGGCCATTGCTTCTAATGGTTTTAAAGGAGTTACAGAATCTGTTAGTTTATTTTTATATCTTGGGTTAACTATAATATCAATGGCGTTAAAAGCCTTATAAACCTCATTAGGATCTATTTTTCCTTTAAAATCTATTTTATTATTACCTTGGGCAAGTTGACTTATTCGCTCTTCTTCGATACCACATCCAAAAATAATAAGTCTAGATTTTGGGTGTTTTAAATTAAAAATATTAAAGGCTTCAATTAACATATCTATACCCTCATGTGGTGTTAAAGTGCCTATGTAACCAAAACGCACCTCATCTCTTTCTTTAACTGCATCAATATCCTTTAACTTATTAATTAAGGTTGTATTAACAGCATTGTTAATTAAAACTATTTTATCGCTAGGCACGCCAGAATTAACTATTACTTGTTTAAGGTTCTCATTTATAACAACAACCTGGTTTGCCTTCTTCATAACAAAACATTCTGTTTTAAATAGCAATCTTTCTATTAAGTCTGAAATTTTACTAGTTTTTTTCTTTTCTTTCTTCAACATCCAAAGAGAACGAACTTCATAAACAAAAGGAACTTTATATTTCTTGGCTAATAATAATGCAGGTATACCACAAAAAAACATGGCATGAGCATGTAAAACATTGGGTTTTTCTATAATTATTATTTTTTTTATTTCATTGTAAAATGAGAATATAGAAAAGAGCCTAAGTATTCTACTACCTAAAGATTTTCTTTTATCAGAAATTGTATCTTTCTCGTTAAATTTGGATCTATAATATTTTATTCCATCAATTATATCAAAATTAGATGTAGCAGCTTGAAACGGTGCTGTAATAGCAACAACATCCATACCGACTTCCTTTTGGGTCATTAAAATATCTCTAGACCGGATACTTGAACCAGATATTTGTGGTACCGATTGGTAAAGTATGTGTAAAATTTTCATTTATAAATCTAATTTATATCAAAAGTACAGTATTTTTGAAACTATAAATAATTAATAATAATGATTAAGTTTTTTACAAAAGAAAATATTCTTTTTTTTCTATTCTTTATATCCCTGATTTTATTTAAAAATGATTTAAACAGTAAAGTTATTATAGGAATGGTAGCTATAAGTTTATATTACTTTAACTATAATTCGTTTAAAGAAGTATTACTTAAAAATACCCCTATACTTATTTTCTTTGTACTTATATTAATTAGTTTATGTTATACCTCTGATATTAAAATTGGATTAAAACGGGTTGAAAGGTTAACAATAATACCAAGTTGTCTTTTAATTTTTACTTATTTATCTAGAAAAAACATAAAACGTAAACATATATATTTTCTCTATATTTTAGTTATTCTTTTTGCAACTTTATATTCTCATTTTAAAGTTATTTCTCTTTTTATTGAAAATAAAGAGACTAGTTTAAGGCACTTTTTTAACTTAAATTACTCTTACAAAGCGTTAGGTAATACAATAAATTTACACACTACATATTATTCTATGTATATTTTATTAGCTATAGTTTTTTTATTAGATTTTATAAGGTCTAACAAAAGAACTATACATTTTACTGCTTTGTATGTGTGCCTTATAATATATTTTTCTCTATTTATATTTCAATTATCCGCTAGAATTTCAATAGGAATACTTTACCTAATAGTATTATTAAATATTATACATTTTATAATAAATAAAAAACAACTTTTAAAGGGAGCCATTGTATTAGTCTTATTTCATATTATAGGCTTTTCTATTTTAATGAATGTAGGCGTTACAAAATATAGGTTTCAGCATTTACTTGGCTTTACTTATTACACAGGCTATACTGTTAACGATACAAACCATAAAACTAAACTATGGACTGCAGCAGCTAGTGCTAACAATAATATTTTGATTGGTAATGGTATTGGTGATATTCAGCAATCTCTTAATGAGCAATATGAAAAATACAAATTAGAAAAACCCCTTAAAAACGATTATAATAGCCATAACCAATATATTGAATTTTATGTTGGACTAGGTATTATTGGCCTTGGTGTATTTATTTATTTATTATTTAATTATTTCTGGATTTTTATAAAATTTAAAGATTTTATTGGTCTCCAATTTATTATTATAGTTACTATAACAAGTATTACAGAATGTATATGGAATAGGCACCATGGTATTGTTTTTATTGCTTTTTGGCTATTTTATTTAAACAGCTATCAAAACCAAAAAGCAATATTAAATAAAGCTGTTGTAGATAACACAAAGTTATAACACTTAAATTGTATTTATTCTTTCCTATTCAATGTTTTTGTTTCAAAACTAAAACTAGCTAAAACAATTAGTATAAATAAAAACTTTGCTTGATACATAAATGCTGTAGTTAATCCCATAATAAAAAAATATATTAATAATAATATTTTGAAACGCTTATTGGTTTTAGTTTGATTAATAAAATGAATTAAAAGAAATACAACTATTAGAGAAAACACACCGTATTTAATATAAAGTGTTAAAAAAATATTATCCATGTAAATATTATAATTATCTACAGTTTCTCTCCAAACAAACCATGGAATAAAAATGGTTTCTCCAATTCCTTTACCAAAAAAATAATCATACCAACTGTAGGTATTTAGCTTTTCTATAAAAGGAGCAAAACGAAATTCAATAAGTTGCCTCATTACAATATCGTAATCAAACATTGTTAAAATTCTGGTACGTAGCTTCTCGTTAAAACTAAAAACTCCAAAAAACAGAACCAAACCTGCACTAACAAAAACACCTATCCTACTAAACAATTTTATGGCGTTAGTTGTAACCATAACCATGTTTATTAGGTATATAACTGCCAATGTAAATAATACTGTTCTGTTTCCAGATAAAAATAGGGGTATTAAAATATAGGCTAAATCATATTTATCAAACTTTCTATTTACGCCCAGTCCAGCTATATAATAAATTAAGATAAAAGATGCTCCTACAGATGTATATCTAATGTCTGTAACACTATAATAGGGATCATTAGTAGCAAAAGAAATAAAACCAGTTGTATTTAAAATAACAAACCAAACTATTGTTGCTATAAAATTATATTTCATTATTTTTTTTGCCTCTTTCCCTTTCCAATTTAGTCGCCTGTTTTTTAACACATACAGAAACACAAAGCCAAATAAAATAAAAATTAAAGGTTTAAAGTCTTTAAGTAAATTAATTACTTTTAAATTCTCTTTGTAAATTAAAACATCGTACAGTAAATAAAAACCAATAAAACCAATTAGTAAAGCAGTAACTATTACAATGTTTTTATCCATTTTAGGTTTAAACAAAGTTTGAAAAAAATATGCCACCACGACAATAAAGGAAAAAAAGTAATATACATTTACTTGGAAGTGTGTATGCAGCGGTATTAAGGAAGATGTAATTGGCAGTAAAACAGTTAGTTTTAAAAACACCGAAATATCTCTATTTTTTAAAAATTGGAAACCAATAGTTATATAAGCTATGGTCAATACTAAAAAAATTAATAACTGCATTTAATACTTTATTTTTAAAGTGAAAATGGCTTTTAAATACTCCTTAAAAGTACCGCCAATTATTTTATATATTAAAAATCTCCAGGCTGGGTAAAAAAGAATAAAAGACGCTATATTTAAACTCCAAGCAACACAGTTAATTGTATATTGCGAACTAATAAACACAAAAACAGGTATTACTATCAAGACCAGTAAATTCCAATAAAACTCTATATTAGTCTTCCCTGTAGCTATTATTAAACTACCTACAGGATTACCTATAGCTCTAAAAATCATATAAACAGATAGTATACGGACTAAAGTAACAACCTCGTTAAAACCTTCTCCATAAAATATTAAAACAGCCAAAGGAGCAAAAATAATTAAAGCAATGTAAACTACTGCATTTACTTTTGCTACAATACTTATAAGCTTATAGTAATTTAACTTTAATACTTCAATGTTATCTTGTAGCTTTGATAAGCTTGGAGAAGCTACTTTGGTTATAATTGGGTTTAAAATTTGAGCTGGTCTAAAAACAAGCTGTTTTGCTAAACTATACCCACCTAATACTTCTGAGCTAAAAAACTTACCTATCAATAAAATGTCTATATCTCTATTAAAATAATTAACAACCTGTCCTCCTACTTGATAAACACCTATTTTTAAAAAAGGTTTTGTTTCTGAGTAATTGTAATGAAATAGCAATCCATATTTTTTAAGTCCGTATAGAAAATACAATAAGTTTTGAATTATATATTGCATCAAAGCCGAATAAACCAAAGTATATACGCCATAATTATTAATAGCTAAAAAAACCGCAAAACATAATGAGCACACCGCTGCTATTATTTCAAAAATAGAAATCATTTTAAACTTTAAATGTTTAGATTCTATAGTTTTAAAAATTCGTCCAATAGCAGAGATTATTAAATTGAGTCCTAACAATGGAATAAGAACAGTTAACTCTGGCTCGTTATAAAACGACGCAACTAAGGGAGAAGCCAAAAGCAAAATACCATATAAAATAAAGCTAAACATTATGTTTATCCAATACAAACTAGCATATTCTTTTTTAGAAATATTTGCTTTATGAAGTATTGCAGAAGTTAAGCCCATATCGTTAAATAGATTCATAAACCCCATTACAAAGGTTACAAGTGCCATTAACCCAAAATCTGCTTTATCTAAAAATCTAGCTAAAACAGATAATTTTAACAATGCAACTATTGCCAACACTATAGTGCCAATAGTAGTCCACTTAACTCCAGAAACGACTTCTTTTTTTATATTATTCATTTATCATTCTCTCAAATTCTACTTTAATTCGCTCGAAAACAATATTTTTAGAATAATGCTTATTAATAAGCTCTAAATTATATTTTTGTTCTTCTTTTGTTAAAGCATTAAGCGCCTCCTTACTATTTATATTTTTTTGTATGCTAGAAATTATAAAACCTTCGCTTTTTAAGGTTTTATAAATAGTATTTTCTTCTCGTAAATAAACCTTACAACCATTTGCTAAAGCAAGCATTATTGTATTAAAGGCCTGTTGCCTTTTATGGTTCAATATTAAAACAGAACAGCTATTTATTATAAAGGTATACTCGTTTAACGATAAGAAATCGACAAGAGGCTCAACAGAAGATCCAAAAATACCTTTTGCTTGCTTTATAACTAAATCTTTATATTTTTTATCTCCATAATTAAGAGGCACATATATTTTTTTATCTTTTAGTTCTTTTTTATTTATTAAATTAAAAGCATCTAAATGATTATTAGATTCAGAACTAGAATTACCTATTAATATGTTCTTTTTATCGGTTTTAATCTTACTTCTTACTGCATCATTATAATAATAGTAGCTAAACCAGCCCCTAGGTAAATTTAACTTTGTATAACTCTCTAAAAGATCTACATCTGCATTAATATTAGTTAAGGTATAATGTAATTTACGTTGCCTTAAGGCATTTTTAAACAACCTCCAATAATATGCCTTTTTTAATTTTGATAACGTTGTCTTTTTAATTTGATCTTTTATTGATAAGCTTTTTAAATAAGCTGTTTTCGTTGCAGGAAGTAATGCATTATAATTAGGATTTAACCCATACATTTCTGCTCCCCAAAAAGTCCAAGCTGTTTTTATATTTAATTTATATTTTTGTAAAAGCCTAAGTTTATATGTTTTATAAACATTATGAAACAAAATAAAATTTACTGATTTACTTAATTCTAAATATTCTGTTTGATAACTAGGCGTGTTAATATTTTTAAAAATAACTTTTGTTGATTGCTCTAGTTTCTCGAAATCATTATAACCCACTTTATCGATGCCTACTAGAAATATATTTTGATTAGGAAAAATAGTTTCGAATAACTCTATAACAGACACTAAAAACTTTTCATCATCAATTACATGTAAAATCATTTAAAAAATAATTTAATAGTTAATGCTATTTTTTTAGCATCTTCAATATCCAAATCATAAAATAAAGGCAATCTAATTAAACAGTCGGTATATCTATCTGCTTCTGGCAAATTCTGTACAGCCTCATTACTATTATTAGTATGATAGTCGCTTTTATGTAAAGACAAATAATGAAATACAGAGTGTATTTTATTGGCTCGCAAATGTGCTATTAACGCATCTCTCTCTTGTACATTTTTAGTAACAACATAAAACATATGTGCGTTATTGGTTGCGTAATCTGGCAGTGTAGCTAGTTTTAAAAGGTTTTGATTTTGCAATACATTTAAATCTTTAAAATAAGTATTCCAAATTTCTTTTCGTTTAGCTTGTATGTCCTTTAAATGTTCTAGTTGTGCATATAAAAAAGCTGCGATTAATTCTGATGGTAAAAAAGATGAACCTGTGTCTACCCAACCATATTTATTAACTTCTCCTTTAAAAAAAGCAGATCTATTTGTACCTTTTTCCCAAATAACTTCTGCTCTATCAATAAATTGTTCGTCATTAATAGTTAATAAACCACCCTCTCCAGATATTATGTTTTTTGTTTCATGAAATGAAAAAGCTCCAAAATGCCCAATACTTCCTAAAGGCTTCCCTTTGTAGTAAGAGTCTATTGCTTGTGCTGCATCTTCTACTACATAAATATTATGCTTTTTAGCAACCTCCATTACAATATCCATATCGCAAGCAACTCCTGCATAATGTACAATAACTATTGCTTTTGTCTTATCTGTGATAAGATTTTCTATAGATTTTTCATTTATACCTGGATGATCTTCTCTACTATCTGCAAAGATAATTTTAGCGCCTTGACGCGTAAAAGCTAAAGCAGATGACACAAATGTATAAGAAGGTACAATAACCTCGTCTCCAGGCTTAATATCCATTAACATGGCAGCCATTTCTAAGGCATCTGTGCACGATGTTGTTAATAAAGCTTTTTTAAAGCTAAATTTAGTTTCGAAAAAATTTTGACATTTAACGGTAAAATCACCATTTCCTGAGATTTTTCCAGAACGTACTGCTTTTTCAATATACTGAGTTTCTTTACCTACTAAAAACGGTTTGTTAAATGGTATCATTTTAAATTTTATTTTATCTTATAAATCGGTGAGGATTGCCTACATATAAACCTGATTTTGTTATACTTTTTGTTACAACCGTGCCTCCTCCTACTTGTGTTTTTTCGACTATTATTATATTATCTATTATGGTAGAATTGATACCTAGTATACACATTTCTTCTACATTAATAAAACCAGCTAAAGCTACTCTTGGAGACAGGAAGCAATGTTTACCTATTACGCTATCGTGTGCTATAGTACACCCTATATTAAGTACCGTATTTGCATTTATTACCGCATTTGCATCTATTGCACAAGTTGGGTATATTACACAACCTTCATTTATGGAAGCAGTTTTATCTACCCAAGATGAAGAGTGTATTACTTTTCCAAATGGAATTACACCTTTAAACCTTTCATACAAGGCCTTTTTTACATTTAAATGCTTATAACCAAGAGCTATTATTATTTCATCAAAAGCATTGTTTAAATACGCTTGTTCTACATTATCTGTATCTCCTAAAATAGCATAACCATTACGTTCTTTATCTGAGGTAAAATCGTCAAAAAACACTACATTACTATAATGGCTATCAGAAATGGCGTAATATGCTATTTGCTGCCCTAAATGTCCTGAACCTAGTATTGCTAATGTTTTTTTCACTAAATATAGTTTTTAACCTCTATTAAACTCGATATTCTTTTTTCTAATTTTGGATAAAAATTATTTCTATCAATTATTAAAGCATTAAAACCAAGTTCAAGAGCTGGTTTTAAATCTAATTTAATTGAATCTCCAATGTATAATACCTCGTCTGCATTGCAAGAAATTTTTTCTAATGCTTTTTTGTAAAACTCAACATTGGGTTTAGCAACCCCTAGCTCTTCAGAAACTAATACATCTGTAAATACATCTCCAAAGAAGGTATTTAATTTGTCTTTAAGTGTTGTATTAAAATTTGAAATTACTCCTATGGGTAAATCTATTTCTGATAAAACTTTAGTGTCCTCAAATTTTTCCCAAGGCAAATACGTACAGTTTTTAAAAATTGAATTAACCAAATCATCTGAAGGAATAATTCCTAAGGTGTAAATTAGGTTAGAATTAAATTTTTTATAAAACGCTTCGTCGGTACGATCTGGAAAATGGATTACTTCTGATAAAAATTTATGTTTCTCTTTTATTTCTTGTAAAGATCGATTATGTCCAAAATCTTTTAATACATTTTGAATTATAGTAAATAAACTTGGCTTACCTAATAGGGTTTCTGCTACATCAAAAAAAACGTACTTAATCATACTAAAATATTAGGTGTTTACTATTTTTTAATTTATTAAAATCTGAAGTGTTTGGATAGATTACATCCATTAAAATTCGTGTTGAAATGCCTTCTATTGGGTTTGGTTTATCTGGCTCTTCTTCTAGTAAATATTCTTGTATAGCATATTTTACGTCTTGAAAACCTAAATTATGTCTTATAGAATTTGTACCAGATATTCTACAATTAATCTCGAAAGGTACAATTTCGTTTGTATCGGTAACAATACTTTGTATATTAAAACTTCCAATTAAACCTCCTAGATCTATCATTTTTTGAGCAATTAGTCTTAATCTATCATCATACTCAAAAATCACTCTTGATTCTGTAGTAGTACCATTGGTTAGTTTTCTTTCCATAGTAAACAAACCGTGTAGTTCATTTTTTTTTGAAACGTAAACTGCTGTTGTTATTTCGTTGCCCTTAGATAATGGCTGGATCATATAACCTTCTGGCAAATCATTTGGGTTTTCTGGGTTTATTAAAATTCCTCGAGATCCTCTTCCTTCTCTAGGCTTGGCTATAATATCTTTTTCAGAAAAATCATAATCACCAGATAACCATGATTTAGCAAAAGGGATATTGTTTTTAGACAAATAAGTATATGTGGCAAATTTATCTAAATAAGTTTTTGCTGTATTGCTGTCGCTAGCTACAATTTGAGCTTTTAATATGTTTTTGTTCTTTGACAAATAAAACACCTCATAATCTGTTGAAGGTAAAACTACATCTACTTTTTCGTCTTCAATAATTTTACTTATTGTAGGTATATAACTCTCATGAAAAGAATAAGGCACTTGATATGTCTTGTTGCACAAGTGGTTTCCTGGAGTAAAGCTAGCAATATCTACACCTATTAGCTTTAGGTTTAAATTTAGCGAAATAATATTTCGTAAAATCCCTTGGCCTACATTCCCTCCTATACCAGTTACTAAGACTGTTTTTGCTTCCATTTAATATATTTTATTATCTCTTGCTTAAAATTAGATTCTGCTTTCCAATTTAAAACAGTTCTTGTTTCTAAATTATTATAATTTAAAGATGCTGAATAATCTTGGTTAACAAGTTTAATTTTTGCATTTGTTTCTTTTGCTATAATTTTAGCCAATTCTAAATTGGTATATTCTCTATTACTTACAGCTAGTAATGTTTTATTACAAACTTTGTTAAATTTTTCGAACACATTTTTTATTAAAGAACAAACATCATCAATAAAGATATAGTTTTGTTCTCGTTTACCTTCTCCCCAAACCTCTATATTTCCATTATTTAATGCCTGGTTTATATAATTAGGTATTATAGTGTTTTCTTTCATTTTTACACCATAAAGCGAAGAAAGTCTAACAATAACAGCTCTATTGGTGTTTAAAACCAATTTCTCTGCCCAATATTTAGATATAGCATATTCGTTGTTTGGGCTATTAACTGTATTTTCTGTTATAATTGTTTCATTTAAGTTATATATAGACGCCGATGATATGTATATAATTTTAGAGTTATTAAACTTAGCTAGTATTTCATTTGTTAATTTAACATTTACCTGATATAGTAAGTCTGTTTCTACATTTATTTGACCAGAGGACACTGCTGCATGGCACATAATTACAAAATCGGGATTAATATCTATTTCATCCAAATTGGTAGATGCAAAAGTTTTTATAGGACCATTAAAATCTTCCTTTCTTTCTATGCCATAAAGTTGAAAATCGTTATTTAAAATATCTTTTAAACGACTTCCTAAAAACCCATTAATACCTGTTATAACAATAGTTTTTTTCATTATTATAGCGCTTCAATATCTTTAATATGCGAATGAAACTCTTTATTTTTCCATTCTACATAACCACCGTCTAGCCATGGTTGAGAAATTTGATTGCTTAAAAAATCTTTTTCCCAATGGTTGGTACTTTCTATTTTTTTTACTTTTATAATAAAGGTTGCATTATTTAAGTTTATATTGTTTTTATGTGCCCAAAAGGCAGTAAAATCTCTAACTCCTTTATTTAATTCTTTTGAATTAATATTTGGATTGTTTGTACTAAAAGACATTTTTCTCCAATTGGTTCCGTAATTATAGTAAGACGGTTGTCCATTTTCATCAATAATTGGTAACCATTGTTCATTACCTTTATCATTTTTATAAACTAATGCTATTATATGATTGTAGCCATTATAATGGTAATCGTCAATAAAAACATTATGAGTCGTTAATCCAAATAATGGTTTAGTTACAAAAACTGTTGTTCTTTTTAGTCCATGAAAAACAGAGTTTACAATTTTATTATTTACACCTATGGTTTCTTTAAAATTATTTACTAATGGACTGTCTAAAATAATTATAAACTGAATTAATGTGAAAGTAAAAATAATAGTTTTAAGAAAAGTAAATTTTAAATCATCTAAAGTATAATTTTGCAATAATTTAACTTTACCATTATCTGGTATTGTTGGTGGGTTATATCCGCAATTTTCTTCTGTACATCGCTCTGTATCTCTGTTTTTTGCAACATAACTATATATCTTTTTTGCTATATGATATATACCTGGTATTTTTAATATTAAGTATAAGGGATATAGGTAAAAAATTCTTTTAAATACTTGTATATATGTATCTACACTAGAATACACATTACCTTTTATATCAACACTATGTATATCGTCCAATAAAATATTAGTGTTAATTTTAGATAGTTTTTCGTGATCTTGCGCATCAAACTGTACGGTCTTGAATCCTATTTTATTAAACCAATCTAAGTGTGTTATAGTTATTTTAGTTCTTACACAAAGCGGACACTCTGTATCATAATAAAAAAAGAAGTCTTGTTCTTTTACTTTTGCTGTAAATATTTTTTTCCAAAAAGATACTGGAACCATTAACAAATAAATTGATATAAAAGTAAGAGCAAACCAAGGAATAGGAAATGTTGTTAAGATTCCAATGTGCAGTAGAGTTCCAATAATAAAAATGGGGAGTCTAAATTTCTTTTTATAAAAAACAAAAACAAATATAAATTCTAATATTAATGTTAAGTATCCTAAGAAATACATTAAAAATTCAATGTTTAATAAAAAAGATAAATTAAATTGAGCCATCATAGGAAATGAGCTAGGCATCCAAACTCCTAAACCATTTAACCAACTGTGAGCTGTTAATTTAACAAAAATTGAATCAAAATAAACTAATCCAATTGCAACATATAAAGGTATAAAATAATAAATTTGACCTACCTTTCTTGATGGGTTGTATTGAAAAGTGGTATTAGAGTATTTTAATTTTAGAAACAATCTATCCAAGGAAAGACATTTACTTATTGGCATAAACATAAGCAAAAAATTAATCCCCATATAAGCATAAAACACATGATACTCATAACTACCAATGGTGCCTATTAAAATAAGGCTTAAAAGGTAATTTATTATGGTTGCTAAACGTGTAAAAGCCCCAAACAAAATAAATACAACAGATATGAACCAAATACCAATTGGTATCCCAAAATTAATTTCTGCACTATCAATAAAAGGTATTTTATCAAAAATTAATGCTTTAAAATAGAACATTTGCGCTATTTCGCATAAAAGCACAATTGCATATGCTATTCTAAAAACAGCTAAACCAGTACCATCAATTTCTTTTTTATAACTATTTTTTAAAAATTTTGTGATTTTTATCATGTAAAGCTTTAGCTGCTAGCTATTTTTTTATTATTTTTTTTAAATATTCAAAATAATCCCCTTTTAAATTTTTAATTTTTTCAAAAAGGTCTTCTCTTTTAATCCAATTAAAATTTACTGCTATTTCTTCAATACAAGCAATTTTTAAACCTGTTCTTTTTTCTACTACTTTTACAAATTCTGTAGCCTCTGTTAATGCCTCGTGTGTACCTGTATCTAACCAAGCAAACCCACGACTCATAACTTTCATTTTCAATTCCTTTTGATCTAAATAGGTTTTATTTACTGTAGTTATTTCTAACTCTCCACGCTGCGATGGTTTAACTTCTTTGGCTATTTTAACCACCGAATTAGGATAAAAATATAAACCTACCACAGCAAAGTTAGACTTTGGTTGTTTTGGTTTTTCTTCAATACTTAAAACATTACCATTGGCATCAAAATCTGCAACACCATAACGTTCAGGATCATCAACATAATAGCCAAATACAACTGCTTTATTGTTTTCTTTTACGGTTTTTATAGAATCAAACAAAAGGTTTTGAAGTCCTGCACCATAAAAAATATTATCTCCTAAAACCAAACACACATCATCATCTCCAATAAAATCTTCGCCAATTATAAAGGCTTGAGCTAAGCCATCTGGCGACGGTTGCTCTGCATAAGATATTTTTATACCTATGTTACTACCGTCTCCAAATAAAGCTTTAAAATTTGGTAGATCGTGCGGGGTAGAAATTATTAATATGTCTTTAATACCTGCTAACATTAGTACAGATAGTGGGTAGTAAATCATTGGCTTGTCATAAATAGGAAGTAACTGTTTAGACACAACTTGTGTAAGTGGATGTAAACGTGTACCTGAGCCTCCTGCTAATATTATTCCTTTCATAACTTTTATTTAATTGGGTTACTTGTAAACAAATACAAGAACTATGAATATTGTTTTATGTAATACTCTTGATAACTACCAGACGTAACATTTTTTAACCATTCTTGATTATCAAAATACCAGTCTATGGTTATAGCAAGACCTTCTTCGAATGTTACAGATGGTTCCCAACCTAATGCTTTATTTATTTTTGTAGCGTCAATGGCATACCTTAAATCGTGACCTGGCCTGTCTTTTACATACGTTATTAGTTTTTCTGAACTACCTACAGATCGTCCTAACTTCTCGTCCATTAACTTACATAGTAATTTAACAAGGTCTATATTAGTCCACTCATTAAAGCCTCCTATATTGTATGTTTCTCTGTTTTCTCCTTTATGGAAAGCTAAATCTATGGCAATAGCATGATCTTTTACATAAAGCCAATCTCTAGTAAACAAACCATCGCCATAAACAGGTAGCGATTTGTTATTAATAATATTATTAATAAATAGAGGAATTAATTTTTCTGGAAAATGATTTTGCCCATAATTATTAGAGCAATTGCTAATAACATAAGGCATACCGTAAGTTTCTCCGTAAGCACGCACAAAATGGTCTGAACTTGCTTTAGATGCTGAGTAAGGCGAGTTAGGATCGTAAGGCGTTGTTTCTGTAAATAACCCAGTTTTACCCAAACTACCATAAACCTCATCTGTACTTACATGATAAAACCTTTTACCTTCCCAATTGTTTTGCCATAGGTTTTTAAAGGCATTTAAAAGCACCATGGTACCCAAAATGTTTGTTTTAGCAAAGGCTAAAGGTTCTTTTATAGAACGATCTACATGACTCTCTGCAGCTAAGTGAATTACTCCAGTAAATTTATGCTTTTCAAACAGGGCATTTATAGCTTGCTCGTCTGTAATGTCTGCTTTTAAAAATGTATAGTTTTTTGCAGACTCGATATCTTTTAAGTTTTCTAAATTACCTGCATAGGTTAAAGCGTCTAAGTTAAAAATGTTATAACTAGGATATTTATTTACCAACAACCTTACTACGTGCGAGCCAATAAAACCTGCACCTCCTGTAATTAATATATTCATGTTCTAATTTATTTCTACGTTTTTAACGTCTAAACTACTACCAATTAATTCTTTACACTCATGTTTTTAGATTATCCTCTTCTCCTGGTTTTTTACCTACATAAAAATCTATAAAGGAACTTATTATTAACGATAAAAAATATTACTGGCCTTTAATTTTTTTGCAAAAACCTAATTTACACACAAAAAAATTATTAGGCTTTTTATTAAAAAACCCAATAATTTTACCATTTATAGTTCTACAAAATAATTTTATTTCTTAAATACACCACAAAAGTCAAGCACTACCTTATCATTAGATAATTCTAATGTTTTAAACTCATCATGTGCCACTAAAAATGCAACAATATCTGCTTTTTCTACTGCCTCTTTATATTCTGTAATTTTAAAGACATTATGCTCTGTAATATTAGGCTCTACAATGTAATACTCCTCATTATTAGCATTTTGTAATACTTTTTGTGCTATATACTTTGCTGGAGACTCTCTTAAATCGTCAATATTTGGTTTAAAGGCAAGTCCCATTAATGCAATACTAGGTTTTCTGCCATGCTTAAGTTCAAACTCTAACTTTGCGGTTTTAACTTTCTCGGCACACCAAAACGACTTATAATTGTTTATTTCTCTAGCTGTACCAATAATTTTAGATTCCATTGGGTATTCTGCTACAATAAAATAAGGGTCTACTGCTATACAGTGTCCACCAACCCCACAACCTGGTTGTAAGATATTTACTCTAGGGTGTTTGTTGGCTAATTCTATTAATTCCCATACATTAATATCTGCCTTATCGCAAATTAGAGATAACTCATTAGCAAATGCTATTTGCACGTCTCTAGAAGAGTTTTCTACTAGTTTACACATCTCGGCTGTACGTGCGTTTGTTTTGTGCAAATCTCCTTTTATAAATTGTCTGTAAAAGGCAAGTGCTTTTTCAGTCGACTTTTCATCTACACCACCTATAACGCGGTCATTATGTACCAGTTCGTACATTACATTTCCTGGTAACACACGTTCTGGACAGTATGCTATATTTAACTTATCTTTTAGCTCTGGTCTTTCTGTATAGATAAGATCCATCATTTTCTCTGTTGTACCAATTGGCGAAGTAGATTCTATAATATATAAATCATCTTCTTTTAATAAAGGCAAAACTGCACGAGTTGCAGCTTCTACAAAAGAAATATCTGGTTCGTTCTTGGCTTTAAAAGGGGTAGGAACAACAATTAAATAGGCATTTGCTTCAACAGGAGTTGTTGCAGCTTTTAAATATCCTTCTTTCACTGCTTCTGCTACCGCAACATCCAATTCTGGCTCTACAATGTGTATTTTTCCTTGGTTAATAGTTTCTACTACGCTAGGATTAATATCTACTCCGTGAACATATGTTTTACTTTGCGCTATTAAAGCTGCTGTTGGTAGACCAATATAGCCTAAACCAATCATTACTACACTTGGATTTTTACTCATAATTATAACTTAGCAATAAATTCTACAATTTTTTGGCAAGATTCGCCATTTCCGTAAGGGTTATGTAACTTACTCATTTTAGTATAAGCTTCGGTATCATTTAAAAGTCTATTAGCCTCTAAAACAATTTTATCCTTATCTGTTCCTACTAAAAACACTGTTCCTGCTTCTACAGCTTCTGGTCTTTCTGTAGTATCTCGCATAACTAAAACAGGCTTTCCTAAACTAGGAGCTTCTTCTTGCACACCTCCACTATCTGTAATAATAATAAACGATTTGCTCATTAACCACACAAAAGCTGGGTAAGATAAAGGTGCTATTAATTGTATATTATCTACATCTCCTAAAAGGTCGTAAACAGGTTTTTGCACATTAGGGTTAAGATGAACAGGATAAATAATTTGTACATCTGCGTTTTGTGTAGCTATTTCCTTTAAAGCACTGCAAATATTAATAAAACCTTGCCCATGGTTTTCTCTACGGTGTCCTGTAACTAAGACTAAACGTTTAGATGAATCTACAATGGTTTTTAAATTATCAACTTCGTCATCAGAATATGTTTCTGATGTTACTTTGTTCGAACTAAAATGAAGCGCATCAATAACTGTATTACCTGTTACCAAAATATTAGATTTATCAATATTTTCGTTTAATAAATTCTGTTGTGAGGTTGTTGTTGGTGAAAAATGATAATCGCAAACAGAACCTGCAATGCTCCTATTTACCTCTTCTGGAAAAGGTGAACGCTTATTAAAAGTTCTAAGACCTGCTTCTACATGACATACTTTAGCTCCAGAATAAAAAGCTGCAATACTGGCAGCCATAGTTGTAGTTGTATCGCCATGAACATATACATAATCTGGTTTAAATTCTTCAAGAATTGGCTTTAGATTTGTAATAATATCTGCTGTTAAACTATAAAGGTTTTGATTAGGCTTCATTAAATCCAAATCGTAATCTGGAGTAATTTCAAAAAATGAAAGTACTTGATCTAACATCTCTCGATGCTGTGCAGTTATACATACTTTTGTTTCAAAAGTATTTGTGTTTTTAAAAAATTCTTTAACCAGCGGTGCCATTTTTATAGCTTCTGGTCGTGTTCCAAAAATAATTAAGTTTTTCTTTTTCATGCTTCTGGTTTAACCAAAACACTATACTTTGGTCTTTTGGCAAAAGTAGTGTAATTCTTCGTTTTAAAAAATTTTGTTTTTTTTAACAATTCGTTATCAGTAAGTATTTTTTTTGCAAACTCATACCAAGTCATTATTTTTTGATCACAAAAATGTAATATTTCGAAATTCTGACTTTTACTATGTATTAACTCTAATATATAGTTGGCAAGGTTTTCTGTATTTGTAGGGCAACCTGTTTCAGCATCAGTAACAAAGAGTGTTTCTCCTTTTTTTGCCTTTGCAAGGATTGAATGATAAAAATTTTTACCGTATTTTTTACTATATAACCAAGACGTTCGTATAATAAAATATTTATCTAACACCTCTTGAATATGTTTTTCTCCTAATAATTTAGATTTTCCATACTCATTAATAGGGTTTGTTATATCTCTTGGGCTATAGGGTTTGTTTTTTTCTCCATTAAAAACATAATCTGTAGAAATATGAATTAAAATTGCATTTGTTTTTTTACAAGCAATAGCCAAGTTATTTACCCCATCTGCATTCACTGCATATGCTATTTGTGGTGTCTTTTCTGCTTGTTCTACATTTGTATAAGCTGCACAATTAATGCAATAATTAAAACCTCCATTAATAAACAGATCTAAAACATCTTTGCTGTTTGTTATATCTAAATCACTTTTTGAAACAAACACAAATTCGTAATTGTATTTATTAATTACAACCAATTCTTTAATGGTTTTTGCTAATTGACCTTCTGATCCTGTAACTAATATTTTAGTATTCATTCTCTAATGCTTAAAAGTAGGTAACAGCCTATCCTTATCTGAAATAATAAGGTTTTCTTCTGGAAAATTCCAATTAATATTTAAAGTATCGTCATTAAATATAATTCCAGATTCTGCTTCTTTATTATAAAAATTATCACATTTGTAAGAGAACAATGTGTTCTCTTCTAAAGTTAAAAACCCATGAGCAAACCCTCCGGGAATATAAAGTTGTTTACAATTAACATCGTCAAGAACAACAGAAAAATGCTCGCCATATGTTGCTGATTCAACCCTTAAATCGACACAAACATCTAGAACACTTCCTTTTAAGACGCTAATTAATTTAGATTGAGCATGGATTCCTTTTTGAAAGTGTAATCCTCTTAAAACTCCTTTTTTAGATTTTGATATATTATCTTGAACAAAAGGTTTTGATATTCCTGTTTTTTTTTTAAAAACACCTAAGTTAAAACTTTCAAAAAAAACACCTCTTTCATCTTCAAAAATAGAGGGCGATATTAAAAAACAACCTTTTAAACTTATTTCTTCTACTTTCATTTTTTGAATTAATTATTAAAACTATTTTCTATTCTAATTTTAAAATTCGTAAAGTTTTATTGAACCAAAAAGCCCACTTAATATAAGTGAGCTTTATTATTTATAATATTATCTCTATTGTTAAACTAAACAATAAACAAAATTGAATTAAAGTCTTTCGTGTATGCCTAATAAATAAATTATTATTCATATTTTTTAACAAAAACTATCACTCTAAAAGCTAAATAACCAAGCATTAATAATAGAAAACTTATTATAGGAAAAATAAGAGAATATTTATTAAATAAAGAACTATAAGCAGACCCCACATCTTGAAAACTAGAGATAGTGTCAAAATAAACATCTTCTTCTACTTGCTGAGATTCTAATCTATTTAATTCATTTCTTAAATCTAATTCTTTAGCTAATAATTCAAATTCTTTTGTTTTAACTCGCTCTTGCACCATAGCTCCTCCTTCTTTTAAAGTTACAGGAGAATTATTGGTTTCAGACTCAGACTTCATTATAGCAATGTATACCCTTTTTAGTGAGTCTACTTGTTTTAAAGACTGTTTTATTCTAGCTTTATCTAAGCTTATAAGAGAGTCTCTTTTCTGCATTTTTTTCACAGAATATGTATTAGTAAAAGTAGAATTTAACCCCTCTTCTAAAGATCTAAAAATATCTTTTTTTAATGATTGAACTGAAATCTCAAAAATACTTCCAGAATATACGCTTCTGTTTTCTAAAAAGTCTCTATAAGAAATAGTTTGCGCTCTCGCACTATCAACAGCTTTAATAAACCTATCATATTGTAAGATTCTGTCATTTTCTGTTTCAGGGCCAGGACTAATTTCAAATTCTAAAAGACTTGCAGCATCGGCTTCATTTATTTTAAATAAATTCTCTAATTGTTTGTAATCTTTATCTGCAATTAAAGCATTATAATAACGAATATTAGTAACTAACTGATATTTACTATCGAAATAAGGTTTTACTAACATGTTAGAAGTATAAACTGGTTTTCTAACCTTTTCTAACCCATAACCTATAATTCCAGCTAATACCATAGTTATAATTATAAGTTTATAATTATTTATTACAACTTTTAAAGCGTATATAATAACAGAAAATATAGATTTAAATATAGAACCAATAAATTTAAATAATCTATCAAAAGCATTTCCAATAAGTTTAAACAACTGTCCTAAATCTACCTCTTCAGATTGTTTTGATTGTGGTAACTCTTTACTCATAATTTTAATTTAATATTTGTTCTAGTATGGTTCTTGTTATTAAATATGTTGGTCTTACTCCCGAGGCCCCTAAACCTCCAGATGCTAATGTAGCACCAGTTTCTAAAGGGTTATCACTAGCATAATATGCGTATCGCACTTTTACATCTGGACTTATACTGCCTCTAACTTTAGATGCTGCTTGTATTGCTTTTTGGTAATGTGCTCCTTCCATTTCTAACCCAATTACATTCCATGTAGAGTTATAAAAGAATTTAAGAATATCTTTATTTTGTAACGATGTTCCTAAAACAGTTATCATTGTACCGTCAAAAACATTTACGCCTTTTCCTTCTAAGTCTTCACGCTTTAATTCGTTCTCAAACGGATAATTATCGGCTGTGCCTTCAAAAATATGTGCAGAAGGTATCATAATGTCTCCTTTTCCGCCTTCTAATATACCTGCTTTTCCCATTATAGATAAAGACTCTACATTTAAATGTACTTTCTCTTTACCTTTAGGTTTATAAGGTTTTAATAGCTCGTCTATCGTTTCGTAAGCCTGCTCTCCAAAAGCATAATCCATTACAATAATAACAGGTTTTTTATCTTTTAAAACAGGTTGAGAAGCCTTAATGTCTAGCTTTGTACTATCTATTTTACTTGTGTCAAATATTTGCACATCTATGTTTGCTCCAGATGTATCTTTAATATACAACATTCCCTTTTGCAACGCTTCTTTAGAAATTTTATTGCGCAAGGCTTCGTTCTCTTTATGACTTAAAGATTCGTAAACCTCAAAAACATCTTTTTTTGCTACAATAGTTTTTAAAGCATTTGGTGTAAAAAGCGTATTCATTACACTGTGCATATTTGCACTTATAATATGTATTGGTCTTTCTAATAAATTATTAGTATGTAATGTTTCTTTTATTTTATTTGCCCATATTTCTCCATGAATATGATGCCCAATACGCTCTCTTAACACAGGGCTAAACGTAATGGTTCGTTTATTATTACCTACCAATTCTTCTATAGCTAGTTTACCTAACCAATATACAATATGCAATAAACGTTCTGGCTGAGAAGGTGTTGCAAATGCATTATATACAGTAGTAATTTCTTTAAACGTTCTTCCTAAAATATTAGCTGTATGTGTTATCGCTACTTCGCGCTCTTCTTGTGTAAATTCTTTTTTAGATAAAACTGCATTTTCAAGTTTTATCCAATCGCGAGTTGTATCTCCTTCGTCATTTATTAGTACACGATTACTTATTTTATGAGACTCAACAAAAAGAAAAGTAAGGTGCGTTAAAATATCGTAAATCTCAGATCGACCACGTGTAATTTCAATATTCATTTGTTCATCATCAATACGATAACAATTACGTCGTCTTTTTGGTGGTATTATGGGTTCGAAATGAGAATCGCCATAGCCTTCGTCGCTTGTTAAATTAATAAACATGCACTCTTCTATACCAATAGGCAATCTATCTATAACATAAAGCAAACCTTCAAGTTCTGCTTTTTCGTCGCCTATAGATCCATAAATTTCTGGTCTTAACAAAAGTAAAGAACTTCTTAATGTTTCTCCAGAAATACCCATAGGCTTATAAAACCCTCTGTTAAAAAGGTGTCGCATAGTAATATACAGCCTTTCTATGGCATTAGAGCTTTCTTGTGCTCTGGTTCTTTCATGATGTTTTTTTGTGCTCATAGTATAATTTGGTGGAGCAAAGGTAATACTAATTTAATTAATTTTATTAGCCAAGTAAATCAACAATTTTCCGGTCGTTAGATAAACGTGGTATTTTATTTTGTCCGCCTAATTTTCCAATAGATTTCATATAGTTTTGAAAACCGCCTTTTTGCACTATTGTTATTTTTAATGGCTGTAAAACTTTACCGTCAATTAAATCGAAATAATAACTGTTTTGCTTTTGAAGCGATTGATCTATTTTTTTTGCTAAAGCAGAAATATTTTCTGGTTCGTTTTCAAATTCTACAAACCATTCGTGATAAGGTAACCCTTCTAAAGGATTTATTTGAGGCGCAACAGTAAACTCTGACACTCTAATATTAGAATTAACCGTAGCTTCTTGCATAGCTTGTTCTACCTCTTTACCAATAACATGTTCGCCAAAGGCAGAAATAAAATGTTTAATTCGGCCAGACACAATTACTCTGTAAGGTTTTGTAGATGTAAACATTACTGTATCGCCAATATTATAAGCCCAAAGTCCTGCATTTGTTGTAATAATTATAACATAATTAATACCAACCTCAACATCTTTAATTGTAATTCTTTCTGGGTTTTCATCAAAAAAAGTATCTGCTTTTACAAACTCATAAAAAATGCCAGAATTTAATTGAAGTAACATCCCTTTTTCGTTCTGCTTATCTTGGTAAGCAAAAAAACCTTCGCTTGCTGGGTAAAGCTCTATACTATCTACTTTTCGTCCTATAAGATTCTCAAATTTTGCACGATAAGGTTCGTAATTTACGCCTCCGAAGATAAAAAGATTGAAATTTTTAAAAATATCGCCTACCTTTTTTCCTGTCTTATGTTGAAGTTTTTCAAAATACATTTGCACCCAAGACGGAATTCCAGAAATAATGGTCATGTCTTCTGGCAATGTTTCTTCTACAATAGCATCAACCTTTGTTTCCCAATCATCAATACAATTAGTTTTCCAAGAAGGCAATCTGTTTTTCTGAAGATATTTTGGCACATAATGCGCTACAATACCAGAAAGTCTACCTAACTGAACACCGTTTTGCTCTGTTAAAATAGGGCTTCCTTGTAAAAAAATCATTTTTCCATCTACAAACTTAGCGTTGCCTGTTTCGTGTATATACATTAAAATAGCATTTCTAGCTGCTTCTACATGACTAGGCATACTTTCTTTAGTTATTGGAATATACTTTGACCCTGATGTTGTACCAGAAGTTTTTGCAAAATAAATAGGCTTACCTTTCCATAAAATATTTTCTTCGCCAGCAACTACGCGTTCAACATATGGTTTTAAAGCTTCGTAATCTCTAATTGGTACCCTTTTTACAAAATCCTTATAAGAGTTTATGCTTATAAAATCATGGTCTTTTCCAAATATTGTACTAGATGCAGTGGCTATTAATTCTTTAAAAACTTTTTCCTGAGTTTCTACAGGTTTATTTACCCACTTCTGAGTTTTTTTATACACACGTTTTGCAAAAGGTTTTGCAAGTGCAGACTTTAATGATATCATAATTATTTAAAATCTATAAAGTTTGAAGGATTAATTGGGTAGCCATCATTCCAAAGTTCGAAATGTAAATGAGGCCCGGTAGATAACTCGCCTGTATTTCCAGATGTTGCAATAACCTCTCCTGCTTTAACTAAATCGCCCTGTGCTTTTGTTAAGGCTGCATTGTGTTTGTAAACAGAAATTAAACCATGGCTATGCTCTAATATAACTACGTAACCAGTACTTGCTGTCCACTCTGCAAAAATAACCGTGCCATCTGCGGTTGCTTTTATAGGTGTGTTTTTAGGCACTACCAAATCTATAGCGTAATGCTTATCTTTTAAACTGTAAGATTCGCTTATGGTTCCGTTTACCGGAGGGAATAAAACAAAATTTGTTGACGATGATGCAGATTCAAATAAATTATACTTATCCTCTTTATCCACCTTTTCTCTTAAAATAGAATCTTCTTGAATTGGGCTTAAATCTACTTCACTAATTTCTAATTTAACTGCCTCTATAATAGAATCTTTATTTACACTTGCCGAGCTAACTTCGCCTTGAAGCACTTGTTTTATAGAGCTATAATAACGCTCGTTTAAAGTAATTACTTGCTGTAACGAATCTGTCTTAAAATTAAGCTCTGTAGCTTTCTTTTTTAAAGCAGTAGACGAGTATCCTGGTATATATTCTTTAAGAGGCGTAAAAGCTATAAATAATAGTGTAAATAAAACTAAAAAAATACTAGATAAAGATACCAATACAAACACATTTAGGCGTGTTAACTTAAAAGATAATCGCTCCTCAAAGGTGTCTTCGTTTAAAATAACTAATCGATATTTATCGAGCAGTTTGGTTTTTATTTTTTTAGTTTTCTTTTTACTTTCTGTCATGTTAAAAACAAAATTAATTAAAATAATCTCAAAAGCATCCGTTTTCTTTATGCTAAAATTATGATTAAAACGATTTTATTAAACTTTAATTATTAACTTTGTTATTTAAAATACTTTAATCATGAGTTTATATATGTTACCATTAGTTATTGGAGCGCCACAAATAATTTTAATTGTTGTTGTTGTGTTATTATTATTTGGAGGTAAAAAAATACCTGAATTAATGAGAGGACTTGGTAGTGGAATTAAAGAATTTAAGGACGCTAGTAAAGAAGAAGATAAAATTGAAGACAAAAAAGAGTAATTATATCTTTTCTATAAAATATAAAACCAACACAAATTGTGTTGGTTTTTTTATGTCTTTAAAACCTCTTAAAAAAATAAGAGTTTATTGAATTTTTATAGACTTAATTATAGCCTCTAACTCGAACATATAATTTCGCTTAGATACAGATGGCGCATAGGTAAACCCTTCTACAACAACCCATCTTTTGTTTATTTTATCTTCTATAGCATAATTTACATACGGTCCTGCCATAAAAGCATTTTTAACTTCCCAAAGCCCTTTTGTTTCTAATGTTGGTTTATTATCAACTATGGTTTGGGTATGAAATGGTGTGTAGGCATTTTCTGTTATCATATACGACCCTTCTACAGGTCCTTCAATATATTTTTTGCCTATCGAATCTCTAATTTTTACAATTTGAGCAATCATATTCGTGTCCTTTTTTATGGCTCCTAATGGTAACTCGTAAAGTAAAAGATTAACATAACCTGTAGGTATATCTCGCTTTATCCAGTAAAATTTATCTTCGTCTTTAGCAATGGTTTTACCAATTCTGTATGCTGTTGGAAAATTAATATCTAACCCTAAATTCTTTTGAATTACTCTAGTATTATACAACGATTTTTTAATAAGGCGTTGTTTTTCTTTAAGCTCTATTCCTTTAAAAGTTTCGATTATCTTAGTGGCATTATCGCTTAAAACCTTAATAAGATCTGTTTTAGTTTGCCCAGAAACCACAATTACTTTTTGTGGTTTTGCATAAACATTATTATTAAAAGTAATACCTGTTTCTTTATTTAATTCAACCTTTAAAACTGTTCTGTTTTTGGTAATAAAATCTGTAAAAACATGAGGCGGAATTTGATTAATATTAAAAATAGGTTCTTCTTGAGGTAAACCATAAATAGGAGCAGCTAGTACATCTCTTACAGCTTCTCCCACAGATCCCTTCCATATTTCGTTATCTACCACAACAGATATGGTATTTATTGTACCGTTAGAATCTAATAGAATTTTTTCGTTTGATGACTTACCATCTTTGCAAGACATTGCAAATAGTGCTAAAACTGAAACTAGTAGAATTTTTTTCATGTTAATATTTTAGTTTTTGATGATTAACCCTTAGAAATTTTTAGTTTCATTCCAGGTTTTAAACTACTACCACTAATACCGTTCCATTCTTTAATATTTTGAACAGAAACTCCAGAAAATTTTTGAGAAATACTCCATAGTGAATCGCCACTCTTAACGGTATAAGTTACAACATTGCCTGTTGGGGGTTTTGCTACTACTTTTTTAACAGAGCTAGATGTTGAAGCTGTATATGGTTTTCTTGGATAGACCGTTAAGCGTTGACCTATTTTTAAGTTATTACTTCTCAATCCATTCCATTGTTTTAACTGGCTTACCCTTACTCCATATTGTCTAGATATTTTACCCAAGTAATCTCCAGATCTTACCCTATAAATAACTTTATCGTTCGAATTAAAAAACTGAGGAAGTGGTTTTTCTCGTTTATCGAATTCTGCCTTAGCGAAAGCATAAATTTTCTCTTCGTTATTAACAAAGCTTCCTATAGCATGCCTTGGCAGTCTAAGCGTATAGTTTTCATCTTTTATAAAAGGAATAATATCTAATTTATAAGATGGGTTTAAAAACTGGAGCTCTTCAATGGGTACATCGGTTACCTCTGCAACTTGATCGAGTGTAATCATTCGTTTTACCCTTACCGTATCTGTTTCTATATAAGCAAATTCTGGTCTTACTTTTTTAAATCCATGCTCTTCTGCAAATTCAAAAATATACATATTAGCTAAAAAAGCAGGCAAATACCCAGCTGTTTCTCGAGGTAAATTAGGCCTTATATTCCAATAATTTTTATAACCTCCAGATCTTCTTATTGCTTTAGATACATTACCTGGGCCAGAATTATAAGCTGCTAATGCCAAGTCCCAATCTCCAAATATTTTGTATAATCTAGCCAAATACTTAGATGCTGCTTCGGTAGATTTTATAGGGTCACTACGTTCGTCTACATAGCTACTTACGTCCAAACCATACATTTTACCTGTAGCAAACATAAATTGCCACAGCCCTGTAGCGCCTACTCTAGATTTTGCTCTAGGTTTTAGTGCCGACTCTACAATGGCTAAATATTTTATTTCTAAAGGTATATTATGGTTATCTAACTCGCGCTCGAACATAGGAAAATAATATTCGCTTAGCGTTATAAGCTTTTGTAAATGCTTACGCCTGTGCTTTAAATAAGACTTTATTACACTTTCTAAAGATGTATTGTACTCTACATTAAACGGTGTACGCGCATCCAGTTCTTTTAATCTAGCTTTTAAAGTGTCGGTTGGTAATTCTGGATAATCTACTTCTTCAAAAGTAAGCTCTGTAACAGACTTATAAATAGTATCGAACAAGGTATTATTATACAGCTCTTCAAACCATTTTTTATCTAATTCTGAAGCAAATGCGTTGTCGCCTAGGTTTTTTATAGAAGTACTATCTGCAATTGCTAAAATTTCTTTAACATGCTTAACACTTCCATCAATTAAAGTATCTATATCTGCTTTTTCTAGAGCTAATTTATTAGAAATAACACTGTCTATTTCAACCTTAATTTTGTTTTGAGTAACAATTGAGTCGTTTGTTTGTGCTTGACAAATAAACAGGTTAAAAATAAAAAAAAGTATAAAAAAACGATTAGCCATAGGTCTCAGTTCAGTTATTATTGAACGATAGTATGGCTAAAATCGTGTTTTTTAAGGTAATTTGAAAACTTAATTACGCTTAATATATATTCTTATTAAATTTTGAATGTATAAAATTCAGATTTAAAAGCTATTACTTTAAAATAGCAGCAATTCCAGGAAGTGTTTTTCCTTCTAAGCTTTCTAACATAGCGCCACCTCCTGTACTTACATAACTTACTTTATCTGCAAATCCAAATTGCTTAACAGCAGCAACAGAATCTCCTCCTCCAACTAAAGAGAATGCTCCATTTTTGGTTGCTTCGGCAATAGAGTTTCCTAGTTCGATAGTTCCACCAGCAAAACTTTCCATTTCGAAAACACCAAGTGGTCCGTTCCAAAGAATAGTTTTAGACTCCATAACCACTTTATGAAAGATTTCTCTAGATTTTGGTCCTGCATCAACACCTTCCCAACCATCAGGAATTGCATTAATATCTAAAATTTGAGTATTTGCATCGTTACTAAAATCGTCTGCAGCAATAACATCAACAGGAATGTGAATTTGTACATTTTTAGCTTTAGCTTGTTCTAAAATATCTAAAGCCAATTCCATTTTATCATCTTCACATATAGAGTTTCCTATTTTTCCGCCTTGAGCTTTAACAAATGTAAACGACATACCACCACCAATAATTAAGTGATCTACTTTGTCTAAAATATTTTCTATAATTGTAATTTTAGATGATACTTTAGCACCTCCCAAAACAGCTAAAACTGGTTTTTCTCCAGTTTCCATTACTTTATTAATGCTTTCTATTTCTTGAGCTAGTAAGTTACCAAAGCATTTTTTACCTTCGAAAAACTGAGCTACAATTGTTGTAGATGCATGCGCTCTGTGCGCTGTACCAAAAGCATCGTTTACATAAATATCTCCTAATTTAGATAACTTTTCTGCAAAAGCCTCATCACCAGCAGTTTCTTCTTTATAAAAACGTAAATTTTCAAGTAATAAAACTTGACCTGGTTCTAAACTAGCAGCAGCAGTTTCAACATCGTTACCAATACAATCTGCAACTGTAATAACGTTTACACCCAAAATTTCTTCAACTTTATCTGCAATATGTTTTAATGAAAATTCGTCTTGAAATCCTTTAGGACGTCCTAAATGAGACATTAAAATACAGCTTCCGCCATCTTCTAAAATCTTAATAATAGTTGGTTTAGCAGATATAATTCTTGTAGCATCAGTTACTTCAAACTTATCGTTTAAAGGTACATTAAAGTCTACACGAATTAATGCTTTTTTATTTTCGAAATTAAAATCGTTAAGCGTTTTCATTTATAAATTATTTAGTTTTTTAACTATTTGATTCACAAATGTAACTAATTAAAAAACCATTTAAAACGTGTTTTTTAACGAAAACGATATAGCTTATAAATTAATTTTTAAGAAATTATGATTAATAGCTGATATTAAAATTAAAGACTAGTTAGATTATAAAGTATTAAAACAATTTAACTAGTCTTTTAATTAACACAATTAAATTACTATGATACCTTTTTTAACTTAATACTTTTAGTTTTTTTAGCCTTTTTAGATGCTTTAACTTTTTTAGTTTTTACAGCTGGTTTTTTTATAGTCTTTATAGCTTTTATAACCTTAGTTTTAGGTGTTTTTGCTTTCTTTTTAGATTTATTTTTTTTAGCTGATTTTTTCTTGGCCTTTACTACTTTTTTAGCTGCCGCTTTTTTCTTCGCTGCTTGTTTTTTTGCTTTTTTGGCTGCTTTAACTTTCGCTGCCTTTGCCTGAGCTTTTTTCTTCGCTGCTGCCTTTTTGGCTTTTGCTTTAGCTGCTGCTTTTAACTTCGCTGCTTGTTTTTTTGCTTTTTTGGCTGCTTTAACTTTCGCTGCCTTTGCCTGAGCTTTTTTCTTTGCTGCTGCCTTTTTGGCTTTTGCTTTAGCTGCTGCTTTTAACTTTGCTGCTTGTTTTTTTGCTTTTTTGGCTGCTTTAACTTTCGCTGCCTTTGCCTGAGCTTTTTTCTTTGCTGCTTGTTTTTTTGCTTTTTTAGCTGCTTTAACTTTCACTGCTTTGGCCTGAGCTTTTTTCTTTGCTGCTGCCTTTTTAGCTTTTGCTTTGGCTGCTGCTTTTAACTTTGCCGCTTTTTCTTTTGCTTTTTTAGCTGCTTTTTTGTCTTTCTTTTTTGCTTCAGTTGGTTTAACAGTGGTTGTTGCTTCTTTCTTTAAAACTGCTGGTTTTTTAATACTTTTACTCATAATAATATTTATTAAAGGTTAATCAAATGTAAATTTAACGTTAACAAAATTACTATTTATTATTGTATTCCAATGTTAAATCTTTATTCAAAGGAAAAATACTACATGACACACCTACTAATTACTTGATTATTAGAAATATATAATATTCATATTAGATAAAAATATTTTATAATATAAAACTTACAATATATATTGCTGTATTAATTAGTTATAAAAAAAACAGAAGAAGTTCTTGAATTTGTTATGAGTTAATGTTAAAAACAAAAAGTATATTTGTGGCATGTTATTTAAGGAAGTTTTAGGTCAAGAACACATAAAAAACCATTTAACAACAAGCGTAGATAATGGTAGAATTGCACATGCACAACTATTTGTTGGCAAAGAGGGGTCGGGTACATTACCCATGGCTATAGCTTATGCACAATACTTGCTTTGCAGCAATACTAATGGCGAAAACGATACGGGAAATCAGGCTTGTAATCTTAAATTTAACAACCTTTCGCATCCCGATTTACATTTTGCATTTCCTGTTACTACCAGCGATAAAGTAAAAAGCAAACCCGTTTCTAGTTATTATTTAGAAGAGTGGCGTCAATTATTAGAAGAACAGCCTTATGGTAATTTATTTGATTGGTACAAACTGCTTGGAGTAGATAATAAACAAGGGCAAATTGGTGTAGAAGAGGCTAATGATATTGTAAAATCGCTTACTTTAAAATCTTATGAAGGTGGATATAAGGTAATGCTTATATGGATGGCAGAAAAAATGAATACAGCTGCTGCTAATAAGCTTTTAAAGCTAATTGAAGAACCTCCAAATAAAACTATATTTATTCTTATTACTGAAGACGAAGAACAAATTATTAACACCATTAGATCGCGTTGCCAAATATTACATTTTCCGCCATTGGCAGAAAACGTTATTAAAGAAGCTTTAATAAACCAATATAACCTAGAGGCAAATATTGCCACAAAAATTGCACATCAAGCTAACGGAAATTACAATAAAGCTTGCGATTTAATGTATCAAGACTCTGAAGACATACAGTTTGAAACCTGGTTTATTTTTTGGATTAGAAGTGCTTTTAAAGCCAAAGGTAACAAAGGTGCTATTCTAGATTTAATTAAATGGAGCGAAGATATTGCTAAAACTGGACGCGAAACACAAAAGCAATTTCTTAGTTTTTGTATCGACTTTTTTCGTCAAGCTTTACTTTTAAATTACAACGCCGAAAACCTTGTTTTTTTTGAACCTAAAACAAAATTTAAACTTGAAAATTTTGCTCCTTACATACATGGTGGTAACATTATGGATATTAGCAACGAGTTACAAGATGCTATTTACCATATAGAACGTAATGGTAACTCTAAGATAATTTTAACCGATTTAAGTATTAAATTAACCCGTTTACTTCATAAAAAAGCATAAAAAATGGCTGATAATTTAAATTATCAGCCATTTTTTATTTAAAATTAATAATATTACTCTGCCTTCTTATAGTTAGCATTTAGAGCATCCAAAATTGTTTGGGTTAAATTATTTTCTTCAGTGCCATACATAACCGTTGCTGCAGCATCGCTTGTACCTAAAATATAAGTATAACCATTAGTTTTACCATAATCTTTTACAAAGGTTTTTACTGTAGAAATTACAGAATCTATTTCTGCTTGAAAAGATTGTCTCAACGCTTGCTCTTCACCTTGCATTTGTTGTTGTAATTTTTGTTGTTTTTGTTGTAAACCAAGCATTAGCTCTTCTGCTTTTTTTCTATTGCTTCTTGCTAATCTTTGTGCTTCAGTTTGTCCTTTTTGTGCTTCAGCCTGAAAAGCTTGACTAATACTGTCTGCTCTTTTTGCAAAAGCTTCTTGTTTTAATTGAAAAGCAGCTTCTACATCTTTCTTTTCTTGAAAATCATTAATAACAGTTCCGTTATCTACAAAACCAATTTTTTGTTGTTGACATGATGTAAATACAATTAATGCAATAGCAACGTAAAGAATATTTTTCATTTTATTTTTATTTGTTGGTTAATTAGTTTTTTTTCGAATCGGCACAAATGTAATAAAGTAACACAAAAAATACAGACGAATTATTTTGAATTTAACATATAAAGAAATTTTATGCTAAAAAATAAATTAATAATATTTAATTATTAAAAACAACCCCAAATAAAGCGTTTTAAGCTCTTTTTAAAAAAACCCCTTGTAATTGGATATAATAAACAAACAACACTTATTAAACCTTGTTTAAATCGTTTTTATATATTTTTTATTACATAAATTAGTGAAGAAGCTTCTTTTGTGAATAAAGATTTGATATTTGACACCAAACCTATCCATATTCCCTTTACAACATTCATTTTACCTGTCTTGTATTTTTCAGACAATAAGCTTACATAAAAAGCATCAAATAACATCGGTTTTATTTTTACAACTTTCATGGATTGTTTACCAACTAAATTAGAAATAGAAGTTCTACTAAAATGCCATAAGTGTCTAGGCACATCCAAAGCAGCCCAAAAATTTTTATAATATTTAGCATCGTAACTTTTATAATTAGGTACAGCAATAATTAAAGTTCCGTTAGATTTTAAGAGTTTTTTTAAAATTTTAATCTGATTTTCTATATCTGGAATATGTTCTAAAACATGCCAAAGGGTAATAACATCGAAACTATTTTCTTTAAATTTTAAAAGTTGCTCTGTATTAAAAACAACATTTTTTGTTTTTTTATTAGCTATAGCCCTAGCCTGCTCGTTTGGTTCTATACCAGTAACATTCCAATTATTATCTTGTGCTGTCTGCAAAAAATCACCCGTACCGCAACCAACATCTAATAAATTTTTACCATTAAACACATTAGCATTAATTAAATTAAATTTCTTTTTAAGCGAAATTTTTCGAACTAAGTGATACACCTTTTCAAATAAATTACGTTGTGAATCGGTATGCGAAATATAATCTTCACTTTTATAATATTCGGGTAATTCTTTAGACGTAGGTTGTGGTATAGTTTCCAAAAAACCATACTCTATATTCTCGATAAGGTTAAATTCTTCTCCAGAAACAGAGAAGTCTTTTACATTTAAATAGGTAATTTTTTTGTTGGTCACAGATTGTATATTTACTAATTAACAGTATCTCTATTTAATTTTACTTTTTGTTTAAAGCTATAATATATTCCAAAAACTAAGCCTAGTACACCTCCCAAATAGCTAAAATTATGCATAGAGCCAACCATTAAAAAGGCATCGATATCAATTAAATTATCAGGAATAAACCAATTAATATTTCCTTTTACAACAACTAGTTTTCCATATATTAAGCCAATTACTCCTGTTAAAAAAGCAATTGCAATGGTAAAAAGAAAAGATTTAAAAACAACTTTAAACATATTTTTTCCGCTTTTTTGAATAAAACCTACAACACCTAGAAAAACTCCTATACACAAACCTACCCACCATGTAGACAAAAAACCAACAATAGCAGCTCCAATTCTCGGATTATGAAGCTTTATTTCTGGTGTTTTAGTAGAACTAATATTATAACCTAAACCCCAATTATCTAAACCAAATTGAACAAATTTAAATTTAGAATAATACTCTTCTGAAATAGTATAAGTAATTTGATCGTGTAAAATACCATAAATACCACCCAAAAAAGGAGCAATAATAAGTATTATAATCAGGACAAAAAACTTATTCATTTATAAAAAAACTAAAATTAAAATGATTTTTAATTAAAAAAAAGAAGTGTTCCACGTGGAACTATTGAAGCATATTATACCATAATACAATAAAAAACGAAATAGTTAAACACCCCCACTTGTTCTTTTTTATTTAATATGAATGAGTTTTAGTTTTATTTGAATAAAAAAATTTATTGAATATGCTCTATGCTAAACAAGACCTAAATACGATAAACAAAACAAGCATTAAGAGCACAAATAAATTATTTATGCAACAACATTATCTTTAATTATCTTCCCATGTAAACTAATAAAACAGAAATATCGTTAGGTGATACACCACTAATTCTAGAGGCCTGAGATACTGTAGTTGGTTGTATTTTTTTAAGTTTTTCACGAGCTTCAAAACTCATAGATTTAATTTGAGAATAGTCAAAATTTGATGGAATTTTAACATATTCTAATCTTGTTAACTTATCTGCATTGCTTTTTTCTTTAGCTATATAGCCAGAATATTTTACCTGTATTTCTGTTTGCTCTATAACCTCTCTATCCAAATTATTTTCTTGAATATAAGATTCTACACTCTTTACCTTACGCACATCATCCATCTCTATATTTGGCCTAGCAAATACTTTAAAAAGTTTACCAGATTGCTTAACCAAAGATGAACTTTTAGACTCTAAAACCGGATTAATTTCTTCAGGTTTTACACTCTGTGTTTCAAAAAAATTAACAAATTTTTCTGCAGCTTCATGTTTTTCTTCCATACGTTTTAAACGTTTTTCTGAAGCTAAACCAAGATCAAAACCTTTAGGTGTTAATCTTAAATCTGCATTATCTTGACGTAAAAGAGTTCTATATTCGGCCCGAGATGTAAACATTCTATAAGGTTCTTCTGTACCTTTAGTAATTAAATCGTCTATTAAAACACCTATATAAGCCTCGCTCCTACCCAATGTAAAAGGATCTTTTTCTTGAACCTGTAAACTAGCATTTATACCCGCCATTAAACCTTGAGAAGCAGCCTCTTCATATCCTGTGGTACCATTTATTTGTCCAGCAAAATAAAGACCTTCTATCAACTTAGTTTCTAACGTATGTTTTAATTGGGTAGGCGGAAAATAATCGTATTCTATAGCATAACCAGGTCTAAAGAATTTTACCCCTTCAAAACCAACAACAGAACGTAATGCTTTAAACTGAACATCTTCTGGTAAAGACGTAGAGAAACCATTTACATAAACCTCACAAGTATTCCAACCTTCTGGTTCTATAAACAACTGATGCCTATCTTTATCTGCAAATCGATTAATTTTATCTTCTATAGAAGGACAATATCTAGGTCCTAAACTCTTAATTCTACCATTAAACATTGGCGATCTATCGAAGCCTTCACGAAGCAAATCATGAACTTCCAAACTTGTATAAGTCATGTGGCAAGATCGTTGCTTAGTTAATGGTTTTGTAATATCTAAATAAGAAAATTTTTCTGGGTTAATATCACCAGGCTGTTCAGTCATTTTAGAATAATCTAAAGATCGACCATCAACCCTAGGAGGAGTTCCTGTTTTCATTCTACCAGATTCGAAACCTAAATTAACAAGCTGTTCTGTAATACCTGTAGCTGCTCTTTCTCCTGCCCTACCACCACCAAAGTTTTTATCTCCAATATGAATTAAACCGTTTAAAAAAGTACCATTAGTTAAAACAACAGATTTTGCTTTTATCTCTATACCTAAAGAAGTTTTTACACCTACTACTTTCTCTTTTTCTATAATTAAACCAGAAACCATTTCCTGATAAAAATCTAAATTAGGAGTTCCTTCAAGGAGCATTCTCCAATCTTCTGCAAACCGCATTCTATCACTTTGCACCCTAGGGCTCCACATAGCAGGCCCCTTAGATTTGTTTAACATTTTAAACTGAATAGCAGACGTATCAGAAACAATACCACTGTAGCCACCTAAAGCATCTATTTCTCTAACTATTTGTCCTTTTGCAATACCGCCCATAGCTGGATTACAAGACATCTGAGCGATGTTTTGAAGGTTCATAGTAACAAGTAGCGTCTTACTCCCCATATTAGCTGCAGCTGCAGCTGCTTCGCTTCCTGCATGCCCTGCTCCAACAACTATAACATCATACACTTCGTTAAACATAATTCTTAATTTTAATTAACATGTTCCACGTGGAACACCATTTTTAAAAGTTTGCAAATATACAACTTTAGCCTAACTATTTATTAAACCTAAATAATGGTTTTCTTTGGCTCTCATTGTTTTAGCGTCTTCTTGGCTCTTGTCTTTGTATCCGCAATAATGCAAAATACCGTGAACCATAACCCTATATAATTCGTTTATAAAATCGACTTTAAAATATTTAGCGTTATCTCTAACTCTATCAATAGATATAAATATATCTCCAGATATTAATTTACCCATTGTATAATCAAAGCTTATAACATCTGTTAATGTATCATGATCTAAAAACTCTACATTTAACTTGTGCAAATATTCATCATTACAAAACACATAATTTATTTCACCTTCTTTAAAACCTTCTTCAGTCAAGACTTTAGTAATCCAAGTTGAAATAGTCTCTTCGTTAGCTATTGTAAAATCGGTTTCGTAATTAAAATCAATCATCAGTATTTTTAAAATAAGTTTGGACTTTCTTTTTATAAATCGGGCGCAAAGGTAATGCTTGTCTGTTTAATATTTCAGTTGTTTTAAAATATTGTTTAGCCTTAGGTATTTGATTTTTTGCGTTATTATCAAATTGATTATTATTAGTTTCAGACTCTCGCTTCTTATCCTTGCCTTGCTGGAAAGTTGCATTCTCTAACTTAATTAATTGATGTTTTAAATTCATCATTTTTTGAAGCGTTTGCTCTGTAAAACCTTTATTTAATAAGTCTAATTCTATCTCTTCCATTTGACGAACCAATTTACCTCCTTTGTTACCAAAACCTTCTTTTTCTAGACGCTTTTGTAAAGCTTCCCGAAGCTCTTGTTGCTTTTGATATATTTTATAGAGCTCCTCAGAATTTTGTTCACCTAAACCTTCCCCTTGTTTACTTCCATTTTCTCCTTCTGTATTTTGCTCTCCATTATCTCCTTTCTTACTACTCTTTCCTTTATTTTTATCTTTACCCGCATCACCATCTTTTTCGCTCTCTCCTTTCTCCTTGCCACCTTCCTTATTAGGTTTACCTTTCTCACCCTTTTTCATGCCTTTCTCCATCATTTTATTAAGCTCTTCTTGGCTCATAATAATATCTGGTAATTGTTCTTCACCTTGTCCTTTGCCTTTTGACATAGACATGCTTTCTTGCATATTATCTAAAACATCACTTAAAAAACTAGAAAGATTGTTAGCTGCGGTTGTAGCAAATTGTTGTTTAGAAATTCCATAATACAATTGATTATCCGCTAACACTTTCATTGCTTCATCCATATTAAAATACACCTCGGTGATTTCTTTATTAACAGTTTCAGATAATTTAGGTTGTCTAAGAGACAAGGCAAAAAGACTATCGTCTATATGCTCAAAATGCTCCTTTAAATTATATTGCTTTTTTAAATAGGAAGCATATTTGTTATGATTAACATCTATAGCATTAAACTGATCCATAAGTGCTTCTTGATCGAAAGAAAACAAAACTAAATTATCTAAAACTTGACGTAGCATATCCATATCTTCCTGCATTTGTTCTCCACCACTTGCAGACATCGAGGCACTCATTTTTTTGCTCATTTCTTTCATTTTCTTAGCAGCCTTTTTTTGATTCTTTTCTGCTTTAGAATGATTTTCTTTCTTCTTTTCTTCAGTTTGAGAAACTTCTTTATTTAAATTTTCTGAAGCTTTATTTTGTTCTAGATCTATTTCTTTTTCATCAATTTTATCTCTAGGAATTTCTAATGGTTTTTTTAAAGCCTTATTATCTTTCTCTAAGTCTTCAATAGATTTTTTAAAATCATCAAAAGATTTATTTAAACTATCTTGTTTTTCTTTAGTATTATTTTCTTCAGATTGGTTTGATAACTTTTCTTGATCTTCTGCTAACTTCTCTAAATCATCTTTAAGTTTTTCAAGTTTTTTCTCTACATAAAAACGTTTAGTTAATTCTAAAAGTTGCTGTAAACTTCTTTTCTTATTTTTGTTTTGTTTGCCAAGTTCTTCTAATTTTTTCCCTAACTCCTCTTTATTAATTTTATCAGTAATTTTTTCTAACTGTTCTAAGAGTTTTTCATCTTTTTTTAACTGCTCTTCGTTTTCTTGTAAACGCTTTTGTAAATCTTTTTTAAATTGATCGTCTTTAGGGTTATCTTTTTCAAATTGTTTTAAATTTTCTTTTAGCTTTTTATTAAAATTCTTCATCATTTCGTCTTGTTCTTTCTGACGTTTAAAAAATGACTTCATTTTTTTTTGATCGTTAAAATCTAAATTCTTTTTTTCCTTTTGATTTTTAGACAACTGTACCAGTTGCTTTTCTTGTTCGTTAAATTTTTTAAGCGATTTATTTAAATCTTTTATCGTTTCGTTTTGCTCTTTAAGCTGTTTTTCTTTTTCTTCTGTAGCAGTTCTTTTTTTATAGGTAAAAACAGAACTTTTAACCTGTTTAAACTTATTAACTACATCATTATCAAATACTTGAAAATACAAATTATAAGAAACCCCTGCTTTTATATTTAAATTATTTGGAAACGCAGTTATAAACTCAGAAACATTAGAATTTGTTAATTTAATAGCTTCAATTTGCTTTTCATTTTCTTTGTTTGTTGGGTAATAAACCAATTCTAATTTAGACAAACCATAATCGTCGCTCACCTGCCCATGGAAATAAAGCGACTGTAAATCTAAACTATCAACCTTCATTGTAACATTCAATTCTGGAAATTCATCTTTAACAACATCAATACTAAAAGCTAAATTTTCGTAATTTTTAAGTCTTGAATTACTTGTGCTTACTTCATAATCTAAATTAGAAAACAAACTTTTTTTAGCTTCGAAAACATCCTTTTTACTAGATATAAATGCCAAGGTATCTTTAGCAAACAAATATACTTGGCTAGTAGATTTAGTTTTTAATTTCCATGTAACTTTTGTTCCTTCTGGAACCAAAGCATTACCAGAACCTTTTAAAACTTCGTCTTTACGCTTAGTATGCTTTGGGTAATTTAAAAACATATCGAAACTTAAAAGCGAAGGCACTTCTATAACATTTAATTTATATGGTTTAGAAATTACAGCATTTGCAAAAAGTTTAAATTCTATATTGCTTTTTGGCTGAGAAAAAACATACTCGAACGCTCCTAATCCTTTTTGTTGTAAAAAATAAGTTTCTCCATTATATTCAATTTGTGCACTTTCTGGTGTTACTTTTCCTGCGGTTTTAACAACTAGTTTAAAATCTTTATTTTCTATAGCGTTTAAACTATCGTTAACCACAAAAAATTGAAATGGTGCTGGTGGCTCGTAAGCAGTTTTATAATTTGTAACTCGTTTATAAGAATCGCTAAACCAATTTGCATTTCCAGTTATGGCTATTATTACAAGAATTAAAACAGGAATAGCAGCATATTTTAAATAACTAATATTTTCTTTAAAGTTGATAGCTAATTTAAATGGTACAGGGTTTAACTCTAAACTTTTCTGTTCTATGCTTGCTAATAGTAATTCTGACTCACTTTCGCTTTGTTTTAATTGAAGTACATTTAACAACTTATCGCTAACCTCGGGAAAATGTTTACCAATAATTATTGAAGCCTCTTCGTAATTAATGCCTTTTTGAAGCTTAAATAATTTGGCTAATGGTAAAAATATAAATTTAACTAACAGCACAATTTCTACCAAAACAAAAAGCCAAAACAAAATAGTTCTAGCTGTAGTATTTAACCATAAAACAGACTCTATAAAAAGTGTTAGTAAAAAATATAATAAACCAATAGCAAAAAAAAGAATAGCGCCTTTAATTAACTCGTTTGTGTAAAACCTAGAAATAAAAGCCTCTAATTTGCTTTGTATATGTTTAAAATTACTCATATAACTTTTAATATTACAGTATCTCATTTTGCATAAGCAAAAAGACAGTATACAAATTACTTACTAAACTACAATTTTAATTACAACACTGTTTATAATTATGTGTTAATTGTATATTTGCCTCAAATTTTTAAAACAACATTTAACCCGAAATTTTAAAGATTTATATTAAATTTAAAATACATAATTATAATTATAACATGACCAAAAATGTTCGTGTGCGTTTTGCACCAAGTCCAACAGGACCTTTACATATAGGTGGCGTTCGTACTGCGCTATTTAACTATTTATTTGCTAAAAAACACAACGGAACTTTTATTCTTAGAATAGAAGATACAGACCAAAATAGATATGTAGAAGGTGCAGAAAACTATATAGTTAATGCCTTAAATTGGTGTGGTATACCTTTTGACGAAGGTGTAAATAAAAACGAAAAGTTTGGTCCTTACAGACAAAGTGAACGTAAACATATATACAAAGAATATGCCGATAAATTAATTGCTTCTGGCAATGCATATTATGCTTTTGATACTGCCGAAAATTTAGATTTTCATAGAAAAGATCACGAAGCTAAAGGCAAAACATTTATTTATAACTGGCATAACAGATTAAAATTAAACAACTCTTTATCGCTTAGTGCAGAAGAGGTTAAAGCTAAACTAGATGCAGGAGACGATTATGTAATTCGTTTTAAATCTCCGCAAAACGAAACTTTGCATTTAACAGATATTATTCGTGGTAATATTAAAATAGATACTAATATTTTAGACGATAAAGTGTTATTTAAGAGTGATGGTATGCCTACCTACCATTTAGCCAATATTGTTGATGATCATTTAATGGAAATAAGCCATGTAATTCGTGGTGAAGAATGGTTACCGTCTTTAGCTCTACATTTTCAACTATACAAAGCACTTGGTTGGGATGTACCAGAATTTGCACATTTACCATTAATTTTAAAGCCTACCGGAAAAGGAAAATTAAGTAAACGTGATGGCGATAAATTAGGTTTCCCGGTTTTTCCTTTACAATGGACAGATCCTAAAACAAACGACATTTCTAGAGGTTATAAAGAAGACGGATACTTTGCCGAAGCTACCATTAATTTTTTAGCCTTCTTAGGATGGAATCCAGGTACTGAACAAGAAATTTTTAACATTCAAGAGCTTATTGAAGCTTTTGATTTAGATCGTGTAAATAAAGCTGGTGCACGTTTTGATCCTGATAAAATAAAATGGTTTAACCACCATTATATGCAACAACAAAGTAACAAAACTTTAGCTGATGCCTTTAAAAACCTAAAACCAGAATTAGCAGAAATTGATGTTAATTACATTGCAATGGCTATTAACCTAATTAAAGAACGTGCTACCTTTGTAACAGATTTTTGGGATCTCACACATTTCTTTTTTAACGCCCCTACTTCGTACGACGAAAAGGCATCTAAAAAAGCAATAAAAGAAGGTACCGCCGAATTAATGACAGAGTTAA
The DNA here is from genome assembly GCF_039538365.1 of Postechiella marina. Taxonomy (NCBI): domain Bacteria; kingdom Pseudomonadati; phylum Bacteroidota; class Flavobacteriia; order Flavobacteriales; family Flavobacteriaceae; genus Postechiella; species Postechiella marina. Next base: position 575,710 of record NZ_BAABCA010000002.1, read on the forward strand.
TTGCAATAATTAATGCAAATACAGATTTTACTGTAGAGGCTCTTCAAACCGAAATTAAAGGTTGGATAACAAATAACGAAATTGGTTTTGGAAAAATTATGATGCCTCTTCGTTTAGCTTTAGTTGGCGCATTACAAGGTCCAGATGTTTTCGATATTATGTACATGATTGGTAAAAACGAAACGGTTAAACGTATTGAGAATTTAATTAAATCTTAAGTAGCTTACCAAAAATAATACGAAAGCTTTTAAAGAGTGTAATTACTTTTTAAAAGCTTTTTTTATAAATAAAAACTAGAGCGATATAGACAAATAAGTTTGTAAATTTACATATGGCAAATACAAATACCGAAAATAAAATTGTTGAATATCATTTAAACAGGCATCAACCAGATAAGCCACAATTAGCCATACACGATTTAAACGAATATATTACCAAACATAAAGGCCATACTACCAAACCACATATTCATAGTTATTTTCAAGTTATTTGGTTTAAGCAAGGTAACGGAAAACATTTTATAGATTTAAAAGCGCATGATGTTACCGATAATACTATTTTGTTTGTCGCTAAAAACCAAGTGCATTATTTTGATGACAATACTAATTACCAAGGTATTTTGTTGCATTTTAATGAGACTTTTATTGTGCAAAAAGACAATGAAACCGACTTTTTTTTAAAGTGTAACCTTTTTAACAATCCTTACCTACAACCACTTTGTCCTTTAAAAAAAACAACTGCTATTATATTTGAAGAGTATATTGCGCAAATAAAACGCGAGTTTAATAATCCTGACCAATTTGGTAAAGAAGAATTATTAAAGTCGTATTTAAAAGCATTTCTTATACAAATACAACGTGTAAAACAAGCCTGCGAGCAAACCGAAGAACAAACTTATACCATATTTGACGATAAAAAATTACAGTTTATAAAGTTTATTAATCTTATTGACGAAAATTACACCAAAGGACTTTCGGTTTCAGAATATGCTAAACTGTTATTTATATCTTCAAGAACATTGTCTGATCTTACTAATTTGCAATTAAATAAAACACCATCGCAAATAATACAAGAACGTATTGTGTTAGAAGCGCAACGTTTGTTATTGTATTCCGATTTAAACGTGAACCAAATTGGCTACCGTTTAGGTTTTGACGATCCGTCGTATTTTGTAAAATACTTCAAAAAACACACAAACCTCTCACCTTTAAGCTTTAGGAAGTCCGTTTCCTAAAAGTACCATTCCTTTTCGTTTTTGTCCATCGTATACTACTGGAGTTATCCTGAACTTTGCAGTGTAATTAAAAAAAGTATATCATGGAAAAAACACAAGCACTTATAATTGGTGGAACTACAGGAATGGGTAAAGCTACAGCACAACTTTTACTTGAAAAAGGTTTTGAAGTTACTATTGTTGGTAGAGCCAACAAAAATCTAGACACTGCCAAAACAGAATTAGCAACTTTTGGGAATGTAAAAACCAAAGCAGTAAATCTTTTTGATATGAATGAAGTAAAAGCATTTGCTTCAAATATATCTAAAGACCTACCGAATTTAAAATACTTGGTGAATTCGGCAGGCTATTTTAGTCCGAAACCTTTTTTAGAGCATACTGAAGCAGATTACGACATTTACCATAATTTCAATAAAGCATTTTTCTTTATCACACAAGAAGCAGCAAAAGTAATGGCTACTAATGGTAGTGGTTCTATTGTAAATATAGGATCTATGTGGGCAAAACAAGCTATAAAAGCCACACCATCTTCGGCATATTCTATGGCAAAAGCAGGTTTACACAGCTTAACACAACATTTAGCAATGGAGTTAGCAGAAAGTAATATTCGTGTAAACGCAGTATCTCCTGCAGTAGTAGTAACACCAATTTATGGTTCGTTTATAGAAGAAGATAAAATTGAAGAAACCTTACAAGGTTTTAACGATTTTCATCCTATTGGACGCGTAGGAACATCACAAGACATTGCCAAAACAATCGCCTTTTTATTAGACGAAGATAGTGCTTGGGTTACAGGTGCTATTTGGGATATTGATGGAGGCGTAATGGCAGGAAGAAATTATTAACAATTAAGAGAAATTAAAATGACAAAAGCATATTTAGAAATCAGTCTTAAAATAAACGATTTAAACAGAGAAACGCAGCAGCTGTGTACAGCAAATACAAAGCACCATTTTTAGAAACCGTTACAGGATAATCCTGAGGTAAGAATTTATACAGTAGCTTAATTAAAAACAGGTTACTAGGTTTACAAAAGAAGCTTTATTGGTTTAAAACAAAGCTTCTTTTTCATCTTTAAATCATTTAAAATTATGGAAGCAAGTTTTTATTTTTATAACATTTTAGCAGCTTTAGGTTACCTTTTAATAGAATCGCTATTTATGGTTGGCGTATGGATTTCGGCAAAAGGCGGAACAGAAAAAATGCCTAACGGAAAAGATTATGATAGTGAAATGATTTTATATCCATTTAAAAAAAGGGTTATGAAATCTACCAAAGAGATTGTGTTTTTTAAAGCTGATTTTTTGGAAGCACTAGTTAAAAAAATTCGTGTACAACTACCTGAAATAGATTTTAAAACCTCTAATACTGAAATACTTTTAACTAGAAAGGATAGTGATTTTGTAGCGTTTATGAATTTATTAAACGAACGCATAAAACGCATTGACCCAAATATTGTGATAACCTTAACGGAAACTGGTATACAATTTCACAAAGAATATACACAGTACAAAGTGAATAAATACTTAAGAAAACCTATAATTCAATGTCCTATTTGTATGTCGTCGGTTTGGAGTATTTTTACCTATTGGATTCCTATAATTTACTGGTTTGGTTTTAGTTGGCCAATTGTATATTTAGGTATTGCAAACACCTGTATTTTAGCTTGTGTAAATTGGTTGGTATTTTCTAGCAGACCTCAATAATATTAATAAAGTAAAAGCTATTGTAAATTTACAATAGCTTTTTAATAGAAATTTAAAATGAAAGAACGTATTATAATTGTAGGCGGAGGATTAAGCGGATTAACATTAGCTTATTTACTATCTAAAAAAAATAAGGAAGCCATAATATTAGAAGCTTCGTCTAGGTTAGGTGGACGCATACAAACCATTAAAGGGGCATTAGAAACACCTTTAGAACTAGGTGCTACTTGGTTTTCTAATATGCATCAGCATTTACTAGCTTTAATAAATGAATTGGGTTTACAAAAGTATCCTCAATTTTCTACAGGCAAATCGTTATTTCAAACCAAATCTTTTGAACCTCCTCAGCAATTTTTTGTTCCAGAATCTGAGAACCCTTCATATCGATTAAAAGAAGGAACACAAAGTCTAATTAACACTTTAATCAATAAATTAGATACCAAAAATATCCATTTAAATACAAAAGTGATAGGCATTACAGAATTAGAAAACCAATTAGTAGTTAACACCGCTAACGGAAAAAAATGGGAAGCAGACAAAATTATTTTATGCTTACCACCACAATTGGCAGGATCTAACATTAAATTTTCGCCTCAACTTCCAAATGCTATTTCTAAAATTTTACCAACAGTACAAACGTGGATGTCTGGTGCCATAAAATTTGTTTTAGAATATAACACACCTTTTTGGAGAAAAAATGGATATTCTGGTATGTTATACAGCCATGTAGGTATTATTACAGAAATGTACGATCATACAAATTTTAAAGCAACTAAATATGGGTTTACAGGTTTCTTAAACGGAGAAAGTATATCTTATTCTCAAAAAGTTAGAAAAGAATTGGTTTTAAAACAATTAAGCGAACTTTTAGGCAAAGAAACTTTAAACCCCATTAGTTATGTTGATAAAATTTGGACCGATGAATTTATTTTAAGCGAAAATTCAACCATTAAAAGACCACACCAAAACAACGGACACCCAACATTACAACAAAGCTATTTAAATGGTAAGTTGTTTTTTTCGGGCTCAGAAACCAACACTAGGTTTGGTGGTTATATGGAAGGAGCAATTATCGCTGCTTTAAAAATGAATACTAATTTATAGAAAATTAAATCCAAAAAAAAGTCTACTTTACTCCTTTTCTTTAGGATTATACATGACAATAATTTGAATTATAATAGCTAGAAAAACCAAGAAATAAATTTCTATTTGGGTAAATAATTCTACAGTATCAATAGCACGTTTACTAATTGACATTTGCCTCCTTCCTTCAGTTAACTGAATTTTTGATAAATCATCAAGATTTATTTTTAAATTTTTTATATAATTAAGAACTTTAGAATTGTTACTGTATTGCGAATTTAAAAGTTGATTTTCGGCGTCCAATAAATACTGTACATTATTCTTTAAATCGTTAAACACACCTCTTTCTTTTGGCGTCAATTTTGTTTTCTCGAACTTATTAACTAAAGATTTTAAATTATTACTAATTTTTTCGTTTTCATTATTAAAAAAAATAGAATCTGATACTGCTACAGCCAATTCTTTTTGCTGAACAGATTTTTGCATTTCAAAAATTAAATCATTAGCAATTAATCGGTCTTCGTAAATAGTAACAACAGAATCACGAACTCGAATAAAATTGTTTTTATCAATTAAGTTTGTGGCAACTATTAAAACAAAAACCATAAGAATGCCAAGTATCCATTTTAGCTTATTGTAGAAAACCATTTTTTATTAATTTTTAAAGGTTAAACCAACTACTAATATACAAAAAACGCCATATAACATATATTACAAAGTTTTATAAGCAAGACATACATCTATATAAAACACTGAAATAAAGCATTATATAAATTTTAATTTATAAATATTTTAAACTACTTTCGTTTAACAATCTATACTTATTATGCATTAAAATAAATGAAACTTTGGAGAACTATGTAACTTTTATTGGCCTTATTGCAGCTATTCTTGGCTTAGTAGCTGTTATAATGAAATTAATAGTTACTAATAAGCAGATTAGAAGAGAAAATACTCTTGAGAAAAAAATGCTTGAAGAAGAAAATTTAAAAAAAATAGAGCATTTAAATAAAGAGAAAAAAGAAAAAGAGAGTCAAAGTGAAATACTTCAAATTTCTATAAATGTTATTTCTGATTACTTAGAAAACGAGTTACCAAAAAGACTAAAAGATTATGCCACAGCAAAGCAACTTAAAGTTTTAGATAAAGACATTAAATTATATATTTCTAATCAATTAAATTTATTAGATAACGCTAAAACAGAAAATACACTTTCTAAGAAAAAAAGAGTTGAAAAAACAATTGCAGAAGCCTTTGGTATAGAAATATCTGACCATACTATAGAAGCTAGCGGTTATGAGACATTCTTTACAGACAGAGTAGAAAGAAGGATAAAAAAACACATGCAAGAACAAAGTAAACGTCTTTAAAACAACTTTTTAAATTAAAAAGAAAGCATAGCTCCAAAAACAAGCATAGATAAGTTTCCTTTAAAACGAGCATTGCCACCAGTGGTATCTATATTTTCGTTTTCAAGCTTATTTAAAATATTTGTAAACCCATAGATATAGTGAGCTCTCAATTTTAAAAATTTATAACCAGCAGTAATTCCCACAGCCCCATTTAAATTAAAATTAGAAATTTCGCTAATATCTTTAGCTAATAAATTATTGTAATTATTAATAAAATAATCTTCTTGGGCCTTATCGTTAAACTCTAATTTACTATTGTATTGTAACATGGGTCCTACGTCTAAGGTTACATATTCTCCAGCTAATTTTATATGTCCCATTAAAGCCACTTGAGCAGCAAAAAGTTTATAATCTATAAATTGGTTTGCAGTACTAGACGCTGTTGGTCTAGCTAAAATACCAATCTTACTTTCAGAGAGTTGCATACCAAAACTCATATTATACCAACGATGTGGTATCTCTACAGTAGCAGTTAATCCACCTATAAAACCATCGCTATCTTTGGTAATAAAATTATCTGTATCTAAGTTTACTTTAGTTATTCCACCAAAAAAACCAATACCATTAACAATATCGTAATTTCCCTTTTGCGAAAAACTTTTTGTAACAAAACAAAGGCTTAGAGCTACTAATAGGTAAATTCTATTATATTTCATATAAGTTAAAGTTATAAACAACCAAATATAGTATAATTTTAGTATCTTAATTTTCTAACCTTTTTAATTATTTATTATGCCTATTTTTTCAATTATTTTTATTCTTTTAGGGCTATTTATTTTAATATCTGGCCTCTTTACCGTAAAACAACAAACCGCTGCAATTATAGAGCGATTTGGTAAATTTCAAAGCATTCGTCATTCGGGATTACAATTAAAAATTCCTTTAGTAGACCGAATTTCTGGTCGCTTAAGTTTAAAAATTCAACAACTAGATGTTATTGTAGAAACCAAAACTAAAGACGATGTATTTGTACGTTTAAAAGTATCTGTACAATACAAAGTAATAAAAGACAAAGTTGAAGATGCTTTTTATAAATTAGACTATCCACACGATCAAATAACAAGTTATGTTTTTGATGTAGTACGTGCCGAAGTACCAAAAATGATTTTAGATGATGTTTTCTTAAAAAAAGATGATATTGCCATAGCTGTTAAAACCGAATTAAATGATGCTATGCAAAACTATGGATACGACATTATAAAAACCTTGGTAACAGATATAGATCCAGATGCGCAGGTAAAAGAAGCTATGAACCGTATTAATGCTGCCGATAGAGAAAAAACAGCTGCACAATACGAAGGTGATGCACAACGTATATTAATTGTAGAAAAAGCAAAAGCAGAAGCAGAAAGTAAACGTTTACAAGGTCAAGGTATTGCAGACCAACGTAGAGAAATTGCACGAGGATTAGAAGAGTCTGTAGATGTTTTAAATAGAGTTGGTATTAACAGCCAAGAAGCTTCTGCTCTTATTGTTGTTACACAACATTACGACACATTACAAGCTATTGGTAGCGAAACAAACAGTAACTTAATTTTATTACCAAATTCGCCACAAGCAGGTAGTAATATGCTAAACGATATGGTTGCTAGTTTTACTGCAAGTAACCAAATTGGAGAATCTATGAAAAACCAGAAAAAGAAAACAAAAGAAGAATAGTTCTTACTTTAAGCTAAAAGTATTTTAGCTTAAACAATATTAAGACCAATTAGTTTTAAAACTAATTGGTCTTTTTTTATTATTAATTTAGATTTATTTAAAAGGATGACGCTCTTGCCAATTTTGAGTAGGATTCATAAATTTAAAAACCTGTTTTAAAACAATGTTTACAAAACCATTAGTATGTTTTATATACATACTCATAGCTTTAGGCTTTGCTCCTACCGAGCTTTTAATTTCCATGGCTGTACGTGCGTAAATAATTTTAATATATTTATTATCTATAGCAAACTTAGCCATATCGTAAAGCATATTTAAATACAACTGATTTTGGTATTGGTATTTTGTATCATAACCCAAAAAATACGTTTCTAAAAATTCATCATTTAAAATAAGAGTATAAAACCCAATTAATTCATCATTTAAATAATAGCCAAAAACCTTAAATTTTGTTTTTAAATGTTGTTTTAAATGATAAAAATGATATTCTGGAAGTATAAACGTATTAAACTTAGCATTGTTAGATACATTTAAATATAATTGATGAAGCTTTGCAGAATTACTTTTAATACCTTCTAAATTTAATTCTTTACAATTTACTGTGCCTAATTTCTTTTTAGCACGTTTATATCGCGATCTATATTTTTTATTTAAACTAGATATATAATCTTCTATTTTTAACCATTCTGGTTTAACTTGCATAATCATATTTGGTTGTACAAAAACATTATGCAGTTTGTTTATTTTAAAAGTATCTTTATGGCTATGCAGCATATCATCCATAAAAAAATCTTTAAGCATAATAACCCTAATGGTTTTTTTTTGAGATTTTTCAATTCTTATTTTAAGCGTATTTAAAGCTTTAAAAACAATTTTAAGATATTCTACTTGAGATATCTTTTTAGGTTGATAAAACATACCGTGTTGGCCTGTATGCATTAAGTTACCAACCACTAATATGTTTCCTTTTAATACTTTTGAAACAAGATCTCTAAAAAAAGTTTTTAAACATGAAACAGATGTTTTTCTAAACATATCTTTTAAATACAATTGCACGCGTTGTATTACAACAACACCCACCAAAATATCTTTATTAAAAACACCAACATAATAAAATTGAATATTACTTGGCGAAGATTTTTCTAAAGCTTCAAAATAATCAGATTGTAAAAAAGTATCGTGATGGGTTATAGTGTCCCATGATTTTGGAAGCTCTTTAACAGAAGAATAAATTTGGTATGTTTTCACTTTAAAAATAAAAGACCGAAGTTAACACCTCAGTCTTTAAATATATTAATTAATTACAAAATTTGTTTTTATGTATGTAAATAACTTAAAAATACTTTATAAAGTTATTTAGAATAAAATATACTTTGGTTTATATTGAAATTTACACTGTCTTTATTTACCAAATTAGATAAACTATGAAACAAAATATCTGTTGTTAAAGTTTTATTTTTATTAGAATAAATAGCTTTTACCTTATCTGGATACATGGCTTTAAATTGATTAGAATACCAAACCAACATGCCCGGTTTGGTTAAGGCTTTGGTATGAGAATGTAACCACTGTCCATTTTCTCCAAGAGATTCTCCATGGTCTGATAAATAAATTAAAACGGTAGGTTGATTACTTTTTTCTAATTTTTTAATTAATTCGTTTAAAAAATAATCTAAATATAAAATAGTATTATCGTAAGAGTTTATTATTTGTTCTTTTGTTAATGATGGAATGTATTTGCTATTTACAACAGGTTTATATTGCCTAAATTCGTTGGTGTATTTATCTTCGTACCACCAATGGCTCCCAATCATGTGTAGTGTATATAAACCATAAGCATTGTTATTAAAACGTGTATTAAATGCTTTTAATAATTCTAAATCTTGCTTTTTACCAATACTCCAATACGATTTTAATTTATCAATAATTACAACCTCTTTATTGGTATTAACAATTTGTTTATAACTAGATTCTAACAACTGATTTCCTATCCAATATGTTGGCACATTAAAAGCATTATAAATATTATAAATAGAGCTAATAGAGTCTTTAGAAGTGCTATAAATACTTTTATCTGTTAAAATACAAGGTACACTTAAAGCAGTGTTTGTTTTATTAGTAAAAATATTATTATAACTAACTACATTATCTCTTTTAGAAAGTAAAGGTGTTGTGGTTCTCGCATAACCATTTATTCCTAAATGGTCTGCTCTTAAAGATTCGCCAAGTACAAAAACAACATTAAGTTTATTAAAATTAGTAGTAGTAAGCTGCTTATTAATTGTTTTTAATGGTTGATTAACCTTGTTAAAACTTTCGTTAAAAGCATAAAAAAAAGAATAGGGTAATTTAGATCTAAAGCTGTGTCTTCTTTTACTATCTGCCCAAAAAAACAAAACAAATAGCAAACAACTAAGTGGTAAAAATAAGCTAATACCTTGTAATGGTTTTACACTTTTATAAAGCTTAAAAATTATTTTTAATACTACTAAAAGCATCACTAAAAATAAAACAAACTGTACAGATATTAAATCTAAAATTATATAAGGTTTGGTTGTTAATGCAGCCTCTATAAGTGTAGCAGATGTAGAAATATTAATACTAAAAGTCCAAAAACTAATACAACCTAAAATAAAAAAAAGAGTAGTAAATAGTACTTTAAAAATCGCCCTATTAAGCGACAAAAAATAAAGTATACTTGCAAAAGTACCTTGTACAATACATAAATGTATAAAGTACATAAATTTAGATTTTACTGAGTTTAAAGGAATATGATAGTAAGATGAAACTGTAATAAATAAAGCAAATAGAATATTTAAAACTAAATGAAATACAATAATTTTTTTATACTTTTTTAGTGTATTCATATTTAAAATCTATTCCCTTTAAAAGCAAAATAATGCACCAAAACAATTTTTACAGTTTTGTCTTTTAAAATTCTTCTAGTTAAAAGAAAATCTATATTTATAGGCCAAACTAAATCCCAAAAATACTTAGGTGTATCTGGAAAATATTGATGCATAATAGTATAATCTTTATAACTTGAAGAGATTGCTATATTTGGTTGATTTTTTAAAATTTGATTTATTTTAAAAACAGTATTTTTTAATTCTTTATCATTTTTTTGGTATAATTTATAAGGTAAGTAATAACTGGTTTTAAACCCCATTTTTGTAAAAATAGGTAAAGCTTCTGGATATCGTGTTTCTATTAAAACACTTTGATATTTAATGTTTTTACTATCTAAAATTTTAATTATTTTATATAAAATAGCTGATGCATTTTCTTTGTTTAAATTTTTTATATCTAACCAAATGCCTTTTAATCTTTCTGGTTTTTTAAGACCTTGAATGTAAGTTTCGAATTTTAAATCGTGTGATTTAGAAGGTGGATGATTAACATCAAAAAAGTTATTTTCTGTATTATAAACTAAATCCAGCTCTACACCACCGTAATAGTTTAAAGCTGAATTTAATTTTTCTATGCTATTTGCTCTATGAGCCCAAACTTTATTATAATGTCCTAAAAAATCAAGTTTATAAGGACAAAAAGTATACACTACAAGTACTAATAAAAAAGAAAAAAGGAGTTTAAGGCTAACTTTAAATAACTTATGTGTTTTCATTTTTTTAAAGTTACTAAAATAAAAATAACCTAAATGTATACCTCTAAATGGCTTTTGCCTCTGCAACTAATAACTCATTTTTATCTTCTAAAGCTTTTTCTATAAAAGCATTTACATCATCGTTTTTATCTTGTCCGTTTTTAATTAAAACATTTAAAATAAGGGCTACCGCTATACGTGTTCCTACTTTTTTAACAGCTGTATTAAAAAGAGGTTGTACCTCGTCGTAATTTACATTTTGGGCAAGTTCTAAAATTTCTTCTCTAACTTTAAGCTGTTTTACTTCTGGTAAGTTTGTATATTTTTTTCCTAATTTTTGAATAACATCGATAGCTTTTCTTTGAGGTTGTTGCTTATTATTATTACCTTTTATAGGTTGATTTTGTTGTGGTTTAGGCTTTTGTTTTGCCCAAGAATCGCGTAAACCAACTATTTTATTAAATACTAATTTACTTGAAGTAGATTCTATATCGACATTAAAATATCCTAAACGTTGAAACTGAAAACGATCTGCTTTTTTAGCATCTACCAAACTAGGTTCTACAAAGGCTTCTACAATATTTAAAGATTTAGGATTTATAAAATCCATAAAATCTTTGTCTTGATGGCTATCTGGCGCTTCGTCTATAAATAAACGATCGTATTCTCTAACCTCTGCTTTTACTGCATGTTTAATAGATACCCAATGCAAGGTCCCCTTTACACGTTTTGCTGTATCGTTAGAGTATGTACAATGTACTTCTGTTACGTTACCATTAGCATCTTTTACAACGCTTTCTGCTTTTATAATGTATGCGTTTTTTAATCGTACTTCGCCTCCTAATTTTAACCTAAAAAACTTGTTACTAGCTTCTTCTTTAAAATCTTCTTTTTCTATATAAATTTCTCTAGAAAAAGGTACTTTTCTAAAACCAGCTGCAGCGTCTTCTTGATTGTTTTCTGCATCAAACCACTCTTCTTTGTCTTCTGGATAATTAGTAATAACAACTTTTAAAGGATTTAAAACCGCCATAACTCTTGGCGCAGTTTTATTTAAATCTTCTCGAATACAAAATTCTAAAAGCGATACATCTATAACATTATCTCGTTTTGCAACACCTACGGTTTCTACAAATTTTCTAATAGCAGCTGGTGTATAACCACGACGACGCAAACCAGAAATGGTTGGCATACGTGGATCGTCCCATCCAGAAACCACGCCTTCTTCTACCAATTTAAGTAACTTACGTTTGCTCATTATGGTATAACTTAAATTTAAGCGAGCAAATTCGCGTTGCTTTGGCCTAAGTTTATTAGTGTTTACTACTTGATCTAAAAACCAATCGTAAAGTTCTCTATGTGGCTTAAATTCTAAAGAACATAAGGAGTGAGATATTTGTTCTATATAATCGCTTTCGCCATGTGTCCAATCGTACATTGGGTAAATACACCAATCGTTACCTGTTCTATGATGATGTTTTTTTAATACACGATAAATAATAGGATCTCGCATTAGCATATTAACATGTTGCATGTCTATTTTGGCACGCAAAATATGTTCACCTTCATCAAATTCTCCTTTTTTCATTCTATCGAATAAATCTAGGTTTTCTGCTACAGTTCTATTTCTATAAGGGCCATCTACACCTGGTTGTGTTGGTGTTCCTTTTTGCTCTGCCATAGCTTCGCTACTTTGCGAGTCTACATAGGCTTTACCTTCTTTAATTAAATCTATTGTCCAATCGTAAAGTTGCTGGAAATAATCTGAAGAATATAATTCTTTATCCCATTTATAACCTAACCAAGCTATATCTTCTTTTATAGCATCTACATATTCTTGTTCTTCTTTGGCTGGGTTGGTATCGTCAAAACGAAGATTTACTGGTGCATTATATTTTTCGCCTAAACCAAAACTTATACCTATAGCTTTAGTGTGCCCAATATGTAAGTACCCATTTGGTTCTGGCGGAAAACGAAAGCGTAGTTTATCTTGAGACATACCATTCGATAAATCTTCTTCTATAATTTGCTCTAAAAAATTGAGTGATTTTCTTTCTTCAGACATACTTCGTATTTATTTCTATAAATAAGCTTCAAAATTACGGAAATTCAAGTTATTTTTGGTCTATTCTATAGATAAGAAGTCTAACAAATTTTAATTTAATTAAAACTTTTTTGGTTTAGGCTTTTATTGGCGAGTATGTGCGTTAGGGATTGTAGCGACATCCTTTTTTGTTTTTCTCAAAAAAGATATAGCGAAAAGCCCGACAGCGACCTTAGGAGCTGGAACGCCCAAAATAATTTAATATATATTAAAATGGGAATTATTAAAGTTGAAAACATTCGTGTGTTTGCATATCATGGGTGTTTAAAAGAGGAGACTAAAATTGGTAGTGATTACCGTGTAGATTTAGAGGTTAAGTCAGATTTACAACCGTCTGCTGAGTCTGATAAATTAAGTGATACAGTTGATTATGTGTTACTTAATAGAATTATAAAAGAGGAAATGAATGTGGCTTCGCACCTACTGGAAACTGTGGCTAAACGTATTTTAAACAGGATTTTTAAAGAGGATAAATTGGTTAAAAAAGCGACAGTTTGGGTTAGTAAATTAAACCCGCCAATTGGTGGAGATGTGCAACGTGTTACCATAAAAATGACAGATAAACGTTAAAAATTATTAAATGTATTGAAAAGTCATATTTTTTTTTACATTTGCAAAACAATTACGGTGTCGTGGCCGAGTGGCTAGGCAGTGGTCTGCAACACCATCTACAGCAGTTCGAATCTGCTCGACACCTCTAAAAACCTTTAAGTTAATTACTTGGAGGTTTTTTTTATTTTTATAGCTTACCTTTTTAAGGTGTATTTTAGTATTATTAAGCTTTATTTTTAATACATTAAGCTTAAACAAAAAGGTTTTTATACTGCCAATTTATCTTTTATAGGATTTATTTTTTCTAGTTTTTCTTTATTCTTTTCGTAAGTTTCTGGAAATAATCCTTGAGAAAGTAATAGTATACCAAAGCCTAAAATAACAAGAGATATTATTTTTTTTGTTTTAAAAATAAGGCGTGGTGTTAGTTTATCTTTTAAACGTTTTGCTGCTAAAATTTTAAAAATATCGGCTATAAAATAAGAGGTTAGCATGGTGGCTATAAAAACCAATTCTCCGTTTTTTGATGTTGTTAAAGAGTCGCCAAGTACTATAAAACCTAACCAACCTAATAATACACCTATATTAATAAAATTTAGTAGAAAGCCTTTTATAAATAGTTTACCGTAGTCTTTTTGTATTTCTACTTTATGATATTCTTTTACTATAGTTCTAAAAGATTTTGATGTTTTTACAAACGATATTATACCATAAACAATAAGTAAAGCACCACCAAAAATTAAAAAACTAGGGTCGTCTTTTATTTTACCTCTTAAACTATTGGTGCTGTAAAAGGCTATTACAATAAAAATAATATCGGCAAGAATAACACCTAAATCGAAAATTAAAGCGCTTCTAAAGCCTTTGGTTGCACTGGTTTCTAAAAGAACAAAAAAAACTGGACCAATGGTAAAAGCGAGTATTATACCAAAAGGAATTGCTGTTAAAATATCATCAAACATATTTTTATTGATCTTTACACAAAGAAAAGAAATATTTTAAACCCTTGTAGCTAGACTACTATTAAAATATAAAAAAAACCACTGTATAAGTGGTTTTAATTTTCTATTTATAATTTTTATTTACTCTTCTACACGTTTAATACGTCCACCAAGTACTTTACTCTCGTCTACACGTTCTGGATTGCCATATATGTAAATATCGCCTCCTGCCCTAACCTTAGCATTTACTAGTGTCTTTGCATTTACATGTGCCTCGCCAGCAATACGTATAGAAACATCTGTAAAATCTGATTTAAGATTTTTACCTCCATAAACACCGCCTGTAAAAATAGAAATGTCTTGATTTTTTGCTTTACCAGAGGCTTTTACATTTGCTCCTGTTACAGACCTAATATTAAGATAGTCTACATCTACATTTACTTTTATTTTTCCGCCTTCTTGAGCATTTAAAGCTACTTCAAATTGTTTAAGCGTATCTTTAGAGTGTACGTAAGCACCTTCGTTAACATCTATAACGTCCAATAAAGTATAATATAAAGTAACTTTGGTTTGGTTACCATCGTATGCTTCACCTAAATTCATTTTTATTTTTAACGTGCCATTTTTATTATTAATTAGTACGTCATCAATATTTTTTCCTGTTATTACTACCTTATTCTCGTTTGCTTTAACAAGCTCTACCTCTATTAAATCGTAAACCTTAATTTCTTTAAAATCTCCAACTGTTTTTTCTATTTGTTTTTGCGAAAAAACTACTGTAGTTACAAACAGTACTAATACTTTAACAAGTGTTTTCATTAAGCTATGTTTTTAATTTTAATGTAAAATTATCAATAATTATTCCGTTGCTATTCACTTTAGCAAAACTTTATAATAAAACACTAATTTTAAGATACTTTTACTGCGGTTCCGGTTATAGATACCATAATTAAACCTGTTGTTGCAGATGTTTCTACATCGACCGAAATGCCAACTACCGCATTTGCTTGTAATTTAACAGCATTATTTTTTAGCTTTTGAAAAGCTGCTTCTTTAACCTCGTTAATTTTATTTTCGTAAGATTCGTAGTATTTCTGCATATTAAAGCTTAGTGTTGCTTTTGGCATATTTACATCTACACCTGTTACAATACCTAAGTAATCTTTAATATTATGGTTTTCTATAGAGTTTGTTGTTGTTAGTATCATAAGTTTTATAATTTATCTTACTAGTAAGATAAATTATAAAATTGTTACAGTTTATACCAAAAAAACTTACTTAAAGTAGTTTAAAATGCGTTTAATGTTTCTGAAATTTCTGAGAAGTTAAAACGCTTTTTTACATTTGGTATTGTACAATTTTCTATTAATTCTTGCCACTTAATAATACTAGCGTTATTAAGTTTGGTTTTATCTACTAGATTAAAAATATCTTCTAGTAAACAACCATAAGCTCTTACTTCTACACGCTCAATATTTTTAGCAGTAGTAGTATTTACATTATAAAATGAGGCTGCTCCAAAATCGCCTAAAAGCGATTCTGCATTACTATTTATTAAAATATTATGTGCATATAAATCGCCATGATTAATGCCTTTTCTATGTAATTGCTGGCAAACAGAGGCTATACTTTTACCTATACTTAATAACTCTTTTTCTGTAAAAGTACAACTAGCATTAAACGTATCTCGTGTACAGGTTTTTAAGCTTGGCGGATTTCCTAAATTTATATAATTTGAAGTAATAAGTTGCATTACTAAACCACTTTTATCTTCTGGATGCTCTTTAATTTTACCTAAAATTGGAATTAAATTTTGATGATTACCAGCTGCTATAGCTATCTCCATTTCTACTTCTGGTAAACCGTCGCTGGTTACTGCGCCTTTAAAAACCTTAATGGCTACATCTTGGTTTTTAGAAATCCAATTTGCTTTATATATAAAACCCGATGCGCCTTCGCCTAAAAGTTCTTTTACCTTAAAATCTTGCCAAAAAAACGACTCTAAATTATTCTTTTTTGTAATTTGATATGCTGCAGGATTACCACCAAATGCTACCCAAGATAATTTTGGTAACTCGAATAACCAATTAGGTATAGTTTTAAGTTGATTTGCAGAAACTCTTAAAAGTTCTAAATTAACGCAATTAGACATTTCTACTGGCAGCTCTTCTATTAAATTTCCTGCTAAAGCACATTTTTGAAGCCATGTACTATTACCTATACTTTTTGGTAATTTTTTTATTTTATTATCTGTTAAAATAAGCCAATTTAGTTTTGGTGGAAATGCATGTTCTGGTACTTTTTTTATTTGATTGGTTTTAAAACCAACCATATTTAAATTAGGACATTTTGCTAATACAGACGGAAACTCGGTAAACTTATTACGTGCAAAAAAAATGATTCGTAATTGTTTTAATTCTGCAATACTATCTGGTAGTGTAGACAAATTATTGTCTGATAAATCTAAAACTTCCAAAGTACTAGCAAGTGTTAATATCTCTTCTGGAAAAGTTGTTAAACCACAGGATAATTTTAATGTTTTAGACCCTTTTAATTTTCCCGATTTTAAATCGTTTAAAACTTGCATCATACTTAAATTATTAAGTGTACAAACTTAACTATTATTACACAAAATAGGCACTACTACCCTATTTTGTAATTATATAAAATGAAATAATAGCTCAATTATAAAAATTAATAAACCTTAAAAAGGGTGAAAACACCTTATTACTTTGGAGGAATAGAATAAATAAAAAGAACTGAAAGTTTCTAATTTTGAAAAAAAACAAACATTATGAAACATTTAATTTACTTGTCTAAAATTACTTTACTAGCCTTTTTATTTTTAACTTTTTCTTCTTGTAGTAGCGACGACGATTCTGCAAAAGTAGATCTTCCTACTATAAATTATTCAAACATTGTTTTAGACGCTACATTTTTTGAAGCTGGAAATTCGCTTACACCAACCATTAATTGGAATGGTAATACCGGAAGCATTAGTTTAGGTTCGCCTATTACAGGTTTAAACATTAATACTTCTGGTACTTTAAGTTGGACTAAAGATTTACCTATTGGTACACATAATGTAGAAGTAATAGTTGCTAATAGTAGCGGACAAATTGTAGAAAATATAACTATAAATAACCCTTTTCAAGGTATTTTTACAGGCACTTATGATAATAGTCATTTTTTTGAATTAGAATTTATTACAGATGGAACTTTACTGATTAGAGCGCATAGTGTAACTAATCCTGATTTTGCAACAGGAACTTGGATTATGGATGGAACTACTATTACAACTGATTATGCTTATAATTCTGGATCTGAACTATCTTTATCTGGATCTTTGGTAACTGGTGCAAACGCCACTTATTCAGGAAATTGGTATACAGGCCATGGTACATTAAGTGATAATGAAGGAGGTACTTTTCTAGTTATTTTAAATTAAACCCCAATTTACCTAGTTATCGCGTTAGGGATTGAAACGACATCTTTTTTTTTCTAAAAAAATATATAGTGTAAAGCCCGACCCTTGTGATAACGCCCAAATTAATTTTATATAAAAAAAAGCCATAGACGCTAATAGTTTATGGCTTTTGTTTTTATTTGCTAGTTTTACTAAATGCTTTATTTTGTATTAGTTTTCTGGTTTGCCTATTAAATTAAAATCGAGATGTTTTTTAACTAAATCTGTATTTTTAACTTTTACAACAACTTCGTCTCCAAGTTGATAGGTTATTTTTGAGTCTTTGCCAACCATAGCATAAATATCTTGATCGAATGTGTAATGATCGTCTTTCATGTCGCGTACACTTACCATACCTTCGCATTTATTAGATATTATTTCTACATAAATACCCCAGTCTGTTACTCCAGAAATTACACCTACAAATTCTTCGTCTTTATGATCTTGCATAAATTTAATTTGCATGTATTTTATAGAATCTCTTTCGGCACGAGTTGCTAAACCTTCCATGTTGCTAGAGTGTTGGCATTTTTCTTCGTAAAGATCTTCGTTTACAGATTTTCCGCCATCTAAATAATGTTGTAATAAACGGTGTGCTATAACGTCTGGATAACGACGAATTGGAGATGTAAAATGACTATAATAATCGAATGCTAAACCGTAATGCCCAATGTTATGTGTGGTATATTCGGCTTTACTCATACTTCTTATAGTAAGGGTATCAACCAAGTTTTGCTCTTTTGTACCATTTACTTCTTTTAATAAATTATTAAGCGAAGATGCTGTTGTTTTACGGTCTTTAAAATTAAGTTTATATCCAAATTTAGATACAATACCTTGTAAATTAGCTAATTTACTATCGTCTGGTTCGTCGTGTGTTCTGTATATAAATGTTTTTTTAGGGTCTTGCTTTCCTATAAATTCTGATACTTTACGGTTTGCCAATAGCATAAACTCTTCTATAAGTTTATTAGCATCCATACTGGTTTTAAAAAATACGCCTACCGGATTTGCTTGCTCGTCTAAATTAAATTTTACTTCAACTTTATCAAAAGATAGTGCACCAGATTGCATGCGACGACCTCTCATAATTTTAGCTAATTGATCCATTTTTAAAATGGCATCTGCTAATTGTTGATCGGTTTTATAAGCTTTTCCTGTTAAAGAAACTGATGCAGGAATTTCGTTTGTTTTAGATTCTATAACTGCTTGAGCTTCTTCGTAAGCATAACGTGCATCGCTATAAGTTACAGTGCGACCAAACCATTGGTTTTTAATTTCGGCTTTATCGTTTATTTGAAATACTGCAGAAAAGGTATATTTTTCTTCGTGCGGACGTAACGAGCAAGCTCCGTTAGATAATACTTCTGGTAGCATAGGTACTACTCTATCTACTAAATAAACCGATGTGGCACGCTCGTAAGCTTCGTCATCAAGAATAGTTCCTTCTTCTAAGTAATGCGATACGTCTGCTATATGAATTCCTATCTCGTATAAGCCATTATCTAAAACTTCGAAAGATAAGGCATCATCAAAATCTTTAGCGTCCTTAGGATCTATGGTAAAAGTTAAATCTTTACGCATATCTCTTCGCTTGGCAATCTCTTTTTCTGTAATAGAAGTATTTAACTTATTAGCAAACTCTTCTACTTCGTGCGGAAATTCGTGTGGTAAACCATATTCTGCTAAAATAGCATGAATCTCGGTATTATGATCGCCCGGTTTACCTAAAACCTGGATTACTTTACCGTATGGAGAATCGGCTTTTTCTGGCCAATCTTCTATTCGTACCAAAACTTTATCGCCATCTTCTGCTTTAAAAATTTTGTTTATAGGTACAAAAATATCTTTGTACATTTTTGTACTATCTGCTATAACAAAAGCATATTTTTCGTGTAATTGAATAACACCTACATATTCGTTTTTTTCGCGCTTAATAATTTGGGTTATTTCCCCTTCCATTCTACCACGTTTACGACGCTTGTATACGTAAAACTCTACTTCGTCGCCATGTAATGCTTTATTAATGTTATTCGATGCTATAAAAACATCGTCTACAAACTCATCGCATATAATATAACCCGATCCTTTTGCAGATAAGTCTAATTTACCTGTGTAATACTCGGCGTTTACAATGGCTTTAAATTTACCACGTTCTACTTCTTCAATTTCTTTTTTACCTTGTAAATCGCGAAGTTTTTTTATAATTTGATTTCGGCTACTAGCGTCGTTAACGCCTAATTTAGCTGCTATTTGCTTGTAATTAAAAGTTTTATTTCTCTCTTTTTTTAAAATACTTAAGATTGTATTTGATAAATTTGAAATGCCTTTTTTAGGTTTTCTTTTTCTTTTTTTACTCATGTAATTGTTTAATCATATTCATTTCCTAAGGTAGTGGAAATTTTGTTATAAAATAGCTTTGTTAGTGGCGAAGAATTGCTATTTATTTATTACAAAGCTACGGTTTTAATATTAAATGGTATTTTCTTAAGGTTAAATTTCAATTTCTATTTAATTATATCTTAATTTTTAGAATACTCTATTTTTCAATTTTTAAGTTTTTTTTAGAGTTATCCACATATATATATATATAATTATTTTTCTTTTAAAATTTAAAAAAAACAATAGTGGTTATTATAGTGTGTTAATAGCGGTATAACTTTATACGATTTTGTTTTGTTTTTAAGTTATAGCTATTAATTAAACCTTAATTAACATATTATATTTTCTTAAAGTATTAATTATTAGGTTTTTTAATTTTGCTATTCACAATTGTTAATAACTCAATTAACATATAATTTTTAATAATTATGTTTATTAACAGCTCTAATAAAGTTACTTTTTAGTGCTTATAAGTTAACCAAAAATTTACGTTAACTTATTTGGATGTTACCAGAATGTTATGGATTGAAAAATTTAATGGATTATCCTAATTTTAATTTTAAAAAGTAATGAACAGTTATTAACAGTTAATGAATATAATAGTGCACATTGTTAACAACCTTAAATACTATTTTTTAAGATTTACCTATATATATGTTTACTAGTATATTAACTAGTTGGAGCTAAAAAAGGAAATCTAAATTCTTAATTTACTACCTTTGTAACACAATACAATAATACATAAAAATGAATATTTCTATAGGAAACGATCACGCTGGAACCGAATATAAATTTGCTATTAAAACTTTATTAGAATCTAAAGGTATTACAGTTACTAATCATGGTACAGATAGTAATGATAGTGTAGATTATGCAGATTTTGTACATCCTGTTGCAGAAGATGTAGAAGCTAACACATCTCAATTTGGTATTTTAATATGTGGTAGCGCTAATGGTGTTGCAATGACAGCAAATAAACATGCTAAAATACGTGCTGGTTTATGTTGGAACAAAGAAATTGTTCATTTAATACGTAGCCATAACAATGCTAACATATTGTGTATTCCTTCTCGTTTTACAGCTATACAACAAGCTTTAGAAATGGTAGAGGTATTTTTAAACACCGAATTTGAAGGTGGACGTCATCAAAATAGAATAGATAAAATTCCGTTAAGTTGCTAAATGGGGCACAACCATACGCATAATAACACCCATGTTCATAACGACCTAAAAGGGCGTAATTTACTTTGGTCTATTTTATTAAATATAATTATTACCGTTGCACAAGTAATTGGAGGTATACTTTCTGGTAGTTTAAGTTTATTAAGCGATGCTTTACATAATTTTAGCGATGTTATATCGTTAATAGTAAGTTATATAGCTAATAAATTAACAAAAAGAAAAGCTTCTTTACAAAAAACATTTGGGTATAAACGTGCCGAAATTTTAGCTGCATTTATTAATGCTTCAACTTTAATAATAGTGGCTATTTTATTAATAATAGAGGCTGTTAAGCGTTTTAATAATCCACAAGAAATAGCATCTAATTTAGTTATTTGGTTATCTGCAGTAGCTATTTTAGCTAATGGTTTTAGTGTGCTTTTATTAAAAAAAGATTCTAAATCTAATATGAACATGAAAAGTGCATATTTGCACTTATTAACCGACATGATGGCAAGTGTTGCTGTTTTAATTGGCGGTTTATTAATGAAATATTTTAAGCTGTTTTGGGTAGATAGTGTATTAACTTTTGCCATTGCTATTTATTTAATTTGGATGGGATTCTATTTATTAAAAAATGCTACTAAAGTTTTGATGTTGTTTACACCAGACGATATTCCTTTAAAAAAAATTGTTGAACAAATAAATGCTTTTGAAGCTATTAAAAATGTGCATCATGTGCATGTTTGGCAATTAAATGAAGATGAAATTCACTTAGAAGCACATATAGATTTTAATGAAGATATTACCTTATCTCAATTTGATGCTATTTTACATGATATTGAAGAATTTGTTTTTAATACCTACGATATTAACCATGTAAATATACAACCAGAATATGGTAAAGATGATGCTAAAGATGTTATTGTACAAGATTAAAAATAAAACATATTTTAATAAAAATGTTAGAAATAAAAGTAAAAACGTTTAAAGAGCTAAGCACTTTAGAATTGTATTACTTATTACAATTACGAAGCGAAGTTTTTGTTGTAGAGCAAGATTGTATATACCAAGATATTGATGGTAAAGACAAAAATGCATTACATATTATTGGTTTTAAAAACGAAAAAATTGTGGCTTATACACGAATTTTTAAACCAGGCGATTATTTCGAACTTTCTAGTATTGGTAGGGTAGTAGTGGCTAAAAATGAACGCCAGCATAAATACGGATACGATATTATGAACGCCTCTATAAATGCTGTTAAAAATTATTTTAATACAACCGATATTAAAATATCTGCACAACAACATTTAGAAAAATTTTATAATAATTTAGGGTTTAAAAAAGTAGGCGAGTGGTATTTAGAAGATAATATTCCGCATATTGCTATGCTTAAAAAATAACTTAGCGTTTTAAAGTAAAATGCCCATTTAAAGTTTCTCCTGTATTAAATGTTAATAAGTACCAATAATCGTCACTAGGCATTAATTGTCCTTTGTATGTACCGTTCCATCCATTAGAATTTGGAGATAGGTATTTTAGAAGTTTACCATATCTATCAAAAATAGAAATAGATTGTACTGTATTAGTTGTATCAAATACTTTCCAATAATCATGGTTTCCATCATTATTTGGTGTAAAATATTTAGGAATAAAATAAGGATCTTGAGTTATTAACACATTAAAATTAGACTCGTTACTTTCGCAAGCTGTTGTATTAAATATGTAAATGGTTTGCGAAGTAGATATTTTATCTCCAGCATTTAAAAGTAAACCATTACCGTTTGATGCTGTAAAATAATTACCGTTAATAAGTGTTGGTAATGTGTAGCTAATACCCGTAAAATCGCTTAAAACATCAACTTCTGGAATACGAGTGCCAAAATTATTGCACGCCTCTTGTGTTGCAACATAATTGGTAGTTGCATCTTTATTGGTCCAATTGGTATTACTATAAGCTACGTCGTCTACAAAAATACAAGTTAAATTGGGGTTATTTGTAGTACTAAAATTTGTGAAAAGAGTAGGGTTTCCATTTTTAGAATTTATACTACATAAAGCATTAAAAGTACTACTAAATCGCTCTAAAACAGGGTTGTTACTAATATCTAAAGTAGTTATATTATTTATATCGCATGCCAACTCTACTAATCTTGTATTACTAGATGTATTTAATAATTTTAATGCATTTCTTGACGCCCTAATTATTTCTAATTTACTATTGTTACTAACATCTATTTCTGTTATTTGATTGTCTGCAAATGTTAAATCTTCTAAATCTATGTTTTGCGTAACATCCAATGTTGTTAAGTTATTTCTAGTACACCAAAACCATTTTAATTTGGTGTTATTAGAAATATCTACATCTGCTATTTGATTGTCTCCACAAGAAAATCGTGTTAATTTTAAATTATTAGACGTATTAATTGTGGTTAATTGATTGAAGTCGCAAGTCAATCTATCTAAATCAATATTTTTTGAAACATCTAATGTTGATAACCCATTATTTTGACAACTTAATACATTTAAACTTGTATTTTTAGTAACATCTAACTGGTTTATAGGGTTGTCTCTGCAAACTAACGATATCAGGTTTATATTTTTGGTAACATCTAGACTTGTTAATTGGTTACCTTCGCACCAAAAAATATCTAAAGCTATATTTTTAGTAACATCAATTGTTGATAATTGATTAAACCTACAAAATAATTGTGTTAGTTTGGTACAAGTAGTTACATTTAAACTTGTTAAGTTGTTATTATCGCAAGTTAAAATGTTTAAATTTATAAAATCTTCAATACCTGTTAAATCAGATATGTTTTTATCAGTAATATTTAAATTTGTTATACCTAGAACTGTTGTGGTAGAAATATAATTGTCTAATGGTGGCGTATCAAAACCTAAATCTATTAGTGCTTGTTCAAAATTATCATCTGGAATGTAGGTGTTCTGAGACCAACTAATACATGGTATTAATAAGAGAAAAACGATAGTTAAAATACTGTTTTTTAGCAAGCTAAATTAGTTTTATTACTTACAAACATAAGATTTGTAAATTAATTATCTACATAAGTTATAACAATCTCTACACGTCTATCTTTAGCTGGTTCGCCTCCTAACGGAAATTTTCTGCGCATACCTAAGTAACGCATTCGTTTTTTACTTACACCTTTTTTGGCAAAATAATCGTAAATATATTTTGCTCTAGCTTCAGATAAATTACGTTTTTTAGTTTTTCTATCTATGGCGTCTCTACTAAATTGTGTACAACAAACATGGCCTTGTATGGTAAAATAAATATCGTCGCGTTCTACAAGAGATTTTGCTATCTCTGCTAGTGTTTTTACAGATCCAGGAACAATTTTACTATAACCTGTTTTAAATAAAATATTTTCGAAAACTATATTTTCTCCAACTTTAATATCGTTAGTTTTAATACGTTCTGCTACAGTTAGTGGTTTTATTATACTGTCTTTTACAACTTTTACCTCTACCGGTTTAATTGGTTCTGGAGTTTTTTCTTTAACAATAATTTCAACCTTTCTATTAAGTCCGCGAATTTTTAAAACATTGTCTTCATTTACAATTTTTAAAAGTATTTCGCCTTTGCCATCAACATTGGTTATTAAATCTTCGCTAATTTCATTATTAGAAAAAATAGTTTTTATTGTATTTGCACGATTTTGAGACAGTTTTAAGTTGTAAGTATCTGCGCCTACATCGTCACAAAAACCGTAAATAGAAATACTTTCTATATTAATATCTGTTAAAGTCGATATAAAAAGAAGTAACCTATTTTCTTCGGTACTAGGCACTGTAAATTTATCGCTATTAAAATAGACATCGTGGGTAAATTCTTTTTGAGAATATACCACGTTATAATTAAGTGCTAAAAATATAAATACAACTAATTTATTCATGTTAGGGACTTAGAATATCTTGTTAAAGATAGTGTTTTCTATACTTTTACTTTAAATAACTTAAATATGTGCTGTTATTTTTAAGAATTTCTGAAGCTTTTTTTATCTCTGGATTATGAATTTTATAGTAATCGTATAAACCTTCTCTATACACATATCTTTTTACTATTTCTTCTGTTAATAATTCTAATAAATAACTTTTATTTTCGTCTATAGCTAAATTTTTAGAGCGTTTTAAGTTAGATATTAGTGTATTGTAATCTTTAGTTATATTATCGCTTAAACCTTCTAATTTAGATACTTCGTAAGCTTTTAAAAGGGTTTTTTCTGTTTTTGTTTCGTAAGAGAATTTATTGGTATTTAAAAAGTTTTTAAAATCAGAAAAATCGGTATTAGAGAGTTTTAAACTATTAATATCTTTTATATCATTTTGATAATAATACTTTGTAGCATAATTAAAAATTAAATTGCTAGTAACAACAGCTTTTAATATTTCAGGGTTTTTATTAGCACCTAAATTTACATCAGGAAAAACACCTCCACCATCAAAAACTTGGCGTCCGTTTTTGGTTTTAAATTCGTTATAATTTTCTTGAGCTGTGCGTACTGCTTCACCTTTTTCGTTTCTGTTCCAATAATCTAAAGCTTGTATGCAACGTCCAGAAGGTGTGTAGTAACGCGAAATAGTAATTTTAACTTGTGTACCATAAGTTAAAATTTTTGGACGTTGTACTAAACCTTTTCCAAAGCTACGAGAACCAACAATAACAGCACGATCTAGATCTTGTAAAGCACCAGAAACAATTTCGCTGGCAGATGCGCTTCCGCCATCAATTAAAACAACCAAAGGTATTTCTGTATCTATAGGTTCTCTGCTTGTTAAATAAGTTTTATTGTATTTTTTTATTTTAGATTTTGTGGTAACTACCAATTGGCCTTTTGGTACAAATAGATTTACAATATTAATAGCTTCGTTAAGTAATCCGCCAGGATTTCCTCTTAAATCTAAAATAATACGTTCTGCTCCTTGAGCTTTTAAATCTCTTAAAGCATAATTAGTTTCTGCTGATGCTTTTCGGTTAAATTTCTTTAAAACAATATAACCAGTTTTGTCGTCTACTAAAGAAAAATGAGGTACTGCTTTAATTTCTACTTCTGCTCTTTTTATTGTAACGGTTTGTGTTTTTCCTTGACGAATAAAAGTAACTTCTACTGTAGATTCTGGAGCGCCTTTTAATAAATCGCCAGAATCATCTTTATGATCTGCTACAAGAGTATTTCCAACCTTAATAATTTCGTCTCCAGCTTTTAAACCTGCTTTAT
Source organism: Postechiella marina (assembly GCF_039538365.1). Lineage (NCBI taxonomy): Bacteria > Pseudomonadati > Bacteroidota > Flavobacteriia > Flavobacteriales > Flavobacteriaceae > Postechiella > Postechiella marina. The sequence goes on from NZ_BAABCA010000002.1 coordinate 602,260, forward strand.
CTGCAGGATAATCTTTATAAGGTTCTACAATTAAAAGTTTGTCTTTAAAGGTTCTTACACGTGCACCAATACCTGTGTAATCGCCAGTATTGTTAATTCTGGCAGCTTCTACATCTTGCTCGTTCATAAAGCGTGTGTAGGGATCTAAGTCTTCTAACATGCTTTTTATAGCGGTGTCCATTAAATCACCAGGGTTGGTATCGTCTACATAATTCATGTTGATTTCTTTAAATAGCGTTGTAAATATTTCTATTTGTTTTGCAATTTCAAAGAAATCATTTTTAAAAGCTGTTCCTGTGAAAAAAATGGTACATGCTAAAACTGTGATTAGTATCTTTTTTTTAAGTATGTTTTTCATTTTCTATGATGATTATTCTTAAAGATAGATTTTTAAAAGGTCATTTTATTTTTCTAAAACTTTGTTTAAAAACTTATCAAACAGTTGTTTCATTTTTAATTCAATTTGAGTAAATGTTGGTTTGTCTTTACCAATGTACAAAATCATAAACGTGTGTTGCGTTGTTAAATTGTTAAAATAATCGGCTTTATTTAATCGGTATATTTCTCTTAATAAGCGTTTTATTCTATTTCTATCTACTGCAGTTTTAAAATTACGCTTACTTACAGATACACCAGTTTTAGCTATAACATCTTCATTAAAAGATGTTGGCATATAAACCAATCGCAAAGGATATGCCGAAACCGACTTACCTTCTGTAAATAATTGATCTATGAGTTTTTTACTTTTAAGCTTTTCTTTTTTGTTATAAGTATATTTCAAGTGCGTTATTTAAGATATCAAAGGTAATAAAATAAAAAAACCACTTAGAAATTAAGTGGTTTTAGAGTAATAATATTTTAGTGTGTTTTTACTTTATAAGTTCTGCTCCTTCTGGCATATCAAAATACGAGTTTTCTATCTCTGGTTTAAAGGAAACATTATCAACTGTAATTGTTGTTATATGTTCTCCTGCAGTTTCGTTTTTAGTGGTCCAATGTGTATGGTAAGCTGTTGCTAAATCAATTCCGTTTATGGTTTTATAACCTTGTATTTCCATAAATTTTTCTGGAGCATGGTTTCCATCTTTAAAATAAGATGGGTAAGACACAATGTAACGTATAACTGCTAACTTATTATTGTCTTTACCAAAATAAAGAATGTAATAATCGTCTGGAGCATCGCCTGTACCTGCACTAAAAGTTACTTTAACAGCATTATATACTACATTTTTATGCGATTTATCTTCTAATTTTTCTAAAATAACACCTTCGCCATCAAGAACAAAAGGTTGCGCTAAAAAGTAATATGGTGTTAAGTTCCAAAATGTCATATCGAAAGCAAAAGCGGTAGAATCTTGTAGTTTTTTCCAAGATTTTTCTCCGGTCCAACCAAATTCATCTTTTATATTAGTAACACTATGGTGGCGTGCTTTGTTACTCCAAGTATCTATAATTTGGTTTGTATTACGACGTGTTTTACCGTCTAAAGGCACATAATCAAAATGAAATGCAATAGGGCCATTGCTAAACCATTTTTTTAATCCGCCTTGAGCTTCCATACCATTCCAAACAATTTTACCAGCTTCGGTACTTTGTAAACGTTGTTTGGCTTTTGCTACACGATCATTTACCCAAGATTCTGGTTTGAGTGCTAAATTTTTATTTACAAGTTTTGTTGTAACAACTTCTTTTTTTAGCTCTGTATTTTTTTTACAACTAGTTGTGGCTATTGCTGTTATTATAGTTAATAATAAAAGTGCTTTTTTCATAATTTTAAAACTTCAAATTTTTTTGCGAAGAAACTATATAATAAATAGATTTATGTGAAAATAGTCTTAAATAATAATGAATACTTACATGCTTTTTTTAACTTTTATATTTTATTGCCAATTATTAGCCCAATCTTTCCAAACTACTTCATAACCTTGGTTTTCAATCATTTCTTTAATAGCGTTTGTATCACGTTCATCCGAAATTTCAAACTGTTCTAATGTTTCTGGAGCCACTGCATAACCACCAGGGTTTGTTTTAGATTCTGCACTAATAGATGTAATACCTAGTTTAATAATATGGTTTCTAAACGTTTCACTTTCTCGGGTAGACATAGAAAGCTCGACATCTTCATCTAGTAAGCGGTAAGCGCAAATAAGTTGCACCAAATCAGAATCTGTCATTTCAACCTTTGGTTGCACTTCGCCTTGGTGTGGTCGTAGCCTAGGGAATGATATGGAGTACTTTGTTTTCCAATACGTTTTTTGCAAATATTTTAAATGTAAAGCAGTATAAAAACTATCTACTCGCCAATCTTCCAAACCAAATAAAGCACCAAGACCTATTTTGTGTATACCAGCTTTTCCTAAACGATCTGGAGTGTCTAAACGATAATCGAAATTAGATTTTTTTCCTTTAGGGTGATGTGTTTTATAAGTGGCCTTATGGTATGTTTCTTGGTATACTAAAACGGCATATAAACCGGCCTCAATAAGTTGTTCGTATTCATCTTGATCTAATGGTTGCACTTCAATACTAATATTAGAAAAATGTTCGCGAATTAAATTTATAGCATGTTTTATATACGAGACACCAACTGTTTTATTGGCTTCGCCTGTTACTAATAAAATATGGTCGTAACCTTTGGTTTTTAAAAAGGCAACTTCTTTTAAAATTTCATCATCTTTTAAAGTTCTTCTAGGAATTTTATTAGTCATACTAAACCCACAATAGGTACAAATGTTTTGGCACTCGTTAGACAAATACATGGGTACATACATTTGTATGGTATTACCAAAGCGTTTTTTTGTTAGGTTATGGCTGCGTTGCGCCATTTCTTCAAGAAAAGGCTTTGCTACAGGAGAAATTAGGGCTTTAAAATCTTCTAAATCTATCTTTTCTTTATCAAGAACTTGCCTAACATCTTTAGCTGTAAAAGCATAAATCTCTTTTTCTAAAGTATCCCAATTGTATGTGTTAAATGTATTTTTAAAAGACATGTTTTTTTGTGTATCGCAGTTTCTAGTTTAAAAATGAGGTTAACGGACTACTAGCTTCTGCATGTTTTTTAACCGATGCTAATTTGGCATTAAACGCCATCCTGCCTGCCTCTACTGCCATTTTAAAAGCTACTGCCATTTGTGTTGGGTTTTTAGATACTGCAATGGCTGTGTTTACCAAAACTGCATCTGCTCCTAACTCCATAGCATAAGCTGCATGCGACGGACTACCAATACCTGCATCTACAATTACAGGAACATTACTTTGTTCTATAATAATTTCTAAAAAATCTAATGTTTTTATACCTTTATTAGTACCTATTGGCGCACCTAAAGGCATAACGCATTGCGTACCTACATCTTCAAGTCTTTTGCATAAAACAGGATCTGCGTGTATGTATGGCATCACAACAAAACCTAATTTTACCAATTCCTCGGCAGCTTTTAGTGTTTCTATAGGGTCTGGTAATAAATATTTAGGATCTGGATGAATTTCTAATTTTATCCAGTTTGTTTCTAAAGCTTCTCTTGCTAATTGTGCTGCAAAAACAGCTTCTTTAGCATCTCTAACACCCGATGTATTTGGAAGCAAATTTACTTTAGGACGCATAATACTTTGCAACATTTTATCTTGACTATTATCTACATCTACACGTTTTAATGCTACCGTAATTAATTCACTTTCTGAGGCTTTTAAAGCTTCAGACATTAAATTATTTGAGCTAAACTTTCCTGTTCCTGTAAATAGTCTTGAGTTAAATTCTTTATCTGCTATTTTTAATAAATCATTCATAATAAAATTCTATTTTTTATCAAATGTATGGCGTTGTTCTAGTGTTGAAGAGGCGTTTAACAACTGGTTAAATTTTCGTATTTTATTAAAATCTTGAGTAATAGCTCCAGAAACTGCAATACCAGAAATTCCGGTTTCAAGCACTTCGGTAACATCTTCTAGAGTTATACCTCCAATACCAATTATTGGTATTTTTGTATGTAATGCTTCAACGATTGCAGTATAACCATCAAGTCCTAAAATTGGACTTAAATTATCTTTAGTTGTAGTAAACCTAAAAGGTCCTAAACCTATATAATCGACGTTTTTGTCAATTAAAATTTCACAATCTTCTAGTGTGTTTGCTGTACCACCAATTATTTGCCAAGTGTATAAATGTTTTCTAGCTATAGTTGGGCAAGTATCGGTTTTACCTAAATGCACACCATCGGCTTTTATTTCTTTGGCTATTTTATAATAGTCGTTAATAATTAATCTGGTTTGAAAATGAGAGGTAATATCTCTCGCTTCTTTAGCTAATTTTAAAATCTTTTTTTCTGAAACGTTTTTTAAACGCAATTGTACTAATTCGGCTCCAGAGGTACATGCTTTTTGAATGTTTTCTAGATGTTCTTTAGGAGTTTCACCTTGCGATATATAATGTAGTTTTGGTATAATCATGGTTATTTGAATATGAGAATTTTAGTAATTAAAACTGTTTTAGTAATTATGAACTCCTAACAAAGATTTATTACTATTTAAAAACCTTTCGGTATAATATTTAGAGTGTTTTGAAGCATCCTCTAAGCTTTGCTCTAATAAAATATTACTTGCTAAAGCAGAAGATAAAACGCAACCGCTACCGTGTTTTTCCAAAATTTTTTCGGCTATTGGCGGTATGTTTATCATTACAATTTTATTGTAGTACAGTACATCCCATCCTTTTTTATCGATTCTATGTCCGCCTTTTAAATAGATGTTTGTTTTTTCTGAAATATGTTCAATAGTTGTTTCAATATTTTTTTCTGGATATAGCTGTTGAATTTCATCATAATTTGGCGTGATTAAAAAACATTGTTCCCAAATATTGTCTAATAACTCTTGACTTTCGGTTGAATGAAAATCAAAACCAGCACTTGCTTTTATAATAGGATCTAGAACAATTTTTACTTCGGAATTTAAAGCGTGTAATTTATTGATTACGATTGATAATACATCCCAAGATTGAATGATGCCAATCTTAACCACTGAAATTTCAAAACGGTCAAACAGGGTTTCAATTTGCGCTAGAATCACTTCTACATCAGTCCAAATACATGCTTTAAAATCAATATCATTCTGAACGGTTATTGCGCTACAAACGGACAAACCATACAAACCATGTGCCTCAAAAGTTTTAATATCTGAAGTTAAACCAGCGCCTCCCGAAGGATCGTGGCCAGCTATAGTTAATATGTATTTGTTGTTATTCAAAATAACGCTTCATTATTTTAAACTCCTTTAAAGGCTCGCTACTATTCCATATGCCTCCTAAAACACCAACACCTTTAAAACCTAGTTTATTAAATTCTACAAGGTTTTCAGTGGTAACTCCGCCCATACCAACAATCCTTTTATCGATGTGATTTACATCAAAACCGCGACCTTTATAACCTTGTTTTGAGATAGACGAAAACACCGGACTTAACAGATGATAATCGAATTCAAAATAACAGGTTTCTAAATCTTCAGGTTCGTGAAAGGAAGAACTTATGGATTTACCAAACATGTTTAAATTTTTAAAGTACTGCCCAGGATTATCGATGTTATCCCTTCTTTTTTGCTCCTGAAAGTGAATGCCTTTTAAATTGAAATCGTTAATCAATTCATGAAAATAATGCACCACAATTCTATTATGATATTTTTTATCTATTTGATTTAAATAAGCGCAATGTTCTTCGTAATTTTTATTTGGTTTCCTTAAATGATAGTATTGCAAACCTTCTTGAAATAACTGATGTAGTATTTCAATTTCGTTTGGAACGTCTTTTTCTGGTGCTATTAGTATTATCATAAACAATTAACAATTAACAATTAACAATGAACGATTATCAATGTGCTTTTAACAATAAATTGCTAATTGCACATTGTTAACTGATAATTAATTAAAGATAAACCTCTGAACCTTTTTCTTTAAATTCTTTCGATTTTTCTTCCATTCCTTTTTGTAAGACTTCGTTATCATCCGAAATTTTATTTTCTGCAGCAAAGTCTCTAACTTCTTGAGAAATTTTCATAGAACAAAATTTTGGTCCGCACATAGAACAGAAATGTGCAATTTTAGCACCTGCAGCTGGTAATGTCTCATCATGATACTCACGAGCACGTTCTGGGTCTAAACCTAAGTTAAATTGATCTTCCCAACGGAACTCAAAACGCGCCATACTTAAAGCATTATCTCTGTGCTGAGAGCCTGGGTGCCCTTTAGCTAAATCGGCAGCATGTGCAGCTAATTTATAGGTAACAACACCTACACGTACATCTTCTTTATTAGGCAATCCTAAATGTTCTTTTGGCGTTACGTAACATAACATGGCGCAACCGTACCAACCAATCATGGCAGCACCAATACCAGAAGTAATGTGGTCGTAACCAGGAGCAATATCAGTAGTTAAAGGTCCTAAGGTGTAAAAAGGCGCTTCGTCACAAACTTCGATTTGCTTTTCCATGTTTTCCTTAATCATGTGCATTGGCACGTGACCTGGTCCTTCTATAAAGCATTGCACTTCGTGCTTACGAGCAATTTGAGTTAATTCTCCTAAAGTTTCTAATTCTGCAAATTGCGCCTCGTCATTAGCATCGGCAACCGAACCTGGACGTAAACCATCTCCTAAAGAAAAGGCAACATCGTAAGATTTTAAAATTTCACAAATCTCCTCAAAATGCGTGTACAAGAAACTTTCTTTGTGGTGCGCTAAACACCATTTTGCCATAATAGAACCACCACGAGATACAATACCTGTTACACGTTTTGCTGTCATGGGTACATAACGTAATAATACTCCAGCGTGAATAGTAAAGTAATCTACACCCTGTTCTGCTTGTTCTATTAAGGTATCACGGAAAATTTCCCAAGTTAAATCTTCGGCAACGCCATTTACTTTTTCTAAGGCTTGATAAATTGGTACGGTACCAACTGGTACTGGCGAGTTACGAACAATCCACTCGCGCGTTTCGTGAATGTTTTGCCCTGTGGATAAATCCATAATATTATCTGCTCCCCAACGACAAGCCCATACTGCTTTTTCTACTTCTTCTTCTATTGATGATGTCGTGGCAGAATTACCAATATTTGCGTTTATTTTTACTAAGAAGTTTCTACCTAAAATCATAGGTTCTGCTTCTGGGTGGTTAATGTTAGAAGGTATTACAGCACGACCACGAGCTACTTCTTCGCGTACAAACTCTGGAGTAATTTTAGCTGGAATTGATGCTCCAAAATGTTCTCCTGGGTGTTGCTTTCTAATTTCGGTCATTTCATCTATTCGCTGGTTTTCACGAATAGCAATATACTCCATCTCTGGAGTAATAATGCCTTTTTTTGCGTAGTGTAACTGTGTTACGTTTTGTCCTTTTTTGGCACGTTTAGGTTTGTGTTTTAAGTCGAAACGCATATGATCCAAACTTTTATCGTTTAAACGCTCATTACAATATTTAGAGGTAAAAGCATCTAATTCTTCTACATCACCACGATCTAAAATCCACTGCTCTCTAATTCTTTCAATACCATTATGTACATTGATTTCTTTGTTAGGATCTGTATAGGGCCCGGAAGTATCGTAAACAGTAACTGGTTCGTTTGGCGTTTTCTTTTTCGTCATAGAATCAACCGTATCACTCAGTTCAATTTCACGCATGGCCACCTTAATTTGTGGGTGTATTTTACCTTGTACGTAAATCTTTTTAGAGTTAGGAAATGGTTTTCTTGTAATTTGTCCTTCTTTTGGTGCAGTGTCTTTACTTTTCATGTTTTTCGCTTCTAGCTATTGGCCATAGGCTTTTAGCAGTTAATATTTTTTTTGAACATTTTGCTAAAGGCTAATAGCCAAAAGCTAATGGCTATTTTATCCGCCTTGAGTGGCTTGAATTATTAAAACTTGATCTTGATTTGATAATAAATGTTTTTCCCAATTTGCATTTGGAATAATATCGTCTTTAATGGCAACCGCAATACCTTGTAATGGAGAATTTAAAGATTGCAACAATTGCAAAATATTGGTATTTGGTTTTAGCGATACCTCTTTTTGGTTTACGTAAATAGTTATCATATACAGTATTTATTAAAATGCTGTAAACAATAGAGAAAAAAAAATTTGAAAAGTTATAGGCCTTTAACGTAGCGTATAATATAGAAATGCTGTAAACACATATTGCAATGTGCTTTTCAACTTTTCCCTTCGACGGTACTAACCGCATCAGGTTCAAAGGGTTTTTCTCAGTCCGATTTAACGAACACCCCTAAAGTTTACACTGTAAAGGTATTAAAAAAATAAATATTAGTTAGATAATTCTGTGTTTTCGTTATTCAAGCTATTCACAACACCTTTTAACATTTTTGGAACAATTAGTTTATGAAAAGGCTTTACGGGTAAAAAATAAAGTTTACCAAACCAATTATTATATTTAACTACGGTAGTAATAGTAAGTTTTTTATTTTGAGTTTGGGCATTTTCTTTAAGTAGCGATATTCTAAAATTTAAATGTTTATCGTCTTCGCCCAAAATAACTTCGTTTTCTGTTTTAGAATACACATTAAATAGCCCCAAAGAGCTACCAGGTTCGTATGTAAAGTTTTCTAGTTGTTGTTGTCTGTCTTTATTTTTTTCTGATATTTTTAAACCAAAGATAGAAACGATTCTATTTCTTAATTCGAAAAGTTTTTCGCTCCATTTTGGCGCCGAAGCAAAAAAAGCTTTGCCTATTTGCGTAGAAGAAATATTGCTATTTTTATCTAAATAGTAGGTTTGATAACTATCTGAATAATCGTAAATCGTATTATTATTTAACAATACAGATGTTGTTGGAATATTAACTTTAGTGATATTAGTTTTCATATCGAAATCGTTAAGTCAAGTAAAGATACTAATTGACTTTAGATGATATGTTACTGTAGTATTATTTATTAGACCAAACAGCTAATTCGTTACCAGAAGGGTCTAAAAATTGAAATCTGCGTCCGCCAGGAAAAGAGAAAATATCTATAGAAATTATTCCGTTGGCAGCTATTATTTTATTTTTTATTGTATCAAGGTTTTCATGATATAAAACAATAAGAACCCCATTTACAATGGGGTTTTCTGTTTTTTCAAAACCACCTTCTATACCGCTTTCCGCGAAAGCGATATAAGTTGGTCCGTAATCTGTAAACACCCAATTAAAACAAGAGGAGTAAAACCGTTTAATGTCTTCAAGGTTTTTAGCTTTAAACTCGACGTAGTTTATATGGTTGTTTGATGTATTCAAAAATTATTTTTTATTGTTCGATTTATCAATATCGGCCATCATTTCTGTTGGGTCTATTTGAACAGATTTCACAGTTTTAGAAACATCAAAACTGTAAGTAGGATAAGCCCAAGCCCAATCTTTTATAATGGTTGCCGATGTTGGTTTTTCGCCACGCATCATTTGTAACGGAATATAAAAATCTTCGCTTGTACCATCTGTATAAGTAACTTTTAAATCTATTGGCATAGGCATTAAACCTATGCGTTCTAGAGTAATAGTTTTATTTTTAATCGATTTTATACCGTAATCTATAGTGTTTGTAGTTTGCGTAAAGTCTATTAAATACCAATCTAGCTCTAAACCTGTTATCTTTTCGGCAGAGCGAATTATATCTATAGGCCTAGGGTGTTTAAAAGCAAAATCGTCAAAATACTTTTTAATGGTTTTTTTTAGATTTTCTTCGCCAATAACATAACCTAATTGTGCCATAAATACCTCACCTTTACTATATGCCGATATACTATATACTTGATTATAATGATAACGATCTGCATGAGTTGTAAGCGGTTGTTGTTTGTCAGAATTAGCTAAATAAAGGTAATTTTTATAAGCATTTGCTGTCGGATTTTTTTCGCTTTCTTTAAAAACAGTATTCATTGCATGATCACTTATATAGCTTGTAAAACCTTCGTCCATCCATTCGTGTTTAGCTTCGTTGGTAGCTAACAAAAACTGAAACCATGTATGTGCCATTTCGTGAGCAGTAACACCAACTAAGCTACCATAAGAGCGTTTTCCTGTAATTAGAGTACACATGGCATATTCCATACCGCCATCTCCACCTTGAATAACAGAGTATTGTTTGTATGGGTATTTACCAATGTTGTCGCTATAATATTGGATTAATTCGGCAGCTTTTGGCTGCATTTTTTTCCAATCTCTTAAATAATCGGCCTCTAACGTTTTTTTGTATAGAAAATGTAATTTAGGACCATTTTGCATTTGGTAGGTATCGTGAATATAATCAGGATCTGCAGCCCAAGTAAAATCGTGTACATTAGGTGCTTTAAAATGCCATGTAAGCTTATCAGAATTTGGCCTGTTTACCACGCCAGTTTCGTAACCATAACCAATTTCGTTTGGGTTTTGAAGGTAGCCAGAGCCACCAACAATATAATTTTTATCGATCGATAATTTTACATCAAAATCTCCCCAAACACCATGAAATTCGCGACCAATGTATGGGTCTGCATGCCAACCTTCAAAATCATATTCGGCTAGTTTTGGATACCATTGCGTCATAGAAAGTGCAACACCTTCTGCACTGTTTCTTCCAGATCGACGAATTTGAGTAGGTACCTGTGCATCAAAAAGCATATTAAAAATTACTTTTTCTCCTGGTTGAATAGGCTTTGCTAACTCAACTTCTAGTATGGTACCAACTGTTTCGTAATTAAGCTTGGTACCATTTTGTTTAAGAGAATTAACTTTAATATATCCTATTTCGTTAGGTTTAAGCTTACTAATTCTATCGCCAACACGTTTGTCTGGATCTGCAATGGTACGCGAGCGTACATCCATTTCGCTACCAGGTTGGAAAGCGTTAAAGTATAAGTGATAGTATACTTTTGTTAATACATCTGGTGAGTTGTTAGTGTATGCTAATTCTTGTTTTCCTTTGTATTGATAGGTATTTACATCCATATCAATTTCCATTTTATAATCTACATGTTGTTGCCAATATGTAGTTTTTTTAGTTGATGGATTTTCTGGTGTATTTGTAGCAGAAGCTAAAACAGCTTTATTACCATTACAAGACCACAATAACGAAATACAAAAAATAGAAATTAAAAAACGATTCATATTACTAAAAATTTGAATTATTTAAATAAAAAAACTCGCTTTTATTTTGATGTTTTTGATGCTATTATTAAAGCATTGTATGCATTAACTATTTTACCAGACTTAACAATATCTTTAAAAGGTTGTACATTATTAGTGTCTCCACCAACAACAACTTTAGCAGGAACAGCTAATCCAGATTCCATAATAATTTGCTTTACTTGTGCTGCTTTTAAATGTGGGTAGTATGATCTAATTAAAGCTGCAACACCAGCAACTCCAGGAGCAGCCATTGATGTTCCTCCTTTGGTTTGGTATTCGTTTTCTGGTGTTGTAGAGTATATTTTTGCTCCTGGTGCAAAAACATCTACATTATTTTTACCATAGTTAGAAAACCCAGCTAATAAACCAGAACCGTATTTTGGAGCTAAAGCACCAACTCTTATGTATGTATCTGATATTTCTTGCCCGTTAACATTATCGTCTGGAAAATTTGGTTCTACATCAACATTTTTACTATCGTTACCAGCAGCATGAACAAAAACAACATCGTTTTTAGAGGCGTAAGTAATAGCATCTCTTACCCAGTCGCTATGCGGAGAAAAGCTTTTACCAAAACTTCCGTTTATAATAGAGGCACCATTATCTACAGCGTAACGAATTGCTAATGCTACATCTTTATCGTACTCGTCACCGTTAGGTACAGCTCTAATACTCATAATTTGTACATTATTTGCAACGCCATTTACACCTTTACCATTGTTGCGTTCTGCAGCAATAATTCCAGCTACGTGTGTACCGTGACTTTCACTTTTCTTAACTGGCTTTACATTACCATTACCGTAAAACTTAGTAGACATATCGTCAGGGTTATCTCCTGTTACACGACCATTAAAAGTAGTGTTTAGGTTATAGTTTAAACGATCTGTAATACTCTCTAATGCGTTAGATAATTCTTTTTTAAACTCTGCAGCCGATTCCATATCTACGCTATACACATATTTTATAATAGAAACATACTGTTGTATGGTTTGGTCTTCAGTTTTTATTGCATTTACATCTGCTTTAGTATAATTGGTTTTGTTTAAAAATTTAGCAATACCATCATCTGCAGCTGTTACTTGTTGTAATGTTTGCTCGTAGTTAGTTTTATAACCTGTATATTTTTTATAATCTTGGTCGTATTGAGCTTTAGCGCTAGCATAATCTGGGTTATTTGTGTCTTTACTTGCAAGAATGCGTACATACTCTAATTGCTCGTTATAACCATCACCTAAAAAATTCCAACCATGTACATCGTCAATGTATCCGTTTTTGTCATCATCTATACCGTTGTTAGGTTTTTCGCCTTTGTTGGTCCAAATAACATCGTCTAAATCTTCATGGTCTATATCTATACCAGAATCTATAACCGCAACAATTACCGTTTTTCCTTTTTTATTTTTAATAATTTCAGAGTAGGCTTTATCTACACCCATACCTGGAATGGTATCGTTAGCCAAATCTAAATGTCCCCAATTGTGTTTTTCGGCTTCAGTTAATTCTGAAACTTTTAAAGGTGTATTGTCTATGTTTTCTATAGGAGTAGATAAAATATCTCCTGTGCTACCACAACTAGAAAGTAAAAGTGCTGTAACAGCAGTAAATGTTAAAGATTTGAATGTGCTCATTTTATATATTTGAATTAGTCTTTGTTATTTAATAGAATATGTCTTGAGAGGTGTGTATGTTTTTTAAACGAACCCCTTTTTCTGTTTGTTTTACTGTAATAATTTCGTTGTGAGCATCGTGCTCTAAAAATAAATAGAAATTATTTTTGGCTGCTAGGTTTAAAAAACTTTCTTTTTCGTTTAAGGTTAGCAGTGGTCTTGTATCGTAACCCATAACATAGGGAAGTGGAAGATGACCAACGGTTGGTAATAAATCGGCCATAAAACAAATGGTTTTTCCTTTATAATTTATCATGGGAATCATTTGCTTATCGGTATGTCCGTTTGCAAAAAAGATATCGAAACCTAGTTCCGAATTTTTTAAAATATCATTGTCTGGTAGCGTTGTAAATTTTAACTGTCCGCTTTCTTCTATCGGAATTATGTTTTCTTTTAAAAACGATGCTTTTTCTCTGTTATTTGGTTGTGTAGCCCATTTCCAGTGGTCTATGTTACTCCAAAACTGAGCGTTTTTAAAAGCCGATTGATAACCTGTTTTATTACTGTTCCATTCAATAGCTCCACCAGAATGATCGAAATGAAGGTGTGTTAAAAATACATCAGTAATATCGTCTTTATGAAAACCATGTTGTTTTAACGAGTTGTTTAAAGTAAAATCGCCCCAAGGGTGGTAATAACCAAAAAACTTGCTAGATTGCTTATTGCCCATACCTGTATCAATTAATATTAACCTATTACCGTCTTCTATAAGTAAACAACGTGCAGTTAAATCGATCATATTATTAGCGTCTGCAGGGTTGGTTCGTTGCCAAAGCGATTTTGGTACAACGCCAAACATGGCACCACCATCTAATTTAAAATTACCTGCATTTATAGGAAATAAGTTCATATGGCTGTAAAATTAAAAAAAACGCAACGATTATAACGAATTGTTAAGAATTTATTAAGAATAAATTATAAGGTTATTCGTTCTTTTTTTAATGGTTTTTTAAATTAGCTTTGCAATCGCACAAATATTATTAATTAATTGAAGATTTATTTATCATATATGTTGTTTTTAGCATTGGCTATTAGGCCATTGTATAATGTAGGATATGTGGCTTATTATGAATTAAATATTGATTATATTATTGATACTTATTGTATTAATAAAGAAAAACCACAATTGCAATGTAATGGTAAATGCCATTTAATGAGCCAGTTGTCTACAAATACATCTTCAGATTCTTATTTAACAACATTATTTGAGGCCTTTGTTCCTGTTTACTTTCAAGAATATAGGCCCTTCATTTTTAATAAAAATAGTTTTGTTTCTACTTTAAATAACTGGAATTATTACAATACGTTTAATTCTATATACAGCGAAGTGCTAAACCCTCCTCCAAAAGTTTAATTCTATTTTTTTATTTTTAATTATTAAGTCTATTTGCTATTTAAATAGGGCTAATGTATACATTGTTAATAATAATTAATGTTACGCTGTGCCTCATTAAAGCAAATTTTAGGCTTAAATGTATTTACACTTAGTTAAAAATATTAGAATAACATACTACACTAAAGTCTCGGTAATTTATATCGAGAACAAAAACTAAACTTTTTAAAATTGCCTTAAAATTCGCTTTTAATAAAGTGGCTAATAGGTGCTACATATTATTTAATTAAAAAAATGAAACAGTTAATTACACTTACTATTTGCTTAGTAAGCTTATTTACATATGCTCAAAACACATATTCTGGACAAATTATTGATGAGAATAATCAACCATTACCAGGAGCAACTATTCAATCAAAATTAAACAAAAATAATGCTGTTATCTCTGACGGAAACGGAACATTTAAAATTACACTTAAAAAAGGAAATCATGTTATTGTAAAATTTATGGGTTTCGCAACCGTAGATCAAACACTATCAGTATCAAATAATAAAATAAAATTAATAGAAAGCGATGAGCTTTTAAACGAGGTTGTTATATCTGCAAGTAGAGAAAAACAACAACGTAAAGAGGTGCCAGCATCTATTTCTGTAATTTCTGCAAAAGAAATAGCAGATACAAAAGCCTTTGGTTTAGACCAATTGGTTAACGATGTGCCAGGTGTTAACATGAGTATGTCTAGAGCTGCAGGAAACGAGCAACATATGATGTCTGTGCGTTCGCCAATATCTACCAAATCTTTGTTTTTATATGTAGAAGATGGTTTACCAATTCGTCCAACTGCGGTATTTAATCATAATGCTTTATTAGAAATGAACGATGTCGCTTTTAATAGGGTTGAGGTTTTAAAAGGCCCAGCATCTAGTATTTACGGTAGCGAAGCCATTGGAGGTAGTTTTAATTTTTTAACCAAAAACCCAACAAGAGATTTTACAGGAGGTATTGGTTTTCAAATTAACGATATGGGATTAACTAAATACGATTTAGAAGTCTCTCAATATGCTGGAGAAAATGTTGGTTTTTATTTAGGTACACAATATGTGCAACGTAAAAATGGACCTGTTGAGCACAGTGATTACGAAAAATTTGCATTAACATTTAAAAATGTAAATCATTTATCGGCAACATCAAATTGGGTAAATGTATTCGATATTATAGAGTATAGATCGGACATGTCTGGGTCTTTAAGTGAATCTGATTATTCTAAGGGTAACTACGAAAGCGATCAAACATTTACAGAGCGCGAAGCGTTCTCGTTTCGCTTTAGATCTACTTTAGACAAACAATGGAATGTTAAAAATAAAACAGCTTTCAACTTTATTTTTAGAAAAAACAATATGGATCAAAACCCTTCGTATCGTGTTTCGCAAGGAAGAGATTGGACTACAAGAGAGTTAACAGGAACAGGAACAGGAGAGATTAATAGTAACGGATTTACAAGTTATGTGGGATTAATTCAGCATAAAATAGATTTTGATTTTGCAAATTCATCTTTAATTATTGGTGCTTCCGCAGATTTTTCTCCGCAAAGTTATCAAGCAGAAACGATATCGGTTATTGTAAATACAGAGACAGGACAAAACACTGGTTTTACTTTAAATGCAGGAGATTATATTATTAATTATGATGCAGATATTTTTAACTACGCAGGGTATTTTCAATACGAAATAAACCCTACAGAAAAATTAAAGCTTACAGCTGCATTGCGTTATGATGGTTTCGATTACGATTATAATAATTTAGTTGATGGTGTTGCGGGCCCAAAAGATTCTAAAAATAGTTATAATAATGTGTCACCTAAATTTGGTGCTAATTATAATGTGTCTCGTAATTTAGGGTTGTATGCTAATTATTCTAACGGATTTACACCTCCGCAAACATCGTCTTTATATAGAAATAGCTATGTTGGAGTTGGCGAAAATGTTTTCGATTTAAAACCTAGCAACTACCATAACTACGAAATTGGAACATACTTAACACTACACAAAAACTTTAAAATAGACGTTGCTGTTTACTTTTTAGATGGAAAAAACACCCTAGTAACTTTAAGAGACGAAGCCGATAATTTTTTTAGTGCTAACGCAGGAAAAACAAGATCTTACGGTATAGAATATGGTTTTAAATATACACTAACAAACGAATTAACAATATCGCACAACGGAAGCTTTGCTAAACACAGATATATCGATTTTTTTGATGGTGGCGTAGATTACTCTAAAACCGATAGACCAACAGCACCAAAGGTTTTAGGGAATTCAAAAATTATATACAAACCTGTTTATGTAAAAAATATGGTTTTAAGCCTAACACACGAGTTGGTTGGAAAATACAATACAAGTTTTGAAAACCAAGTAGATAATGGCGATGGTACTTTTGGTACAGCAACTTACAATGGGCATAATATTTTTAACTTTTTAGCATCGTATAGGTACCAAAATATAGAAATTTGGAGCCATGTTTTAAATATTTTTGACGATTTGTATTCGCCTAGAGTATCTTATAGTAAATGGAGTCGTGCTAACTCGTATAGTGTTGGTAACCCAAGAGCATTTCATTTTGGCATTAAATATCATTTTTAAGTAAAATAAGAAGCTGCCTTAAAATGTAAGTTTTGGGGGAGATATTAAGCTTTAGAATTATTTTTTACGCTATTAATTAATTTTAGTTTCAAAGTACTTAATATTATTAAAGGCTTACTGGCAGCTTCTTTTAAATATCATTTTTTATGAAAAACAGAAAACTAAACCAATGGCTTTGGAAATGGCATTTTATTGCTGGTCTTATTAGTATGCCATTTGTTATTTTATTAGCCATTACAGGAGGTATATATTTATTTAAAGATAAATACGATGCGCCAAAACAAGCACATATTAAAACAGTTAAAGTTGAAAAGGAAGCTATTTCTTATCAAAAACAATGGGAATTGGCAAAACCAGAGTTACATAAACCACCTTTTAGTATGGTTATACCAACCAAAGCTAATCAAGCTACTATTTTTTCTTCGGGTATGTTTAGCCATAAAAGTAGTGTGTATATAAATCCATATAAAGCTGAGGTGTCGGGTAAAATAAGTCCGAAAAACTCTAATATGCATACGGTTAGAAAACTACATGGCGAATTACTTTTGGGTAAGTTTGGTACAAAAATAATCGAGTTGGTTGCTAGCTGGATGTTTGTATTAATTATTACAGGTGTTTATGTGTTTTGGCCAAACAAAAAAGAAGGTGTAAAAGGCTTTTTTAAAATTAGATTTAACGCAGGAAAACGTACACTCTACAGAGATTTACACACCGTTTTTGGCTTTTGGATATCTGTATTGTTGTTAATAACTTTGGCTGGAGGCATGCCATGGACCGATGTTTTTGGTGCTAATTTTAAATGGTTACAAGACGCTACAAATACAGGTTTTCCTAAAACATGGAGCGCTAGAGGTATACAATCTAACATAAAAGGAGAAGCAATTACTCTAGACGAAATGGTTGTTTTAGCTAAGTCTATGCATTTAAAAGGCGAAGTTAGTATTGGTTTACCTAGTAACCCTAAAGGTGTTTACAGCATCTACAACACAACGTTTGATTTGGGAGCACAAAAGCGTTTTCATTTCGATCAGTATTCTGGTAAGCAACTTATAAGTCATAATTGGGAAGATGTTGGTGTTTTAATGCGTGGTCGTTTGTGGTTTATGGCTTTTCATCAAGGGCAATTTGGACTTTGGAACTGGTTTGTAATGCTATGTGTGGCCATTTTATTAGCTTTTGTAGCTATTGCTGGTTTGGTATCGTATTTAAAACGAAAAGAACCTAAAAAATGGAGTACACCAAAGGTGCCAAAATCGTTTAAAGCAAGTTATGGTATTGTAGCAATTATTATTGTTTTAGCTATAGTATTCCCTTTGTTTGGAGCAAGTGTAGTTATTATTGCAATTGTTGAGTTTTTAAGAGGTAGAAAGGCTGTTATTTAGTTTTAGAAAATGTTAAGCTTGCTTTATAGTTTATATAAGAGGCATTATACTATTAAATTTAGGTAGTGTCTCTTTTTTTTAATCCTAAATTCTATATAATAACTAAAGTATAAACTGAAGATTTTTAATTCGGTGAAAACTCTATAAAATTGTACCTTTCATTAAATTCATTTGCATAAATCTGTCTAATTTCTGCATCAAACATATTTATTTTTTCCTTATCAAGCAATACACTTGTTTGGTAAATTAGAATAGGTGAATTATTATCTTTTCTATAATCATAGAAAACTAAATTTCCTTTTTTAGTATCAGCTTCTTTGTATTATACTGATATAGATTAACTCTTTTTTAGTTAAAATTCTCGGTTCTTAAATCGTAAGTTCGGGTAAATTTTCATTATTTTTTCTATAGAATTTGTATTTGATATTTGGATTCAAATGTACTTCAGCAGGTTTTCTGAGATCTAGGCTAAAATGGGTTCTCAAATTGTTGGCAACAGGCTTTTGCGTACTGTTTTTCCATTCATTTCCATTTCCAACTACGCTCATATTTTTCAATTTCGAAAATATTAACTCCCACTAATTTAGATTTTAGTAATTTTTTTGCCAAATCATTCCTTATAATAATGATACTATCTAAAATTCTATTATTATTTTCTTTATTTGGAAATTGTCCCAAAAAAAATAAAGATGGATTGTCTGGGATTTTTTTTTCGTCAATTTTCAAAGGTGAAATTTGAGAAATGTTATATAACTTACTCCAATCATCATACTCTTTGCGATATGTAGAATTTTTGTAATCTAAACAATCAATTCCCACTAGTGGGTTAAACAGATAATAATTTTCATTAAAAGCTATTCCTTCTTTTTTTACCTGAGCACTAAAATATTCCCCAATTACTTTATGGCTTTCAAAGATGTTTCTTATGGTTTGAGAAATAAAAATTTTACCACCTACAGTCATAAACTGAACAGGCTTTCTTTCGGATTCTAAATTGGAATCAGGAATATTCTTTTGAACTTGTATATTAAGAGATTCTTCAAACTTATAATTCGTAGTTTTACCACTAAGAATTAAAGCGTTAAATACCGATAGACGCGTTTTCTCATCTGCAAATTCGTATAACGATTTGGAATCAACTAAAATTTTATAATTCATTATAGAAAAAGGATTAGTTTACAAGCTATGATTGACTTATTATTAAGCATCTTTTTTTATTTTTAAATCTTGTTCCATATTTCTTTTTGATTAATTGTCATTTTTAATCACTTCCTTTAATAGCAACTTTTAATCGTTTACCAAAATCAAATAAAGCTTTAATTTCTTTAACGCTAGCAAGTCGTTCTTTACCAAAAATAAGGAGAGATTCTCCGTTAGACTCTACATGATAATACGGGTTACATTCAAAGAAATTTGTAATATCGTTATTAAAAAACTTAGTAATTCCGGTTTCATTATCGCCTAAAAGATGAAAACGCTTAGAGAAATCGTTGTGATTCTTAATGTCAATATCTTTATTACCTGCAAGTGCCGAAACTTTTTCTAAAAAACCCTCTTTGTCTAATGTAAATTCCGGAATTGTTTTATTTAAATTAATATGTAGCATGGTACATCTCACCACTTCTTTTGCTATAAATTCACCTTCAGAAAATTCGATATCAAAAAGCTTCATTGCTTTATCTTTATGCGATAACTTGTTGTAAACATGATTAATATGTTTTGTTTTAAAAAACTGAAAATTATTTAAATGCGATACTTTTTTTACTTTTTTAGAGCTATAATTATATTGGTACTCTTTCGCCAAACTTTCTATACTAGTTTGACGTCTAGTAAGGTTGTTTTTTATAATTTTTGGCACAGGTAACATACGCCTTAAAGCAAACGGATGTTTAGAATCTGTATCGTGCATATCTAGCCCAATAACATCGAAATGGCCACCTCGTTTATCAAACAATTCTTGATAATTATTAATGTTTTCCATAACCGTATGATCTACAAATTGGCAAAGCGAAAAATCTACAATAACATCTTGGTCTTCTGGCACCGCATCCAATTGTTGTTTAAGCTTGTAGTAATTTAAAAAGCTACAAAAATGTTTTACACTGATATAAAAATTTTGCTGTTCTCCTGTTTCTTGATACATTAAAACATTAGGTTTTAACACGTTTCTTACAAAAAAGCTAAGACTTTTATTTATAACTACATGAATAATAAGGGTAGCCAAAACACCAGCAAGAATACCTATTATTAAGCCAATTTTTAAGGTAACAATAAGAGTTACAAAAAATATAATAAGTTGTTCTTTACCAATAAAAAATATTTTAGTTATTACTGTTGGCGCAGCTAGTTTATAACCTGTATATACTAAAATAGCCATTAAAGCTGGTAGTGGTATTCTTGTAAGTTGTGTGCTAAATAATACAATAAATAAAACCAAAAATACAGCGTGAAAAAAGTTAGAAGATCTGTTGCTGGCTCCGTTATTAACGTTTACAGAGCTACGCGCTATTACGGTTACCACATTTAAACCGCCTAATAAACTACTACCAATGGTTGCTAAACCTAGAGCTTTTAAGTCTCTATTTACGTTAGATCTTCTTTTTTCTGGGTCTAATTTATCTACAGCTTTAATACTTAAAAGCGATTCTATACTAGAAATAAGAGTTAGTGCTAAAACGCTTCCCCAAAACGAAAAACTCCAAATACCATTAAAGTTAGGTATTGGTATATCGTTAATAATAGTTTGAATAGAGGGTATGCCAGAAATCATATAATCTTTAGCAATAGGGTTGGGCTCGTGTAGCCACATTTCGAAATAATAGCTAAACCCAATAGATAGTAAAACAATCCACATTGGTGCAGGAATAAGCTGTAAATATTTATTTCTAATTTTAGAATAAAAGAGCATAATAGCTAAGCTAATAACACCAGCTAGAGATGCAAAAATTAAACCTTTATTACCGTAATGTACAGCATCGTTTATTGTAAAGGGTATTTCTAAAAGGTAATCTATAGTGTCTTCGCGTTTAATTTTATGCGCTAGCATTATATGAAACTGCTTACCAAGAATAATAAGTCCAATAGCAGCAAGCATACCTTGAATGGCAGACGAGGGAAAAAAATCGGCTAGTTTACCCATTTTAAAAAAGCCCAAAAGCATTAATAGCACTCCAGAAAAGAGTATAGCTATATAAGCATTTTGTAAACCTAAAGTTGTAATGGCAACAAGTAGCACGCCTACTAGTCCGTTACCCGGACCAGTAATAGTAACATGGCTTCCTCCTAAAATAGATACTGTAATACCGCCAACTACTGCAGCTATAATACCTGCTATTGGTGGAGCATCGCTGGCCATAGCTAAACCTAAGCCCAAGGGTAATGCTATAAGGCTTACTACAAAACCCGAAAATATATTTCTAGGTAAAGCGCTTAAAAAGTGTTTTATATTATTTTTTTTTGGACTCATTGTAAAATTAACACATCGGTTGGTAATTCGGTTAAAATATGCTCGATGTCGTGAGGAAATAAACGGTCCCAAAAAGTCATTTTTGTAGGCGCATTCATTATTAATAAATCGGCACGAGAAATTTGGGCATAATGGCCAATAGAATAGCCTTTTTTACCAAAAATAGGTTGCGATTTTACAACTATATTCTCGGTGTATTGTTTTGGTATATGTTCTATTATTTCTTTAATTCTTAGGTTTTCTCTTAGTTTTATACGCTCCTTCATTATGGTGGCTCTTCTAAGCGATTTATCATCTTCAACCTTAACAGCTAGTTCTTCTTTATTAATCTCTTCTACAATTGTAATTTTTTGAGATTTAAGTTTATGGCCTACATAAAAAGCCCTTTTAATGGTTTGTGCTGTTTTAGGGTCTTTTAAACCATTAACAACAATGTGTTGGCAAGCTACACGATTTACCGATGGTTTTATTAATAGCAAAACAGAGCATTTTGCTTGTCGTGTAATTTTTCTAGCAATAGAGCCAATGTAGTATTTTACAAAACGTTCGCGTTGTAGAGCACCAAGTATTAGTAAGTCTATTTTTTTTTCTTCGGAAGTGGATAGAATAACATTTACAGGGTCTCCTTTTTTAAATACAACCTCGTAATCTAAATTATCTTTTTCAAAACTTTTAAGAATAACACGAAGCATGTTTTTTTTATCTTCTGATGCTTCTCCAACATGAATTAAAAATAATTTAGCTTTAAAAAAAACAGCTAATCTAGCTGCTTCAAAGAGGTTTGCCTTTAAGTTAGGTGAATATGCCACACCTATACCAATACTTTTAAAAGTCTTTATAGACACTGATGTTATATTTTTTTACTAGAAGTGGTAATATAGCATTTTTTGAAGATGACTTCAAAAATAACCATCTGTTTTACTTAATTTAGTCTTTTTTATAGTAAAATAGAGATATGATAGAACTAGCAGGTATTATAATTTTAGGAATATTGGCGCAATGGGTAGCTTGGAAATTTAAAATTCCAGCTATTTTACCATTAATATTAATAGGCTTACTTGTTGGACCTATTGCTGCTGCTTTTTTAAGCGAAGATGGCACCAAATGGATAGAACCCATATGGAATGGTACAGAGGGCCTTTTTCCTGGAGAGAGTCTCTTTTACTTTGTATCGCTTGCTATTAGTGTTATTTTGTTTGAAGGTGGACTGACTTTAAAATTAAGCGAAATTAAAAATGTAGGTCCTGTAATTACAAAGCTTATTACCTTAGGTTCTATCGTTACTTTTTTTGGAGCAGCTATGGCTGCACGATATATTTTTGATTTAAGCTGGCAAATTTCGTATTTATTCTCTGCATTAATTATAGTTACTGGTCCAACGGTTATAACACCTATTTTAAGAAACATACCTCTTAAAAAAGATATTTCTACTGTTTTAAAATGGGAAGGTATTTTAATAGACCCTATTGGTGCTTTGGTAGCGGTATTGGTTTTTGAGTTTATAAGTGTAGACGCTGGCGGAGAGTTTACCAAAACAGCATCTATAGAATTTGGTAAAATTGTACTTTTTGGCTCTACCTTTGGTTATACATTTGCTCATGCTTTAAATTTTGCTATTAACAAAAAATTAGTGCCTCATTACTTACTAAACGTGTTTGCTTTGGCTTCGGTTTTAGGTGTTTTTGTTTTGTCTGATAGTTTTGCGCACGAGTCTGGCTTATTAGCTGTTGTGGTTATGGGTATGGTACTTGGTAACTCGAATTCGCCATATTTAAAAGAGTTACTTTATTTTAAAGAATCTTTAAGTGTATTACTTATATCTATTCTATTTATTTTACTTGCTGCAAATATTAACATAGACGATTTAATGTTAATTTATAACTGGAATACACTTATTTTATTTGCCTTGGTTGCTTTTGTAATACGACCTATTGGAGTCTTTTTAAGCACGCAAGGCTCATTATTAAAATTAAACGAAAAGATTTTTATTAGTTGGGTTGGGCCTCGTGGTATAGTAGCTGCAGGTATAGCTTCTTTATTTGGTTTAAAATTAGCCAAAAATGGAGTAGAAGGGGCAGAGTATATTACGCCTCTTGTTTTTATGATTGTTTTGGGTACCGTTTTATTAAATGCAACTACAGCAAGGCTTTTTGCTAGGTTTGTTGGTGTGTTTCTTAATAAGTCTGGCGGAATTTTAATTGTTGGTGCATCAAAAGTTTCTAGGCTTTTAGGGCATTATTTAGAAAGTAATAATAGACATGTAGTACTTATTGATAGTAATGAGAAAAATATAGAAAAAGCTAAAAGTTTAGGCCTAGAAGCTATTGCTACAAATATATATTCTGATACTTTATTAGATAATATAGAGTTAAACGACATTGGTTATTTAATGGCTTTAACCGTAAATTCTGATATTAACAAATACGCTATTAATAAATTTGGTAAACAGTTTGGAGAAAATGGTTCGTTTAGGTTAGTTACAACCGAAGAAATGCTAGACGATACAAATAACCCAAAAGAAGGACTGTTTTCGCATAAAGACGATTTTACATCTTTAATAGAATTAACAAGACGATTCCCTTCTATACAAGAAATTGATTTAGATGATAAAGAACATTATGAAGGGCTTATAAAAATAACGAATAATGATAAAGATATTATTCCGTTGTTTATTAAGGATAATGAAGGAGAATTACATATTATTTCGTCTTATAGTTTAGATATAGATACCATTGAAGAAGGTTACCAATTAGTGTATTTAGGAAAACCTTTTGATGTAGAAAAAGTGTAGAAAACAATTTTATATCAACTTAAAAATTATAAAAACTTAGCCTTTAATCGTTTTACATCGTCTAGTACTTTGCCTTTTACAAGCCACGAGATACCAAACGGAATAACTGCAGTTGTTTCAAAAATAAATACGTAATAGTTAGAAAACATAGTTTTTGTATCTAAACCTAGTTTTTCTAATACAATAAGCAAGACTATAAGGCCTACAGATATAAAAACTAAAAGACCACAAATGCGGTATAGTTTATTATTACTATCGTTTACATCTCTAGTAAATTTATAACGAGACATCCACCCCATAGAAAGAATAAATACAGCAGCACTACCTAAATGAATACCACTTTTAAGCATGTTGTTGTGCCCAAACAAAGGGTAGTTTTCGCTCTTGCAAATAAGATCTATAGCCATACTTGTACTATCCATGCATCGTGTGGGTATAAAAACAACAATAAGAGCTGCTAAGCCTCCTATATTGGTTATTAAATCATCACTTATGGTTTCGTTAGTTTTATCTTTTTTATAGCCTTTATAAGAGATTAAAAATAAACCAAAAGCAGATAGTATTATAATAAAAAATAAAGACGATAATGTGCTATAATAGTAATGACTTATAGAGGCTAATAACTCACCTTTTGCAAAAATTAAAATAAATGGAAGACATAAACCCAAAATACCTATTAATTTTCTAATTCTATAATCTGAATTTTGTAATTCTTGATGTGTCATTTTTGTTTATAGTGTTGTTTATGAGTGTAATATATAAAAAAAGCTTCTTTGATTATAACACCAAAGAAGCTTTTTAATAATTTCAATAATTTTATTCTTTATCCTTTAATTTGAAGGTTTGTAAATTCTTTAGAAACTACTAATGTGTTGTCTTTAAAACTAACCTCTTCTAAGTCTATATATTCGTTATCTAATTTTATAGATTTTACATCAAATGGTAAGCCAAGTAAATTAATTTTAAATGTGCTGTACGATGTTATGTATTTACCACTTTTATGAATTCTAATAATTAACTTGTCCTCAGATCCAGCTACATTAAATTTTTTCAAACTGTAACGTCCTTTTGTGTAATCGTAACCATCGTCTGCATCTTCATATAATTCAGAATCTTCTTTTCCGTTTTTGTAATATACATCAAGAGTTAATTGGTCTATTTCTTTTTCTCCTACATATTGTTGTATTGGATATTTAGGAATAACCGCTCCTGCTTTAACAAAAATTGGCATACTATCTAAATCGGCATCAATCCAAGTTTCTCTACCTCCAGAAACTATTTCGTTTGTCCAATAGTTATACCATTCACCTCTAGGTATGTACATGCGTCTTCCTTTGGCATTTGGCTCGTTAATTGGGCAAATTAATAATTGGTTTCCGCAAATAAATTCATCTATTCTATAGTGTGTTTGGTTATCTTCTTGATCGAATAACACTAAAGATTTTAGCATTGGAATGTTATTTTCTGAATACTGGTAGAAAGAAGTGTATAAATACGGTAATAACTGATATCTAATTTCTATAAATTTTCTAACAACATTTGTAACTTCTTCGTCAAAAGCCCATGGTTCTTGATCGCCATGATCTCCAGAAGAGTGTGTTCTACAAAATGGGTGAAATGCACCTAACTGAATCCAGCGTGCATATAATTCGCCATTTGGTTGTTCTGCAAAGCCTCCAATATCCGATCCCGCAAAAGAGAAACCAGATAAGGCTAAACGTTGTGCTTGAATATTTGCTATTTGTAAATGCTCCCAAGTTGCAACATTATCTCCCATCCAGGTTGATGTATAGCGTTGCGTACCAGAGTAAGCAGAACGTGTAATTACAAATGGACGTTTTGGGTAGTTAAACCTTTTTACGCCATGGTAAGTGGCTCTAGCCATTTGCATACCGTAAATGTTGTGTGCTTTGTTGTGAGAACAAGGGTTTCCGTCGTAATCGTGACGTACATCTGACGGGAAAGTTTTTCCAGGAACGTCCATTACTGCAGGTTCGTTCATATCGTTCCACACACCTTTTACACCTATATCTTCAATAAGTTCTTTAAATAAACCTGCCCACCATTCTCTTACTACAGGTCTGGTAAAGTCTGGGAAGTAACACTCTCCAGGCCATACTTTTCCTTTCATGTAAGGGCCATCGGCACGTTTACAAAAATAATCGTTATCCAATCCTTCTTTAAAAACGCTGTACTCGTTATCAATTTTAATTCCTGGATCTATAATTACTACGGTTTTAAAACCATCGTCTGCTAGTTCTTTTACCATACGTTTTGGATCTGGAAAATAATTTTCGCTCCAAGTAAAACATCTAAAACCTTCCATATAGTCGATGTCTAAATAAATAGCATCACAAGGAATTTTTAAATCTCTAAATTTTTGAGTCACCTCTTTTACGTTAGATTCTGGATAGTAACTCCATTTACATTGGTGGTAACCTAAAGCCCATAAAGGTGGTAGTTCTGGCGTACCTGTTAAGTCGGTATAGCTAGTAACTACATCTTGCATTTTGGGTCCGTAGATAAAGTAGTAATTCATCTCTCCACCTTGTGCCCAAAAGCTCGTTACATTTCTGCGTTCGCTACAAAAATCGAAAAATGTTCTAAAGGTATTGTCAAAGAAAATACCATAAGATTTCCCATTATGTAAGCCTGTGTAAAACGGAATGGCTTTATAAATTGGGTCTGTATCTTTTCCAAAGGCATAAGAATCTGTTGCCCAATTTTCAAAACGACGTCCTTTTAAATTTAAATGTTGAGGTTTGTCGCCTAACCCGTAATAACTTTCGCCATTTTGAGCAGCTTTACTCATTTTTACAATATCGCCACCTAATTCGTAACTTTCTTCCCAGTGGAAACCTTTTTCGTCTTCGCAAATTATACTATTGTCGTTAGCATCATAAATAGATTTTCTTAAATCTGATTTAAAGATGTGACAAATTAATTTTGAAGTTGTAATAATATATTTTTCATCATCATCAGAAATTTCTAGATGATTATAACCTCTACTAGCATCTTCATCAATAGCATAAGAGAAATCTTTGCCAAATTTGCCAACAGTAGTATACCTAAATCTAAGTACACTATCTCTTAAAACAGTAAGTTGAAGAATAACGTTATTTGCTGTAGAAAAATGTAGTACATCTACATCTTTTGTATAAGTTGTTATGGTTGAAGGGAACATGTCCCCTTTATATTCTAATTCGGTATTTAAAATCATAGTGGGCTAGTTAATATGAGTAACGAATTTACTAATTTTTAGATGTATAAAAGGTCTGTTTTTATTAAAAAAACAGACCTAATATTATATAAACATCAATGTTTCAGTCAGATAATTACTAAAACATTAATTTTTGATTATTTGAACTGAAAAATGGTTATGCCTAGTGGCGATAATGTAACCTCTGCCGAAAAGTCTTTACCATTCCAAGGTTTCTTTTTTATGGTTATATTTTTAGGGTTACCTATACCGCTGCCTCCAAACTCTTGAGCATCACTATTAAAAATTTCAGAAATTTTGCCTTTTACAGGAAGTCCTATTCTATATTTTTCTCGTACAGTAGGAGATAGGTTACAAACCACAACCACATCGTCTTTAGCAACTTTTCCTTTTCTAATATAAGATATTACACAATTTTCGTGGTCATCATAACTTATCCATTCAAAACCTTCTCCAGAAAATCCTTTTTCGTACAAGGCTGGTGTAGATTTATAAAGTCCGTTTAAGGCTTTAAAATACCCTTGAAAGTTTTTATGAGGTTCAAACTCTAATAGATTCCAATTTAAGCTGCCTTGAAAATCCCATTCATCATATTGTCCAAATTCGCCCCCCATAAACATTAGTTTTGTTCCTGGGTGTGTAAACATGTAACCGTATAATAGACGTAGGTTGGCAAAACGTTGCCACTCATCTCCAGGCATTCTGCCTAAAATAGAATTTTTACCATAAACCACTTCGTCGTGAGATAGTGGTAGCATAAAATTTTCGGTAAATGCGTAGGCTAAACTAAATGTAATATCGTTTTGATGGTATTTTCTATAAATAGGATCTTTTCCAAAGTATTCTAAAGTATCGTGCATCCATCCCATCATCCATTTCATACCAAAACCTAGTCCTCCAAGAAATACGGGTTTAGAAACTCCTGGAAATGCTGTAGATTCTTCTGCTATGGTTTGTACATCTGGAAACGATTTGTATATTTCTTCGTTAAGTTCTTTTAAAAAATCAATAGCTTCTAAATTTTCGCGTCCGCCAAATATGTTTGGTTCCCACTCGCCATCTTCTCTAGAATAATCTAAGAAAAGCATGGAGGCCACAGCGTCTACTCGTAAACCATCGGCATGGTATTGATCCATCCAAAACACAGCGTTACTAATTAAAAAAGATTTAACCTCGTTACGACCATAATTAAATATTAAGCTTTTCCAATCTTGATGATAGCCCTTGCGTCTATCTGGGTGCTCGTACAAATTAGATCCGTCAAAAAAGCCAAGACCATGGGCATCTTCAGGAAAATGAGAAGGTACCCAATCTAAAATAATACCAATATCGTTTTGATGTAATTTATCGACTAAATATTTAAATTCTTCAGGGTATCCAAACCTTGATGAAGGTGCAAAATAACCTGTAAGTTGGTAACCCCAAGAAGGATCGTATGGATATTCCATGATGGGCATAAGCTCTACATGGGTAAAATTCATTTCTTTTACGTAGGTAACCAAATCGTCTGCCAATTCAAAATAAGATAAAAATCGGTCTTCTTCTACTTGTCTTTTCCAAGAGGCCAAATGGACTTCGTATACCGAGTATGGCGCGTCTAAAGCATTGTGCTTTTTACGCTTTTTCATCCAAGAGGTATCTTTCCATTTATAAGAATCGTCCCAAATAACAGAAGCTGTTTTTGGCGGGTGTTCGCAACGACGTGCGTATGGATCTGCTTTTTCGGTTTTTATACCATTATTATGGCTTGTTATTTTATATTTATAAATATTGCCTTTTCCTACCAAAGGAATAAAACCTTCCCAAATACCGCTTTCGTCCCAACGTACGTTTAATTGGTGTTCTCCTTCGGTCCAATAATTAAAATCTCCAACTACAGAAACAGATTTTGCACTTGGTGCCCAAACTGCAAAATAGGTGCCTTCTATTCCGTCAACCGTTACTAAATGAGAACCAAATTTCTCATATAAACGATAGTGTTTACCCGATTTAAATAAGCTAATATCAAAATCTGAAAATAAACTATGTGGTTTTACCTGCGCCATAATTATAGTACAAACCCATTAGGAATTACAGCTTCTTTTTTAATAACTACAATGCCATCTCTTACAGCATAAGTGTCTGTTTCTACATCTTCTAGGTGTTTTCCTCCATTAATTCTTACATCGTTACCAATGCTACAGTTTTTATCTAAAATGGCATTTTTAATAAAGCAACGCGAACCTATACCAAGTGTGTTAATGTTAGGGTTATCTACATCTTCTAAGCTTTGGTAATAGTCGCTACCCATCATATAGGTGTTTATTAGGTTCGATTCGTCTCCAATTCTAGAACGAATACCAATTACAGAATTTTCTATTTTAGATGCGCTAATAATACAACCTTCAGAAACTACCGTTTTGTTTAATGTTGTACCAGAAACCTTTGTGGTAGGTAGCATTCTTGCTCTGGTGTAAATACGTTTAGATTTATCGTATAAATCGAAATCTGGTATATCTTTAGTTAAACGAAGATTGGCTTCAAAGAAAGAATCTATGGTACCTATATCTGTCCAGTAGCCTTCGTATTGGTAACTTAATGTTTTATGTTTTTCTATATTTTGAGGAATTATTTCTTTACCAAAATCAATAGTACTATCATCAGCCATTAAATCGATTAATAAATCTCTGTTAAAAATGTAAATTCCCATTGATGCTAGGTAATTTCTACCTTCGGCTTTCATTTCATCACTAACTTCCGATGTCCAATCTGGTAATAAGCTAGCATCTGGTTTTTCTACAAACGATTTAATAATACTATCTTCATCAGCTTTTAAAATACCAAATCCAGTAGCATCTTTTGCATTTACAGGAATGGTTGCAATAGATATTTTTGCATTACTCTTTTTATGAGCTTTAATCATTAACTCATAATCCATTTGGTATAATTGATCGCCAGAAAGAATTAAAACATAATCAAACTCATGTCTTAAAAAGTGATGCATACTTTGGCGTACAGCATCTGCAGTGCCCTGAAACCACCCTTTGTTTCCTGGTGTTTGCTCTGCAGCCAATACATCTACAAATGCACTACTAAAAAAACTAAAATGATAGGTATCTTTAATATGCCTATTAAGCGAAGCAGAGTTAAACTGAGTAAGTACAAACATGCGTTTAATGTCTGCATTAATACAGTTAGAAATAGGAATATCTACAAGTCTATATTTACCAGCGATAGGAACTGCTGGTTTTGATCGTTCTTCTGTTAATGGATGCAATCTTGAGCCTTGTCCGCCACCTAGTATAATGGCTAATACCTTATTATTTATCATGCTTTGTTGGTTTTAATTTATTGATTCGTATAGAGTTATGTATTCTTGAGCAGAAGCATCCCACGAATGGTCTATTTTCATGATTTGCTTTCTTATTTTGTTAAATATTGTTTTGTTTTTATAGAGTTCTACAGCTCTATCAATAGCTTCGTTTATTTCTAAAACGTCGGTGTTTTTATGGCAAATACCAAAGCCACCTTTTTCGGCTATATCTGTAACGGTGTCTTTTAAACCGCCAATGCTTCGTACAATAGGAATGGTTCCATATCTTAAAGAGTACATTTGGTTTAATCCGCAAGGTTCTACTCTAGAGGGCATTAAAAGAAAATCTGCACCAGCATAAATAATATGCGATAAGGTTTCGTCGTAGCCTATAAAAGCATTGTATATACCTTTGTATGGCGCTTTTAATTTTTCTAATTCTGCTTCTACAGCATCATTACCAGAACCTAGTAATAAAATATTGGCATTTCCCTTTTCTAGGCTGTTTTTAAAGGCTTCTGGAAATAAATCAGATCCTTTTTCGCCCACTAATCTACCTATAAAAGCAAATAAAGGTTTGTCTATATCTAAATTAAAGGTGTCGCACAAATATTTTTTATTTGCTTTTTTTCCTGCACTTATAGAGCCTTCTGTATATTGTTTTTTAATATAGGTATCGGTTTCTGTATTCCATACTTTCCAATCTATTCCATTTAATATTCCTGTGCATTTTGCACTTTCTGCACTTAATAAATGTTCCAATCCGTTTGCATTAGATTTTAATTCTTCCATATAACTTGGAGAGACCGTTGTTACGCTCCAAGCACATTTTATTGCTGCAGCTAAAGGGTTTATTTGACCGCCCCAATCTAGTAAACCAACGTTATTAAAATTGAAAGGAGGTATTAAATTAACTTTATTATGCGAAAACCAACCTTGATATTGTGCATTATGTATGGTTAATATATTTGGTATGTTTCTAAACACCTCGTATTTATAACTTTCTTGTAGCATAAAGGGTATTAAACCAGTGTGATGGTCGTGACAATGTATAACATCTGGAAAATCATGCCAGGTTAGTAACCAATCTAAGGCTGCTATTTGAAAGGCTAAAAATCTAGATGTATCATCAAAAGAATAAACATAGTCTTTAAATAGTAATAGAGGTACATCTACAAAGAAAATGTCAAAGTCTAATGGCTTATCTTTTAAAACTAAAATATTAAAATTGTAGGTGTCTTCTCCTAAAATTAATTCAGATTCAAAAACAGACGAAAACGTATTGTTTTGCGTAAACTTGTTATCGTAAAAAGGCATGATAACTTGAGCTCTGTTATTCGAATTGTTTTGGTATTTAGGTAATGCACCTACAACATCTGCCAATCCCCCAACTTTAGCTACGGGATAACATTCTGCGCTAATATGAATAATGTTCATTTACAATTTTGCTGTTTGTATAAACATACAAAAATATTATTAACATTATTCTTACATTTTCATTTTTAAAGAAAATATTGTAGAATGATAATTAATTAAAATTATCACTAATAAAAAATCAATAATAGGCTTGTTTAATTATAATCATTCAATCGAATTTACTTATAGCTTCTAGTGGGTACTATTAGGTTTTGGATTGCTTTTTTATAATTTATTGTTGTGTGCTTTATAAATATTACAATATTAGATTAACAAATGTTAATATTTAAAGTCTTATTTTTGTTTTCTACTTTGTTAAAACATGCATAAACTCCTCTCAATTATTGCACTATGGATTATTTCTTTTGGATTATACGCTCAAGATGCTACATTAAAAAAACAACTAGATAGTATTAACAAATGGAGAAATTTAGCAAGTAATAAAGAGGTTTCTTTAAAAACTAGAATTTCTTTTGCTAATAAAGCTGTTAGGTTATCTAATAAAATAGCTGTAGACTCTACCATTCTTAATTCCAACAACCTATTAGCAGATCTTTATTTATACGATGTAAAATATTTTAACGAAACTAAAAAGATATTAAATAAAAACCTAAAACTAGCGCACAAGTTAAAAGACTCGTTTGCAGCAGGACATGTAAATTATTTATTAGGATGCTTATATCACAATAATAGAATAAAAAGTGATAGCTCTTATTATCATTATTATAATGCTTTAAAGTTATTTAAAAACAAGAAACGTAAAAAAACAAGTAACTATATTTTATCTCAAAGTAATACGCTTTTAAGTTTAGCGTATTTACAAAAAGACGATCAAGATTATATAGGAAGCCAATCAACAATAATACAGGGTATTAATGTGGTGTTAACATGCCAAGAAAACGAAGCGTGTTTAACTATATTATCGTATTTGTACGAGCTGTTGGGGTTAAATTTAGATCATCTTAAAGAATACGAAAAAGCTATAGAGTATTACCAAAAAGCACTACAAGTTGGTAATAGACCAAATACCATTTATACAAAAATAAATATAGCAGTGGTTTACAAAGAGATTGGGAACTACCAAAAGGTTTTCGAGATTTATAATAAACTTCTTGAAAACAAAACCTTATTTAAAACAGATCCTGCTAGTTATGCTACTATTTTAAATAATATGGCATATACCATGTATTTAAATAAGGATAAAAATATAACCAAAATAGATGCACTGTTTACCAAAGCTCATAACATTTTTAATGATTTAAATTTAAAATATGAATTGGCAGCAAGTTGCAATGACATGTCCGACTTTTATGCTGCTATAAACTGGAAAGACAAAGTTTTGTTTTATTCTGAAAAAGGATATAAAATAAGTAAAGGCATATATGAATATGAAGAACAATTACGTGCTTTAAAACAGCTTTCTAAAATAAAAGATGATAAAGAAGGAAAAGCGTATTTATACGAATACATTAGGCTTAGCGATAGTTTAATAGCTACCGAAAGAGCTAATAGAAATAAATTTGCCAGAATACAATTTGAAACCAACCAGTATATAAAAGAGACCAAGCGTTTAAGTACACAAAACATATTAATTTCTACCATAGCAGCATCTGTAATTCTATCTTTAGGTTTACTGTTTTTTGTAAAACAACAACGCTCTAAAAATAATAAACTGGTGTTTGAAAGCGAGCAACAATTAGCAAATCAAGAAATTTATAATCTTTTATTAAACCAGCAAACCAAATTAGAAGAAGGGCGTTTACTAGAACGACATAGAATAGCCGAAGATATGCACGACGGTATTTTAAGTCATTTATTTGGCACCAGAATGGGTATGGGGTTTCTAGATATAAAAGGAGACGAAACCACCCTAAAGCAATACAACGCGTTTATAAAAGAATTGCAAAAAGTAGAAGAAGAAATACGAGACGTATCGCACGAGCTTAAGCAAGATAAGATATTTTCGAAAAACAATTTTGAGACAATTTTAGAACAGTTTTTAGACCAGCAAAGCCTTTTAGGTGGTTTTAATTATTCTATTGTAGTAGAAACACCTTCTGTTTTTCAAAACATACAAGACACCAATAAAGTAGTTATTTACCGCATTATACAAGAGTCTGTTCAAAACATAATTAAACATGCAAAGGCAAAACAAATTACGGTAAGTTTTAACCAAAAAGAAAACACTTTAAATATTGCTATAAAAGACAATGGCATAGGTTTTAATTCTAATAAAAAATACCAAGGCATAGGTTTAAAAAATATAAAATCTAGAGTATCTAAATTACAAGGTACATTTAATTTGCAATCTAAAATTAATAAAGGCACCACTATAAACATATCAATACCCAATCCAAAGAATGGCTAAAATATTTAACATTTTAATTATTGACGATCACCCTTTAATTACAGAAGCATATAAGGCAGCTTTATTACAAGTAGCTTCAAAAAATTCTAATATAGAGTTTAATATTAATACTGCTAATAATTGCGATTCTGCATATATAAAAATTAAAGAAGCTGTAAAAGGTATACCTATAGATATTGTTTTTTTAGACATTAAAATTCCGCCTTCTAAAGATGGATTAATAATTTCTGGAGAAGACTTGGGTATTAAAGTTATTGAATTGTTGCCAGATACCAAAATAATGGTGTCTACTACTTTTAACGATAACTATAGAATAAACTCTATTTTTAAAAGTCTTAACCCAGACGCCTTTTTAGTAAAAAACGATTTAGATCCTAAAGCGCTTTTACAGGCAATAGAAAATGTAATTAATAATTTACCATACTACAGTAAATCTGTTATAGAGTTAATGCGAAAACAAACATCTAATAATATATTTATTGATGATGTAGATAGAAAGTTGTTGTACGAATTATCTAAAGGTACAAAAATGAGTGAATTGCCAAACGTTATACCGCTCTCGGTTTCTGCCTTAGAGAAAAGAAAACGGGTGTTAAAAGAACTATTTAATTTAGATAAAAAAGACGATCGCTATTTACTAAAGGCAGCAGAAGAAAAAGGCTTTATATAAAAACCCTTACTTTTTTTGAGGTATTTCCTTTTATGTTTGAAGCAAGTGTTTTATACTTTTGAAATGCTATTAATCATTTAACCTTATTTGGGGTTACAAAATAAAAAAGCTATCCTTGGTTGGGATAGCTTTTTTTATTTTTAGTCATTTAGCTTTAAAACAGCCATAAATGCTTGCTGTGGTATTTTGTTAAAATAAAGGCTTAATTGATTTTATATGATTTTCTCGCTCCTTAAAGTTCTCTTTTAGTAAATCAATGCTACTGTACCATTCTATCATTGTATTGATATCTGAATATTTATCTATATGAATTGGCATGTATTGATGAATTGTGTTAAAGTTTTTATCAACTATATTATTAAATTTTTCAGAAGAAAGTAAATTGTTATTCAATAATTCTTCATATCTAATATTAAATTGCATTTTAAAAGTTTCATCAGTATATAAAACATTAAAAAGATCTGTTATTGGGTTTTTTATAGCGTCTTTAGCAGAGTATTTAGTTGGTTTTTTTATAAAATCTAAAGGGTGGTCTTTAACTTTTCTTGTGTTAGCCCAATCTAAATCATAAACAACAAACCTAAAAGGAGCATCCTTAACTGCATAAAACCTCACATTATTATATGGCCAGTCTACGTTTGCAATATAAGTTTGAAATATTATGTAGTCTATAAAGTTATCAATATCTATATTTTCTTTTAAGTATTCTAGGTTTTCTTCTTCTATTGCATTTATAAAGTTATCAATTCTATCAAAATCACCATCTTTCTTTTCAACTTCACCAGGATAATTAATTTTGGCTAAAGTGATATTTTTCTTTTTTGTATTGTTTAATCTAGATACGCCATTTGTATTGCCTTCAGATCGTAAATTCATTATACCCAAAAAGGCATTGTTTATAAAGACGATAGCAGGTTCGTGATAAGTTAAATCTAGATTTAAACCAGCATTAATAGCGAGTTGTGTATACGAGGCGTCTTTAAGTAATGTTTCTTTAAAATCGTTCCCAGAATTACGCAGTCTAAAAGCTTTTACTTTTTTTAATGAATGATTTTGCAATATTATTTCTGGGTTTATTAACGTATTATCATCGTTATCAAAACTATCGTCAAATTTTACTCCTAGAGATTTTAGTTTAAAAGTAGCAGATTCAGTTCCTTTTATTTCTATTTCTACTAATTCATCTTCAATTAAAAGTGTATTGTTTCTGTATAAATTTAGATTAGCTTCTATTTCAACATCGTCTAGATAGTTTAAATACATATTATCAAATTCCTCTTGATTAGCGGTAATGTTAATTACAGGGAATTCTGTATTAAAATCTGAAATAGTAACTGCATCTGAGTTTAAAAAATTCTCAGTTAGGTTTTCCCTGTATTTTGAACAATTAACAGAAAAAGTAAGTGTGATTATTAAAAAAAAATAGATGTATTTTTTTTTCATGATTAAAATAATTTATAGGAAATACCTATTGAAAGATCTGAATTAGGCTGATTTATAAGATATAAGTTAGGGATATCAGACAGGTTATGCTTGAACATTAAAACAAGATCAAAATCTTCTTTTATGGCGTAACTTCCTTTAAAAATTAAAGAGCTTCTTAAATTGTGACTTGTTCTGAAATCAAAATCTTCAAAATCTTTATTATTACTTATAGCAACACCTACTCCAATATTAATTTTATTTAGAATAGCGTGGCTTATTATAACAGGCAAATTAAGTTTTAAGCTTGTGGTTTTAAAATTAGATTTAGCAACTTTACCAGAGCTAAAATACCATTGTGAACCTAAACCTGTTTCTGCAAATATGTTTTTGTATAGCTTAAATTTATAATTTACATTTATTTGAGTCAAGTATATGTTATAGCCTTCAATATCTTCATTTACTAGTTTAAGGTTTTTATTTATACCAAAACCTGTTAGTATCTCCGCAGAAAATTGTTTTTGACTAAAACTTTTTAAACTTATAAATAGAATAAAAAATAAGAGGGTAATTGTTTTGTTCATTATAAACTACTATAGCTTTAATCATTTAGCTTTAAAACAGCCATAAATGCTTGCTGTGGTATTTCTACATTACCAACTTGACGCATACGTTTTTTACCTTTTTTCTGTTTTTCTAGAAGTTTACGCTTACGCGATATATCTCCTCCATAACATTTAGCGGTAACGTCTTTACGTAAAGCCTTTACTGTTTCTCTCGAAATTATTTTTGCACCAATAGCAGCTTGAATAGGAATGTCGAATTGCTGACGAGGAATTAACTCTTTAAGTTTTTCGCACATTTTTTTACCTATATTTTGTGCATTATCAGCATGAATTAATGCAGAAAGTGCATCAACAGGTTGTGCGTTTAATAAAATATCTAAACGTACCAGTTTCGACACTTTTAAACCAATTGGATGGTAATCGAAAGAGGCATAACCTTTAGACACTGTTTTTAAACGATCGTAGAAATCAAAAACAATTTCTGCTAATGGCATTTCAAATATCAACTCAACACGCTCGGTTGTTAAATAGGTTTGATTCACTATAAGTCCACGCTTTTCAATACAAAGTGACATGACATTACCAACAAAATCGGCTTTTGTTATAATAGTTGCTTTTATAAAAGGTTCTTCAACACGATTAACTGTAGAAGGATCTGGTAAATCTGACGGATTATTTACTACAAAAGCCTCATCGGGTTCTTTATTGGTATAAGCGTGGTAAGATACATTGGGAACCGTAGTAATAACAGTCATATCAAACTCACGTTCTAAACGTTCTTGAATAATTTCCATATGTAGCATTCCTAAAAATCCACAACGAAAACCAAAACCTAAAGCAGCAGAACTTTCTGGAGCAAATACTAACGAGGCGTCGTTAAGTTGTAATTTTTCCATAGAAGCCCGAAGTTCTTCATAATCTTCTGTGTCAACAGGATAAATACCTGCAAATACCATAGGTTTTACATCTTCAAAACCTTCAACAATGTTAGTTGTAGGTTTTTCAAAATCTGTAATGGTATCGCCAACTTTTACTTCTTTAGCGGTTTTAATACCGGTTATTAAGTAACCAACATCTCCTGTTTTTACACTCTTTTTAGCAACTTGTTCTAATTTTAGTGTACCAACCTCGTCTGCATAATATTCTTTATTTGTAGCAACGAATTTAATTTTTTGTCCTTTTTTAATTTCACCATTAAAAACTCTAAAATAAGTTTCAATACCTCTAAATGTATTGTAAACCGAGTCGAAAATTAAGGCTTGTAACGGTGCATCAGGATCGCCTTCTGGAGCAGGAACACGCTCTATAATAGCTTTTAAAATATTATCAACTCCAAAACCTGTTTTTCCGCTAGCGTGAATAACTTCTTCTGGGTCGCAACCTAATAAATCTACAATATCGTCTGTAACTTCTTCTGGGTTGGCACTTGGTAAATCTACTTTATTAAGTACCGGAATAATTTCTAGGTCGTTTTCTAAAGCTAAATATAAATTAGAAATAGTTTGCGCTTGTATACTTTGCGCAGCATCAACAATAAGTAATGCGCCTTCGCAAGCTGCGATAGATCTAGATACTTCGTACGAGAAATCTACGTGGCCCGGTGTATCAATTAGGTTTAAAACGTACTTTTCGCCATCCAATTCATAATCCATTTGTATGGCGTGAGACTTAATGGTAATACCACGTTCGCGTTCTAAATCCATACTATCTAGTAACTGTGCTTGTTGCTCTCTAGCGGTTACCGATCCTGTATAATCTAATAAACGGTCTGCAAGTGTGCTTTTACCGTGATCTATATGTGCAATAATGCAAAAATTTCTAATGTTCTTCATAGTCAATCAATCTTCTTAAAAAGATTTGGCAAATATAGTTGATTTGCCCGAGCTTTAATTATAATTTTAAATATAGCTTTTAAGCCATCATACTCCCGCAAATACCCAAACTTATAATAACATAAACTGCCGATAAGATAAACAATACTTTTGCTGCTGTTTTTTTCTTTTTTAACAACACAAGTCCAATAATTGTCATTATAATGGCAGGACCAAACATAATACCAATAAATAAATATATTATACCATCTAAATTCATATTCGGACTTAAAAGGTGTATCATAATTTTAGTTTTTGTAAGTTTATTAAATCACTTCATTTCTAAGCTCTTCTAATCTCGCTTTTTTATCATCTCTATAAAACAAATTCATAGTTTCAAAAGGGATAATTTTATTGTCTTTATCTACAATATGCACGCACGATTTTTTAATAGCACGCACATCAAAATTATAAGCATCAATAAATTGCATAATAATTACTCTAAACAAATTATCGTAACCCAAATTTGGCGCATCTATATTAGGTAAACAGCACATAATAGATTTTAGGTTTTCTTCTGCAACTTCAACCGAGTTACCAGTGCTAAACAACTCTACCATTTTACCTTGTAACTGTTCGTCTTGCTCGTAAATAATCGTGTTTTTACTGTTGTCTAGCAAATCGTTAGGGTTAATATAACGTGTTAAAGGAAAAACTTCTCCACCTAATTTAAGTGCATAACCCATAACCAAAGCATCTGGGTTGCAAGGTACAGGTAGTAAATCGTCCGGATTAAAAATATCAGTCTGTTCCATTATTTTCCTGCGTACTTCAGTAATAGTCATTCTATCTGTTTCTGGATTAAAGTTATCCAAACGTCCAGCAATTTGTGTAGGTTGTAGTGTTACACCACGCACGCATTTTTGTAACAATGCGTAATCTATAATTTTTCCAATTTCGTTATCGTTCAATCCTTTTTGTAGTGTAACCACTAAGGTTGTCGATAAGTTTACCGTATTTAAATTTGCTATAGCCTGTTTTCTAATATCATTTAAGTCGGCGCCACGTAATTCTCGTAACACACTGTTTTTAAAAGAGTCAAACTGTAAGTAAATTTCAAAATCTGGCGCATAGGTTTTTAACCGTTCTGCGAAAGCGACATCTTTAGCAATTTTAATACCATTTGTATTTAACATTAAATGCCTAATAGGTAGCGATTTTGCATAATCTAAAATCTCCCAAAATTGAGGGTGAATTGTTGGCTCTCCACCAGAAATTTGTACCACATCAGGTTCCTTTTCATTAGCAACAATAGTATCTAGCATTTGTTTTACCTCGTCCAAAGTGCGGTGTCTACCATAAGTTGGCGACGATCCTGCATAACATGTTGGACAAGTTAAATTACAGCGGTCTGTAACCTCTACAACGGTTAAACAACTGTGTTGCTCGTGGTCTGGGCACAAACCACAATCGTAGGGGCACCCGTAATCGGTTTGGGTATTAAATTTATATGGTGTTTCGCTCGGTTTATTGTAGTTGCGTATGTTTTTATAATACTCAATATCATCAGCAATTAACACCTTGCTATTACCGTGTTCTTTACAACGTTTTAACATGTATACCTTCTCGTTTTCGAACACAATTTTGGCGTCCACCCGTTTTAAACACTCAGGACACAAGCTTAAAGTAAAATCATAATAGGTATATTTTCTAACAGGCATGTTTTAAATTTTATAACAAATATTTGGGCGTTACCCGAAAAGGGTCGGGCTTTACACTACAAGTTCTCGCACTTCCTACGTCAGGCTGTGGGCTTTTCGTTGCAATCCCTAACGCACTCGTCTGTTTAATTTTAGACTAAAAATAGTGGTTCTGTAATACAGCAAACAAATTAAACATAATATTTGAATTGTACTTAATCCAAGTACATAAAACACATTAGGTTTTAAAAACTCTATAAAAAACCTAAAGGCAAAATATAAAATCATAAACCATTTAAAAAGATCGCCATTTTTTAATGTTTTAGTGTTTTTTATATGCTGTAAACCTAAAAAAAGAAGTGTTAAAAATACCAATTCGTAAAGCGATGTAGGGTGTCTTAAAAGGCCATCACCTAAATCCATTCCAAAAACCGAAGCGGTTTGGTTACCATAAGTAAACTCGTTAATACCCGATAAAAAACAACCAGTTCGCCCAATAAAAATGCCTAAAATAATAGGAAACACGAACAAATCGCCAGAACGCTCGTTTTCGCCAATGCTTTTTTTAGCAAGCTCTACACCAAGCAAACCGCCAAATAAACCACCCATTATGGTTTTGGTGTTTAATAACTGAATAATATTATTTTGAGTAAATGTAATAAGCGGGTTTTCTAAAAAACCAACCAACCTCGAACCAATTAAAGCCCCCAAAGCAGCACCAAGAATAATAGATAATCTGTTTCTAGAAGATATAATGTCTTTGCGTCTTTGCCTTAAAAACACATAATACCTAAAACCTAAAAAAAAGGCTAAATACTCTAAAACCAAGTGAATGTTAATGCTATATCCAAAAATTACAGGTTCAAACGGAATTTGCATTTAATTAAATACCTAAAATTTTAGCATCAACTGCAAAAACGTTTTTTATGCTTATTTCAATTTCTTCGGCAGTGGTTTCGTCTGCTATAGCTCTTACACGTAAAGTAAAAGTATCTTCTTTAACATATTTTTCAAGCTCTTTGTTTAAAGTGTTTAATTCTAAAAAAGTAGCGTTTGTATTTTCTAAATCTATTAAGTTGGCAATTTCTATTTCGTCTTGGGTTTCTGTTTTAATATAGATGTAAATTTCTTTTAAAAAATTAAAATTAGCAGTGTTAGGCGATATTATATCTAGCGTCATGCTTTTTAAACGAATACTTTCAACCGAGTTTTTGTTGGTGTTATTGTTTTCGTAAGTAGCTTCGTTTTCGGTTTCAATATCTGGAGTATTTAAACTAATAGGCACGTTAATTATACTTACAGGAGGTATGGTGTACGTAGTTTCGTAATCTATATCAAATTTTGTAAGCTCGTCTATTACACTACAATTAATAAGAGCTAGGCATAGCGTAAATAAAAGGCATAGTTGGTTTTTCATGATTTTTTTTAGATTTAGATGTTAAATATACATATTTAGTATTAACAAGGTGTTACCTTTATTTTCTAGTCGTTAGTAAGTGAATAATAAAAACTTTATTTTTGCATAAATTTTTAAGATTTGGTAAAAATAGATAACATAGAACTTCCAGATTTTCCATTGCTTTTAGCGCCTATGGAAGATGTTAGCGATCCTCCATTTCGCGCTCTTTGTAAAGAACAAGGCGCAGATGTGGTTTATACCGAATTTGTATCAAGCGAAGGGTTAATTCGTAATGCTGCCAAAAGCGTTATGAAATTAGATATATACGAAAAAGAACGCCCTGTTGGGATTCAAATATTTGGTGCAAATCTAGATAGCATGCTGCAAACTATAGATATTGTAGCAGAATCTAAACCAGATATTATAGATATTAACTTTGGTTGTCCTGTAAAAAAAGTGGTAAGTAAAGGAGCGGGAGCAGGTATTTTAAAAGACATTTGTTTAATGGAGCAACTTACTGCCGAAATGGTAAAACGCACCAATATTCCTGTTACTGTTAAAACTCGTTTGGGTTGGGATCACGACTCTATACGTATTGTAGAGGTTGCAGAGCGTTTGCAAGATGTAGGTTGTAAAGCTATTGCTATACATGGGCGTACACGTGCGCAGATGTATAAAGGCGATGCCGATTGGAAACCTATTGCTCAGGTTAAAAATAACCCGCGTATGCATATTCCAATTTTTGGAAATGGAGATGTTACATCGCCAGAACGCGCCATGGAAATGCGAGACGATTACGGTTTAGATGGCTGCATGATTGGTCGTGCTAGTATTGGTAATCCTTGGTTTTTTAAACAAGTAAAGCACTTTTTTAATACAGGTAAACACTTAGCACCAATTTCTTTAGAGGAGCGTGTTGAGGCTGCTCGTAGGCATTTACAAATGTCTATAGACTGGAAAGGTGAGGTTTTGGGTGTTTTTGAAACACGACGCCATTACACTAATTATTTTAAAGGCATTCCGCATTTTAAAGAATACCGCATGAAAATGGTAACTAGCGACCACTCCGAGGATGTATTTGCTGCTTTCGATGAGGTGTTAGAAAAATTTGCTGGACATCAATTTACAGAGTAGTTTTTAATGTTTTTTTCGAAGAATTTTTAGCTGTATTTTTTGTGAACTTTTCGTTTAGCAAATAGTTTAAGCTAGGTAAAATATGAACTTCTATAATTTATTAAAGATTTAATTTAAAAACATTTTTATTAAAATTAGTGTTGCCAAATCCAAATATACTCGCAAGAAGGATTGATGCGGCATCCTTTTTGTTTTTCTCAAAAAGATATAGCGGAAAGCCTGTTTGCCATTTTTTATGGCAACTTGCCCAAAAACTAAACGTCTTGTATTAAAGTGTTATTAATGCGTACCGATGCAATTTTGGATGCTATAATGCCCAAAACAGAAATGGTTAAAAAGACAATTACAAAGTTTTCTAACTTTATGGTTACTGGGTAAGGTAGAGATGGAGTAATGTATATTTTAAAAAATTCTGGACCATAAAGCTGTAAACTAACCAGTAGAAAGCCTATGGTAATGCCTACAA
Source organism: Postechiella marina (assembly GCF_039538365.1). Taxonomy (NCBI): domain Bacteria; kingdom Pseudomonadati; phylum Bacteroidota; class Flavobacteriia; order Flavobacteriales; family Flavobacteriaceae; genus Postechiella; species Postechiella marina. The sequence goes on from NZ_BAABCA010000002.1 coordinate 646,133, forward strand.
GTCCGCCTAATAGAGACATTAAACTGCCTTGATAAAAAAATATTTTACGAATATCTTGCACGGTTACACCTATTTTAAAAAGGGTGTTTAATGTTTTCTTTTTGTCTAAAATCATCATAATTATAGAGCCAATAACATTAAAAAGTGCGATAATTAATATGAGGGTAAAAATGAGGTATAATGCTAATTGTTCGGTGTTTAGCATTTTGTACAGCTTGTCGTTTAGCTGTTCTCTGTTTTTAATTATAATATTTGTGCCTAAAACAGATTCAATTTGATTTTTTACGGTCTCCTCATTGGCATTTTCTGCTAATTTAAATGCAATTGCCGATATTTGATTGGGTTTGTAATTTAGTAGGTTTTCTACTAAGTTTATAGGTGCAAAAATGTACGTGTCGTTTAGGTTTTCGTTAATATCGAAAATACCAACGTTTACTGCTCTAACGGTGTTAAAAGCACTTTTTACAGAGGTTATTTGTCCTTTTCCTGGTTTGGGTACATATATGTTAATACGTTTGGCATAATCTAAAACGCTAAAAGAGAGGCTGCTAGAAATACCCCAGCCTACTACTATTTGGTTTGTTTTTTGCTCTAACCAGCTGCCATACTCTATAACAGAATCTATGTTTACAACATTTCTGTAATGCTTGTCTACGCCTTTTATAATACCGCTTGGATATGTTTTGCCATCGGACTCTATAAAAACGCGTTCTTCTATAATTTTAGAGTACTGCGCAATACCTTCTATGTTATTTAATTTATTAACATTAGTGTCTGTAAGTATAAACGATTTACCGTTTGCAGTTACAGCTTTTAATTGTGGGTCTACAACAGATGTAAATTGTAGGGTAAAATCTTTTAAACCCGCAAAGGCAGAGAGCACAATAAATAAAGATGCTGTGCCAATTATAATGCCAATACCAGCTATTATAGTTATTACGTTAATAGCGTTGTTACTGCTTTTAGAGCGTAAATAACGTTTTGCTATATATAAAGGAAAATTCAATTAAGATTGTTTTCTTTTGTCTAATAAATCTGGATTACTAATAGGGTTTTCTTTTCCTTTTAAAGATTTTTCTATTTGATCGATGTACTCTAAAGAGTCGTCTACAAAAAACTCTAAATTAGGCATGCGTCTTAATTGATTTTTTGTGCGTTGTGCTAATTCGTGTCGAATTAATGGGGTGTTAGATCGTATTCCTTCAAGTAACTCTTGAGCCTTGTTGTTTGGAAAAATGCTTAAATATACTTTTGCAACCGATAAGTCTACCGTTACTTTTACTTTAGATACGGATATTAAAACACCGCGCATACCGCCTTGTGTGGCTGCCTTTTGTAAAACATCAACTAAATCTTGTTGTAAAACGGTTCCTATTTTCTTTTGTCTTTGACTTTCCTCTATGTTGCTCATTTTTAATACCTATTAAAGGTTTAGTTTGCAAAAATAATGGTTATTTAAAGATTATCTTACTTTTAGATTGCTATTTTAATATTTTGAGCTAACTTTTAAGTTTAATTTAAGAAGTTTTACTGTTGTTTTATTACTCGCAGATAAAAACGAGAATAATAAAAATATTTTTTTAATGAATAAAATTGAACATATAGGTATTGCTGTTAAAAATTTAGAAGAGGCTAATAGTTTGTATTCTAAGATTTTTGGTAAACAACCTTATAAACAAGAAGAGGTTGAAAGTGAAGGTGTAAAAACATCGTTTTTTAAAGCTGGTGATAATAAAATTGAGTTGCTAGAAGCTACTAAAGAAGATAGTGCTATAGCTAAATTTATAGCAAAGAAGGGCGAAGGGATACATCATATTGCTTTTGATGTTGATAATATTGAAGCAGAAATAAAAAGATTATCTAGCGAAGGTTTTATTGTTTTAAATAAAAAACCGAAAAAAGGAGCTGATAATAAGCTTGTTGCCTTTTTGCATCCTAAGTCTACAAACGGTGTATTGATAGAGCTTTGCCAAGAAATTATTATAAATGAATAATTTTCTTGTAGAGTTTTAAAATAAGTATTAGATTTGCACTCCAATTTCGGTCCCATAGCTCAGTTGGTTAGAGCACCTGACTCATAATCAGGTGGTCCTTGGTTCGAGCCCAAGTGGGACCACGCAATATATCCGTAGAACGTTAATTTATAACGATTTGCGGATTTTTGTTTTTTATAAGGGGGCAACAATCGGGGCAACATGATTGTTGTATTAACTTTTTTCGCTATTTATGTTTAGTGTTTTATATTATAAATCAGCCCATCACACTACTTAATTCAAACATTGGTAAGTACATCGCAATTAAGATAATGCCTACTAAAACACCTACTATTAAAATAATAAAAGGCTCCATTAGCGTAGATAACATTTTAGATTGTTGCTGTACTTGGGTGTTATACTGCATGTTTAATCTATCAAAAATGTACTCTGTCTGGTTAGTTTCTTCTGATACTTTAACAAGTGCAATCATTTTGTCGTCAAATAGTTTATGTTTAGCCAAACTTTTACTTAAACTTTCACCGTTCATTATATGCTCTTCTACTTTCTCTAAGGCGTTTTGTAGTGGATAGAAGTTAATCATTTGTTTAACCAACTGAATACTATTCACAACAGGAACTTTAGATGCCGTTAAGAGAGATACAGCTTGAGTGAATTGAGATAAGTAAACTGTTTTTACAAAGTTTCCAATAAAAGGGAGTTTCAGTATAAATTTATCTTTTAAACGCTTAAAACGTTTTTTTTTGTTTAAAAATGATTGAAATATTATAACCACAACAAGTAATAGAATTATTAGCATCCCATAATCTTGCATAAACTCAGATACGCTAATAATAACTTTGGTTATTCCTGGTAATTCGACTCCCTGTTGTTCAAAAATATCTCGAAACATGGGTACAACATAATGCAACATAAATGTAACAACCAAAACTGCTGTACTTAAAATGATAATAGGGTAGGTTAAGGCATTAACTAAATCTCTACGCTGTTCATTTTTTCTTGAAAAAAAAAAACCTAACTGTTCTATTACTTGAGCTAAAGTACCTGTTTCCTCTCCTATTTTAATAGAATGATATTCGTAATTAGTGAATTGTTTATGTTTTTTCAAAGCTTCAGATAGGCTTTGTCCAGAAACAATATCATCAGAAATGTTTTCCACTATGGCTTTATTCTGAGCCTTTTTTTGAGACTTCCCAATAAGTTCTAGCCCCTCGTTTAAAGATACTCCTGCTTTTAATAAAATACTTAACTCAATATAAAACCCTTCCTTTATTTTATTTGTAAAAGCATTGTTAAACAGTGTTATTTCTTTCTTTAAAAAAGACGTATTATCACTTCTTTCTTTTTTAATAGCGTTTGCGGTCGATATGTTTTCTAACTGAAAAGCCATTAATTCATAAATGAGGTTGCACTGTTTCTTTTAAAAATAAATAAACGTTGATTTGGGAATGATTTTGACCCTTCTAATTTCAAGGCATCAACTTGTCCCTTTTCTATTTTATTTCCATCAAAAAAGAACGCTTTATTTTGAATTTGAATATTGAATGTGTCTCTTCTTTTTAAAATATAGTCATTCTCAAATTTGTAGATTGTAGAGTCTATCTCTGAAGCAAAAATTAGAGCATCCTCTTTTTTATTATACTTTATTTTAGAATACTTGTTAAAATCCACCCATAAAGATTGTTCAAAGGTATTAATTACGGTATTTTCACTAAAGTTGTATTTTATACCCCTCATATGTTTCTGTACTAACTGTAACACCGCAAAAGCTATACCCACAACAATACTTGTTATAATAATTACAACAACCATTTCACTTAATGTAAATGCTTTTATTTTGTGTTTAGTTCTCAACAATTCTTTTTGTAATAGTTTTATTTATATTTCTATTAAAGGCTTCAATTAAAACAATAGTGCTTTCTCTTTCTGTATAGGAGTTAATAGTAACTTCCCAAGAATTATAATCATCACTATAGGGTAGTTGTAAATTATCGTTTATGTATAAATACTGTAATTCATTTAAATGTGCATCTATTAACCTTGTATTACTTCTTATACTGTTAGAAAATAAATTATTTAATATCATACTTGCAATCATAAAGACAACAACGATTAATACGGTTGCAACTAATGTCTCCATTAAAGTAGATGCCTTTATTTTTTTTAGTACAACCATTTAACAATTCCCTTTTTAGCCCCCTTAAAAGTTAACCCCACATACTCTTGTGGAAGATTATCAACAACAATGCTTCCATTATAAATATGATTTTGATATGCTGAACCAGATTGGTTAGCTACAAAGCCAGAAGTATAAACGCTACCATGTACACTGCCCAAAAGTTCTAAGTTCTTATTACAATATACTTCACCCATAATCAAAGCATCCTCATCAATAAAAACCTGAGTATTATAATTTTTTGAACCTCCTAAATACACAATCTGACCTTTAATTTTTGAATACTTTCCTATTTTAAACGGTACAACATCATCCCTGTTATTAGATAGTTTTAAAGTTTGTCTAGAGTCTTTCAAAACTAAAGTACTAGGATAATCAAGTTTGCAATAATCCCCAACCGAAATAGACTCTGTAGCAATAGCTTGAAATGTGCTTTTTACATGATTTTTAATTTCAATTTTCGGAGCTATTAAAACAACATCCTTTAAATGGGATGACTCGTCAACTATTATTTTAGTTTCGGATTGAACTAGGATATGACCTATAAGAGACACTTCTGAAAGGTTTATACTAGAAGTACTATAAATTATTCTTAGAGGATTATAGAACAAATTTAGATGATTTCTACTTCTTTCTAAGTCTAAAAAATGTGTTTCGTTAACTGTGTTTACTTCATTTCTAATATTATTAATACGCTCTAAAAATTCTTTGTTAGGCTTTGGAAGTGTTTTACTTTCTTTTGTTAATCCATAAATAAGCTCATTACCATAATAGGAATGCCCAGAAATATTTCCTGTTCTTACCCCTTGTTTAGGCAAGTAAGCTGTTCCTTTAATTTTTGTATTTCCAACTAGTACTAAAGGTCGATTATTATCTTCAAGGTAAAGTGCTGTTCTATTCATTTCAGGTTGTATTCCCCCAACCAAAGCCACTTTTCTAAATCTCTTATTTTTTATTTTTGATATTGATGTTACTTTTTCTAAAACACCCCAAAAATTTCGATGTATTTGAAGCGTCTTATATGTTTCATCAGTTAAATTAATAAAAACGCTGTCATTCTTTAGTATATTATTATTTAGAACATACTGTATACCTGTATCTGCATTTTGTGTGGTCTCTAGTGTAAAATCTGTTTGAACCTTAAAAGTTTTATAAGTATGTGTTAAAAGAATAAATGCAGACAGTAAAAGAGCAATTACCACAACAACAAACATGGTAAACTGTAATGCTCCACCTTTTATCTTAGAGAAGATCATATCTTTAAAACCGATTTTCTACTTTGCTTGTATTCTAACAAAACACTTTTACTATTCCCTCTTATCAGTTTTATGCCATCAATTTCTTGACCAATTTTCATAAGAATTTGTTTATCATTAATAGATATAATATATATTTTGGCATTACTTTTTTGCTTAACAATGCAACCGTGATATATAATTGGCATCCAGATAACTTTTTCTTTTCTAGATTGTTTTTGTTTGTTACTAGTTGCTTTCTTTTTTACAAGTAATGTTCCTAAAAATGGGTCTCTATTTACCGTTTGAATAGAAAAAGTATCAACCATTTTGTTTTGCTTTGGTATAAACGACCCCTCAAAATCTTGAAGAGCAATTTCTGGAGTACCAGGATTTACCGTACTAAGTATTCTATAACCTAAAACACCCCAAATATTAAGGGCTAAAACCAATAATGCATATGTTTTTGTTTTACTCTTCAATAGTGAAATTTTGTGTGGTATAGCCTGTAGTATAATCTGAGTTTTCTCCTCTAACACGCCATTCAAAATTTTTAGCACTTAAAACCGTAGAAAGCTGTGTGATTTTAACAATAGTATCCTTTACAATTTGTTGGGCATTGGTAAAAGAAGGTGTTGCTACTTGAATGTGATATGTTTCTGCATCGTTAACAGCTTCCCAAGAGAATGTAACAGCGATATTATCTAAAACCGTATTGTTTAAAGGTGCTAAAACGTTAATATCTTTTTCCGAAATATCTTCAACCTCTATAATATCTTCGCATGAGGTAAAGCAAAACACCAAACAAGCCATATGTAAAATAGTTTTCATTTCTTTTAACTTTTAAAATAATTTATTTTCAGTTTTGGCTTTATTCGCAGAACGAAACGTTTTATTAGGGCAACGATTATACTTATCAACTATATCAACAATATTAGTGCGATGTCTTGTGTCTTCCTGCCAACAACAGTTAGATGTATTATAGGCGAAAACAACACCTTCTTTAAACTGAATTATTTCTGATTTAACACCATCTTTATACAATTGTAAAGCATACTGTTTTGATAAATACTCAATTAAAAATACACCACTTGCTTGTTTTATAACATCTAAATTTGCTCTATTGAATGCCATAGATATACTTGTAACAATATTAGTGGATGAGTTATGGCCTAAATATGTTTTTACTCTTAAGTTTTCTTTGGCATTTAAAGCTTCAATAAGCTCTACTTTATCTGCTATTTTAAATTGAATATATTGTGGTTTTACTTTAATAGAATCTGTATAATTTATTGATACATGTTCTGATTGCGAAGCACTAGCTTTTAAAAACGATTTGTAAGTTTGTTTTGTAAATGGTTTTATGAATACCGAAACTTTTATTGGTTTGCTATAACTTGGTAGAGCTGCACTATTATAATTTTTTTGAAGTATAAAATCTTTACCTGAGCCCAAACTACCTATACTAACTTTTTGTTGGGTGTTTGTTTGGGGCTCTTGCATTACCGCTAGAGTGCTACAACTACAAGTAAAAAACACCATTAACAAAAACAACATCGTATATTTTACCATAGTCTAATTTATCTATAAACTATAAAAATATTAGATATTATTTAATTGAGAGTAAGTTTATGCCTTACTATGTATAAGGTTTTGTTTTTAATTTTAAGCTATAAATCCGATAGCATCAATCTCTAAAACTGTATTATCATCCTGAAAATTTCTTGCACTTGAGTATTTCCTGTCTATAGTGTTTTTACAAAACCTGTTTCTACAGGAGTGTTATTTATGTAATCTATTTTTTGTTTTATTACGTTATCGCTCCAAAGCTCTATAGGCTTATTATGGTGTTGCCAAAATTTATATTTATTTACATTACCTTGTTTTTTTTCTGCTCTCTCAAAAATCCATAATAACCATTCTTTTCTACTTTCTTGTGGGTTGTTTTCTTTAGCTTCTATAACTTTTTTGGCTGTGTGCTTCTTAAAACTTCTTAATAATTCCATAGGTTGACTTGTTGTAGAACGAAATATTAAATGAACATGACTTGGCATAAAGTAATAAGCATACAGCCCCATTCCTTTATGTGCTCTGCAATAATCTATACTTTTTGCCAGTACACCAAAGTATAATTCCTTTGTAAATATATCTATCTAGTTTACAGTAGCAAAGCTTACAAAGTATAAACTCGCTTTATTATGAAATTTGTATTTCCTACTCATTAGTCTAAAATACAAAAAACATATTTTTCTTATGTTTTTAATTAGGTCTTGCTAAATATTGCCAGCGTTCGTCTATGACGAGTGACTACAATACCATTAAAAAACAAAGCCTATTCTAGTTTTACCTAGGATAGGCTTATTATAATTTTTCACTAAAATAGACCACAATAAAGTTAATCTTATTACCTATTTAAACTACAATGCAATACTTACTCAATACGGCACCCGACACAGTCGAGCGCTAGCGGGGGGGAATATACCTTTTAAAGCCTTTAAATACGTTTAAAAAGAAAAGGATGAACTTTATGTCCACCCTTTTTAAACTAAATTTATATTTTAATTTATTGTTTTGTAGTTGTTTATGATTTAAAATTATAACATCAACCAATCTGTACCATTACCCGTTCATCGTTCGCATTTCTAATATCTAAGTCTTCGATTTTCGCTCTTTCAATAATATGTTTTACCCCATCGTTTAATTCTTTATAAAAAATTCCAATACTACCTGTATGATGAAAATAGAAAACAAAGTCATGTTTAGGAGCGTAAATCATTATACTATATGAAGCCATATGATTTAAAATGCAATCTAACACTATAGGTAAAAATTTATCCCAATTCAATGACCTACAAAAACCATTATAATCAGGTCCGATTTCATTCTCAATAAGCATGGTTAAATAAGCAGCAGTTGAATTACTTTTACCCTCAGGAGAATAATTATATCTGTCATTATGCAAATCCCAAGTATCTATACAAAAATCACCCCATTCAGAATTGATTCCAAATTGTCCTACTTGCAAGTCATCTATGAATTTTTTAAACAGAGAGTAAAAAAGAATTGTTATTTCAGTAACATCTATATCTAACTTTGAATAAAGTTCAAATTTATACCCATCACTTTCTGGTAAACTTTCAAAATTTAACCAGTTATAAGCTTTGAATTGTGTTTTTTTTAGTAATTTCAATTTATTTCACTGTTTTTAATTGTCCCCAAGGAATAAGTTTTCCTATTCCTCCTTTATGTTTATTGATAATAAAATCTCCAAATCCATCCGCATCTTTAAACCATTCTAATCCTTTTTTAGACTCTTTAAATACTTTAAACTTACTACCTCCATGCCCAGCTCTATCAATTGCCCACCATAAACCATCTGACTTGCTTTTATACATTGTACCAAAAGTCTTGTGGCTTTTGATTTGAGAAGCACCAGTCTTCGACAAGCGCCAAAGCCCTCTGCCCGACTTGACTGGTCCTCCCACTGGTACCGTTCCTGCCATTGGAGCTAGCCCTATTACCTTGCCATCATAACCTATACTATATGATAAACCATTATACTCCATTTGACCATTATGAAAGAGTGCTTTTGCCAAAAAACCTTCTGTAGGGGATTGAACTTGCGCCCCTTTAAGGAGAAAATGACCATTTGTATTTTGATTTTCAAATGAATAGTACTCGGAATTTCTTATGTTATAAGCTGTTCTTATGGCAGCAAGCTTAGTTGAGTTTTCATCTCCCACAGTAATAGTTACTTCTGGTAATATTACAGTTCCAAGCTCTAACTTATCTCCAGATTTATTACTGTTATTATTTCCATATTGCTTCTTTAATGCAGCAAAAGCAAGTTTCGCGTGTTCTTCCGTATACCTAACTCCTCCATTTATTTTTTCAACAGCACTACCAGAAGGGTCTGACCAAAATACTGGATTATTATTATAACCTGTATAAGTTGATTGAAAATAATGAATTACTGGGTCAATAGTAGTCCATCTAGCTATTGCAGGGTCATAAGAGCGTAAAGGCATTTCATATAAATCTAACCCTAAAGCCTCTTCATACTCAACACCATTATACAACTCGTATTTATGATTAGTAACAGGATTGTTATTGTAACCCTTATGTTTTAAGCCAAAGGGATAGTAGTTGTTCTCTTCCAGTATTTCAGAAGATGTAACACTTCCATTGTTGTTACTATCTTTATAACTCAACCTTACATTTCCTAAATGGTCTTTATATTGGTAAACATATTCATAACCATTAGAGATGTCTACATACCCCTCAGCATGATTAAAAAATTTCAATGAACTGCCTTCATATACATAATTACCTGCATATTCAGTTGTACCACTATCTGTTCCGCTAACAACCTTTTTTAGTTTTACACCTGTGGCATCGTAAAAGTAAGAAATTGTTCCCACATTTCCTCCTTTGTTTATAGAAACACTTACTGGTAAGTTTAAATGATTATAAGTAATATTGGTTATTCCTTTATTATCATCTCTATACATATTGCCATTAGCATCATACCAATAGTCTTGATCATTTACACTGCTATCTTTAAACCCATAATTATTATTCCCTGCATTATGTACTTTATAGAGTTTATTACTTTTTTCGCTATTAAAGTAATCGTAGTTTAAAACATCCATGTTTTGGTAGTTAGACGAATTTTGCCATCCATCTCTTGTTAGATTCTGAATATTCCCATTTTTATCATAAGCGATATTAGAAACATCGTAATTTCCATTATAACTGTATGCAGATTCTATTCTGTTAAGTCCATCATAATTATATTTATACCAACGTAAAGCATTATCATTAGCTGTTTTCCATTCAGTTTCAGAAATATTACCATTGTACAGTTTTGTTGCACTATGATTTACTGTATTGTAATTAATTTTAAATCCAAATAAATCATTTCCTAAACTTGCTGTATTGTTTATTTGTTTTAACCAACCTCTTATGTTATAAGCATAATCTACTGTTTGTAAACCTTTGGAAGTATTAACTATTTTTAGGCTCTTTATTTTTCCTTGATTGGAATATATAGATCCATCTCCTATTAGAGTTCCTGAAGAGCTTGATGTTGATGTATAAAATACAATGCCGTTTTTGGAGTACTTAATAGTACTACCTGTACGCTCTACTCTAAAAATATCTTCAGCTTGATATGATCCAAAATAACCTTTGTAGCTCCCCGATTCGTACACGTAAACATTATTGTTAGAGTGCGTATAAAGAGCATAGTCTATGCTATTATAACTGGCACTTGAATTATCACTAGATAATCCTACCATAAATGTTTTATTGTTTTGTGGGGCTTCGTATTCTATATAACCGTTATTAGAAAATGAGCCCTTAGTAGCAAGCCCTCCATTCCATCCTGTAGAAGTTGTTTTTATTAATTCATTATTGCTTAATGTAACTCTAACTAAATCTTTATATCCATCTATGGTAGCTTTCCCTCCTACATATTTACTTTCTAATTGACCTAAATCGTCATAATTATTTTCGACTATTAATTCATCTGCCAAACTATTTATTTTTTGTTTTTGAGATACTAAGCGTCCTACATGGTCATAAGTAAAAGTTTCTACTGTTGTTATAGTTGATTTGCCTGTTTTGGCATGTGTGGTCGTTGTTTCTAATACTTGTCCTGTAAAATCTAATTGACTCTTTATTTTATCTGTTGTATTTAAATATGCATTATGGCTATATATATAAATAGGTCGCGCCTTATCATCATAATAACTTACAGAAGTTATCCATTTCACAGGGTTAGAATCTAAAACTCTTACCTTACTGCCTGTTGTTAATCCTTTTACATTGGTTGTTGGTGTTTTTCCATATGAGGTCTCTGAATTTCCTGAGACTTTATCGAAGGTATAGTTATCGTAGTAGTTTATGGTGTAAATTTCTGAAACACTATGAGGTATTGCTGTATTAGTATAATATA
>NZ_BAABCA010000003.1:0-656998 GCF_039538365.1 Postechiella marina
AACGTTCGCTAATTACTGTTACCGTTTTTAGCGGGTGCAAATATACATTCCTTTTTGACTATAGCAAGGCTTTTTTTAACCTTTTTTTTATGTTTTTTTAATATTGAACTTAATGTGTTTTTAATCAACATATTACAAGAGTGGGTTTTTCAACTTTTTTTTATAGCTTCTGAGAAATATACTTTTTTATTCAAAAATTAGAATGTAGGGTGTTACTAACTGAGCTAGCTTTTGTAATGTTTTATACGTTTTAAGTCTTTATTATTACTTAATGTGTTTGTTCTTTTTGTTTTATTTTAAGTATTACGACCTAATTATTTATCATAAAAATTGCTGTGTCCTTATATATGATTATATTATTTAAAGGCTTTTTACTTTATTAGCTCTTGCTATGTAGTATGTTTTTACCTTACTTTTTATATTTAACTGCTGCCTGCGTTAGGGATTGAGGCTTTGTTGAAGCTCTTTTTGTGTTGTTGCACTTATGCAACACAAAAAAGCGACTGCCGAAAGCCCGACCCTTTTTGGGTAACGCCCTTATTGTTTTATAAAAAGAAGTTCCAAACGATTCCGAAACGAATTGTAAAGTCTCGGTATGGGTTGTTTGGTGATGAGTAATAATTGTAGCCTGTAAATGAGGAATTAAAATGTTCTGCTTTTAAATAGATTCTGGTTTGACGAATTTTAGCGTTTAAGAAAAAATCGAGTCTAGGAAATCCTCCATATTCTTTATCTGTTTGTACGTAGAATTCTGCTAAGACAGGATCGTAGTCGTTCATGTAATAACTAGTGAAGTAATTTAATGTTACTCCGGTTTGGAGATACATGGCTTTTTTGAATATATGGTTGGAGTAATATAGTGTGTTTCTTGTTGTGAACTCTGGTACGTTTAATACATTATTATCGTCTTGTACGTTTTGATATAATATGGTGTTGTTTAGAGCGATGTTTTTATAGCGTATTTCGTTTTCGAATTTTGCTCGTAGATAGGTTATTGATTTATTGTTTTGAAAGGCTTGAAGTGGAACATAATCTTCTTCGCTAAAACCGGTTGCGTCTCTTTTAAAATAAATATGATCGTTAATGGTTGTATAGTCTACCGATAGTGTTGCGTATTTTTTTGATTTTAATTGGAATGCTAGTTGTTGTGTTTCGGTATTATTGAAATTGTTTTGCCAATTATAGTTTATATAATCGCTTTGATATAGCAACTGATTGTAATTTGGTGCTTTTGAACTATGATTTATTGATGCGGTTGCTGAGATATCGTTGTTTAAATTAAAGGCTGCTGTTGCTTTTATGAAGTTACCGTCGAAATCGCCAGATATGTTTACACCTGCGTTTGCGTTAAGTTTGAATTTTTTATATTGTTTTTGGTATTTACCTCCTGCTGAGTATATGTTTCCTTTTAGCCTATTTGTTATGGTTTGCCCATTGTAGACTACTATTTTATTGTATCCGTAATTATAATTGTCGCTACCTAGATTGAATTGTAGGTCTCCGAGGATGTTATTGCTGTAATTTAGTTGCAGTTTATTATGGAAGTGCTCGATTGTTGCTCTGTCTACTAAATTTGTGGATTTAAAGGCTGATCCAAAAATATCTGTTACTGCTGCTGATTGATTGAATTGGTAATATTTGTCTTCGAAAGACATTATATGCCCTATGCTTAATTTGTTTTTTGAGAGCGAGTCTTTTTCTCGTACTATTTTATAGTTATGCTCTAAATGAAAACGCTTGCCTTTTAATATGTTTTCGGCATTTTCGAAGTTTACTTCGAGAATTGACCTATCTATAAATTCTGGTGCTCCTGATTCGAAGTTTGCGACTTGACTGTCTTGTAGGCCTCCGTTTTCTTCGTTTAGTAAATCTTGAGTTACTATATGACCTCTTAAATTGTATCTTTTGTTTTTTGTTTGGTAGTTTGTTGTAAATCTGAAATTACCTGTACTGGTTAATATGTGCTGGTATCTACCTATGGAACGCATACCTTTGTATGCTACTGAGAAGTTAAATCTTGGTGAGGTGTTTACTGTAAAAAAAGAATCGGCTAGTTGCCCTTGCTCGAATGCTGTTTTAAATAACAACTCTGTAAATGGTGTTGGTACTCTGTAATAATTAATATCTTCTATTTCCATATAATTAAAATGCCTTGCTCTTGCACCAAAACTTGGCATTAAACTGGTGTTTTGAAAATTATATGTTAAACTGTTATAGGTTTGGCCTAAGTTTGAAAATGGCATTAAACCAAAATTATCTTTACGGAGGTAATTAAATTTGTATTCTTTTTTTATGTGTAAAGTGGTATCGACATAGGTGGTATCGTTTTCGTAAGATATAATTAGATAGTCTTCTATTTTTGCTTTGTTGTTTTTAAGGTTTTTTATGCCAGTAGATTTTCTTTGAGATGGACTTAGGGTGTCTTGATTGATACCGAAGCCTTCTCTAGAGTCTTGAGGTATTGTTAAATCTTGTGCATAAACACTTGAAACCAAAATTAACAACAAAAATGTAAATACTTTTCTAGCCATAAACTAATATTAAAAACCCTGCAAAGGTAAATACAAAATATGATAACGTTGTAAAATGAAAAAATTATTTATAAGAACTTAAAAAAGGCCATTTTATCTATTATTTAGATAAAATGACCTTTTTAATCACATATGTAGATCAATTTTATGGAATAGGCACCCCTATAATATCATCTCCTTTTTCTCCAAAATCATCATCCGAATCATAATCACCCTCTCCATTATAAGGAAAAGTATCGTTTTTCAAACGACTATTCGCGCATATAGTAACACCTAAAGTTTTACGATGAACCGAGAACGAATCACCTGATTGCATTTTTCCTGCAATAGTTTGAAGTGTATTCTCAACACATTGTTTATTTCTGCATGTTTTAACCGTCTCCATTCCAGGAGGACAACTCGCGACCAAATTATCAGAATCACCTGAATAAACTTCAACTAAATTACTAATAATCAAATTCCCATTGACATTTTGAGCTTCAAAATCAACACCTATAAAACTAGGATTATTAAGTAATAATTCTTCCTGCAACTCATCCAACTCCAACAAAAAGTTTGCAAAACTTACATTTTGTTCTGTCAAATTAATTTCTGCTCCATCTTGAAATGGATCATCTAAATTCATAATAAATGAATCCCCGAAAACGACGTCTTTTTCAGAAATCAACTGATTCTCACTTGAACTTTGATTAGATTCTACTGACGAATCCTTGTCGCAAGATTCGAACATAAAAAACAAACTCATCAATAATAAAAACTTAAATACTTTTTTCATAATTATATTATTTTAAATATAGGAACAAAGCTACCTTATTTAACTGAATTATCCTACTAATAAATTAGGTGTTAGCTTTGATTTGCTGTAAAATTTAAAACTAAACAATTAATTAAAAGTCATACCAATGCACTAACATTGACGGGTCGTCCACAGGTATTAATCCCAAAGTATTTTGACCAGCTGCATTTAAAAGTTCCATTTTTTGAACATAAAACCCACTTTCTCTAAAAATAAAATCGGTCATTGGAGCAAAAAACGAAGCTAATCCAAAATCTTGATTCCCTGGAGAGTCTTCAATAAATGTAAATTTCACAATATTATTACCAGACGCATCTTGAGTTACATCAACTGTACAATCAAAATATGCTCTTGCAGTTCCACCTGTAACAGGTATCCAAATATCTAAATATGCAACATCACTACCTATATCTCTAATATAAAAACGAGTAATAGGCAAACCTATACTAGCTTCAAAATCACTTCTCCATCCTTCAAAAAGATTAATGAAATTACTACTAGATCTATCTACACTTAAAAAACCATCATTAGTTCTTAATATTCTAATATTTCCCGCTTCGTTACCAAAATCATAAGGCGTTAAAGGTAGACCCGGTATATCATCGTAAACTATTTTTAAAGCGTCTGCAGGATTTTCAAATTGATTTTCTGTATCATTATACTCAAAACTAGTTAATATAACTCCATTTATATCTAATGGATCTACGAAACTAAAACCGGTTGCTGTAATTATAATTGGAACGCTAACAATTTCAAATTCACCATCAGTTAAATAAGTAACAGTAGCATATCTTGTTGTTGGGTTAAAACTGAATGAGCCAATCGCTTCATCATTAAATAATATGTTTCTAAAAACAGATTCTGTTCCATCTCCAGAAATGTTATTAACAGAAGCATAAACAGGCGCTAAGTCTAACTCGTCTGCTCTTGCTCTGCGTAATGTAAATACAGTAATATCGCTACCGTAATCTAACTTACTTTCTAAAACAACTTCGTTGTCTGTAGCTGATAGTATATTAAAAACAAACTCACCACCATTATCATTATTATTTAATGAAAATATTTGACTAAAAACTGACGATGATTCGAATACTAATTCAATTTTTAAAGATTTATCTATTCTATAAGTTACTGAATTATCTGCTGAACCAGAATCGTAATCTGATTTAAGAGCTACGCTACCATTTTCATCAAAATCGAATAAAACGGTGTAGAATCCAAAACTCTCATTTGGAGAATAATAGCCTACCCATCCATTTTCTGGAGCGGTAAGTATATTTGAATATTCGCTTTTTAAAGCATCTGTTCTTTCGTTAATAGACTGATCGAAAAGCGGTTCTACCTCGTTATCGGAATTACAAGAAGTAATAACCAATAAGAGCATAAAAACACTTAAAGATGTTAATAATTTATATATATTCTTCATATTTTTTTTGATTTGTATTTTTAAAAACATGGGATTCTTATTCAGGAATACCGTTCATTTCAATAACTTTATCTAATCTTGTTTGAAGAGAATCTCTTACTGCTAGCAAATCAACATTAAAATTGTTTTTATAAAAATCGACCACTAAGTCTACTTTTTGACTAATAAGCTGTCTTCCCTCGTTTAGCTCTCTACAATTTACAATTTCTCCAGCGTCTGTGTAAGTTGTACAGTCTTCTTGATTAATAAAATCTTCTTCGAAAGTATCTTTATCTACAACAAGTAAATGAGATATTATCTCGCAAAAATCTTCGTACTCATTTAAAGTACCATAGTTTCTTACCATTCCTAATTTAATTGCATCGTCTCTAGAAACACCATTACTCCAACCGTTACCTAAATAAGACTCTGAAATGGTATTAAAACCTACAGGAATATCATGGTTTTGATGTACAATGTGTGAAAACTCGTGATGCACTGTTGCTAATATACCTCCAGAAGGATCTGTTAACCATTCTCTATTTTGAAAATCTAGATCGTTCATGTTTAATAATGTTACTCTAGCTCCTCCTTCTGCAAATCCTAATTTTACGGTACCATCTTCATTAAAAATATAAGAGCCCATGTAAACTAATTCTGCAGGAAATAAATCTTTAATAAAAGCATCGGCATCTATACCTGTTGAGGCATATGGTCCTGCCCATAAATACTCTACTATTTTAGTTGAAGGAATAACAAAATCTGCTTCTATAGGTGTTGCACGCTCGTCTGGATCTATAAAATTATCATTCCATCTCCAACGCGTAGCTGTACCATAAGTTTCGAATAAACTTTTACCATCATTATCGTACAAATACTGATCGTTAGCACTTGAAATATCAGGGTTTTCTGGCGCTACAAATTGTGCATTTGTATCATCAGATTGACATTGATAAAAGCATGTTACCGATAACATTAATATTATTAATTTTACTATATTTTTCATATTAAATTTCTTTAAATCGTTATTATCTTGGATTAGCTTCAATACCATTAGCTAATGCTTTACTTGGTATTTGAATTGCTTTTCTTAAATCTTCTTCCTCTAATACAAACTCATCTCCATTTACATCGATATGAGTTATCTCAATACCTAACCTTTTAACATCGAACCACCTTAAACCTTCTGCTAAAAATTCTTTTCTTCTTTCTAGTAAAACAAAATCTAACATCGCTTCTTGATCTGTGCCTCCAAAAGCTGCAGTAATTTCAGGAATTGTTAATTGTCCTCCAGTATCGTATCTTAAAGGAGCTAAAACATTATAGTCGTTTAATGCATCATCTAATCTGTTTAGTCTGGTATAAGCTTCCATTCTATTAAATACAACCTCTTCTCCTCTAAACTGAGTCATTATAATATATCCAAAACCAGTTGTTGCTGTTGTATACTCAAAAAGTTCGTTATACTTTGGTTGTTGTAAAGATCCTGTACCATAACTGTACAACAAGTCTCTTTTATCTGCACTACCTTGAATATTGGCTCTTACTACTTGATTGAATATATTAACATCCATTCTATACCCTCTATTATATCTGTTAGAGAAACTTTCTTTTCTAACTACAAAAATATTAGAAGGACTACTTATGTCGTTATACTGATCTGCAATTTGAGTAGACGATGTACCTGTAAAAACTTCCCCCATGTCTCTAACATAAGTTGTATTTATAACTCCATTTCCTAAAATTTTATTAGAGTAGTCTATACATTTTTGATACTCTCCTTTAAATAAATAGAATCTAGAAGCAAATGCATTTGCTGCATTTTTTGTAAAATGATATTTACCTGTACCAGAATAATAACTATCAGAAATTAATGGTAAAGCTTCTAACAAATCTTTTTCGATTAAAGTATAAGTTTCTTCGAGCGTACCACGATTGTAATCAACTTTTAAACTCGTTTCTGGCTCTGTAATATAAGGTATACCTAAACCTGCTTTATTTGCATCGTTATAATGTTGACTAAATACATTAGCTAACATAAAGTGATGGTAAGCCCTAGTTATTAAAGCCTCTCCTTTTAAAGCGTTACGAAAACCAACATCGCCACCTACAATATCGTTTAACCCTTCTAAAGCTTGGTTAGCATGTGCGATAGCTTGGTAGTTACTTTCCCAAAAATAAGTTGGAGTATCTTGCCCTTCATCAGCTACGACAGGAACAAACTGGTAATTCTCTGTCATCCAATCTAATTGGGTATTACCAGGAATAGCTGTTACGTTATCTGTTTTCCACTCTACAAAGTTATATGTTCCTTCTGAATAAGCCGAAACCAATAATTGTGAAACATCTTCTAGTGTTGTTACGGTTTGTCTGTTATCTGGTACTTCATCTAGATATTCGTCACACCCAAAAAATGAAATAAAAGCTATTATTATAATTAAATTCTTCTTCATAATGCTAAAAGTTAAAATTAAGTGTGAATGTATAACTTCTTGTTAATGGAAGTGACACCCCACCTGATTGAAAAAATTCTGGATCGATTCCGTTTAATTTATCGTCTGAATATATTAACCACAAATTGTGAGCAGATAAACTAGCTGTTGCCGATTTTAAACACGTTCTATCAAGTAAACTTTGTGGCAACCTATAAGATAATTTAATGTTTTTTAACCTAACATAATCTCCATCTGCTACTCTTACATCACTTTTGTTATATAAATCGTATGGGTTTAACCCTTGATTATCTAATGCTTGACTTGCTATTTCTGATAAAATAGCAGGAATATTAGTTACGTTTTCGTCTCCTGGTAACGACCATCTGTTAATTAAATTACCATTAAGTGAGGTATAATCATCATACTCTTCTAAAAAGGCATCGTCTAAACGTATTTTGTTACCGCCTCTGTATGCAAAACCAACTGTTAAACCTAAATTTTTATAATTGAAGGTATTGTTAAATCCTCCAAAAAATGTAGGTTCTGTTGGACCTTCATACTTTAAAAAACGTGTAATATCGTCTCTTTCTTGTAAGTTTAAGTCTTGTATTATTTCGTCGTTTTCTCCAAAAAATGTTGGAATACCATTAGAGTCTAAACCTGCAAAAGGCACAGAAAATAAAGCTCCAACAGGATACCCTTCTAAGTTACCCCCATTTCTTCCAATAGCATCTCCTATACGCTCTTGAGACTCCCAATTTGTTATTTTACTTTTAGAGTGACTAAAGTTAAAGTTAGAAGACCATCTAAAGTTAGACGTTTCTACATTTACAGTTCGTAATGTAAACTCGTAACCTTCTCTATCCATATCTCCTACATTACCTAATTTAGTTCCTTCTCCACCAACACCGTTAGTTTCAACAAAACCAATTAAATCTTCAGATTTTCTTTTATAATATTCAAATTCTACCCCTATACGGTTGTTAAGAAATGCTGTTTCTACACCAATATTCCACTCGTATAACTTTTCGAAAGTTAGCTCTCCGTTTTCTAATTGATCTATTAATAAAGCAACTTCTCTTTCGGCTGCTTGTGGTCTTAATGGCTCGTCTCCAAATACAATTAAACCAGCACTTGCATCAAAAGGATTAGACCCCGATAAACCATAAGTTGATTTTACTTTTAATAAGTTTAACCAATCTGCGTTTTCTAAAAATTTCTCGTTATGCATGTTCCATGCTCCACTAATATTCCAAGTTGGTAAATAACGTGCTGTTTTAGATTCTCCTGTTCTGTTATCTCCTGTATATGTATATGTTCCGTTTATTACATATCTAGAATCGTAAGAGTAAGCTAAGTTAGAAAACACACCCCAACCTCTTTGACTAGTTTCTTCAACATCAAAATACTCTTCTCCTCTACTATCTAAAAACCTTATAAAATTAGGATCGCTTAAAATTAATCCTCCTTTGTCAAACATATATCCCCAACCATCATTTTTCTCTTGAACTCTATCACTAGATCTAATTTCTTGAGCTAATAAGGCACTAACAGTGTGCACATTATTAAATGTATGCGAGTAATCGAATTGATTTCTCATATAATAACTAGTTAAAGAGTTATCTGTAGTTTTTCTAAAACCTCCGTTTGGTAAAACAGAATAAGGCTCTAATTCTGGAGCGTCTGGATCATCAAACAAAAAGATGTTATTGTTTCTTATTAATGGGTTGTCTGCTCTGTATGCTTCTGCATTATTAGAGTTTTCGTGTACCGTTTGTATGGCGTTACTTTTATACCACCTACCCTGAAGTACTGTTGTAAAGTTTAAACCATTTGCTACTTCCCATTTAAAATTTGTATTAAATGTTAAGTCCATCAAACTAAGATCTACATAATTATGCTCTACTTCGTGCAAAATATTAAAAGGCGCATAACTTCTTCTGAAGAATTGACGATCTCCATTTTCATCGTATGGCGTTATACTTCTACTTGTATATAAAGCATAATTGAATGGGTTGATATCAAAATTTCTTTCGAAAACTCCTGTAAGTGCATTAAGTTCTCTATCTTCTGAAGCTGCAATTCTTTGATCTCTTACATTTCCTGTCAATTTAAATCCTAAGCTAAATTTATCAGATAAATCGAAATCTGCATTTAAATTCGCTGTATAGTTCTTTACATCGTCTGCAACTGTTTGCCCTTCATCTACAATAGAGCTAATAGACGCTCTATATCTAGATGTTTCTGTACCAGAAGATACACTTAAACTATTTGTACGTATAAACGAATCTTTAAACAAAACATCAAACCAGTCTGTATTTGCATTAGCATAACGCTCTAAATAAGCATAGTTAGGCGAACCACCTGGCCCCCATGTAAGGTCTCCGTTTGTAATTCTATTAAACATATCTGAGAAAACACCGTGGTTTGCTGCTGTATTTGCTTTAGAGATATCTACCCAACCTTTTTCGTATAGTTCTTGATATACTGACATTTCATCTCCTGAACTTAGGAAGTTAAACTGATCGTAAGTTGGTTTAGAACGTGTAGTTAAGCTACTAGAAAAATTAATAGATGGTTTACCTGTTTTACCTCGTTTAGTTGTAATTACAACAACACCATTTAATGCTCTAGCTCCATAAAGTGCCGTTGCAGAAGCATCTTTTAATACTTGAAATGTTTCTACATCTTCTGGGTTAATACCTGCAGTAGATGAACTTAAGATGGTATCTAAGTTTCCAGAAGAAATATCTTCGTTAGACAACTCTACAGCATCTTCAAGTATAACACCATCTACAACCCATAGCGGTTTATTTGTTCCGTTAATAGAAGCATTACCTCTAATTCTAATTACGGGAGCAGTACCAAATGTACCAGATACATTTTGTATTTCTACACCAGCAACTTGACCTTGAAGCGACCTACTTACATCTGCAATACCGTCTAACTTTACATCTTCTATTTTAAGTGTAGCTGCAGAACCTGTAAATAGTTTTCTATCAATTTTTTGATATCCAGTAATTACAACCTCTTCTAAAGAAGACACATCCTCTTCTAAAGCTACATTAATAGTAGCTAGACTTCCTACTGTTTTTTCAGTCTTTTTAAACCCTAAGTAAGAAAACACAAGTACCTGGTCTGGCGAAGCGTTAATAGAATATTTGCCATCAAAATCTGTTTGCGCCCCTTTACTTGTACCTTTTATTAGTACAGTTACTCCTGGTAATGGCAACCCATCTACAGATGATGTTACTGTTCCAGATACTGTTTGCTGATAAGCACTAGTAAGACTTACCGCTTCTTTTTTACTTAAAATAACTTGTCTTTCTTTTACAGAGTATTCAAGCTTTTCTTTATTTATTACCTGATCTAAAACCTTATAAATAGTTTTATCTTTTATAGCAATATCTCCAAATACATGCTTTAATTCGGGCAATACCTTATCTGTATATATAAATACAAACTCGCTTTGGTTTTCAATAGACTTAATCATGTCTATTAAAGTTGCTTCTTTTAATTCTATTCTCAATTTTTGGTTTTGAGAATATGAACTTGTAAAAGAATACAACGTAAATAGCACTAAAAAGACACTTAGGCTCTTCATTACAAATAGTGTTTTATTCCTGAGACCTAAAAATAGATCATAGAAATTCTGGTTAATTTTCATAAATTTGAATTGTTTTTAATTAAACATTGGCTGTTAGTCACACAGTTTTTTTTATGCAGAGAATGTTGGCGCATTCTCTGTTTTTTTTTATTCTTATTTTAACATATATTCTTTTTCGTTTATTACTTCGAATTTAAACGCGGTTGTGATTGTTAAGTTTTCGAGGGTTTTTTCTATTTTATCATTTAAATCTAACTTACCACTTATTGTTATATTCTTTTCGTCTACTCCTTCATCAAAAACAATATTCACGTTGTAAAAACGTTCTATCTTCTTAACTATATTCGAAACAAGTTCGCTTTCAAAATATAAAAGACCAGAGGTCCATAAAGTATAATTATTGGTATTTACCGTTTTTACAGATATACTTTCGTGTTCTCTATTCCACGATGCTAACTGCCCAGGTTTTAGAGTTGTTGTGGTCGTTTTAAATATATTATTTTCTAAAACATTAACTTTCCCTTCGGTTAAAACCGTTATAATTTCTGTGTCTGACTGATATGCAGACACATTAAATTTTGTTCCTAAAACTTGAATTAATAGTTTCTCGTCAATAGTTTTTACTACAAAGGGCTTTTCTTTATTTGCAGACACTTCAAAAAAAGCTTCTCCAGAAAGAAAAACGGTTCTTGTTTTAGACATAAATTTATCTGGAAACATAAGCTTAGTTCCTGCATTAAGATGCACAATAGTACCGTCTGATAGTGCTATTTTACTTCTTCTACCAAATGGCACTATTAATTTATTTAAACGTTCTGCTTCCTGCTTGTTTTCTAGTTTAGCTGTTGTTATAGTGTCTTTACTATTCAATATAACTTTACCTAATTTAGAATTATCTATTATAGATTCTTTTTGTTCTATTAATAATGGCTCGCCTGTTGCTAATATTAATTGGGTATCTTCTATTGCTTTAACAGATTCGCTTGTTAAATCGTTAATAATAACTTTATCTGTATCTTTTAAGTTATCGGTAAAATAAAGTATACTTAATACTAAAGCTAGTAATAATATAGCAGCATACTTATAACTTCGTTTAACTATTGTTTTTATTTTTTTAGGTTTCTCGTTATTTTCTAACTGCCCTAAAAGCTGAGTAAACATTCGATCTTTTTCTTTGCCAGATAGTTTTAAATCTTCTGGCTTAACCAGTAATAAAACTTCTTTTAAACTTAAAATGAGCTCTTTCTCTTCTGAATTATTAAGCAAATAATCTTCCCAAATAAGATTTGATTCTGGTGATTTGTTATACACCCAATCAATAAAGGAATCGTCTTCTAAATATTTCAAATAATTCTTCATAAAATTATGCTTACTTATAACAATAGGAACAAAAGATTAATTTTGTGGACACTTTTTTATAGTTTTTTTAACAAAAAAATCACAAAACATTAACACATAATACTTTGCAGTCTATAAAAAAAGCTATTTAAGATTAAACAATTAAGGTGAAATACATAAAACTTCCTCTTTGAGCCTTTAGTAAAACTTGATTTTTTCTAAGTTTTTTTATTGCTCTGTACACTTGCTTTCTTACCGAATTATGATCTATATCTATAAGTTGAGATATTTCTATATAATTAAAGCCTTTTGTAAACCTTAAGTATAGTATTTCTTGTTGCTTGGGCGATAATTCTTGTAGTATTTTTGAAACGAGTTCTTTTTGATAGCCCTCAATTTCTTCTCCAATAGTTTTAGACTCGATATTATATTCTGTGACAAAAGATAATTTATCAAACTCAGGAAAATCTGTATGTTTTCTATTCTTTTTTAATTGCCTAAAAATGGTATGCTTTAGCGCTTTAAATAAGTAAAACTTAATATTACTTGGTTTAGAAAGTTTTTTTCTATTAGAGTATATATCTAGAAAAACGTCTTGTATACAGTCTTTTATAAAGTTACTATCGGCATTTAATTTCATACCATAAGCGTATAGAGCATCTACGTTCGAATTATAAATAACTCCAAAAGCATCTTTGTCACCATTTACAAATTCCAACCAGACTTTTTCGTCTTTTTTCTCTGTCGCTATCTTTATAACACTCATTTACAAGGGGAAAACTAAAATTTTCGATTTACTCACACATCATCCTAAAATCACTTTGGAGCAAGGCAAATACTAATTTCTAAATATTATCTTAAAGTAACAAAGAAAAATGTAAAAAAAAAGCAAAACACCACAATTAACAATACATAATTAACAATGAATTATTATTTTTACTATAAAATATTCAATAAAAAAGCAAATACCTTACATATATTCTATTTTTTAATTGTGTTATTCTTATAAAAACACCTGTTTTATTCTACATTTATAAAAATTCACATATAATATTATACATTTGGCAAGAATAACGCACCGCTATGCTAAAATTAAAATACTCCGATAAAAACTTTGAATGTGGCACAGACGAGGCTGGTAGAGGCTGCTTAGCTGGTCCTGTTACCGCTGCTGCAGTAATATTGCCTCAAAATTTTAAAAATGTTATTTTAAACGACTCGAAACTACTTAGCGAAAAGAAAAGAATACTTTTAAAACCTATTATAGAACAAGAATCTATTACTTACGGTGTTGCTCATGTTTACCAAGAAGAAATAGACGATATTAATATTCTTAATGCGTCTATTTTAGCTATGCACAAATCTATAGAAAAATTAAACCCTAGCACAGAATTTATAATAGTAGATGGCAACCGTTTTAAACCTTTTAAAAATATACCTTTTGAAACGATTATAAAAGGAGATAGTAAATACCTAAGCATTGCTGCTGCCTCAGTTTTAGCAAAAACATATAGAGACGAATACATGAATAAAATTCATGAAGAATTCCCTATGTATAATTGGAAAAAAAACAAAGGCTACCCAACAAAAGAACATAGAGCTGCTATAAAAGCCTTTGGCGTTACCAAATACCACCGCAAAACATTTAAGCTTTTACCCGAAGAATAGCTGCTTTTCCTTTTAAGCAAATTGAAAAATATGTAGGTTTGTAAAAATTAGCTCGACCATGAAACCCTTTTACATTTTCTTTTTATTTGTTTTTATTTTTAGCTGTAATAACTCTAAAAACAAACGAAAAGAGCTTGTACACTACATGCCTCAAAACAGTTTGTTTGTTATAAAGGCATCAAACCTAGAAAGTTTAAAAAGCGGTATTACTAACAACGATTTTTTACAAAAACTCTCTAAAACCATAACTTATAAATCTTTAGAAAAAAAACTAGAACCTTTAGCGCTTTTAAAAACTAAGGGAAACTTACTAATTGGTTTAGAGAAAGATAAAACCGATAGCTTAAATTTTACTCTTGTTACCAAATATCATAAAGGTTTATTTTTAACAGATTCTATAAAAAATTATACCGAAGAAACTTTTAAGGATAAAAATATAAACTATAAGAAATCTACCTTAAAAAACATCTCTTTTTACAGTACAATAATAGATAGTGTTTTTATAGCCTCAACCATAAAACGAAATATTACCGAAGCTTTTTATAATGTTGAGTTAAATAAAGATTTAGAAAAAATACATCATACTTTAGGTAAAGACAAAGCGTTTTCTATTATTATTAAATCGAACAATCCATTTATTACATCTTTATTTACTAATAAGGATTTACCTCTTAAATCTTTTACTAACTATATTGCTTTAGATTCAGATTTAAATCAAGATCAACTCTTTTTTAACGGAATTACAAAAGCATCAGATTCTACTAAAAGTTTAATTAATATTTTTAAAAACACTGTTCCTCAAGAAAATTTAACTCAAAATATAACACCTTCAAACAGCGACGGTTTTTTAAGTTTTACATTTAACAATTACTCGATTTTAAAGCAAAACTTAAATGCTTACTTACTAAAAGACTCCACATCTGTTAATACGCCTTTATTCGATAACATTAACGAAATTGGAGTGATATACGAAGATAACAACCATGCTATAGTACTTAACTCTATTGATGCCATTGCAACAAACGATGCCCTTTTAAGCGAACAAACTATTGTAGAAAATTACAGACAAATAGATGTTTTTAATTTTAGTAAACCAGAATTTTTCTCTTCACAATTAACACCTTTAATTACATACAATAAGGCTACAAAATATTGTCAAATAGATAACTTTTTTGTTTTTACAGATAATTTGGAAATGCTTCAAAACATTATTGCCAACTATCAAAATAAAACAACTTTAAGTAATCAAACGCATTTTAAACAAATAAAAGAGCAGCTTAGTGACGAAGCATCTTTAATTCAAGTTAGTAATTCTTCATCTTTAAAAAACATTATAAAAAACAATATTAAAGAACCCTTACCTAATACTTTTAATAATTACAAAAGTGCTGCTATTCAATTTATATACGACAGCAATTTTGCGCATGTAAATGCCATTGTAAATAAAGCTAAAAACAGAGTGTACGCCAACACCGTGTCCGAAGAGTTAAACATAAAATTAGAAAGCGACTTATTAAACACTCCTAAATTTGTTACTAACCATATTACCAAACAAAAAGAAATTGTTGTTCAAGATATTAATAACGATTTATATTTAATATCTAACAAAGGAAAAGTACTTTGGAAAAAACGCTTAAAAGGCCCTGTTTTAGGAGATATTAACCAAATAGACATGTATAAAAATGGTAGGCTCCAATTGGCATTTGCTACACCAAACAACGTATATGTACTAGATAGAAATGGCAAAGAGGTTGGTCCATTTCCTATTAAATTTAACGATGCTATTACACAACCACTTTCTGTATTCGATTATGATAAAAGAAAAAATTACAGATTGATGATTACGCAAAATAAACATGTTTTAATGTACGATGCAAAAGGTAAACCTGTAAAAGGGTTTACTTTTAAATCTGCTAAAGACCATATAATTACACAGCCTCAGCATTTTAGAATTGGCAGCAAAGATTACATTACAATTAAAACAAAAAACAAACTTTATATTTTAGATAGAACAGGAAAAACGCGGGTAACACCAAAAACAGCACATACTTTTTCTAAAGAATTATTGTACGTTTATAACAACAAATTTACAACATCTAGCATAAACGGAAATTTAATTACCATAGACACTAAAGGTAACACAGCAACGCAAAATCTACAACTTACAGAGCAGCATAGTATTGCCACAACTAGCAAAACGCTAGTAACTTATAGCGAAGACAAATTAAATATTCGCAGCAAAACTGTTAATTTAGATTTCGGTAACTATACTACCCCTAAAATATTCTATATAAACGATAAAATTTATGTAACCATAACAGATTTACAAGCTCGTAAAATACATCTTTACGATAGCCAAGCCAAAGCTTTACCAAACTTCCCTGTGTATGGTAACTCTGTTATTTCTCTAGATAATATTGACAAAGATTCTGCTCTGGAGTTTGTTGCCAAAGGAGAAAACAATGCTATTATTCTTTATCAAATAAATTAAAGCCCCACACACCTATAAATATTTAATAACTAAGTAGCTTTTGTAATTGCCTAACAAATTTTTATATTTAAGGCAGCTATTAATTAACTAGATACCCTAAAATAAATTAGAGTAAAGTTTATTGTTATTTGATATTTTACACGCTTAACAATAATAATAAAAACAAAAACTATGAGAGTAAAAACATTAGTAACCGCATGCTTCTTTTTTATTTGCAATTTGGTTTTAGCCCAAAATACATGTAACACATATTATCCATTTAAAAAAGGGGCTAAATTCGAAATTACCAATTATAATAAAAAAGGCAAAAAAGAAAACGTTTCTAAATACGAAGTAACAGATATAAATAACAATGTAGCCACGATTAAAACCACGGTTAACGATAACAAAAACAAAGAATTAATTACTTCTAGTTACGCATTAACCTGCAATGGTAATAGTATTTCTTTCGATTTTAAATCGATGATAAATCCAGAGATTTATAAGCAATATAAAGACGTAGATATGGAAATGACAGGCACCAACCTAGAATTACCAAACGATTTGCAAATTGGTCAAAAATTAAAAGATGCCAACCTAAATCTAGCGATGAATATGAGTGGTATTAAAATGAATATGACCATTGATATTACAAACAGATCTGTTAACGCTAAAGAATCTATAACCACACCTGCAGGAACATTTAATTGCTTTGCTTTAAGTTATACAAATGAAATGAAAATGGGAATGAAAATGACTTTTAAAATTAAAGAATGGATTGCCGAAGGTGTTGGTGTTGTTAAAAGCGAATCTTACAACAAAAACGGAAAACTTATGGGATACTCTGAGCTAACAAATTTTATAAAATAATTAATTAAAATATTACGATAACCAAATCTAAGTCCTCGAATCTTGAACGCCAAAGCATAGCTTTGGCGTTCTTTTTTATTAATATTGCATTCTTAATTGGTATAACATGATTACAAGAAAAAACGCATCCATTTCAAAATTCATAATTCATAAAGTTGGAAATAAATTTAACGACACAAAAAACGCATTTTCCGATGATGTTGTTGAGTTTGACGAGGCTAGTTACGAACTAATGCTTCCTTTTTTATTACGCCCATTTGGAAGCTTAGTACAGAGTTACAGGTTTAACCACCATGCAGATATAAGCTTAAACGAAATAAATAGTTATAGCGCTCAATTATTTAACGACGAAGAGTCTTTTGTAGAGGTTTCTAAAAATATAGTAACCCATTTGTACGAGCAATCTACATCTGCTCAAATAAAAACAGGCGATGTATTAGTTGTACTCTTTGATGGCATTGAGTTTAGAGACATGACCACCAATGCTATTGGCATTTTTAAAATTGAAAGTAAAGTTAATTTCTTTCAAACCTACTTAGAAAATAACAGCTACGATATTTTAGTGCAAAACGGTATTAGCTCTAAAAAAGTAGATAAAGGTTGTTTAATTTTAAACCAGTCGGATACCGAAGGCAAAATTATTTTAACAGTAGATAACAATAGCTATGATGCTCAATATTGGATTAATCAGTTTTTAAATATAAAATTCGCCGATGATGCCAATAACCATACACAACAATACATAGAGCTCTGCAAAGAGTTTTCTACCGAAGTGCTTAAAACCAGTTACAGCATACAAGATAAAAACACTTTTTTGGCCAGAACAGTAGATTTTTTTAAAGAAAATGAAATGGTTAACGTAGAGCGCTTTAAAGAAGAAGTATTAGACGACGAAAAAGCTATTAGACTTTTTGAAGATTATAAAAAAGAGTATGAAGGGGAACAAAATTTAGTAATAAGAAATCAATTTGATATTGCAGAATCTGTTGTTAAAAAAGAAAAGAAAAAAATTAAAACAGATATTAAATTAGACACCAATATTGAAATTAAACTCGATATTGATGCTCCCGATGCTTCGGCAGAGTACATGGAACGTGGCTTTGATAACGAAAAAAAAATGTACTACTACAAAGTGTTTTTTAACGCCGAGGACTAAAATATGACATACAAATAGTGTCCTTTTTTAAATAGTTAAAAAGGACACTATTACATATCGCTAATCCATATCAAATCTTAAACCAATAGATATATTATTTTGATTTACTACTTGATCTTTAAATATTGGAGACAAATCGTACTTAACGTAAAGCGCTGTATTATCAAAAGCAATATAGCCACTTAAACCATAGACTAAATCTGTTGTATTAAACCCGCGTTTTTGCTTGTCTTTAACTTTTTCTCCATTTAACTCATATTTTAATTTTTGACGCGATCCTATATTAAATCCACCATATCCACCAACTCCTACTTTAAACTTATTAGCTGTTGAATACCTAAAATAAGTATCTTTTTCAACCTTCTTAGATGGTCCAAATTCAAAATGAACAGGAAACACTAAGTTGGTTATCGATAATTTAGATTTTTTAAGATGCTCTGGAAACTCTTCCAGCACCGTTTGGTTGCCTTGCTTAACAAAATATAGATTCTCTTTAGGCTTTAATCCGTTTATTTGAAACGAATAACCATATTTAAACCGTAAAAAATTAGAGTTTTTAAACACTCGAGTTTTCCATGCCCAACCAATTTCGAAAAAACGTGAACCTCCTATTTTATATGGAGAATCGTCTAAACTCTCTCCCTCTACTATAGCATTATTTAAGCCAAAAGCCAGCACTAAATCACTAGTAGTACGCTTATCATATTTTTTAGGCTTATTCTTTCCTGATATTCTAATACCAGCAAAACTACCCTCGTCACCTCCAATAGAAACACCTACCTTATTTGTTTGTTCTTCGTAGTCGATATTATTATAACCTTCTTCATTACGCATTAGTAATGCAATCTTATTCTCTATAATAGAGGTACGATTCTCAATGTTTAAAGCTCTTTTTTTAGCTACATCCATTTTAATACTATCGGCAACTCGTTTAGTAAACTCGCCTGCTTGTAACTTTTCGTTAATAGCTTCTACCTCAACTTTTAAAAAATCTCTTTCTTCTTCTTTAATGGTTTCTTTAAGTTCTTTAAGAAACTCAACCTTTTCCTTATTATTTATTTTAGGAATACTATCCTGCGCCTGGATTAATTGCGTTATTAAAATGAGTGTTAAAAACACTAAAAACTTTGTAATTCTTTGCATAACTGTTCGTTTTTTTGATTTGATTTGATTTGTTGATGAAATTTATTTTGATGATTATATCTATAATTTATTTAAATATATTTTTTTAATCATTTCTTTGAGCCACTGCTGTTCTTACCTTATTATAGTTGTTTTTTAAAGCTTCAAAAACTCTATCTCTAAAAGATGCATCTAAATCCTGCTCTACACTTTCTAAAAGTAATCTAGCATTTACAACACCTGTGGTATCGCTATTAAGTCTATCTAACATTATTTCTCTTTGTGATTTTTCTAACAAATCTTCAATAAGGTCGTCTGTTATTACAGTTTCGGTTTCGTCTAGAACATTTATTTGCGCTGCAACCTCTTGTATTTTGGCTTCTTCAAAGGTTAAAGCTCTTGGTATAATTGCCACCTCTTCTTTAGTAGTTTCTTTTTTTAATTGAATTGCAACTTCTTCTTTAATTTCAGCAATAAAGCTTTCAGTTTCTAACTCTTTCTTAACGCTTTTGTCTGTCTTATTATTCTCTACCCCACGCCTTGTTGCTATTTTCTCTGTAACAGTAATTAATTCTTTTAAAAGAGGCTTCTCTACCTCAATCTTTTCTGTCTTTATTGTTTTTGTTTGAGGGTTAATAACCACATTACGCATAGACTCTTGCTTTGTATTATCGCTTACAAAGTGTTTAGCAACAAATAAAACACCAATAACACTTGCTGCGATGCCTAACCACCAAAAAGCTTTAGTATTTTTAGTATGAGACTCTGCTTCTAACCTAGCAGACAGGTTACTCCAAGAATCAGATTGAGGTTTAATTCGTCTTTCTTCAAGCTTTTCTTTTATATTTTCTTCAAACTTAATTGGTGCCATAGTTTGTATTATTTAATTTTTTAATATTCTCTTGAAGCATTTTTCGTGCTTTAAACAATTGAGATTTTGAGGTACCTTCTGATATTTTAAGAATCTCTGATATTTCATGATGCTTATAGCCCTCAATAGCATACATAATAAACACCATTTTATAGCCTTCTGGCAAAGCGTCTATAAGCTGCTGAATTTCTGCAACTTCTATATTAGTGGTAATAGTATTTACCTCTTCAGTGCCTACTCCAACCTCGTCGTCTGTAAACTCAATACTTTTTTTAGACCTTAAAAAAGAAATACTCTCTCTTACCATTATACGCCTAATCCAACCTTCAAAACTCCCCTCTTTTTTAAATGTATTTAAATTAGTAAACACTTTAAAAAAACCGTTTAACATAACATCCTCTGCATATTGCAAATCTTTAACATAATACCTACAAACACTAAGCATTTTAGGAGCATGTAAATCGTACAAGGCTTGTTGTGCCTCTCGATTATTTTTAATCGCTTTATTAATTAATAAAGATTCGTCTTTATGGAGTTGTATAACTTTCAAAAATGATTTCATTGTTAGCTTCTATATATAAAGACGTGAAAATTATAAAAAGGGTTGCCTGACATTGTAAAAAAAATATTGTTTTTTTTGAATTAAAAGCTAAACAACTTCTAAATCAATATATTGATGGCAAAATAAGTTTAAATAAAAAGAACAACAACAAATCTTAACCAAGTCGACAAACCTCGATAAAACCCGACAAAAAACAATTAAGGCTTACTAAATTTAACAAGAAATACTCAAAACTGTTTTTCATAGAATTTCTACCTTGATTCGTCGAAAAAAAACAGCATTAACCATAATCATACCTACATTTGTAGTAGCTATTATTAATTTCAAACAAATAACACAATGGATTTCAAAAAATTACTTTACAAAACAGTTAGTGCTTTCGCATTAATTTTTGCGTTGACATTTTCTAATAATGCCAGTGCTACAACTGCTAGCAGTTCAAAATCTTTAAGCGTAACAACAGTAATGCCTTTAACATGGGGTTATAGCTGGAGTTGGTTATGGAGTGGTTATACAAACAACCACAAAAACAAGTACAAGAACAAGTACAAAAAGAAATGGAAAAAGCATAAAAAAAACACACCTAAAACTCCTCCTGCATCTGTACCATTAGATGGAGGTCTTGGAATTCTAGTTGTAGGTGCTGCTGCTTTTGGAGTTAGAAAACTACGTGGAAATAAAAATGCTTAATAGTAATTAAACATTTAATAAATAAAAAAAGGCTTTTCTTAAAAGAAAAGCCTTTTTTTATTTACACCACTTACATGGTATTATTTCTTTCTATCTATTACATAATTTACCATAAGTTTTAGCGAATTTTTATAGACTGATTCTGGGTAGTCGTTAAGAATTTGTATTGCTTCTTCTTGAAACTCTTTCATTTTAGCAATAGCATAGTCTAAGCCTCCATTTACTTTTACAAAAGCAATAACCTCTTTTACACGTTTAGTGTTTTTATTATGGTTTTTAATAGAATTAATTAGCCACTTTTTGTCTTGTTTAGACACATTGTTTAGAACATAAATTAAAGGTAATGTCATTTTTTGTTCCTTAATATCTATACCTGTAGGTTTTCCTATTTGGGTATCTCCATAATCGAATAAATCGTCTTTTATTTGAAACGCCATACCTATTAGTTCGCCAAATTTACGCATTAACTCTACATGATTAGATTCTGGCTTTACAGAAGCTGCACCTAAACTACAGCATGCAGCTATTAAAGTTGCTGTTTTTTGACGAATAATTTCGTAATAAATAGCTTCTGTAATATCTAATTTACGTGCTTTTTCTATTTGAAGCAATTCGCCTTCGCTCATTTCTCGAACCGCTATAGATATAATTTTAAGTAAATCGAAATCGCCATTATCTATAGATAATAACAATCCTTTTGACAATAAAAAATCGCCTATTAAAACAGCTATTTTATTTTTCCAAAGTGCATTTACCGAGAAAAAGCCCCGACGTTGGTTACTATCGTCTACAACATCGTCGTGTACTAAAGTAGCGGTATGTATTAATTCTATAACCGAAGCACCTCGATAAGTACGTTCGCTAACTTCGCCATTAGACACCATTTTAGCAACCAAGAAAACAAACATTGGTCGCATTTGTTTCCCTTTACGGTTAACTATATAATGCGTAATTCTATTTAGTAAAGCAACTTTGCTAGACATAGAAAGCTGGAACTTTTGTTCGAAAAGATCCATTTCGTATGCTATAGGTTGCTTTATTTGTTCTACTATTTTCAAACGTATAATTTAGAGAGGTTCAAATATAAGTTTTAGAAAACTAATTATTAAGATTTATTTGCTAATTGCCCACATGCTGCATCAATATCTTTACCACGACTACGACGCACAGTTACTGTTATATTATTGGCTTCTAGTACTTTTTGATACATATCGATGGCTTCAGATTTTGCTTGCTGAAACTCGCCATCGTCAATTGGGTTATACTCTATTATGTTTACTTTACTTGGTGCAAATTTACAAAACTGCACTAGGGCATCTACATCTTTACGCTTGTCGTTTATCCCGTTCCAAACAACATACTCGTATGTAATTCTATTTCTAGTTTTTTCGTACCAATATACTAACGCTTCTCGTAAATCGGCCAAAGGAAATGTAGCGTTAAATGGCATTATGGTTGTTCTAACCTCATCTATTGCAGAGTGTAGAGATACAGCTAGCTTAAACTTCACGTTGTCGTCTGCCATTTTTTTTATCATTTTTGGCACACCAGAAGTAGATACAACAATGCGCTTTGGAGACATGCCCAAACCTTCGTTTGATGTTATTTTGTCTATAGCTTTTATAACATTATTATAATTCATTAGTGGCTCGCCCATACCCATAAATACAATATTGCTTAATGGTCGGTTGTGGTAAAGTCTACTTTCGTTATCTATAGCTACTACTTGGTCGTAAATTTCGTCTGGATTTAAATTACGCATACGTTTTAAGCGTGCTGTTGCGCAAAATTTACAGTCTAAACTACAGCCTACTTGACTAGATACACAGGCTGTTGTTCTTGTTTTTGTTGGAATTAAAACAGACTCTACTATTAAATTGTCGTGAAGTCTTACTGCATTTTTTATTGTACCATCGTTGCTGCGTTGCATGGTATCTACTTTTATGTTGTTTATAACATAATTATCTTCTAGCATTTGCCTTGTATCTTTCGATAAGTTTGTCATATCGTCGAAACTATATGCTGCTTTTTGCCATAACCACTCGTAAACTTGATTACCTCTAAAGGCTTTATCTCCATTTTTTACAAAAAATTCTCGTAGTTGCTCTTTTGTTAATGCACGTATGTCTTTTTTCTTAATTTCCATTGGTTTGCAAAAATAGTGAAAGGTTTTTCGATTTACACTTTTTTGATTTAAGATTTTATGATGCTTACTTAAATTTGATTCTAAACTGTTTTTGGCAAACATACTTGCATTAGGGATTGAGGCTTTGTTGAAGCTCTTTTTGTGTTGTTGCACTTATGCAACACAAAAAAGCGACTGCCGAAAGCCCGACCCTTGGGGAATGCCAAAATAAAAAAGCCTCTATATAAATAGAGGCTCTTTTAATATATAATTTTACTTTTATTAGATGATTAACATCGCGTCTCCGTAACTATAGAATTTGTATCCTTCTTTTACTGCTTCTTCGTATGCTTTAAATACAAAATCGTGACCTGCAAAGGCTGATGCCATCATTAAAAGTGTCGATTTTGGCGTATGGAAGTTAGTAATCATACAGTTTGCTATGCTAAACTCGTATGGAGGGAAAATAAATTTATTAGTCCAACCATCGGCTTCGTTTAACATACCGCTAGACGATACTGCACTTTCTATTGCGCGCATTGCTGTTGTACCTACTGCGCAAATACGTTTTTTGTTCTTTTTACCTGTGTTTATAATATCTACTGCTTTGGCATCAATTTTTAGCTCTTCGCTATCCATTTTATGCTTAGATAAGTCTTCTACTTCTACAGCATTAAATGTACCTAAACCAACGTGTAATGTTACCTCTGCAAAATTAACGCCTTTAATTTCTAAACGTTTTAATAGGTGTCTAGAAAAATGCATTCCTGCTGTTGGTGCTGCTACTGCACCTTCGTTTTTAGCGAAAATAGTTTGGTAACGGTCTTCGTCTTCTGGTTCTACATCTCTTTTAATGTATTTAGGCAATGGTGTTTCGCCTAAATCTGTTAATTTTTGTCTAAATTCTTGGTAAGATCCATCATAAAGAAAACGTAATGTACGCCCTCTTGATGTTGTATTGTCTATTACTTCTGCTACTAAAGTTTCGTCTTCGCCAAAGTATAGTTTGTTTCCAATTCTTATTTTACGTGCAGGATCTACTAAAACATCCCAAAGGCGTTGCTCTTCGTTTAACTCTCTTAATAAAAACACCTCGATTCTTGCTCCAGTCTTTTCTTTATTACCGTATAATCTTGCAGGAAATACCTTGGTGTTATTAAGAATCATTACATCATCTTCATCAAAATAATCAATAAGATCTTTAAATTGCTTATGCTCTATGGTTTGATTTTTTCGATCTAAAACCATTAAACGAGACTCATCTCTGTTTTCTGATGGGTATTCTGCTAAAAGTTCTTCTGGTAATTCGAATCCAAAATGTGATAATTTCATTCAGTATAGTTTAAATATTAAATAGGATTAGAGTTTAAGAGTTTCCTCATAAAATCTTCAAGAATGCAAATATACAATCTCAAGATAGGCCTTGTCAAGTATTTGAGTGATTATTATTTAGTTATTTCAAATCCTATAGACTTTAAATCGTCCCAAAAAGTAGGATAAGATTTAGAAACTACGCCTGCTGCCTCTATTATAATATTTGTTTTTAATGCTAATGGAGCAAATGCCATAGCCATTCTATGGTCGTTATAGGTTGCTATTGAAACCATATTTTTTATAGCTGTTGATGCCGATAAGTGTAACGATTTCTCTGTAATGTTTACAGATCCTCCTAGTTTTTCTATCTCGGTTTTTAAAGCTACTAGCCTGTCTGTTTCCTTTATTTTTAAGGTGTGAAGCCCTATTAAATCGCATGGCATACCTAATGCAAAACATGTTACTGTTATGGTTTGCGCTATATCTGGTGCATTTTTTAAATCTAACGATAAGGTGTTTTTGTGTGCCTCTACTTTTTTTAAGGTTATTGTATTATCTTTAAATGTAGAAACCACTCCAAACTGTTTGTAAATATCTACCAACACAGAGTCGCCTTGCAAAGAATTTTCTTTATAAGATGATAATGTTATTTGTGTTCCTATGTCGCTAATGGCAGCTATACTAAAGTAATATGATGCCGAAGACCAATCTGACTCTACTGTTAAGTTTGTAGACTTAAGGGCGTCTACTTTTGGTTTTACAGTGATTACATTTTCTGTAAAAGATGATTCTACACCTATTTGATCTAACAAACTTAAGGTCATATTTATGTATGGCACAGATGTTATTTCGCCTTCTAGTGTTAATTCTAAACCGTTTTCTAGTTTTGAAGCTATTAAAAGTAATGCCGATATATATTGGCTACTTACATTGGCTTTTAAAGAAACCTTCTTTTTATTTAATTTTTTACCTACAATTTTTAATGGAGGAAATCCATCGTTTTCTACATACGATATGTCTGCGCCTAAGTCTTGAAGTGCTTCTACCAATATTTGCATTGGACGCTCTTTCATACGTTTAGAGCCTGTTATAACAACTTCTTTACCTTCTTGCACTGCTAAAAAAGCAGTTAAGAATCGCATGGCTGTTCCTGCGTGGTGAATATCTATTACATCTGACGATGAGGCTAATGCTTTTGTCATTAGTTGACTATCGTCTGAGTTAGAAATATTATTTAAAACTATACTTGGATATAATGCCTGAAGCAATAATAAACGATTAGATTCACTTTTAGAACCCGTTATTTGAATTGAAGATTGCTTAGCTACTTTTGATTTTTGAAGTGTAATACTCATACTTATGCACATGTCTTTTAAAAGAGTTGCAAATTTACTTTAATTTTTCATTATTATGATGCCTATCGTGGTCTCGTTTTCCTTTCTTGTACATTCTTTTATCAAAAGCATCTTGTAAATTTACTCCTGTTTGGTTGGCAAGACACAAAACTACGAACATAACATCGGCTAATTCTTCGCCTAGATCTTTATTTTTATCGCTTTCTTTT
Source organism: Postechiella marina (assembly GCF_039538365.1). NCBI lineage: Bacteria > Pseudomonadati > Bacteroidota > Flavobacteriia > Flavobacteriales > Flavobacteriaceae > Postechiella > Postechiella marina. Next base: position 26,525 of record NZ_BAABCA010000003.1, read on the forward strand.
TCGCTTTGCTCGCCATAACGACGTGCTATAATACGAGCTACTTCGCCAACCTCTTCGGTTAGTTGTGCCATATTTGTAAGTTCGTTAAAATAACGAACACCATGTTCTTTAATCCAATCGTCTACTTCTTTTTGTGCGTTTTGTATATTCATTTATCGTTTTTACAACAAAGATACTAAGTATTTATTTTTTTATTTAAAATAGCTATGCCAACGTAAGTGGATTAAAAAAAAATAGTTAAAACTGGTAACCAAAAGTAAATTGTAAATGGGTATAAGCTTTTACTAAAAATAGCCCTATTATACCTTATTTAAAAACAGAAGCCATTAATCTTTATTTTTTGAATCGATTATTATAGTCACTGGTCCATCGTTAATTAACGCCACCTTCATGTCTGCGCCAAATTGCCCAGTTTGCACTTTTTTATTTAAAGATTTTTCTAGCTGATTAATAAAGGTTTTGTAAAGTGGCATAGCAATTTCTGGCTTGGCTGCTTTAATATAGCTCGGCCTATGCCCTTTTTTTGTAGATGCTTGTAAAGTAAATTGACTTACAACAATAGCATCGCCATTTACATCTTTTAAAGAATTATTCATAACTCCGTTTTCATCTGAAAAAATACGAAGGTTAGAAATTTTATTACACAACCAGTTTATATCGTCTTGAGTATCTTCATTTACAATACCTAAAAGAATTAAAAGTCCGCCATTAATATTGGCCACTTTTTCGCCTTTTATGGTTACACTTGCCTGAGATACTCTCTGAATTACTATTTTCATACTCTTAAAATACTATTGTGTTTTAATACAAAAACCTATTATAAGTTTTCCCAAGTATCTGTTCTATAATGCTCGTCTTCGCCTTCAAGAATTTGCAAATAGCTTCGGTATCTAGAAAACTCTATTTCGCCAGCATCTAATGCTTTTTTTACAGCGCATTTAGGCTCTTTAACATGTAAGCAATTGTTAAACTTACAATCTTGTTTTAATTTAAAAAACTCTGGAAAATAATCGCCTACTTCTTCTTTATCCATATCTACAACTCCAAAACCTTTTATACCTGGAGTGTCTATAATTTTAGCATCAAAACTTAAATCGAACATTTCTGCAAAAGTTGTAGTATGTTGCCCCTGCATATGTTGGGTAGAAATTTCTTTTGTTTTTATATTAAGTGTAGGCTCTATGTAATTTAAAAGTGTCGATTTACCTACTCCTGAATGACCTGAGAACATACTTACTTTTCCGCTCATTAAAGATTTTACCTTATCTACATTCTTTCCAGATTTAGCAGATACACCAATACATTCATATCCAATTTTTCTATAAATATGAGCTAAATATTTTACCTCGTTTAAGGTCTCTTCGTCGTAAACATCTATTTTGTTGAATAATAAAATAGTTTTTATAGAATAGGCATTGGCAGTAACTAAGAAGCGATCTATAAAACTAGTTAATGTTGGTGGGTTATTAATAGTAATCATTAAAAAGACCTGGTCTATATTTGCAGATATAATATGGGTTTGCTTAGATAGGTTAACAGATTTACGAACAATATAATTTGTTCTATCATGAATATTATGAATAATCCCAGATTCTTGATTATTGTTGGTCTCCAGCTCGAAATCTACAACATCTCCTACAGCAATTGGGTTGGTACTTTTAATACCTTTAATACGAAATTTACCTTTGATTCGACATTCGTAAACGTCTCCAAAATCTGTTTTTACGGTATACCAACTTCCTGTTGATTTATATACTAATCCTGTCATCCATTTAATTATACTACAAAATAACAATTTTTAAATTGAAATTATCTACCAATAATGGCTTTTTTACTAGTCAAGTATTTTCCATTTGCAATAATATTTATTCTAGAAGAGTATATTTAAATCTACATTACATGCTTTATTTATAAAACTAGTAATGAGCAAAGTGCGTTTTTAAATAAGCAAACAATGCTACTGCATTATTGTTAAGTAATTATTATTTGTAAAAAAAAAGCATTTGAAAAAACAGGAATTAACCTATATTTATTGCCTTAACATAAAATAAACAACATGAAAAAATTATTATTTGTATTAAGTATCTCTTTATTTTCTTTTATTGAAACAAGTGCTCAAGTAGAGTATAAAGTAGTAACTAGTGTAGAATCTATTGTACCAAATGGATTAGGCAGATCAAGAATTATTAGTGCTAACGATACTAAAGACTATAAAGCATACACAACGACACAAACAGAAGAAGACAACTCTAGAAACAAATCTAAACGTGGCGATATTAGAGTTAAAGGTTTTGATGAAACAAAATTATTAAACTTTTACAATATTGGCGGAATTCGTTTTCAAAATATAGCTGCTAACGATGCTATAATAGAGTCTAAAATAAACACTATGATTGAAGAAGGCTGGGAACTTGCTTTTGTAAATAGTGCTGTAGAAAGTGAAGGTGGTAAAGGTGATGGACAAGGTATTTTTATTACTAGATATTTATTTAAAAGAAATAAACAATAGTTTTACTACTAAAAAAAAGCCTCGCAATGCGAGGCTTTTTTTATATTAAACAATTAACAAATACTACCCGTTAATTACTTTTTCTTGATGATTAATAGATTCTTGATGAACTGCTTTAAACATCTTTAAAATAAACTCTTCGCTTAAACCATGTTGCTCACCTTCTAACACCATTTTACCTAAAATTTCGTTCCAACGTTTAGATTGTAAAACAGCAACATTTTTTTGTTTTTTAAGGGCTCCAATACCATCAGAAGTTTTCATTCTTTGTCCTAATAATTCAATAATTTGATTATCAACAACATCTATTTTAGCTCTTAAATTATTTAGAGCACTATTGTACTCTTCTTCTTCGTTAGACTCTTTTCTAATTTTCAAGTCTCTCATTATTTGCACTAAAGTAGACGGTGTTACTTGTTGCGCAGCATCACTCCAAGCATTATCTGGATCGTAATGTGTTTCTATCATTAAACCATCAAAGTTTAAATCTAACGCAGTTTGCGATACATCAAAAATCATTTCTCTATTACCTGTAATATGAGAAGGATCGTTAATTAAAGGAATGTCTGGGTATTTATTTTGAAACTCGATAGCCATTTGCCATTCTGGAGTATTTCTATATTTTGTTTTTTCGTATGTAGAAAACCCTCTGTGAATTGCTCCAATATTTTTTACACCAGAACTATAAATTCTTTCTATACCTCCTAACCATAAAGATAAATCTGGGTTTACTGGGTTTTTAATTAATACAGGCTTATCTGTACCTTGTAAAGCATCTGCAATTTCTTGCATAATAAAAGGAGATACAGTAGAACGTGCACCAATCCATAATAAATCGATATCGTGCTCTAAAGCTAGTTTTACGTGCGCTGCATTAGCAACCTCTGTACAAACTTTCATGCCTGTTTCTGCCTTAACTTTTTGCAACCATTTTAAACCTAATGCTCCAACACCTTCAAAATTACCTGGACGTGTTCTTGGTTTCCAAATTCCTGCTCTAAAATAGCTAACATCAGTATCTTTTAACTCATGTGCAATTTTTAAAACTTGCTCTTCTGTTTCTGCACTACATGGTCCTGCAATTACTAGCGGATGATCTAAGTTTAAATCATCTAACCAGGTTCTCATTTCTTTTGTGTTTTCCATAATGTTTAATAAAAATTTCAAAAATCAAATCCCAAACTATTTATTTGTCTTTAAATTGGAATTTTAGATTTTATCGTTGGGATTTAATTAATTCCGTTTAAAATATCTTTTATATAATTAGTATTTTTCATCTCACTAAAAATAGCCTCGAAATCATCATTTTTCATAAGCTCTTTAAAATGCGTTAAATTGTTAATATACTCTTCTAATGTTTCTATTACATTTGTTTTATTCTGTTTAAAAATTGGTGTCCACATTTCTGGCGAACTCTTTGCCAATCTAACTGTAGATGCAAACCCACTACCAGCCATATCAAAAATATCGCGTTCGTTTCTTTCTTTATCTATTACTGTTTTACCAAGCATAAACGCACTAATATGAGATAAATGAGATACGTAAGCAATATGCTTATCATGCGCCTCAGGATTCATATAACGCATACGCATACCAATGTCTGAGAACAACTTTAAGGCCTTTTCTTGAAGCTTAAACGTTGTTTTTTCTACCTCGCAAACAATATTTGTTTTACCTACAAACAACCCTTCTATTGCTGCTGTTGGTCCAGAATATTCTGTTCCTGCTATAGGATGCATAGCTAAAAAATTTCTTCGTTTAGGGTGGTTTTCTACCACCTTACATATATCTACCTTGGTAGATCCTGCATCGACCACCAAACCGGTGTCCGATATTTTATCTAAAATTGTTGGTAATAATTTTACTGTAGCATCTACTGGTATAGAAACAATAACCAAATCGGCTTTAGCAAGATCGTCTAGAGTTGCTTTTTTATCAATTAAACCAAGCGACAAAGCAGTTTCTAAGGTTGCATCTTTTCTACTAATACCATGAATAACCACATCTGGATTATTCTTTTTGATATCAATAGCCAAACTACCACCAATTAAACCTACTCCTATTGCATAAATATTTTTCATTTTTATTTTACTCTTGCTATTGCTTCTTCTAAATCGTCTTCTTGAGCACATAAAGAAAACCTAATATAGCCTTCTCCTTGACTTCCAAAAATGGTTCCTGGAGTAATAAATATATTATGCTCTTTAAGTATTAAATCTATATACTCTTCTGCCTTAATATGCTCAGGTAATTTTGCCCAAACAAAAAGCCCTATAGCATTTTCATTATAAGTACAATTTAATGCTTCTGCCAGTTTCCATACTAAATCTCTACGTTTTTTATACACGCTATTTAAAGTAGAAAACCACATTTTAGAACATTTTAAGGCTTCTATTGCTCCTTTTTGTATGCCATAAAACATACCAGAATCCATGTTACTTTTTACTTTTAGTATGTTGGTAATATATTTATTATCGCCAACTACCATGCCTACACGCCAACCTGCCATATTAAATGTTTTACTTAACGAGTTAAGCTCTAAACACACATCTTTAGCACCAGGAACACTAAGTATGCTTTGCGGGTTATCGTTTAATATAAAACTGTAAGGGTTATCGTTTACAATTAAAATATTGTGCTTTTTAGCAAATGCTACTAAATCTTTAAAAACCGTTTTAGTTGGTTGTGCTCCTGTTGGCATATGCGGATAATTAACCCACATAATTTTTACCCTACTCAAGTCTTGTTTTTCTAAAGCCTCCAAATTTGGCATCCAATTATTAGCTTGGTCTAATTCGTAAAAAATAGGCTCTGCGCCTACCAATTTTGTAACCGACTGGTATGTTGGGTAACCCGGATTTGGTATTAAAACACCATCGCCCTCGTTTAAATACGCCATAGAAATATGCATAATACCTTCTTTACTCCCCATTAAAGGCAACACTTCTGTATTTGCGCTTAGTGGCACATTAAAATGATCTTTATAAAACCCTGTAATAGCTTGTCTTAATTCTGGCAAACCTTGGTAGCCTTGATATTTGTGAGCCCCAGCATCCATTAAACCATTTTGTATAGCTTCAACCACACGCTGTGGTGGTTGCAAATCTGGACTCCCAATTCCTAAATTAATTACCGGTTTACCACTAGCTATAAGTAAATTAACCTCTCTTAATTTTTTCGAAAAGTAGTACTCTTCAACAGTATTTAATCTCTTAGCTACTTCAATCATAACTTTGCATTTTTATACTCACCTAAAATTTTAAATTCTGGAGCCATTATTTTTAAAATAGACTTAGCTTTTTTAAACTCTAAATACGACTCAAAAGTCACATCAACAAAAAAAGCATACTTCCATGGAGTTTCTATAATTGGTAACGACTGTATTTTTGTTAAATTAAGTTTACAATCGCTCATTACATTAAGTATTGCAGCTAGGCTTCCACGTTTATGGTCTGCCTCAAATTTTATAGATGCTTTACTTATTTGATCTTCTAAAACTTCGGCATTTTTTCTTTTAACTATTACAAATCGTGTTTCGTTATGCTTTATAGTTTGAATACTATGCCCTAAAATTTCTAACTCAAAAATTTCGGCAGCCATAACACTAGCAATAGCACCAATACCTTTAAGGTTATTTTTTTTAATACGCTCTGCAACCTCTGCTGTATCCTTATCTTCAACCAGTTTTATATGCGGATATTTTTTAAAAAACGCTTTACATTGTAATAAGGCCATAGGGTGCGAGTACACCTCCTTTATATCGTCTATAGTTTGGTTTGGCAACGCCATAAAATTATGCTGAATATCTAAATAATGCTCGCCTACTATATGCAAATTATTCTTATCTATTAAAGCATAATTTGGTATAATAGATCCAGCTATAGAGTTTTCTAAAGCCATAATTGCAGCATCGCTTTCTTTAGTAATTAAAGAATCTACGGTTCTATCAAATGTCATACATTCAATAATATCTATAGGGTTTTCAAAAAATTGTTTTGACACAATATGATGAAAAGATCCTCTTACTCCCTGTATGGCTACTGTTTTAATCAATTTATTTGTTTTTTTAAAATCTCAATCCTAAATCGAGCTTTTTCTAACAACTGTTAAACAAAAAAAAGTCTCGATTTTCATCGAGACTCATATTAAAATTTATTTTGATAAATTATACATACAACGCCTCGATCTCCTTGCTAAAAAAGAAATAGAAAAAGTTTCTAAAATATGTATAAACTATTGTTGTTCTCATAATTATAGCGCTAAAGTAAATATTATTTTAAGAAATCAAAATCGAATATTTGTTTTTTTTACAATTTATTCCAAGTTTTAAAGAATCTACATAAAAACCCACAATACGCTAAGTAATCGTAAATTATATACTCGAAAAACTAAACATAATAAAACCTTTTTAACGCTACCCACAAGGGGTCGGGCTTTCACTACTCACTCCCTCCTACCGTCGGGGAGTTCACACACACCGTTCAATCCCTAGCGCACTTACCAGCTATTTACAGTCTTATACCTAAAGCATCAATAGCATTTGCAAACACCATATTATTAAATTTATACACGTATTAGTTAATCTATTATTTTACCCTAAATAAAAATCATCTATACATCATATTTATATAATAGATACCATAACCCAGTAAATATTATTATTTTTGATTTAAACAATTACCAATGTCTATAGAAGTTAAAGCGGTTTCAAAAGTTTACGGTAGCCAAAAAGCACTTAACAACATATCTTTTAATGTAAAAAACCCAGAAGTAGTAGGTTTCTTAGGTCCAAATGGCGCAGGAAAATCTACCATGATGAAAATTATAACATCCTACATTAAAGCAAATTCTGGAGAGGTATTTGTAAACGGGCATAGCACAACTAAAAACCCTCAAGCAGTTCAAAAAAGTATTGGATACTTACCAGAAAACAATCCATTATATTTAGACATGTATGTTAAAGAGTATTTAACCTTTAACGCCAATGCTTATAAAGTATCAAAAACAAGAATTAATGCAGTTATAAAACAAACAGGGTTAACACCAGAATCGCATAAAAAAATAGGTCAACTATCTAAAGGTTACAAACAGCGTGTAGGTTTGGCCAATGCATTACTGCACGATCCCGAGGTTTTAATACTAGACGAACCCACAACAGGTCTAGACCCCAACCAACTTATAGAAATAAGGTCGCTTATAAAAACCATAGGTAAAAGGAAAACTGTTTTTCTATCTACCCACATTATGCAAGAAGTAGAAGCCATGTGCGATCGTGTTATAATAATTAACAAAGGCGAAATTGTTGCCAACAAAAAACTAACAGAACTACGCGACGAAAAAGAACAAACTGTAATTGTAGAATTTGATTACCGCATAGAAGATGCGTTTTTATTAAGACTACCAAAGGTTAAAAGCGTAATTAATACATATGGTTTTGTTTACGAAATTACTTTTAAAACTGCTCAAGACATGAGATCTTCAGTTTTTGATTTTGCACACGATAATCAACTAAAAATACTTCAACTTAATCAAAAAAATGCAAGTTTAGAAAGTTTATTTAGAGACTTAACATCCTCTTAAATACACACAAAAGCTTCACTTTTTGTTAGCAAGGTTATTTTATCTAAAACCATGACCAAAATCATCTTTACTCCTGCAAAAAGCCACTAATTTTGCCTCATTAATTATTAGGTTATTCAAGATTTTTATTTCTTTTAAAGCAAGTTATCTCTATCTTCGTAACACTTCAAAACACTAAATATGAGTAAAGGAATCTACGTTGCAACTATCGAACCTAATAGCGGTAAGTCTGTTGTTGTTCTTGGTTTAATGCGTATGCTTTTAGGTAAAACAGCAAAAGTTGGTTATTTTAGACCAATTATAGAAGACACTAAAGTAGGCGAAATAGATAACCATATAAATACAGTAATATCTTATTTTGAAATTGATATTAACTACAAAAAAACTTTTGCTTACACTAGAAGCCAAGTTTTAGATTTATATAACAAAGGTAAATCTGGCGATGCTATAGATGAAATCATCAAAAAATACAAATACCTAGAAGAACGTTTTGATTTTATTCTAGTTGAGGGCACCGATTTCTCGCACGAGAATTCTAGTTTAGAGCTCGATATTAATCTTTTAATTTCTAAAAATTTAGGGTTACCAGCAATTATAGTTTCACAAGGCGATGGTAAATCGCTATCAGAAGTTGTAGATAATGTACAACTGGCCCACGATACCTTTAAAGAAGAAGTCGATGTGCTTTCTATAATGACCAACAAAGTAAACCCTAACGATGTAGAAACTTTAAAATCGCTTTTAAAAGGACGAATAAATAGCGGTACAGACATTACCGTAATTCCAAAAATTAAAAGTTTAGCAAGCCCAACTTTAAAAGAAATTGTAAAAAAACTAGATGGCACTATTCTTTTTGGTGCCGATATGACTAATAACCAAGCCGAAAGTTACAGTGTAGGCGCCATGCAATTGCGCAACTATTTAACACATTTAAAAGAAAACGCTGTAGTAATAACACCAGGAGATAGAGCCGATATTATATTAGGTGCACTGCAAGCAAACATATCTAAAAACTACCCAAAAGTCTCTGGTATTATTTTAACTGGCGGATTAATTCCTGAAGAGCCCATTTTAAAATTAATTGAAGGCCTATCAAGTGTTGTACCTATAATTAGTGTTAAAAAAGGCACATTTAACGTTACCAACATTATAGGTAAAATTAAATCTAGAATTTATGCAGAAAATATCGAAAAAATAGAAACATCTATCGCTACCTTCGAAAAACACGTAGAAACCGAAAAACTTTCAGAAGACTTAGTCACTTTTAAATCTGGCATTTTTACACCTAGAATGTTTCAATACAATTTATTGCAGCGTGCTTTAAAAGACAAAAAACACATTGTACTTCCAGAAGGTTACGACGAACGTATTTTACGTGCTGCAGCCAGATTAATTGATGCTCGTGTGGTAGACTTAACCTTAATTGGCGAAAAAGACAAAATTCAAGAACGCTTAATTAGGTACGATATCCCTTTAAATATAAACGATATAAATATTGTTTTCCCTCAGCAATCGCCACATTTTAAAGATTATGTAAACACATTTTACGAACTTAGAAAACACAAAAATGTAAACTTAGATATGGCAAGAGATGCCATGTCCGACGTGTCGTACTTTGCAACCATGATGATTTACAAAGGCCATGCCGATGGTATGGTATCTGGAGCAATACATACTACAGCACATACCTTACGCCCTGCGCTACAGTTTATAAAAACAAAACCTGGCGTAAACATCGTATCTTCTGTTTTCTTTATGTGTTTAGAAGATCGTGTTTCTATATTTGGCGATTGCGCCATAAACCCTAACCCTAATGCAGAACAGTTAGCAGAAATAGCTATCTCGTCTGCTAAAACCGCACAAGAATTTGGAGTTGAACCTAAGGTAGCCATGCTTTCTTATTCTTCTGGTGCTTCAGGAAAAGGTGAAGATGTAGAACGCGTTAGAAAAGCCACCGAAATTGCTAAAGACAAAGAACCAACACTTAAAATTGAAGGCCCTATTCAATACGATGCTGCTGTCGATATGCGTATTGGGCAAAGCAAATTACCAGACTCCGAAGTTGCAGGACAAGCAAGTGTTTTAATTTTCCCAGATTTAAATACTGGCAATAACACCTACAAAGCAGTACAACGAGAAACTGGTGCATTGGCTATTGGCCCTATGTTACAAGGATTAAACAAACCTGTTAACGATTTAAGTAGAGGTTGTACCGCAGACGATATTTACAGCACCGTAATAATAACAGCCATTCAAGCTCAAGATTTTTAGTATATGCAAGTATTAGTTTTAAACTCAGGAAGTTCTTCTTTAAAATTTCAATTATTTCATATGCCAGATGCTCATATTTTGTGCTCTGGTCTTATTGAGCGTATTGGGTTGAATGATTCGATATTCAAGTTCAAAACAGAAAAAGATACTATTAAAATTACTCAAAGTATACCCAACCATAAAGTAGGATTAGAAATATTATCAAATCAGCTATTAAATAAAGATACTGGTATTATAAAATCTGCTAATGATATTCATATTGTAGGACATCGTGTAGTTCAAGGCGGATCGTATTTTGATAAAACAACCGAAATAACACCAATAGTCAAAGAGAAAATAAAAGAACTGTTTAGCTTAGCACCACTGCACAATCCTGCAAATTTTGAAGGTATAGAAGTTGCCGAAACCGTTTTCCCTAAAGCAAAACAAGTTGCTGTTTTCGATACTGCTTTCCATCAAACCATACCAGAACACGCACACAAATATGCTATTGCTAACGAATTTTTAACCGATCATGATATTCGCCTTTACGGATTTCACGGTACAAGCCACAAGTACATCTCTGAAAAAGCAATCGATTTTCTAGACAAAGAAAACTCTAAAATAATTAGTATTCACCTAGGCAACGGTTGTAGCATAACTGCTATAGAAAATGGAGAAAGTATAGACCACTCTATGGGCTTAACGCCTTTAGATGGTTTAATAATGGGTACACGAAGTGGCGATATCGATCCTTCAGTAATATTTCATTTTGCAAAAAAACTAGATTATACTTTAGAAGATATAAATACACTCTTACATAAAAAAAGTGGTATGCTAGGCTTAACAGGCTACAGCGATTTAAGAGATATACAAGCAGAAGCAGACAAAGGTAATAAAGAATGCCAACTGGCCTTACACATGAATGCGTATCGTATTAAGAAATACATTGGTAGTTATACAGCAATTTTAAATGGTTTAGACGCCATTATTTTTACTGCAGGTATTGGAGAGAATTCTCCCGAAATGAGACAACATGTTTGCCAAAACTTAGACTATTTAGGCATTATTTTAGATGAAGAAAAAAACCAAATAAGGCCAAATAAATTAACTGTTATTAGCACCGAAAAATCAAAAGTAAAAATCTTGGTAATACCTACTAACGAAGAGCTAGAAATAGCTAAACAGGCTGTAAATTTATTCAAAAATTAATCGGCCTTTATAAATCTCATCAACTGTAACCACAGGAGGTTTGTTAACAGAAATAACATCTCCTGTTCCTCTAATTTGACCAGTAATAGATTGCTGCGGATTTACAATTATATCGTTAGAACTTCTGTTAGAAACAATTACTTTTTCTGCAATCAAATTACGTCCTTCAAAACGAGATGTGCCAGATGCAAAAGTAACTCTTAAATTTTCTGTTGTTCCAGATACAAAACAGTTAGAAAGATTATTAAAAACTAAACTAAAAGAGTTGTTATCAATTTTTAAATTAAAATTGCCGCTTGTAAAAGTATCAGGTGCTCCAAAATCTTCAGATAAAACAGATAAACTTGGGTAGGTTAAAACCCCATCAGAACGTACATCGTATTGTGTAGAGCTTCTTATTTCTGTAATATTAGGCGCTGTAATATATACTTTAGTTACACCATAATCTCTCACAAAATTACAACTGTTATTATCGGTTAAAATAAGTTTGCCATCTGTAACAACTGCAGTAACATCATTTATTAAGTTCTTACCTGTTTCAATAGATATTTTTTGAGTATCTCCATCCTTAATAATCAACTCTATATCTCTATTTACTAATATTTTTGTAAAAGCATCTACGATAACCTCCTGCTTAACAATAGTTCCTGTTTTCTGAAAACAATCGCTAGCATCCTCACTATCGCAAGCAAAACTCAAACTTAAAATCAATATATAAATTATTTTTTTCATAATCGAACACCTATTCCAAATTCAACAGCTTCAGCCTTTGCACCATGCGATTTTAATGTCATTGCACCAAACCATTTTCTATTTTTACCAACATAACGCTTTAATCCTATTCTTAAATACGTTTCACCTTCAAAATCGTAAGGATAATACACATAATACCCGAATTGGGTTACTAAAGAGGTTTTGTTTACAAACAGCTCGTGACCAACAAAAACCCCAACACGTTTATAATCTTCATCTCCAGAAACATTTTCTTCTGGAAAAGACACACTTCTTAAATAAATTAACTCTTTTAAAAACTTAGAAAAGAACATATCGGCTCCAAATTGTAGTGCGCTTTTTCGATTTATTCTTTTATCGGCATAAGCAGAAACGATATAAAACGGATATTGGCCATTTCCAACAATATCACTTTCATTAATACCAGATCGAAACACAACATTATACTTTATAGGCTCTGTAAACACCCTATCGTTTTCGTTTAAAGTGTGTTGATACTCTAACTCTTTATTATCAATATTATAAGTAACGCCAATATTTAATGCCAATGTATTTGTACTTGCATTAGGTGCTTTAAAATTCGCATTAGAATAATGAATTAAAGACAGTCCGCCTTGCACTCCAAAACGTCCAAAAACCCGTTCTTTTTTATAATTAAGCATCATCATGGTACTGCTCATCAACTTTGTACCATAAGCTATATTTCTATAGTTATTAACCTTATTGTATGGGTTTTCGGTATAAGCCAAACCTTGACCTATTTTAAACATTAAATTTCTATTAAAAAAATAAAAGTTAAAATGCGCATAAAGCGACGTAATTTCTCCCAAAACATCATTTTTCATATTTTGGTACGCATAGGTTACCCCATAATCTGGATAATTAAAACGTTGCTCCCAATTGTTATAGCCATAAGTTTTCTTATTCCAACTTAGCATATAACCTTCAGGATGCCCTTTAATTAAATGAAGAATATCGTTATTATGAAGCGCTATGTTACCTTTAAAATAATTTAAATCAATGTAGCTCGAGTGGGTTTTATCTTGCGAGAAAGCGCTAAAAAAAACAACACAAAAAATGCAGGTAAAAATTAATCTCATTATGGGATATCTAAGCCACAAATGTACTTAAAATCAAAACAACCTAAAACCACAATTACAACGTAATTATAATTAAAATAACGCTTTAGCAATAGCTTGCACATTATCACTTTTACCCATAGAGTAATAGTGTAAAACAGGCACTCCTGCTTCTCTTAATTCTTTAGACTGCTGTATAGCAAACTCAATACCAACTTGCCTTACAGCCTTATTATCCTTACAATCTTCTACAGCTTCAATTAAATCTTGAGGTAAATCAATTTTAAAAACCTGCGGTAAAATTTGTAAATGGCGTTTAACAGCAATAGGCTTAATTCCCGGAATAATAGGCACATTAATACCAACCTCTCTTGCTTTATCTACAAACTCAAAATATTTGTTATTATCAAAAAACATTTGCGTAACCACATAATCTGCACCAGCATCAACCTTAGCTTTTAAGCGCTTTAAGTCTGTTATTAAAGAAGGTGCTTCCATGTGTTTCTCGGGGTAACCAGCAACACCAATACAAAAATTAGCATTTTGTTCAACATCCACATCATCATGTAAATATTGCCCTTTATTTAAATTAGAAATTTGCGATACCAAATCGCTAGCAAAAGCATTACCTCCTTTTACAGGTTTAAAGTAAGGCTCGTCTTTCATCGAGTCGCCACGTAAAGCCATCACATTATCCAAACCTAAATAATGACAATCTACTAGCACATATTCTGTTTCTTCTTTAGTAAAACCACCACATAATAAATGCGGAATAGCATCTACATTATACTTATGCATAATAGACGCACAAATACCAACCGTACCAGGACGCATACGGGTAATACGCTTATCTAAAAGTCCGTTACCTTTATCAATGTAAACATACTCTTCGCGCGAGGTTGTCACATCAATAAACGGAGGTTTAAACTCCATTAACGGATCTATATTATTGTATAAATCTTGAATATTTTTACCTTTTTTTGGTGGTATAACTTCAAACGAAAACAAAGTTTTTCCGTTGGCATTTTTAATGTGGTCTGTTACTTTCATTCCCTTTTCCTGCACTAACAGGAATATTATTAATGTTAATATCTATATTTTAATGCTTTTTTGGCGTTACCCTTCGCTAATACCTACAAGGTTTAAAAAACCTTGCAGGAGTGCTCAAGGTCGGGCTTTCCGCTATATCTTTTTTGAGAAAAACAAAAAAGGATGTCGCATCAATCCCTAACGCAGAGGCTAAACCAATGTTTTTTTCACTGTATCAAAATCCTCTTTATACTCCCAATATATCCAACGTCCATCTAAATAGTCTGTTAAAATATATTTTTCGCTTACCGATTTAATCCTAGAAACCGACACTATTTTTTTCGAAAAACCTTTTACCGTTACATGCTCTAACACCTCTTTATTATCAGCATCATACCCATGCGAAATCATGCAACTTCCTAATGTTAGTTCTATAAATTTCATATCTATTGATCTGCCAATGTTGGGTGCAACCATTTTCTAGCTACATCCTTAGTAATTCCTTTTCTTTTAGAGTAATCTGTAACTTGATCGTCTGTAATTTTACCTAAACCAAAATACTTCGCTTCTGGGTTTCCAAAATAGTAACCCGATACAGCTGCTGCAGGCCACATGGCTAAACTTTCGGTTAGCGTTACTCCAATTATTTTTTCAACTTCAAGCAATTCCCAAATCGTTTCCTTTTCTAAATGATCTGGACATGCAGGATAACCTGGTGCTGGACGAATACCTTTATAAGTTTCTTTAATTAACTCATCGTTAGTTAACGTTTCATCACTTGCATAACCCCAATGTTTAGTTCTTACTTGCTTGTGTAAATATTCCGCGAAAGCTTCAGCAAAACGATCTGCAATAGCTTGCGCCATAATAGCGTTATAATCGTCATCTTTTGCTTTATAACTTTCTGCCAATTCTTGTGCTCCAAAAATAGCCACACAAAAAGCCCCCATATAATCGGTTCTCCCAGAATCTTTAGGCGCAATAAAATCGGCTAAAGCATGGTTAGGCACACCTTCTCTTTTCTTTAATTGCTGACGCAGCGTTCTAAACACAGCTATTTCTTCGCCTTTTTTCTGCACAGAAATATCATCTTCATTTATAGTATTGGCTTCAAACAAACCAAAAACAGCTTTAGGTTTTAAAAGTTGTTTGGCTATAATTTCTTTAATCATAACCTGAGCCTCTTCGTACATGGTTGTTGCCTGTTCTCCAACAACCTCATCGGTTAAAATATCTGGAAACTTACCGTGTAAATCCCAACTTCTAAAAAACGGACTCCAATCTATAAAAGGTTCTAACTCCTTTAAACTTAATTGTTTTAGCATCTGCACCCCCAACTCGTTAGGTTTCTTAATTTCAGATGTTTCCCAATCTATTTTATATTTTCTTTTGCGCGCTTCTTCAATCGAGATATACGATTTTTGTTTCCCGCGTTTTAAAAACTTTTCTCGAAACTCATCGTAATCTTGTTTCATTTTGGCCACATACTCATGCGACGTTTTCTCGTTTAATAAATCTCCAACAACGGTAACCGCTCTTGAGGCATCATTTACGTGAACTACCGCATTTTTATATTGTGTATCAATCTTTACAGCTGTATGTGCTTTTGATGTTGTTGCACCACCAATTAACAGCGGAATATTCATATTCTCGCGTTCCATTTCTTTAGCTAAATACACCATTTCGTCTAACGATGGGGTAATTAAACCAGACAAACCAATGGCATCTACATTTTCTCTTTTAGCAGCTTCAATAATTTTTTCTGGCGGTACCATTACTCCTAGATCGACTATTTCGTAATTATTACAACCTAAAACTACGCTTACTATATTTTTACCAATATCGTGTACATCGCCTTTTACAGTCGCCATCAATACTTTACCTAAAGCTTTTTGTTCTTCGCCCTTTTCGGCTTCAATAAAAGGATTTAGGTAAGCCACAGCTTTTTTCATAACACGAGCAGATTTAACTACTTGTGGTAAAAACATTTTTCCTTCGCCAAACAAATCTCCAACCACATTCATCCCAATCATTAAGTTACCTTCAATAACTTCAATAGGTTTTTCGGCTTGTTGTCTTGCTTCCTCTACGTCTTCAATAATAAAAGCATCTAAACCTTTTACCAAAGCGTGGGTAATTCTATCTTGTAATGGGTTTTCACGCCACGATAAATCGACTGTTTTTTCTTTTTTAGAACCTTTAACAGTTTCTGCAAAGTCTAATAAACGTTCCGTAGCATCATCGCGTCTATCTAAAATAACGTCTTCAACGTGTTCTAATAAGTCTTTTGGAATATCATCGTAAACCTCCAACATGGCAGGATTTACAATTCCCATATTCATTCCGTTTTGAATGGCATAATATAAAAATACCGAGTGCATCGCTTCGCGCACAGCATTATTTCCTCTAAAAGAAAACGACACATTACTTACACCACCACTAACACTAACATTCTCCAGGTTTTCTCTAACCCATTTTGTAGCCTCAATAAAATCGATAGCATTTTTTCTATGCTCATCCATTCCTGTTGCTACCGGAAATATGTTTAAATCGAAAATAATGTCTTCTGATGGAAACCCTACTTTATTAACCAACACATCGTAAGAACGTTGTGCAATTTCAATTCTACGCTCGTAATTATCGGCTTGTCCAACTTCATCAAAAGCCATAACAATTACTGCTGCACCGTATTTTTTTATTTGTTTTGCTTCCCAAATAAACTTCTCTTCGCCCTCTTTAAGCGAAATAGAGTTTACAACGCATTTCCCTTGTACTACTTGAAGTCCTGCCTCAATGATTTCCCATTTAGAGCTATCAATCATCATGGGTACACGACAAATATCTGGCTCTGCAGCGATTAAGTTTAAAAAACGAACCATAGATTCTTTACCGTCTAAAAGTCCGTCATCCATATTAATATCGACAATTTGTGCTCCACCATCTACTTGATGACGTGCAATATCTAGAGCTTCATCGAATTTTTCTTCTTTAATTAATCGAAGAAATTTTCTAGAACCGGCAACGTTAGTACGCTCTCCAATGTTTATGAAATTACTGTTTTCGTTTAGAATTAAAGGTTCTAAACCAGACAATTTCATGTATTTACTTTGTTTTATTTTCATTTTTTTCGCTCTTAGACTTGTCATGTTTTAAAAACCTGACAGGTCTCTAAAATATTATTTATAATGCTCAACTACAGGAAACGGATCATAAAAATGGTGCAGTAAAGCTTTCCATTCTTGGTACGCATCAGATTTTCTAAAACCTATTTCATGGTCTTCAATGGTTTCCCAGTTTACTAACAATATATATTTATCTTCTTGCTCAACACATTTTTTTAAGCTGTGAGAAACGTAACCTTTCATTAAAGAAATAATACCTTCAGCTTTTTTAAAACTCGTTTCAAATTCTGCTGAAAGACCTTCCTTTACATTTAATATGGCCACTTCTAAAATCATTTTCTAGTTTCTCATAATTGGTTAATCGTTATTAAACTTGCTCTTAATTTAAATTATTTTACTATCTTAAATTGTTATGCAGCACACAACTAATAACTCTCAACCAACCTCGGTTTATACTTAGCTGCAATATCTGCAATAACACGAATATGTTCTGGTGATGTACCACAACAGCCTCCAATAATATTTATTAAATCTCTTTTTAAATATTCTTCTATTTGCTCGCCCATTTCTTCTGGAGTTTCATCGTATTCTCCAAAAGCATTTGGCAAACCTGCATTGGGATGCGCAGAAATTGCAAAATCTGTTTTATTAGCAATAGCCTCTAGATGCGGTTGTAATAAATTGGCTCCTAAAGCACAATTAAATCCAACTGATAATAACGGAATGTGCGATACTGAGATTAAAAAAGCCTCCGCAGTTTGTCCAGACAATGTTCTTCCAGAAGCATCTGTAATAGTTCCGCTTAACATGGTTAGCAATTCTATATTGCGTTCTTCTTTTACTTGTTCAATAGCAAATAATGCTGCTTTTGCATTTAATGTATCAAAAACGGTTTCAACCAGTAAAATATCTACACCACCATCTACTAAGGCCTCAACTTGTTGTTTATAAGCTATACGTAACTCATCGAAAGTAACCGCTCTATAGCCAGGATCGTTTACATCTGGCGACATACTTGCTGTTCGGTTTGTTGGCCCAATAGAACCCGCAACAAAACGAGGTTTGTGTGGTTCTTTTGCTGTAAACTCATCGGCTACTTCTTTGGCTATTTTAGCCGACTCATAATTTAATTCGTAAACCAAATCTTCCATTTGGTAATCTGCCATGGCAATTGTAGTTCCAGAAAACGTATTGGTTTCTATAATATCTGCTCCAGCTGCAAAGTATTTACCATGAATAGTTTTTATAGCTTCTGGCTGGGTAATAGATAACAAATCGTTATTGCCCTGCAATGGTGTTGGGTAATCTTTAAAGCGCTCCCCTCTAAAATCTTCTTCTGTGAATTTATAAGCTTGTAGCATGGTACCCATGGCTCCATCTAAAACTAAAATTCGATCTTTTAATGCTTCTTGTATTTTTGACATTGTTATCCTTACTTTAATACCTACAAGGCTTTAAGAGCCTTAAAGCATAAACTTATAACAGGTTCCTGTTAAAATCTATTTATTTTTATATTCCCAGACCTACCAAGCTTTAAAAGCTAGGCGTCTAATTTATGATGTCATCAAGAAAAGTTAAGATTTACTTTTCGTTATCTGCATAATTAGTAAAACTAATTAGTAGAACGTAGCACCTTCTTTAAAGCTAAAGGGTTGCCAAGGTTTCACTGGGTCTATTCCCTCTACCTTTCTTGATAACACTAGTACATTTATGAACTCGACTACAAAAATACTAACTATATTTTTGTTTTCCTTATCCAATAAGGTCTTTTTTGCCCTACAACTTAATATTATTACCTACTACAAAGTCTTAAAAGCCTTGTATAAGATATATTACTCAAATAATGATGACGATAAATACCTATCGCCTCGATCGCAAATAATGGCTACAACAACACCACTTTCTAAAGATTCTGCTATTTGTAATGCACAATATACAGAACCACCACTGCTCATTCCAGAAAAAACACCTTCTTCTTTAGCTAAACGCTGTGTAGCTAATTTAGCATCTGCTTCACTAACATCTATAACTACATCTACCTTAGATCGATCGAAAAATTTTGGAACATAATCTGGCGACCATTTTCTAATACCCGGTATTCTTGCTCCATCTGCAGGTTGTGCGCCTACAATGGTAATATCTGTGTTTTTTTCTTTTAAAAAAGTAGAAGTACCCATTATTGTTCCTGTTGTTCCCATTGCCGATACAAAATGAGTAACCTCTCCTTCGGTATCTTTCCAAACCTCTGGACCAGTAGTTTTGTAATGCGCTTTCCAGTTATCGTCGTTTTCAAACTGATTTAAAAGCGTATAACCTTTTTCGTCTCTTAATTTATAAGCTAAATCTCGCGACCCCTCAATACCAATATCAGCTGGTGTTAAAATAACCTCTGCACCATAAGCGCGCATGGTTTTTACACGTTCTTCTGTAGAATTCTCTGGCATAATTATTACCATATTCAATCCTAATAATTGCGAAATAAATGCTAAAGCAATACCTGTATTACCACTAGTTGCTTCAACCAAAGTACCACCTTTCTTAACATCTCCTCGCTTTAAGGCTTCGTTAATCATATTAAAAGCAGCACGATCTTTTACACTTCCGCCAGGGTTATTACCTTCAAGTTTTAAAAATAAACGTACATTTTTATTTTTCAAAATACGCGTTACTTCTATAAGTGGCGTATTTCCTATCTCATCTAAAATTGTTTTACC
Source organism: Postechiella marina (assembly GCF_039538365.1). Classification (NCBI taxonomy): domain Bacteria; kingdom Pseudomonadati; phylum Bacteroidota; class Flavobacteriia; order Flavobacteriales; family Flavobacteriaceae; genus Postechiella; species Postechiella marina. Next base: position 46,752 of record NZ_BAABCA010000003.1, read on the forward strand.
GTATGCCATTTTTCTTTGGTCTAATTTTTATTTCTGTTTGGTAGGTTACTAAGGAATTTTCTGGAACCGACTGCGTAATCCATACATTAGCTCCAATAATACTGTTTTTTCCAATAACAATATCGCCTCCTAAAATAGTAGCGTTGGCATAAATACACACATTATCATCAATAGTTGGATGTCGTTTAGTCGATGCTAAACTTTTAGAAACCGAAATACCACCCAAGGTTACACCTTGATATATTTTAACATCTTTTCCTATAACAGATGTTTCTCCAATAACAATTCCAGTACCATGATCTATATAAAAAGACTCGCCAATAGTAGCCCCTGGATGAATATCTATACCCGTAATACCATGAATATACTCGCTCATCATTCTAGGTAATATATAAATATTTAATTTATAAAGAGCATGACTTAGCCTATAAATAGAAATAGCATGAAACCCAGGATAGGCCATATAAATTTCCTCTAAGCAATGCGAAGCAGGGTCGTTACTTTCAAAAGCAATAGCGTCTAAATCTAATTGTCTTCTAATATTTGGTAATTCTGCCTTAAAAGTACCCCAAAGGCTTGCACCATTTTCAATCTCTAACTTCGATAAAATTTTAAGAAACGTTTTCTCTAAATACTCACCATGAGCCTCTTCTTGCTCACAATCAAACAAAGAATAAAACAATCTTTTAGTAAACGTTTTAACCGTATCTTTTAAACAAACATTATAACTTTTCATGCGTATTTATATATTATTTTCAGTTGTCTTAAGTCATGCCTATACATTACTTAAAACAATTCTAGCTGTTTTTACAATACCTTTTTTAGCTCATAAAAATATAACTTATCCATCTAATTACCACTTTTATTAAACACTAAATCCTACAAGATTAAAAACCTTGCAGGATTATATTATATTTAATTATATCGCTTTTGGCATTCCCTTTCAGGTCGGGCTTTCCGCTATATCTTTTTTGAGAAAAACAAAAAAGGATGCCGCATCAATCCCTAATGCATTACCTGCCAAAGCCCTTTTAAACCGCTAAGTAAAAGAGCCATTTAAAACTTTACTTAATAGCTTGTACAACTGCCTTAGGCGCTTCTTTTCTAGACCCGTCAAAACCATCAACACCAGAAACGGTTGTATATTTTAAAACGAATTTTTTACCTGGGTTAATAATTTTATATGCCGCTTGACACATAATTGTAGCTTCGTGAAATCCACAAAGAATTAATTTTAATTTTCCAGGATAAAAGTTACCATCTCCAATAGCAAATATTCCAGGAACATTTGTTTGATAATCTAAAGCATTATTAACTTTTATAGCATTTTTTTCAATCTCTAATCCCCAATTAGCAATTGGCCCTAATTTTGGAGATAAGCCAAATAAAGGAATAAAGTGATCGGTTTCTAAAGTAAACGGTTCTTCATCTTTCTTAGTAATTTCAATCGCTTCAACTTTACCATCACCTATAATATTTGTTATTTCAGCTGGCGTAATTAAGTTAATTTTCCCTGCTCTTTTTAACTCACCTACTTTTTCTACAGAATCTAAATGTCCTCTAAACTCATTACGTCGGTGTACAAGTGTTACACTTTTTGCTACATCTGCCAAAAAGATACTCCAATCTAAAGCAGAATCTCCTCCACCAGCAATTACCACATTTTTATCGCGGTACATTTCTGGCTCTTTAATCATATACTCTACACCTTTATCTTCATAATTAACAAGGTTTTCAAGCTGTGGTTTTCTTGGTTCAAAACTACCTAAACCACTAGCAATAGCCACTACTGGCGCTTGGTGTTGTGTCCCTTTGTTTGTTGTTACAATAAATGTTCCGTCTTCTTGTTTTTCAACAGTTTCTGCACGCTCACCTAATGTAAAGCCTGGCTCAAACTGCTTACCTTGCTCAAGCAAGTTTTTTGTTAAATCTCCAGCCAAAATCTCTGGAAAACCAGGAATATCATAAATTGGCTTTTTTGGGTATAACTCCGAACATTGTCCACCAGGTTGTGGCAACGCATCAATTAAATGACATTTAAGTTTTAATAATCCAGCTTCGAATACTGTGAACAATCCTGTTGGCCCCGCGCCAATTATTATTATATCTGTTTTAATCATTATTAATATGCTTTAATATTGTATTACTCTATTTTTCAATTAATCCTTTGGTAAATTCGTTTAGTTTTTCAACTTTTTCTTCAAAATCACCTTTTATTGTTTTTCTGTAAACATTTAAATTTTTAACTAAATCGTCCACATTTTCTGGAATAACATCTTCAAAAAACTGACGCAAACGTTTTGCTGTTGTTGGAGATTTTCCGTTAGTCGAAATTGCCACTTTAACATTACCTTTTGTAACAATACCACCCATATAAAAATCGCAATACGGCGGATTATCGGCAACATTTACTAAAATACTTTGTTTACGACAATGTTTATAAACCTTTACATTTACTCTAGGCACATCTGTTGTTGCTACAACGATGTGTTTTCCCTTTAAATATTTCTTTTTATATTTTTTCTCAATAAGAGTAACATTTCCCTTTTTAGCTAAATTCTTGGTTGCTTTGCGAAACATTGGAGAAACCATGGTTACACAAGCATCTGGACTAGATTTTAAAAGAAACGTTAACTTCTCTTCTGCTACATTACCACCTCCAACAATAAGCACATTTAAGTTTTTTACTTTTAGAAAAATTGGGTACAAATTATTTCTTTCCATAAAACTAACCTCTTGCTACTTCTTTACATATAGTACTTAAAACCGCTCTTTCTTTCACTACATCTCCAATAATTATTATTGCAGGATTAGCTAATTGCTTTTCTGCAACAATTTGCTCTATGGTACCAATGGTACCAATGCCAACATTTTCGTTGTCTCTTGTGCCATTTTGAATGATAGCCACAGACATGTCTTGCTTATTTTCGGCCGAAAAAATCTTTACAATTTCTCCTAGCTTACTCATTCCCATTAAAATAACAACCGTAGCTGTAGATTTTGCTGCTAAAGAAACATCGCCAGACAATTGATGTTTTTTTGTTGTTCCTGTAATAACCCAAAAGCTCTCTGAAGCACCTCGTTTTGTTACAGGAATACCTTGATAAGCTGGCACAGCCATAGACGATGAAATACCCGGAACCATATAAGTTTCTAAACCAAACTCACGCACATAATCAATCTCTTCTGCTCCGCGCCCAAAAATAAAAGGATCTCCTCCTTTTAACCTCACCACATGTCCTTTCTCTTTGGCTTTTGCAACAATAAGGTCGTTTATTTGTTCTTGTTGAAACGCATAACATCCCTTGCGTTTGCCTACAAAAATAAGTTCTGCATCATCAGAAGCATATTTAAGCAAAGCCTCGTTAATAAGTGCATCGTACAGAATAACATTTGCAGACTCTATAGCCTTAATTGCTTTAAGGGTAATTAAATCTTCGTCTCCTGGACCCGCTCCTACAACGGTTAATTTTGGAATGATTATGCTCATGCTTTCTTTAATTCGCTTGTGCTTTAGCTTGTTCTGCTTCTCTAAAAGCTCTTACAGCTGCTAAAAACTTATCTGCACTAGAAATATAGTTTAATGCAAAATCTTTAGTTGGTGCATTTTTATTAATTTGATAAATTAAATCTGAAAAAGAAGCTCCTAACTCAATCTTTCCGCTTTCAACAAAAAACTCATCAAATTGCTTAATAATTCCTGCATGAGTATTTGTCTTTTTATTTTCAGCTAACAATAATGCTTTCGCCGAATTTACTAAAGATTGATACGCTAAATATATAGCGCCAGAGTAAACCTCGTTTTCAAAAGATGCCTTAGCATCATCAATTTTTTCTTCACTTTCAAAGAACAATGTAGCAATTAAATCAATAACAACACCTGCACATTCTCCTATTCCTATCTCTTTTACGTATTTCTCATTTTCTCCCCAATCAATAAAATCTTCTTGAGTTAAATTAGTAATATCTTGCAAATCGTTCAAAATATTATAGAAATACTTTTCTCCTTTTTCTTGATAATAATCGGCAAACTCTTTTCCGTTAGCATTCGCTTCAAAATCGTTTAAAATTCTACGTAACGCTTCAGGCCCTCTTCTACTTGGTACTTTTACAACCTTATCTGCAAAAGTTGCATTACCATCGCCTTTATTTCCTCCTCCTAATAAAACTTGTAGCGCAGGCGCTACTAATTTTTCTGGTGTACGTACTGTCATCCCTTGGAAACCAATATTTGCCATATTGTGTTGCCCGCAAGCATTCATACAACCACTAATTTTAATAACCAAATCTTGGTTTTTTAAATATTGTGGGTATTCTGCTTTAAGCATGCGCTCTAACTCTACTGCAATACCTGTACTACTTGCTATACCTAAGTTACAAGTATCTGTTCCTGGACATGCTGTAATATCTACTGCCTTATTATAACCCGCCTCTACAAAACCTAATTTTTCAAGTTCTTGATAGAAATACGGTACTAAATCTTCCTTTACAAAAGGAATAACAATATTTTGACGTAATGTTAAACGTACTTCACCAGCTGCAAATTCATCAACTAAATTAGCTAATAAACGTGCTTTATCTGTGTAAAAATCTCCTAATAAAACTTTAACTCCAATAGCAACAAAACCTTCCTGTTTTTGAGGAATAAGATTTGTTGACTTCCATAAATTGAAAGCTTCTTGATCTTTAATTTCAACCTGCGGCGCTTTAACTGAAACAGCTTTTGAAGCCACATAAGCATCAGCATCAATAGCTACCGTTTTAAACTCAATAGCTTTTTGCTCTTCAGCTATTAATTCTTTAAAAGCCTCTAAACCAATATCTTTTACTAAGAATTTCATTCTCGCTTTGGCTCTACTTTTACGCTCACCATAACGATCAAAAACTCTCAAGACACCTTCCATTAAAGGAATAATTTTATCAGTTTCAATAAAATCGTAAAGTACATCGGCATGACGAGGTTGAGAACCTAATCCGCCAGCAACCATCACTTTAAATCCGCGAACACCATCTTTTTCTTTAGCGATATATCCTATATCATGTAAATACGATAATCCAGTATCTTCATCAGTTGAAGAGAAAGACACTTTAAATTTACGTCCCATTTCTTGACAAATTGGGTTACGCAAAAAGAATTTATATAAGGCATCAGCGTAAGGCGACACATCAAAAGGTTCTTTAACATCGATACCTGCAGTTTCGGAAGCTGTTACGTTTCTTACTACATTTCCACACGCTTCACGAACGGTAACCTCATCTTTTTCTAACTCAGCCCAAAGTTCTGGAGTTCTGTTTAAATCGACGTAGTGAATTTGAATATCTTGACGCGTTGTGATGTGCAAACGACCACGAGAATACTCGTCTGACACTGCTGCAATTCTACGTAATTGATTACTTTTTAGCTTTCCGTAAGGTACCTTAATACGAATCATTTGGACACCTTCTTGACGCTGTCCGTAAACACCACGTGCTAAACGAAGACTTCTAAATTTTTCTTCATCAATTTTACCATTATGAAATAGCTCTATTTTTTTAGCTAATTCTATAATGTCCTTTTGTACAATTGGATTCTCTATTTCTGTTTCAAAACTTTGCATGCTATACCTGACTTTTTCTGTTAGAAAAATATTTTTTTGTTTTTACTGAATAAATCCAGCGCCAACCGTATTATTTGATTGTGGGTCGATTAAAATAAATGAACCGTTTGTTCTATGGTTTTTAAATTGATCGTAAAAAATAGGTTTGTTTAATTTAAACGAAACCGATGCTATATCATTAACACCTAATGACGTTGCCTCTTTGTCTATTCCTGAATAATCAGGATTAATTTTATGATTTATTCTATCAACTTTTGCTAATACTTTATTAACACCATGTTGTACCACATATTTACCTCCAACGGTTAAGTTTTCGGAATCCATCCAACATACATTCGCTGTAAATTGTTTGTCTATAGTTGGCAAATCGTTTTCTTTAACAATCATATCGCCACGAGACACATTAATATCGTTTTCTAAAGTAATGGTTACAGACGAACGTCTAGAAGCTGTTTCGTACTTCTCGTCGTAGAAATAGATATCTTTTATTTTAGATCTTGTTTTAGATGGTAAAACTATAATATCGTCTCCAACACTTAAATTACCTCCGTAAACTTTACCTGCATAGCCTCTAAAATCGTGAAAATCTTCAGTTTTAGGACGAATTACATATTGTACTGGAAAACGTGGCGTACCTGTGTTATAAATATCAGATTTATCTAAACCTTCTAAGTGATCTAATAAAGCTTCTCCTGTATACCAAGGCATTTTATCAGATTTATTAACAACATTATCACCTTGTAAAGCACTTACAGGAATAAATGTTATTTTTTGATCTTGGTAATCTCTTTTACTCATTAATTCAGAAAAATCAGCCTTAATTTTATTGTAAGTCTCTTCTGAATAATCAACTAAATCCATTTTATTAATAGCAACAACTACATCTTTAATACGTAATAAGTTATTGATAAAAAAGTGACGGTTAGTTTGCTCAATAACACCTTTTCTGGCATCGATTAAAATAATAGATGCTTGCGATGTAGATGCTCCTGTAACCATGTTACGTGTATATTCCACGTGGCCTGGAGTATCTGCAATAATGTAACTTTTCTTTTTAGTTGAAAAATATATGTGAGCCACATCTATGGTGATTCCTTGCTCTCTTTCGGCCATTAAGCCATCTGTTGCTAAAGAGAAATCTAAGTAATCATAACCTAATTGTTCACTTTTGTCTTCAATAGCTTTTAACTTATCTGAAGTTAAAGATTTTGTATCGTAAAGGATGCGACCGATTAAAGTACTTTTACCGTCATCTACACTTCCTGCTGTTGCAATTTTTAATACTTCCATTTTTAATATAATGTTGGCTAATAGCCTAATTTGTATTCATTTTAAAAGATTTCCGTTTTCACGGAAAAAACAAAATCGATATTCTAGAAATACCCTTGTTGTTTACGTTTTTCCATAGCACCTTCAGATCGTTTATCATCGATTCTTGCACCACGCTCAGAAATAGTAGAGTCTCTAATTTCTTCTACTACTTTAGAAATAGAAACCGCGTCTGAATATACTGCTGCAGTACAACTCATATCTCCAACCGTTCTAAAACGAACCATTTTTTCTAATACTTCCTCGTTTTCATCTCTGTAAACAACGTCATCTTCAGCAGACCAAATCATGCCATCTCTTAAGAATACTTTACGTTTGTGAGCAAAATAAATTGATGGAATTTCAATATTTTCTTGTTCTATATAAGACCACACATCTAATTCTGTCCAGTTAGAAATAGGAAACACACGTACGTTTTGTCCGTGCTCAATATCTCCATTTAACATATCGAATAACTCTGGACGTTGGTTTTTCTCATCCCATTGTCCAAAATCGTCACGTACAGAAAAAATACGTTCTTTTGCTCTTGCTTTTTCTTCATCACGTCTTGCACCACCAATAGCAGCATCAAACTTAAACTCTTCTAAAGCATCAAGCAAGGTTGTTGTTTGCAACATATTTCTACTTGCATAACGACCAGACTCTTCTTTTACTTTTCCTTGATCGATAGAGTCTTGCACATTTCTAACTATAAGTTCTAAGCCTAATTCTTTACATAAACGATCTCTAAACTCGATAGTTTCAGGAAAGTTATGCCCTGTATCTATATGCATTAATGGAAAAGGTACTTTAGCTGGGTAAAATGCTTTTACCGCTAATCTTACCAAAGTAATAGAGTCTTTACCTCCAGAAAATAATAACACAGGTTTTTCAAACTGCGCTGCAACTTCTCTAATAATGTAAATTGCTTCGTTTTCTAGTGAATTAATATGTGATGTATCTTTATTCATAATCTTATATGTTATTTCGCTTTCGCGGAATATTTTCTTTATAACTATTTTGTGTAATTTCTATGCGTGTAAACCACACTCTCTGTTTTCTAATGCTTTTGTTGGGTCGAAATATTTAAATTCGTTTGGTAAATTATTTTCTTCCAAATACCCATCTAATTTTTTATCGTCCCAAAAATAAAACGGACTCACTTTTAAAACACCGTCCTTACTTAAACTAAAAATACCAATACTATTTCTAAAAGCTGTTTGTCCTTGGCGTAGGTTAGTAAACCATACGTTAGGCTTATGCTCGTCCATAGCTCTTTTAAATGGCTCTAACTTTACTTGCTCTGTAAACAAGGCATGCTCGGGAGCATCTATACTAGGAATTCCCATAACTACATCTCTATGAGACGATGTTTGCTTTGGCACATATAAAGACACATTAAGGTTTAAATCTTTAATAACTTGCTCTGCATGCTTATATGTTTGCGGTGTATTATATCCTGTATCGCACCAAACTACAGGGATTTTTGCTTCAATTTTACTAACAGCATGCAAAATAGCTGCTTCGTATGGTCTAAAATTAGTTGTAACAACCGCTTTACTATTAAGCTCAAAAGCCTTCTGAATAATTTCAGAAGGGGAAGCTTTTTCAAAGCTTTTGTTTAATTCTTCTATTTGACTATCTGTAAACATATTAATCTATATTTATTTACCCCATTTAATTGAATTCCAAATACGTTCATGAAAAAAGTATAACACCATTTTGGTTACCAACTCTATTCCACCTATTGAAAATGCTAAATCTAACTTTCCTGTAACTAAAAAAGAAATTAAAATCGTATCCAAAGTTCCTATAGTTCTCCAACTAAGAGATTTTACAACACTTCTTAATGGCTTTTCATTAGCACTATCTTCTTTGTATGTAGCCTTTTCTTTATCTTTTGTTAACATCTGTGCTATCATTTGTCTTAGTATTATATTAATCCTATCAACTTACTAGGAATTACAAATGTAATACTTTTTATCGTATCACAAACAGTATTAACATTTTTTTAGATGAAATGAATGAATTTTGAGAAAAAAACTTGATTTAATCTATCTATTTTGAAAGAATTTAAAATTAAATAGACCTGTTTTTAATAAATTACTTACCCGCTAAGTCCATTAAAGTATTATCTCTTAGTACTTTTAGCGTGTTATCCCTTACTTGAATCATAAGCTTATGTACACTGCACTCGTGTTCGTCTTGGCAATCGTCACATTTTTCGTAAAAATTAAGACTTACACATGGCACCATAGCAATTGGCCCTTCTAGCACACGTAAAACATCTGCCATTTTTATTTCAGATGTTTCTTTTATTAAATAGTAGCCACCATTCTTACCTTTTTTCGAGCCCAAAAAGCCAGACTTTCTTAAAGTAAGTAATATACTCTCTAAAAATTTTTGAGGAATTTTTTCACTCTTAGCAATCTCACCTACTTGAACAGGCGATTCACTCTCACTCCTTGCAATATAAGTTAATGCTTTTAAGCCGTATTTGGTTTTTTTAGATAACATGTGGTAAATATAGTTATTTTAGAGAAATTTTATGATTAGTAAATTTTTTCTAATCTACTAAAATGCCTAACAGAGAAAAACAAGCCTTAAAAAAACAATAACTACCTATCTAAGTATATTATCTTACCGCCTTAAAGCTTCTTTAAACTGATAGAAAAAGCGCTCTATTAAACGTAAATCTTCGGTAATAATTTCTGCAGAACCCCGCATTTCCTGTTTAAAATCAATAGTTTTACCATAAAAGACAACTAATACTTTAGGCAACTCCACATCTACAACATATAAGTCATTTTTATCGGGCAGTATTGAAACATTTTAACTAAGGTGTACTAGATAATTAATCTAACAAAAAAGTTTTAATGTTCTCTTCTTCAGCTACACCAATGCTTTAAAAATATATAAATAAAAGCCCTTTTAGAAAAACAAATTAGTTTCATATATAAAATTATGTTCATATGTGATTCTCTTCGGTTCATATGTATTCTTAAAAAAAAGATAAACAATAAATATTTGTAGTTTAAAAAAAACAATTTTATAACAGACTAACTACGATGTGTTTACGCCCATCTTTAAACAAACTCTAAAATGAAGGTATTAAAAATTTTATTGGTTCTCATAACAATTACTAGTAATATTAAATCTTACGCTCAATACGAAGGAGGTAATGGCACTTCTACTTCTCCATATCAAATAAAAACAGCGAATCAATTAGTCTATTTATCGAACACATCTAGTGACTGGAATAAACACTTTAAATTAATAGCAGATATAGACATGATAGGGCAAACTTTCACGCCTATTGGAAATAGAGCCAATAGCTTTAGTGGAAGTTTTTTTGGCGAATACCACACCATTTCTAATTTAACAATTACAGCTCCAAGCGATAAATTAGATGGAACGGGTATGTTTGGCGTCGCCAACGGATCAATATCTTATTTAGGAATTATAAATGTTTTCGGTAATTATACTGGAAGCTCTTTTAGTAATTGGACTCGAGTTGGTACTTTTGTTGGTATACTAGAAGGTGGCGGATCTATAACAAATTGTTATTCTCAAGGTGGTTCTCTTACTGTTAGCGGAGGATGGACAGGAGGTATTGTTGGTGTTTTATTTTCAGGAACAACAAGAACAGTAGAAGACTGCTACAGCACTACAACAATTTCGGGTAGTTACGGTTGCGGTGGCATTGTAGGACTTACACGAGGCGCAAACACCATAAATCGCGTAGCATATTACGGTACAATATCTGGTGGTAACGCTATAGTATCCATACAAAACGATCCTGCTAATGCTCAAAAAAACGGTATTCCCCCAACAAACTCTTATTATGCAACTGCAACAGGTGCTACCGATGCAGAAGCCACTGGACTAAACAACTCTCAATTATTAAACGAAGGAAGCTATTCTACATTTAATTTTTCAGAAACGTGGCAAATAGACAACACCCAAGGATATGCTGTTTTAAGTGAAACTATACCCGAAAAACCATTTTTCGATAAAATAAGGACTGAACGTATTGCGTCTAATCAAAGTGTAGAATGGATTAATTTTTCTCCCGGAACATCTGGTTATTGCGAAGAATTTTGGTGCCATCCAACAGACGGAAACACAATATTCAGTGGTGCAGACATGCATGCTTCATTTGGCTCATGGGATAATGGACAATCATGGCAAACTCTAAAAGATTATGATGGCAAGGGATATGACATGCGTCGTGTTATAGATATTAACTTCTCTTTACAAGACCCAGATTATGGTATGGCTTTTGCAAATAACCAAACTGGTATACATTCTGCTACAGGAGAAGTCTATGAAACTAAAGATAGAGGAAGGACATGGTCACGTATTTTTGTTGCTGGTAAATGCCATTCCAAAATGGCCGTACATCCAACTAATGATAATATTTGGTTGTTAGGTGCTGGCGATTTTTGGAATGTAAAAGCAAATCATCGTACTGCAGCTAACCCTGGTGGTGTTAAACAAACCCGCTCTGATTATGGTCATATCTGGAAAACAACAAATAAAGGGGCCTCTTGGACTAAAGTAGCAATTAATATCTCAGCAGATTTAGATGTTGGTCGTATAGTTTTCGATAAAAGCAACCCCAATAATATCATTATAGCAACTAGCCTTGGTATGTACAGAAGTACAGACTTAGGAGAAACATGGTCTCCAAGCGCTACAGGTTTGCCCAATAATTATCCTAGAGATTTAACCTCTTACTACGACGCTAATAGCAATGAATTTATTCTTTATGCCATTGACCAAACTTTTTATTCTCCAAGCGGTACAAGTATAGATAGTAATGGCGGTATCTTCAAAAGTACAGATGGAGGCGTAACTTGGGAAAGTATAACAGGTAATTTAGCCATAAACATGCAATCTATTACAGATGCAAGCACAAGAGATAATTACCATAGAACTGTTGCAAACTGGTTAGGTATTTCAAGAAATAATTCTACTTCTACTTACACCACCTATCCTACTTCTGCCTTACCATCATTCAACAGAATTGTGGTTAATCCTAATAACAAAAATGAGGTTTATGTTATGCAAAATAAACGACACACTTTTAGTTTTGGTCCTGGAGATGTTTGGAAAACGGTAGATGGAGGCTCAACATGGAAAGCTGTTTCTAGATATGGAACTTATTGGATAAATGAAACGGACAAATCATATTGGCAATCAAGAAACAATCCTACAGAACCCAATGCTACATTTTCGCATGTTCAAGAGTATGTAGATTCACAACCTGAACGTAGCAGGGGAGCAAGAATGTTTGCAATAAATACTAACGGAGACCTTTATGCAGGGTTTGGCCAACAACTATTTCGTTCTACAGATGGCGGAACCTCTTGGGGTCAAATAGATGATGATGAAACTTCTCCAGGAAGTAACATATGGATAGGTAGAGGTAACAATAACCTTCCAGGAAGACAAATACTTACAGAAACAGGTATTCCTGGAAGAAAGTTATTATGCTCGGGCGAACATGGATTATGGCAAACAAGAAACGACATTAGCAACCTTCCCAACCCAGAAGCAGTTCCTGTTCAACAAATTGAAGGTCAAGTACATCCTAATGGTGCACATTCTATATCAACCGTAGCTGTGCATCCAAACGACCCTAACACCATTTATTTTCTTAGTTGGAGACAATCACATCGAGGAAACTTAAGACGTACACAAGATGGTGGCAATACATGGGAAAATATTTCTACTCCAATTGCTGCAAGCAACAACCTTTGGGAGCCTTTGGCTAATCAAAACTCTTTATTAATAGACCCAAACACGCCTAATAACATGTATTTCTGCACCACCAGAGGACCAGTTGCTGAAGTAAATGGTACTATAAATGAAAGTATTTTAACCACAGGAGGTTTTGGTGTCTATAAGTCTTCTGATGCTGGCTTTAATTGGTCATTAAGTAATACAGGACTTCCTGCTAATGGCAGTGTACGTAGATTGACAATGGATCCAACCAACCCGAACATTTTATACGCCTCATTGAATCAACGTAGTAGTACTAACCAAAGTGGTGGACTATATAAATCAACTGATGGAGCTTTAAATTGGTCTCAAGTTAGTATTCCGAGTGAAATCACGTCTGTTAATAATTTCTTTATAGATAAAAATACAGGTTTCATGTTTATTTCGGCAGGTACACGTAATGGAGGATTAAATGCTGGTGGTGTTTGGAAAAGTGAAAATAACGGAACAAGTTGGACTAGAATTTTTGAAGCTCCTTACGTATGGCAAACCGAGGTATCCCCTGTAAATTCAAACATTATTATTGTCTCTGTTCCTGCACAAGTACCAAATATGCAAGATGCATTTAAAAATCCTGGCGCCTACATTTCTGTAGATGCTGGTGCAACATGGACAAAAATAAATAAAGGACTTGCACACCCAGATAGAATAGTAGATATTAAACCAGACCCAATAGACCCAACCATCTTATGGTCTGCCGGTTGGGGTAGCGGTTGGTACAAAGCCATCATTAACTTAGCTTCTCTATCTATAGAAGAGAATAAGCAGCAGCTGCTTAACAAAAAAACAATAAAAATATACCCAAACCCTATAAAAAACACTTTTAAAATTGGTAATATTAGTGGCTTTGCAAAATATAAAATTTGGAATATTCAAGGCAAACAAATACAACAAGGCATAACATCAAACAACAAAACTATTAATGTAACGAGATTAACTGCTGGTATTTATATCATACAAATCTCTTCACAAAACAAAACAGTTACACGTAAAATTATAATTAACTAAAGTTAATTCTTATTAACAGTAAAAGCCACGTTTATATTAAAAACGTGGCTTTTATATTTTATAAATTATTTTTAATTAGTTGTATGCGACTTCTTTAATTTATAAAATGTCGCCTGAGCATAATCATCTGCATCACCAGAATTATTTTGATTATAAACACCCGCTTTAAAATACATATATTGTCCGCTAACATCAAAACCACTATTAGTCATATCAACCGTTTTTATAACATCTGCTTTGCCTTCTCTAGAAATAGTAACCGTTAAAGTATTACCAATAACCTTAATATTATACGAAAATTTTTCGTTGAGAGCAATCCCATCAGTCGGGTTAGCAGCACTGCTACTTCTAGAACCAATCATGTCATACCATTGTTCATCACCATTACCATCAGTAGGTTCGTGAGCATAGTAAATAGACCCTAAAGTATTATCTTTTAATTTTCTGTAATATAAACGAATAGGCTCATCATCATTAGCATGAATTTGTCCAATAATAACACGACCAACTTGGTTACTACTTCCTGTAGTTGTTACATAATTTACAGCTAATGTGGCACTCATTTCGCCATCATATCCAGCAGCAGCATTCTTATCTTGAGTTGATGCTGCTCCCAAAACCCAATTATTTTTATTTACACCTTTTGTATCAATGCTAGTATTAGTACCCCTTAGCATTTCGCGAAGTTCTACTCTTGTATAGCTTGTATTAGCAGAGGTTTTAAAACCTTCTACCGGACATTTAAACACCATACCACCATCAGTAGCAGTATAAAAATACTTACTATTTTCATAATTAGAATTAATCTCACTTACAGTAATTGTGGTTGCTGTACCACTGCCTTTATCTTCTGGGATACTCAAATTCCAAGTGGTTAAATCAAAGTTATCAGACGGTGTTGCATTAGCATCCAAACTACCATTATTTTCTACTCGAGCTGCTTGAGTAATAGTAATTTTTTTTGAAATATCGCCTCCAAAAACAGTTATTACACCTGTACGCTTAGCATTACTTACATTGGCCAAAACAGATACATTAATAGTGCCACTAGTAATACCATTTGTTGGTGTAAGAGTTATCCAATCGGTATTATTCTCTGTATACCAATATAAATTAGCAATTACTGTTATTGCTTTAGTTTCTTCACTTGCAGAAAACTCAGGTAGCGTAGACACTTCTAAATTATCGATTTGCTCTTTTTTATCAGAGTCGCTAGAACTACAACTAAATAAAACTGTAGCTACTAGCAAAGTAAAAACAATATTGAATACTCTCATCGCATAAGTGATTTTTATAAAAATAGCAATAATTAAATAAACAAATGGTAAATACTACCCAAGCGCCTGCTTTATATCTGCAATAATATCATCTATATGCTCTAAACCTACAGAACACCTTACCATACCATCTGTAATACCAACTGCAGCTTTAACTTCGGCTTCTACTTTAGCATGAGTTGTACTTGCTGGATGTGTTACAATAGTTCTTGTATCGCCTAAGTTAGCCGATAATGAACACATTTTTATATTATCGAAAAACTTACGCCCGCCTTCAACACCACCTTCAACCTCAAAAGCCACAATATTACCACCTAATCGCATCTGTTTTTTTGCAACATCATACTTTGGGTGCGACTTTAAAAATGGATATTTTACCCACTTCACCTTAGGGTGACCTTCTAAAAAAGTAGCCAATTTAAAAGCGTTTTCACAATGCTTTTCTACCCTAACTGCCAAAGTCTCTAAAGATTTTGATAATACCCAAGCATTAAACGGACTCATTGATGGCCCTGTAAGCCTTGAAAACAAGTAAATTTCTCTTATCAACTCTTTATTACCAACCGTAATACCTCCAAGAACACGACCCTGACCATCCATTAATTTGGTAGCAGAATGAATCACTAAATCTGCACCATATTTTATTGGGTTTTGTAAATATGGGGTCGCAAAACAATTATCTACAACCAATAACAAATTATGTTTTTTACAAATAGCGCTTAAAAACTCTAAATCTAGCACATCTACACCAGGATTTGTAGGCGTTTCGGCATAAATAAATTTAGTATTAGGCTGTATTAAACCTTCAATAGTTTCTGGCTCGTTTATATTAAAATACGAAAAATCTATATTCCATTTTGGCAAATATTTGGTAAATAAACCGTGCGTTGCTCCAAAAACAGAACTACAAGACACCACATGGTCGCCAGAATTTAACAACGTCGCAAAAGTAGAAAACACCGCAGCCATACCGCTAGCAAAAGCAAAACCATCTTGGGCACCTTCCATTTTACACACCTTCTCAATAAACTCGTTAGTGTTCGGGTTGCTGTATCTACTATATAAATCGCGCTGTTTTTCTTCTGCAAAAGATGCTCGCATTTCCTCGGCATCATCAAACACAAACCCAGACGTTAAGTACAACGGTACCGAATGTTCCGAAAATTGCGTATTCTCACTCTGTGTGCGTATCGCTTCTGTTTCAAAATGTTTTTTATTCTCGCTCATATTCTCTATCTGCTCTACAAAGTCATTACAACCTTATAAGTTCTTATTTTTATCTTTTTATTTTGGCATTACCCATTGGGTCGGGCTTTCCGCTGTATCTTTTTTGAGAAAAACAAAAAAGGATGCCGCATCAATCCCTAATGCATTATCAGCCAAGGTTATTTTAAACCTCAGCTCTTAGTTACTCCTAATTAATATGTTTAGACAATCTCAAAATATCTCCAAAAACACCTCTAGCAGTCACTTCTGCACCAGCTCCTGCGCCTTGTATAACAATAGGCTGCTCGCCATAACTCTCTGTAAATATTTCAAAAATAGCATCACTTCCTTTTACATGCCCCAAAGTGCTATCCTCTAGAATAGACACTAATTTCACTTCTAAATGCCCTTTATCCTGCGATAAGTCTCCAGATAAATCACCAACATATCTTAAAACATGACCAGCTTCTTGGTTATCCTTTATCTTCTTAAACTCATCATCTAAAACATTTAACTGACCTAAAAATTCTTCAACCGAAATATTTTGATACGCTTCTGGTATTAAATTCTGCACTGCAACATCTTCAAATTCATTTTGTAAATCTAACTCTCTAGCTAAAATCAATAATTTTCTTGCCACGTCGTTTCCAGAAAAATCTTCCCTAGGGTCTGGTTCTGTAAAACCTTTATCTATAGTTTCTTGAATAATTTCGCTAAACGCTTTATCCTGTACCGAAAAATTATTAAATAAATAACTTAACGTTCCAGAAAACACACCGCGAATTCTTGTAATATTCTCACCAGATTCGTGCAATAATTTAATAGTATCAATTAAAGGCAAACCAGCACCAACAGTAGTTTCGTATAAATACTGTTTATTATTCTCTTTTAGCTCTACTCTTAAATCCTTATAAAAATCGTGCGAAACCGTATTAGCAACTTTATTAGACGATACCAAATCGAAACCGGCTTTAACAAAAGGAATATAATTTTCGTAAAACACAGAACTTGCAGTATTGTCTACCGCTATTAAATTCTCTAAATGATGATTTTTAGCGTAAGTAATAATATCGTTAATAGTAAAATTACCCGCTTCTTTTATGGCAGTTTCCCAATTTTCATCAGCGCCATCTTTATTTAAAAGTACCTTTTTAGAATTAGCTATTGCAAACACATTTAAGCTAATACCTTTACGTTTTTCTATATCGTTTTTAGACTTTAATATCTGATTAATTAAAGCACCTCCAACACCTCCATGACCAAAAATGGCAATATTTATCTTTTTAGAAATCCCAAAAATTTCACCATGAATAACATTTACAGCCTTGTGTAATTGGTCTTTTTTAACAACCAAACTCACATTTCTACCAGTTACCGTATTGTTAAATAAAAGTGGCGTAATTTGGTTTTTTATAAGCGCATTAAAAGGTTTATGAAACGAGCTTAACTCTATACCTACAATAGATATTACAGCAACATCATCATTAACATCAATTTTATTAACATCTTGCGAGTAAAAATCGGTTTCAAATTCACGCTCTAGCGCAATAACAGCCTGTGTAGCTTGGTCTGCATTTATAATTAAGCCAATACCTCTTTCCGACGATCCTTGAGATACAATACTAACACTAATACCATATTTACTTAAAGCTCCAAAAATTCTAGCATCTACACCTATTTTACCTAACAACCCACGACCTTCAAGGTTTAAAAGCGCAACATTATCTAGTATAGATAACGATGTCACTTCCTTTTTACTTGGTTTTGCGGTAATTAACGTGCCTTCGTCATCTGGATTAAACGTATTTAAAATACGAAGGTTAATGTTTTTTTCTACTAAAGGAATTATAGTTTTAGCATGTAAAACCGAAGTCCCAAAATTAGCCAACTCGTTAGCTTCTCTAAACGAGAGTTCTCTAATTTGTTTAGCATCTGCAACCATATTTGGATCTGCAGTATAAATTCCGCTTACATGTGTATAATTTTGTAACTCTTCTGCATCTAAATAATTAGCTATTAACGCTGCTGTATAGTTACTACCATTTCTACCTAAAGTAGTGGTTTCATTTTTTAAGTTAGATGCAATAAAGCCCGAAATTATATTTACAGCATTGCCCTTTGTTTTAAAATATGTGTTAACATTATCTTTCGATGCTTTAGCTATAGGTTGCGCGTTACCAAAAGCATCATCAGTTTTAATTAACTGTCTAGAATCTGTTGCTACAGCTTCAATATTACGCTCTTTTAGTAATTGTGTTACCAACTTAACAGACAACAATTCGCCTTGAGCTAAAATATTATCTTTAGTTTTTTGACTATAATCTCGCAGCAAGCTAACCCCTTCAAAAAGTTTATCTAGAATTAAAAATTCTTCCGAAAAATCTATAGTTTCCAATGGCTCTACTTGGTAAGCTTTAAAAGCTTCTAATTTATCTTTATAATTACCTCCTTTTAAGGCAGTATTAAGAATAGCTTCCAAATCATCTGTTGCCGATCCTCTTGCAGAAACCACCACACTAATACGCTCGCCACTATTTACTTTACCTTCTATAATAGAAAGCACGCGTTGTATGCCCTCTCCATTTCCTAAAGATTTCCCACCAAATTTTAATACTTTCATTCTTTTCTTTTTAGAATCTGGCACAAAAATGCCTTCTATAATTTTTTCTAATTGCTCGTATTCTATTAAAAATGCATCATGCCCATGAACCGAGTTAATTTCGTTGTAAGTAACATTAGGGTGCGTTAAAGCCAATTGTTTATGCGTCTGCCTATTCTCTTCTGCTGTAAAAAACAAATCAGAATCTACTCCAACAATATGGATGTTGGCCTTAATATTTTCTAACACATTAAAATCGTCTGCCCTATTTTTAGTAACATCAATCGTTTTTAACAACTGATTCATTAATTTGTATGCAGACAATTGAAAACGCTCTTGCAACTTCTTACCATGATGCAATAACCAACTCTCTACATTAAAAATTTCTAAATCGTCGTTTTTAGAACGATGAAAACGCTCTTTAAAAGACTCTGGCGTTCTATAACACAGCATAGCATGCATTCTAGCATCGTGCACAGGATGTTTAGAATTTAACAAAAACTGCTCTTGTATTTGGCAGTTTGCAATTAACCAATCGGTAGATTTCCAATCTGTAGCCACTACAACTAAATGCGCTGTAAAATCTGGTTTTAACACAGCCATTTCCCATGCAATACCACCTCCTAAAGAGCCTCCAATAGTTGCAAAAATCTTACCTGTTTCTAATCGTTCCAATCCAATTAAAAACAAATTAGCAACATCTCGTGCTATAAAATCTTTATAGTTATCAATTACAAAACCATCATAACTATTTCCTGGTATGTTAAAAGCTAAAACGGTATATAATTTAGTATCAATAACCTTATCTACACCAACCAAATCTTTCCACCAACCGTTTTCGCCAGCAACATCGCTATTGCCCGTTAAAGCGTGGTTAACTAAAACAATGGGCGCTGTACCCAAAGGCCTACCAAAAACTTGATAACTTAATTTAATTTCAGCATTAACCACACCACTTTCTGTGGTATAGTTAGTAATGATAATATGCTCTAAAGGATGCTTCAATATCTAATTTTATTTGGGCGTTACCACAAGGGTCGGGCTTTACATTACAAGTCCTCGCACCTCCTATGTCGGGCTGTGGGCTATCCATTACAATCCCTAACGCAGGCAAATACGCCAATGTCAATTTATTAATTAAAGACCAGTAAGGTCTCTAGCTTATATTTTATAGAACTGTCTGTTTTATTTTTGATAAACAGACAGCTCTTAAACTTAATTTATATCGTTTTAAAAGCTTCTGCTAAATCTGCTTTTAAATCTTCAATATCCTCAATTCCAACAGACAATCTAATTAAATCTGCGCCAACACCTGCCGATGCTTGTTCTGCCTCATCCAATTGCTGGTGTGTCGTACTTGCTGGGTGAATAATTAAAGATTTTGTATCTCCAATATTAGCTAACAAAGAGAATAGTTTTGTATTGTCTGCTATTTTTTTAGCAGCTTCAAAACCACCTTTATGTCCAAATGTTACAATACCACTTTGTCCTTTTGGCAAATACTTATCGGCTAATTTTTTGTATTTACTACTTTCTAAACCAGGATAGTTTACCCAAGCAATCTCATCTTGTGCTTCTAACCATTTTGCAATTTCTAAAGCATTTTCAGAGTGTTGTTTTATTCTTACCGGTAAAGTCTCTAAACCTTGAATAATGTTAAATGCATTTGTTGGGCTTAAAGCTCCGCCAAAATCACGTAATCCCTCAAGAATTAATTTAAATGTGTAAGATGCAGCACCTAAAGTTTCGTAGTATTTTAAACCATGATACCCCGCAGAAGGCTCTGTAAACTCAGGAAATTTACCATTTGCCCAATTAAAAGTTCCTGCATCTATAATTGCTCCACCTAAAGATGTTCCTTGTCCGCCAATATATTTTGTTAACGAGTGAATTACAATATTAGCACCATGCTTTATAGGGTTTAATAACGCTGGAGTAGCCACCGTATTATCTACAATAAATGGTACTTCTGCTGCTTTAGAGTGCGCTGCAATAGCTTCTAAATCTAAAACATCTAGTTTAGGGTTTCCTAAAGACTCTACAAAAAAGGCTCTTGTATTATCTTGTACTGCAGCTGCAAAATTATCTGGGTTAGATGCATCTACAAATGTAGTAGTAATACCCAACCTTGGTAATGTTACACTTAATAAATTATATGTTCCTCCATATAAACTACTTGAGGCTACAATATGGTCTCCTGCTTTTAGCAACGTTAATAATCCTGTTGCTATTGCTGCGGTACCCGAAGCAAAAACAACCGCTCCAACACCACCTTCTACAGCTGCTAAACGATCTTGTAAAATCTGATTGGTTGGGTTATTAAGTCTTGTATATATAAATCCTAATTCTTTTAAAGAGAATAAATTTGCTGCATGATCTGAATTATTAAAAACATACGATGATGTTTGATAAATAGGAACTGCTCTTGTTCCTCCATTTGTGGTTACATCATGACCTGCGTGTAATGCGTTTGTTGCTAATTTTTGATTGCTCATTTTTCTAATGTTTTTTTTAATTTGTTGATTGCCAATCTTACGATTAAATAAAAGCCAATGCACTATAAAAATAGTGTACTTAATAGAAAAATGTTATAAAGAATTTTAAAAAACTACAGAAAGTAATTTTCTTGAGTTATCTATCCAAATACCGATAAATGAATCGGTTATTTAAGTAGAATTTAGCACCTTCTTTAATAAATTTAAAGGGTTGCTAAGGCTTCAACGGGTCTAATCCCTCCGCCTTTCTTGATAACATTTCAATATGTTTATTGAACTTTATGAATGCAAATATTCAATTATAAAAAGTTAATATCCAAATTTTTTAACAGGAAATTTTTAATTTATTCTCATAATTCGTCTTCCAACTAAGTTATTACTTAAAGATAAATTAGCTCGTGTTAGCGAATTAAAAAATCGTTGGAGATCCTTCCCCAAGAGGAGCAACTCCTGAAAGCTCTACCTTTTTTTGTGTAACGTAATAACTCTACTTCTTTTCTCTGTTTTCGTAAAACTTATTACGAATTATTAAACCTATAGGCCTATTTTGAATTTTAGATTCTAGCCACGAAATAATATCTAAATACAGAAAGGCTCTACTTTGATAAGGATCGTCTTCGTATGTTTTTAATTTTTTATGTAACTTAATAAATTCATTTTTAACTTCGTGAGGATAAATATCGCCCAAACCACGTAAAAACTTAATAAACTCTTTTTGTACCTCATGTAAGTCTTCCATTTTAATTAAAAACTTATAGGTACCTTTAATTAATATATCTAAATTATAATCTAAACCAGCCTCGTAATGTGCCACCAGGTTTAAAATTCGAGAAAAACAAAGTAAATCTTCTCGCATTTGTAACGATTTATTACTTATAATTTTCTCTAAAAATTCGATGCACTTTTTATTATCGCCAGCACCAAAATACATGCTTGCTATTTTATAATAAAACACCATAACGTGGTGCTCGTCTATTCTATCTTTATAATCTTCAAGTTGCTCTAAGACATCATTTACTAAAGGCAATCCGTCGTCAAAACTCCCCTCTATAAAGTGTAAATTAAACCTGTTATTGTATATAAACAGAAAGGCTAAACTTTGGTTATTATCGTTATAAGGAAACCATTTTTCTTGTGTTATTTCTTCGAATTTTTTTAAGGCATCTTTAAACTTATCGTACTGCCTTAAATAGTATAAAGACTCTAATAAATAGTTATTTCCTCTTAAAAAAAAGACAGGATTTAGCACAATCATATCTTTATTGTCGTAAAATAAATCGACCCATTTCGAGGCATACTTATAACAAGATAAAAAATCTACGGTTAAAAAACTATACCACAAACGAGCTTTATATAGCCATAATTTCTCTCTAAAACCAAGCGTGTTAATGTCGTATTTAGGAAGTCTATCGTTAAAGTATTTAGTTACCACTTGGTAATCTTGGTCGTTTTTTATATAACCTGTTTTTAAAAACAAGCCATATAATTGCAACGATAAATTAGATAATTTACTAGCTAAAACATTGTGCAAACTTAGTTCTTTGGCTTGTATAGAAAGCTCATCGGCTCTGTTACTAAGACTTCTAGTAATGTATTGAGATTCTATAATTTTCTCTAACTCTACAATTTCGTAAGCTACATTTTTTTCTTGCTTAGCAATGGCCAAAGCTTTTGCTTTATCTAGAATTTTTAAACTCTGCCTGTAAAGTCCTTTATGATAAAGAATGGTTGCAAAATCTAATTGTTCGCGAATTTGAACCCTGATATCTTGATGCGATGGGTTTAGCCTTAAACTAATTAAAATTTGTTTATACAAGTGCGCTTTCAAATTAGAGAGCTGTTGCTTTTTAACAATCCCCTTTTTTAAAATAGCAGCCTCGTCGTAATTAGTAAGTTTATCTAAAATATTAAAAAGCGTAAGAAATTTAGAATCTTCATTCACCCCTAAACGCCCTACATAAAGCTTAAATTGTCTTTTTTCAGACTTAGATAGCGACTTTACTAATACAAACAAATTATCTTTTTGCTCTTTTGTCATAGTTACAAAAACAACCTTAAACTTTTGTTAATCAATTAATTAACCCTTTAACAGTCGAGTTAAACATCGTAAAACTAACAACTCTAATTCTACTTTTACGAAACCAAAATATAACTTCGTAGAACAATACAAAAATATATTTCAATAAATGTCTGATAGCAACGTTCAAATTTTCGACACAACGCTTCGCGATGGCGAGCAGGTCCCTGGCTGTAAATTAAATACAGAACAAAAATTAATCATAGCAGAACAGCTAGATTTTTTAGGCGTAGATATTATTGAAGCTGGTTTCCCTGTTTCTAGTCCTGGCGATTTTAAATCGGTTGAAGCCATTTCAAAAATAGTAAAAAACGCAACAGTTTGTGGCTTAACACGATCTGTAGAAAACGATATAAAAGTAGCAGCTGAAGCATTAAAATATGCTAAACGCCCAAGAATACACACAGGAATTGGTACTTCTGAATCTCATATAAAATTTAAATTTAAATCCACTCAAGAAGATATTATAGAGCGCGCTGTTAAAGCTGTAAGCTATGCAAAGTCTTTTGTAGAAGATGTTGAATTTTATGCAGAAGATGCAGGTAGAACCGATAACGAATATTTAGCACGTGTTTGCGAAGCTGTAATTAAAGCTGGCGCCACTGTTTTAAATATTCCTGATACGACTGGGTATTGTTTACCTAGTGAGTATGGTGCAAAAATTAAATACCTAAAAGAAAACGTAAAAGGAATAGATAAAGCTATTTTATCTTGCCATTGCCATAACGATTTAGGCTTAGCAACTGCTAACTCTATTGAAGGTGTTATTAATGGTGCTCGCCAAATAGAATGTACCATAAATGGTATTGGAGAACGTGCTGGTAATACTGCCCTAGAAGAGGTAGTTATGATTTTAAAACAACACCCTAATTTAAATTTAGATACTAGAATTAAAACCGAAATGCTATACGGTATTAGCCAATTAGTGTCTGATAGTATGGGGATTTACACACAACCAAACAAAGCTATTGTTGGAGCAAATGCATTTGCTCATAGTTCTGGAATACACCAAGACGGAGTTATTAAAAATCGTGAAACTTACGAAATTATAGACCCTAAAGATGTTGGCGTAACAGAATCTGCAATTGTTCTTACCGCTAGAAGTGGTAGAGCTGCATTGGCTTATAGAGCAAAAAACATTGGATACGAATTAACAAAACTTCAACTTGACGAAATCTATACTAGTTTTTTAGATTTTGCTGATAAAAAGAAAGAAATTGGAGATTCTGACATTCACAAAATAATAGAAAGCAGTACTATTTATAACGAAATTACAACTGCTTAAAAGTTACATTCTAAGTGTCGGTTAAAAAATTAAACGACACTTAGAATTATTAATATAAAAAGTATAATTATGAAACTAGATATTGCCGTTTTACCTGGCGATGGTGTTGGTCCAGAAGTAACTGCTGAAGCTGTAAAGGTTTTAAAGGCAATTGCTATACAATTTGATCATATTTTTACTTTTCAAAACGGTTTAGTTGGGGCAGCTGCTATTGATAAAACAGGAAGTGCTCTACCAGAAGAAACCCTTACCATTTGCAAAAATACTGACGCCCTTTTGTTTGGAGCCATAGGTACTCCTGAATACGATAATAACCCAGATGCTAAAGTAAGACCAGAACAAGGTCTTTTAGGACTAAGAAAAACATTAGATTTATACGCTAATATTAGACCTGTAATTGCTTACGAAAGTCTTTTAAATAAATCCCCATTAAAAAAAGAAAATATTATTGGTACAGATATATCTATTTATAGAGAACTAACTAGTGGTATTTATTTTGGCGAAAAACGTTTAAGCGAAGATGGTAATATAGCATCAGATTTATGCCAATATTCGCGCGAAGAAATAGAGCGAATTGCACATCTAGCCTTTAAAGCTGCGCAAACAAGAAAAAGGAAACTAACACTTATAGATAAAGCTAATGTTCTAGAAAGCTCTAGACTTTGGCGAAAAATAGTTAAAGAATTAGCACCCAAATATGCTGATGTTACTTTAGACTTTATGTTTATAGATAATGCTGCAATGCAACTTATTATAAACCCAAGACAATTTGACGTTATTTTAACCGAAAATATGTTTGGTGATATTATATCTGACGAAGCAAGTGTTATTGGCGGTTCTATTGGCCTTTTAGCTTCTGCGTCTATAGGCGAAAAGCACGCCATGTTCGAACCTATACACGGAGCCTATACTAAAGCAACAAACAAAGGTATTGCAAACCCTATAGCATCTATTTTATCGGCTGCTCTGTTACTAGAACATTTTGGCTTATTTGAAGAAGCTGCTCTAGTGAGAGAAGGTGTAGATAAGTCCTTGAAACTCCACATCACCACCCCGGACTTAAACACTAAATACGACAACATATCAACCAGTAAAGTAGGAGACTTTATTGAAGATTTTATAAACAACCCAGAAGAAACAAATTTAAACTTTACCAACATACATTTAGGCCAGTCCACAATTATTTAATCATTTGAGTTAGTCACCAATACAAATTAAACTAAAAAAGACGTCTAAATTAAAAGAGCATTGATAAATCAATGCTCTTTTTGACTTTTTTAATATTATAATAGGATATTATTAAAAATAAATCTGAACCATTTTTCTCCAATATCTTGCTTTATGCGCTTCCTCATCCCATTCGTATACTTGATGAGAAACACCTTTTTCGTTTAAAATACCAGATAAAATATAATTACTTTCTAAAAAAGAATCTTCTTTGCCAATAGCTAGCACAATATCCATGCTATTTAGTTGCGCTATTAAAGTAGGATCGTCTACATTTTTTAAAAACTGATTAGGCATATTAAAATATACAAAGTCATTATGAAAACCACTAAGCAAATCTTTAAAATACCCCTTAGATTTAGTGAGATCGTACCTGCCACTCATACCAACCACCTTACAAAACAAATGCGGATGACGCATAGCCACATTTACTGCATGGTAAGCCCCTAAACTACAACCAGCAGATATAACATTTTTATTAGGGTTTATTAAATTCGCAAGAGGCAATACTTCTTCTAAAACATATTTCTCGTATTGAATATGCCTATAAATACGATAACCAGGATGCTCAAAACTATTATAAAAAGATTCTAAATCTACGCTATCTACACAAAAAACCTGTAAGTCGCCATTTTCGATTTTTTCTGTTAAAGCCTTAATAACACGCCAGTTTTCGTAATCGTAAAAACGCCCCATCCTTGGCGGAAAAAATAAAACCTTAGCTCCTGCATGACCAAACACCAAAAGCTCCATGTCCTTTTCTAGGTTAGAACTATACCACTTATGATATTCTCTTTTCATCAAACATCTTTTTTATGCTTTTTTATTATATAGACTGTAGTACTTGTTCTGGAAATATCTCTGGAGAACGTTTTAATGCATTTAATAATACATCATACCCCAAAGCATTTAGATGTAAATCATCCTCTTCAAAATATTTTGAATTAGGCCTACCCTTTTTATCTAACAAAGCATCATACATACTCACGTAATAAAAATTAGCATCTCGATCCATTAACTCTTTTATTTTCTTATTTGTATAATCAATACTAGCTTGTAAATGTATACGAGCTAGGCTAGGTTTCACAGAAATACAAGTACACTTTACATCTCCATATTTAGCTCTTATTTTAGTAAGTAAATTATCTAAAAACAGTACAACTTCTTCAGGGTGCCTCCCTTCTCCTAAATCGTTATCTCCTGCATAAATTATAATTGACTCCGGTGCCTCTATATCCTTAAATACTCGATCAAAAAACCACGTACATGCTGCTAACGTAGATCCCCCAAAACCTAAATTAACTGGGTTATACGCCTTAAAAACAGTTGTTAGCTCACTCCATAAAGTAAATGTAGAGCTCCCATAAAAAACCAACTTAGGGCTATAATTTAACGCCCCCACTTCTTTTTCTAACCGCTCTAAATCCTCATTAAACCAAAACATCTATTCTATTTTTTTAAATTAAAAACTTAAAGTATAAAGTTTTAAACTAAAAATGCATTTAAAACGACAAAAAAACAAAATGCCCCTATAAAACTCACAAAGCCTATGTTAACTATATTTTATCTTTATCAACCGCAAGTTATCTGGATGTTACCTCAAGAATCTGTATTTTCACTGTATTTTCCGAGCTTTGCCTAGGTATAAACAGTTCAAAAAAAATTAAACTAACCTATACTGGGCACCTAAGAAGTATAACTTTAACTCTAACACATAAAACAAGTTTGTTAAAAAAAAAGAATCCTTTTTAAAGTTTAAAAGAATTCTTTTTAAATATTTTATTTCACAAAAAATTATTTAGGAAACTTTTCCCGAATGGCATCCAGACATAAATTATGAATACTACCAGCATGCGTGTGTTGTTTCGAGGTATCTGGAACATAAGTACCATCTTGAACTTGACCACCAATTTTTTGGTAAGCTTCTCTAAACGATTGCCCTTCTACAACAAGTGTATTAATATTATCTACTGTAAATAAATATTT
The DNA here is from genome assembly GCF_039538365.1 of Postechiella marina. Classification (NCBI taxonomy): domain Bacteria; kingdom Pseudomonadati; phylum Bacteroidota; class Flavobacteriia; order Flavobacteriales; family Flavobacteriaceae; genus Postechiella; species Postechiella marina. Next base: position 74,604 of record NZ_BAABCA010000003.1, read on the forward strand.
ATATTTATCGTCATGAATATCAACATCTTTAACAATAATTTGTTGAATAGAATAATTAAAAATATCTAAAATATCTTTTATCTCTTCGAAAGCTGCAATAATGTTTTCTTTTAACAGTTGGAAATCTCTGTGGTAACCACTAGGTAAATTATTAGTAATTAAAACCATTTCGGTTTGTAAGGCTTGAATCTTGTTACATTTACCTCTAATTAATTCGAACACATCTGGATTCTTTTTATGAGGCATAATACTACTTCCTGTAGTTAACGCGTCTGGAAAAGAAATAAAACTAAAGTTTTGGCTCATATATAAACAAGTATCCATAGCAAAACGCGCCATAGTATTAGCTAAACCGCCTAAAGCAGCTGCAATGGTTCGTTCGTTTTTACCACGTCCCATTTGTGCAGCAACAACATTATATTTTAATGTAGCAAACTCCATTTCTTTAGTTGTTAATGCTCTATCTATTGGAAAAGAGCTTCCGTAACCAGCAGCAGAACCTAAAGGGTTTTGGTCTACTGTTTTTATGGCTGCATCTAACATATAGACATCGTCTATCATTAGTTCTGCATAGGCAGAAAACCACAACCCAAACGATGATGGCATAGCAACTTGTAAATGCGTATAACCTGGTAACACCTTATCTTTATATGTATCAGCCAGATTTATAAGGGTATTAAAAAGGGTTCTTGTTTTTTCTTTTACAAGACCTAAATTGTCTTTGTAATATAAATGACAAGCGACTAAAACTTGATCGTTTCTAGAGCGTGCGGTGTGGATTTTTTTACCAACTTCGCCCAAACTTTTAGTTAACTCAAATTCTATTTTAGAGTGTACGTCTTCAAACTGCTCATCAATAACAAAAGTACCTGCTTCAATTTGCTCTTCTAAAACTTTTAATCCGCTAAGTAAATCTACTAATTCCTCTACAGTTATAATACCTATTTTTTGTAACATTTTAGCATGTGCGCGTGATGCAATAACATCGTACTTTGCTATATGAATATCAATTTCTCTATCGTTTCCTACAGTAAATTGTTCTATTTTTTTATCGATTGATATACCTTTATCCCAGAGTTTCATCTTTTAAAAAATGTTTTTGTTTATGTGTTGATTTGTCTTTTTTGATATTTATTCGTTTATGCCATTGCGAACATAGTGAAGCAATCTGTTTATTTATTATGAGATAAACTTCGTCGTGCTTCCTTGTTATAACGTTAAACAATCACCCTATCCAACAATTCAACATATATTTTTATTCCTTCTTCTATTTCGTTTACATAAATAAATTCGTTTGCAGAATGTGAGCGTGTGCTATCTCCTGGTCCTAGTTTTAAACTCGGACAAGATAACACAGCTTGATCGGATAATGTTGGCGATCCATAACTGGTTCTACCCATTGCTAGACCAGCTTTTACCAAATCGTGATCCATAGGAATAGAAGACGAATTTAAACGTAAACTACGTGGCTTAATACTTGTAACTGGTGCTTTTTCTTGTAAAAATGCTGCAATTTCTGCATTGCTATACGCATCGTTTACACGTACATCTATCACTAAATCGACATGACCAGGTACTACGTTATGCTGCGAACCTGCATTTATTTGTGTTACCGTTAGTTTAACATCTCCTAAAGCTTCAGAGCTCTTTTCAAACTTTAAATCTTTAAACCATTGCAGTGCTTCAATAGTATTGTATATCGAATTATTATTATTTGGGTGTGCCGCATGGCTTGGTGTACCTTCTATAACAGCATCAAAAACAACTAATCCTTTTTCGGCAACTGCTAAATTCATCAATGTTGGTTCGCCTACTATAGCAACATCTACCTTTGGAATAATAGACAACATACTGTTTAGCCCGTTTGGACCACTACTCTCTTCTTCCGCAGAAGCAACAATAACTAAGTTATATTTTAAATTTTTATGATTGTAATAGTGTGTAAACGTAGCTATTAAAGACACTAAACATCCACCAGCATCATTACTACCCAAACCATACAGTTTTCCATCTTCTACATGAGCTTTAAGGGGATCTTTGGTATATGCCGAATTTGGTTTTACCGTATCGTGATGTGAGTTGAGCAACAAAGTAGGTTTCCCTGTTTCAAAATACTTATTAACTGCCCAAACATTATTTTTTGTGCGTTTAAAATCAATGTTATTGTTTTTGAACCAGTTCTCGATATGCGCTGCTGTTTTGTCTTCTTCAGAAGAGAAAGATTGCGTTTCAATTAGCGTTTTTAAAAGCGCAATAGCATCGGAAGTTAATTTTTCTAGTACCATAGTTTACAATGTAATTTTTGTGAAATTATCATTTTCTTGTGTTAACATCGATGTATTTCCCATATTTATATTGTGTACACCTCCACGAAGAGCATCAAAACAATTTTCTAGTTTTGGCAACATCCCATCTGCAACAATACCATCATTTAATAATTCTTGATAAATTTTTGAATCGATATGTTTTACTACAGAGTTTTTATCGTTAAAATCCATCAAAACACCATTTAACTCAAAACAGTAATAAATAGATGTTTCGTATAAATTACTCATACCAACCGCAACTTGCGAGGTTATGGTATCTGCGTTTGTATTTAATAATTGCCCGTTACCATCGTGAGTAATAGCACAAAAAACCGGTGTAAAATCTGCTTGAATTAACTTATCTATTGACTTGTGTGCCACAGCTTTTACATCGCCTACAAAACCGAAATCGATTTCTTTTACTGGTCTTTTTTCCGATTGAATCGCGTTAATATCTGCTCCTGTTAAGCCAATTGCATTGGTATGTAACGCTTGTAATTTTGCAACTACATTTTTATTTACCAAACCGCCATAAACCATAGTAATAACTTCTAAGGTATCGGCATCGGTTATACGCCTACCATTTACCATGTTAGATTCTATGCCTAACTTTGAAGCAATATGTGTTGCGCGCTTACCGCCACCATGCACCAAAATTTTCTTGCCTTCTAGGTTAGAAAACAATTTAAGGAACGCGTTTAAAGACGCTTCGTCTTCTATAATATTCCCTCCTATTTTTACTATGGATAATTTTTCCATTTTTTTGTTGTTAGACTTTAGCATTTAATAGCAAACCACTAATTGCTATATGCCAATTATAATTTTTCTAATATTTTTTTAAGTACCAGTTGCGCTGCATAGGTTCTATTATTGGCTTGCTCTATTACTAAAGAACTATCGGTATCTAAAACTGCATCTTCTACCACAACATTTCGTCTTACTGGTAAACAGTGCATAAATTTAGCGTCGCCTAGTTTATCCTTGGTAATCATCCAATTTGGGTCGGTATTTTTAACTTGACCATAGTCTTCAAAAGAACTCCAATTTTTTGTGTACACAAAATCGGCATTTTTAAAAGCCTCGTCTTGGTTATGATAAATTGGTGTATTGCCTGTAATTTCTGGGTTCAAATTATAACCTTCTGGATTAGCTATAACAAATTCTATATCCATTTTTTGCATTGCCTGCACAAAACTATTTGCAACCGCATGTGGCAATGCTTTAACATGTGGTGCCCAACTTAATACTACTTTTGGCTTAGACACTTTAGCATTTTCTGCTATGGTAATAGCATCTGTTAACCCTTGTAAGGGATGTCCTGTGGCGCTTTCCATACTTACAATAGGTACAGAAGCATATTTTTTAAAAGCATTCATAACATGCTCACTTTCGTCTTTTGCCTTATCTGTTAGCGTTGGAAACGCTCTTACTGCAATAATATCGCAATATTGAGACACCACTGCAGATGCTTCTTTTATATGCTCTGCTGTATTGCCATTCATTACTGTTCCATCACCAAACTCGATACCCCAAGCATCTCCCGAAACATTCATTACAATAGGGTTCATCCCTAAATTTAAAGCTGCCTTTTGTGTACTTAAACGGGTACGTAAGCTTGAATTAAAAAATAACAAACCAATGGTTTTATTTTTTCCTAATTCTATATGTTTTAAAGGCTCTTTTTTTAATGCTTTAGCATCCTCAATCCAAGAATTGATATTATCTATATCGTGTATGGAGGTGTAATGTTTCATATCTATATACTTTAAACCTACATGGTTTTTAAAACCTTGCAGGTCGTTATTTATTTTATCATCAGTTTCATTTTCTGATGTGTTATTCCTGTTTTTTTTTGATGGATATTTATCTCCATATCCTACAAAATCAAATTTTTAAAATCCTATTTTATTTTAGTAAACGCAACTTTACCATCTAAGGCATTAACTAAAAAATTATCTTCTAATCCGTTTACAATCCAAGTTTCTATACTTGCAGCTTTAGTTAGAGCAGCTGCTTCTATTTTAGATGCCATACCTCCACTACCGTGAGTAGACTTAGAGTTTACAACTTGTGCTCTTAAGGCATCAAAATCTTCAACGTTTCGTATTGTTTCTGGAGTGCCGCTTTCTATAGAAGCTTTGGTATATATACCATTAGTATTTGTGGCAATAACACATAAATCGACATTTAAAAGCGACGCTGTTAAGGCTGCTAATTTATCGTTATCTCCAAACTTAATTTCGTCTGTAGCTACCGTATCATTTTCATTAATAATAGGTATATAATTATTATTTACTAATACATTTATGGTATTAACAATATTGGTTTTACTTTCCTGTTTTTCAAAATCTGAATAAGACAATAAACATTGCGAGCTCAACAACCCGTACTCTCTAAAAATTTCTTGATATATACGTATTAAATGTGGCTGACCAATAGATGCTAAGGCTTGTTTTACAAATACATCTTCTTGTTTACTTTCCAATTTTACAAACTGTTTAGCTACAGCAATAGCACCAGAACTTACAATAATAAACTCGCAAGTATCTTTAAGTTTGGCTATTTGGCTTGCCATGTCTTCAATCTTACCTCTCGAAATATTATCGGTTTCTTTAGTAAGTGTATTAGAACCAACTTTTAATAAAATTCGCTTTTTCTTATGCATACTTAACGTATTTGTCCGCTACCATGAACATACCATTTATTAGTTACCAAATGCTGTAAACCTATTGGCCCACGTTGGTGTAACTTATCTGTACTTATGGCTAACTCGCCACCAAGTCCTAATTGTCCGCCATCTGTAAAACGTGTTGAGGCATTATGGTATACCGCTGCAGTATCTACGTTTTCCATAAATGTTTTAGCCTCTGCTTCATTTGTAGTTACAATTACAGACGAGTGCCCGCCAGAATATTTATTTATCATAGCAATTGTATCTTGGTTAGATGCAATTTCTCCTATTAAAATTTTATAATCTAAAAACTCTTCGTACCAAACCTCATCAGAAGTTATAGATTCTAGTCCGTTTGTCTCAGCAATGGTTTTATCTCCTAAAACTTCAATTTTAAACTCCTGCAATTTCGAAATTAATAATTTCACAAAGGCTTCTTTATTTGGAAGATTCTCATCAATCAAGACCTTATCTACAGCATTACAAGCCGATATTTTCGACTTTCCGTTCATAATAACATCTACAGCAATCTCTAAATCTGCTGCTTCATGCACATACACAAAATTATTACCACGACCGCTAATAATTACAGGGCAAGTAGCATGTTGCTTAACGAAAGCAATTAAGCGTTCGCCACCACGAGGTACAATTAAATCTACTTTTTGCGTTGGTTTTTCTAAAAAGGCTTGTGTTTCTGTTCTATTAAATTGTAAATACTCTACCCAATTTGTAGAAGCATCTTCTTCTTTCAAAGCTTGGTGCCATAGCTCTACAATTTTCAAGTTAGAACGCAACGACTCTTTCCCTCCTTTTAATAAAATTTTATTTCCAGATTTAAAAGCAATTCCTGCAGCTTCAACCGTAACATCTGGTCTAGATTCGTAAATAATTAACACCGTACCAAAAGATGCTGTTTTATTATAAACCTGCATACCATTGTCGTGCTTAAAACTAAATCGTTCTACTCCAACAGGATCTTCTTGAGATGCTAAGTGTGTTACCGCTTTAATCATCTCGTCAACTTTAGAATTGTCAACCTTTAAACGATCGAACATCGAAATATCATCGCCATTATAAGCTTCTAAATCTTCTTTATTAATATTAATAAGTGCTTTCCTTTCTTCTTCTAAAAGCTTTGCCATTTTAAGTAAAACAGCATTTCTTTTTTCAATAGACAGTAAGGTATTCATTTTTTGTTTTTTTAAATTTATATTCAGACAGTCTACTATTTTTAAAATAGAAACCCGATTACATAGTACTAATTTTGTGTTAAACTTTTATAAAGCCTTTTTTAAAGCCTCGAAAAACTGATCGATATGGGCTTTTTTAACATTTAAAGGCGGTAAAATTCTTAACAGCTTTTTATTAGCAGCCCCACCAGTAAACATATGGTAATTATAGATTAAATCTTTGCGCAAATCTCCCACTTCAAAATCAAACTCCAAACCTAGCATTAACCCTCTACCTTTCACCTTTTTTATTTGCGGAATTTCTTTTGCTTTCTCCACAAAATAAGCACCTATTTTATTAACATTATCTATAAGGTTTTCGTCTTCAATGGTATTTAAAACCGCCAAACCAGCAGCACATGCTAAATGGTTACCTCCAAAAGTAGTTCCTAACATGCCGTATTTAGACTCTATGCTTGGGTGAATTAAAATGCCTCCAATAGGAAATCCATTACCCATACCTTTGGCTATAGAAATAACATCTGGCGTTACGTTATAATGTTGGTAAGCAAAAAACTTTCCTGAACGTGCATAGCCTGATTGTACCTCATCTGCAATAAACATGGTGTTATTTGCTTTACAAAGCTTATCCACCTCTTCAAAAAACGTCTTGGTTCCTTGATCTAAACCTCCAACTCCTTGAATAAACTCTACAATAACCGCACAAACATCACCTTTTTCCAGTTCGGTTTTAACAGCTTCAATATCATTTAAAGGTAAAATGGTAACTGCTTGTTGTGCATTTATTGGAGCAATAATATTTTTGTTATCGGTTGCCGCTACAGCTGCCGATGTACGCCCGTGAAATCCTTTTTCAAAAGCAATAACACGTTTTTTTCCTGTTTTAAACGATGCTAATTTTAAAGCATTCTCGTTAGCTTCGGCACCAGAATTACACAAAAATAATTCGTAGTCTTTACAACCAGATAAATCTTCTAATTTATCTGCCAATTGTTTTTGTAACGGATTCTGAATTGCGTTAGAATAAAACCCTAAAGTTTCCACTTGGTTCTTAATTGCCTTAACATAATTTGGATGTGCATGCCCAATAGAAATTACAGCATGCCCTCCGTAAAGGTCTAAATACTCGATCCCCTTGTCATCGTAAACATGAACACCTTTCCCCGAAACTGGAGTTACATTATATAATGGATAAACGTCAAATAATGGCATTTTAATTCTTTTTAATTTGGTTAATTTTTTCGAAGGAAGCATTAATTCCCTTTATTAAAGACGAGCTTAAACCTTGGTGTTCCATTTCGTTTAAACCCTCAATGGTACAACCACTTGGTGTTGTTACCCTATCAATCTCTTCCTCTGGATGTTTACCAGATTCTTTTAACAATGTTGCAGCACCAAAACACGTTTGCATTGCCAATTGATGCGCCTCATGAGCTTCAAAACCTAACTGCACTGCTCCTTGAGTTGTAGCACGAATTAAACGCATCCAAAACGCAATACCACTAGCACAAATAACAGTAGCAGCCTGTAATTGCTCTTCTGGAATTACCATACTAGTTCCCATACTATTAAAAATAGTTTTAGCAAGCTCTTCTTGTTCTTTTCCTTTTTCGTTTGTAGAAATACAAGTCATAGACTGCCCTACCGATGCTGCTGTATTTGGCATAGAACGAATTACATAACTATTCTTACCTACAATATCTTCAATTCTTGAAATAGCAAATCCGGTAATAACAGAAATTAAAACATGATTTGGTTTTAAATTAGGTTTAACCAATTTTAAAATACCTTCAAAATGCCTTGGCTGTATGGCAAAAATAATAACATTGGCATTCTGTACCGCCAAGGTATTATCCGATGTTAAAGTTACACGCTTATCGGCATCAAAACCCTTAATAGAATCTAAATTCCGCTTTGTTAAATACAATGTTTTTAAAGCATCAGAGCTTAGTAAACCTTTTGCTATAGATTGCCCTAAACTTCCTGCACCTATAATTGCTACTTTCATAGTTTAACTATTTATTTTTAACCTCATCTAAGAGATTATATCTTTTAATTGTTATTTGGGCGTTACCCCTTGCTCATCCTACAAGGTTTTGCAAAAACCTTGTAGAATCGCTCACGGTCGCGCTTTCTGCTATATCTTTTTTTGCCATTTATGGCAGCAAAAAAAGGATGCCGCTTCAATCGCTAACGCAGGCATCACTACTAAATTTTATAAAATACAACCTAAAAATACGTTGCCTTCAATCCTAATCCTGTAGTTTCTTCTAAACCAAACATTAAGTTCATATTTTGAACTGCTTGACCCGAAGCCCCTTTTAATAAGTTATCAATCGTACTTGTAATTAATAATTTACCATTATGTTTATGTAAATGCACTAAACACTTATTTGTATTTACAACCTGCTTCATATGTAAAAAATCATCCGACACAAATGTAAACTTAGCATCCTTATAAAAGGATTTATAAATGGTTTTAGCCTCTTCAACAGATCCTTCAAAATCAGTATAAATAGTAGCAAAAATACCTCTAGAAAAATTACCTCTATTTGGCATAAAAATAATCTCAGAATCAAAACTACTTTGCAATTGATTTACAGATTGATTAATCTCTCCTAAATGCTGATGCGTAAATGGTTTGTAATACGAAAAGTTATTATCTCTCCAAGTATAATGCGTAGTTGCAGATAATGATGTCCCTGCGCCTGTAGCACCAGTAACCGCATTAATATGCACATCTTTATTAATTAAACCCGCATCTGCTAGAGGCAATAACCCTAATTGAATTGCTGTTGCAAAACATCCTGGATTCGCTATATAATTAGCATTTACAATAGCCTCTTTATTTAATTCTGGTAAACCGTAAACAAAATTCTTGCCTTCAAAAACTTTATCAGCTTCTAATCTAAAATCGTTTCCTAAATCGATAATTTTTGTAGAATTAGAGAACGTATTAGCAGACAAAAATTTTACAGAATTTCCATGACCCAAACATAAAAAAAGCACGTCTACATTTGGATTTACTGTATCTGTAAATTTTAAACCTAAAGACCCTACTAAATCTTGATGTACCTTACTAATATTATTTCCTGCATTAGATGTGCTAAACACAAAATCAATCTCTGTTTCTGGATGATTAATTAATAATCTAATTAATTCACCAGCAGTATATCCTGCACCTCCTATAATTCCAACCTTAATCATATCTTAAGAATTTACTTGTCTGTATATTTTATTCTGATTCCCAATAATTTTGATGAATCCCTTAGCATCATCTGCTGTCCAAGCTTTATTTTCTTCACCGTAAGTACTAAACTTGCTAGACATTAAATCGTGATTAGAAACAATTCCGTCTAAAGTAAAATGGTAAGGTTTTAAACTAACCACAACATTTCCAGAAACCATTTTTTGAGAACTCTGTAAAAATGCTTCAGTATCTCTCATTACAGGATCTAAATATTGCCCTTCATGCAAATGCATACCATAAAAACTAGACAAATACTCTTTATGTTGTAACTGCCATTTTGTTAAAGTGTGTTTCTCTAATAAATGGTGTGCCTTTACTGTAATTAAAGCTGCAGCAGCTTCAAAACCAACACGTCCTTTTGTACCAACAATAGTATCTCCTACATGAATGTCTCTACCAATGGCATATGCCGAAGCAATATCGTTTAACTTTTCAATATTTATTTCTGGCGCATTTTCTTCACCATTTAAAGCTACAAACTCACCATTTTTAAAGGTTAAAGTTACTTTCTCTTCACCTTCTTTTTCTAATTGCGAAGGGTATGCTTCGCTTGGTAATGGTTTTTCAGACTCTAACGTTTCAACTCCGCCAACACTAGTTCCCCATAGACCTTTATTAACCGAGTATTTAGATTTTTCCCAAGGCATATCTATACCTTCAGATTTTAAATAATCTATCTCTTCTTGTCTGGTTAATTTTTGGTCTCTTATAGGTGTAATAATTTTAATACCAGGCGCTAATGTTTGAAAAATCATATCGAAACGCACTTGATCGTTTCCTGCCCCAGTACTACCGTGTGCAATATATTCGGCATCAATACTTTTAGCATATTCTATAATTTCTATGGCTTGTATAATACGCTCTGCACTTACAGACAAAGGGTATGTAGCATTTTTTAATACGTTACCAAATATTAAATACTTAACTACTTTATTGTAAAAAGTAGATACAGCATCAATATTTTTATAAGTTGTAACGCCCATTTTATAAGCATTACTTTCTATATGTTTAATTTCTTCTGTTGTAAACCCTCCAGTATTTACACTTACTGCATGTACATCATACTCTTTCGATAAACTTACTGCACAGTAAGACGTATCTAATCCGCCACTATATGCTATTACTAATTTTTTCATTTTATTTTTTTGTGTAACTTATTTTACAATTTAAATTTGTTTTAAATGACCAATTTCCGACTTAAAACAGTCATTTACATAATACCTAAAACTTAACTCGTCGCGTAATTTACCAAGCTTTTCCAACTCTTCAACCAAGCCCACAGACATTTTAGCTAAGGTAACATGCGTCATGCCTAACAACTCGTTATAATGATGTACTTTAGGTGTTTGCGCCACCGAAATAAGAAAAGTATCAGAAAACAACTCTGTCATTCTAGACATTAAAAGTAAGCCCAGATTAAAATTACGACATTCCCGGTCTACCCAAAGCGAAGTACGCTCAAAAACCGAATGCCCCTTCACACGATGCTCATGAACAAAAATATGCCCATAAATTCGATCATTTTTCTTTAAGATAAAACATCCATTTTCTGCACGCCTCCTTAACATATCAACATCTACAAAATACAAGGTAGCAAGTTCTTTCGATCGTTCCGAAATTAATTCAAGTGTTTTATTCGAAAGTTTATAAACTAGCTTTATTTCTATGTCGTGTTCTGCACAATAGGCTTCAGCATTTTCTATAACACTTTTAATATCTGTATCCAATATAGTTTTCATTTTACTATACCTAAAAGGCATATTTTAATTCAGTTTTAAACCAAAAACTTGATTAAAACCAATTTATTGAGGTTGCACTGTTTATAAATGCAAACAAAATTTATTTAAATAATAACGAAAATATGAAAGCGCGGAGCTTTCTAAACTGAATAGCCCCTAGGGGCGAGTTTGAGGAAAACGCACAACTGCTGTTCTAGTAATATTTACTAAAACAAAAGAGATAAGAGATATGTTGTTTCCTGTTTTCACTGAATAACTACCTTAACTATTAACTCTAAATCGTCGGCGTGAGCCCCTTTCGTTAATATTAGCGCCAAAATTACAACTTATTATGAATTACACAACAATAAACAAAGAAAATCAATTAAGACTAAGCATGTTATGTTGTATATTTTATTTTTCACTATTTATAATGAAAATATCTCTGTGTTTTCTGTAAAATTTTAAATATTCAATTATTACAATCTAAAAACCAAAAGAAAACAAACAAAAAAAAGGCCTCTTAATGTAAAATAAGAAGCCTAAATTTTTAAATATTTTTTAGAATAACCTAATCTAATTCTCTTACCCAGATATTCCTATAACCAACAGCATCGCCATGATCTTGAAGTTTTATAGGTCCCTTACCATGCGGATTATTTTTTGGCCAACCAATATATGCAGTCGTACCTTTTATAATATGATGATCTTGAACCAAAACACCATTATGCAACACGGTTATAGTTCCAGATTTAACCTTTTTATTTCCATCAAATTCTGGAGCGTGATAAATAATATCGTAACTATTCCATTCTCCTGTAGGCACAGAAGCTTTTGCTAACGGTACAGACTGCTTATAAATAGAACCAACCTGCCCATTCACGTAGGTATCATTATCATTATTATCCAACACTTGCACCTCATAACGTCCCTGTAGAAAAACACCGCTATTACCGCGTTGCTGCCCTTTTCTTTTTAAATTTAATTTAGGAGACTTCCATTCTAGATGCAATTGTACAGAACCAAATTTCTTTTTAGTCTGTATCGTAGCATTTATTTTTTCACCACCTCTGTTAACCGTCATGCTTTTTTCTTCAGTATTTAGTTTCCATGTTGCCGGAGCTTTATCTTTCACTCTTTCCCATGCACTTAAACTACTCCCATCAAACAAAACTATAGCATCGCTGGGCACACCATTTTGTCCCACAGGATTTACTGTTGGAGGCACAGGATTATAAAACTCTGTTTCTTTTGGGTTAGTTGGCTCTTCCATACTTTCAAAAGTACCATCTTCAATGGCCTTTTGAATACTTTTGTCTTGAGCTCCACAAGAAAAAACTACCAATCCAAAAATAAAAATCAATACATTTTTCATATTTACTAATATTAAATTCCTAAAATTTTCTTTAAATATGCATCATCTGTTTCTCCGCCAGCAAAATCATCAAAACTACGTCCTACTGCTTCAATTATATGTTTCTGAATAAAAGGCGCACCCTCTCTAGCGCCTTGTTCAGACGACTTAATGCAGCACTCCCATTCCATAACAGCCCAAACATCACAATCATACTTAGTAAGTTTAGAAAAAATACTTTTAAAATCTACTTGCCCATCACCTAAAGATCTAAAACGTCCTGCACGATCTTTCCAATCAGAATATCCACCATACACTCCTTGTTTTCCTGTTGGATTAAACTCGGCATCCTTTACATGAAATGCTTTTATTCGTTCGTGATAAATATCAATAAAAGACAAATAATCTAAATGCTGTAACACATAATGACTTGGGTCGTACAATATATTACAACGCTTATGGTTGCCTGTAGCTTCCAAAAAGCGCTCAAAAGAGACACCATCATGCAAATCTTCGCCTGGGTGAATTTCATAACACACATCTACACCATGGGCATCAAAATGATTTAATATAGGTAACCACCGTTTTGCTAATTCCTCAAAGCCCATCTCTACCAATCCATTAGGGCGTTGTGGCCAAGGATACACTGTGTGCCATAACAAAGCCCCAGAAAATGTAGCATGAGCATTTAAACCTAACTTACCACTAGCAGTCCCTGCATTTTTTACCGTTTGTATAGCCCATTCTGTTCTAGCCTTCGGATTGTTTTTTACTGCATCTGGCGCAAAACCATCGAACATAGTATCGTAGGCTGGATTTACAGCTACTAATTGCCCTTGCAAATGCGTAGATAATTCTGTTATTTCCAAACCATACGAATTCACCTTTCCTTTTAATTCATCGCAATACGTTTGGCTTTCTGCTGCTTTATCTATATCAATTAAATTAGCATCCCATGTTGGAATTTGGATGCCTTTATAACCCAAATCTGACGCCCATTTACACATCCCATCCAAACTATTAAATGGTGCTTCATCGCCAGCAAACTGAGCCAAAAATACCGCAGGTCCTTTTATTGTTTTCATTCTTATATATTATTATTTGGGCGTTACCACAAGGGTCGGGCTTTACGTTTCAAGTCCGCGCTCCTTCGTCGCTGTGGGCTTTCCTCTGCAATCCCTAACGCAGTACACGCCAACAATTATTTTTTAAATTAATTTATTTTTGTCCAAGAAGTATTATTCTTATCACTATCTACAGCAGCATAAATAAACTTCATACCTCTTAAACCATCGTAAATAGTTGGATAATCTGGCTTATCAATAGTTTCTCCATTATTTATAGCAGTAATATGCGTTGCCACATTTTTATAAATTGTAGCAAAAGCCTCTAAATAACCTTCGGGGTGGCCAGCAGGAATTCTAGAAACCTCTAAAGCTTCCTTATGCAATCCTACTCCATTTGGCGTATAGATTTTTTTAGGTTCGTCTAGCCAACGTGTAATTAATTCATTCGGATTTTCTTGATACCACTCCAAACTTCCTTTTTCACCATATACTTTAATACCAAGGTTGTTTTCTTCCCCTAAAGCAATTTGAGAAATAGAAATACTTCCCTTAGCACCATTTTCCATTCTAATAAGCATATTACCATCATCATCCAAAACACGCCCTTCTCCAAAACGTCCTAAATCGGCAGCAATTTCATCAATTTTCAAATCTGTAATATATTCTATTAAATTTTCGGCATGTGTTCCTATATCACCTAAAGCACCACCAATTCCAGAACGCTTAGGATCTATTCTCCAAGCAGCTTGTTTTTGCCCTGTATTTTCTAAAGGCGTAGATAACCACCCTTGTAAATATTGCGCTTGTATTTTTCTAATTTTACCCAACTCACCTTTAGTAACCATAGCTCTAGCTTGTTTTACCATGGCATTACCTGTGTAATTATGGGTTAATGCGAAAACCTGTCCGCTTTTCTCAATAACCTCCTGAAGTTCCTCAGCTTCCTCCAAAGTCAATGTAACTGGCTTATCACAAACCACATGAAATCCATGTTCTAAAGCCATTTTTGCAGGAGGAAAATGCATGTGATTAGGCGTTACAATAGCAACAAAATCCATACGCACATCTTCTGGCAATGCTTTTTCCTTAAGAATCATTTCTTCAAATGTACCATAACACCTATCTTCTTTTAAATTTAAAGCCATTCCTGAAGCTATAGATTTTTCGGCACTACTACTAAATGCACCACAAACTAAATCTATCATTCCATCTATAGATGCTGCCTTTCTATGTACATCTCCTATAAAAGAGCCAGCGCCACCGCCAACCATTCCCATTTTTAATTTTCTACTCATAATTTAAGCTACTTCTTTACTATTTCTTTTTTTCATATAAAAATTCAACCCTAAAAAGGCCACAATTAAAATGGCTGGTAAAATAGACATAGTTCTTAACGCTTCTCCTGGGCCACTAGCACCATCCATTAAACGCCCCATAAAAGGCAACACTAATGACACCGAAAACATACCAGCACCTCCCATAATAGATAAGCCAATTGCTCCTGTTTCTGGCAAATACTCTGCTACAAAACCTAACATAGTTGGCCAAAAGAAAGTAACGCCTACAGCAAAAACTGCAGCTGCAACAAATATCATTCCTCCACTAGTAACTGTTAACAACCACAACCCTACAAAAGTGAAGATTGCAGAATAGAGTAACATACCAGAAGGTTTTAATTTATGCACTACTTGACCTGCAGACAAACGCCCCAAAGCCATAATACCGTTTATAAAAGCCAATACCAATAAAGGTGCAGACACAGATTCTTTTAACAACGACTCTATACGCTGTGTTGTTCCCAACTCTGAAGCTGCTGTTAAAAACATACAAAACACCATAAATAAAAATAACGGATTTAGCACACTTGAAAACATTTTTTTATTACTTATACCTAACTGAACACGCTCTGTAACTGGTATTTTTTGCCCCATAAACAACAAACCATAAAGTACTAATGGAATAAATAAAGTACCCACCATAATTTGCCAGCTTAAACCTAAAACATCCATAACTAACCAGCCTACAAGAGAACCTATTACAATACCACCAGGAAACCAAACATGAAACCTATTAAGCATTTTTGTTTTTTGATCTGGATACATTGACGCAACCATAGGATTAAGAGCAGCCTCTACAAAACCATTACCAATACCAATAAATAGCGTTGCAATAAATAACGATGTCATAGAACCAGCCATTATAGTTAAAACAATACCAACAGCATGTGTTAAAAAAGCCATCCATGTTATTTTTTTAATACCTAATAAATCTACCAAAGGACCTCCAATAATCATAGCTATTGTGAAGCCGAAAAATGCTGGCGCAAAAGCATAACCAATTTGCTCTAACGAAAGGCCAACGCCTTCTGGACCAAAAACGGTTTCTAATCTTGCTCGAATGGCAAAAGTCATTGCTGTGGTGATTAAAGCAAGACAACTTGCCAAGAACAGTCTATTTTTATTAATATTTTCCATTTTATAAATTTGATTTAGTTTAGTTCGTTTTTATTATGATAATTTTTTACCAGCTTTAATTAACAAATCTCTTGTTAAGGTTATTCCTTTATCTTCGGTAAGACCATGCCCTTCAAATTCGATTCCTATAAAACCATTATAGTTTACACTTTTTACCATTTCTATCATTTTATAGAAATCTATAGTAGTTTCGTTACCATCTGCGTCAAAATCGTAAGACTTAGCGCTTACCGCTTTTGCAAAAGGCAACAACTCTTTCATTCCTTTATAACGATCATAAGCATCTAAGCATTCTTTATTTTTATTTTTCTTAATACAAAAGTTTCCAAAATCCGGAAGTGTTCCGCAGTTTTTGCTTTTTATTTGAGAAAACACATCAGTCATCCATTCGCCATTAGAAGAAAATCCACCGTGATTCTCTACCAATACATTGATGTTAGAACCCTGAGCAAATTCTGAAAGTTTAGATAACGAATCTACTCCTGCCTTAACTGCATCTGATTTGTCTTTTCCTCCTGCTAAATTTACACGAATAGCGTGACAGCCTAAAAAATGGGCTGCTTCCACCCATTTATAATGATTCTCTACAGCTTCTAATCTTTCTTTTTCGTTTGCATTTGCTAAAGCGCCTTCACCATCTATCATAATCAAAACATTTTGCTGTCCTTCAGCATCAGCTCGTAATTTCATGTCCTTTAAATAAGACATATCTTTCGCCTTATCTTTAAAAAAACCGTTTACATACTCAATGCCTTCGCAGCCTAAACTTCTAGACCTTGCTGCAAAATCTAAATTATCCATTTTACCACTTTTAAGCGACCTGTGAAAAGACCACTCTGCCAAAGAAATTTTGAAAAACAATTCTGGATTTTTAATAACTCCTTCTAGTTTATTTTTATTTTTTTTCGCATCATTACAAGCATACAACCCCATTAAAGATAACGCAGCAGTAGTTTGAGAAGTCTTCGATATAAAATCTCTTCTATTCATTATTAAATATTTTTGAAGTTCTATTTAGTTTTCTATAACACTGATAATCTTGTGAAAATATATAATTTATTTCTAATCACTGTTTATTTTTATTCAGTGAAAGAATTTAAACACCCAAGTATTATATTTTAAGAATACGATGAAATTTTATCGCTTACAAAAAAGCGAAATCTATACTCGTTTGGCGAACATTTCTCATGCTTCTTAAACACTGTAGAAAAATACTGACTCGTAGTAAAGCCACACATATAAGCCACCTCACTTATGGCTAGATGCTCATTTTCTTGAAGTATTTTCTTAGACAATTCCAAACGCTTCATAGTTAAATAACGCATTGGCGTCAAGTTTGTTAATTGCTTGCAATGATGCGTAAACCTTGTTAACCCAACACCTGCAGACTGAGACATTAACTCTATTGTCCAATCGTCTGACAAGTTTTTTTCTAGCTCATTCAAAAAAAGCTGAACACTTCTAGAACTATCTGTTAACGCCTCGTTTAAAATAATGTCTTCTGTATTCAATACATCCAAAAGCAATATCAACAAATAATTAACCAACAAACGAATTCTTGAAGCATTACTACCATTAACATCTGTATTAACCGCTGCATTAATACGCTTAAAACAATCTCCCATTCGCCTATCTGTTTTCCAAACAAACTTTTCGTTTTGCCTTAAAATAGTAGTTAATCTTGCCAAGTCATCTGGAGTTAAAGTTATCCAATCTGGCCAAACCCACTCTTGGTGAGGCCTTCTCACCCCTAAATCTATAATCACCCAATACAACTTACCCATACCTATATTAGGGTTCCCAACTTTATGAGCTTCCCAAGGGCGCGTAATAGTTAAATGTCCAGGTGTTAAAGTAACATCCTTATTTTCCTGACTGTAAGGCATGGTTCCTGATTCTAAAAAATGAAATTCCATACCTTCATTTCTATGCCAATCTAAACCCCAATCTTGAGGCTCGTTCGCATCCCAATACCCAATACTATTTATCCCTAACGTATTAGCATCTAGCCTATCACCTGGATACGTATGCCTTGCCAAGGCTTTAAACTTTAATTTTTTACGCTCAACCGCATCAATTAAAGGCAAACAAGTATCTGCATGATACACTACGCCATCTGCTTCATATGGCTGAATTTTTTGTATATTTATTTTCACTGAAAAAATTTGAACACTAATACCATGCAAATTAGTTATTTTTCCGATATAATGAAATTTTATCACTAAAACTTACTTATTCGATAATAAGCAACACAATTTATTATCAAATTTACAGTTCATTACAAAAAACCTAACAACTCATGAAAGAAACATACGATGCTATAGTAATAGGGACAGGAATTTCTGGAGGCTGGGCAGCCAAAGAGCTTTGCGAAAAAGGCTTAAAAACCTTAGTCTTAGAAAGAGGTCGTATGGTAAAACATATTGAAGACTACCCGACAATGCACATGGATCCTTGGGATTTTGAATTACGAGGAAACAAATCTGTCGAAGACAAAAAAAGACAACCAAAACAAGACAGAACTGGTTACACCACAAAACCCGCAAGCAAACATTGGTTTGTAGACGATATTAAACACCCATATAACGAAACAAAACGCTTTGACTGGATGCGAGGCTACCATGTTGGAGGACGCTCTATTATGTGGGGAAAACACAGCTATAGATTAAGCGACATAGATTTTGAAGCCAATAAAAAAGATGGCCATGGCGTAGATTGGCCAATTCGATATAAAGACATAGCGCCTTGGTACAGTTATGTCGAAGAATACATTGGTGTCTGCGGAGAAAACTTAGGTTTACCACAATTACCAGACGGTGTTTTTTCTCCACCAATGCCTTTTAATTGTGTTGAAACTCATTTACAAGAAAAAATAGCAGAATATTATGACGATCGTGTTTTAACACATGGAAGAGTAGCACATATTACAGGAGACAAAACTCACGAAGGACGTAGTAAATGCCAATTTAGAAATAGATGTATTAGAGGATGTCCTTTTGGCGCATATTTTAGCAGTAACTCATCTACATTACCTGCTGCAGAACGCACAGGAAATATGACACTTAGACCAAATTCTATTGTTCATGAAATAATATATGATGATACTTTAAAAAAAGCAACAGGAGTTAGAGTTATAGATACATTAACAAAAGAAAAAATGGTTTTTGAAGCCAAAGTTATCTTTTGTTGCGCCTCGGCAATGGCATCGACATCTATACTGCTACAATCTAAATCTGACAGATTCCCAAACGGATTAGGAAATGATTCTGGTGAACTTGGACATAACATAATGGACCACCATTTAGGCGCTGGAGCTTCTGGCAAAATCTCTGGTTTCGATGACAAATATTATAAAGGCAGAATTCCTGGAGGCATTTACTTACCTAGATTTAGAAATTTAGGCGATAAAAAATCTGAAAGAAAAGATTTTATAAGAGGTTATGGCTACCAAGGAAGAGCAAGTAGAAATGATTACTCCGAGCCTATAGAAGAACTAGCATACGGAAAAGAATTAAAAGAAAAAATTCTTGAACCTGGCGGATGGAGAATGAGCCTTGGTGGATTTGGAGAATGCCTACCAAACCACGACAACAAGATGACACTAGACTATGAAAAACTTGACGAATGGGGTTTACCAACTATTACATTTGATGCTGAATGGAAATCTAACGAATACGCTATGCGTAAAGACATGATTGCTCAAGCTGTAGAAATGTTAGAAAAAGCTGGCTTTACCGATATTGTAGAACGCGATTCGGTTCACGCTCCGGGTATTGGTATACACGAAATGGGAACAGCAAGAATGGGGCGTGACCCAAAAACATCTATTTTAAACAAAAACAACCAAATACATACCGTACCAAATGTTTATGTAACAGATGGCGCTTGTATGACGTCGTCTGGATGCACAAACCCTTCGCTAACCTACATGGCTTTAACTGCACGCGCTGCTAACCATGCTGCTAAACAAATTAAAAACAGCTAATATGAATAGAAGAGATCTTTTAAAAGGTATTGGATTAACAGTAGGCTACGCGGTTGCCACTCCAAGTATATTGAGCCTATTACATAGTTGCACAAACGAAGCTAAAACATGGACTCCTATTTTTTTAAGTCCAGATCAAGGCATTGTTTTAACCCATTTAGTCGATTTAATTCTACCAACAACTAAGGAAAGTCCGGGCGCATTAGATGTTAACGTTCCAGAATTTATAGACTTATACGTATCAAAATCATACACAAATAAAGAACAAGCTAAATTTAAAAAAGGTTTAAGCAGCATTTTAAACGCTTTAAGCATTCCTGAAGAAGGTGTGTCTGCTCTAAAAAATGAAGATTATGATGCCTTACTAGCTAAATACTTAAAAACGACCAAAACAGAGAGAAAGGCTTACAAAAAAGGATCGGAAGATTTTATAATTTTCAATACCTTAAAAGGTATTAGAAGCACATCTATATGGGCCTACAAAACAAGTGAAAAAATTGGCAAAGAAGTTTTAGCATACGACCCTATTCCTGGTGTAGCAAAAGGATGCATTAGTGTAGACGAGGCTACTAAAGGAAAAGCCTGGTCTTTATAAACAATAAAAAAATATGACAAACATTTTAAAAACACTAGTGCTTGCATTATGCATCTCCTGCTTATTTAACTGTAAAAATGCTAAAAAAGAAAACACAGAGCCTACAAAAAAACAATGGGTTAACTTGCTTTCTAGAAACGACCTTAACGATTGGGTTATAAAAATAAAAGGTCAAGAAGTAGGTGTTAATTATAAAAACACTTTTAAAGTAGAAAACGGTATTCTTAAAGTTAATTATGACGAATATGATGATATTTTCGATAGAACCTTCGGGCATATTTATTACAAAAAACCATTTTCAAATTACAAGTTCAGAATGGATTATAGATTTGTTGGAAAACAACTAGGAGATGGTGAAGCTTGGGCAAATAGAAATAGCGGAATTATGATTCATTGCGAAGACCCTAAAGAAATAGGTTTAGACCAAAATTTTCCTGTCTCGATTGAAGTTCAGCTCTTAGGAGGCAACGGAACAGACGAAAGATACACCGCAAATCTATGTACGCCAGGCACTCATGTAGAAATAGATGGCGAGCTAAAAAAACAACACTGCATAGACTCCTCTTCCAAAACCTACCATGGAGAACAATGGGTTAATATTGAAATTGAAGTAAGAAACGATTCTATAATTAAACACTTTATAAACGGAGAAAAGGTTATGGAATATAGCAAACCTCAGTTTGGAGGCAAAGTAGATTACAATGAAGAGAAATGGGCTGCTAAAAAAGGACAACCTCTAAAAGGCGGTTACATTTCGCTGCAAAGCGAAAGTCATCCTGTTGAATTTAAAAACATTGAAATTTTAGAATTATAGCATAAATATGATGAAAAGAAGATCGTTTATAAAAAAAGGAACAACAGTTGCATCTTTATTAGGTTTAAGCACATCCACCTTACATGCTATAAACTTGACTAGTAAAGATAAAAACACAGCTACCCACAATTATAAAATGAACTTCGCCCCACACTTAGGCATGTTTAAACACCATGCTGGAAAAGACCCTATAGATCAGTTAAATTTTATGGCAGACCTAGGTTTTACTGCCTACGAAGATAACGGAATGAAAAAACGAACCGTAGAACTTCAAGAAAAAATGTCGCAAACCATGGTTAAACGAAATATAACCATGGGCGTTTTTGTAGCTCATAAAATAGACTGGAAAACACCAAGTCTTACTTCTGGAAAAATTAACATTCGTAATAAGTTTTTAAGTGACATTAAAGAATCTGTAGAAGTAGCAAAGCGTGTAAATGCTAAATGGATAACAGTGGTACCTGGCCATGTAGATTTAAAACAAGATATAAACTACCAAACAGCTCATGTTATAGAAACCCTAAAACAAGCTTCGTCAATATTAGAACCACATGGTATAACTATGGTTTTAGAGCCTTTAAACTTTTACAATCACCCGGGTCAATTTTTAAGCGATTCACCTCAAGCATATCAAATATGCAAAGCAGTTAACTCGCCATCTTGTAAAATTTTATTCGATATCTATCATCAACAAATACAAGAAGGCAATCTTATACCTAACATTAATAAAACTTGGGACGAAATTGCTTATTTTCAAATTGGAGATAATCCAGGAAGAAACGAGCCTACTACAGGCGAAATAAACTACAAAAATATTTTTAAGCACATACACAACAAAGGCTTTAAAGGGGTTTTAGGCATGGAACATGGTAACTCTATAGATGGCATTGCAGGAGAAAAAGCCATTATAAAAGCATACAAAGAAACTTCAAACTTTTAAATAACAACACGTTATATTTTCATTTTACGTACACTGCAAAAAAGAGCTTTTTAAATTCGAAAATTATTAATTTTGGCAAAACAAAACCACTACCTAGACTAAAATTAAATCGTATTAAATCACAAAAAGCAATGACTAATCTTGTAAAATTAAGCAAATCAAAAAGCATAACTAATTATATCTTATTTATAGTATTCCTCCTTTTTGCTATTATTCAACTTAACGATCCAGATGGCATTTTATGGTTTTCCATCTATTTTTACGTAGCCTTAATATGTTTAATTTCAAATTTTAAACCCATACCTAAACTTATACTATTAGCAACCATAATTGGTTTACTTATTTATTCAGCTTTTCATTTCACTTTATTTGTAGACTATTTACACACCGAAAACAAAAAAGAAATTTTTGGAGAAATGATTTACGAAAAACCTTACCTAGAAGGCACGAGAGAATTTCTTGGTTTATTAATTGCTGCTTTTGGAGTTATATACCAAACTAAAAAAAACAACAAATAAGACACATTCAAGAGAAAAAAAATGCCTTAAAAAAGCATTAAAACGCGCCTGTGTTTTTGTTCAAAATATTTCAATGATAAAATACAAACAAAAAGAAGAATAATATTTCCCACCTTTGCTTGTTTACTTTTTACTAAACAAAATAAAATACCAACAAATTAAATAATTAATAATGAATAGATTTATAGCACTATCATTTTTTGCATTTACTTTTTTATTTGCAAACTTATCTTTCTCTCAAAACAATATTTCTGGAGACATTAAAGACAACAGTGGAAAACCTATAGCTGGCGCTGTTGTTTCCATAGAATCTTTAAAAAGAAACACTACAAGTAATAACAACGGACAATTTAAATTAGAAAACATTTCTAACGGAAACTACAACATTGCAATCTCTCATTTAGGCTTTAAATCTATTAACAAAGCAGTTACTATTAAAAATAAAAATGTAACACTTTCACTTATTTTAGAAGACGATTTACTTAACTTAAAAACAGTTGTAGTAACAGGAACTTTTGACCCTAGAATTGGCTTAGAGTCTAGCACTTCTATAAGTACATTAAAATCTAAAGACATTAAAAAATCTTACCCTCAAGGCACAGCTAGTTTACTTCAAAACATCCCTGGCACTTTTACAGATGCTTCTGCTGGCGAAGTTTATACCAAAGTTTACACGAGAGGTGTTTCTGCTTCTGCAGAAGACGACATGGGTTGGTATTATGTATCTTTACAAGAAGATGGCTTACCAGTAAGTTTGGTGCAACATTCTTATTACAGTCCAGATTTATTTCACCGCACAGATTTAACCACAAAAAGAGCAGAAGCCATTCGTGGCGGTAGTTCTGCCATAACTGCACTAAACGCTCCAGGTGGTATTTACAACTTTATATCTCATGGTTCTAGACAAGATTTTGGTGGCGAAGTACAACTTTCTGCTGGTGCACAAGGCGACGACAACGCTATTTTAAAAGCAGATACAAATATTGGAGGTCCTTTAGGCAATAATTGGTATTTTAATGCTGGCGGACATTATAGAGTTGATGATGGCGCACGCGATACCGATTTTACATTTAGTAAAGGCGGACAATTTAAATTTAATGTTATTAAAGAGCACGATAACGGTTATATTAAATTCTACGGAAAATTTTTAAACGATAAAACAAACAGATATACAGGCGTTGCTGCCACTAATTGGGATAACCCTACACCCGCTTTTGGTCAAAACTTTAAAAACTCGTCTTTACTAATGCCTGGTTTTAATGCAACTATTCCTGACGGAAGAAACCTAGACAACACTATTAACTTTGACCCTTCGCAAGGCGTACACGCCAAAGACTTAGCCTTAGGTTTTGACTTTTTACAAGACCTAGGAAATAACTGGTCTATAAAAAACAACATAAAATTCTCTGCTAAAGATGCCAACTGGCAAACCTCTATTAGCAATGCTTTTGTATCGCTTAGCAATCCATTAGCTTATTTTATTAGTGGCGCACAATTTCCTATTGGTCAAGTTGTTTTTAAAGACGCTCAATCTAACAACGAGTTAGCACGTGTTAACAACTCTGGAATTTTAGCTGGCGAGTCTTTTGAGTACATTAGTGGCTCTTTACCAAACGATGCCATTATGGGAACTTCAGCCTGGTATAAAGATAACGAAGCAGATGAATGGATGAACCAGTTGACATTGAGAAAAAAATTAGAAAATCACGATATAACAACAGGACTTTCACTTGGGTTTTCAGACACATCTCATTACACGCAAGGTAGTTTTGCTTTTGTAACTTACGAGCCAAATCCAAGGTTGTTAGATGTTACTTTAGAAAACCCTAACCAACCTGTTTTAGCCTTATCTGATGAAAATGGAGTTAGTAATTATGGCGGTTTATTTTTTGTAAACTCAAGAGCAAAAATTAGTCAGGTTGCCACTTTTTTAAATGACCGCTGGAAAGTAGCAAACAAACTACACCTAGATTTAGGGTTACGCTACGAAACTATAAACCATAAAGGTAGCAAAGACAGATACGCACCTTTTTCTCAAGATGGCGGACTAGATGGAGATGCAACAACTGCATACGACAATAGTGTATCTACTCCAACTGGAGAAAGAGACCACTTTAATTACAACTACAATTACTTATCATATTCTGCTGGAGTAAATTATAAAATAAACGATAATACTGCTTTATTTTCGAGGTTCTCAAAAGGAAACAAAGCTCCAGAATTAAACTACTACTTCAATAATTTTGATAATGTAGCTATCAATAAAAAAGGAGAAATTCAAAAAATATTACAGGCAGAATTGGGTGTAAAATTAGATTCGAAAAATGCTTCGTTTACCGGAACCGCATTTTGGAGCCAACTTAAAGATATAGGAATAGCTAATTTTGAATTTGACGGAGATAATAACAGTATTTTCTATACACCTATTCAATTTAACAGTTCTAGAACAATAGGTTTTGAATGGGAAAGTGTTTTTTCTCCTGTAGACTATTTAAACTTTAGATTTAACGGTGTTATTCAAGACCCAAAAGCTAAAGACTGGAAAATTTATGACGCTGCTGGTTCTGTAGACACTACAGATGATACAATTACAGATTACTCTGGAAACACACTGCCTTTTAACCCTAAATTAATGTTTAACCTAAGTACAGAATTTGAAAAAGACAAATTTTCAGCTTTCTTAAAATGGCAATACATGGGTAAAAGACAAGGAAATGTTGCTAACGGTTTCGAACTTGATGCCTACAGTATTTTTAATCTAGGAACAGGTTACAAAATAAACAAAAATCTATCTGCTAACATTTTAGTAACCAACCTTTTTAATTCTGAAGGGTTAGCCAACTTTTTTGGAGCAAACAGTTTTGGAGCCAATGCTAACGGAGCAACACCAGAGTTTGTTGCAACAAACCCAGATGCTAGTTTTGTAGTATTCCCTGTTTTAAGACGAAGAGCTTTACTATCAATAAATTATAGTTTTTAATTTTCGTGAATTTTCGTAGAAAACAGCAAACAAAACAACTTTATAGTTAAAGAAGTTTTACCTTTAGTTATAAAAACTCACAACAATAAGCTAAATGAAAAAGAATATCTTTTTTTGTTTCGTGCTTTCGCTTGTACTCTCTTGTGGAAAAAACGAAAAAAACCCAATACAAAAAACTACTAAAACAGAAAAAAAACAACAAACTGTTTTACCCTTTACAACTATAGAACTAAAAGATCTATCTGCCTTTAAACCAACAGGAGCAAATTGGAAAGTGGTTGGCGATGTTTTTGCAGACAGAACTAAAAACAAAACTCTTTATACAGAACAAGGAACAGGTATTTTAATAAACACCAACGACCAAGAAAAAAACAAAAACCTTTTCACTTCATTTAGTCATGGCGATATTGAACTAGAAATAGATGTTATGATGCCTTTAAAATCTAACTCTGGTCTATATTTTCAAGGACGATACGAAGTACAACTATTTGATAGTTGGGGTGTAGAACAGCCTAAGTATGTAGATATGGGAGGCATTTACCAACGATGGAATAAAGATGCTGAAAAAGGCAAGGAAGGATACGAGGGGCATGCACCAATAACCAATGCAGCCAAAGCCCCAGGATTATGGCAACACTTAAAAATTATATTTCATGCCCCAAAATTTGGTGCCGATGGTAAAAAAACAAAAAACGCTTGGTTTGAAGAAGTAAGCCTAAACGGAGTACTATTACATAAAAATGTAGAATTAACAGGACCTACAAGAGGCGGCAACGCTAAAGAAGTTGCCTTGGCTCCTTTAATGATTCAGGGAGACCATGGTGCAGTAGCCATAAAAAACATAGCATATAAACTATACGAAAATAAAAAATTAGGCATAGAAAACACAACTTTAGAGGTTTACGAAAACCCTAATAGACAACGCAATTTTAAACAATACGACACCTTACCTAAATTAGATGAGATTAAAACAGACTCTATTTCTCCTTTAGCAAGATTTAAAGATAATCTTCAACAAATGCTAAAATACTCTGGAACTTTTAACGTACCTAGTTCTGGCGATTACTTATTCGATATTAATGTTTATGGCAAAGGTCTTTTGGTTGTAAACAACGATACCTTAATTAATACTAGTACTAAAGATTATGAATATGGCAAAATCACACTAGAGAAAGGAAAAGCAAGCTACACTTTAATGTACAATAAACCATTCCCTTGGGGTCGTAGTTTCGATGTTCATGTAGAAGGGCCAAAAATACAACGCTATTCTATATTAGAAACCAGCATGAACGATATTAATAAAAACAAAACGATTAAACCCATTCTTGTAACAGCAAAAAACAAAACAAAAATACAACGTAGTTTTGTTCAATTTAAAGATTATAAAAAAACACATGCTATAAACGTAGGCTTGGTTGAAAAGTTAAATTATGCTTTCGACTTATCTACAGGATCTTTATTATATGTTTGGGGTGGCGATTTTTTAAACACAACATCTATGTGGCACTCTAGAGGGAATCAACAAATAGGATTTCCAAATGGGTTTATAGTCTCTTCGCATGGCGAATTAGATTTTTATGCTTTAAAAAACCTTAATCAAACTTGGCCAAAAACATTAAGCGACGATATAAAATTTAACCAAATAGGCTATAAACGCAACAACAAAGGAACACCTGAGTTTTTCTTCAATATTAGTGATGCAGAAATATCAACAACGTTTGTCTCTTCAACTAAAACAAAAAGAGGTTTAAATAGAATTATACAAGTAAATTCAAAACAAGGAATTTATCACAAAATAGCAGAAGGCCAAAACATAAAAGCACTTCCAAATGCGTCGTATATAATTAACAACGAGAGTTACTATATAGATTTTTCTGGCAACAATACTTTAAAGCCTATCATAAGATCTATAAATAGTAAAGAGGAATTACTTGTAAATATTCCTGCAGGAAAACAAACGCTACAGTATAGTATAATTTGGTAAACGATATATAAAGCGCATGAAAACCATATATAAAATATTAGGAATTATAACTATTCTACTAATAAGCCAAGTTGGAATAGCTCAAAAAAAAGGAAAAATAGTAAATAAGGCTCTCGCACAAAGAGAATCTGAATATTACAAAATAATAGATGTCCCAATCCCAAAAGATATTATTCTAGAGGTTGGAGGTTTAGCCTTAACAGAAAAAGGAAAACTAGGGGTTTCAACACGAAGAGGAGAGGTTTGGCTTATTGATAAACCAAATACAAAAACACCAAAATACAGCCTATTTGCCGAGGGTCTTCATGAAACTTTAGGTTTAGCCTATAAAAACAAAGGATTTTACGCAGCACAGCGTAGTGAATTAACACGTCTAGAAGATGAAAACAACGATGGTGTCGCAGATTTTTATAAAACAATTTACTCGTGGCCCCTATCGGGCAATTACCACGAGTATTCTTATGGGCCAAAATTTGACAATAATGGAGATATGATTTTAACCCTAAACGCTTCTTATCAAGGTGACGGTTTAAGTTTAGCAAAATGGAGAGGTTGGTTAATAAAAGTTACTCCTAAAGGAAAAATGACACCTTTAGCTGCAGGCTTCAGATCTCCAGCAGGTTTCGACATTAATACTTCTGGCGATATATTCTACACCGAAAACCAAGGAGAATGGGTAGGTTCTGGAAGAATGACACATATAGAAAAAGGTGATTTCGCAGGGGGAAATCCTATGAGTTTACAATGGACTAACGATAAACAATCACCCTTAAAACTAAAACCAGAAGATATAAATCCGGATAAAGGTACAACACTATACGAATATGCTAAAAAGGTAAAAGCTGTAAAAGCTCCAGCGATATGGTTCCCTCATACTATTCTAGGCATCTCTACTTCAGATATTCTATACGATACAACAAATGGTAAATTTGGTCCTTTTTCAGGTCAAATGTTTGTAGGAGACCAAGGACACAGTAAGGTTATGCGTGTTTTCATGGAAAAAGTAAATGGTATATATCAAGGTGCTTCATTTTTATTTAAAGAAAACTTTTCTTCGGGAGTTTTAAGAATGGCTTGGAGTAACGACAATAGTATGTTTGTAGGAATGACAAGTAGAGGTTGGTCTTCAACAGGTAAAAAATCATTCGGATTACAACGTTTAGTTTGGTCTGGAAAGGTACCTTTTGAAATAAAAGCTATTAAAGCTCACAATGATGGATTCGAATTAGAATTCACAAAACCTATCAACAAAAAAATGGGAGAAGATGTAGCAAACTATAAAATGTCTACTTTTACATACCATTACCATAAAGAATACGGGAGTCCAATTATTGATACACAAAAAGCTATGATACATAAAGCAGTTGTTTCAAAAGATGGCTTAAAAGTAAAAATTGAGGCACATAACATGCGTTTAGGGTATATTCATCAAATAGAAATACCTAAATTACAATCCCAATCAGGCGAATTACTACTACACAATATTGGATATTACACATTAAACGAGGTCCCTGGAGGCACATTAAAATCTGTTCAAATGGCAATGCCAAAAACACAAAAAAAAGCAATAAGCCAGCCTAAACGTGTTACCACAATACCTTCAGATTGGGGAGAAAATGGCGCAGATGAAAAATTAGTTATTGGTACTATACCGGGCTTGAAATACGATGTTGAAGAATTTACAATTAAAGCCAATAGCAGAATTCAATTAACTTTAAATAACAACGATGATATGATTCACAACATTGTTGTTACAAAACCAGGAAAAGAAACCCCTAACAAAGTAGGAGAATTAGCTCTTAATCTAGGCCTAGAAGGATCTGATTTAAATTACGTTCCATTTAGCGATTTAATACTAGCTCACTCTGGAACAGTAGGACCAGAAAGTAATGAAACTATTTACTTTACTGCTCCTAGTAAACCAGGAGAATACTGGATAGTATGTACTTTCCCTGGCCACTCTTTTACAATGAGAACCAAATTAATTGTAAAGTAAACACCAACTTCCAAATTATAATAAAAGCGACATCTTTACAGTGTCGCTTTTATCGTTTAAGTAAATTTAAGTAACTTTTAATAGAATTTCACCTAAAAAGTAAAGAACAAACCTAAATATCTTGTTTCTTTATAACCTAGACAGCACTTAAACTAAATATACTAAACATTATTATCGAAATGAAAAACAAAATTTTATACTTTCTTGTTTTACTTCTCTCTTTTTCTTGCGGGAAAGAAGAAGTTACACCGGTTCAAATTGCAAAAACTAAAAAGAAGGCAACTGTTTCTTCTTCTTTACCCTTTAATCACATAAAAATAAACGACTTATCAGCCTTTAAACCAACAGGAGCAAATTGGAAAGTGGTTGGCAATGTTTTTGCAGACAGAACTAAAAACAAAACTCTTTATACAGAACAAGGAACAGGTATTTTAATAAACACCAACGACCAAGAAAAGAACAAAAATATTTTCACACTATTCGATCATGGAGACATTGAATTAGAATTAGACGTTATGATGCCTGTAAAATCTAACTCAGGTCTATATTTTCAAGGACGATACGAAGTACAACTATTTGATAGTTGGGGTGTAGAACACCCTAAGTATGTAGACATGGGAGGCATTTACCAACGATGGAATAAAGATGCTAAAAAAGGTAAAGAAGGGTACGAAGGGTATTCGCCAAGAGTTAATGCAGCAAAAGCCCCTGGCTTATGGCAGCATATAAAAGTTATTTTTCATGCTGCTAAATTTGACGAGTCTGGCAAAAAAACAAAAAATGCTTGGTTTGAAGAAGTTTGGTTAAATGGTGTTTTAATACACGAAAACATAGAGTTAAGTGGGCCTACACGTGGTGGAGGTAGCAATGCTAACGAAAAACCAAGAGGCCCTTTAATGATTCAAGGCGACCATGGCCCTGTTGCTTTTAAAAACATTAAATATAAATTATATGAAGGCAATACGTTTATTCTTTCTAATTTAAATAGATCTGAATACAAAAACGTAAAAAAATTACCCGTAGATTTAGACACTATCGCCAAAACAAAAGAGGAAAAAGTTAATAGTTTTTCTTTAGTAGATGTAACTAGTAGCAGAGATAGAAAAATGGTAACTTATTCTGGTATGTTATCTGTTCCAGAATCTGGACAATATTTATTTGAAGGCCACACAAATGGTAACGCAGAGTTATATCTAAATAATAAAAAAGTTTTGTTCATGAGAGGCGGTATGGATAAAGCGCATATAAAAACCATAGCTCTAAAAAAAGGAGACATTCCATTTAAAGTTATTTACAACCAACACGCACCATGGTCTAGGGGCTTTAGCTTGCATGTTGAAGGCCCCAATATGCAAAAATACTCTTTACAAGAAGGTGTAAAAAAAGGAGAAGGTGTTTTTGACCCGTTAAAAGGTATAATTATAGAAGTTAAAGACAAACCTATTATGCAACGAAGTTTTGTAAATCATGAAGGCTTAAAACATACGCATTGCATCTCTGTTGGAACTCCGCAAGGCATTCATTACTCGTACAATTTAGCTACAGGATCGTTACTTAAAATTTGGAGCGGATCTTTTTTAAACACTACACATATGTGGTTATCTAGAGGTCAGCACCAACTTGGAGAACCTATAGGTTTTTCGGTATCTTTACATGGAGATCTAGAAATAGTAGCTTTAGCCGATGAGCATACAAAGTGGCCTCAACCACTACCAGAAAACAAAAGCATTAAACAATTAGGTTACGAGTTAGACAACTCTAAAATGCCCTCATTCTCATATCAAATAGGCAAGTCCGTAATTACAAACAAATACAGCGTACCTAAAGGTAATCGTCAATTAAAAAAATCTATTAAAATTTCTAATGGAAAAAACCTATGGCATAAAATAGCCGATGGAGTAAGCATAAAAGCACTTCCTAACAATACTTACATTATCAATAATGAAAGTTATTATATTGATTTTTCTGGAAATAATATAAAACCAATCATAAGAAATATTGATAACAAAGATGAGTTATTAGTTGAAATCCCAGAAGGAGACAGTACAATTAATTACAGTATTATTTGGTAACCTAAAAAAAAGAATAACATGAAGATTATCAAAACAATAATAGTAGCATTAGTAATTCTATTAACAAATCAAATAGGTTACACACAAAAGAAAGACAAAAAAGCTAACCAAATAAAAAGAGAGGCAGAATTTTATAAAATAATTGATGTGCCTATTCCAAAAGACATTAAACTTGAAGTAGGAGGATTAGCACTAACAGATAACAACAAGTTGGGAGTTTCTACAAGAAGAGGAGAACTTTGGCTAATAGACAAACCATATAGCCAAACTCCAAAATTCAAATTATTTGCTCATGGCTTGCACGAAGCTTTAGGATTAGCTTATAAAGATAATGCTTTCTATTTAGCACAACGTGGCGAACTAACTCGATTAGAAGACAATAACAAAGATGACGAGGCAGATGCATATAAAACAGTATTTTCGTGGCCACTATCTGGTAATTATCACGATTATTCTTACGGGCCTAAATTTGATAAAAATGGTGACATGATACTAACCTTAAACCTATCTTGGCTAGGTGGAGGCAATAGTACAATGCGTTGGCGTGGATGGATGATAAAAGTTTCTACTGATGGAGACATGACACCTATAGCTACAGGTTTACGTTCTCCTGCCGGGTTTGGTATTAACCAAGAAGGCGATTATTTTTATACCGAAAACCAAGGTGATTGGGTAGGATCTGGAAGAATGACACATTTAGAATCTGGAAGTTTTGCTGGACATCCTGCTGGTTTAAAATGGTCTAACGACCCTCTTTCTCCTTTAGACCTAAAACCTGAAGACATTGAAGACAACTCTGGTTTATCACTTTACGAATACGCAAAAAAAGCACCTGCTTTAAAAGCACCTGCTATTTGGTTTCCGCACACTATATTAGGTATTTCTACATCCGATATTATTTATGATACTACTGGTGGAAAATTTGGGCCTTTTGATGGACAACAATTTGTAGGAGACCAAGGCCACAGTAAAATTATGCGTGTATTTATGGAAAAAGTAAATGGCGTATACCAAGGTGCTGCGTTTCCTTTTGTTGAAGGATTTTCGTCTGGAGTTTTACGATTAATTTGGGGTAGCGACAATAATATGTTTGTAGGAATGACAAGTCGTGGTTGGGCTTCTACAGGTAAAAAAGATTTTGGATTACAGCGTTTAGTTTGGACAGGTAAAACACCTTTTGAAATTAAAACTATGAAAGCACTTGATGATGGTTTCGAATTAGAATTCACAAAACCTGTTAATAAGAAACAAGCTGCAAACCTTGCTAATTATAAAATGGCAACCTTCACTTATAAATATCACAAAACTTATGGTAGTCCAATTGAAGATCAACAAAACGCCATGGTTCATATGGCTAAGGTTTCTGACGACGGGTTAAAAGTAAAATTAACTATTCATGGTATGCGCTTAGGGTTTATCCATCAGCTAGAAATCCCTTCTTTACAAGCAACCACAGGAGAAACATTATTACACAAAAAAGCTTATTATACATTAAACGAGGTTCCTGGAGGCACATTAAAATCCATGCAAATGGAAATGAAAAAATCAGACAAAAAAATTGAACAACCAAAGCGCGTAACCACCATACCGCATGAATGGGGTGAAGACGGTGCAGATGAAAAAATTGTTATAGGAACAGTTACTGGTTTAAAATACGATGCCGAAGAAATTACAATTAATAGAAATAGTAAAATTGAACTAACCCTTAACAATAACGACGACATGATACACAACGTTGTAGTTACTAAACAAGGGAAGGAAACACCTCTAAAAGTTGGAGAAATGGCATTAAAACTTGGTCTTGAAGGTCCAGATTTAAATTATGTTCCTTTTAGCGATTTAGTATTAGCTCATTCTGGCACAGTAGGACCTGAAGGCACAGAAACCATATACTTTACATCGCCAAGCGAACCTGGAGAGTATTGGATTGTATGTACTTTCCCTGGGCATTCGTTTACCATGAGAACTAAATTAATAGTAAAGTAATTACCAAACTTAAAAACAGGTATACAAAATTAAAAATGCGACTCTTAAAAAGGGTCGCATTTTTTTTATGACTGTATTTAAATTCTTGCCTAATTATGAACATATGAATCCTTAATTAATAACATTACACCGTTTCTTTATAATAAAATTAAAAACAAACTTTAACTAGCATTAAACAAAATCTCTTGATAAATGAAACACACTCTAGTACTATACCTTAGTATATCTGTCTTTTTATTCTTTGGAAGTATCGAAGCACAAAACAAAAACAAAACATCCAAACAGGTAACAGCTATACCATACTCTGTAATAAATTTAAACGACTTATCTGCATTTCAAAAAACGGGTAAAAATTGGGGTAATGCCTCAAATGTTTCGATAAATCGATCTAAAGAAAAAACCATTTTTAGCGAAATAGGAACTGGTATTTTAGTTAATAAAAACAACCAAAGAAAGAATAAACATTTGGTTACAAAATTCGAGCATGGTGATATCGAACTAGAATTAGATGTTATGATGCCTCTTGCATCTAACTCTGGAATTTATTTTCAAGGACGTTACGAAATTCAACTATACGATAGTTGGGGTGTAAAGACACCAACCTACAAAGACATAGGCAGCATTTACCAGCGTTGGGACGAAAAGCGAGGAAAAGGCAAACAAGGATATGAAGGTACACCAACAAAAATAAATGCAGCCAAAGCTCCTGGCTTATGGCAACACCTTAAAATAATATTTCATGCTCCTAAATTTGATGCATTAGGCAACAAGACTAAAAATGCTTGGTTTGAAAAAGTATGGCTCAATGGCACACTTATTATCGAAAATGCAGAAGTAACAGGCCCAACAAGAGGTGCTAGTTTTCAAAAAGATGAAAAACCTATGGGACCAATAGTTTTTCAAGGTAATCACGGACCAGTAGCTTTTAAAAATATTAAATACAAACTTTACAATAACAATAATAAAGTAATAATAAACAACCTTAAAGCAACTGTTTACGAAAGCCCTAAAAAAATAAAAAAGCTACAAGATATTAATGAATTAAAAAAGGTGAAAGACAAAAATGTAAAAACCATTTCGCCACTTTCTGATATAAAAAAAAATGCTAAAGAACTTATTGTTTATTCTGGAACTTTAACCATTCCAGAAACATCTAACTATTTATTTGAAATGAAAGCTCTTGGTGGCGGGTTATTAGCTTTAAACAACAAAACAGCTATTAATATGAATAAAAATAACTTAAAATATTCTAATTATAGTTTTCAAAAACTAGAAAAAGGAGAAATACCTTTTACTGTTGTTTTTAACCAAACAGCAAAACGTGGCGAACGTGGTTTTGAGCTTTTTATTGAAGGTAATGGCACACAGCGTCAATCTTTACAAGTTAAAAGAATATCTAAAAGAGAACAATCTTTAATAGATATGCGCTTTTTATTAATAAATCATTCAGACAGCAAAACTATTTCGCAACGCAGTTTCTTAATGCATAACGACGTTAAAAAAACCCACTGTATTTCTGTTGGTTTCCCTGAAAAAATAAGTTACTCTTACGATTTAGAAACTGGATCTCTATTACAAATTTGGGATAATGCCTTTTTAAACGCTACACACATGTGGCACTCTAGAGGAAAGGAACAATTGGGTTATCCAGAAGGACAAGTTATCGCTTTTCATGGCGATTCTGATTTTGTATATTTAAAAAATGACAATTCTCCTTGGCCAAAAGAAAACTACAATACAAAACATCTTTTAGAAAAAGGATTTGAATTAAAAACACCTTTAATACAAAAAGGGTATAAATTAGACAACAACAAAAACCCACTATTTTTAAGCGAAATTAAAGGCGCAAAAATTTCTAATAAATTCACCCCTTCAAGTACAGATCGAAAATTAAAAAGAGACATTACAGTAGATTCTAAAAAAGATATTTGGCTTAAAATATCTGAAGCTTCTACTATTGAAATCGCATCAGATGGCACTTATATTATAGGCGACAAAAATTATTATATAGATTTTTCTGGCAACGAAAGCTTAACCCCCATTATTCGCGATAACAAACAAAGCAAAGAATTACTTGTAAAAATTCCTGCTGGCAAACAAACAATCAACTATTCTATTATCTGGTAAACTAAAAAACATGAAAACGATTAAAAACATATTCGCAATTTTAGTTTTACTTCTAGTAAGCCAATCTGGGATTGCACAGAAAAAAAACAAAGTATTAAATAAGGTTTTAGCTGCTAAAGAATCAGAATATTACAAAATAGTTAATGTCCCTATACCTAAAGATATAGAATTAGAAGTAGGTGGTTTAGCTTTAACTAACGATAATAAACTAGGCGTTTCTACCAGACGAGGAGAAGTTTGGGTTATTGACAAGCCAAACACAAAAACGCCAGAATATAAACTGTTTGCTAGTGGCATGCATGAGGTTTTAGGTTTAGCCTACAAAGACAATAGTTTTTTCGCATCGCAACGTGGTGAATTAACCCAATTAATAGATGAAGATAATGATGGTGAAGCAGATTTTTATAAAACGTATTTTTCTTGGCCTTTATCGGGCAATTACCATGAGTATTCTTATGGACCACGAGTTGATAAAGACGGAAATATGTTTGTGCATTTAAATGTAACTTGGGCAGCTGGCGGACAGAGCTTTTCTAAGTGGAGAGCTTGGTTATTAAAGTTTAGTCCAGACGGAAAAATGACTCCTTTTGCTACTGGTTTTCGCTCGCCTGCAGGATTAGGTTTAATGCCTAACGGAGATATTTTTTACACAGAAAACCAAGGTGATTGGGTGGGCTCTGGTAGAGTAACACATATAGAAAAAGGCGATTTTGTTGGTCACCCAGCAGGTTTAAAATGGTCTAGCGAGCCCAATTCGCCAATAACATTAAAACCCGAAGATATAAAATCTGATCACCTTTCGCTCTACGAATACGCTAAAGAATTAGACGCTTTAAAAGCCCCAGCCATTTGGTTACCGCATACTATTTTTGGAACCTCGACTTCCGATTTTATTTATGACAACACCGAAGGAAAATTCGGTCCTTTTGCAGGTCAAGTATTTATAGGCGACCAAGGAAACAGTAGAATTGTACGTGTTTTTCTTGAAAAAATTAATGGCGTTTACCAAGGTGCAGCTTTTGGTTTTTCTGAAGGATTTGCTTCTGGTGTTTTAAGAATGATTTGGAGTAACGACAACAGTATGTTTGTTGGCATGACAAGTAGAGGTTGGTCTTCTATTGGTAGAAAACCTTTTGGATTACAGCGTTTAGTTTGGACTGGAAAAACGCCTTTTGAAGTTAAAACAATGAAAGCGCTTGCCGATGGTTTTGAATTAGAATTTACCAAACCCGTAGATAAAAAAATGGCACAAGACATTGCAAACTATCAACTATCTTCTTTTACATACAAATACCATAAAACTTACGGAAGTCCGATAGAAGATATTAAGGAAGCTATGGTTCACAAAAGCACAGTATCTAAAGACGGATTAACAGTAAAATTAACTATTGAAGGGTTGCGGTTAGGGTATATTCATCAAATAGAAATTCCTAAATTAAAATCTTCAACAGGTGAATTACTTTTACACAACAAAGGCTATTATACACTAAACGAAGTGCCTGGCGGAAAATTAAAAACCTTTAAAAAAATGGACCACTCCGCGCATAAAAACATGGTTCACAATACTAAAAAAGTAACAAAACAAGTCAAGCGGGTTACTAAAATACCAACCTCTTGGGGTAAAAATGGTGCAGATAAAAAATTACAGATAGGCACTATTCCTGGCTTACAATACAACTTAAAGAAAATAACGATTAATAGAAACGAAAAAATTCAATTAACGCTAGAAAACAGTGACGATATGCTTCATAACATGGTAATTATGAAACCCGGAGCAGACACACCAACAACAGTTGGCAATATGGCTTTACAACTGGGCTTAAAAGGCCCAGAATTAAATTATGTACCAGACACAGACTTAGTTTTATTTCACTCTGGAGTTGTTGGTCCAGAAAGTAGCGAAACCATATACTTTACCGCTCCTAGCGAGCCAGGGCAGTATTGGATAGTATGTACATTTCCTGGACATGCATTTACAATGAGGACTAAATTAATTGTAAAGTAATTATATACTCTTACAATACATTAAAACAATGCATAAAAAAGGCGACACTTATAAAAGTATCGCCTTTTTTATACTATAACTTGTAAATTACTCTACAATAAATTTACCTTTCATCATAGCGTAATGCCCTGGAAAACTACATAAGTAATCGTATGTTCCTGCTGCAGGTGCATCAAACTCTATAGTAGTAGTTTGTCCTGCTCCTATTAAACTTGTATGCACAATAATATCTTCGCTTCCTTTTGGAATGTACTGGTTATCTTTAGACACTGCAGCTTTTCCTGCAAAAGCAGTAATATTAACACCTTGTTTAAGAAGCACAAAGTTATGTCCCATTACATTAACATCAAGTTTTCCTTTATGTCTTAATGTAAGTTTTACTTTTTTTCCTGCTTTTACTTTAATTTCAGTTTTATCAAACTGCATTAAATCATTTCCAGAAATTACAATTTCTTCAACCGCACTTTCAACTTTCTTTTCCTCTTTTTTAACTCCAAGTTTTACTTTCTGTTCTTTTTTCTCTTCTGTCTTTTTTTCGCCTCCACAACTTACTAAAATTGCTAATGCAAAAACTGATGCTAATACGTACTTAATCGCTTTCATATATATGGTTTTAATCGTTTTATCAGTCCAAATATAAGTATATAAACAATTATTATTGTATAATTTTATTCATTGAAAAAAAATAAACTTAAAAATGATTATAAAATATAGTCTGTACTAATAAAATTAGAGGTTTTCTTTTCTAATAATTCGTTTAAAATAGCATTATTATAATCGTTGTCTTTGGATGCCACAAATGTTCTTATAGAAAAAGATCGCAAAGCATCATGCACACTTAAAGTCCCAAAAGCAGAATCTTTACGACCTGTAAAAGGATAAACATCTGGTCCGCGTTGGCAAGAGCTGTTTAAGTTTACACGACATACTAAATTTACCAAAGTATCTATAAGTGGAGACAATGTATTTACATTTTTACCAAACAGACTTACTTGTTGCCCATAATTAGAGGCAGCCATATCATCTAAAGGCTCTTCAATATCAGAAAAAGAAACGATTGGTACTATAGGTCCAAATTGCTCTTCTTCAAAAACACGCATATCTTTTTTAGTAGGATACATAACAGCTGGAAATATAAAGTTTTCGGTAGTTTCTCCTCCCTTTTTATTTAAAACAGCAGCTCCTTTTGCTTTTGCATCATCTATTAATTCTTGAATATAAGCTGGTTTTTCTACTTCTGGCAAAGGTGTTAATTTTACTCCTGGCTCCCACGGATTTCCAAACTTAAGCTGATCGACTTTAAAAGCAAATCGCCTATTAAACTCCTCTACCACAGACTCGTGCACGTACAATACTTTTAGTGCTGTACAACGCTGACCATTAAAAGATAAGGTTCCTGCTATACACTCTTCTACCGCCAAATCTAAATCGGCATCAGGCAATACAATAGCAGGATTTTTAGCTTCAAGACCTAAAACCATTCGCAACCTATTACCCTTAGGGTGCTCTGCTTGAAGCGCATTTGCCGATGTACTATTACCTATTAAAGCCAAAACATCTACTTTTCCAGACTGCATAATTGGTGTTGCAATAACACGCCCTCTTCCATAAACAATATTTACTACGCCTTTTGGAAAACTGTTTTGAAAAGCCTCTAATAATGGAGAAATAAGTAAAACACCAAGTTTTGCAGGCTTAAAAATAACAGGATTACCCATTATTAAAGCTGGAATAAGTAATGTAAATGTTTCGTTTAACGGGTAATTGTATGGGCCTAAGCACAAAACCACACCAAGTGGACCACGACGAATATGTGCGTATACACCAGAATTTTTTTCAAATTTTGCCGAGTCTCTATCTATTTGTTTGTAAGCTTCAATAGTGTCGTAAATATAATCTACGGTTCTATCAAATTCTTTTTCTGAATCTGGAAGGTTCTTACCAATTTCCCACATTAAAAGTTTTACAACTTCTTCGCGTTTGGTTTTCATTTGTTCTACAAATTTTTCCATGCAGGCAATACGGTCTATCACCTTCATGGTTGGCCATTCGCCTTGCCCTTTTGCGTAAGCATCTGTTGCCGATTTTAAAGCTGACATAGCAGCCTCTCCATCTAACTGAGGTATAGTTCCTAATAAAGTTTGCTTATACGTTTTTGTTGATGATATTGTAGAATAAACCTCAGCTGTTTCTCCTGTCCATTGTTTTAATTCTCCATTTACCAAATATGTTTTTTGGTGTACAAGTTCTTTTATTTTGTATGCTTCTGGAATTTCCATAATTGTTTTATTTTAGTTTTTTTGAGTTAAACTAAAGTAAACGAAAATATCCTAAACACCCTTTTAAACACATGCTAATAAGACAAATATCTACGAAAACGATTTCGAATACAACTGCTTAGCAACACCTGTTTTTAAACTAAAAACTGAAATAAATCTGGCTTATCATTTAAATAATCGCCATAGAAATTTTGAGTCTTCATTCTATCAATTAAAGGTTGCAAATCTTCTGCCGATTTTAATTCGATACCAACTACAGCTGCGCCATTTTCCCTATTAGTTTTTTTAGCATATTCAAAATGAGTTATATCGTCATTTGGACCTAAAATATCAACAACAAATTCTTTTAATGCTCCAGCACGCTGTGGGAATTTAACAATAAAATAGTGCTTTAAATTTGCGAACAACAAAGCACGCTCTTTTATTTCGGCTGTTCTTGTTATATCGTTGTTGCTACCGCTTATAACGCATACAACATACTTTCCTTTTATGTCTTCTTTATAAAAATCTAAAGCAGTAATGCTTAACGCTCCTGCTGGCTCTACAACAATGGCATCTCTATTGTATAAATCTAAAATAGTTTGACATACTTTACCTTCTGGAACCGTAATCATAGCATCTAGATTATGTTTACATATTTCAAAATTTAAATCGCCTACACGTTTAACCGCTGCGCCATCTATAAATTTTTCTATATTTTCTATTTGAGTATTTACTTTATTTTTAATGGAGATAGACATTGAAGGTGCTCCTTCTGGTTCTACACCTATAATTTTAGTATTTGGAGATAGGTTTTTAAAAACGCTTGATAATCCTGATGCTAAACCACCACCTCCAACAGGAATAAACACATAATCTATAGGTTTTGTAGCTTGCTCTAAAATTTCTAATCCTACTGTGGCCTGTCCTTCTATTACTTTCTCGTCGTTAAAGGGATGAATAAACGTTTTTTTTAAGCTTTCGCTTTCCAACATAGCTGCTTCGTATGCATCATCAAAAGTATCGCCAATTAGCTCGATGGTTATGTATTCTTGACCAAACATTTTTACTTGCTCCACCTTTTGCTTTGGTGTAGGCATTGGCATATAAATAGTACCCTGTATTTTTAAAAGCTTACATGATAACGCAACACCTTGCGCATGATTACCTGCGCTGGCACATACTACTCCGTTTTTAGATTCGGTAGCTGTTAGCGAGCTTATTTTATTATAAGCTCCTCTAATTTTATAAGATCTCACTTGTTGTAAGTCTTCGCGCTTAAAAAAGATGTTAGATTGATAAGTGTTAGAAAATCTAATATTAGCACTTAAAGGTGTAACTACCGAAACATTTTTAATAGCCTCTGCTGCTTTTTTTACGTTATCTACACTCGGAAAATAAGTTTGTTTTCCCTTATCCATTTACTTCTAGTTATTAATTAATATAGGCTTATGCAAGTTACGTAATTAAACATTTTTAATACTGTAAATCTATTTGTTTTAGACAGGAAAACCTGTTAAGTTTTAAAACTTAACAGGTTTCTATTGCACATTTTATTGTGCTAGTTAGCTTAGTTAGTAGCTGTGGTGATCGTTTATACTATTGGCTTCATAGAAGTCATAGCTGTTCTTAAAAACTCTCCAACCTCTTCAACTGGGTGGTTTCTTAATGCAGCATTAACTTCTATTAATTTAGCGTTATCTACACCTGCTCCGTTATCTTTAGCATAAGGTTTACCAATAACACTTGTATCAATAGTTTTCATGAAATCTGTTAGTAAAGGCTTACATGCGTGATCGAATAAATAACATCCGTATTCTGCAGTATCAGAAATAACTGAGTTCATTTCATATAATTTACGTCTTGCAATTGTATTAGCAATAAGTGGAGTTTCGTGTAAAGACTCGTAGTATGCAGATGCATCGATAATTCCAGAATCTGTCATGGCTTCAAAAGCCAACTCAACACCAGCTCTTACCATAGCTACCATTAACACCCCATTATCGTAGTACTCTTGCTCTGTAATTTCTACATCTCCAGCAGGAGTTTTTTCGAAATTAGTTTCTGCAGTAGCAGCTCTCCAACCTAATAATTCTTTATCATCATTAGCCCAATCTGCCATCATTCCTGCAGAAAAACGACCTTCAATGATATCGTCCATATGCTTTTGAAATAAAGGACGCATAATATCTTTTAATTCTTCTGATAATTCAAAAGCTTTAATTTTAGCTGGGTTAGAAAGTCTATCCATCATATTAGTAATACCACCATATTTAAGACCTTCTGTTACAGTTTCCCAACCATATTGAATAAGTTTTGATGCATAACCCGGATCAATACCTTCCTCTACCATTTTATCGAAACAAAGAATAGATCCTGTTTGTAATAAACCACAAAGTATAGTTTGCTCTCCCATTAAATCAGACTTAACCTCGGCAATAAAAGAAGATGCTAACACACCTGCTCTATCTCCTCCTGTTGCTACAGCATAAGCTTTAGCTTGCGCCCAACCTTTACCTTCTGGATCGTTTTCTTCGTGTACTGCAATTAATGTTGGCACACCAAAACCTCTTTTATATTCTTCGCGAACCTCAGACCCTGGAGACTTAGGCGCCACCATAATTACAGTAAGATCTTTACGAATTTGCATACCTTCTTCAACAATATTAAAACCATGAGAATATGTTAAAGTAGCTCCTTTTTTCATTAAAGGCATAACAGCATTTACAGCGTTTGTGTGCTGCTTATCTGGTGTTAAGTTTAACACAACATCTGCAGTAGGGATTAACTCTTGGTATGTACCAACAACGAATCCGTTTTCTGATGCATTTAAAAAAGATTGACGTTTTTCTGCAATAGCAGCATCACGTAAAGTATAAGAGATATCTAATCCAGAATCTCTCATGTTTAAACCTTGATTTAACCCTTGTGCACCGCATCCAACGATAACGATTTTTTTACCTTTTAAAGCATTTACTCCATCTTCAAACTCTGAAGCGTCCATAAATCTACACTTCGATAATTGATTTAATTTGTCTCTTAACGATAAAGTGTTAAAATAATTTCCCATTTTAATTGTAAATTGTTGTGTTATTGATTATTAAATGCTTTAAGCATTTCTG
The DNA here is from genome assembly GCF_039538365.1 of Postechiella marina. Classification (NCBI taxonomy): domain Bacteria; kingdom Pseudomonadati; phylum Bacteroidota; class Flavobacteriia; order Flavobacteriales; family Flavobacteriaceae; genus Postechiella; species Postechiella marina. The sequence goes on from NZ_BAABCA010000003.1 coordinate 118,016, forward strand.
TTACTTTCATTTCATCTTTTGTTACTGCAATACGTCCTGCTCGTACAAATTGCATAATACCATAAGTATTTAAATCTTTACGTAAAGATTCTATTTCTTTTCTTCTACCCGATTTTTCTAGTACAAAAAACTCTTTATTAACGGTAACAATCCTACTGTTACTATCTTTTATTATATTTTGAATTTGAGGTTCGTTAAACAACAAATCAGACTTAATTTTAAACATACAAGACTCTGTATAAATGGTCTCTTCTTCGGTATGGTAATAAGCACGAATAACTTCTATTTGTTTTTCAAATTGTCCCACAATTTTCTTGGCCTGTGCTTCTGTAATATTTACGACAATTACAAAACGGTTTACGCCTTCAATTTCTGATTGAGATGTTGTTAAACTTTCAATATTTATTGTTCTACGCTGAAAAATTGCCGAAATACGATTTAGTAACCCAATATTGTTTTCGGTATAAATTGAAATCGTTAATGTTTTTATTTCTTCGTTCATTTTCTTTAAAATGATATTAAAAAAAGAGACAAGAGAAAAGACTTTTTTATCGCTTTCGCGGAAGACTATAAACTCTTATCTATCTTCTTTATTTTTTATTCTTCTTTTAACTTAAACGTACATCTGAAACAGATGCTCCAGAAGGAATCATAGGAAATACATTCCCTTCTTTCTCCACACATACTTCTAAGAAATAAGATTCTTTTGACTCTATCATTTCTTTAATAGCATCTGCAAGCTCTTCACGCTTCACTACTTTTCTAGCTTTTATGTAATATCCTTCTGCAATGGCTACAAAATTAGGGTTTGTCATTTCGGTAGATGCATATCTATTATCGAAAAACAACTCTTGCCATTGGCGCACCATACCTAAAAACTCATTGTTAAGTACTACTATTTTAACAGCTGTTTTCTGTTGGAAAATAGTACCTAACTCTTGTATATTCATTTGGTAACCACCATCTCCAATAATTGCTACAACTTCACGCTCTGGCGCTGCCATTTTAGCACCTATTGCTGCTGGTAAAGCAAAGCCCATTGTACCTAAACCACCAGAAGTAATATTACTCTTAGTAATATTGAAATCTGAATAGCGACAAGCAATCATTTGGTGCTGACCAACGTCTGACACTATTGCTGCATTACCCTTAGTTTCTATATTTATTTGTTTTAATACCTCTCCCATAGTTAATCCTTCTTTGGTTGGAGAAATATCATTTTTAATTACTTTATCGTACTCTATAGCATATAGATCTTTAAATTCTTGATGCCATGCATCATGAGAATTTTCATTTAACTCTGCTAATAACAAAGCTAAACTCTCTTTAGAATTACCCAAAACAGCGACATCAGTTTTTACATTTTTATCAATCTCTGCAGGGTCAATATCAAAATGAATAACTTTAGCTTGTTTAGCATACGAGTTTAAATTACCTGTTACACGATCGTCAAAACGCATACCAATAGCAATAAGCACATCGCACTCGTTTGTTAACTTGTTTGGCGCATAATTACCGTGCATACCAACCATACCTATATTTAATGGATGCGATGTTGGCAATGCAGAAGCCCCAAGAATAGTCCAAGCTGCAGGTATTCCAGCTTTTTCTACAACTGCTTTAAGCTCTGCTTCTGCTTCTCCTAAAATAACACCTTGCCCCCAAACTATCATTGGTTTTTTAGCGTTATTAATTAAAGCAGCTGCTGCAGTTACAGATGCAGGATCTGTATCTGGTATTGCTTTATAACTTCTTATACCTTTACACTTTTCGTATTTAAAGTCGAACTCTTCAAATTGAGCGTCTTTTGTAATATCTATTAAAACGGGTCCTGGTCTTCCGCTTTTAGCGATATAAAATGCTTTAGCTAAAACCTCTGGAATTTGCGATGCTTTAGTAACTTGGTGGTTCCATTTTGTTACTGGTGTAGAAATGCCCACAATGTCTGTTTCTTGAAATGCATCGCTACCCAATAATGCTGAAGGCACTTGCCCTGTAATACATACTAATGGTGTAGAATCTATTTGCGCATCTGCAATTCCTGTTATTAAATTTGTAGCTCCTGGCCCAGATGTTGCCATTGCGACACCAACTTTACCAGAAATTCTTGCATAGCCTTGAGCAGCATGTGCTGCACCTTGCTCGTGACGTGTTAATACATGGTGTATTTTACCATGGTATTTATAAATCTCGTCGTAAACTGGCATAATAGCTCCTCCTGGATATCCGTAAAGAATATCTACTCCTTCTGCTATTAAGCATCTTATAATGGCTTCAGCACCTGTAATACGTTCTGTTTGTTCTGCCACTTCTTTTGTTTTATTTATTGTTTCTGTGTTCATGCTATTAAAATTATAAACCCTTTGACAGTGCTCCGGGTGACATGAGATATATTATTTAGTTAAAATTCGTCGGTAACACATCCTTTAGATGCAGACGAGACCGAACGTGCGTATTTGTATAATACACCTCTATCAAATTTTAATGCTGGAGCAACCCAGTCTTTTCTTCTTTTTTGTAATTCTTCTTCAGAGACTTCTAGAGAAATACTATTAGTTTCTGCGTCAATGGTAATCATATCACCATCCTTTACAAAGGCGATAGTACCACCTTCTTGAGCTTCTGGAGTAATATGCCCTACTACAAAACCGTGTGTTCCACCAGAGAAACGACCATCTGTAATTAAGGCAACCTCTTTACCTAAACCAGCTCCCATAATAGCAGCTGTTGGCTTTAACATTTCTGGCATTCCAGGTCCTCCTTTTGGTCCTTCGTAACGAATTACAACTACATCGCCACTTTCTACCTTACCATCTCGAATACCATCATTAGCATCATATTCGCTTTCAAAAACTTTAGCTTTACCAACAAAATTTAAGCCTTCTTTACCTGTAATTTTAGCAACACTACCTTCTTCTGCCAAATTACCATATAGCATACGTAAATGCCCTGTAGCTTTTATTGGTTTTTCTAAAGGCATAATTACATCTTGTCCTTCTTGTAAATCTGGAACGTCAACTAAGTTCTCTGCTAATGTTTTTCCTGTTATTGTTAAGCAATCGCCATGTAGTAATCCTTTTTTCAATAAATATTTTAAAACTGCTGGTATGCCACCTACAGCATGCAAATCTTCCATTAAGTATTTACCACTTGGTTTTAAATCTGCAATAAATGGTGTACTGTCACTAATATCTTGAAAATCTTTAAGTGTAAAATCTATTTGAGCAGATCTTGCAATGGCTAAAAAGTGTAGTACTGCATTTGTAGACCCACCAAGAATAGTAACTAAACGAATAGCGTTTTCTAAAGATTTACGTGTAATAATATCTAAAGGCTTAATATCTCTTTCTAACAATAAACGCATAGCCTCTCCTGCCTTAACAGATTCTTCTCTTTTTAAGTTACTTGCTGCAGGGTTAGATGAGTTATAAGGTAAAGCCATACCTAAAGCCTCTATAGCCGATGCCATTGTATTTGCAGTATACATACCACCACAAGCACCTTGACCTGGAATTGCTTTTTTAATTATTTCTTTATATTCTGTTTCTTCCATAGTACCAGCAACTTTGCTTCCCCATGCTTCAAAAGAAGATACGATATCTAGTTTTTTTCCTTCATGGCAACCAGAATCTGTTGTGCCTCCAAAAATTAAAATAGACGGGCGGTTTAAACGAATCATTGCCATTAAAGCTCCTGGCATATTTTTATCACAACCCACTACAGTAATTAGTCCATCATAACTCATGCCCTGTACAACAGTCTCCATAGAATCTGCAATAATATCGCGAGAAGGCAAAGAGTAACGCATTCCTGGAGTACCCATAGAAATACCATCAGACACACCAATAGTATTAAAAATAAGACCTACTAAATCTTCGTTTTTAGTACCATCTTTAGCTAGTTTAGCTAAATGGTTTAAGTGCATATTACAAGGGTTACCATCGTAACCTGTACTTGCAATACCTATTAATGGTTTATGAAAATCTTCATCAGAAAAACCAATAGCATACAACATAGATTGCGCTGCTGGTTGTGTAGAGTCTTGAGTAACCGTCTTACTATATTTATTAAGTTCTTTCATCTTTATTAAAGAAATTTTATGCTTTTATCTAGTTTTGTTTTTAATTTGATAACGATTTAAGATTTTAGTTAAAAAGTACACAATCGTTTAAAACAATTCACGAAATTAAAATATTAGGTTATTATACACTTATTTTAATACAATTTTAAAATAAATCCAACACCCGAAAAAAACATTTAAACCATTGATTTTTAATAAATTAAGTTGTTTTTTTTATGATGCCCAATTACCAAAAAACATGTAATAAAAAAGCCTTCCATTTCCGGAAGGCTAATAATTTATATTTCATATTAAAATAACACCTTCTTATCCTTGTGAAATAATCACAATGACATCGATAATTACGTTATTTAAAATGTATCTATTCATACTTACTCTACAAATATTCGCAATTAAAACTTAACAAGCAACTTATTCACAAAAAAAGTTAAAATCAATTTACTATTCATTTAATTTATTTATTTTTGCGCCATAAATAATAGAGGAAGGATTTGACTGATTGCAACCTCTTTTATATCATGCTAATATTGATATAAAGTAAAAATGCTAAAGGCAGTGCAAACTTCCTGAGACGTTATCGTCAAATCTTACAATAAAAAAATAATTAAAATGGCGTATTTATTTACTTCTGAAAGTGTTTCTGAAGGACACCCAGATAAAGTAGCAGACCAGATTAGTGATGCTTTAATTGACAATTTTTTAGCTTTTGATGTAGACTCGAAAGTAGCTTGCGAAACTTTAGTTACAACAGGACAAGTGGTACTTGCTGGCGAAGTAAAATCTAAAACCTATTTAGATGTGCAACAGATAGCAAGAGACACTATTAATAAAATAGGATACACCAAAGGAGAATACATGTTTGATGGCAATTCTTGTGGTGTGTTTTCTGCAATTCACGAACAATCTCAGGATATAAACCAAGGTGTAGACCGTGGTAGTAAAGAACAACAAGGCGCTGGAGATCAAGGTATGATGTTTGGATATGCAACAAACGAAACCGAAAATTTTATGCCTTTAGCATTAGATTTGTCTCATCTTATTCTTAAAGAATTAGCTGAACTACGAAGAGAAAACAAAGACATTACATACTTAAGGCCTGACTCTAAAAGTCAAGTAACTATAGAGTACAGCGACGATAATGTACCACAACGTATTGATGCCATTGTAGTATCTACACAGCATGACGATTTTGATGAAGACGACGTTATGCTTGCTAAAATTAGAAAAGACATTGTAGATATTTTAATACCACGTGTAATTACAAAATTACCAGAAGCTATTGGTAAATTATTTAACAACGATATTAAATACCACATTAACCCTACTGGTAAATTTGTTATTGGCGGACCTCACGGAGATACCGGTTTAACAGGACGTAAAATTATTGTAGACACATACGGTGGTAAAGGCGCACATGGTGGCGGTGCTTTTTCTGGAAAAGACCCAAGCAAGGTAGATAGAAGTGCTGCTTATGCGACACGACATATTGCTAAAAACTTAGTTGCTGCTGGTGTTGCTGATGAGGTTTTAGTACAAGTAAGCTACGCTATTGGTGTTGTAGAGCCTATGGGTATTTTTATTGACACTTATGGTACTTGTGCTTTTAACATGACTGATGGCGAGATTGCAGAAAAAGTATCTGAAATTTTTGACATGAGGCCTTTTGCTATAGAAGATCGTTTAAAATTACGCTCACCTATGTATAGCGAAACTGCAGCTTACGGGCATATGGGACGTAAAAACGAAACTGTATCTAAAACATTTTCTCAACCCAATGGAGATACAAAAACATTAGACGTTGAATTATTTACCTGGGAAAAACTTGACTATGTAGATAAAGTAAAAGAAGCGTTTGGTTTATAAAAAACCGAACTTAAATAAAACCTAAAAAGCCTTATAATTTAAATTATGAGGCTTTTTAGGTTTTATAATGACATTTGATTTTGTATAAAATTCCATCTATATTCGTTTCATATAAAATAAAACCATGAAAAACAAGCTATTACTTCTACTATTTTTTACCAGCGTTATAACACTAAATGCTCAAGACAATGCTATATCAGATCAAATAAAAACAGAACGAGATATTGAATTAAATAGCCTTCAGAACAACTTAGTAAACAATCAAATAAAAATAACAAATTTAACCGAGCAGCTTTCGCAACTAAGTAGCAAACAATATGGCAAGAAAATAGAATTGCAAGAACAAATTCAAAAAGAATTAGACAATCGCATTAAGTTTTTAGAAGAAAGTCCTAAAATTAAAATTAAATCTAACGGGCAACTTGCATTTACAGAACTTATTAAAATTCAAAAAGACATTCAACCTGCAAAACTTTATCTTTCATCAAATGGTTTTTACACCAAGTTAGGAAAGTTTGACAACTTGCAAAACTATGCAGAATTTACATCTTGGAAAAAAGAATACGATGCTTGGTACAAAAAAAAGCAAGGCAGCGATTTAACTTTCGACTTTATAAATAAAACCATTTCTTTAATTAGTGATGCCTCTAACGACATTCCGCTTTTTGGCTCCATATCTCAATCTGTAACCTCTGGAGTAACCCTAATATTATCTAATTTAGGCAATAGAGATAAAGGTTTAATGAATAAGACTCCACAGGTTTTAATGCTTTTAAATTCTATAGGTCAGTTTGAATCAGAAAAATCTATACTAGATAACGAGTGGAAAACTATAGATAGCGAATTAAACGATTTACAGTCTGAATATAAAATGCTAGTAGAAGAACAAATTGTTTTTTACAGCATAGATAAAGTAAAATACAATGCATTTTTAACCGCTACTCTAGGTTCTGATATTGATAAATTTAAAGTATACAGCAAAGAAAAAATACTAGCCAAATTAACAAAACTAGAAAATGGCAACAACCAAGATTGGATGGGTAATGTAGAAACATACATGTACCAAGTACAATCTATAAGAATTCGATTTGGAGAATTAACAGGCAGAATGCTTAACAATATCGAGAAATATGAAAATTTATTTTCTAAATACACCAACCCCGATAAATTTTCGGCAGAGTTTGTTACCAAAGCCAAAGAGTTAAAAGCAGATTTAAAACAAGTAAAAGAAAACTTTATTTTACAATTTAAACCTAGTAAATATATTGAAGATTCTGCAGTAATGTATATTAAACGATAAAGTAATAATGCAAAAACACCTAAAAAACTATTTGTAATAGCAATAATTATTCTTTTTTCTAACTGTTCGTCTCATTATACAGATTTAAAAATACTTAAACCAAAACCACGTATTTTTCATCTTAATGTCATTTAGTTAGAATTACCCAAAAAAGATATTGCCATCATAAACGAAAGTTGGACTTACAATAGTAACTCAGACATCTTTACCCTTAGCAAAAGGCGAATTTAAAGCTATTAAGAACTTCATTTTTAAGTCTATTAATTGCTACCTTATGTTACATTTTTAAAGTTTATCTAGACTAAACGCGCATAAAGCAAACCTAGATTTGTTTTATGACAACTAAACAATTTAAAATTAATACTAAACATTAACAGAAGCTTAAACATGCAGCAAACAATAGCTATTCTATACCAATCCAAACTTCCGCCAATTAAAAATGGTATTCAGAAGCCTATGAAACCAGGAGGTTATTCTGATAGCGGAGCAGATATTGCTTGCGCATTAATAAGACAAAACATTGCTGTAGTTACACCTGTAAACAAGCCGAATATAAAAAAAGATCTAGATTGGGTATTTCCCGACACAAAAAAAGGTATTCAAGATGCGTTAAACAAAGGAGCAAATACCTTTTGGTTAAATACAGTTTTATACAAAAACCACGACATAGAGAGTTTCTTTAACAGAGGTTTACAATTTATAGGACAAATACCTAGCCAAGTTGATATTTACGATGACAAGTATTTTACAAACGAGTTTTTAAGAGCAAATAAAATCTCTATTCCTAAAACGAAATTAATTTCGAAAGAAAATTTAGCCAATTACACCTTAGAATTTGATTTCCCTATAGTTGTTAAACCAATAAGGGGTCGAGGAAGCCAAGGTGTAACCTTGGTTAAAAACAAACACGAATTAAATAATAGGCTAAACGACATATTATCGATTAACACCTATGGAAATACCGTGTATGTAGAGCAATTTTTAAGCGGACAGGAAATAACTATTACTGTAATGCCTCGAGGTAATTATTTTATTAACAACAAAGAAATAAACTACAAAAAACCTTGGTGTCTTCCTGCTGTTAAAAGATATAATCATGAAAATGGAATAGCGCCATATAACGGAATTGTAGCAGTAATAGAAAACAGCATAGCACTTGAGCATAACGAGTTAAAATCGAAAGAAATAATTGAAGCCTGTAAACAATGTGAAAAGGCTGGTGAATTATTAAATATTAAAGCTCCAATAAGAATAGATTGTCGTGCAGATAAACACGGAAACTATTTTCTGTTCGATTTAAATATGAAACCTAATATGACTGGACCATCCAGATGCCACAGAGAAAACCAAGAGAGTTTAACCTTAATGGCTTCAAAAAAAATAGGTTGGAATTATACAGACCTACTAACAAATATGAGTAAGCAATCTTGGAACGCGAATTACTAACAACATTGCGCGCAACTAAAGTACGGGTTATGTACAAGGTTTTCCGTTGAAAAAATGTAGAATTAAACAAACAAAGCCTTAAAAGAGACTCTAAAAAAACTAAATAAAAAAAGCCTGCATAACATGCAGACTTTTTTGTGGGGAGAGCAGGATTCGAACCTGCGAAGACGTAGTCAGCAGATTTACAGTCTGCCCTCGTTGGCCGCTTGAGTATCTCCCCAAAACCGATGGCAAAAATATACTTTACTATTTAAACTGCAAAACAAAAAATAAAGAATTTCTCCCATTTTTTTACAAATCGTATTTTATACTAAGCACTAAATAGCGTGGTTGTATAAAATATTCGCTTGTACTTGTAAATAACTCGTTGGTACTGTCTTGATTAAGTGATTTTGTATTTAATATATTTGTAGCTCCTAATTTATACTCCCATTTACTATCTTTTTTCTGATATGCTAAACTAGCATCAAAAAAGCTATAATTATTTAATGTTTCAACTTCATTTTTATAATTATAGTACGAATAATCTGCCTTAAGCGTGAATCCTTTTAGAAAATAAGCATCTAAATTTACAAACGGACTATGGGTGTAAAATTTAGAATTGCCACTACCTTGCATATAATCGTTTACAGTTAAATTATAACCCACTTGTACATTTGGAGCCTCTTTAAAGTTAGTACTTAATCGGGTTCTGTAGGTTTGCGTAAACGACTCGTTAACACTTTGTTGATTATTTACAAATTGATTGAATTTAGAATACGAAAAGTTTCCGTTTAACGATGCTTTTAATTTTCCGAAGGTACGCTCAAAACGTCCATTTGCACTCATGGTTTCGTCTGCAAAATTAGAGTTAAAAGGTGTTGACACTCTGTTTGTACTCTGTATAAACTCGTTATCTGAACTATCTGGATACTCTGGATTCGCAACTAACAAAAACTCAGACAAATTTCTAATTTGATCCACACGCTTATTATAACTAATAGAACCAAATATATTAGTATAATTAAACATATTAAAGTTAAAATACCTTAATGATAAGTTATGAGACAACGAGTTTTCTAGATCACTATTACCCTGAAATAGCGAGTTGTAATTATTAAAAACCAAAGCTTCTGCCAATTGGTTTACATCTGTAAAACTGGTTTGCATTCTGTAATTAAACGATATGTTTTCGCTTTTCTTTAAATCTATTCTAGTATTAAAATCGGGTAGTATTCGTGCAAAATTATCTTTAGTTACCGTTTCAAACTGTGTGTTTTTTGTTGTGTAATTGTGCACAGAAAAACCGGGTGTAATGGTAAATTTGCCTAATTTTAATTGATAATGAAAACCAAGATATAAATCGCTTAAATTATATTTTATATCGTTTTCTATATCCCCTATATCGCTATTTAAATCAAAAACATCACCACTATCTAGTATTTGATAAATTGACGAATTAAACCTTTGTGTACTAAACATGGTACCAAACGTAAAATTAACATTACTCTTTTGGTTTAATACGTACCAATAATCGAGTTTGCTATCTAGTTTATTAGTTTTAATACGCTTGTCTTGAGCCACATTAAAACCTGTTTGATTGTTGTCTAGATTTAAGGTTTCAGAAAAACGGAATTCTGCAGTTTTCTCTAAAGATGCATTGTAAAATGGATCTTCGTCCTGTATAAGATACTGCGCCTCTAATGCAAATATGTTTTTCTCATTTAGAGTATAATAATAATTTACATTTTGATTTAAGCTAAACGGATTTTGTGTTTGAGTTTCGTCTATGTTTTGCAATATAGAAGAGTAAAAATCTTGATACTCTGTTTGCTTAGACACTCGAGCAAAAATATCGTAATCTAAATGATTGTTGCTATTTGGCTTATAGCTAGAACTAAATTTAAACAACCCTAAATCGCTTTTTTGCTTGGTATCGCTGGTTGTACTTTCGTTATTAACCTCTGCCCCATTGGATTCAGACTGTGTATAGGTTTTATCTGTGTTTTGTTCCATTTGGGTTTCGTTACCAGAGTAAATAGCAAACCCACTTAAAGTCCAGGTTTCTTTTGGAGAATAACTAAAGTTTGCTGCTCCAAATTTAGCCTCTATAGATTTTGCTTTGTTATTTTGAAGCGTTAAAAAACCAATATCGCCAGTTTCTACATTAAAGCTTGTACCACTATCTCTACCAGGTCCTCTAAACCCTCCAGAAAAATTAAAATAATCGCGTCTGGTAAATGGTACTTCGCCAATATTATTAAAATCTGTAATAATATTTATACTGTACTTAGGACTGTAATAGAACAACTTAGGATGCACCAAATAACGCTCGTCTAAGCCTGCTCCTGCTGTAACCTCGCCAAACCAAAAATTCTTTTTACCTTCTTTTAATTTAATATTTATAGCAATATTATCCTCGTTGTTTCTTAAGTTTTTTAATTGCCCAACCTCATCATAATTTTTAAGTATTTCAATTTTATCTAAAGCATCAGCAGGAATATTTTTTGTTGCCAATTTGGTATCGCCATCAAAAAAATCTTTTCCTTCTACCATTATTTTACTAACCGATTTGCCTTCAACCTCTATTTCGCCTTCATCATTAACCTCTACTCCGGGTAATTTGTTTAAAACATCCTCTAGTTTTCTATCGGTTTCGTGCTTAAAAGAATCGGCGTTATAAATTAAGGTATCTCCCTTTACAACAACTGGCATTTCGTACACCAATTCTATGGCATCAAGATTATTATCTGGTTTTAAAAAAAAATCTACAGTTAAAGCGGTACTTTGGGTTTGTAAAAGCTCTTCGCCCGTTTTCATACCTATATAACTTACTTGAAGTTTATAAGAAGCATTAGGCTTTAAACTTAATTTATAGCGCCCTGCATCGTTTGTAATTCCGTAAGCATCTAAAGCCTTTGTCTCTTGATTTATAGCCACCACGTTAGCCAGCTCTAGAGGGTCGCCAATACTATCTTTAACGACACCTTCTAATTTTATTTGGGCAAAAGCCGAGGTTGTTATTAGTAAAAATAACATGCTAATTTTAACTTTCATAAATATTTTGCTAGGTTAGGTTGTTTTTTTTATGAGTTGTTTTTTTATACTATTATCGTCCTCGACCTCCGCCTGGGCGTCCACCTCTGCTACGAAAGTTTTCTCTCATTTCTGCAGTTTTCTTTTTTACAATTTTATTGTAAGCCTCTTTAGTTACTTCTTTACCCTTAGACGGTCTTTTTATATGGTCTTTCTCTGTAGGGTTTAAAACAATTTTAGAACATAAAATGGTTGTTTTATCAGAGCTTAACTCTAAAATTAAACCTGGCAAACCCCAATACTCCGCAGGACCTTGGTTAACAGGAATTTGCATAGTATACCATGCCTCTACCACAACCTCTTTAGGTTCTTCGTCTTTCTTCTCTTCTTCTTTTTTAGCATCTTCTGGATCTCTTCCTGGCGGACGCCCAAAGCTAGAGACATCAAAATCTGTTACTGTTTTTTTAGCTGTCGCTTTAAAACACATATATTTTCCAATTTGTTTGGTTTCGCCACTCATTACCCAATCAAACTTTTTTAAAGGATCTTTTATTAAAAACTGTTTACCAAAAAACTCTTGATCTTGTAATAACAATTCTTCTTTTACATTTTTATATTGTGGCCCAGCTGTAAAACTAGACATCATACCAGAAAATCGACCTCCACCACCTTGGTTTGGAGCTGCTAGTTTTTCTTCTTCTTTATAAATAGATTCTGTTTTATTAAACGTTAATACATAAGTTTTTTCAAACATACTTTTCATTCGTGCTTGCATACGATGTTTAGCTTCTTCTGGCATATCTGGTCTTCCAAAATTGCTCATATCCACAGCTGTTTTAGAGTGGTAATATGCTTTACCCTGAAAATCTTGTTGGGCAAATGCGGTTGCAGATACCAAAGCAATACAACTTAATAGTACTAGCCTAATAGTATTAAAATTCATCTTTATAAAAGGTTTAATTAAATTTAAAATCGTTTTATTAATAAAACTTAGACAGTTAAGCTCTATGTTAGTTTAATAGCCAGATGTTAAAGTATTCTTAAAAAAAGAAAAACTATTTTATTATAATATGATTAGCTTTTAACATAGTTTATACAAAAACGGTTTGATTTTTGTATTTTTCCCGCTACAATGATGTATTTACGATTAACCTTCCTTTTTATTTCTATTTCAATATTCGCACAAGAATCTATTGAAACATCTTTTATAAAAAACATAAGTATTGATGCAGATACAATTATTGGAATTGATAATTTTAAAACCCTATTTTACACAAGGAATAACGTTTTTTACAAAAAAACGAACAACAACACTAGCAATTACAGCAACTTACAACTAGGCAACATATACTCTGTAAACACATTTAATTCGCTTAAAACAAATATTTTTTATAAAGATTTTAATACTGCTATTATTTTAGATAATAGACTAGCTGAAATTTATAAAATTGATTTTAACAACCTTCAACCCTATAAAAACGTATCGCGAATTACAACCGGTCCAGATAATACTCTTTGGGTTTTTAATCAAGATTTACAGCAGTTAGAATTATACGATTATAAAGCAAATATAACTCGTATAAAAACCTTACCTACAACCAGCAAAGTGTTAGATTTAAAGAGCGATTACAATTATTGCTACCTTTTAACTTTAAACCATTTATACATATATAATTATTTTGGAAGCTTAATTTCGAAACACAAAAACTCTGGATACACTGCTTTAGCCACTTACAACGAAAACATTATACTAAAAAAAGAAAACACTTTGTATTACTTAAAAAAAGGAAATAAGGACGTAATGCCTATTTCTATAAATAAAAATTTAATAAATCAGTTTTTTGTAACCAACGAAACCTTGTATATTTACCACAATAAAAACTTGCAACAATTCCAATTAAAAATAAATTAACACTATGCATATTGCTATTGCGGGAAATATAGGCGCTGGAAAAACAACCCTAACTAAATTACTAGCAAAACATTATAATTGGGAAGAACAATTGGAGGATGTTGTTGACAACCCTTACCTAGACGACTTTTACAACCAAATGGAACGTTGGAGTTTTAACTTGCAGGTGTACTTTTTAAACAGTCGTTTTCGTCAAGTTTTACAAATTCGTAAAAGCGGAAAAGAAATTATTCAAGACAGAACCATTTACGAAGATGCTCATATTTTTGCTCCCAATTTACATGCTATGGGTTTAATGACAAATCGTGATTTTGAAAACTACAGATCGCTTTTTGAACTTATGGAATCTTTAGTTCAAGGTCCAGATATTTTAATTTATTTACGAAGCTCTATTCCTAACCTAGTATCTCAAATACATAAAAGAGGTCGCGACTACGAAAACACTATTAGCATTGATTATTTAAGCCGATTAAATGAGCGCTACGAAGCATGGATTCATGGCTACGATAAAGGAAAACTTTTAATTATTGATGTAGACGATTTAGATTTTGTTGCTAATCCAGAAGACTTAGGCTCTATAATTAATAAAATTGACGCAGAGATTAACGGATTATTTTAATAGCATAACCCACAGTAAACCAATACAAAAACATATTTAAAACACCCTCATTGTTAACATAAAGTTATTTTAATAATAACATTTGTGTACTTTTGTTATACACTTAATGTTTTATTCCTGTCTATAACTCTTTTATGATTAACACCGACCAAGACATCATCAACCAACTAAAAAGAGGTGATAAAAAGGCACTAACAAAACTCTACGATAGCTACTGGCAGGCATTATACATATCGTCGTATAACTTACTTAAAGACAAAGAACTTTGTGAAGAAATTATTCAAGATGTATTTATAGATCTATGGAAAAGCAGAGCAACACTTGAAATAAAAATTTCTTTAAAGGCCTACTTGTATGCCTGCACACGATATAAAGTTTTTGCACAATTTAGAAAAAATAAAATGATTAGGGTTGAGCTTTTTGACGACCTTAAAAAAAGATTTCAGTACACAAACCCTGAAACAAAAATTATGCACAAAGAGTTGGTAGAGCAAATTAGCGCTATTGTAGAGACACTACCAGAAAAATGTAAAAGAGTTTACAAATTAAGTAGAGAAGAGCAATTAAGCCACAAAGAAATTGCAAAAAAACTTAACATCTCTACAAAAACAGTAGAAAACCATATAACTATTGCCTTAAAAGCATTAAGAAAAGCCCTTGGACACATGCTAAGCATTGAGCTTATACTATTTATTACTCAAAACTTAAAGTAGTTTTAAGCATAGCTATTGCCACCAAATAAAACATGCTTTTTAGCTAGAAACAATAAAAACTTAATAATAATTTAATTTTTTTAACTTTTAATTAGGGGATACTTTAAATAGAAGACACTCTATATATAACACCCCCATTTTAGACTTTATAAATAAATGAATACAAACGAGGTAGACAAAAAAGATTTTCAAGAATTAATTGAAAAATATCTAGACGGTAAAATTTCTTTAGAAGAAATTAAATTGTTGGTAAACTACTATGAAAGCTACCAACAAGAGCATGAATGGGTTGAAGCTCTTGGCTCTAAAAACAAAATAAAACAAAGAATGCTTATTAATATTCTTGATGAGCTACAAAACGAAGACAAAGCAATATTAGCTATTCCATTTTACAAAAAGCCTATATTTAAATATGCTGTGGCTGCAACAATAGCTTTATTAATTGCCCTCCCTTTTATTTTCGAAAGCAACATTATAAATAACCAACAAACCATTGTTAACACGACCATTAATAATAATATTGAAATTGGCACAAGCAAAGCTACTTTAACATTAGGAGACAACTCTGTAGTTCGTTTAGAAAAAGGAAAACAATTAAAAATAGATAATATTTTTAGCAATGGACAACAATTAGTTTACAATAAAAAACGCCCAAAAACTAAAACAAGAGCACAAAACACTAAAGTAAAAATTGAATATAATTACTTAACAATTCCTAGAGGTGGCGAGTTTTACGTTGTACTTGCAGATGGCACAGAAGTTTGGTTAAACTCCGAAACGCAATTAAAATACCCAACAACTTTTGTAAAAGGAGAAGAAAGGCGCGTAGAACTTGTATACGGAGAAGCTTATTTCCATGCTTCGCCTAGCACAAAACATAGCGGATCTAAATTTAAAGTCATTAATAAAGTTCAAGACATTGAAGTATTAGGAACCGAATTTAATATTAAAGCATACAAAGACGAAGACTTTACATACACCACTCTAATTGAAGGTGCTGTTAAGGTTAATAATGGGTCGCATACAGAGACTTTAAAACCTAACGAGCAATCTATACTAAATAACAACAACAAAGACTTTGTTGTTGCTAAAGTAGACACATACTCTGAAATAGCCTGGAAACGAGGTTTATTTAGTTTTAAAAGAAAAACTTTAAAAGAAATTGCAAAAGTACTATCTCGTTGGTACGATGTTAATTTTGTTTTTGAAAATAAAGAACTAGAAGATGTGCAGTTTAAAGGTGTTATTAGCAGAAATCAAAATATAGAAGAAATATTAATTCAAATTCAAAATACAAATTATATAAATGCCTATGAAATAAACGACAATACCATATCTCTAAAAAACTAAAAATAAAGAGGAACAGAGTTTAGACCGTCCAAAGTATAAGACTCTATCCCCCAATTTTAGAATTGCTAATTAATTAAACTGTTTAACTAACAACATGCGAATTTATGAAAATTAAATTAACCGAATCTAGCTTCCCTTTACGGGAAAAGGTACTATTAAACATTATGAGATCTTTTCTTTTTTTATTGTGCTTAAGCGTTTTTGGAGTCACTCCAAACAATGTCATATCACAAAATGCTAAAATCAAAATAGTCGAAGATAAAGAAATAACTATCGACGAGGTTTTTGATTTAATTATGAGCCAAACCGACTACACTTTTATCTACCATGTAGATATGTTTAAAGATTATCCTAAAATTGATCTTAAAAAAGGAGTAGTAAAGGTAAATACGCTCTTAGAAAAAAGCCTTTCTAATGGAAATTTCGATTTAGACTTTACATCTAGCAATACTATAATTATAAAGGAAGCCAAAAACCTTCAACAAGAAGTATTAATTTCTGGAGTGGTAAGAGACGAAAATGGGCTCCCAATTCCTGGAATGACGGTTTATGTGTCAAGCAGAGAACCTTCTTCAGAACAAGCTCCTAAAGATTTTATGTTAAGAGGAACTACTACAGATTTTGATGGTAAATTTAGTTTAAAAGCCGAAATAGGATACTATTTTATTGTTTCTGGTATGGGATATGAAAGGCATACAGAACAAATAGCTAGAAGTAAAAAAATTTATAATGTGACTTTAAAAGAAAGAGTAAGTAAATTAGAAGAAGTACTTGTTGTATCTTCTGGTTATCAAACTATTTCAAAAGAACGTGTAACTGGTGCTTATTCTTCAGTAAAGAAAAGCCAATTAGACAAGCCTGCTTCTAGTATTGCAGAACGTTTAACAAGTGTGGTTTCTGGTTTACAAACTGTAATTGGCGAAGATGGAGAATCAAGTTTTCAAATTAGAGGTCTTACTACGCTTGGTGCAGATAAAGACCCACTAATTGTTTTAGACGGATTCCCTATAGAAGGTGGCTTCGAAACCATTAACCCAAACGATGTAGAAAGCGTTACTGTTTTAAAAGATGCAGCAGCAGCTTCTATTTGGGGAGCTAAAGCAGCAAATGGTGTCATTGTTATTGTAACTAAAAAGAATATAAATAGAGAATTACAGGTTTCTGCATCTTCTTTTGTAAGGTTTTCATCAAAACTAGATATAGACTATACGCTTAATAATGCTTCAAACGAAGATTATATAAAATATTTAAAACTTGGGTTTGATGGTAATAATTTTGGTAGTGGTTTTTCGCCACCTAACGAATTTAGTCTTGGAGGTTTTAATAATTACACAAACATGTATACCGCTTTTTACAACGCACAGTTTGGCGCTATTACATTACAAGAAAGAGATGCTTTAATAGCTAAATATAGTACATACGATAACACAAAGCAAATAAAGCAACACTTGCTACAAACACCAATGGTACAGCAGCATAACGTTAATATATCTGGCGGAAATTCTAAAATGTCTAACAGCTTATCTTTACTTTATGAAGATAGCAAAACAGCTTTTAAAGGCGACAAAATAAACAAATACTTAATTAATTTTAAGAATAACACGAAACTTACTAAGCGTTTACAATTCGATTTTTCGGGAATGCTACAGTATAATGATGAAACAAATAACGGTACCGATTTAGCTACAATTTCAAACTTATCAAAGTCAGACATATTAGTAAATGACGATGGTAGTTTAATAGATATGTCGTACTTAAACAACAATCTGTATGCTATAAGCCAAATACGTCCAGAGGCCAATTTATATCCGTATGGCGGTAACATATTTTACAACCCTATTCAAGAAATAAATAATAGAGATCGTACTTCTAAAAAAATAAACACGCGTATTCAAACCAGTTTAAAGTTAAATATATTAAAAGGTTTAGATGTAACATCGAGTATTCAATATGAAATTTTCGATACTCAAAATAGAGATTTTTATAACGAAAACACATACGATGTTAGAGCAGCGGTAATTAAAAGTTCTACACCAGACCCTGCTGGCGGTGCACCAACCCAAAATATACCAGACGGAAATGTTTTACAATCTAACTCATCAAGAGTTAATGCGTATACTTTTAGAAATCAACTTAATTTTAACCGCACTTTTGCCGATAAACATAACATTAGTTTTATTGGAGGGGCGCAAACAGAAGAAAGAGTATATAAAACAAGTATTTATCCTACCATTTTTGGGTTTAACGAAGCTACGTTGCAATCTGGAGGCTCTATACCAGATAACATACTTGACATACAAAGTTGGGCGGGAAGCTACTTTGGTTTTTTTCCAATAAGAATTGCTAACCAGAACCTTCGCTTTATTCCTTTCGAGTTTAGCAATCAACCTATATATACAGAAGATACCGATAGATTCTTTTCTTACTACGCAAACTTAGGCTATACATTCGATAATAAATATTCTATTACTGGTAACTATAGAAACGATGCATCTAACCTTATTGCAGACGACCCTTCTGTACGCTCTAACCCATTTTGGTCTGTTGGTTTAGCATGGAAAGCACATAAAGAGTCTTTTCTATCTAATGTCGATTGGTTAAATAGATTAAATATTAGAACTACCTATGGTTATGGTGGCAATGTAGATACGAGTACTTCGTCTATTCCAACTTTAGCGCTTGATCCAACAATAGATTCGGTTACAGGAGAATTAAAATCAACTATCGCAAATGTAGGAAACCCGCTATTACGCTGGGAAAGAACAAGAACTTATAACTTTGGTGTAGACTTTACAATACTAGATAACAAATTAAACGGATCTATCGACTATTATAACAAAAAAGGATCAGATTTAATTGTTACACAATCTATTGCATCTGTAAATGGCAACACCACCGCAACCATAAACAATGGTGAAATGGTAAATAAAGGAATTGAAGTTAGCTTAGGGACAACGCTACCTATCAAAGGCAACGATCTTGTTTGGAGTGGTTCTCTAATTTATAGTTATAATGATAATGAAATTACTAAGTTTTTTAGAACATCAACTACTACTCGAGATTTAACATCAGCTGGTGTAAGCCAAGCTTATACTGAAGGCTACAACGCAAACACTTTATGGAGTTTTGATTATGCTGGAGTAAATGAAATAGGTGGAAGAGACGTTCCTTCGTATGTGGGATTAGACGGAGCTTTAAGCTCTTTTCTAGAAAACGATTTTAACGATGCGTCTCAATTTATGCTTAATTCAGGCACTTCTGTTGCTCCAACAAATATTAGCACTAGACAGTTGTTTAAAATATACGATTTCGATTTATCTTTTATTGTTGCTGGTAAATTTGGACATAAATTTAGAAGACCTAATTTTAGCTATGATTCTGGTGGAGAAACACCAATAAACAACTATGTGTCTGAAGCTCTTAATGCTGGAAATGGTTCTGAGGTTGCACCAATAATTTCAGATAATTTTTTATATTTTAGATACAGGAACTATACTCCTTATCTCGATTATTTAGTTTTAGATGCTTCACTTATTAGATTTCAAGAGGTTAATTTAACCTATAACTTACCTTCAAAAGTAACAAAAACACTTGGTGTTAACTCGTTACAATTCTATGCTCAGGTAAATAACTTAGGATCTATCTATTTTAACGATTTTAATGAAGACCCTGAGTATCCTACAGGTTCTATTAAACCACAAGCTACTTATACTTTTGGACTTAATTTAAACTTTTAAAACTAGCTACACATGAAAACATATAAATTAATACTTACACTAATTTTAGTTACTGCATTTTTTACAGGGTGTGATGACTATTTAGACGAGGCACCATCAAAGTCTAACGGAGTTTTACCATCTTCAATTCAAGATTTAGAAGGGCTGTTAAATGAAAGAGCTACTTTTCAATTGGAGCGAGCAAACGAAATTGCAACAGCATCTGATGATTTTGAATTAAACAGTGATTATTTTGATGCAAACAATACAGAAATTACTATAGGGAACATACATGAAGCTACTTGGAGTACAGAAAACACAAACACGAGTCTTACCTTAGGATGGACTGGCGAGTGGTCTAAAATCTTTACAGCAAACTTAGTTCTAGAAGCTTTAGATATAGTAGAAGGTACAGATGAAGAAAAAGCAAATATAAAGGCAGAAGCTCATTTTATTAGAGCCTATAGTTACTTTTTATTGGCTACAACTTATTGCTTAGCTTTAAAAGGTAATGAAACAGAAATGGGTTTACCTATAAAAACAGTAACAAGTTTTGAAGAGTCTTTAAAGAGAGCGACGTTACAAGAAACTTACGATTTTATGACTGCAGATATAGAAGAAGCTTTAAAAATAACCCGTAAACTAGACTATAAAAATGGACTAAAACGTATTTGGAGAGCTAGTACAGCCTCTGTAAATGCATTTGCAGCTAGATATTACTTAGCCATTCACGATTACGAAAAAGCTGAAAAATATGCACAAGAAGCACTTGATGAGGATAACACCCTAAGAAACTTAAATACAGATTTAACCTTAATAAGTCAGACCGTAACTATAGAAAGTGATGGAGATCCTAGCACTACAGAAACAGCAGAGATAATAAATGCAAAATTAGACAATACTACAAGTAAGCCTGATATACTTGTTTGGGGAGAGTTTTATTATGAAAGAACTTTATTAAACTCTTCTGGCGAGCTATACCCCTCTGATGATTTATTAAACACTTACGATCAAGTTAACGATTTGAGATTTGAATATTACATGGTTGAAAATCATTCCTACATTAGAGGAACAGACGGTATAAATAACCCTCTTTTTAGCCAAACAGGATATTCTTCACCAATTGCTGGAAACTCTAATCGTGCTGTATCTGGTCCCTCTGTTGCAGAAATGTATTTAATTGTTGCCGAATGTCAAGTTCGTAATGGAGACTTTAATACAGGTTTAGAAAATGCAAATGTTTTAAGAAGAACAAGAATGCGTAATACAGCATCTACTAGCGATATTGAATTATCTGCAAGTTCTCAAGAAGAAGCACTAACACAAATTTTAGAAGAAAGACGTAGAGAATTACCTTTTGTTTTAAGATGGTACGATGTTAAGCGTTACAACTCTAATGATGATCCATCTGATGATGTTGACGCTCTTGTAAGATCGTTTTACCCATATTCTGCAAGTGCTGTAGATCAAAGTGCACCTTTACAAACCTACGAGTTACTTAAAGGGTCTCGTAAATATGCACACCCAATACCACAAGATGATATTATAGCTAGCGCAGGTGTTTTACTTCAAAATACATACTAATTTCTTTTAGTATACTTACTATAAATAGAAGGCTTGTTATATTTAATAAGCCTTCTTTATTTAAACAACTTAGTAAAAAGTTGTTCTACTTAGCCACGCTAATAGTAAACTATACTAAAACAGACTTAAATAATTAACATATAATTAACGTCTATATTTTAGGGGCATTATCCCTATTTATAATACTTAACAAGCAAACACTAACACATTTAAAAGCCATGAAAAAAATTGCATCAATACTTATATTATCCTTTCTGTTTGTTTATAGCTTAACATCTTGTAAAGATGAAACAAAAAAAACAAATGGTTATACAATTACCGGAACTGTAACTGGAATTAATAATACATATGCTAAAATTTCTGAATACACCTTTTTTAACCAAAAAAAAGCCACAGTAATAGATAGTGTACCGGTTACAAATGGCACCTTTAAAATAACCGGAAAAGTAGACTTTCCAGACATGGTACACTTGCAAATAGGTAAGTGTAGCGGTGCTTTTTTACTAGAAAACAGCAATATAGACCTTACTATTAATGTAAGTAACATAGATGAGAGAAACCCACGCTTTGAGCCATTAGTAAAAGGATCTAAATCGCACGACGAAGTTTCTAGTGTAACCAAAAAAGCTAGAGCGGTTTATAAAGAAGGTCGTTATCCAAAACTAGATGCGTTCAATAAAAAATCAAAAGCAGTATATGCTTCAAATGATAGCATTAAAATAGCCAGTTTAGATAAGGAAAGAAAAGCTTTAATGCCATTAATGAATAAAAGGCAAGACGATTATAACAACGTCATTTATAGTTACGTAAGGCAAAACCCAAGTTCTTCACTGTCACCGCATGTATTGGGCGTAAATTATACAGAAGGAAGAATGTCTAGACTATTACTTAAAGAATTTTATAATACTTTTGAAGGAGATGCACGAAAAACAGGATTTTTTAAAAATTTCATAGAAAAAATTTATAAAGATAACTTCGAAAATCTAGGTGTTGGTAACACAGCTCCAGATTTCACTTTAAAAACCGTTAACGGTGATAAATTAACCTTATCTAAAGTTGAAGGAAAATATAAACTTGTCGATTTTTGGGCGTCTTGGTGTATACCTTGCAGAGCTTCATTTCCCCACTTAAAAGAGTTAAGTAAACAATATAAAAAACAAGGTTTTACTATTATAGGTGTTGGCACAGCAGATGAAGAAGCTAAATGGAGAAAAGCCATTGAAGAAGATAAAACAACCTGGAATCATGTATATGATGTAAGCGAAAACCATAAGTACGGGCCTGTGGCAAAATCTTATGGTGTACCTCACTTACCTACAACGCTTCTTGTAGATGCTAACAACAAAATAGTTTTAAGAAACCCTACAAAAGAAGAACTAGACTCTAAATTAAAAGAGCTTTTTAAAAATTAAACTTTTCTAATTAAAAACTCACACCATGAAATCTATAAAAAACACCATACTTTTCTTTTCGGTATACCTACTAATCTTTTCATATAGCAATGCTCAAGAAAAAGACAATACATTTAAAATAACCGGAGAAGTTACAGGACTTACAGGAGATTTACATTTTCGCCATCCAAATAGAAAATATACAAAAGAAAATACCACAGATATTATTAAAGTAGTTAACGGAAAAATAAACTACACCGATACTATATCTAAATTAAGCATGCTAAGAGCTTATCCAAGTTTTGATGGTTCAGATAGTAAAGTATTTAAAATCCCTAAAGATGGTAAAGGTTATTTTCCGGTAAAATGTGCTTATTTATCATTCTATGCATTTCCTGGTGCAAATATAACGATAAACGGAGAGGCATCAGACTTTATGGATATGTATCCTGGTGGCGATAAATTAAACGAAAGCCTAGCAAGCGCAAACAAACTAACCTTTCCATACTACAATAAAATGGGGAATTTAGCGGTTAAAAACACCTACGAAACAGATTCTCTAATTATAAAAGAAAATAATAAAAAAGCAGAAGCACTGTTTTCTACTTTAAAAAACGAGTTAGTTAAACATATTAAAAACAACCCAAAATCTTTAGCTGCAGCTTGGTATTTAAACGATATGTTAATTCGTAGTCAAATTGAAATTAGCGAAGCGGAAGAATTATTTAACGGATTGTCTAGTGAAGAATTATCAGAATACCCAGATTATCAAGATGTAGCAACCCGAATAGCAGGAACAAAAGCTACCAAAGAAGGGTTTCCTGTTCCTTCAATTAAAACCAATGCTACCTTAGATGGTAAAGCATTCGATATAAAATCTTTACAAGGTAAATATGTTTTGATAGATTTTTGGGGCCTTTGGTGCAGCCCATGTGTAGCAGAAATGCCAGAAGTAAAAGTGTTTCAAGAAAAGCATAAAGATAATTTAGTTGTTGTAGGTATTAACTCTGGAGATACTAAAGAAAAAATTCAAGCCTTTGTTGAAAAGCACGGGTATATGTGGCAACAATTACTAAGCGATAAGGCTAACACGTCAGATAATTTTGTAAACCACTTTAATGTACAAGGGTTTCCAACAAAGTTAATCATAGACCGTAGAGGCAACATTGTAAAACGATTTGTTGGTGGTGGCGAAGAAGCGTTTAAGTTGTTAGAAGAATTATTAGAAAAATAAAATCACTTTAAGAAAATATTAAAAATATAATTATGACGTTTAAAAAGATCATATTAATAGTAATTACTTGTGTTAGTATTTACTCATGCAAAGAAACAGAGAAAAAAGAAGCTTTTAATGGGTATGTTGTTACTGGAAAAGTAAAAGGTTTAGATCAAGGCATTGTAGAGTTAATTGAATTTAATTTTACTGATAGAGGCGCGAAAAAGGTCGTTATTGATAGCACACAAATGACAAATGGGGCATTTGAGTTTAAAGGTTTTATTGAGCACCCAGATAAGGTTGTTATTATGATAAATGATAAGTACAATAGCGATTTCTTTATAGAAAACAGTACTATTTCTTTGTCTTTTGATATTGCAGAGTCAGACCGAGGCCAACTTAAGGCTAAAGTTTCAGGTTCGAAATTAGAGACTATTTATAATGCGCAACAAGCAAAATTGGATAGCATAATGTATCAGGAAAAATTTGCTGTATTAAAAGATATTAGACCCAAAATGGCAGCAGCTTATAATTCTAAAGACGACGAAAAGATTAAAGCCTTTAGAGAATGGAGAGCTCAATTTAGTGAATTGGAACAACAACAACGTAATGAACAAAGAGATTTCAAGATTCAATACATTAAAGATCACCCCGAGTCTCCTGTAGCGCCTTGGGTTTTAGGATTTCAATTTAGTGAAGGACGCATGTCTAAAGACGAAATGAAAGCTATTTATCCAATTTTTAAAGGTGAAGCCAAAACCACTTCGATGTTTAAATATTACGAAAAAACGTTTAATGATATTTTTAAAAATCTAGGTATCGGTTCTATAGCCCCAGATTTTAACTTAAACGATGTAAACGGGAAAGTAGTTTCTTTAAAAGGCATAAATGCAAAATATAAACTAGTCGATTTTTGGGCATCTTGGTGTGTACCTTGTAGAGCTTCTTTTCCGCATTTAAAAGAATTATATAAAAAATATGGTAAAGATGGCTTTGAAATTTTAGGTATTGGCACTGCAGACGAAGAAACAAAATGGAGAAAAGCCATTGAAGAAGATAAAATTACTTGGATGCACTTATACGACTCTAGCGACGACCATCAATGGGGCGTTGTAGCAAGGCAATATGGTGTACCTTTTTTACCAACTACTTTTTTAATGGATGAGAATGAAAAAATAATTCTTAGAAATCCATCAAAAGAAGAGCTAGATGCTAAGTTAAAAGAAGTTTTCGGGCATTAATCTTAATACATTCAACATTTACATTATACAGTTATAAAAAGAGCAGAAATTATTTTCTGCTCTTTTTTGTTTTTACAAAAAAAATTAACACTTCTTAACAAGGGGTAAAGCTTTATACACACACTTAATAAATATAACCACCTAAACTAATTCGTTATTTCTAAATAAAATATAAGATTATATGAAAAACATATTATTTAAAACATTAGCACTTTTTTTTGTTATACAACTTGGTAACGCACAAATACCAAACGATTTAAAAAGCAAAGCAATACAAGCGTCAAAAGCACTACAAACACCAGAAACTACACCAGCAGATCCTGTATCCATAAATTCTAAAATTGTATGGTCTAACGACAAATCACATTTAGCAATAATTCTTAAAGCCAGCATAGAAGAGCAATGGCATATTTACGCTTATGTACCACAAAACCAACCATACATTGCATCTAGGCTAGAATTAGAATTACCAGAAGGAATAACAGCAATTGGCGACTGGGAAAAATCTATTAGCGAACCCTATGGCGACGATATATTTGTTTATCATGGCAATCCTGTTTTTGTTCAATACTGTTCTGTAGGCAGCTATAATAAATCTACAACAATTACATCTGGTTTATTTTACCAAACCTGCGATCTTAGAGTATGCTTACCTCCACAAACAAAAACAAAATCGTTAACCCTTTAATATTATTTTAATCAACATTTAAAACTACACATATGAAGCATCTTTTAAAACAAGCCCTTTTACTTATTTTAACAATTGGGTTATCCCTACCTACTTTCGGGCAATCAAAAAAATCTGATTTAAAAATTCTTTATGTAGGTACAAATCCAGACAAGCCCATATCAGAAAGAGATCTAAAATACTCTACCAATCCAGACAGAAAGCTAGCATTGCAAAAAAAAAGAGCCTCCGATTTTGAGAGTTTTTTAAATAGATATTTCGAAACTGTAACAACCATTTACGGAGCCGATTTTAAAGAAACTATGTCTGCAGATTATGATGTTACCATAATTGACGCTTATCTCACCCCTTTTACAGGCGGTTACGAAAAGGATAAAAACGGACAAATATTAGGTTACAAAACACGCCAATATTTAACAAAGTCGTTTAATCATGCCACTATCATGATTGGAGAACCTTCTGCTTTTATTGGAGAAGGACGCGAACTAAAAATAGATCACTTGTGCCTATGTTTAGATGCTCATGCCCATGGCATGAAATTAGAACACCCTATATTTAACACCCCAAATAAAATTACTATTACTTACGAAAAACAAAAAGTTCCTAGTAATTACAAAGCAAGATATGGAGGTAGAGATTTAAGAGAAACAATGCCTATGTGGAGAATGCAAACTGAAGGCTATGAAGACGGTAAAGGCTTCCCTATTGGATTAGTATCGACAGGTTATGCTTTTGAAAACGGAATTGATGCCGAATGGATTTCCAGTGGCAAATGTGCTAAAGGTGTTGAAGCTACAGCTATTGGGCGTCATGCTAACTTTTTCCATTGGGGTTTTGCAGCTGCTCCAGAATATATGACAGATAGCGCTAAACTTACATTTATTAATGCGATACACTACATAGCTCCTTTTAAAGGCGCTAAGCAAATTACAAGAAAAATTAAAAGAATACCATTACGTGAATACACAAGAGAACAACAATGGACAGTTTCTGACCGTGGAGCAAAAGCTTGGTTACACTACATTAACAAAGACACATTAAAATCTAAAGAAGAAAAACTAAAACTTCAAGCTAAAAAAGAAGCAGGTAAAACACTTTCTGAATTAGAAAAAATGAAATTGCAAATGCCTATTAGAAAAGAAACTAGAGAGTGGACTATTCGCCACGAACCACAAGATTTAAAAGACAAATTTGGAAATAACTGGAAAGCTTATGAAGAACGCTACAAAGAAAACATGAATTACTTTTACCCATTACCGTACAAACATTATTACCAAAATGCAATTGATGAAGATGCTAAAGCTCTTGGCATTCCAAATAACGACATAAAGCTTATAGATACTGCAATTAAAATGCTAAAAAAAGGAGGCGATGTAGCAATGGCCAAACGCATTTTAACTAGATATACTAACGAAAATTTTAAAACAGAAAAAGAATGGGTTAAATGGTTTAAAAAGAACCGCAATAAACTATATTTTTCTGAAGGCGATGGGTATAAATATATTATACTTCCATAACTAATTAATACAACCTAAAATGAAAATCAAATTTATAAATTTTCTTTTTTATGCTTATTATTTTCAATTAAAACCTTAAGAGTCCAAGAAAACAACACCAATTTTAAAGTATTTGGCACTCTTAAAGGCATAGACTCCTCTTATATATTTAACGATTTTGCAACTCCAAAAGCATACGGTTAGATACAATTACGATCTAAAAAGGGGCAAACGATAATAATTTTGTTTCAAAATTTAATATAAGCTGGTTTCCATCAAAATGTATTACAGATCCAGAAGGATTTAAAGAAACTGTTATTAAGCTTGATAAACTACTGTAAAGGTAAACACTAGAATAATTAACAGCAAAACCTCTTTTTTTAATAGATTTCGCAAGGAATTAATAAAAAAAATAAAAATTTAACATTTTATTCTTAGGGGAAAACGCAAATTATATACTCTTAATAAATATAACACAACATTATTAAAATGAAATTAAAGACCTTAACACTTTTACTTCTAATTGGTTTTACATCCCTAATAGTAAAAGCGCAAAACAGTAAATTTAATAAAATTCAAGAATTAGAAGGCATAGAAGAATACCTATACACTCCTAACGGAATGAAGGTGTTACTTGTACAAGACAATTCGGCTCCTGTAGTTACAGTACAAATTGTATATCGTGTGGGCTCAAAACATGAGGTAACAGGAAACACAGGTTCTACTCACTTATTAGAACATTTAAATTTTAAAGGCACTCCTACTTTTAACAAAAGAAACGGAAATGCAATTTTTAATGTTTTACAAGGTATTGGTGCACAAATGAATGCCACGACATGGAATGATCGTACAAATTATTACGAAACTATACCTAGTGATAAATTAGAATTAGCGCTACACATAGAGTCTGACAGAATGCGCAACTCTTTATTATTAAAAGAAGATAAAGATGCAGAAATGACTGTAGTTCGTAATGAGTTTGAACGAGGAGAAAACAATCCTAATAGTCTTTTAAATAAAGAAATATGGGCTACTGCTTACATGGCTCATCCATACCACCACTCTACAATTGGCTGGCGTGCAGACATAGAAAACATGCCTATTGAAACATTACGTGAATTTTACAATACATACTACTGGCCAAATAATGCAACTCTAACCATTATTGGTGATTTTCAAAAAACAACACTCTTTAAACTTGTAGATAAATATTTTGGTAAAATAACAAGGGCACCACACAACATGCCTCAACCTTATACTACAGAGCCTGCTCAATTAGGACCAAGAAGAACTATTATAAAAAAACCAGGACAACAAGGCATGCTAACGGTTGGATACAAAATACCTGGCCGAATGCATGAAGATTTACCAGCCCTTACTGTATTAAGTCAAATTATTGGTAACGGACAGTCTTCTTTACTAAGCAAATCTTTTATAAATACGGGCTTAGCTTATTTCGGGTCTGCCCAAGCATCCAATTTTAAAGAAGCTGGTCTGTTTACCATGTCTTTAGGTTTTGCCCCAACAGCTAATCATGACGATTTATATGCCTCTCTTTTAAACATGGTAGAGAAAATAAAAAAAGAAGGAGTATTACAAGAAGACATTAATAGAATAGTAGCAAAACTTAATGCTCAAACTATTTTATCTAGAGATGGATCTGGAAGCATTGCAAGCCAGATAAACGAAGCTATTGCTGGAGGAGACTGGACAGATTATATTAATAAAAGTAATAGGCTTAGCAAAGTTACTACACAAGATGTAAAACGTGTAGCCAACACTTATTTAATAGAAGATCAAAGCACAACGGGTTATTTTATTCCTAAAACATTAGGCAAAAATACACCTAACGACTTAAAAGCTTCAAATGTTATACCGGATAATAACGATAAATACTTTTACAGAAACCCAAAACACATCCACGACAACTGTATAAACGAAACAAAACCTAATCAACTTTCTCAAAAAGCAGTTACCCAAATAGCATCGGCTTACGAAACTATAGAGGCATCAAAATCTGGAGAAAAATTTATTCGAAAAAACATAGAGAATATAGATCTTGTTACTGCTAAAACCGGAGCTAAAGGCTTCCTTACTATATCGGCTAGTTTTCCTATTGGCGATTATTTAAACACCAATGGAAATGAAATGACACCATATTTAACCACCCAAATGCTAAACAAGGGGACTATTAAAAATAATAAATTACAATTTTCTCAAAAGTTAGAAAAGTTAGGAGTACAATTAAACATTAGTGCAGAAACTCAAAACGTAAACATTAGTTTTAAGTGTCTTAAAAAAGATCTAAACACCGTTATTAATTTACTTGCAGAAGAATTGCGCTACCCGTTATTTGATAAAAAAGAATTCGACCTGCTAAAACAGCAAACTGTAGGACAAATGAAACAAGGCTTAACAGACCCTAGTTCTCAGGGAAAAATTAAACTTTCGCAGGCCATTTACCCTAAAGGACACCCAAATTATTTAACAGACACACAAACATCTATAGATAATTTAAACAGCGTAACCCTACAAGAAATAAAAACGTTTCACAAAACCTATTTTGGTAACGCAGGCCTACGCATGGTTGCTGT
The DNA here is from genome assembly GCF_039538365.1 of Postechiella marina. Lineage (NCBI taxonomy): Bacteria > Pseudomonadati > Bacteroidota > Flavobacteriia > Flavobacteriales > Flavobacteriaceae > Postechiella > Postechiella marina. Next base: position 148,241 of record NZ_BAABCA010000003.1, read on the forward strand.
GGGCGATGTAGATACAAAAACATTGTATGCTGCATTAAAAAAAGCCTTTAAAGGTTGGAATGGTGGTGTAAAAGGTCTTGCTAAATACACAGAGCCAACAAAAGAAAACGGTTTAACTAAAGTTATAAGTATTCCTCAAAAACCAAGTGCAGAAATGTTTATTGGTCAATATACAGGCATTAAAAGAACCGATAAAGATTTTATGCCTTTTTATATTGGTACAAGCATATTAGGAGGCGGATTTTCTGGACGCTTAATGCAAACCGTAAGAGATAATGATGGGCTAACATACAGCATTGTAGCTAACCATACAGGCCACTCAAACACTGGAGGCTATTGGTTTGTTAATGCTTCTTTTAACCCTACACTTTTTCAAAAAGGACTAGATGCTACTATGGTTCAAATTAAAAAATGGATATCTCATGGTATTACAAGCGATGAGTTGGCTAGCAAAAAAACTAACATTACAGGAAGTTTTAAAGTAGGACTATCTACCACATCTGGATTAGCAGGAACAATTTTAGCATTTTTAGAACGAGGGTTAGAACCTAGTTATATAGACAAATACCCAAAAGATGTTGAAGCTGTAACAGTTAAACAAGTTAATGCGTCTATTAAAAAGCATATCAATTTAGATCAATTAATTATTATAAAATCTGGATCTCTAGATAACAACGGAGCCCCTTTAAAATAACACTATTTTTCTACTTACATTTGTATTTATGTGAATTTTTTGAATTAGTTATTTAATAATTTATTAGAAAGATAGAAAGAAGGGCTATATATCCCCATTTAGCCCTTCTATTTTAAAAATAGAATAAACATTTAAGAATCATTTAACAGTTTCAAGTTAGGGGGAAAGTAGATTTGTAACGACTTATATAACACAAGTACTAAACATTTATTTATAATTTAATTACATCTGTTAATATTTAAATATTGGGTAACAAATGTATCGTTAAATAAAAAATACATTTAATTTTATTTAGCAACCTAAAGCACTAAAAATGAAAAACTTAATTCTATTACTAGCCTTTTTTACCTTTTCTATAAGTAACGCACAAATACTAGAGCCCGTAAAATGGACAACTAGTATAGAAAAAACATCAGACACAGAAGCTGTCTTAATAGCAACTGCAACCATAGAACCTCATTGGCACCTCTATTCGCAAAACGTACCAGAAGATGGCCCAATTGCTACAAGTTTTTCTTTTAAGGGTAATGCAAACTATTTAAAAAAAGGAAACACATCTGAAGAAACAGGACACACTATTGATGATCCTATTTTTGGAATGAAAATTAAATTTTTTGAAAACAAAGCCTCTTTTAAACAGCGTATAAAATTAAAATCTAAAACAAATTTTAAAGTTGAAGCTACGGTTGAATTTATGGTTTGCGACGACACGAGATGCTTACCTCCTACTGAAACTGATTTAGTATTCGAAATAAATTAACTAAACCACCAAACACAATAATAACTATGAGAAAATTAATTTTTCTTTTTGCTTTAATGGCCTTTTCTTTTGGCTATTCGCAAATATTAGACCCTGTAAAATGGACAACTTCTGTTGAAAAAATTTCGGATACCGAATTTAAATTAATAGCCAAAGCTACGGTTGAAGCTGGTTGGCACCTCTATTCGCAGAATGTACCAGAAGACGGGCCAATTCCTACTACATTTACTTTTGATGATGCTAACGGTGCGTTTAAAATTATAGGAAATACTACCGAAGAAGAGGGACATACTGTTGACGATCCTGTTTTTGATATGAAAATTAAGTTTTTTGAAAACAAAGCTACTTTCGAGCAAAAAATTAAGGTTATAGGAGACAAGAATACACTTGAAGCGTTTGTAGAATTTATGGTTTGTGATGATACACGATGCCTACCTCCTACCGAAGTAGATTTAACATTTAACCTAGACACAAATACTAGTACATCAAACGTATCTGCTACCAAAGACATTACTACTTCATCTTCAAAAGAATCAGACAAGAGTCTTTTAGGAATATTTATTATTGCCTTTTTATCAGGTTTCGCCGCATTGTTAACACCCTGTGTTTTCCCTATGATTCCTATGACGGTGAGCTTTTTTACCAAACAAAGTAAAACCAAAGCTGCTGGTATACGTAATGCCATAATTTACGGATTATCTATTATTGTAATTTATGTGTTTTTAGGCATTTTAGTAAGCCTACTATTTGGAGCCGATGCCTTAAATGCATTATCTACCAATGTTTGGTTTAACATAATTTTCTTTATTTTATTATTAGTTTTTGCTGCTTCTTTTTTAGGAGCGTTTGAAATTATGCTGCCCAATTCTTGGGCAAACAAAGTAGATTCTCAAGCAGATAGAGGTGGTTTAATTGGCATCTTTTTTATGGCTCTAGCCTTAGCAATTGTTTCTTTTTCTTGTACAGGACCTATTGTTGGAACCTTACTAGTAGAAGCTGCTGCTGGCGGTAGCCAAATAGGGCCTATTGTTGGCATGCTAGGATTCTCGTTAGCCATTGCTTTACCTTTTGCCTTATTTGCTGCTTTTCCTGGTTGGTTAAACTCTTTACCAAAATCTGGTGGTTGGTTAAATACAGTAAAGGTGGTTTTAGGATTTTTAGAATTAGCTTTAGCATTTAAATTTCTATCTAACGCCGATTTAGTTTTACAATTACACTGGCTAGAACGTGAAGTATTTTTAGCTATTTGGATTGCCATTTTTGGAGCCCTTGCGTTTTACCTTTTCGGAAAAATACAATTACCGCACGATTCGCCTTTATCACATATTTCTGTAGGAAGATTAAGTTTAGGCTTAATAGTAATGTCTTTTACTATTTATATGATTCCCGGACTATGGGGGGCGCCATTAAACTTAATAAGTGCTTTTCCACCACCTCAACATTATAGCGAATCGCCTTATGGTGTAGGATTTACGCAATTAGGATCTGGCTCGAATTTGGCAAATAACCACAGTGAAATTCCAGATGGAGCACACTTAATGCCTCCACACGATATTTTAGCTTTTAACGATTACGATAAAGGTTTGGCTTACGCAAAAAAAGTAGGCAAACCTGTTATGATAGATTTTACAGGTCATGCTTGTGTAAACTGTCGTAAAATGGAACAAAATGTTTGGGTTAAGCCTAGTGTTCTTAAATTCTTAAAAAACGATGTGGTTCTTATTTCGCTTTATGTAGACGATAAACGCAAACTAGAAGACCACGAAATTGTAGACTCTAAATTGAGACCAGGTAAAAAATTAAAATATATTGGCCAAAAGTGGAGCGAACTACAAACCATAAAATACAAAGCTAATACACAACCTATGTATGTATTAATGGATCATAACGAAGAAAATTTAATAGAACCCGTAGCCTATACTCCAGATGTTAACGCGTATCATACCTGGTTAAAAAAAGGTATTAATAATTTCAAATTAAAAAACTAATGAAAAATCTAATTTACATATTATCAGTAGCTTTAATATTTGCATCTTGTAAACAAGAAGCAAACAAAGACTTTGTAACCTTTTCTGGAACAATTTCAAACCCAAACTCAGACTCTTTAATTATTGCTCAACGTGGTATTATTAAAACCATTAAAGTAGATGCTAACGGATCGTTTTCTGACACCCTTTCTGTTGAACCTGGAAACTATATCTTTTTTGATGGAAAAGAAAGAGCTTCGCTATTTTTAAAAAACGGATACGATTTAAATTTAAGTCTAGACACCAAAATGTTTGATGAAACCTTAAAATACGAAGGCAAAGGGGCAGAACCAAACAACTATCTTGTTAAAAAAGCTATTTTGCAAGAAAAAATTATTGATTATGAGGAGCTAATGAGTATGTCTAAAACAGACTTCGATAAAAAAATGGCTTCAAACTCTAGTGCTTTAAAAGCGCTTATAGATAGCACTACTAATTTAGACTCTACTTTTATTGCTTCTCAAAACGAAGAAATTGAAGGTTTAAATAAGCAGTTTAGCTCTATGTACAACGAGAAACAAAAATTACTAGCGCTTACAGGGCAGGACTCTCCAAAGTTTACCGATTACGAAAACCATGCAGGAGGTTTAACATCTTTAAACGATTTAAAAGGTAAATATGTATACATAGATATGTGGGCTACTTGGTGCGGGCCTTGTAAAGCAGAAATTCCGCATTTAAAAAAAATAGAAAAAGCATATCACGGAAAAAACATTGAATTTGTTAGTATTTCTGTCGACAGAAAAAATGCCTACGACACATGGAAAAAAATGGTTAATGAAAAGGAATTAGGAGGCATACAACTTTGGGCTAAAGAAGACAAAACGTTTGCAGACAGCTACAGCGTAACAGGAATACCTAGGTTTATTTTAATAGACCCACAAGGTAAAATTGTAAAAGCAGATGCACCAAGGCCATCTAGCAGTAAATTAACAGAACTTTTTAACGAACTAAACATATAAAAAGCAAGATCAATTAGTTTTGATTGTTTTAGTGTTGAAATTACCTTGGTTTCTTATTTTCCAAGGTAATTTTTTTTAAAAATCTAACCTTATGAGTTCTATAGTAAACAATATAAAAAATATTTTTGCCTCAAAAGCTAAAACCTCATTAAATTTAGAGGCTTATTTTCAATCATTTAAAAACAATATTATAGGAGACGACTTATATTTTGATTCGCCCTACGGAAGAAAAAAAATTATTTATGCAGACTGGACTGCAAGCGGAAGGCTCTACAAACCTATTGAAGATAAAATAACAAAACAAATAGGCCCTTTTGTTGCAAATACGCATACCGAAACCTCTATTACAGGTTCTGCAATGACACATGCTTACCACGATGCCAGAAATATTATTAAACAACACGTTAACGCCTCTAAAGACGATGTATTAATAACTGTTGGCACTGGCATGACAGGAGCTATTAATAAATTTCAACGTATATTAGGTATAAAACTAAACGAAAACTTAAAAGATAACACCACGGTTCCTGAGGAGAAAAGACCTGTTATTTTTGTATCGCACATGGAGCACCACTCTAATCAAACATCTTGGCTAGAAACCATTGCCCGTGTAGAGGTTATACCTTCGAATAGAAACGGATTACCATGCCTAACAGAACTAGAAAACCTATTAAAAAAACACCAAAATTGCCCTATAAAAATTGCAGCTGTAACAGGATGCTCTAACGTAACTGGTATTCGTACTAACTATTATGATATTGCTAAAATTATGCATCAAAATAATGGTTTGTGCTTTGTAGATTTTGCTTGTTCTGCACCATACGTAAACATCGACATGCACCCAGAGCATAAAGACGAATATTTAGATGCTATTACCTTTTCGCCTCATAAATTTTTAGGTGGCCCTGGATCTTCTGGCGTGTTAATTTTTAATAAAAAATTATATAAAAATGTTGTTCCAGACAATCCTGGCGGTGGCACAGTAAGCTACACGAATCCTTGGGGAGACCACGATTATATTGATGATATTGAAACCCGTGAAGATGGTGGTACTCCTGGCTTTATTCAAGCTATAAAAATTGCTCTTTCTATTAAATTGAAAGAACAAATGGGAGTAAAAAACATTTTAGACCGCGAGCATCAATTAAACGATATTGTATTTAGTAAACTCTCTAAAATTAAGAATTTAAAAATTTTAGCTCCAAACCATAAAGATCGACTAGGTGTATTTTCTTTTTATATTGACGATGCACATTACAATCTTATAGTTAAACTTTTAAACGATAGGTTTGGAGTACAAACTCGCGGAGGCTGCTCTTGCGCAGGTACTTACGGGCATTATTTACTTAATGTAGACCAAAACACATCTAAATTTATAGAACAAAAAATATTAGAAGGTTGTTTAATTGAGCGTCCGGGCTGGATTAGAATGTCTATTCATCCCACTATGACAAATAGCGAAATAGAATTTATATGTCAATCGATTGAAGAAGTAGCAAATAATTACAAAGCATGGCAAAAAGATTATACTTATAATGCTGCTAAAAACGAGTTTATTCACAACGGAAATAAATCAATAGAAAAAGAAATAACAAAAGACTGGTTTAAATTATAAGCCTTCTTTTTTTTACATAACTACAGCCCTATTTAATCATTTTACTAAAGGATATGAATTATATAATTAAAGTAATATGTTTTTTAACATTAAACATTGTTTTAGCGCAAGAAACAGCTCAAAAATTAACACCAGCACCAAACTACCGCTTGGCATCAAAGTTTTCGCCTTCTAACATTGCAAAACTTGTACACTCTACATCTGTAAGGCCCAATTGGTTAAAAAATGGAAACCGGTTTTGGTATCAATATAAAACTACAGAAGGCTCTAACTATTATATTGTAGATGCAGATAAACGTACCAAAACCAAATTATTTGATAATGCTAAAATGGCAAAATGGTTAACAGAAATAACTAAAGATCCATATGATGCAAAACACTTACCTCGATTTAACTTTAAGTTTGTTAAAAACGAAACAGCAATTCGTTTTAGAGTAACATCAACAGAAAAAGTAGATGTTACTGAAAAGGAAAAAGAGCTTACTAAAACAGATACGACATCTATAAAAAAAGACTCTACATTAACCAAAAACAAAAAGCCACTAAAAAAGGAAAATAAGGTTTATCATTTTGAATATAAATTAGGAAGCAACGCCTTAACTATAATCGATAATAAAAAAGAGAGCGAAAAAAAGTGGAAAATGTGGGCAAATATTTCGCCAGATAGTACCATTGTTTTATTCTCTAAAAACTACAATTTATACTGGATGGATAAGGAGAATTTCTTAAAAGCTGTAAAAGACGAAAAAGACACTACAATTGTTGAAAACCAATGGACTAAAGACGGTGAAGAGAACTACAGCTACGGTGGTTACGCTAGAGGAGAAAACAACGAAACCAAAGAGAAGAATAAAGACAAGCGCAAAAGCATTAGTGGTATTTGGTCTCACGATTCTAAAAAATTTGTTTTTCAAAAAGGAGACTATAGGCATATAAAAGATCTTTGGGTAATTAATTCTGTTGCCAACCAACGACCTACTCTAGAAACTTACAAATACCATATGGCAGGAGAACAAGAGTATTACAAACCTGAAGTTCTTATTTTCGATATGCCCTCTAAAAAAATAAACCGTATTAAGTTAGATACCACTATACAACAAGATATAAATATTTATAAAGCTCCAATAAAAAAGTCGAATTTTTCTGATGAGTTTAAGCCTGCATTATTACTATCTAAAAAAAACAAAATATACTACAGCACAAAAAGTAGAGATAGAAAAAGAATTAATATTTGTGTTGCCGATATTAATACAGGCGAAACAAAAACATTAATTAAAGAGGAGCTAAACACATACGTAGAAGAAAAACCTCTAGTACTTTTTAATAACGAACAAGAACTAATACATTGGTCTGAGCGCGATGGTTGGGCGCACTTTTATTTATATGATAGTAATGGTAAATTAAAAAGACAAATTACAAAAGGTGAATTTCATGCAGAAAAGTTTGTTAATATAAACGAAAAAGAACGGGTTTTATATTTTACAGCAAATGGTGTTACCAAAAATCAAGACCCTTACTACGAGCATTTATTTAAAATAAACTTAAATGGTAGTGATTTAAAAAACCTAAATGCAGGAGATTACAACACAAACACCAGCATGTCTGACTCTAATAAGTATTTTGTTAGTAATTACTCTAGAGTAAACACAGTACCAAAGTCTGAACTACGAAACAACAACGGTAATGTTGTTTTAAGCCTTGAAGAAGCAGATTTATCGCAATTAATGGCTACTGGATATAAATTCCCTGAGCCTTTTAAAATGAAGGCAGATGATGGTATTACAGATATTTACGGAGTAATGTATAAGCCTTTTAATTTTAATGAAAAACTAACTTACCCTTTGCTAGAATATGTGTATCCTGGACCACAAACAGAAGCTGTAAACAAATCTTTTTCTGTTAGAATGGATAGATTAGACCGTATGGCACAAATAGGCTTTATTGTGGTTACTTTAGGTAATAGAGGCGGACACCCCTCGAGATCTAAATGGTATCATAATTACGGGTATGGCAACTTGCGAGATTATGGATTAGCCGATAAAAAATATGTAGCAGAGCAATTGGCAGATAAACATGCTTTTATTGACATTAATAAAGTTGGTATATTTGGTCACTCTGGCGGTGGTTTTATGTCTACAGCTGCTATGCTAGTATATCCAGACTTTTTTAAAGCTGCAGTATCTTCTGCTGGAAATCACGATAATTCTATTTACAACAGTTGGTGGAGCGAAACACACCATGGTATTCTAGAAGAAAAAGATGACGATGGCAGTATTAAATACAAATATGTTATTGATAAAAACCAGTCGTTAGCAAAAAACTTAAAAGGAAACTTAATGTTAATAACAGGAGATGTAGATAATAATGTACACCCAGGAGGCACCATTAGAATGGCAAATGCACTAATTAAAGCAAATAAACGCTTTGATTTTATGCTCCTACCAGGACAACGCCATAGCTTTGGTAACATGACAGAGTATTCGTTTTGGTTAAGAGCAGACCATTTTAGCAAGCACTTTTTAAACCAAGAACCTAAAAGTGTAGATATTATAGAAATGAATAGAGATAAACCTTTACGACATTAAAAATATAAAAGCACATGTACTCATTTTAACATTTCCTTAATAAGGGTACTTCGTTTTTTTCTACTCTATACTTATATAACTCATAATCAAACTTAAAAAGATGAAAAAAATCTTAACAGTATTATCACTTTTTTTAATCGCAAGTATTGGTGCTCAAAATTTAAGCGCACCATTACCTATAGACTCTAGTATTAAAAAAGGCGTTTTACCTAACGGTATGACGTATTACTTACATAGCACAGATGTAACCAAAGGTGTTGCCAGTTACTATATAATTCAAAATGTAGGATCTGTTTTAGAAGAAGACAATCAACAAGGTTTAGCTCATTTTTTAGAGCACATGGCATTTAACGGTACAGAAAACTTTGAAGGAAAGGGTATTTTAAACACTCTAGAAAAAGAAGGTATTGTTTTTGGGAAAGATATTAATGCTTACACTTCTTTTGATGAAACCGTATACAACGTAAATAATGTACCAACAACACCTAGATTAACAGATATTGGTTTACAAATACTTCATGATTGGTCTAACTATTTATTACTAACCGAAGAAGAAATAGATGCAGAACGCGGTGTTATAAAAGAAGAATGGCGTACACGACAAAACGGAAGAGCTCGTATTCTAGAAAAAACTATTGGTACCATGTTTGGACATTCTGTTTACTCAAAAAGACTTCCAATAGGATTAATGGATATTGTAGAAAACTTTGAATACAAGGCTTTACGAGATTTTTACCATAACTGGTATCGCACAGATTTGCAAGCCATTGCTATTGTTGGCGATTTTGACATGGCAGAAATGGAAGCAAAAGTTATATCTAAATTCTCGGCAATACCAGCTATAAAAAACGGTCCGAAACGTTTTAATGTCAAAATTGAAGATAACCAAAACCTAGATTATGCCATTGGAATGGACGATGAGGTTTCTACTGCAAGCATACAATTTAGTATTCGCCATGCCAATAGTTTAGCTAACGAAACTGTTGCCGATTTAAAAGAAAGCTTATTAAATGGCATTATTTCGAGTATATTAAGAGAACGCTTTAGCAATATTACTCAAAATCCAGAAGCACCTTTTATAGGAGTGCGTGCAGGCTATAGCAACGCGACCCGTTTACATAATGCTTTTAGCGTTCAAATATCTCCAAAAGAAGGAAAGCAACAAGAATCTTTTAAACTCGCAATGAGCGAAATTAATAGAGCTATAAAATTTGGCTTTACTAAAGCCGAAATTAATCGTGTATTGGTAAGCTATAAAAGTGGTTACGAAAATCAAATAGCAAAATTAGAAGACAGAAGCCACAAGCAAATTATTAAAATTATTCAGTCTAATTATTTAGATAATAATACAATAGGAGATTTAGCTAAAGAGTATGAAATTGCAAAAGATTTGTTAGATAATATTTCGCAAAAAGATTTACTTAAACAGGTACAAAAACTTTACACAAAAAAGAACAGAAGTTTAATTGTTACAGGTGTAAAAGGTAAAAACAACCTAACAAAAGATCAAGCCATAAGCATATTAAACGAAGTTGAAAATAGTACAACATTAAAACCTTATAAAGAAGAGGACGCATTAAAACCTTTAATGTCTGGTGTAAACTTAACGCCTGGAAAAATTGTAAATAAAGAAATTAACAAAGCTCTTGGTTTTACTACATATACACTTAGTAACAATGTAAAAGTACATTTTCAATTTGTAAATAAAGACAAAAATAAAGTAAGCATGCTAGCACATAGCTATGGTGGTACCTCTTTACTACCGTTAGAAGACATGCCATCTGCAAGTATTTTAGGTAATGTAGTTAGCATGTCTGGGTTAGGCGAGTTTTCTGCAACAGAATTACCAAAAGTATTAGCTGGAAAACAAGCTAGCGCTAACTTTAAAATTAATGGTTTATCTGAAACCATATCTGGTGGCTCTACAACTAAAGATGTAGAAACCATGCTAGAGTTAGCTAACTTACGTTTTACTAAACCTCGCTTTGATAAAACTGCATACAATGTATTTATGCAAAATGTAGATAACTACTTGGTAAGAAAAAGTCAAGATTTAAAATCTAAAATAAGTGATAGTTTAACCGTAACGTTATATGGTAAAAACAATCCTAAAAAACCACTTTTTGACAAAGCATATATTCAAAAATTTAGCTTAGATAAGGTTGAAGATATATATAAATCTAGATTTGCTAACATAGGCGATTTTCAATTCTTTATCTCGGGCGATGTTACTGCAAAACAATTAGAACCTTTATTAGAAAAATATATTGCTAGTATACCTGCAACTACAGAAAAAGAACACTGGAAAGACAACTCTGTAAATTGGATAAGAGACAACACAGATAAAGATATTTACTTGCCCATGCAAGATGCCAAAACATCTGTCAAAATTGCTATAAAAAACGAGATGCCTTATACTTTAAAAAATGCTTACTTAATGAGTATTTTAGGCGATATACTTACGCTTAGATACACACAGTCTTTAAGAGAAGAAGAAGGAGGCACATATGGAGCAAGAAGTAATGGAGCTTTATCTAAAAAACCAGTTTCTAGAGCTAGTTTAGGTGTTAGTTTTGATTGTAATCCAGACCTTGCAGAAAAGTTAATAAGTATTGTTTATAAAGAAATTGACTTGATTAAAAATGGCTCCATACAACAAAACGACTTAGATAAAGTTTTAACTAACTTTTTAAAAGAAAGAGAAGAAAGTAAAAGCTCTAACCGTTACGACATGAGTGCGATGCAAACTCTTATTTTAGAAGGCTATAATAGAACTGAATCTAAAAACTTTGAAGACATCATTAACTCAATAACAACAAAAGATGTTCAAGAAATTACTAAGAAATTATTAAAAAATAATAAATCTTACGAGGTTGTTTTTAAACCTGAAAAATAAAACATCGCTCTGTTAATAACAAAAGCCAGTTATATTTTTATAACTGGCTTTTATTATACAAGTAATACATCTATTTAAGCCAACTGCCTTACTAAAAATAATAAAAATGGCGTGTCTTCAAACCCCTTTCTTATTTTTTTAAAAGCTATACCCATTTGTACCTCTACGGTTTTTATAGAAACACCTAGTTTTTCTGCTATCTCACTATATTTAAAACCTTCAAACTTATTCATTTTTAAAATTTGCTGGCATCTTGGCGGTAAATCGTTTATAATTGTTTTAAGCTTTTCTAGCCTCTTTTGCATCAATTCTTCATCTTCTTCAACCAAATCGCGTAAAGCTTTTTCTTTTAAATCATCAAAAAAAGTATCTTGCTTTTTCTTTTTTCTGTAATAATCTATATAAGAATTATAAGCTATAGAATACAAATAGCTTTTAGGAGATTTTAAAATTTTTATTTTCTTTCTTTTTGTCCAAAAAATAATAAAAGACTGTTGGGCAATATCTTCAGCCAAATAAAGATCTTTGGTAAAAGTATTAATATAGCCAACTAAAGGTGTGTAATACTTATCAAAGAAAATTTTGAATGCCTTTTTATCATTCTTCTTAATCGCCTCTAATAAAAAAATATCCTTCATTAACTGTTTCTAAGAAGTAAACTTAGCAGAAATCGCATCAATAAAAAAAAATATTTAACAATTATTTAATTTTTCTTTAGGGGTTTTCTTAAAAATTTGCGTCAGTACCATACAACACTAAAAAAAAAGACGTGAAAAATTTAATTAGTAAGCTTTTATCAGATTCTATTACAGAAGAAGAAAAGAAAGAATTGCGCATTTGGCTTAAAAACCCTAAGAACCAAAAAGCCTTTAATACGCAAGTACGCCACGCTTATACTTTAAATCTACTTTATAATAAAATAGACGAAGAAGAAGCTTACAATAAAGTATTTAACACTATAAAACAACAAAATAAACCTATTCTGTTATATAAACGCAACTATATTAAATATGCTGCTGCTATTGTATTATTTATGGCTGTTGGGTATTTTTATTTAAATCAGAATAGCTTAAATAAAGGTAATATTACCATAAGCGACACCAATATTAAAGTTGGCACAGACAAGGCAACATTAACTCTAGAAGATGGCACTAATATTTTTTTAGAAAAAGATAAAAATTATATTTCAAATAATGTAGAAAGCAACGGAAAGGCACTAACCTACAAAACAAAAAACAACACTAAACAAGATATAGCATACAACTATTTAACAGTGCCAAGAGGTGGGCAATATAATGTAACATTAGCAGACGGGACTAAGGTTTGGCTAAACTCTGAATCTCAATTAAAATACCCTGTACACTTTATAGAGGGGCAAACAAGACAAACAGAATTGGTTTATGGCGAGGCTTATTTTGATGTATCGCCAAGCACTAACCACAATGGCGCTAAATTTAAAGTACTAACTAATAAACAAGAGGTCGAGGTTTTAGGTACCGAATTTAATATTAAAGCCTATAAAAACGATAATACTACATATACAACACTTATAGAGGGTAGTGTAGCTATTAATAAGGCTAACAACAATAAGCTTTTAACACCAAACCAACAAGCTATTGTTTTAAATAACGATGAAACTATTTCTGTTTCTAATATAGATGTTTACAACGAAATCTCTTGGAAAGAAGGTGTATTTAGTTTTAAAAACAAACCATTAAAAGACATTATGAATACCCTGTCTAGATGGTATAATATAGAGTTTATATTTAAAAACAAAGCACTAGAAAACGATTTATTTGGAGGCGTTTTTGACAAAAGTCAAAACATAAGTGAAGTTCTAAATATGATTCAAAATACAGGTAATGTATCTTTTAAATTAGAAAAAGGAAAAATTATGATAGAATAACATATAAAACAAAAAAGAGGAACAGAGACTAGACATCCTACCGTACCATTCTCAGTCCCCTTTAGTATTGTAATAATTAATTAAAATGTTTAACTAACCAAAACAGTCAAATTTATGAAAATTAAATTTATTAGAGGCCCTATAGTCTTTAGGGAAAAATCGCTACTATTTATTATGAAAACTCTCATCTTTTTAAGTTGTGTTTTAACTTTTGGTTTTAATAGCAGGGCCAGTTTTTCGCAAAATGTAAAAATAAACATTGATAGAGATCAAAAAATATCGGTAATAGATGTTTTCGAACTCATAAAAAAAGAAACAGACTATAGGTTTGTTTACAAAACGGAAGACTTTAAAAATGCCCCAAAAGTAGAGTTAAATAAAGGCACAATTACTGCTCATAATTTACTTACCAAAAGTTTATCTTATGGTAACTATACCTACGAGTTAACTGTTGGAAAAACCATAGTTTTAAAACATATTACGAGTGTAAATAAAAACAATTATCAGCAATTAATAAAAGGTAATATTACAGATGTTAATGGAGCACCTCTAGTAGGAGCCAATATTATAGCAACAAACTCAAAAGGAGAAATACTGCGAGGCGCATCGTCTAATTTTGATGGAGATTATAAAATAAGCGCTTCAAAAGGAGATATTTTAAAATTCTCTTATGTTGGTTTTATACCACAAGAAATTACAGTTACTAACCAACAAGAACTTAATGTTATTTTAAAAGAAAATGCAAATAAGCTAGACGAGGTTATTTTAAATACAGGATATCAAAAAATATCAAAAGAACGTGCTACTGGATCTTTTGAGCAATTGAATGAAAAAACATTAAGCATAAAAACATCTCAAAGTATTTTTGATAAAATTGAAGGCGAAGTTTCTGGGGTTTTATTTGACGCCGAAGATGGGGCAACAATTAGAGGTATAAGTACAATAAACTCTGTAAACGATCCTTTAGTTGTGGTAGACGGTTTTCCTATTGAGCAAGGAATAGAAACCATAAACCCAAATGATGTTGAAACCATTACTGTTTTAAAAGATGCAGCTGCAGCTTCTATTTGGGGTATAAGAGCAGCAAACGGAGTTATAGTAATTATTACCAAAAAAGGCACTAAAAATGCTAAGCCTGCGGTTAGCTATTCAACTAGTTTTTCTATAACCAATCAATTAGATTTACACGAACAGCCATATGCAACTACAGAAAGTTTTTTAGAATTTGAAAAACACATGGCAGATAATTCTTGGAGGAACCTACCAAATGCCTTTAACTCGTCAAACATTTCAAAAGGACTAGAAACCTATCTATCTTTAAACGAAGGGTTAATAACTAATACAGAAGCAGATGCTATTATAAACAACTTAAAAAACATTGATAGCAGAGATCAATTTGAAGATTTATTTATAGCAAATCAAACTTGGTTGCAACACAATTTAAGCATTAATGGCGGAGGCGAAAACAGCAGTTACCGTGCTTCTTTAATGTATAATCAAAATAAAAATAACGGATCGTTTAAAAACAACGATGGCGATCAAATTGTAGCTAATATTAGCAACCAAATAAACATATCTCCAAAATTTACTTTTACTGGTAGAGTTAATTATTCGCAATCCAAATCGAAACTAAACGGACTGTCTCTTTCTAATGCTATAGGCTTAGACCAATACCAAAATATTATAGATAGCAATGGTGAGCGCTTAACACAATCTCAAGGGTTTTATCAAGAATTTAAAGACGCTAGAAGTGTAGAAAACGGATATCCTTACAACTGGGATTATAACTTATTACAAGAATTTGAAAACAAAAATAACAGTTCTAAAAGTTCTCAAATTAGATTACAAGCTGCTTTAAATTACAAAATAACAAATCATTTATCTTTAGAAGGCAGGTACCAGTACGAAAAGGGCATTACAGAAAATAGAAACCTTTACAACGAAAACACGTTTCAAGTAAGAAACCTAGTTAACACTTACACGACAAACACAGGAGCTAACGGAGCTTTAGTTAGTGCCATTCCAGAAGGAAGCATGTTAGATTTAAATACATATAATTCTGAATCTCAATCAGGGAGATTACAATTAAACTACAATCAATCTTTTAAAAACAACTTACACAACATTAATGTTATTGGTGGATACGAGGTAAGAAAAGTACTTTCGGACTCAAACGGAAATAGATTATATGGTTACGACGACCAGTCGCTAAATTTTGCAAGTAATTTAAATTTTGCCGATAGATTTCCTACCGTTTACTTTTTTGGAGAAAATCAAATTCCTAACTATGCCACTATTACAGAAAACGAAAATAGATTTATTTCGTACTACGGAAACTTTGCTTATACCTACGATAAAAAATACACCCTTACAGGAAGCACACGCTTAGACGACGCCAATTTATTTGGGGCTAGCGATAAGTATAAAAACATCCCCTTATATTCTATAGGTGGTAAATGGGCTATCCATAACGAAGATTTTTTTAGCAACAAAACAATAAACTATTTATCGCTAAGAGCAACTTATGGTAGCAATGGTAATGTAAACAATACTACAAGCCCATTTGTACAAGCAGGAATTTCTACAGACCCTTTTACTGGAGACGAATACGCTTTTATTTCTAATGTTAAAAACCCAGAATTAAGACTAGAAAAAGTCTACGTAACTAATTTAGGTTTAGACTTTGGTATGTTTAACAACAGGCTTAGTGGGTCTATTGAATACTATAAAAGACGTAGTGAAGATTTACTATCCAATGTTATTTTCCCTTCTATTTTAGGATTTAATTCTGCTTTAATTAATGCTGGAGAAATGGAAAACAAAGGTATAGATGTTTCTTTAAAAGGTCTGGTTATTAACAAAAAAGACTTTAAATACAATACAACACTTAACCTTGGATATAATAAAAATACAGTTACAGAAGTAGATGTTCCAGAAAACACACCTTTTGCATATACTATTCTGCGTTCTCCTTTAAAAGACAAACCTTTACGCTACTTATACAGTTATCAATTTGAAGGTTTAAATGAAGAGGGAGACCCTTTATTTTTAAATGAAGAAGGAGAGCTAGTAAATAGAGACATCGATGTGGTTGAAGCCTTAAAATACGAAGGCACAACAACTCCAAAAGTATATGGTGGTTGGGTTAATCAATTTTCGTACAAAGGTCTTACTTTAAGAGCTTTAACAAGTTTTAAGTTTGGTCATGTATTTAGAAACACCAACTTTATGGATTATGCAAGTCTTCCAAATGCTTTTGGTGGTAACCACTATATACATAAAGATTTTGAAAACAGATGGCAAACCCCAGGAGACGAGTTAACTACAGATATTCCAAGGATACCAACAACAAGAACAGATGCCACTCTAGACACTTACCAAACGTATTACAAATATGGCAGTCAGCATGTAGATGATGCTTCGCATATTCGTTTAAGAGAAGTTGTATTAGGCTATCAATTAAATGATAAAATAACCAATTTAGCAGGTTTTAAAAGACTATCTATTAGTCTTCAAGCAACAAATTTAGCCTTAATTAATTTTAACAAATGGGATGTTGATCCAGAGAGCTTAATCTTTAAAATAAGACCAACATTTACCCTAAGTTTAAATGCTAATTTCTAAAATGTTAATTATGAAAAATACACTATATATACTATCACTTATATTACTAATGTTTTCTTGCGACAGAGAAGATTATTTAGATATTCAACCAAAAGGTCAAGTAATTCCTAGTAAAATTAACGATTATAGATTGCTTTTAGATCAAACCGAAGTATTTGGAAACACTCAAGGTTTACAAGTCATATCTCCTGGATTTGTAAATAGTTTTTCTAATAACGAATTAACTAGCGATGATGTTATGATAACAGACAATCTTATAAGTTTTTTTCCAGACGGAGTTGCATCAACAAATACGTATACATGGAACGATAATATTTATACTGAAGCCGAAGAAGATGGCGATTGGCAAACCTTATATGGCCAAATATATGTATCTAACATTATTATTAAAGATGCTCCCAATGCCAGCGATGGTACTTTAGAAGACAAGCTCGCTTTAAAGGCAGAAGCACAAGCACACAGAGCATTTGCTTATTTTTCTTTAGTTAATTTATATGCACCACATTATAACGCAGCAACCGCAAACACAGATCTTAGCATACCTTTACGCTTAAACACAGAACTTATTGGTATAGACTTTCCTCGTGCAACTGTAAGCGATGTTTACGATGTAATTTTAGATGATTTAACAGAAGCTGTAACATACTTACCAAATACACCAGAATTAATTCATCGCCCATCAAAAGCGGGAGCATATAGTCTTTTAGCTCGTATATATTTATACATGGGAGATTTTGAAAATGCTAGAGACGCTGCCAATAATGCATTGACACTAAATAATACACTAGTAGACTTTAATACGTTTCCAGATTGGTTTTTCCCAGGCATAGCTAGTCCAGGAGATATTCCTCAAGAAGATCCAGAAATTATTTGGCATAAAGCATCAAGCGGAACATACAGTACAACAATTGCTTCTGATGATTATTTAAATTTATTAGAACCTAACGACCAAAGAAGACGTTTGTTTGGCCCACCTTCACTATTTGGCTTATCTGGCACAGAACAAATATATGCTATGGGATTTGCTAGAGGTTTTAAGCCTATTGGCCCTTCTACTGCCGAAATGTTTTTAACCAGAGCAGAGTGCTATGCAAGATTAAACCAAGTAAACTTAGCTGTTAATGATTTGAATACATTACGAGAAAAAAGAATGGATACCGATACCTTCACCCCAATAACAGCCACAGATCAAAACGAGGTTTTAGCTTTGGTTAAAAAAGAAAGAAGGCTAGAGTTGTTTATGAAAGGCCATCGTTTATTCGATTTAAAACGCTACAACGTATACGACACACCAAAAATAGACCTTACACACACCTATAATGGCAATACATTTACTTTGCCTGCCAACAGTAAAAACTGGGCTTTACCTATAGCCAAAAAGTACATCTTACAAAACCCAGAAATAGGAGATAACATAAGAGATTAAAACAAGTTTTTATAAGCTTATTTAAAACTAAAAAGCTAGATAATTTTACCTCTAGCTTTTTAGTCTATTAACAAACCTTTTGGTGTATCAAAACATCACACTATCAAATTTTACCATGAAAAAAACAAAATTCATTTTAATTATTGCTACCCTAGTTTTAAGTGCTTGCAATAATGCAGAAAATAAAAAACCAGACACTTGTAAGCTCAATATTAATGTAGATGGATCTAGCAATGGTATTTTAACCATAGCACCTTACCAGCGTGTAGAAACTAAGGAGGCTTATAATAAATTTACCATTAAAGATTCTATTAAACAAAAAACAACCACCATAGAAATAGATACTGTAAAAGCAATAAGAAGAATATCTATTAATTACAATAATAAAACCTACCAAACAGAAATTTTTACTGGCCCGGGCGAATTTAATCTATCTATAATAAACGATAGTCTTATAGTAAAAGGCACACCAAAGCATAAGGAGTTTATTAAAATTAAAGAAACGCTTGGCCTATCTAAAATGGAACGTTTAAGGTATAAAAAAGACTTAACTCCAGAAGAAGAAAACTTTAAAACCAGCTTTGCTTCAAACCTTATAGAAACAATTAAAAAGCACCCAAAAAACATTGCTTTAGCTCAAACAGCATATAGTCAATTTTGGGGAGCAGATGCAAAAACTTTAGATACGGTTTTAAATAGTTTTGACAGCAGTTTACACACCAATTATTTTGTTGCACCCCTTGTAGAAAGAAGAAAAAATTTAGATTTAGTAGCTGTTGGTATGCCTGCACCAACATTTACACTTAAAAGTTATGATAATAAAGATGTGTCTTTAACAGACTACAAAGGCAAGTATTTACTAATCGATTTTTGGGCATATTGGTGCGGACCATGTATAAAAGGTTTTCCTGAATTAAAAGAAATAAGAGAAACTTATACAGAAGACCAACTATCTATTTTAAGCATAAGTACAGATAAAAATTATGATAAGTGGATTGAAGCTGTAGACAAACATAAATTACCGTGGACACAAGTTATTGATGATGCTAAACTACCTGTAAGTATTGGTAGTAAATATACTGTAATTGCAATTCCGCATTTAATATTAATATCTCCAGAAGGTAACATTGTTTACAAACATAAATATACAGATAGCCTAACAGAAGAGTTAAAGAAAATATTAAATTAATACCCCTTTTATTTATGAAGAATATTATTTTAATAACTAGCTTAATATTAAGTTTGGTTGGCTGTAAAGAAAACTCTCCTAAAACTACAGATTACGTTATAATTTCTGGAACAATAACCAATTCAAGCTCAAAAACAATAGAGCTAAAGAATAGTATAATGTTTGATGTAGACCCTAACCCTAAACACACTATTAATCTTTCAGAAAATGGTTCTTTTAGAGATACTCTTAATGTAATGGATGGGCATTTTTACTTTATAGAAGGTAAAAACATTACATCATTATATCTTTATAAAGGTGTAGACATCAATATCTCTTATAATGCCACAAACTTTGAAAGTTCAATAAAGTTAACAGGAGAAGGCGCTCCAGTTTCAAAATATCTGTTAAAAAAAGAAAGAATTATTAAAAAAGCCTATGGTAGAACAGGAGAAGATGCTCAAAACTCTAAAAATATATTTGACAATATAGAGGCAGACTTTATAACCAAAATAGATGATATAAAAACTGAAATGGAAATTGCCTTATCGGAAACCCAAAATATTCCTGAAGAGATAAGAGCTAAAGAACAAAAAGACATCCATTATCAATATATAGATTTTATTTCAAGATATAAAAGTGTTTACCCATACATCAGCAAAGACTCTACATATATCCCATCTAAATCATTTACAAAAGCATTAGATGAATTAACTTATGATAGAGTAGAAGATTTCATGCAATCAAGTCTTTACCAATATGCATTATTTAATCACTTTAAAGATATTGCAGTAAAAAACACAGAGGAATCCTACCCTACAGACATGGAGTTTTTAAATGTATTTAATACCGTGCCCAATGAAGTTATTAAAAATAAAATGCTGTATTTTGAAACAAACACAAGGTTACCTAGAAAAGATGATTTAACTGAAATTTATAATTTCTTTATGAATAACTCTACAGATACATTTGATAAAGAAAGAATAACAAATTTGTATAATGAGTTAAAAGTATTAAGTAAGGGAGCCCCATCACCTACATTTGAAAACTATGAGAACCATGCAGGAGACACTAACTCTTTATCAGATTTTAAAGGTAAATATGTTTATATAGATATTTGGGCTACTTGGTGCGGACCATGTAAATATGAAATTCCTTTTTTAGAGAAAATAGAAAAAGAATATAATGATAAAAACATAGCTTTTATTAGTATATCTGTAGACACTAAAAAAGCCTATAGTGCATGGAAAAATATGGTAACAAACGATAATATGAAAGGCATTCAGCTTTTAGCAGATAAAGCTTTTAAATCTAAGTTTGTTAAAGATTATAAGGTAAATGGCATTCCAAAATTTATTCTAATAGATCCTGCTGGTAATATTGTGAGTTCTAATGCTCCAAGACCTTCTAGTGATAACATTAAACCCTTTTTAAACAAACTATTAAACTAACATAGTTTACTTATTTCTTTTTCTGTATAACGCAGGTACTCATCTTGTCATAAAAAGCCTTTTAAACTTTAACTTTTTGTTAGTAATGGTAATTATAATTTTTAAAGTCTTAAGGCATGTAAAACAACTTAAAATATTAAACCAATGAAAAAAGTAGTCGTATTAATAATTTTCACCTTCATTTCAACAGCATCATTTTCTCAAGGCATATCTTTTGAACATGGTACATTTAAAGAAGCTATCGAAAAAGCAAAAAAAGAAAACAAATTGGTATTCATGGACTGTTACACAACTTGGTGTGGCCCTTGCAAATGGATGAGCAAAGAAATTTTTCCTCAAAAAGAAGTTGGCGATTTTTTTAATGACAACTTTATTAGTATTAAAGTAGACATGGAAAAAGGAGAAGGTATTGCCTTAAATAGCAAATATGGAATAAAAGCTTACCCTACTCTACTTTTTATAGATGGTAATGGTAACGAAGTACATAAACTAGTGGGAGGATTAAAAGCTCCAGATTTAATTGAAGGTGCTAAATCTGCATTAAATCCTAACTTAAGAATAAGTTCGCTTAAAGCAAAATACGACAGTGGAAATAAAGACCCTGAATTTTTAATGTCCTACTTATCTGCTTTAAAAAAACAGCATGACAGCAAAAATATGGCTACTGTTGCTAAAGAAATTATTAAGCAGTCTGATTTAGAAAAATTTATGACTAAAGATTTATTTTTTGTAATCTCTGCTGCCAATTATGCATACAATACTAAGGCATTTAACTACCTATTAAAAAATAAAAAAAAGGTAAAAGAAATAACTGAACCTTTTGAATATGGTACCGTTTTCTATTCACCTATTTACGTTCATTTACAAGAATACGCAACAAAATGCAAAAGCATTAAAGAACTTAACAAAGAAGTAGATAGATGTGTCAAACCTTTTGGCATCAATGAATTTGGAGATATAAAAATGAGTTTAAGTTATAACTATTACCTTGCTAATAACCAATTGCAAACTTGGTATGATAATAAAATAAAAGATGCAGAAACTCTAAAAGGAGACCAAAGATACATTCATAATTATTATAACATTTGCGATGAGATTTTAAGATCTCCAAAACTATCTAAATCTACAGAGATTATAGACAACTTCATTAAAATAGCTGTAAATTTTGCTGCAGATAAAGAGAATGGTATTATTATGGGAAACCTTATGTTGGCTAAACTTTATTTACATACAAAAGAGAAAGAAAAGGCTAAAAATAGCTTTAATGTTTTTTTTGAAGAAAACGCAAAATCTGGAGGAGTAAACGATCATCCATCTGTAACGAATCTTAAAACAGCTATTTACAACCTATAAAAGCTCTATATAAAAAGTACAAGACTAAAAACCACGCTATTAGCGTGGTTTTTTTGTTACTTAATTTGAATTAGTCATAATAAAAAAAGTTAATTACTTTTTATAAAGTTTGTTTAATTTAAAAGCATTTGTATTTGTAATAGCATCATCATGCAACGCTAATTTTTATTAACTTTAACCTTGTTAAAGGTTTCTGCTTTAAGTGGCTCTGCGTGTGTGTATACCACTTCGTTTATTTCTGTTTTTTGTTCTACATAATTTGCAACACCACCAGTAGTTATAGCAATACTTGGAGCTATTACTAAAGCTACAACAGACATTAATTTTAATAAAATATTTAAAGAAGGTCCCGATGTATCTTTAAACGGATCTCCAACTGTATCGCCTACAACAGCAGCTTTATGTACGTCTGTTCCTTTTCTACCATCTTCTTCAATGGTTTTCTTAGCATTATCCCATGCGCCACCAGCATTAGACTGAAATATAGCCATAAGAACGCCACAAGTGGTTACACCCGCTAGTAAACCTCCTAGCATTTCTGCGCCTCCAACACCAAACCATTGTCCGCCAAAACCAACTAAAACAGGCACAACAATAGCTAACAAACCTGGTAAAACCATTTCTTTAATAGATGCTTTTGTAGAAATATCGATACATTTCCCATAATCGGCAACACCATCTGCAGCATCAAAAATAGCTCTATCTGCTTCATTCGCTTTAGTCATGTCAGAGTCATATTTTCTCATAATACCTAAAGCAGCTTTAAGCTCTGGAATATCTCTAAATTGACGACGCACTTCTTCAATCATTGCCATGGCTGCTCTGCCAACTGCATTCATAGATAAAGCTGAAAAAACAAAAGGTAACATACCACCTATAAGTAACCCAGCCATAATATCTGGTCTAGAAACATCAATAGAAGTTATATTGGCTGTTTTCATAAAAGCAGCAAATAGCGCTAAAGCAGTTAAAGCAGCAGATGCGATAGCAAACCCTTTACCTATTGCAGCAGTGGTATTACCAACAGCATCCAATTTATCTGTACGTTCTCTAACTTCGCTTGGCAATTCTGCCATTTCTGCAATACCACCGGCATTATCACATATTGGTCCGTAGGCATCAACAGCTAATTGTATGCCTGTATTAGCTAACATACCAACTGCTGCAATAGCAATACCATATAAACCTGCAAAATGATGAGACACCATAATTGCAGCTGCAATTAACAAAATAGGAATTGCTGTAGACATCATTCCTACCCCTAAACCTGCAATAATATTGGTTGCTGCTCCAGTTTCGGATTGTTTTACAATATCCATTACTGGTTTTTTACCTGTAGCAGTATAATATTCTGTTATTTTCCCTACAGCTAAACCTGCAACCAAGCCTGCTATTGTAGCCCAAAATACACCCATAGATGTGTAGGTAGTGCCTGAATCTACCCAAGATTCTGGTAGCATTTCATTAATTATAAAATAAGAAGCCACTAACATTAAACCAGCAGAGCCAAACTCTCCAATATTTAATGCCGCTTGCGGATTTCCACCATCTTTTACGCGTACAAAAAAGGTTCCTAAAATAGACATTACAATACCTACAGCTGCTAGCATAAGTGGTAAATATACTGCTCCTAAACCATCAAAAGCATCTTGAAATTCTGGTAATGTAGCATAAACAGCACCCAATACCATAGTACCTATAATAGAACCTACATACGACTCAAACAAATCGGCTCCCATACCAGCTACATCTCCAACATTATCTCCTACATTATCTGCAATAGTTGCAGGGTTTAAAGGATGATCTTCTGGAATACCAGCTTCTACCTTACCTACTAAATCGGCTCCAACATCGGCAGCTTTGGTATAAATACCACCACCAACACGAGCAAATAAAGCTATGGACGACGCCCCTAAAGAAAAACCAGATAACACATTAAGCACCTCTCCTATTTCCCAGCCTTGCCCACTATATAACATAAACAATCCGCTAAGTCCTAAAACACCTAAACCTACTACACCTAAACCCATTACTGCACCTCCCGCAAAAGCAACCTCTAATGCTCTTCCTAAAGATTGACGAGCAGCCTGCGTTGTTCTTACATTGGCTTTGGTTGCTACTTTCATGCCTATAAAACCTGCAAGTGCAGAACAAATAGCACCAACAATAAAAGACACCGCTACCATACCATTAGAACCTACTTCAGAGTTTCCTTTAAAATATAGCAGTATAGCTACAGCAATAACAAAAATTACTAAAACCTTATACTCGGCTTTTAAAAATGCCATGGCACCTTCAGAAATGTTTTTGGCAATTCGAGCCATTTTAGCATCACCTACTTCTTGTTTAGAAACCCAAACATTTTTAATAAAAACAAAAGCTAATGCTAAGACCCCAAAAAGAGGCAGAAAATTCACTATTAATTCCATATTTAGTTAGTTGATTAAAAGGTTAATATTTTTTTAACAGAACTAAAAGTAGGAAAATAAAAGTGATAAAAAAAACCACCTTAAATTTAAGATGGTTCAATTATATTGCAATATTTTAAGAATATGATAATTTATATCGTAAAAGTACGTTTTTTCTTGTGCTCACTATCATCATATCTTTTAACACATTCGTGGTAAATTTTAACTGCAGCTTCAGCATTTCCCCATCCACCAGTATCAACTTTCTTCTTTTCTAAATCTTTGTATACTTGAAAAAAGTGTTCTATTTCTTTAAGTCTGTGTGGGTTTAAATCTGTAATATCCATTTTATTGCTCCAAATTGGATCAGAAACAGGTACACAAATCACTTTCTCATCTGGTCCTTTTTCATCTGTCATATAAAAAACACCAATTGGTCTTACTTCCATCACCACCATTGGATAAGTTGGTTGGTGACCAAGTACTAAAACATCTAATGGATCTTGATCTAAAGCTAATGTTTCTGGAATAAAACCGTAATCTCCTGGATACATCATAGAAGAAAACAACATACGATCAAAACGAATTTTATGTAATGTAAAATCGTATTCGTATTTATTTCTACTTCCTTTAGGTATTTCTATTAAAACATCAAAAGTTACTGATTCTTTCTTTTTATCACTCATTATTTATTTCGTTTTTGTCATTCTTTAATAATTAAAGAATGTGATTTTCAGTTATTAATTTAGTAATGCAAATGTACAGAACGAATATGCTTTTAACAATTAATAATGCAGTGGTTTTTTCGCTTTTAACAATATCGTAATCTGCTTACAAGTAATTAGTTGATTATTAACAAATCCTTATAAATATTAGTATCTTGTGCATGACTAACTCAAATATCTTAAATTATATGCGACAGCTAATCACTTTATGCTTGGCTCTTGGCTTATGCCAAGCACTAACAGCCCAAAAACAACCTTGGCAAGGCAAGTTCGAACCTATAGATCAATTAATTACAGCTCCAAATACATCTAGAACAGCTAGCGGTGCGCCCAGTAAAGCCTACTGGCAACAACGTGCAGACTATAAAATTAAAGCGACTATAAATACCCAAAATAATATACTTTCTGGAGAAGAAACCATAACATATTACAACAACTCGCCAGACGATTTAACTTATTTATGGATACAATTAGAGCAAAATATTAACCGAAAAGAAAACGAAGATTTCGGGAGTATTTTTGGAAATATAAAAAACAATATACCTACAAGAAACATGCAATTTTTAACGCGTGCTATCGATTTTCCTGCTGGTTATACCATAAAACATATTAAAGACAGCGAAGGCAACTCAATGACATCTATGGTAAATAATACCATGATGAAGGTTCTTTTAAAAACACCTTTAAAAGCAGGAGAAACACTTAATTTCTCTATAGCATGGTCTTACCCTATTACAGACAGAAGTATGTTTTTACTTTCTAGAGAAGGCTACGAATATTTCCCCGAAGATAAAAACACTATGTATTTAATTGCACATTGGTTTCCTAGAATGGCTGTTTATAATGATACTGAAGGTTGGCAAAACCAGCAATTTCAACGTCTTGGAGAATTTGCTTTAGAGTTTGGAGATTACGATGTAGAAATTGAAGTACCAGACAACCACATAATAGCTGCAACAGGCGTATTACAAAACAGTGACAAAGTACTTACTAGAAAACAACGTTTTAGATTGAGTAAAGCTAGAAAATCTTTTGATAAACCTTTACTTATTATTACACCAGAAGAAGCTAGAGAAAACGAAAAAACCACATCTAAAAGAACTAAAACCTGGAAATTTAAAGCTAAAAACGTACGCGATTTTGCATTTGCATCATCTAAAAAATTTATTTGGGACGCTCAAGCTTATAAGTTTTCAGACCACACAACTATGGCTATGTCTTACTTTCCTAAAGAAGGCTTACCTGTTTGGCAAGAAGAGTCTACCAAAGCTATAGTTGCTGCTTTAGAAGTTTACTCTAACGCCACTTTCGAGTACCCTTATCCTGCTGCTATTTCTGTAAACACATCAAACGTTGGCATGGAGTTCCCTATGATTAGTTTTAACGGTGGACGCCCTAAAAATGGTAAAATGACTGATGCTGCAAAAGAGAGAATGATTGGCACCATAATTCATGAAGTTGGACATAATTGGTTTCCTATGATTGTGAGTTCTGACGAACGCAAATGGATGTGGATGGACGAAGGCTTAAACACTTATTTACACCAAAGAACGGTGGCAGAAAAATACCCTAATTTTAAAAGTACAACACCTCAAAGCATTATTCCTTACATGAGTGGAGACAAGTCTATAATGCGCCCAATTATGACAACGTCTGATAGTGAGTCTTTAATGCGTATTGGCTCTAACTTTTACCAAAAACCTACGGTTGGTTTCCAAATGCTTAGAAACTCTATTGTTGGTAAAGAACTGTTTGATGCTGCCTTTAAAGAATATGCTAACCGTTGGAAATACAAACACCCCAACCCTGCAGATTTATTTAGAACACTTGAAGATGCTACTGGCTCTGATTTAGATTGGTTTTACAGAGGCTGGTTTTTTACCACAGACCATGTCGATATGGAGCTGGATAATGTAAAATGGTTTAAAGTTTACGAGGAGCAGTTAAATATTGAAGATCAACATAAAAAGAAATCTACAAAAATAGATAGTGAAAATAAAAGTGGAAAAGCTACAGATTTTTCTAACGGACCTGAAGTTATAAACATGACTACAACACCAGATGCTAGTTATGGCGGATTTTTATCGCGAATAGACGAACCTAAACTACGCAAACAATTAGCCAACAAAAACATTTACGAAATTACAATTAACAACAAAGGTGGTCTTGTAATGCCTGTAACTATAGAATGGGAATATACAGATGGTACTAAAGAAATAGATAAACTTCCTGCTCAAATTTGGCGTATAAACGAATACACCGCGACCAAAACATTTATTAAAGAAAAAGAAGTAAAAAAGGTTAATTTAGACCCTAATTTTGAGTTTGCCGATACCGATATTAAAAATAACACATTTCCTAAAACAGCAACTAAATCTGAATTTGATAGTTTTAAAGAAAAACAATAAATTAATTAAAACGTATTTTGATTTTATTAGTATTACATAAACGTATTTTACTCATTTTAATAATCGTACTTTTTTTTAGTTGTAATTCTAAAAGTAAAAGCAAAACAATAGGTATTTCCAGAATAGACACGCGCGTAAATGCGTTGCCTTTACAGGTAAAATCGCCTAAAAACAATAGTGCATCTGCAGAAAAAACCAAGTTGGGTCGTTTACTATTTTTCGACCCAATTTTATCTGGCAATAAAGATGTGGCTTGCGCAACTTGCCATCATCCTAAAAATGGTTTTGCAGAGTTTAGAGACATTTCTATAGGTGTTAATGGTAAAGGGTTTGGTAGCAAACGTGTTTTTAAAAAACCAAATACCATTCCATTTGTAAAACGTAACGCTCACACTATTTTAAACACTGCTTTTAACGGTATAGATTCCTTATACCACTATAACCCCGAAACATCGCCTATGTTTTGGGATAATAGAGCTAAAAGCCTAGAAAATCAAGCTATAGAACCCATAAAAGCTATGGAAGAAATGCGAGGTTTAAACTACTCTGAAACCTCTATTCTAGAAGAAGTTATTTCTAGACTAAAATCTATTCCAGAATATAAAAATTTATTTGAATCTGTTTTTAACGAAGCCATTACTATTGATAACATAGGAAAAGCTATTGCTGCTTATGAAAGAACTTTAATTGCCAATAATTCGCGTTTTGACCAATACATGCGTGGCGACTCTACCGCTATTTCGCTAGCAGAAAAATCTGGCTTTAATTTATTTAAAAAAGTTGGCTGTATAAATTGCCATAACGGACCGATGTTTACAGATTACAAAATTCATGTATTAGGCGTACCCGAAAACAATAAACTAGATATAGTTGATGATGGTTTCGAAAAACAATTTGGTTTTCGAACGCCAACACTACGCAACTTACGCCACACATCGCCTTATATGCATAATGGTACCATGCTAAGCTTACAAAAAGTTTTAGAGTTTTACGAAGATTTAAAATTTAAAAAAAGTAGAAACAAACAAGTTGCCATAGATAAGATTGATACACTAGCTCAAAATTTAACTATTGCTATGAAAGATTTTGGCCCTATTATATCTTTTTTAAATACTTTAAATGATGATAATTTTGACAAAACTATACCCAAAAAAGTGCCAAGCGGACTAAAAGTTGGCGGAGATATTTAAAAAGCTAAATTACAAGTGTTTAGAGAATTTTAACGCCATATTTTTTGTGTACTTATAACTATTAGACATGGCATCATTTAAATCTTTTGCATAATTAATAACTGCATCTGCATAAGCTATACCAAAGTCTTTTTCTTGATTTCCTTCTAAATCTATAGCGCCACAAAACGCAGCTACTTTTATTTTTTTTGCTTTCGCGGAAGACAGCACGCCTTGTATTGTTTTACCAGACATGGTTTGTGTATCTAACTTACCCTCGCCAGTAATTATCCAATCAGTATTATCGAGCTGAGCATCAAACTGAGCCAAATCTTTTATAAGTTGAATACCACGCTCTAAAGTACCATTTAAAAACACTTTTGAAGCAATACCCATACCACCAGCTGCACCAGCACCTTTTATAGTTTGTGCATCAATATTAAAAACTACATTAATAAGTTTAGAAAAATCTTCTAATCCTTTATCTAACAAAATAATATCTTCTGCTGTAGCACCTTTTTGAGCACCATAAATATAGGCAGCTCCCTGCTCTCCATAAAGCGGGTTGGTAACATCGCAGGCTACTTTAAAAATAACATTATTAAGTTTTTTATTTACTTGGCTAACATCTATAGATACTATTTTAGATAAATTTGCACCAATTGGTTTTATTTCTTTATCATTTTTATCTAAAAAACGGTAGCCTAAGGCAGTAGCCATTCCTATTCCACAATCGTTAGTAGCACTACCACCAATACCCAAAATAATGGTTTTAGCACCTTTATTTATAGCATCAACAATCATTTCGCCCGTACCAAGAGTTGTTGCATTTTTACAATCAAAATCTTCGAAATTTAACAATTTAACCCCAGAAGCTTCAGCCATTTCTATAAATGCTGTTTTAGAATTTTCAGCATATAAATACGATGCACTAACAGGTTTAAAAAAAGGATTGTTAACCTCAACATTTACCACGTTTCCTTTTAGGTAATAATTAACAACCTCAATAGTACCATCGCCTCCATCGGCTAAGGGTAATTTAACAATATCAATATCTGGATTAACAGCAAGAACTCCTTCTTCTACCGCATTACAAAACTCTAACCCTGTTAAAGAATTTTTAAACTTATCTGGTGCTAGTACAATTTTCATCTTTAATTATATTAAATCAACTTATGCAAAAAAACTATGAACAGAGTAAGCCACAACAACAATAAGTACAAAGAACCCTAATAGTACTGCAACTTCTTTTTTTCCGCCTTTATAAAAAGTAACCGGTAAACCTTGGTTAGCCTCTCTTTTAATTAATAAACTAACACCATAAGCAACAACTATAGTTACTAAACACCCTATGGCATTCCACCAGAACCAAAATATTTCTGGCACATAAAGCCATAAGTACATATTAAAAGCAACACCAGCAACAATACCAATATTAGCACCAAGAGCATGTGTTTTTTTAGTTAAAATAGCTAAGATAAAAGCAGCCAAAATAGGGCCATAAAATATAGAACTAATCTTATTAATTACCTCTATTACTGTACCTTCTATACTTCCCGCAAAAAAGGCAAAAAACAAACATACAACACCCCAAAATACAGATAATAAACGCGAGTTCATTACATATTGCTTATCGGTCATGTTAGGTTTAAAACGTTTTATAAAATCTTCTAGCGATACAGCAGACAAAGAGTTTACCGTAGAACTTAGCGACGACATGGCTGCAGACATTATTGCCACAATTAGTATACCTATAATACCATTAGGTAAATATTTTATAATAAAAACAGGCACCATTAAATCTGCTTTTTTACCTTCTAAACTACCTATATTAGATTGGTACACGCTTTCCATTAATTCTTGAAAACCTACATCTTGTAATAATAAAGTACCTAAAACTAACCCCATTACACAGTATGTAAGCGTAATTGGAAAACGAAGCAAACCATTTGCTAAAAGTAATTTCTTTATAGTAGGCATGCCTTTAGCAGATAATAAACGTTGCGATTGTGTTTGGTCGGTTCCGTAATAGGAAGCGTATAAAAAGAAACCTCCAATTACCATGGGCCAAAATCCAAACTCATCATTTTTATCTGCGTTGTTAAATCCCCATTTAGAAAAGTCTACAGCTGTTAATCTATCTTTATCTACATGTGTTAAAAAGTTTTCGAAACCACCTAATTCGCTAATACCATAAACTAAACACACAATTATACCGAAGAATAAAATACACATTTGAATAACATCTCCCCAAATAACAGCTTTCATACCACCTTGAAACGAATAAATCATGGTAATAACACCTATAAGTAGCACAGAAATCCAGAACTCGATACCAACCGTTGCTTGTAAAATTAATGCCATAGTATACACCATAACACCTGTTGCTACAGAACGACTAATTTGAAAAACAAAACTAATTAGTAAACGCGATGATGCATCGAAACGTTTTTCTAAATACTCGTAAACACTAACAATACCAGAATTATACAAAGTAGGAATTATAGCTATTAATAAAAAAGCCATTGCGAGTGGCACACCAAACTCGTAGGTTAACCACTGTAAACCTCCACCTTCTTTTAACCCTACAAAAGCAGGTGCAGAAATAAAACTAATGGCCGATAATTGTGTTGCCATGGTAGATAAACTTAACGGGAACCAGCCCATGGATTGTCCGCCTAAAAAATAGTCTTTAGAGTTATTGTTTTCCTTAAAGAAAAAACCTATTCCTATAAAGGCCAATAAATACACTACTATTATAATATAATCTATATAATTCATGCTTAGTTAATTTTAAGTTTAGTATTTAGTTTGTTTTGTAACTCAATTTTCACATACTCTATCCATTCCTGTTTCAAGATACTCATTAAAATAGCGTCTGTTATTCCTTTACCATCAATAGCTGGAAAAATGCTTCTTAAAACACCTTTATTTTTACATCCTACACTTTTTAAGGCAGAGATACTAATTTGATTATCAGCATAAGCATCAAAACCTATTCTTCCTACCTTAATGGTTTCAAACGCAAATTCGAATAATAAGTACTCGCATTGTTTATTTAATCCTACACCTCTAAATGACATACCGTACCAAGTGTGCTCCAGTTTTAAACTATTCATTTTTTTTTAGAATAATCGTAAAAATGCGTTGTACCAACGTACTGTTTTTTTAATTTATCGAAAAACTATAAAAGAATATTCTTTTTTTAAAGTTCTGTTATTAACAGTTGTGCTTATATATTTGGTTAAATTGTCTATTCCATTTCCTTTTTCAAGAAAAGAGGTCCAAATATTGGGGCTTTAGAAATTTCTAAAAGCACTCTATTGTGCTCTAGTCTTTGAGGGCTTAGCTTAACAAAATCGTTTTCTAAAACATCATTTTTTGTAAAGTCTGGTTTCCTCATTTTTATTTTTAAAGGACAATAAAGGGTTTTAATCTCTCACATTTAAAACCCCTTATTAAAAAAACACCGGAATAACTAAGAGTCTCAAAAAAAGAAATTCCGAATATTTTAATTGCTATTAATCCTTTGTATTTTATCGTTTTAACAAGTCGATATATAGAGCTGCACTCCAAGAAAAATCGTTTCCACCATAACCAGCGTTCCCATCTTTATGAGCTTGTTTTCTAGAATCGAAATACTCGTAAAACCCATTATTTGCTATAATATCTATAGTATCTTGTTTTACGCGTTCTGCGATATTGTTATAACCATATTGGTTTAAACCATTAAACAGCATCCAGTTTAGATTTACCCACACCGGACCTCTCCAGTATTTTTTAGGGTTAAACCTTTCGCTTGTTGGATCGAAAGATGCACATAAATATTGCTGATCGCCACCAAACTTATCCATCATAATATTAACCATAGATGCAGCTCTTTCTTTAGAAGGGATATTAGCATATAATGGCGCAAATGATGATGATGACAAATATCTTAATGGTTTTTCGTTTCTTAAATCGTAGTGAATATAAGCACCTAACTCTTCATCGAATAACTTGTTGTTAAACGACTTTACACTTTTATCTTGCCATTTTTGTAATTGCTCTACTTTATCGTCGTTATTTCCTATTAGCTTATACAATGCAATTAAACTTTGATTAGATTTTATAAGCATAGCATTAAATAACGGATCTTGAACTAAAAACGGAGATAATTCTGCTATTTTTTCGTCGCTATAATTGTGTTCTTTTGCTATTTCTATAATATGTAAATAGTGATCGTACTCTCTTTTTGATGGCCTTTCGGATGCATCAACATGCGTAGTATCTCGTCTTTCGAAAGTGTATTCTGGCGGATTCATTGTAGCCCAAATATCGTCCCAAATAGGAGAATTATCTGTACCCGATTCCCAGTTATGGTAAATATAAACTAAACCTTCGTTTTGAGGATCTCGCTTTGTAAAGAAATAATTGTGATTGCTATAAACCTTATCTATTACCGTTTCTATATATTTTAATGTGGCTGGTTTATCTTTGCTAATTCTGTACATTTCTTCTAACACAAAACCTGTAACTGGAGGCTGTGTCATGCCAGTAGATCTATATTTTTTTGATGCTTCTGGGTGTAAATTAGATTGATGAAAATCTGCCCCAGGAAAATAGGTATCTGTTTCTGTATGAAAAATGATATGAGGAATAAACCCATTGCCCCACTGCGCATCTAATAGTGTTTCTATTTCTTGTTCTGCTTTTTCCATATCGAAATGCGCAAAACCTATAGCTATTAAGCCAGAATCCCAGAACCATTGGAATGGGTATAATTTTGCACAGGGAATACTAAACCCTTCTTTAAAATTATTTACTAAAACCTCTTTAGCTTTTTTTTCTAATGCTTCCATTTATAATATACTTAATTATTAAAAAAAAGCCTATCACTTTCACTTTAAGAGAAAGTGATAGGCAACCAAACAAAACCTATTGCTGGAATAGGCCAAACAAATTAAAAATTAAACGTTGCGTTTAAAAATACCCTAGTAGGTAATACGGGTCTACCAACAAAATACTCTTCGTCTGTTTGACTGTTATTAAGTCTTGGAGACCCTTCTGTTATACCCTCTGAATTAAATATATTGAATACCTGAGTACCTACACGTAATGTTTCTCCTGCTTCTCCTACTGGAAAAGTATATCCTAAATTAAGACTAGCTAATCCAATAGCATCAAGCTCGATAGAGTTAGCATCGTTAGAGAATTTTTTTCCTGTGTAGTTGTAAATAAAACTTCCGTCGAATGCAGTATTATCGTAATCTAAACCTAAAGTAGCTACTACATTTGGTTGTCTTCTTAGCTCGTTACCTACAAAATCTGGATTAGAATCTGACTTAGAGATTTCGTGATCTTGGTATGTAAAAGAACCGTTGAAGTTAAAATCGTTTGTAAATTTATATCTCCAAGTTGTTTCTAAACCATATGTTCTAGTATCTTGATTATCTACTTCCTCTGTTGTTCCTCCAGACCCATCATTAACAAAACTAATAGCCTTACGATCTTTTAAGCTTACAGAATATAGAGCTGCAGTACCAGAGAATTTACCTGCCCCATACTTAACACCTAATTCTCCTTGAAGAATTTTTTCTGTGTCGTAAGAACTTGGGTTTCCAAAACCGTCAAACTGTACACCTCTTAATTCTGGAAAGAAGTATCCCCTAGAAAAGTTACCATAAGCACTAAAGTTATCGTTTACTTTATATAATGCTGCTAACGCTACTGCAAAATCGTCTGCAGACACGTGTCCTCTGGTCCAAGATCCATTACCCCATTGTACTGTATCTAGGTTAGCAATACCTGTATCGTCTACAACGAAATTTTCTTTGCCTTCGTTTTCTATATCTCCAGATGCTCTTTCGTAACGAATACCAAAATCTAAATTCCAACGTTCTAATTTTATTTCGTCTGCAATAAAAACAGCTATTTTATTACTATTTATATTTCTATTTGTGTAAGATGTACCTCTGTTAGTAACACCATTAACAGTGTACCCAGAAAGGTTTACCAACTCTGGTTTATCGTTATACTCTCCTAAATAGTTTGTAATTACGTTAAAATCGCCAGCTTTAGATCTAGACATAAAAGAACCAAAAGTAATATTGTGGTTACCAGCAGTTTTTGTTAATTTAAAATCTGCCATTAACTCTGTTAAAGGTCTGTTTCTATCTAAAATTCTATTTTCAAAAAGTAATGCATCACTTGCCAATGGCTGCCCATTTAACATCGTAAAATCGCCAGAAGTTAAACCTCTTGCTGCTAAATATTCTGCTTGAGTTTCTACAGCTTTAGCTCCGCTAATACCACTACCATCTAAAAACAAATTAAATTGGTGCTTGTAACGTGAGTATCTTAATTTAGCATCTAATTTTAAATCGTCTGTAAAATTATGTTTAAAATTAGTTAAAAAGTAACCCCCTTTAGTAACAACACCATCTTCTATTGGAGATCTGTAAATACCATCTGGCGTAGCGTAAGCTATATCTGAAGCTGCTGCAGTTTGCAACGTAAATATTTCTTCACCATTGTTTCCTGTTGGACGATTACGAGAACCTCCCTCTAGAGGGTAAGGTAAAAAGAACTGTACATTATCGTCTATAAATTGCCCCGAGAAAGTAACAGAACCTTTTTCTGTAACATGCTTTATATTACCTCTTAATTGAAAACCTTCTGTAGGCAATCCTGTTTTTATTGGTCCTTCATCGTATCTGTAAAAACCAGAAAGCGCATAAAATGTGTTAGAATCTTCGCCACCTAAAGGTCCGCTAGTTAAAAACTCACCTTTATATCTTGAATTAGACCCTAGCTCTGTTCTAATAATATTTTTAGGTTTTTCGTTACCTGTAACACTTGTATAGTTAATTATACCAGCAACAGATCCTACACCATATAGTATAGAAGATCCACCACGAACAAACTCTAAACTACGCATTCCAATATCGTTTCTAAAGTAAACATCGTGAGCAGAAGAGTTTAAACCAAACGTACTTAAAACAGGCATACCATCTATTTGTAAAGGGTTAAAAGCATATTGCCCTCCAGAAGGCAAACCTCTTACAAAAATGTTAGACCCTACTTCGCCTCCACCACCTTCGGCAGTAATACCTGGCACACTTCTTAATACATCGGCTTGGCTACTTGTATTTGTTTTTGCTAATTGCTTAGCACCAAAAGATGTAATAGATAAAGGGGTTTCTTTTTGCGAACGTTTAGTAGACGTTGCTGTTAAAACAACCTCGTCTAAAGAATTACCTCCTTCTTGCAATACAATGTTTAAGGTTATTGCAGCACCATTAAGCATTACTGTTTTTTCTTGTGTTTCGTATCCTAAGTAAGATATTTGAATCGTTTGCGATCCGTCAAGGGTTGTAGAGAAACTATAGTTCCCGTCAAAATCTGATGTTGCTCCAGACGAACTTCCTACTATAATAACATTTGCCCCGGTAACAGGCACTCCTGTGTTATCTTTAACAGTTCCTGAAATATCCGTTTGTGCAAACGTTGCAGAAATGCTAAATACACATAATAATGTAAAGATAATTTTTCTCATTTTATTTAGTATTAGTTTATTTACCTCAAATTTATAGTGAAATATGCATAAAAGATTCTAAAAAATTATCATATTTTTATGCAAACGATTGCGGGAACGATTGTTTTTGTGTTTTTTTTAACAAACGAAGATTATTTAGCATGAAAAAAGAAGTTGTCACCTTAAAAAAACTAGCCCAAATACTTGATTTATCGACATCTACAGTGTCTAGAGCTTTAAACGATCATCCAGATATAAGCGAAGAAACGCGCACTAAAGTAAAAAACCTCGCACAATCTATGAATTATGTTCCTAACATTTTTGCAAAAGGATTTAGAAACCATAAAACCAATATTATAGGTGTAGTTGTACCCAACATTACACATTATTTTACAACAACCATGGTTAGAGGTATTTTAGAAGAAGCTGCTATTAGAGGCTATAGAGTTATTATATCTGAATCTAATAATGATGTAAAAAAGCAAACCGAAATGCTCAATACCATGATGCAGTTTGGTGTAGATGGCATTTTAGCTTCTTTAACCAAAATGACACGAGATGTAGATGCGGTTTTACAAACCCTAAATAAATTACCTTTAATTTTATTTGATAAAGTCTCTAACAAAATACCATGTACACAAGTTACTATTAATGATGAAGAAGCTGCTTATAATGCTATAGAGCACTTAATTAATATAGAAAAAAAACGCATTGCAATTATTAAAGAGCGTGAATTCTCTTATACGTCAGAAAAAAGATACGCTGGTTACTTAAGAGCTTTAAAAGAACATAATATTAAAGTAGACGATAAACTTGTTATTAGTGTAGACGATATTTCTTTAGAGCAAGGCAAAAGAATGACAAACCATTTATTAAGTATAAAAAATAGACCTGATGCCATATTTGCTATAACAGATAGCGCTGCAGTTGGCGTTATACAAACCTTAAAAAAATTCAATATAAAAATACCCGAAGACATAGCGGTTATTGGCTTTAGTAACTCTAGACTATCTACAGTTATAGAACCAAACCTTACTACAGTAGACCAACCAGGAGAGACTATTGGCAGAAATGCCATAAAATATTTAATAGACGAAATAGAAAATAAAACACAAATTGTATCTAATAAAATGATAGAAATAAAAGGCAGCTTAATAATTAGAGATTCCACCTTTAAAGTGTAACCTACTTAGTTAAATGTCTTTTTTACAAACCTAGTTGTCGTTTTTAAAGAGTTACAAACTTATTGCTTTATATAATTTTGACTCAAATTAAAACAACTATTATGAAACAAGACATTAATGCTTTCTTTAAAGAAAACGGTTATTATTTAGCCAAAGGACTTTTTTCTAAAAAAGATATCGAAAATTTAGAACATGATTTTGATAAAATTGTAAATCAGTTACAAAAATCGAACACTAAAATTGATGCAACATGGAAAGGTGCAGCTATAGAAAACATAAAATCTAAAGACGATATTATTATACACACGCATAATGTGCAACAATACTCTAGTGTGTGGTTAAAGGCTTTGTTAGATTATACATTTTTAAATATAACCTCTAAAATTTTAGGAGAAAATACTGTACTACATCACAGTAAATTATTTCAAAAAGCAAATTTTGATGTAACCTGCGAATTTGGCCCTGTACCATATTTACCAACTTTGCCTTTTACTAATACACCCGTTTCGTCTCAATGGGAAATGAATATCTTTATGAAAAATCTACTAACCAAAACTTACAAACAATGGATGCTTCAGTAAATTAAGAATACTTTAAATTACACGTACATTTTGTGCTATAATAATCCTATTTTAATACTTTTGCGCTTATGGATATAATAGATGCAATTATTCTTGGTATTATTCAAGGACTTACAGAGTTTTTACCCGTATCGTCAAGCGGTCATTTAGAATTAGGGAAAGCTATTTTAGGAGACAATTCGGTTCCAGAAGAGAGCCTACTATTTACTGTTGTTTTACACTTTGCAACAGCTTTAAGTACTATTGTTATTTTTAGAAAAGACATTTTAGACCTTTTAAAAGGTGCTTTAAAATTTAAGTGGAACGACGATTTACAGTTTATATCTAAAATTGGTATTTCTATGATTCCTGCTGTAGTTGTCGGGCTGTTTTTTGAAGAACAATTAGAAGCCTTATTTGGTGGTAATATTTTACTTGTTGGTTGCATGCTTATTATTACTGCCATTTTACTTTTTCTTGCAGATAAAGCAAAAGACACCAATAAAAAAGTATCTTTTAAAAACGCTTTTGTTATTGGTATATCTCAAGCTATAGCTATGCTACCTGGTATTTCGCGTTCTGGCGCTACCATATCTACATCTGTACTTTTAGGAAACGACAAAACTAAAGCAGCTCGCTTTTCGTTTTTAATGGTGGTTCCTTTAATTTTTGGTAAAATTGCTAAAGATGTTTTAAGTGGAGACATTAATTATAACAGTGGTAATTTTACTGCACTTTCTATAGGTTTTGTAGCTGCTTTTGTAGCTGGTTTATTTGCTTGTACCTGGATGATCTCTTTAGTTAAAAAAAGTAAATTATCTTACTTTGCCATTTACTGTGTTGTTGTTGGGTTAATTGCGGTTATTTATTCTTTACTAAATTAAAATGATGACTGCAGAAAATTACCTTGCTGGACATGTTTTACTAATAGACAAACCTTTAAACTGGACCTCTTTTCAGGTAGTTAACAAACTACGCTGGGAAATTCGTCAAGCATTTAATATAAAAAAAATAAAGGTTGGTCATGCAGGTACCTTAGACCCTTTAGCAACAGGATTATTGGTTATTTGCACTGGAAAAATGACTAAACAAATAGACACTTTTCAAGGACAAATAAAAGAATACACTGGCACCATTACCTTAGGAGGCACAACACCATCGTACGATTTAGAATCTGAAATAAACGAAACGTTTCCTACCAACCATATCACCGAAGATTTAATACACCAGACCACCAAGCAGTTTATTGGAGAAATTCAGCAATTCCCTCCTGTTTTTTCTGCATTAAAAAAAGACGGTAAACGTTTATACGAATATGCAAGAGCTGGAGAAACGGTAGAAATTAAACCTAGAACAATTCATATTTCTGAATTTGAAATCACTAAAATAAATGGTTTAAATATTGAGTTTAGAGTGCTTTGCAGTAAAGGAACATACATTCGTTCTTTAGCTAACGATTTTGGAAAAGCATTACAATCTGGCGCACATTTATCTGTCTTACGACGCACAAAAATTGGCGATTTTAAAGTAGAAAACGGTGTTACTATCGAAGATTTCATAGCTAACTTAAAAAACTAAATTACATTATTTAACGTATATTGTATTAAAGAATACAATAAACACAACCGATTTGAGCCTAACAGATCAACATAAAGCCCTACTTATAACACTACTAATTACAGGAACAGTAATACTTTCTGTTTTTAACTTTGGACTTAACAAACAAAAAACTTTAGCTTCTGAAAGTTATTACGAAATAGAACCCGAAAAAGAACTACCTAAAGAAGAAACTAAAGTTTTAAACCAAAAAAATAATACTAAAGCAGAAACAAATAAAGCTTATAACGAAACAAAAAATAACAAGCATTTTGCACAGGCATATAAAACTATTGCTCCGCCAGAAGACTATGTTCCCAATGTAAAAACACCTACAACTTCTGCTAACTCTTACAACAAATACAGAGCTAAACCAAACGTTAAAAAAATAGATAAAAAAGAATTATCGTCTTTTGATAAAGTAAACAACTTACTAAAAAAACAAAAAGGAGAAGGTGCAAACACTAAAAGTACCATTAGTTATTCTTTGGTAAATAGAACACATTCGCATTTACCTACTCCAGTATATTTATGCGAAGTAGGTGGTAAAATTGTAATAAATATAACTGTAAATGCCAGAGGAAATGTTACAGATGCTTATGTAAACTCATCGTCTACATCGTCAAACGAGTGTTTAATAGAGCATGCTTTAGAGTACGCAAAAAACTCTCAATTTAACGCAGCACCTTCAAAACCGTCGCAAATAGGATCTATTACTTTTTATTTTATAGGAAAACAGTAGGCTTTAATTTACTTAGCATTTCAAGTAAATCATCTATAATATTTTGCCCTTTATTTTTATTATACCAATGTTGTAAATCTTCTTTAAACTCTGGAGTTAACGCTCCGTTTTCGGCTTTAAATCTATTTACGTAACCCGTAGCTTCACTTGGTCTTGGTCCATATGTATCTACAACTTCTCCTGTGGTGTTATCTATCATTATCAACTTAGGAATAGAGCGACCTCCATTGGTTAAAAAAGCATCCATTAATTCCAAATTTTCGTCTCTAAGTACTACTTTAAAATCAATTTTATCGTTTAAACTAGCTACTTTATTTAAAACAGGCATAACATGTGCCGCATCACCACACCAGCTTTCTGTTATAACTAGCCAAGTTACAGACTCGCTAAAGGCTTTCAATTTTTCTTGTGCTGCATCAGCTACCTTTATCGTTTTATCCCACCGCTTCATTCTTTTATCATTTAAAAACGTATAATTAGCTAGTACTTCCGTTTTCTCTTTTCCTGTATTAGAGTTCTCGCTTACCAGTTGCTTTACCAAAGCTCTGTAATCTTGGTAAGACATGCTTTTTGCTATACTTTCCTTTATGATTGTATCCATAATTTATTTTTTATCAGAACAAAATTAATATCTTGTACCTCCCTTTACGATGACTTTTGTCATGCTTTTACTTAAAACCTTACAGCCTAATTATTGGCTTTAATAAAACCTGAATTTTAAATGAATAAACACAGATGTAATTGGTGTGTTGGAAACGATTTATATGAAGCTTATCATGATGAAGAATGGGGTGTACCCGTTTACGATGATGCTACAATTTTTGAATTTTTAATGTTAGAAACCTTTCAAGCTGGTTTAAGTTGGATTACTATTTTAAAAAAACGTGAAAATTTTAGAAATGCTTTTGATGATTTCGACTATAAAAAAATAGCAAAATACAATCAAATCAAAATAGATACTTTACTGCAAGACACCGGTATTATTAGAAATAAATTAAAGGTAAAAGCAACGGTTACAAACGCTCAAAATTTTATTAAAATACAAGAAGAATTTGGTAGTTTTAGTAAATACATTTGGGGTTTTGTAAACCATAAACCTATTAATAATGATTTTAAAAACTTAAGCGATGTACCAGCGAACACACCTTTAAGCGATAAAATTAGTAAAGATTTAAAAAAACGAGGCTTTAAATTTGTTGGTTCTACAGTGGTATACGCACATATGCAAGCTACAGGTATGGTAAACGACCACGAAGTTAAATGCTTTAGATATGAAGAAGTAAAAACAGCATGAACCACATAAAAACCATTTTACTTTTTCTCGTTTTTATTAATTACTACAACCTCGCTTCGCAAAGTAATTTTAACTCTTTAGGCGAATCTGTGGTGTCTGTAGAAAACAAAACATCTAAATCTTATAGTTTTAATTTTGTTTTAAGAAGTCGGTATTTTTTATACCAACCCGAAACATTTAATTATAAACAACAGCAGGTAGATGCCTTTCATTTTTCTAATTTTAAATTAAAGCAATCGTATAAATTAAGTTTAGGCGTTTATTATAGAAACAGAGATTGGTTTGATAGCGGACACGACGAATTGCGTTTTCTAGAACAAATTACCTATTCTAAAAAACGAGCTATTGCCAAGCACAGCCATAGGTTTAGAGCAGAACAACGTATTATAAACTCTAAAACCATTTACAGACAACGCTATAAATTTGAGATAAACACTCCGCTAAACACAAACACAGTAAAATCGTATTTAATAACAGCCATAGAAGGTTTACTTAGCTTAAATAAAACTATAAAACCCGAAACAGATTTAAGATTTACAGCTATAGTTGGTTGGCAAATTAGCGAAGACTTAAAACTGCAAACAGGTTTAGAACACAGATTTGAAGCTTTTAATTTAGCTGCAAAAAACAATTTATTTGTATTATCATCTGCAGTAATAAAAATTTAAATTTCGCCTAGCCCAACTTTTATATTTTAAATGATAACATAATGCTAAATGTTTTTAAAAAACATATACGATTGTGTAATTTAGCCTATCCATATAACCCCAATTTTATTTTATGACTTTAAAATACAAAAGCCTATGGCCATTAAGCTTTGTTATTTTTTTTCTGATGCTTTTTTTTACCTGTTCTAGGCAAGATACTGTTAGACCCCATATAAAAACAAAACTTGCTGCTTTAGATACCTTGTTTGTAACACAACCTTTACAGTCTATTTTACAAATAGACAGCTTACTACAAGAAAGCTCTAATTTAAGCACCTTAGAGCAAGCAACATTATTGTTTAATAAAGGGGAAGCTTTATACTTAAACGATAAATACTTAGAAGCTTTAAATGCTCATTTAAAAAGCTATAAATTATTTTCTGAACTAAAGGACAAATACAACGAAGCGCGCTGCCTTATTACCCTAAGCGGAGCGTCTTTGCATATGGGCGATATAGAAACCTCGCAAGCATACGCCTTAAAAGCCTTGCATTTGTCGCAATTAATAGGAGACACTAGAATAGAAGGAAAAGCATACAACCAATTATTTAGTTTACACTTTAAATTAAAAGACTACAACAAAGCATTAACTTACATAAAAACAACAGATAGCTTATACACTAAAGCCCTAGACACCACTTCTATTATTGCCATAAAAAGCAACACAGCAAGTGTATACTTGCAGCTTAAACAATACAACAAGGCCTTGGCCAGTTACCAAGAAGCGATGACTTTAAGTCAAACTAAAAAAGACCCAAAAACATTTGTTAGTGTTTTAAATAATATAGGTTACACTTATATAGAAGCTGGTGAGTATCAAAATGCCGAAAAATTTTTACGAGGAGCTATTACCATAAATAAAAACATAAAAGCCATAAATGCTGCTCCTTTTAAAGGTCTAGGCTCTATGTTTTTGCTAACTAACAAAACCGATTCTGCTTATGTAAATTATAAAAAAGCTTTAGACATCTATGCTTCAAATAATAATGTAAAAGAAGAAATAGAAGTAAGAGATAAGCTAATTGCTATATTTATTATGACCAAAGATTACATAAAGGCTTTAAATTATCAAATAGTTAGAGATAGCTTGCAATTACAAGTTAATAGCTTAGAGAAAAATAGGTTGTTAGATTTTGCTAATGTTAACTACGAAGTAAAGCAAAAGGAAACAGAAATTAATCATCAAAAAGAGATTAACTCTAGAAATACATGGCTTTTAGCGAGTATTATACTACTATTTATTTTG
The DNA here is from genome assembly GCF_039538365.1 of Postechiella marina. Lineage (NCBI taxonomy): Bacteria > Pseudomonadati > Bacteroidota > Flavobacteriia > Flavobacteriales > Flavobacteriaceae > Postechiella > Postechiella marina. The sequence goes on from NZ_BAABCA010000003.1 coordinate 192,263, forward strand.
GTTATTATACTAACAGCTTTTTATGTTTATAACTCTAAGTTAAGAGCAGCAAACAAGGCCTCTAAACTAGAGCAAAGTTTGTTGCGTGTACAAATGAATCCGCACTTTATTTTTAACACTCTTGCTGCTATTCAAAATATAACTTTAGAAGGAAACCCTATAAAATCATCAAATCACATTGCTAAATTTTCAAAGCTAATTCGACAAAATTTCGACTACGTAAAAAAAGATTCTATTGCTTTAAACAAAGAAATAGCCATGATTTCTAATTACATAGAAACCCAACAATTACGCTTTAATAATGCCTTTAGCTACACCATAAAAATTGACGATAGTATAAACACATCCAAAGTACATGTGCCACCTATGCTGCTGCAACCTTTTGTAGAAAATGCCATAGAATATGGTTTAAAAGAAAAAAAGAAAAACGGAGTACTTACCATTAAAATAAAGCAAGAAATGCAAGCTTTATTATTTATAATTCTAGATAATGGTGTAGGCAGATCTGCAAAAGCAAAGCAAGAAAAAGTTACCGAAGAATTACATGCAACATCTATTTTTATAGAGCGTTTAAAAATGAGAAATAAGGGAGAAGAAAAAACGTTTATTATAGAAGATTTGTTTGACAAAGACAATAACCCATCTGGCACAAAAGTATATTTTAAATTAAAACTTTAATGATAAAAGCAGTTATAATAGAAGACGAGTTTAATGCCCTTAACACATTAGACAAGCTTATTAAGTACACCCAAAAAGACATCGAGATTATTGCCAAAATAGATAATATAACTGAAGCTACAGTCTTTTTAAAAGACCAAAGCCCAGACCTTGTTTTTATGGACATTGAGCTTATTGGTGGCAATGCTTTTCATATACTAGAAGCTTTAGAAAGTATATCTTTTAAAATAATTTTTACTACCGCTTATGATGAATTTGCTATTAAAGCCATTAAGTTTGATACTATAGATTATTTATTAAAACCTATAGACTCAGAAGAATTATCGGCATGTATAGAACGCTTTAAAATTGGTTTTAAAAAAGAGCAAGTTTATAAAAATGCAGTAAATAAAGTTTCTAAAATTAACCAAAAAGAAACTCAAAAAACATTATTAATAAAAACTGCCGATGCCCAATACTTTCTTCAAATAAAAGATATTGTTCGTTGCCAATCAGACGGGAGTTATACCATTTTTCATACTAAAGACAAAAAAATAATGAGCGCTCGCAACCTCAAATACTACGAGAATATTTTAAGCGAACATACTTTTGCCCGCGTACACCAATCGCATTTAGTAAACATTAAATACATTAAAACAATTAACAGTAACAATACTGTTTTATTAACTAATAGCGAAAAAATACCCGTTGCTACCCGCAAAAAATCGTATCTAAAACAACTTTTAGACACTTTATAAACGCAAATACAAAACAAAAAACAGCACTTGTAAAACGGTTTTAAAAACCCCCTATTCAAATCTTAGTTTTGAGGTAAATAAACAAATAACCTTAAAATTAAAGATCATGGGATTAAAAGAAAACAGATTTACAAAGACATTTCAAGACGAACAATTTCCAGAATTAAAAGCACAAATAATTGAAGCTGCTAGCTTTAATGTTGCTTTAAATATTGAGTGGAGTACCTTATTCGAAGATCGTTTTTTACACCTTTACAACGACTCTTACCCTAAAATATATTTTATACCGCTTATAGAAGCTTTTAAAGCTATTACCGCAGACAATATGGGTAAAGAAGCTTTAACCCAAAGCTTAAAAGAAATACGCATAACAAACACAAAAGACCACCATAATCCAACACATGCATACACTTTTGCTAATGGGGTTTTAACGGTAGATCATAGCCCTATAATGAACGCAGACCAAGTAGAAAACAGAACTAAAACTTTAGTTAATCTGCTAGAAAACAACTTGTAAAGCAAAAATATAAACGTAATATAATTAGTAATTGTTATTAACATGTATAGACCTGTATTTTACATCATTTTAGTTAGTTTTCTTTTATTGTTTGTTGGTTGCGGAATTTCCAATTCTAAAGCAAAAAAAGACTTTACAGCGTATTTAAAATCGCATCATAAAGATAAATACGACATTATAACTTTTAAAAGAAATTTTAACGCAGCAAGCATGAATCCTAATTTATTTTGGGTAGAATTAATGCTTAAAGAAAACCCAGACATTGTAATTAACTTTCAATGGAATGCTAAAAACAAAGCATTATACATAACATCGGCTTATAGACAAGATTTAAGTATAGAATCGTTAACACATTATCAAGAACAGGAGATTGTACTAAAAAAACAATTACATGATGCCTTGAAAGAACATGTTTTAGATTTAGATATTAATGTGTTTAATCACTCCATAAGTATAAGTTTAGACAAGGAGCCAACAATAAAAGAGTTTGAATTCTTTTCTAGAAAAATATCTTACATAATTGAAGATTACCCAAAAACCTGGACACGAGAAGCCCATGTAGATTTTAAAATAAAAACTGAGAAAAAAGGCTTTTACGAGCTTATAGTTAAGCCTAACACGTTTAACGACAGCAACCAATCTTATCGTTATTACCCAAATTCTATTATAACAAACAACTACGGATCTAAAAAAGCAGAACATATAGATCGCATTGTACAACAAGAATTTGCACAACCAAACAAACCTGTTTTTTTAAGAAATATTTGGGTAAATCAAACACATTTAAACTCGTTTTACATTGCTGTAGAAAAGCACGAACCATTAAAAATAAAGGAGAACAAAAATAATTTAACAGAGGCTGTGGGCATGTATTTGGTAAAAATGACCTACCCAAATCTAGAGAAAAAAAAACTAACCTACTTCGATTACAAAACAACACCTAGAGAAGGCATCCATTTATTTCTTATAGATCAATTACCAGAAGATTATCAATTTCTAATAGAGCACTCCTAACATCTTTTAATCATGACAAAAACAGCTTATTACAAAGCTTTTATAGCCCAAACACCAGAAGATATTTTACAATCTATTTTAAAAAAAGACGACGACATATTAATAGGCATATCGTTAAACAATGGTACGTATCTAGAAGGTGTTATTCTAGATATATCTATAGAAAACACACACCAAAAAACAGTTTGCATGCTTTCTCAAAACGAACATGTATCGTTTTTTAACCTACACAATATAACAATTGTAAGTATAAAGCAACCTCAAAAAATGGTTGTAGAATTATCTAAAGGAGCCATTAGCAGACCAATAACAGCCAACCAAGAACTTAGCATTTTACAACTTAAACGCTGGTTAAGCAATAAAAAAGGACTTTATGGAGACCAAATAAAAACGCTTAAAGTAAACCATGTATCTCTTAACACATTAAATAACAGACTTAATATTCAAGATACATTTACTGCCTTAAAAACTGCCCTAGATCAAGTTACAAAAGATGATTTAGGTCAAGAAGCATGGCAAGAAATAGAAACCATTACACTACAACAATCAGACACTATAAGTATTAAAATTGAAGCAAAAACATTAATAATTTCTATAGCTATAAATAAGGCTTTACCTAAAACATTAGCTAACATTTTAGAAGATAGATTACTTCAAATATTATAAAACAAAAATCATTTTAAATCATTAATAAAAATATAAAACAACATTATGGGACTTAAAGAAAAAAGAATAATTCAAGCATTTCAAAACGATTTATTTCCAGCATTACAATCAGATATAAACACAGCTGCTGGCTACAATGTACCATTAAGCATTTCTTGGAACACATTAATGGAAGATCGCTTCTCGCATTTATATAACGACACATTTCCAAAAATTTATTTTTTACCATTAGTAGAAGCTTTTAAAGCTATTTGTATAGACGATATGGGAGTTAAACTTTTACAAGCAGGATTAAAAAATGTAATTATTGTAAACGAAAACAACGAGCATAATTTAGAACGCGCCATTACCTTTGAAGCAGGCGTTTTAAAAATAGATCATAGCCCAGTTATAAATGCAGATAAAGTAGAGGAAAGAGCAGAACGCATTACTAATTTATTAGAAGATAAACTTGAAGAATTTGCTGAAGGTAATACAGAGCAAACTACTTCTACAACCAAAAATACTAAAGAAACCACCGACAAAACCGAAAAAGTAAGTATTCAGGAATTATATAATCAATCGTTTCTTACCTCTCTAGAAAAGCAAGAAATTTTTAGCGAAATGATTGATGGCTTAAACTGGAGTTGCGATATTCTTGAAGGAAAAGTAACTTACGGAGACGATAAAGTTTTCGATATTCAAATTATTGGCACTTATTCTGAAAACGAAAAAAGTTGGTTATGGGCGTGGGGAAATACACAAAGTGGTATACCTGAGAAATTTTTACAATCATCTTTAGCCATGAAATCTATAGGCGAAGCTTATCAAATTGACGATTTATTAACCCCTAAAATAGGCTTCGACTCAGATCCTGGCGCATATTTTTCTACCATAGCATCTGCCATGCTAAAAGAAAGCAGTTTTGTACCGTTAACTTTTAAAGGTATAAAAGTATACGCCACAATTACATCTAAAGAAGCAGACGACAAAGCTAGAACTGCACCAGCTCTAATTTGTTCTCACGTCTCTAATATTGCTGCGCACTATGAGTTTCCGCATAAATACAGTTTATATTTTTATTTAAAAGCTAAAGGTTACGAGGTAGAATTACCAGGAAACAATATTGTAGCAAAAAAAGGAGACGACCAAATTTTAGGAATTTTTGATTTAAAAGGAAAATTAATGAAAATTTCTAATTCTAAAATACCAGTTAACGCTTAAAATTATGACATATACATCGCAAACCCTTTCAGAATTAGAAAAAGAGCATCAAAACGCTTTAAACACAGCTCAAGAAAAAATGCTAACAGATTTAAATGATGCTCAAGCCTCTGGAAATCTAGAAAAAATACAAGAAGCTAGCATTACTTTTCAAAATGTAACAACAGAATTGGCTGCAGAATACACCAAGCGTATTGAAGATATTAATGCTTTAAACCATAAAGCAATAGCAGATAAAGAACCACAAATTTATACTAATAACAGGTCGAATATAGACTTAAATTTATTAGTGTATGATGGAGATAGAGATTATGTTATAGCGTTTCAACAAGACGAATTAATTCAAAAAACATTAGTAAAAGTAAATAAAAACAGTGGTAAATTTAAATCTAGAAAACATTTATTAAAATCTAGTTTAAGGCTAACAAAAGCTCTAGCACCAATGCTTCACGAAATAGGTGACCATTGTAAAAAAGCATTAAAACTTAAAGCCGATATCGAGTTTTTTGTTTACCAAGGCGATACTTTTAACGCTTCGTGTTATCCGCCAGACGACAATAAACTATACATTATTTTATCTTCTGGAATTTTAGAACGTTTTACTAAAGACGAATTAACCTTTGTAGTTGGACACGAAATAGGCCATGTACTTTTTGAACATTTTGATTATCCTGTGCGCCAAATTTTAAGCGAAGGTGAAAATGATTTAGCGCCTATTCACGCCATGAAACTTTATGCTTGGAATAGAAATGCAGAAATAAGTGCCGATAGAGCAGGACTTTTATGTTGTCAAAATTTTGAAGCTGTAGGACGCACATTCTTTAAATTATCATCTGGAGTTACCACCGATTCTTTAGATTTTCAATTAAATGCTTATATAGAACAGTTTACAGATTTAGAAGAGGTTTTAAACGATTCTAACCACGATCCTTCAGACTGGTACAGTAGTCATCCTTTTAGTCCTTTAAGAATTAAAGCCTTAGAGCTTTTTAATAAAAGTGAAACCTATTCTGCTTTTAACGAAACTATTACTGGCGAAATTACAGAAGAAGCCATGGAGGTAGAAATTAAGCGTATTATGTCTTTAATGGAACCAGAAAACTTAGAAGAAGATGGTGAGCACTCTGAAAAAATACAACGTTTAATGTTTTTAGGAGGTTATTTAATCTCTAACGCTGATGGTGTTGTAGACGATTCAGAAATTCAAGCCCTAAGCAGTATTGTAGCCCCTAAAGTTTTTGCTAATTGTATGATGACAATTAAAGGGCTTACAGAGCAAGAAATGATTAGCGAAGTACAAGAACTTACAAAAGAACTGGACGTAGTATTATCTGTTATGCAAAAGCTAAATATACTTAGAGACTTATCTATTATATCTTATGCTGATGGAGAAATAGACGACAGCGAGGTTAATGTTTTATACAATTTAGCAAGACATCTATACATTAATACAGATTTTATAGATCGTGTTATTAGTGATGCGCAGGGCGTTTAAAATATTTAAATGATATTTTAATAACTCTAGGTTGTAATGCAATCTAGAGTTTTTTTATGCTCTTAAAAATTGGATTTAAATATATAAGTTAGTTATTCAATAACTCTAAAAATGCTTTTCTAGAAATTTCTTTAGCTCCTAAACTCTCTAAATGGCTAGTATATACTTGGCAATCTATAAGTTTATAATTTGTATTTTGAACAAAAGTTATAAAACCTGCTTTGCTCGCGTTGCTCTCTGTTGTAAACATGCTTTCTCCACAAAAAACATGGTTACCCAAATCTACACCATAAAGTCCAGCAACTAGCTTATCGCCTCGCCAAACCTCTATAGATTTGGCATAACCTAATTCATGAAGTTTAACATAAGCTTCAATCATACTATTAGTAATCCAAGTATCGTTTTGTCCGCTTCGTTTTATTTTAGAACAAGAAGAAATAACTGCTCTAAAATCTTGATTAACTGTTACTGTATAATCGCAATTTCTAAGAAACTGCCTCATACTTTTAGACACCTTTAATTGCTCTGGAAACAAAACAAATCTAGGGTTTGGAGACCACCACACAATAGGCTCGCTAGCATCAAACCAAGGAAATATACCCGATTTATATGCCAACAATAAACGCTCTACAGACAAGTCGCCACCAATAGCCAAAACACCTTCTGCTGTAGCTTCTTCAACATCAGGAAACCATATGTCTTCTGTTAAATATTGCATTTTTTTATTATAAAAATAATCAACCTCAACGTTAAAGAAACATTGAGGTTGATTTTATAAACTTTACATTCGCTAGAATGTTAAACCGGTTTAATTAAAATGGTAAATCATCGTGATCTTCCTCTTTTAAGTTTCCTGCAGGCTCGAAAGCGTCTGCTGGAGGCACTGGAGGCATTCCTGCTGGAGCTTCTGCTTGTAAAGCTTCTATTCTCCACCCTTGAATTGAGTTAAAATATTTAGTTTCTCCTTGCGGGTTAACCCATTCTCTACCACGTAAATTAATGCTTATTTTTACTTGTTGTCCTTCTTTATAACTGTTTAATAAATCACATTTATCTTGTACAAACTCCACCATAATATGCTGTGGGTATTGTTCTTCTGTAGTTACTACCACTTCTCTTTTTCTAAACCCATTACTTCCAAAAGTTTGAGTTTCTCCTACCATTTTAATTCTTCCTTGAACTTCCATTTAATATAATTTAAATCTATTTATAACTATTCTTTTTAACTTAATAATATTTTCCAAGCACTATCTACATCTCCAAGATTTAAATAATTTTGTGCCAACTTATGCTTTTCTACAAGTGTTATATTTTTATCGCTTGTATACTTTTTATCTAAAGTATTTATAAATGCTACAACGCTTTCTTTATCTGGTAAAGCCTCAACATTACCCAACATTCCTAAATTATTACCTGTTAAAACCTCACTGTTTTTAACATGACCTGGCAACCCATCTACACCAATTCCTTTAGTTAATATTGGCTTTGGTATTTCAAAAAAACCTTTACTAGCTCTACTATAATAACTCCCACCTGCCCTGGCTACTAAATCTAATTTCTTTTGGTTTATGCTTTCATCTTCATTTAAAATAGCATTGTTTATATGCAATTTTACAACTTCGCAAATCACCAAATTACCTGCGCCACCTTCTGTACCTAGCTTTACAATATCGTTTACCTTACACTCCATTTGTATTGGCGATTCGGCTACTCTAAAAGGCTTTACTATATCAGATTTTAACATGGTTAAACCTGCTTTATCAAACTCGTTTACACCTGTATCATATTCCGTACTCGACAATGACATTTGATGCACCAAATCGTAATTAACCACATTTATTACCACTTCTCCTGTTTCTTCTACATTTTGAAGCGTATGTTTTATTGTATTATTACGAACACGTCTAGCTGGCGAAAAAATTAAAATTGGCGGGTTTGCGCTAAACACATTAAAAAAACTAAATGGCGACAAATTTGGACATCCATTTTTATCAATCGTACTTGCAAAAGCTATTGGCCTTGGCGCCACAGCACTTAGCAAATAACTATGTAATTTACTGACTGTTACGTTTTTTGGATCTATAGAAAGCATGTCATTTATTTAGGAGCCACAAAGGTAACTAAACTATAACGCATCTAAAAACTGATTTACTAACAACTTGAACAATAATATTAACAGAATTGCATTATATTACATATTAAATAGATTTTAAAGTGATTTTTACAAAGCATAGTAACACCTTTCGTTGGGTAATGATTTCAATTTCTTTTGTAATTGTTTCCCTTATTCTATGGAACACCTACACCTTTTTTCAAAACTTTAAAGATGAAGAACGCACCAAAATGAAAATTTGGTCTTTTTCTCAACAAGAATTAACAAAAAGTAGCGATTTAGATGCCAACATAGGAGAATTGCCAATGCAAATAATACAGAGTAACAAGACCACTCCTATGATTCTTGTTAACAAAGATGGAAGTTACAGCTATAATAATATTAATGAAAAAAAAGCTGCAGACTCGGCCTACATACAAAAGCTTATTTTAAAGTTTGAGGCAGAAAACAAACCACATAAAATTATATTTAATGGTGAAGTTTTACAGACTTTATACTATGGTAATTCGCCATTGTTAAACAAACTAAAGTACTACCCACTTGCGTTAATTTTAATTATTGTTTTATTTGTTGCTGTTATTTTTTTCTTTTATAGTAGCAATAAAAATGCTACTCAAAACAAATTGTGGTCTGGAATGGCTAAAGAAACAGCTCATCAAATTGGCACTCCTTTATCTTCTTTAATTGGCTGGACAGAAATTTTAAAAACTGAAAATGTTAACCCAGATTATATTGTTGAGATTGAAAAAGATATTGATAGACTAAAAACTATTACCGAACGATTTAGTAAAATAGGTTCTGTTACGGTTTTAGAGCCTTTGGATATTATTTCTGAAACTCTTGAATCTTACGACTATTTAAAAGCACGATCGTCTAAACTAGTAGAATTTGAAATTATAACACCCGAAGGCGACATTCTTGTTAATTTAAACAAACAATTATACAGTTGGACTATAGAAAATTTAGTTAAAAATGCTATTGATGCCATGAAAGGTAGAGGTAAATTAACCATAGAAATATCTCAACTTGAAGACAACATAAAAGTAAATATAACAGATACAGGAAAAGGTATTATTAAAAAGAACTTTAACAAAATATTCGAGCCTGGATACACAACAAAAAAGCGCGGTTGGGGGCTTGGCTTATCGTTAACAAAACGAATTATAGAAGATTTTCATCACGGTAAAATAAAGGTTTTGCAGTCGGAAATTAACAACGGTACAACCATACAAATTGCACTTAAAAGAGCTCTTTAATTATGGATATACAATTTATAACCATAAAAAAAGTAACCTTAAACAATAATTGTCCTGAGTGTTACTGTATTGGCGGATTAAGCTTAACTTTTAAACAAAAGTTTATTAACTCTAAACTTTACAAAAGTATTTCTTCTGAAATTAAACATGAAATAGTATGTAAAAATTGTAACTCAACTATTTATCCTGTGCAATGGACTGATGATATAGATCGTGTTTTCGAGTATCAAAGAAAGGCTTTTATACCAAAAACAACCTCAACATATCTTAAAAAAACAGCTTGGATTATTATATCTTTTGTTATTGCAATACTTTTCGCTGCTATTTTAGCGTTAATTCTACCTAACTTATAATGCAGCTTTTATAGCATTAGCTGTTTCTTCAAACGCCTTTGGAGTCATTTTAGTTTTCTGAATAAAACGAGCGTCTTCCATAGTATGTAACGGAATTAAATGCACGTGTACATGAGGCACCTCAAGCCCAATTACGGTAACACCAATGCGTTTACACGGTATAGATTTTTCTATAGCTAATGCCACTTTTCTAGAAAATGCCATAAGACCATTATAAGTAGCCTCGTCTAAATCAAAAATTTTGTCAACCTCCTTTTTAGGTATACAAAGTGTATGGCCTTTACTATTTGGATTAACATCTAGAAATGCTAAAAATTCGCTAGTTTCTGCTATTTTATAACAAGGAATTTCTCCGTTTACTATTTTAGTGAAAATGGATGCCATATTTTAAGGAAATTATTTGAGAGTGTATGTGTAAATATATAAAAGATTCCTAAGTATTACACGTAGGAATCTTTAATTTTGAATTTTAAATCACTAAAATCTTTCGTAATAATTATCTAGAAATTTCTACAATATCAAATTTCATTACGCCACTTGGCACTTTAATTTCGGCAACATCTCCAACAGATTTACCTAATAAACCTTTTCCTATAGGCGAATTAACAGAAATTTTACCTGTAGCTAAATCGGCTTCGCCATCTGCGACCAAAGTATAATTCATCTCCATGCCATTGGTTTGGTTTTTTATTTTAACCTTAGACAACACTAATATTTTAGAATTATCTAGTTGAGATTCGTCAATAACACGAGCTCCAGCCAAGGCGTCTTCTAGTTTAGAAATTCTCATTTCTAACATACCTTGTGCCTCTTTGGCTGCATCATACTCTGCATTTTCACTTAAATCGCCTTTATCTCTAGCCTCTGCAATTGCCTTAGAAGCTTTTACACGCTCTACATCTTTTAATTGCCTTAGCTCGTCTCTTAATTTTTTTAACCCTTCTGGTGTATAGTATGATACTTTACTCATAACTTCATCGTTTACTTAATAAAAAGATTCCGAAATAAACTTCGATAATTGATGAAGCCTTCGGAATAAAAAAATCCCGTTTTACACGAGATTCAAAAACAAATATACGAAATTATTAACTCAATTTGCTTTTTGTTGTAAATTGCAATTCAATTTTTTAATGAAATACATGAAGCCCTTTTATATTTTAATTTGTTTTTTTATTATAACAAATTGTAGCAGTAGCCGAGAAGAAAACGAAAACTGCAAATTCTTACTTGATATTGCTGTAAACATTAATATTAATCTAAAATTACCCGAATACAGCCAATTAAAATTTGCTGGCAATTCTGTTTATATTGCAAACCAAGGTAATGGTGGTGTTATAGTATCTTTTACTGGTGCCGATTATTTAGCTTGGGATGCCAGAGACCCAAACCAAGTGCAAACAGAGTGCTCTATTTTAGTTAACTCTGGGTTAACCGCAACCTCTAGTTGCGACAATAAAAACGAGTATAGCTTGGTTACTGGTCAAATATTAAACAACGGTACTTTACCATGTAGCCTAAGAAACTACCGCGTAGAAAGCTTTGGAGATGCTTTACGAATTACATACTAAAATAGAACAAAAAAGGCTTGTACAGTTTTAATTATGCAAGCCTTTTTTAACTTCTTTTAAAATTAAAACTTTAACGTAACTCCCGCTAAAAAGTTTGATGTTGCCTGCGGATAATAATAAATATATCCCCAACCATAATCTGCTCCGTTAGACACGTATTTTCTATTAAAAACATTATTAAATAATCCTGTTATAACTATAGACTTAAACACGTTTTTAGGTTTAATTTCGTAACTAACATTAATATCGTTTACAAAATAGTCGTTTAATTTAGATGCTTCGCTATCTATATTTGTCATATACTGCTCTCCAACAAACTTACTTAATAACGATAACTGTAAATTATTTACTGGATAAAAATTAAGCGTATTACCAATAACTAAATCTGGAGAAAAAGAAATATTTGTATTCCCTAAGTTAACAACCTCATTATCTATAGTTGTATTAAAATCTTTGTTTTTATTACTACTTAATGTAATGTTTGTAGAAGTACTAAACATTTTACTAAACTGTATATTTGCATCAAGTTCTAGCCCTAACCTATAACTTTTACCACTTGTAGCACGTATTGGACTTCCAACATCGTCTACCTCTCCTGTTAGCACTAATTGGTCTTTATAATACATATAATACACATTAGTATTTACACTTACTTTGTTCTTGTTAAAACGCCAACCTAACTCAATATCGTTTAGCGTTTCATTATCTGTTGTTCCGTTTTCGAAATCGTCTCGGTTTGGCTCTCTATTTGCACGCGCATACGACACATAATAATTATTAAACTGAGAAGGCTTATATGTAAAACCCACTTTAGGATTAAAAAAATCGAAATTAGCATCTGTAATAAACTCGCTTCTATCTGAATTTAAACCCGCTGTTTTATAACTTACAAAACGCCCTTGTAAATCTACAAAACCAATAATTTTATCTGTTAATTTAAATGTTGCTTTAGAGAATACACTAAAGTCTTTTTTAGTAGCGTCGCCATCGTAATAATGGTCTCTAATGGCAGTATTTGCAGCCAAATTGCTACCCCAAATTACTTCACCAAAATGATCGCCATCATAAGCACTGTAAGACATACCTGTAATAAGCTCAAACGCATTCTCTTTATATGTTACGTTTGCATTTACTACATAAAAATTGTTATCTAACCATCTTCTAACAATTACATCCGAATTTTCTTCTATTAAATTATTAAAATCTGCTGCTGTTTCTTCTGGTTTATACTGCTCAAAATACCCTTTTCCCTTGGTATAGTTTAAACCTAAATTAGTAGACCAGTTATTATCGAAACGCTCGTTCCAGTGTAATTGATAATGGTCTTGCCAGTAATTATCGGTTTCGTTTTCGTACGTATATGGGTTTTGGCGTCTGTCTTCCTTTAATTCTTCTGCAGTTAATCCATACCAAGCTTGATAGGTTTGCTCTACATTACCAAAAGTTAAAGCTTTAATTAAAGTGTTATCATCTTTATAAACACCTTGTAAAAAGTACGATTTTAAATCTGTAAAAGCACGATCTATATAACCATCTGAATCTATTTTAGAAAAACGTCCAGATATTTCGAAATGATCGTTTAATAAACCTGTGCTTAATTTTACGGTATGCTTTCTTGTACCGTAGCTACCAAAACTATTAGAGATCTCTCCTGTAGCCACATTAGAAAACGCATCGGTTAACATATTTAAACTTGCTCCAAAAGCACCAGAACCATTAGTTGAAGACCCAACACCGCGTTGCAATTGCAAACTTTGTGTAGACGAGGCAAAATCTCCTAAATTAACCCAAAATGTACCTTGACTTTCTGGGTCGTTATATGGAATACCGTTAATTGTAACATTTACTCGAGTGGCATCTGTACCACGCACACGAATACCTGTATATCCAATACCTGCACCAGCATCACTTGTTGTTACAACCGATGGTAAAAAATTTAAAAGTGTTGGAATATCTTGTCCTAGATTACGTTTTTCAAGCTGTTCTTTAGATACGTTTGAGTGTGTAATAGGCGAATCTGCATCTACACGTACAGCTTTTACTAAAACTTCGTCTAGTTTTTCTGTTTTAGTTGAGTCTTGTTTTACTTGATTTTGTTGTGCATTAGCACAGACAGATAACACTATAAGTGTTATAAAAAGAAAAATGTTTTTCATCTCGATTACTATATAATCGAATAAAAAGAGGTAATTATTCTTTATTGTTAAAAATTAGTTGTTAAAAAAGAACACGTTCAAAACTGTAAATAAAACAATAGAAACCAGCTCAATACAATAACATCAAATTGCAATTATATTCCCTAAACAGCATTATCCGTTCAGGTTCAATGGGTATGATCTCAGCCTTTTGTAATAAAATTTTATACTAAACTTACTTACTAAAGCACCCCTTTTTTGAGAACGCCGCAAATGTAATAACGAATTATTGATTAACAATTAATTATCGCTAGTTTTTTAATCTAAATTTGGCCTTCTTCTGTTTGCCTTTTTTTCTGAATGTTTACGTTTGTTATTTAATCGTTTTCTAATTACTGATTTTGGCACTTTCGTTTTTACTCGCCTTTTGGGTAGTATTAATCCTGATTTTATTAATTCAAGAAATTTTTTAATAACCAGTTCTTTATTTCTATGTTGACTTCTACTCTCTTCGCATTGTAACACCAGCATAGATTCTTTTGTTAACCTATGCTGAAGTTTATATGAAATACGTTGTTTTTGAATATCGCTTAATACCAAAGACTTATTTAAATTAAATGACAACTCTACTTTAGAAGACACCTTATTTACATGCTGACCACCACTACCCGAACTACGAATAGCTTTAAAAGTTAATTCTTGAAGCAGTGCATTAGTATTAAACATTATAAAATTTGGTGGGCAGGCTTTAATAAATCGTTCACCGTTTTTACTGGGTTAAAAGTTTCTAAAGGTACTTCTACAAAAACAGAGTTCCAATATGCCATACTTCCATTCCATAACCCAGGTAGTTCTAAAGCTTTTATTGCTGTACCATTTTGAGTTTTCATTGTTATAAAAGCTGCTTCAGGATCTACAAAATCTAATAAATTAAATTTATTTCCTTTATAATCTTTAACACCACAAACCAAATCTGTAGGATTAAAATGTGTTGCTTTATATACTAATGATTGTTGCCCTTTTTTACTAAAATCTATTTGCGCAAACTCAACAATTTGTAAAGATACTTCGCCATTTTCATCTTTAACCCAAAAAGGGCCTCCACCAGGTTCTCCTTCATTTTTAACCATACCGCAAACACGAATAGGCCTATTTAACTTATCTCTTAAATACGTTGTTTTCTTTTCTGCAGTAAAACTATCAAAATCTAAAGCTATAGGTACATTTAACCTATAACGTAAAAACAAAGCCATTAATTTATAATCTGCTTCGCTTAAAGTAGACTCATCTAATTTATTTAAATATGCAAAAACTTCCTTTTGAACATCTAATAAAACACCTGCTAACAGCTTTTTGTAATTAGACACTTTTATATTTTTATCTGAAACAACAATGTTATCTATATTTTTTATAAAAATAATATCATTGTTTAAATCGTTTAAATTTTCTAGAAGTGCACCGTGCCCTGCTGGTCTAAACAAAATAGTTCCATCTTCTTTTCTATAGACATTATCATCAGAGGTTAGCGCAACGGTTTCGGTTTCTTCTTTTTGATACGAAAAAGACAAGTTAAATCTTGTTTTTGTTTTTTGCTCTAAACCTTCTTTTATTTCACTTAATACTTTTAAAAAATAATTGTGATGTTTTTCTGAAACCGTAAAATGAAGGTTTGCATTTCCGTTTGAAGATGCATATAAAGTAGACTCGAACAAATGCTCTTGAAAAGCAGTTATTGTTTCGTCTTTATACTTATGAAAGGGCAATAATCCTTTTGGTAAAAAACTATAGTTTAACCCGTTAACATCAAGCATAGCTTCTACAAATTTTAAATGTTTTTCGTCGTCAGACAAACTATCAAAGTCTGAGTTAGCAGCTTTTAATTCCGTAATAACTTCATTATAAAAAGGAAACGTTTTTAAATTCTTAATAAATGATATAATTAAATTATCATTTTGCCTTTCTGCATATGCCTTAATACTTTGTTTAGAAGGATTAAATGTTTTTAAAAAAAGAAATAAAAACTTAAACATTCTGGTTGCTGCTCCAGAAGCAGGAACAAACTTAATAATAGATAACTCATCTTGCTTAGATTCATATAGTTTAATAAAATCTTGAATCTCTGCTTCATCAAACTGTTCTATCCCTTTGTTTATTGTTGCTGCTGCTACCAGTCTAGAAAAAGTCATTCCGTTTTTTAAACGGTTTATTTGACTATTAACCTGGTCTATACTTATACCTTTGGCCTGAATTTGTGTAATGTCTTGGTCTGAAAAATTCACTGTTTTTTTTTTAATTATTGATAATAGCTAATCCTTAATATAATTACTTTATAAAAGTTAATTTAAAACAACATTTTTAATTCGTCTCAATTTTTTGTTTCCATGCTAAATAACCTAAAACAGCTATAACAGTAAACACTAAATATTGGATACTTGTTAGTGTAAATCCTTTATAAAAATATAGAGGCACAGATATTAAATCTCCAACAATCCAAAAAATCCAATTTTCTATCTTTCGTCTAGCCATTAACCACATGCCTACAAAAAAAATAGCAGTGGTAAAGGTGTCAACATAAGCAACCCATCCCGTCCATTTATCAAACGCGTGATAAATTACATAAACAAAAAATAAGCTAGCAAAAAATATAGTTATACTTACTTTTTTATCGTTTATAGTTAATTTCGAGATTGGAGTAACATGTTTTTCGTCTACTTGCCTTGTCCAAACATACCATCCATAAACACTCATTATAAAATAATAAGCGTTTATCATCATATCTCCTAACAACTCCCATTTCAGCAATAAATATACAAAAATAATGGTGCTAACCATACCAGTAGGGAATACTAAAATGTTATTTTTTTTTGAAAAAATAACTGACAAAAAACCAAAGACAACAGCTACAAGCTCTAAAACAATATCTATTGTATCATACGCTGCATATTGACCAAATAAAACCTCAAAAACAGAATTCATTAAACACATTATTTTTCTACAGTTAACTCCTTAAAAAAAGATTCATCATTTTCAAAAGCAGTTCCTATAACAACCAAATCTGCTCCAGAATTATAGGCCATTTCTAATTGATTTATATTTTTAATACCACCACCTACTATTAAAGGAATACTCAACTCGTTTTTCACTTTAGTAATTATATCTTTTGTTACAGCCTCTTTTGCTCCACTACCCGCTTCTAAATATATAAGTTTCATGCCCAACAACTCTCCTGCTTTTGCTGTATTTACAATACACTTAACATTAACTCTAGACATGGGTATAGTTTTAGTTACTTTTTCTACAGCAGTTTGCTTACCGCTTTCAATTAAAAGATAACCCGTTGGGATAACCTCAAGGTTTGTATCTGCTAATTTTGAAACTGCCTTTACATGTTTACCTATTAAATACTCTGGGTTTCTACCTGAAAGTAGTGATAAAAATAAAATGGCATCTGCTTTATTGGTTATTTGGGTAACATCGCCAGGAAATAAAACAACGGGTAACTTCGTGTGCTTTTTAATTTCGGAAACTAAAACATGCGTAGCAAGATCTCCCACAATACTACCACCAACGAAAATATGTGTAGCAATAGAGGTATTTACTTTTGCAATAAAACCACTTGTGTTTTCTATTTGAAATTTATCTGGGTCAATTAAAACTGCTAACAGCCTTTGATCTTGAACAACTAACTCCTTAATATTTGTATATATAGAATTCATTTAAGCTATGGCATAAGCACAAGTAAAACCTTCAAACTCTAAAAACTCAATGTTGTAGCGGTGTTTCCTACTTTTGTAATCAATCCATGCTATTGTTTCTTCATCATTAATTTCAAAAGGAATAGCTAAACAATGCTGTTTAAAACTTAAACCAGGTGTGCAAAACAATTTGTAAAGCGATTCTTTTATGCACCAAATAACTGTTAACTTATTAATATAATCGTTGGCTGTATTATTTAAATAATCCAACTCGTAATCAATAAACTTATGTGCAATAACACCAATTTTATCACGCTGTTTTTCAATATCTATACCCACAATTAAATCGCTAACAATAACTGCCGAAAAATTAAACGAGTGCGTAATAGAAATCTGTTTACCATCCTTTAAATGCGGTTTACCATTTTGGTCATAAAACAAATCGGCATCTGCATAACCAAAAGCCTTTAATAAGTGTCGAACGCTTAAAAAGCCACGTTGATGTAGTTCGCTTTTCATACTTAAAACACGTTTTAATGAGTTAGAAGTCAAATCAACTCCTACCATTAAAGCATCGTAAGACTCTTTAATTTTCCAGATTTTAACAGTAGTTTCTCTGTTTGGCGTAATGGTTTTATAAAGTGGCATTAAAATTTATGAAAGTTATTGATTATCATTATCTTTGCAGAGCCTTTGGCACTTAAACAGTTCTGATAAGCGAATTTAAGTATTTTAAGCGCTAATCACAATCAAGTTATAGTTAAAAAAACAAAAGAAAAATCAATATGAGTACAAAAACAATTCCTTACGTTGCTAATAAAGTAAAAGACGCATCTCTTGCAGATTGGGGACGCAAAGAAATAGAATTAGCCGAAGCAGAAATGCCTGGTTTAATGAGTCTACGTGAAGAATATAAAAACGAGCAACCTTTAAAAGGAGCACGTATTGCAGGATGCTTACACATGACCATCCAAACAGCTGTGTTAATTGAAACTTTACAAGCCCTAGGTGCAGAGGTTACTTGGAGTTCTTGTAACATATTCTCTACACAAGACCAAGCTGCTGCTGCCATTGCTGCTGCGGGAACTGCGGTTTACGCTTGGAAAGACATGACCGAAGAAGAATTCGATTGGTGTATAGAGCAAACGCTTTTCTTTGGCGAAGACAGAAAACCACTTAACATGATTCTTGATGACGGTGGCGATTTAACTAACATGGTGTTAGACAAATACCCAGAATTAGCAGCAGGAATTAACGGTTTATCAGAAGAAACTACAACTGGTGTTCACAGACTATACGAGCGTGTAAAAAACGGAACATTACCAATGCCTGCAATAAACGTTAACGACTCGGTAACAAAATCTAAATTTGATAACAAATACGGATGTAAAGAATCTGCAGTAGATGCTATTCGTCGTGCAACCGATATTATGCTAGCAGGAAAACGTGTTACAGTTTGTGGTTATGGCGATGTTGGTAAAGGTACAGCAGCCTCTTTTAAAGGAGCAGGAAGTATAGTAACCGTAACAGAAATAGACCCTATTTGCGCACTACAAGCAGCTATGGATGGTTTTGAAGTTAAAAAATTAGAAACTGTAATTGGCAATACAGACATCGTAATTACAACAACGGGAAATAAAGACATCGTTCAATCTCGTCATTTCGAAGCTTTAAAAGACAAAGCCATTGTTTGTAACATTGGGCATTTTGATAACGAAATTGACATGGCTTGGTTAAACAAAAACTACGGTCATACAAAAAACACGATTAAACCACAGGTAGATAAATATACTATCGATGGAAAAGATATTATTATACTTGCCGAAGGTCGTTTAGTAAATCTAGGTTGTGCAACTGGTCACCCAAGTTTTGTAATGAGTAACTCATTTACAAACCAAACTTTAGCACAAATCGAATTATGGAACAATGCTGATGCATACAAAAACGAAGTTTACATGCTTCCAAAAGCATTAGACGAAAAAGTTGCAAAATTACACCTTGCAAAAATTGGTGTAGAGCTTACAGAGCTTCGAGAGGAGCAAGCTAGCTATATTGGTGTAACGGTAGATGGTCCATATAAACCAGAACATTACAGATACTAATCTAATACCTTTAGATTTTTTATAATACTAAATCCCGAGCAGTAATGTTTGGGATTTTTTTATATTTAAGAGATCCCAATAAAGTTGGTTTTATGGCATATACTGAAACTTAATTACTTTTATGTTACGCTATAAATAAAACACATAAATATAAAAAGTCACGTTTTGTAAAACGTGACTTTTTATGTTATATATGCAACTATAATTTACGAGTAAGTAACTGTATGTCCTATTTCGGCTGTATAATTTTCAGTAAGAATAGAGCTTACAAAAACCCATTCCGATTTAACTTCGGTTTGCGTAAATGTAGCCATAAGATATCCACGTCTAGAGGCATCAAAATAGTTTAAACCATCTATTAAGATACTTAATGCTTGCTCAAAACTAGAAATAATGGCTGCATCATCACCTATAAAGCTCTCAAAACCAGGAGAACTTACTCCTGCTGTAGCCAATTCTACACCAACTTCTGCACCTCCTTCGGCATAAAGAGTATTGTTCCATGCATTATGTGTATCGCCAGCAAGTGTTACTAACTTTTTATCGGCTAAAGCAGCGTAAATAATCTCGCGTTCTACAGGGTAACCATCCCAAGCGTCTAAATTATAAGGCAAAACCGTTGTAACACGAGCTATTTCTTGATTAGTTAAAGTAGCATCATTATTAAGCACCCTAAGTTTAATAGCAACAAGCTCGGCAAGTATTTCATTAAAATTAGCAGAACCAAAAGCTAAAAGCATTTCTGCTGGAATATACATTTTACCCATTAAAACCTGCTGCCCTAAAACTTGCCATTTGGCATTACTAGAATTAATTTGATTTATTAACCAATCGCGCTGTGTTGTTCCTAAAAGAGTCCTACTAGTGTTGCTTATTGCTGTTTGATATGTTGCAGCGTCGAAACCTGATGCTGTAAAATAATCGAAAATATTTAATTGTTTATCACGACCAATAATTCGTGTATCTAGCATCACTAGGTTTACTAAATTACCTAAATTAAACGTTCTGTATATAAGCTCGTTATTATTTTGATCTGTTCTAGAAAACGGTAAAAACTCGCTATAAGCCTGCAAAGCATAGGCTTTTCTTAATTCGTAATTACCTTCGGTGTCTTGGTTGTGGTTTTCTGCACCATCTTTATATGCATCGTTTGCTATTTCATGATCATCCCAAACGCAAATAAATGGCTTCTTTTGATGAGCAAGTTGTAAAGATTGGTCTGAGCGGTATTGCTTATAACGCGTTCTATAATCCTCTAACGATAAGATTTCATTTTCAGGTTCATGCAATCGGTTTAAAAAAGCATTTTCACTGTTAACGCCATAGCCACCAGCACCATATTCATAAAAATAATCACCCAAATGTACAATAATATCGGCGTCAGAATTTGCCATAGCATCATACACATTAAACAAACCAGCTTGGTAATTCGAACAAGAACAAACAGCTAATTTTAAAGTGTTTGCATCAATAGGTAACGTTATGGTTTCTCCAACAACAGATATAGCTTCATCTGCTACATTAGCAAAACGGTAGTATAACTCTTTATTGGCATCCAACTCCGTTAATTCAATAGCTATTGTATAATCTCTCGAAATATCTGTTGTAACTTCTCCGTTTCTAATAATGTTTTTAAAATTGGCATCGGTAGCAACCTCCCAAGAAATAAGATTTGTATTTCCGCTATAGCGTGTCCAAATTATTACACTTGAGTTTGTTGGATCGAAACTAGCAACACCCTCGGTAAAAAATTTAGTTTCTAATTTCGTTGGATCGATGTTAAAGTTAATATCGTCGTCAGACTTACAACTAATAAAGTTAGGCGCTAGCATAATGCCTCCCGCTGCCATTAAAGTTTTTTGCAAAAAACTTCTTCTACTATTATTTTGTGATTTCATGAGTGGTTTTAAATTTCTATAAAACTCTAAAAAACCACACACCCTTTTGTTATTTTAACCTTATATTTTTGTTACAAAAAAACTCTTTAACTACTTAAAAAAGGTTAATAAATTAGATTTTTTAGACGCTGAAACCATAACTTGTTGTCCATTACTTAAAATCACACTTCCTCCTTTACCCTTAACATATTTAACCACTTCGTTTACATTTACTAAATACGATTTATGCACACGAGCAAAGCTATTTTCTGCCAAGGCATCTTCAAAATACTTAAGTGTTTTGCTTACTAGTTTCTTTTTATCGTTAATAAGGTAAATCTGGGTATAATTATCATCTGCCTTGCAATACAAAATATCTGAAGTGTTTATAATTTCGAATCCATCTTGCTGTGGAATTGTTATTTTGCCATTTACAGTATTAGTTTTTGGCACCAAAACCTGGTCTTGTAAAGCCTCTTCTTTAGTTCTTATTTCTGTAACATAATCTACAGCCTTAATAAGCTCGTCAATCGAAATAGGTTTCATTAAATAATATGATGCATGTGCATTTAAAGCGTCTACTGCGTAATGGTTATATGCGGTAACAAAAACGGTTTCAAAATTAATATCGCCTACTTTTTCTAGTAAATCAAAAGCATTACCATAAGGCATTTCGACATCTAAAAATACTAAATCTAAATTATTATTTCTTATTAAAACTAAGCCCTCTTCAATATTTTCAGCCTCTCCTAAAACCTCAACATTGGGGCAATATTTACTCAAGTAATTTTTTAAAATACGTCTACTTGTTTCTTCGTCTTCAACAATTATAGCTCTTAGTTTCATGTTACTATTTATTTAAATTTTTAAAGGCACTCATCGCTCGTTTATACTCCTTAACTTTTAAATCTAGAGTTTTTACCCGTTTTACTCTATTATCTTCAACTTGGTTTTAACAGGAGAACATTACCTAAACAACTAGTAAAACCCGCTTAAATTAAATATTAATCCTTTTTTAATAAGACAATAACCTTTGTTCCCGCATCCTCGGCTGCTTTAAAATCGTCAATAAACACATCTACTTTATCTTTGTACATGGCATTTAAAATAGAAACACGTTTTTTGATATTTCCCATACCTTTAGAGTTCTGTTTTTGCTGATTTTCTGTTTTTAATGCTTTCGATTTTTTGCGCCCAATACCATTATCTATAATTGTAATTATAAGCTCATCTGCCTTTTTTTGTTCTATATTTATAATTAATTCACCTTTTGTTTTCTTATATCTTAATCCGTGCCAAACCGCATTTTCTATATAGGGTTGCAATAACATTGGTGGAATTTGAAATGCATTAACATCAATATTTTTATCTATATAAATATTATAATCAAACTTATCTTTAAATCTAAAATGCTCTAACTTGGTATATAATTCTAAAAGTTCTATTTCTTTTTTTAACGGAATAAAATCTTCTTCACTATTCTCTAAAACCGCACGCATTAACAAAGAAAAATCTGTAAGATATCGGTTTGCTGTACGCTCGTCGTTTAGTGCTATAAAACTATTTACAGAGTTTAAAGCATTGAATATAAAATGAGGATTCATTTGACTTCGCAACGATTTTAATGCCAACAAATTATTTGCCAAACGTTGCTGTTTTATGTATTTAAACATTAAATAAGCTGCAATTAAAAGCAATAAAACACCACCAAATAAGGAGTAAATAATAAGTTTTTGTCTTTTAGATTGCTCTATAGTCAGTTCATATTTACTTTCAGACAATGCTCTGTCGCTTTCTAAACTTACAATACGGTTTTGCTTAGCTGTAATGTCTTTACTAAACCTTGCCGATTGCGAAATTTCTTGTTCTTTTTTAGCGTAAAGTTTGTCTACTAAATCGACATAATTTTGATAAATAGTTAATGCTTTATTGTAGTCTCCAGCATCTCTGTACACCTCAGACAACCGTCTTGTAGCATCTTTTTGTACAATTAAATCGGCTTTATCATCTGCCTCCTCAATACTTTCTTCTAAAAAACTAATGGCATTAGCAACATCATTTTGTTGTGCATAAGCATTACCAATTTTATACTTTTGTTTTTGGGGTGTTAGTGCGCTCTCGTTATTTAATTCAGACTCGTTTCCTATCTCATTTATGTCTTCAAGCGCTTCTTTACGTAATTGAATTTCTAAATCGTAAGAACTTGTTTTATGCTCAAAATCGGCTGCTTTAACTTTTTCTTGAGCAGATCGTTTTTTGTTTTCTTTCTTAGCCAACTCTAAAGAATTCTTAAAAAACCCTCTAGCCTGTTGTTCGTTTCCGCTAGAATTGTAAACTTCGGCAAGTTTAGAGTTTAAATCTGTTATTTTAGGAGTAATATAATGACTTTTTGCTGTTTCTAATCCGCTATTAAAGTACTTAACAGCGGTATCAAACTTATTAATTTTGGCATACACATCGCCTAAACTTTCGTCTAGCAATACCAATTGATAATGAGATAATTTACTTTTATTTACTTGATTATAAACCGATATACTCTCTTGATAATTTTTATTAAAATAATAAGCCTTAGCCAACTTTAACTTTAAATACTCTGATGTTTGGTTTTGCATACTAATACTAAAATTAGATACAGCTAAGTCGTACTGTTTCCAGTACATGTAAATATCTCCCAACAGCTCGTAAGCGTTAGCGTTATTTGTTTTTGTAGAGCTTTCTGCCAGCGCAAGTGTTACAAATTCTAAACTTTTTTTTGCGTCTTTTTTTAAATACGCTTTCGCGGAATCTATATACGTTTCGAATAAAGGAAGTTTAGATCTTGTTTTTTTTAGCTTTAAACTGCTAGACACTTTATCTTCAGCAGGATCTACCTCTACAATTATTTTATCATCACTTTTAATAATGTAATAAACTGTTTTAAAATCTTTGTGTCTTATTACAAGTTCGTCTCCTTTTCTTGCCTGCACACTAAAATCTCCAAAACTATTGGTTGTTGCATAACCGCTTCCATTTACTTCTATATTTACATTTGGAATAGGGTCTCTAGTATCGCTCTCTATAACA
The DNA here is from genome assembly GCF_039538365.1 of Postechiella marina. Taxonomy (NCBI): domain Bacteria; kingdom Pseudomonadati; phylum Bacteroidota; class Flavobacteriia; order Flavobacteriales; family Flavobacteriaceae; genus Postechiella; species Postechiella marina. The sequence continues at coordinate 216,735 of NZ_BAABCA010000003.1, forward strand.
GATCCTTTTACTGTAAACTTTACAGATTCGTACAAACCATTTTCTTGCCCCAAAGATTTGTTTAAGTAAATAAGCGCTGTAAAAAATAGTATGTATTTAAAAACTAATTTCATTTATACGTTTAAAGTAGATAAACTTACGCACTTTCGTTGATTAAATAAAATGAAGATTTTAAAATTAGAGGCTTTTTGGCTTACAAATAAAGACATAACGCATTTAAAAGTACCGTTTACGCATTAAAACACCTGTTTTACTCATTCGTCTTTTTTTAATAAAAAGGTAGAACATAGATTTACTGCGTTAATCAAAAACATAAAAAATCATGAAAACACATTTTAAAACACTCCTTTTAGGCTTAGCCATTATAAGTTTTACCTCTTGCAATGCAAAAAACAAAAAACAAGATTTGGCTATAAATACAACTAAAACTGTTACACCCAAACCCAACAAACAGTTTATAAAAGTAGCCTTATTACTAGATACAAGCAATAGTATGGATGGTTTAATAGATCAAGCTAAAGCGCAGCTTTGGGAAATAGTAAACGAACTATCGTATGCTAAATGCAACAATAGCAAGCCAAATTTACAAATTGCCTTATACGAATATGGAAATGATAATTTAAGTGGAGCAGAAGGCCACATAAGACAAGTTTTGGCCTTTAGCGAAGATTTAGATGATATTTCTAAAGAGTTATTTTCGCTTACCACAAATGGTGGCAACGAATATTGTGGGCAAGTTATTCAAACCTCGTTAAACCAATTAACCTGGGGAAATAATCCTGACGATTTAAAGTTAATTTTTATTGCTGGAAACGAGCCTTTTAACCAAGGAAAAGTAAATTACAAAGACGCCTCTATTAACGCAAAAGAAAAAGACGTAACTGTAAACACTATTTTTTGTGGCGATTACAACCAAGGCATTAACACCAATTGGAAAGATGGGGCAAGCTTAACCAATGGCGATTACTTAGCAATAAACCACAATAAAGCAACAGTACATATAGCATCGCCTTACGATGATGCTATTTTAATTTTAAACAAAAAATTAAACAAAACCTATGTAGCTTATGGACATAAAGGCGAAAGCAAAATAAAAGTACAAGCCGAGCAAGATATAAATGCTAGCTCGTATAGCAAAGCCAATGCTGTAGGAAGAACAATAAGTAAAAGTTCGCATTTATATAAAAACAAATCTTGGGATTTAGTTGATGCTGAAGCAGAGCAAGAAATTAAAATTGAAGATTTAAAACAAGACGTTTTGCCTAAGGAATTAAAAGGAAAATCTCCCAAAGAGATTAAAAGCTATATTGACAACAAACGTAACGAACGCGCTTCTATTCAAAAACAAATTCAAGATTTAAACATTAAAAGAAAAGTATTTCTTTCTAAACAAAAAAACGAAAAGCATAACGGGCTAGAAAACGCAATGACAAAAGCCATTAAAACACAAGCAAAGAAAAAACAATATATTTGGGAGTAAACGTTTTAAATTAAAAGTATAAAAAAATCCCGCTTTTGGCGGGATTTTATTTTTTATAATATTTCTTATTAATTTACAGCAGGGCAATTACAATCGTACTTTTCTCTTCTACAATTAAAGTTATAACCTAAAGTAAATTGATGAAACCCGCCATTAGTAAACACAACAGGGTTTGTTTGATGCGTATAGTTATAAGCAAACATAAATTGGTTATAATTTACACCTATTATAGGTGTTATATTTTGCAACTTTTGGCTACGCACATTATTAGAACCATTAATGTATTGGGCCCCATCTAAGCTTCGCCTATAAGAAAGTCCTGCCCAAAGGCTACCAAAATCCATTTGTTTATATGCTTTAGCATTAAAATCTATAGAAGATTCTCCGGTTCCGTCTTTGTACATAAACATAATAGACGGTTCGTAACTCCACTCGCTTCCGTATTTAGAAAATACCCCACCAGCAGATAATAAATATCGTCTTAAATTACTTGTTATTTGTAAATCATTATTAATTCCAGAATTCTCTAGTAAATTTTTAGCAGTACCATGTAAATAATAATCTAAATAATGGTAAGAAAAACCAAAATCGATATTCATATTGGTTTCGCTCTGCACAATACCTTCAATAATATTGTCTGGCCCATCAAAAAGAAAATCGGTTTCGTCTAGTTTGTATTGAATAAATCCAACACTCAATCCAAAAGATAACATATTTAAATCTACAGGGTTTCTAGAAAACATTAAATGATGCGCATAAGTTACATAAGCACCGTTTTGAGAATGATATCCATTTTTATCAGTATATAAAATACCCCCAATTGCAGATTGCGATTCGCCAATTCTTCCGTTTAAACTTAGGGTCATTAATTTTGGCGCATCTTCATGCCCAAACCATTGTTGTCGTGCTGTTAACCTAACCTTAGAGCAGTTTGCTACACCAGCCATAGATGGATGAATTAAATAATAATTATCGGTTAAATAGTCGGCATAAACAGGCAAACCTTCTTGAGAAATAGCAACATGGCCAAAAAGCCCCAAAATTGCTACCATTAATATATTTTTTAATTTCATAAGTTTGGTTGTATGGGCTTATCAATATAAAAACGTCTAATTTAATAATAAATTAAACATAAAAAAGATAAGTTAATACCCTTACCTATTTATTTTATCCAATCAACAATACTCAAATATATGGATATCTATAGTTTTCTTTTAGTATTTTTGTAAAAAAATAGCTAAAATGAATACTTTCACCGTTTCAATACAAGAAACATCAAACAAAGCCATAGTTAAGTTCGAATTAAATCAGTTTGTAACTAAGCATCAAAGCTTTGAGTTTAATAATATAGACGAAGCAAAGTCGTCGCCATTAGCACAACAATTATTCTATTTACCCTTTGTAAAAAAAGTATATATATCTGGAAACTTTATTGCTGTAGAGCGCTATAACATTGTAGAATGGACAGACGTACAAAACGAAGTAGCCGAGCAAATAGCAGCTTACTTAAACGAGGGAGGCGTTGTTGTAGAAGAATCTGCTATAGCTAAAAAAGTTGCGGTAACTGTGTATGCAGAGAGCACTCCAAACCCTGCAGTTATTAAGTTTGTTGCCAACAAAAAAATTGTAACATCGTTGTTCGAGTTTACATCTATAGATGATGCTAAAACATCGCCAATGGCTACAGAATTATTCCATTTTCCTTTTGTAAAAAGCGTGTTTTTTGACGAAAACTACGTGTCTATTACAAAATACGATATTGCAGAATGGGACGATATTACCATAGAACTTCGTGAATTTATAAGAAGTTATATAGAAAATGGTAAAGAAATAGTTTCTCCAGAAGCCACAAAAACGCAGCAAACATCTACAAAACAACTAGATGATAAATATGATGCGCTTGACGACACCTCAAAAGAAATTGTAAATATTCTTGAAGAATATGTAAAACCTGCTGTTGCGAGCGATGGAGGAAATATTCAGTTTATATCTTACGATGCAGACACAAAAAACGTAAGCGTATTGCTTCAAGGAGCTTGTAGTGGTTGTCCTTCTTCTACATATACCTTAAAAAGCGGTATAGAAAACATGTTAAAAGAAATGATGAAAGGCAGAGTAGAAACAGTAGAGGCTATTAACGGTTAAAATTTATTAGGTGACTTTTATATTTTTTTAGTGTCAAAAATTTAGGATTCTTTATTTACAGAGTCATTAATAAATTTATTAACTAAAAACATAGACATGGCAGTATTAAAAGTTATTGAAGTATTATCAAACTCAGAAAAAAGCTGGGAAGACGCGACTAAAAAAGCAGTAAAACACGCATCAAAAAGTGTAAAAAACATACGCTCTGTTTATGTGCAAGACCAAAGTGCTAGTGTAACAGACGGAGAGGTAACAGATTTTAGAGTTAACTTAAAAATTACTTTCGAAGTAAAATAAAGCTTAACAAAATATAAAAGACTAAGCGTTCTATAACAGGAACGCTTTTTTTGTGCGCTATTTTCGCTAACTTTGATTTATGAAGCACATCGCATTACTTTTAACAATTTTTATATTAAGCTGTAAAGGGCCAAATTCTGAAACAGAAAAAAACCAATACACAAATAATCTTATAAACGAAACGAGCCCGTATTTACTACAACACGCTCACAATCCTGTAAATTGGAATGCTTGGAACGAAACAACTCTAGCCAAAGCAAAAGCCGAAAACAAATTAATAGTTATTAGTGTTGGTTATGCAGCATGCCATTGGTGCCATGTTATGGAGCACGAAAGCTTTGAAGACAGCTTAGTAGCGCAAACCATGAATACTAATTTTATAAACATAAAAGTAGATAGAGAAGAACGTCCAGATGTAGACCAAGTATACATGAACGCTGTACAACTCATGAAAGGTAGCGGTGGTTGGCCTTTAAATATAGTGGCTTTACCAGATGGAAGACCTGTTTGGGGAGACACTTACCTGCCTAAAGACCAGTGGACCAGTGCACTTAACCAGATATCAAAATTATATACCGAAAACCCAGAAAAACTTATTGATTATGCCGATAAGTTAGAAGAAGGCATTAAGTCTATAGATATGGTAACCCTTAATACAGACGAGCCAATTTTTGAATCAAGCTACATAGTATCGGCAGTAAAAAATTGGTCTTCTCAATTTGATAATAAACATGGAGGCACAAATAGAGCTCCAAAATTTATGATGCCTAACAATTATCACTTTTTATTACGTTATGCCTATCAAAATGATAATAAAAAACTACAAGACTATGTAAATTTAACGCTTACAAAAATGGCTTATGGAGGTGTATTCGATCATGTTGGAGGCGGTTTTTCAAGATACTCTACAGATATAAAATGGCATGTTCCTCATTTTGAAAAAATGCTTTACGATAATGGCCAATTAGTGAGTTTATATGCCGATGCGTACCTTATTACAAAAAACAAACTATACAAAGATGTTATTATAGAAACTTTAAAATACGTTAAAAACGAAATGACCGCAAACAACGGTGCTTTCTACTCTTCACTAGATGCAGATAGTAAAACACCTAAAGACAAACTAGAGGAAGGCGCTTTTTATGTTTGGCAAAAAGAAGAGTTAAAAACACTCTTTAAAGATGGTTTTGATTTGTTTTCTGATTACTATAATATAAATAACTACGGACTTTGGGAGCACAACAACTACGTTTTAATAAGAAAAGATGACGATGCAACCATTATAAAAAAACACAACATAACACAAGAAGAATTAAACACCAAAAAAGAAAACTGGAAACAAACCCTTCTAGATAATAGAAACAAGCGTTCTAAGCCCAGACTAGACGATAAAACCTTAACATCATGGAATGCCCTAATGCTAAAAGGTTATATTGATGCTTATCGAGTTCTTGGCGATGATAATTATCTCGCTTCAGCAGAAAAAAATGCTAACTTTATAATTAACACTCAGCTTAGAAAAGATGGTGGTTTAAACCATAATTTTAAAAATGATGTTAGTAACATTAATGGTTATCTTGAAGATTATGCTACAACTATAGATGCTTTTATTACTCTTTATGAAAACACACTAAACGAAAAATGGCTAAACACCGCTAAAAACTTATCTAACTACACATTTAATCACTTTTTTGATAAAACAAGTGGTATGTTTTATTTCACCTCTAACCAAGACGAATCTTTAGTATCTAGAAGTATCGAATATAGAGACAATGTTATACCAGCTAGTAACTCTATAATGGCAAAAAACCTATTTAAATTATCGCATTATTATGATGATGGACATTATGCTAAAACAGCTATAACCATGCTTAACAATGTAAAACCAGAAATACAGGAATACCCTTCTGGTTATTCTAACTGGTTAGATTTAATGCTTAATTATGTAAATCCTTTTTACGAGGTTGCCATTGTTGGCGACGATGCAAAGCAAAAAATTACCGAGTTAAATAAAACTTACATTCCTAATAAATTAATTGCTGGTAGCACAGCAGACAATACTATGCCATTATTAAAAAACAGATATAGCCCTGACGAAACTTTAATTTATGTTTGTGTTAACAAAGCTTGCAAGCTTCCTGTATTAGAAGTAAACAAAGCCATAAAACTTATAAAACAATGAAAATATTAAGTATTGCTTTAATAGCTTTTGTAGCTCTAGAACACGCCTATTTTTTAGTATTAGAAATGTTTTTATGGACCACCCCAAAAACCATCAAAGCTTTTGGATTAAAATCTAAAGCATTTGCAGAAGAAACCAAAGTTTTAGCTGCAAATCAAGGGTTATACAATGGCTTTCTTGCTGCTGGTTTAATATTTTCTATTATTAAAGAAAACATTAATACCGCATTTTTTTTTCTAATATGTGTGACTATAGCTGGTATTTATGGGTCTTATTCTACAAAGAAAATTAAATTATTTTATGTACAATCAATTCCTGCAATTATGGCATTGATTATACTTTATTTTAATATTTAATTAATTTTAAAGTCAAACTTAAATTGTAATATTACTAACCAAAATTATTAAAGAAACATTATGGAATTAGAAAGTGCTAACGTAGAAAAATGGGTTGATTTAGGAACCGAATATGGTCTTAAAATACTCGGAGCTATTGTTATTTGGATTATTGGGTCATGGATTATTAAAAAAATGAAAAAAGGCATAGCCTCTGTAATGACCAAACAGAATTACGACGAAAGTCTTCAAAAATTCTTACTTAATTTAATTGGATGGGTTTTAAAGATACTTTTAATCTTAACTATCTTATCTCAATTAGGTGTAGAAACAACATCTTTTGCTGCTATTTTAGCTGCTGCTGGTTTAGCTATAGGTATGGCTTTACAAGGTTCTCTGGCTAATTTTGCTGGTGGGGTTTTATTAATGATTTTTAAGCCTATTAAAATTGGTGATTTAATTGAAGCTCAAGGTGAACTTGGTGTGGTAAAAGAAATTGAAATTTTTACAACTAAAATGGTATCTCCAACTAATAAAGAAATTATTATTCCTAATGGTACTTTATCTAACGGAAATATTACTAATTACTCTACAGAAGGAAAATTACGTGTAGATTTAACTATTGGTGTTAGTTACGATGCCGATATTAAACAAACTAAAGAGGTTTTAATGAAGGTTTTAACAGATAACCCTCAAGTTTTACAAGATCCTGCTCCATCTGTAAATGTATCTGAATTGGCAGACAGTTCTGTTAATTTTGCTGTAAGACCTTATGCTACAGTTGCAGATTATTGGGATGTGTATTTTGGCACTATAGAAAAATGTAAATTAGCTCTTGATGCTGCTGGTATAGAAATACCTTACCCTCACTCTGTCGAGATTCATAAAGACGCATAATTATTTATATAATTGTAAAAAAAAGGACTTAGATTAAAACCTAAGTCCTTTTTTATTTTTAATAAAGTATGTTATTTCTTCTTAGGCTTAAGCGCCACAAAATCTTTTAAATAATAAGGTTCGAAATAAGCGACATCTTCAAAATTATCGTTTTGGAACTTGCTAAAAGCTAAAGCACTCATTTCGTTAGCCGATGGTAATTTATCTTCAACAAAAATAGCATTGTGATGATTAATTATAGTTTTTGTTTTCTCTACACCATTACCAATAAAATACACTTTTCCTTTTTCTAAATAGTCTGCAAAACTATTTTCGTCTAGAATTTGAGCTTGAGTTTCTCTAATTTGATTATAATTAGCATCAAAAATAGCAGCATACACTTCCATACGACGCGCATCAATCATAGGTATAACAATACCACTTTCTAACGTAGCTTGATTTGCTAAAGCTTCAAGTGTAGGTATAGAAATTAATGGCTTATCTAAAGCAAAGCAAAGTCCTTTTACTGCCGATACACCAATGCGCAACCCTGTGTAAGAGCCTGGGCCTTTACTTACTGCTATTGCGCTTAAATCACTCTGTGCTACTCCTGCTTCATTTAAAACAGCATCAATATACACATGTAACCTTTCGGCATGCGAATAATTGTCATTATAATCTTCTTTTAAAACAATGGTTTCACCATTCCGCGAAAGCGATACAGAACAATTTGTTGTTGCAGTTTCAATATTTAGTATTAATGTGCTCATCTTAACTTTTTAATTAGATGATGCAAAACTATCACTTTGTTATGATATTTCCGCAACTAAAACTTTCTACTACAATATTTTTTAAGTTTTTATATTAAAACTATTTAGTTAAAGATTTACCCATATAAAAATCTAACACCTTAGTTTTAAAAACAAAATCGTATTTCGCATTAATTAAAGACGATTTCGCATTAATAAGTTGCACTCTAGTTTGCTCTAAATCGAAAGCTGTCATGTTACCAATATTATAACGCTCTTTAGAATTATTAAAAGATAAGTTTTGAGATTCTAAAGTTTTTTTTGCTGCCTCGTAAGCTTTAAAAGCTGCTTGAGCATCGGTAAAAGCACGTTGTACATTAGACTCTAACTCTAATTTAGCTTGTTCTAAGTTTAGCTTACTATTCGCTTCTCTAATTTGAGATTTTGCAACTGCGGTTTTATTTTGAAATCTTGAAAATATTGGAATGTTAACATTAACTCGAAAACTATGAGATTTTTGATTGTCTAACTGTTGTAAAAACGATGCTTCGTTAGCAGATAAATTTGTAAAAAACGCACTTGAGCCATACGAATAACCCCCAGAAACCGTTGGGTAAAATCCGCTTTTAGAAATTTCTGTATTTAATATAGAATTTTCAATATTTTTCTCGGCAACTTTAATTTCGTTTCTATGCTCTAAAGCATAATCTAAAATAGGATTAACATTGGTATACAAAAGCGCTTCAGATGGCGAATTAATTTCTATAATTTCTACATCGAACCCATTATAAGATACTTGCAATAGCTGAGACAATGTTAGTAATGCCAAATTAAAGTTGTTTTCTGCAATGGTAACCTGTTGCGCATCTCGGCTTAATGTAGCATCGGCATCGTAAATATTTACTTTAGGCTGTACACCCAAATTTACCAATTCTTTAACCTGAGCCAATTGTTTTGTACTAAACTCGTACTGCGCCTTTGCGGTTTCTAAATTTTCTTTATTAAAAAGTACATTTAAGTAAGCATTTACAACATTTAAAGAAATATCGTCTTTAATTCTATTTAACTCTAACTTTTGAGTTTCAAGATTTAATTGTGCTTGCTTGTGTAAATTAGTTAATCTAAAGCCATTAAATATTGTTTGATTTGCACTAACACCAATATTAGAACTATTTGCAGTTCTGTCTACAAACTGCCCTTGAAAAACCTCGGCATTACCTATAGATAGCGAATGCCCCATGCTACCACCTATAGATGGTAAAAATTGCCCTTTTGCTGCTATAATATCTTGCTGATTAATAAGTATTAAGTTTTCGTTTTGCTGTATAGATATGTTATGCTCTAATGCATGCGACACACACTCTTGAAGTGTCCATTTTTTTTGCTGAGAAAAAGCTGAAAAGCCAACTAGACAGCAAACTAATGCTAAATGTTTAAATCTGTTTATTTTATTTTTATTCATCTTTGTCTTTGTCTTTTTCTGATAGTTTATTCCAAACCTTAATTTTATCTCCTATTTCTACACCATCAATAATTTCTACATTTATACCGTCAGACACTCCTAACTTTACATTTTTCTTTTTGAACTTATCGTCTTCTTTTAGAATTTCGACAAAGGGTTTTTCAGAAATTCTATTGTATTGCAGTAAGGCTTCTTTAATACTTAAAACACTGTCTTTGTTTTCTATATCAATTTCTGCATTAGCACTGTAACCTGCTCTAATATTTACCGTAGAATCTATAACCACATTGGCTTTTATTGTAAATTGAACCGCTCCGTTTTCTTCTTTCCCTTTAGGGGCAACAAAAGTTAAAGTGGCAGGAAACTCTTTATCGTTAATGGCGCCAAGAACAACCTTAATATCTTTTCCTTCTTCTAATTTACCAACTTCTGCCTCGTCTACTTTACCTTCAAAAATCATAAGACTCATATCTGCAATAGTTGCAATAGTAGTTCCTGCATTAAAGTTATTACTTTGTATAACTTGGTCGCCTTCTCTAACAGGAATTTCTAATATTGTTCCAGATATTTGAGCTATAATATTGGTGTTTGCCGAATTACCACCAGAAATAGAACCTCGTTTTATAATTTGATAATCGTTTTGTGCTTGTGCGTAAGATTCTTTAGACTGATTAAAAGACAACTCGCTACTCTCGAAGGTTTGCACAGAAATAACACCTTTATCAAAAAGTTTTTTATCTCTATTGTACTGTACTTTACTATTATCGTAAGATAGCTTAGCAGAAGCAATTCTACTCTTAGCACTTACTAAACTTTGCTCGTTAGGCACCACTCTAATTTTTGCAATTAAATCGCCTTTTTTAACAACATCTCCTTCTTCAACAAGAATTTTATCTACAATTCCAGAAATTTGAGGTTTTAATTCAATTTCTTCCTCTGGGTTTAATTTTCCTGTTGCTACCGCTTTTGTATTTATCGACGTATAAAAGGGTTCTTCTACAGCGTAATCTACTACGTCTTTAGAGTTTGAATCTTTAAAGTATTTTAATACAAAGATTAGTAATACAACTACAACTAGTCCTAAAATAATTTTTACTGCTTTATTCATTTTTTTGATTGTTTATTCTTCTCGTAATGCTTCTATTGGTTTTATACTTGTGGCTTTAAATGCTGGAATTAACCCTATTAATGTTCCTAAAACAACTAATATAATTAAGGCTATAAATACAACTGCTATAGATACAGATGCGTTAACTATAGTGGCATCTGGACCTTGGCCAAAAGCTGAATCTAGACCTATTAAAATTAACCCGCCAGTAATAATTCCAAAAATCCCTGCTACTAATGTTAAAAAAACTGCCTCTACAACTATTTGCCTTTTAATCTCATAAGGTGTTGCTCCCAAAGCTCTTCTTACTCCTATTTCTTTGGTACGCTCTTTAACTGTTATTAATAATATATTACCAATGGCAAAAACACCTGCAAATAGGGTTGCAATGCCTACAAACCAAGTTAAAAACTGCATTCCTGTTAAAAAGCCTGTAACTCTTCCAAACTCTTTTCCTGCATTAGCACTGCCAAATGCACGATTGTCTTCTGGGTGTATATCGTTTAAGTTTTTTAATAATAGTTTGGCATCCCGTTCTATTTGAACGATATTATATTCTGGTTTTCCAGTAATCATCATCCAACCAATACGATCGCCTTGATTATAAACTTGCTGAAATGTAGTAAACGGAATATGGATTTCTGTAGAAGGCCCCATATTAATTGTAGATGTTTTAAAAACCCCAACAACCATAAAATTGATATCATTAATTTGAATATAGTTTCCTACTGCTTCCACATTTTTTTGAAACAGTTGCTTATATATTTCTTCTGATATAACAGCTACTTTTTTTCTACTATCAATATCACTTTGGTTAATAAAACGACCGCTTATTAATCTCTTTTTTTCTACAACATCTAACAAAGGGTAATCTCCAGCAACTAAAAAGCTACCAGACATTAAGTTTCGAACTACATCTGTGTTTCTTTGGTTTCTGGGCACTACAAACTCAATACCCTCAATATTTTCTTCTATTTTTTTAGCATCGGTTAAAGATAAGTTTACACGTCTCCCTTCTTGAAAACCTTTAAACGGTTTACTTGTACTTTGCCCCCAAATAAATACACTATTGGTTGCAAAATCACCAAATAAGCGATTAAAAGAGTTTTCTAATCCCTTTGCAGACCCTAATAAACCTATAAGCAACAATATGCCCCACCAAACACCAACCATGGTTAAAACAGACCTTAGTTTGTTTTTACTAAAGCTATCATAAACTTCCTGCCAGGTATCTCTTTCGAATAAAAATCTTAACATAATTAGTCGTTTCTTAAGGCTATTATTGGTTTAATTTTCGATGCTTTTTTTGCAGGTAAATATCCCGCAATAGCTCCTGCAATTATTAAAGTGGCAGTTGCTCCTATTACTAAACTATTGCTTACTCCTGGATCTTTTATAAAAAAGTCTTTTAAACTAGGTTCTGCTAACTCTAACACACCAACACCTATTAACAAACCAACATAACCAGCAATGGTGGTTATAAGTATAGATTCTATTAAAATGATAGAAACAATAGATTTAGGTGAAGCTCCAAGTGCTTTTCGTATTCCAATTTCTTTGGTACGTTCTTTAACTATAAAAATCATAATATTACTAATACCTACAATTCCTGCAATTAAAGTACCAAAACCAATAACCAGAATAATAACCGTAAGCCCAAAACTCATTTGGCTTATAGCTTTAGTGCCTTGAGCCATATTACGAATTCTAATAGCTCTTTGATCGCTTTTAGCAACCGAAAATCTATTCTTTAATTTTTTAGTAAGTAACGTACTAAACGACAAGGCCTGATCGTAATCCATATCAGGGTTGTAAGTTAAATTTATCTGATTGATGTAATCATTATTACCATAAATACGCTGTGCTGTTGTTACTGGCATAAAAATCATACGCTCTTCGTTATCGCCTCCATCATCATGAAAAACGCCAACAACTTTATAAGGTATTCCGCTTAAATTAATATACTTACCTAAAGCTTTTTCTTTAACAAATAAATCTTCTTCTACTAAACGCCCAATAACAACAATTTTAGTACGGTTTTCTAAATCATTATTATTAATATAACGACCAGATTGCATTAAGGTTTTTTCTATATATTGATGCTCTGGATGCACAGCTCTTAACGGATAACTATTTTGTTCGTTTTTATAAGAAGCGACTACATTTTTATATATTCTTGCAGTAATAAACTCTACTTTATCGCCAAACTCTTTTTTTACATAATCGAAATCTTCATTTTTAAATTGAATACGTCTACCAGCTTGAAGGCCTTTATGCGCTTTAGTTGTTCGTCCAGAATTAATAAAAATTGAATTTGAAGCCTCGTCTACAAAAGCTTCAGAAAACGTGTTTTGCAATCCGTTTGCTATTCCAAAAAGTATGGTAAATAATAAAATAGCAAAAGCCACCGTAAAACCAGAAAGCAAACTTCTGGTTCTATTTTTATTTATACTTTGAAAAATTTCGCGCCAAAGGTCTAAATCAAACATATTGCTCTGCTCTAACTTGATCTACTTTTTTATCTTCCATAATAACACCATCGCGTAAACGTACAATGCGTTTACACATGTTGGCTATATCTTCTTCGTGCGTTACCATTAAAATGGTTTTTCCTTCATCGTTTAAAGATTGAATAAAAGCCATAATTTCGTGAGACGTTTTGGTATCTAATGCTCCTGTAGGCTCATCTGCCAATAAAAGTTTGGGATTTGCTGCCAAAGCTCTAGCAATAGCCACACGTTGTTTTTGTCCTCCAGAAAGCTCTTTAGGTAAATGTTTAGCCCAATTTGCTAGGCCTACTTTTTCTAAATGGAACAAAGACAACTCTTGTCTTTCTTTACGTTTTATACCTTGATAGTATAAAGGCAAAGCAACATTCTCTAGTGCAGTTTTGTAATTTATTAAATTAAAAGACTGAAAAATAAAACCTAAAAATTTATTTCTGTAAACAGCTGCTTTCTTTTCTGTAAGGTTTTTAATAGGTAATTCGTCTAGAATATAATCTCCAGAGTCGGCTTCATCTAACATGCCAATAATATTAAGTAATGTAGATTTACCAGAACCCGAAGAGCCCATTATAGCTACCATTTCACCCTCTTCTACAGAAAGGTCTATACCTTTTAAAACATGCAAACTAGAGTCTCCTATTGCATAGGATTTGTGAAGTTGATTGATTTTTAACATTCTTTGATTGATTAGTTAACACTATTTATTTTAAGAGCTTACCTCAAATTAAATAGCACAAGCTTAATGTTCTTTTACATTAGACTTTCTTTACAAAGAAATGTTACAATATTTATTATAAAAAAAATTTATTCTTTTTTTAACTTAAAATATTTACGGTAAATAAAGAAGCCTAAACCACCAACTAATATATACGGTATAGCCATTAAATACACTATACCATTATTAATACCCTCTGCTGTGGTTTGTCCCTCTTCGCTTTCTAAAACCGCACGACACATAGCGCACTGCGCATTTGCCTTTATAAAAAAGAGAAACGAAATAAGAAAAAAGAATACCTTGTTTTTCATAATGCAGATTATTAAACCATGCTTAAAATAACTTTTTAAACATAATAAGGTGAAATCATTATATAAACAATAACTCCAGTAACTGCCACATATAACCATAATGGAAATGTTATTTTGGCAATTTTTTTATGTTTTTCTATGCTATTAGTTATACCTCTAACAAATGTTATTAGTACAAAAGGAATAACAGCTACAGATAATAAAATGTGTGTTATTAATATAAAATAGTAAATATATTTAATAGTGCCTTCGCCACCGTAAGTTGTCGAGTCGCTTGTCATATGATACAATACATACAACACCAAAAACACAACAGAAAGCGCTATAGCAAATTTCATTAGTTTTTCGTGTGTTTGTCTATTTCCTTTTTTTATTTGTACTACCGCTAAAATTAAAACTAGAGCAGTAAGCGCATTAATAGTAGCATAAATTGGTGGTAAAAAAACAGGCAATTCTAAATCTATTTTTACACCAAAAAGAATGGCTACGGCCAAAGGAATTACTACAGATAATACTATAATTAACTTGTTATATTTTTTTTCGTCTAAAATTTGATTGTCTTGGCTCATAATATATTAATTAGATTTTTAAGAGAAAGGTTAAAAAAAATAATTACTCGTTTAAAAGTTTTCTAATATCTTCTTTTAAATCGCTTATTTCTTCTTTAGCACCATCGTCATCAACTTTTTCTGCTTCAGATGCAATACCTCTATAATATATAATAGGATTACCATGCGCGTCTTTTCTAGAACGAATAAATCCATTTTTATCTATTAAAGCAAAGTTACCAGAATGCTCAAAACCACCAGCAGCACTTTCTTCTTCGGCTGTATATAAATTAAAACCTTTGTTAGATAGGTTATATATAGCTTCTTTATCGCCGGTAAGAAAGTTCCAATTAGGATTTGTAACACCGTGTTTCTGGGCATAAGCTTTTAAAACTTGTGATGTATCATGATCAGGATTTATTGTAAACGATGCTACTCCAAAGTTTTCAAAATCTTTAAATGTATTTTGAACCTGAACCAAATTGGCATTCATTCTTGGACAAATAGTTGGGCAAGTAGTAAAGAAAAATTCTAAGACATAAACCTTACCTTCATAATCTTTATTGGTAATTGTTTTACCGTCTTGGTTTGTAAACGAAAAAGCAGGTACTTTTTTGGCTTCTCCATTAATTTCTATAAATGCTAAGTTAGACGGTTTAGATTTATTGTTAGCTTTAAAATCTGATCTGCTTTCGTTTCTTGTTACGTCCTCAGCAGTAATTCTATCTACAATTTTTGGTATAAAATAAATTCCAAAAACTAAAATTACAAATGCAATACCTATGTACGAATAATTATTTTTCTTCATCACTATTTTTTAAATCACTTGCTCTTCGGGTATCCGAGTTAAACTCACCTTTACGCTTTTGTCTGTATTCTGTAAATAAAATACGCATATCCTCGCTCATTTTATTTTTAATTTCTGCTACTTTTATACAGTTAAAAGAATACAATCCATAAATGGCCTTATTTTTTTCTAATTCGTTATCTGTTCTATCATCTAAACGCCCACGTTGGTTTAAATCTTTATCTATAATATAAACATGATCTGTAGAAAAGTCGTGCCTTAATGTTACTTTACTTTTTAAACTACCAAATACACCTCGAATAGTTTCTGGCTCGCCAAAAACAAAATGCCAAAATCTAATGTCTTGATAAGAACTTATTTCTTCTTTAAGTTGTTTTACAGCTTCCTCTGTTCCTTTTGGCATTACAATTACCACTTGAAACTTTTTAAAACCTTTAAATGTATCATAAACCAATTCTTTTAGGTTTAAGGCTGTTGTGGCTTTATCCATAGGATATTTACCAAAAAAACCAAGAACTGTAATGTGGTCTTTTAAAAGAATAGTTTCTTCTGTATCAGATGTAAAACCGTTTAAGTCTAATACCGACTCGTTAACAATATCTAAAGGCGTATAATTATGTGTTGCCGGATACAAAAACAATAAAAAAGTAACAGGAAGAAAGAATAAAACTCCTAATACTACATATCTACCAACTTTCTTAAAATCCATTAAATATTTTCTTTTTTATATTTTGCAAAAATAAAAAAAGACGGTTTAAAAACCGTCTTTATATATCTTATTTAACACTTGTTTTGAGCTTATTCTAACTCAAAATTATTAGTTAATTAAAAATCTCTTTTTATGTAACCGTTATCGTAAACTCTAAATACGTAACCACCTTCTTGTAGCAAGATAAATATTAGGTATAAAATTAAGAAAATACCTGTCCAAACAACAGCTCTTCTTAACCCTTTAGTTTCATCACGCATATGCATAAAATCCCAAGTAATGTAATATGCTTTTACAATAGTTAAGATTATAAAAATCCAGTTAAGTGCTTTCATACCTAAAACCATAGATTTTCCCCATTCTGGCTTAATAATACCCAAAATAACTTCTATTGCTGTAACTATACTTAAGAAAATTAAAACTCCCCAAATTTTTTGAGTATTAGATTTAAATTTTACTAAGCCTCTAAATATTTCTAATTTATGTTCTTGTGCCATTTTAAATGCTTTTTTAGATTTCTTTTATCAAAGAAATGAAAAGATAAACTTTTATATAATTAAACTAGGTAAAAGAATGTAAATACAAATACCCATACTAAATCGACAAAGTGCCAGTATAAACCAACTTTCTCTACCATTTCGTAACTTTTACGTTTTTCGTACGTTCCTAATACTACATTAAAGAAAATAATAATATTTAAAACAATACCAGAAAACACGTGAAAACCGTGAAAACCTGTAATAAAGAAAAAGAAATCTGCAAATAAAGGCGAACCATACTCGTTTACATGAAGGTTTGCACCTTCTACAACTACTTTACCATTGCTTTTTAATTGCTTTAAAGACTCTGCTCTAGAAAGTACTGTTTTCTCACCTTCTTCGTTTATTACTTGTGTTCTTATTAAAACATTTTCGTTAGCTTCTAAACCATGTATAACCTCTTCTACAGTATAAGTTGGTAAAGTGCCTTCTCCAACAAACCATAAACCGTTTTTACTTTCGTGTTGTGTTCTGTCCACATGTGTATCTGCTACAACAAAATCTCTAAGTGCTACACGTTTACCATCTGTATCTACAAACTGAAGAATATTTCCTCCTTTAGTTTGTACTGCTCCAAAATCTCCTTTAATAAAAGTGCCCCACTCCCAAGCTTGAGATCCAACAAATATAATTCCACCAATAATGGTTAAAAACATATAAATAGTAACTTTAGACTTGTTTAAATGATGACCTGCATCTACAGCTAATACCATAGTTACCGAAGACATGATAAGTATAAACGTCATAAACGCTACATATATCATAGGATAATTACCATGAAAAAACGGAACGTGTGTAAACACTTCGTCGGCAATTGGCCATGCATCAATAAATTTAAATCTTGAAAATCCGTAGGCTGCTAAAAAGCCTGAGAATGTTAAGGCATCCGACACGATGAAAAACCACATCATCATTTTACCGTAACTTGCTTTTAATGGCTCGTTTCCGCCATTCCAAGTTTTACCTTCTGCTCCAGTATTTGCTACTGCTGTACTCATATATAATGGTTGTTATTTAAAAGTTGCACAAAAATAATCATTTTATTTTTCTAATGAAGCATCATCCAACAAATTTTAAACACATTAGAAAATGTTTAAAAAGATGCGTGCTTAATCATTAATAATTCAATAATAATCTATCTTACAAAATATAAGAATAAAAACAGATAGACCCACAGTATATCTATAAAGTGCCAAAATGTAGCAGCCAATTCTAAGCCTAACATTTTTGTTGCCGAATACTTTTGTTTAAAATGATTATAAATTACAACCAATAAACAAATTAAACCAACAACAACGTGCAATATATGCACCATAGCTATTAAATAAATGTAAGACATGGTTACATTACTTGTAGGTCCTGTAAAATTATATCCTGCATCTATGATTTGCTGAAAGCCCGAAAACTGACAAAACACAAACACAATACCCAAAACCAATGTAACAAGTAACCAAATAGATGTTTGTTGTCTATTCGTCTTTTTTAAAGCTTGTTTTGCTAAAATAAAAGTAATACTACTTAAAATAATAACAATAGTACTTATTAAAAAGCTATTTGGTAATTGAAAATCTTTTAACCAATCTGGTCTAGAACTACTTACCACAAAAGCACTAGTCCAGCCTGCAAAAGACATAATTAAAGAAATAATACCAAACCATAGCATCATTTTTTTTGCTCTTCCTTTTTTTACTTCTAAAGTACCTTGAGTTAAATCCATGCTTATCTTATAAATTTATCTATTACATAAACAATTTGTACCAATGTAATATACAATACGCTTGCTAACATTAATGTTTTAGCAGCTTTCTCTGTCATTTTTTTAAACAATTGAATAGCATAATACAACATGCCTAATCCTAAAATAAATACTACAACAGCAGCTATAATAGACAATTGTAACCTACCTGTAAAGCCAAAAACAGGGATTATAGACACCAACAATGTCCAAATAGTATACATTATAGTTTGCACAGCTGTGCCTTTATCTTGTTTTCCTGTTGGCAACATAAAAAATCCGCCACGTTTATAATCTTCAAACAAAAACCAACCAATAGCCCAAAAATGAGGGAATTGCCAAAAAAACTGAAGTGCAAACAATGTTCCTGGCTCAATACCAAAATCGTCTGTAGCAGCAACCCAACCTAACATAAACGGTATAGCGCCAGGTATGGCTCCAACAAAAACTGCTATAGGTGTTTTTGTTTTTAAGGGTGTATACACACAAGTATATAAAAATATAGAAATAGCGCCAAACATGGCAGTTTGCTTATTAATTGTATACAATATAGCAATGCCCAAAATGGTAAAAACTAAAGCTATAATAAAAGCAGTAGTAACAGACATGCGTCCAGAAGGAATTGGCCTATTTTTTGTTCTGTGCATTAAAGCATCCAAATCTTTTTCAATAATTTGATTAAATGCATTAGATGCTCCCACCATAAAATAGCCACCAAAAGCCAATAATACTAAGGTTTTATAATTTACTGTATCTACGCCTAATAAATATCCAGCAAGAGATGAAAACACAACGCTTAATGCCAATCGCATTTTTGTAATTTCTTTAAAATCAGAAATAACAGAAGGTGTTGCTAATGAAGAATTTGAATCACTCAAAGTTTAATTGTATTGATCGCTTTTAAATGCGAGTGCAAAGATACTCTATTATAGCATTTCGAGCAATGCTTTTATTAGGGAAATTAAAACACTTATAAAACAACACATATTTGGGCGTTACCACAAGGGTCGGGCTATACGCTACAAGTCCTCGCTTCGTGCCTTCGCTGTGGGCTTTTCGCTGCTATCCCTAACGCAAAAGTTAAACGTATTAATTATCGAAATACCAGTTAAACAAATCAGTCCTTACACCAAAATTAAACCAAACCGTATCGCTTTTAAAAGTAGACATTGTAGTTGCGTCTGGGTTAAAATTTCTTACCGTAATGTCTGTAAACACCTTTAAATTAGATGCTGGATTTATAACATAACCAGCTTGCAAATTGGCGTTAAAAGTTTTTGCACTTAAACCTTGACCTACTTCTACTCCGTTATTAAAAGGACGATCATTATAATCTCTATAAATATCGCCACCATAACTAAAATTATCTGTACCATCGTTAAAATCTAACCCACGATTACCAACAACAATTTTTGCATTACCAAACCAACGCTTATAATGGTAACGTCCTATTAAAACAGCTTCGCTAAAATTTGCACCCCATAAATGTGCCATAGATTGGTTATTGTGCCCATAATTTAAAACAATAGTGTTATGAGAATATGTATAAGGTCGTACTCTATTATACTCAAATTGTAATAATAAATTATCTACATTAAAAGCATTGAAATATTTAACGCCTAATTGGTAACCAAACTTATTTTTCCAGCTTTTATCGCCTGCTTTTACATCGCTTAAAGAGAATTCGTCTAAAATAAACTGACTATAAAAATTAATATTATCATTCCATTTGTACTTAGCCGATGCGCCTAAAAGTGCATTTCCTGCGCCTTGCCCTGTTTCAAACTCAATGGCTCTATAAAATATAATAGGGTTTAAATAATTAACATCAAAACCCCTATCGTTAGTATTTGTCCACAAAACAGATTCGAATAAACCTATGTTTAATTTCTTAGACACATTCCAACTCAAGTAATGATTAGCAATATATTTAGTCAAGAAAGCCTTATCTACAGTTGCTGCATCTCTTACATCTTTAAGCCACATCCAAGTATTGGTGTACTTAATTTTCCAAAACTTGGTATTTAATTTTAAAAAAGGGTGCGGACTAGCAACATCGCTTAATAGTAAAGACCTGTAACCGTCTCCTATAAAATTTTTACCATGCCCAAACTGTATATTAATAAACTTAGCTGGCGAATAAGACATGTAAGCCTCGGCCACAGGATAATCGTAAGAGTCTGTTTTAAAACGCTTGGCTATACCACGACCAGGAATAATAGCTGGATCTGGACCAAAGGCCTTTAAAGATTCGGCATATTCGTTTACATAACGTGCAAAACGCCCTTGACTTTCGTAAACCGTAGAATAGAAATTAAAGTTTTTACCCAAACCTCCTTGCACAACAAACCCTCTTGTATTGTTGTAAGTTGAGCCAAAATCGGCATCAGTATCTTTTCCAACTTGTAAATCTAAAATTGGATCTACAGTAAACCAATAATCTTTAGCTTGTAATTGCACTAAATGCTCGTTCCAAAGTTTGCGTTCTACCCAAGAATCAGCATCTTTTTTTAATTTTTCTTTTTCAGCTTTAAAATCATAATATTTAGAAACTTCATCATATAAAAAAGGCTTAGATGCAGTATGACTATTCGTGCCTACAACATTCATGTTTCTATCAAACTTAGCATATTCGCTATGTACAAACGGAATATTTAGTTGACTAGAATATGCCTTTCCTGTATAAGGTGTGTGTACCTTTATAACACTATCGAATTCTGTTTTTGCTTGTGCCTCTAATTGCGATATTTTATTTATTTTGCCTAATGTCTTTGCCTTCGCTGCTTCATTAACAAGTGGTATTTTTATAGCTAGCGAATATTGTGTAAACGTTGGCTTACCATTATATGTGCCTGGTGTAATTTTTGGTAACTCGGCAAAAACTCTATCTGTTTCTTGTATTAATTCCTTATACATACCATCTACATAAATGGTTTTAAACACACCTTCTTTATCTACTTCAAAAAGCACGACAACTTCTCCTTTATATTTTTCTTCTACAACATTTTGTGGCACCTTAAAATTATTAAAAATAAACGTGTTTACTTCTCTATCAAAACAAAGTCTTAACGAGTCTATTGAAGATGATTTACAATTTGGAAAAACTGGAGATTTCTCGATATAAGATTTATTTTGAGCATATAAATTATACTGAATAACCAGTAAAAGTAGAACTATGAATTTCTTCATAAAAATTAAAGTAGAGATTTAATTAAAGCCGAAAGATACTATATTTTTAACAATAGAAACATCAAAAAAAGTCGCTATCTATACAGATAACGACTTTATACATATTAAATTATAGCGTTGTTTAATGCTCTACTTTAAATTTAATTGGCAAAACATACCTAACACCTACTGCCTTGTCTCGCTGTTTACCCGGTTTCATTTCTGGAATGCTATTAATAACGCGTTCTGCTTCACTTTCTAGTTTTGGATGAGACGCCCGCGTTTTAACATCTTTAATGTTACCTGTATTATCTATAGTAAATTGTGTTTGAATACTTTGTATACCAGATAATCCTAAATCTCCTGCCAAATCGGTTCTAAATTTTTTTTGAATGAGTTTTGTTAATTTTTCAGACATGCATTTTTTACGTTGCGAATTCGTTTTTTTGCTTTCGCACCCCGGATAAATGGGAACCTGCTCTATAGTTACAAAATCTACAATAACATCTTCAGGAATATCTTCTATATTATCTAAATCTCCAGGGTTTATAGGTTTCTCCGACGTTGTATCGTCTTCTTCGGTTATAATGTCTAAAGCTTTTAAAACTTTAGTATCATTGTCTACAATTTTAGGTTCTTTAGTTAAAACTACCTTTTTAACCTCTTTTTGCTTGACTTCTTTAACAGGCTCTACATAGATTTTAAACTCTTCTGCATGAGGTTCTGTGTTGTCAATTAAATCTACAACCAAATCATCATTGGATAAAGTTGCTGCTTCAAATTTCATTTCAAGCATACCATAGGCAGCCATTAAGCATACAATTAACCCTATTTGAAAGTAAAGGGTTGAGTTTTTTTGTAAATTCGCATCATGCTTTTGCGATTTTTTCACGATTTGCTCATTTTGCCGAATGAGTTCGTGAGTCTTCTTTGAAGTTCTCATAATTATTATTATTTAAAATGTTAATATTATGATAAAATAACAATAAGCATACCAAAAAAGAAAACCCGTTACATAAATGTAACGGGTTTTTAATTTTTATAATTTTAAGCTATAATTAAGTAGTATTTAACTGCTTAAAAGCAAGTAATTTAATCTTGTACTTGAAAAATAATTGGTAATGAATAAGGAACTGTTACTGCTTTACCACGTTGTTTTCCTGGTTTCATTTTTGGAAGCATACCAATAACTCTAGCAGCTTCTTTTTCTAATCCTGGATGTGGAGCTCTTGCACGAATACCTGTAATGGCTCCTGTTTTACTAATTTTAAAGATTACATTTATACGTTGTCTTCCAGATAATCCTAAATCTGAAGCTAACTCTGTATTAAATTTTCTATTTACAAATTTTGAAATTTTCTCAGACATACATGCTTTTTTCTTAGCATTACTACCTTTTTCGCAACCTGGAAATACTGGTACATTTTCAATTACAGAAAATGGTACTTCTATATCTTCTTCTATTTCTGCTACTTCAATTTCTTCAACCTCAACAATTTCTTCTTCTTGGTCTGTTTCAGTAGACTCAATTACAGTTTCTTCAACCTCTTCTTCATCTTCAACAATCTCAATAACTTCTGGAGCTGCTGGTGGCGGTGGCGGTGGCGGTGGTGTTTGTAATTGCTCTGTTAATGGAATTTCTTCTTCAAGCTCTTCTTCCATATCTAACATACCTATATCAATAACTGCCTTATCGTATGTTTTATAATTAATCGCATAATTTGTTAAAAATAACATTAATGCTAAACCAATTGCAAAGTATAGTGAACTGTTACGTCCAACATTGGCTTTAGGATTTTTTTTAAGTTCCATATTTTATCTGTTTTAGAGGATTGCTAAAATAACTATTTATTTATCAAAAATGCAAACGTTTATATATTTTTAATAAGTAATTCTGTTTTTTACTTTTAAAACTAATGCGGTTATTAATGCTCCTAGACTATTGGCTAAAGCATCATAATAATCAAAAGATCTTACTGTTGTTACTGTACCTTGTAATACCTCAATAAGTATACCATAAAGCACCGCAACTATAACAGCTACTAATATTGCTTTTTTCTTTGCCCAATTAAACTTTAAAATAAAGGTATACACCCATAATAAAGTAAAAACGCAATAGGCTAAAAAATGAAATATTTTATCGCCATGAGAAACACCTACATCTGGTAAATTTCTTAGCGATATTAAACACACAGTTAGCAAAGCAAGTGTATACAGTATACTTGCAAAAAATATAAGATTTTTAAGCACCAATAAGCGCTTTATAGTCATCTGCAGACATTAAACCTTCTACTTGCTCTGGATTAGATATTTTTACTTTAATCATCCAACCTGCACCGTAAGGGTCAGAATTTACAGTTTCTGGTTCGTCTTCTAAACCTTCATTAAACTCAATAATTTCTCCTGAAAGTGGTAAAAATAAATCAGAAACCGTTTTAACAGCTTCAACTGTTCCAAAGATTTCGTCTGCTTCTAAAGTTTCATCTAAAGTTTCAACTTCTACATAAACGATATCTCCTAATTCACTTTGGGCAAAGTCTGTAATACCTATAGTTGCTATGTCTGCATCTACGCTAACCCATTCGTGATCTTTTGTGTATTTTAATTCTGAAGGAATGTTCATTATTTTATTTTTTAATTAGTCTAGCAAATGTATTTATTCAAAATATATTATCAAATTAATAATTACTAATTTCCAAAATTGTAACGTAAGGTAAATCCTGATCGTATAGTTGTTTGAGGAAACGCTGTAGATATAGCATATTCTGAGAACGAATAATCGAAATAAAATATACCTGTTAGGTTTTTACTAAACGAATAATCTGCAGAGTATTTTAATCCCCAAATGGTTTGCCCTGAAGTTACTTGATTGTTTTCAAGATCTAAATACCTTATAATAGTTTTATTATCTCTAACAGAAATATCTGCTTTCATATTTAAATCGCTTACAATACGTTTTTTAGGACCTGCCAATTGCGATTTAATACGTACATCTTTTATGCGATACCCTAAACCAAAAATATATTCATTTCCTTGAATTTCGGTTAGTAAATTATTATCAAAACTTAAAGATAACATTCTGTCTTTTTGAATTTCTGCTAGAATTTTAATAGAATTTTTCATCTCAAAATCTATTCTTACTAACGGACTGAACATCTCGGACAAGTTAATATTACTGTACAATGTTTCGTTTTTATAATTACCAGATTGATCTTTAGACTCTGCTACTTGGTTGGCGTCATTATAAGCTAAGGCATAGTTTGGAGCGGTATAATCTAAGTTTGTTTGAAATTGATTAATGGTATAAACCGAACGGTAACCATGCGTTACAGAAAAACGTTTAAAACGTTCTTTAAACCATTTCATTTTCATGAAACCTGTGTACTTTAAATCCCAGTTAGGTATTGGCACATCTCTAAATGCTCCTAATTTTACATCGTTAGCATCTTTACCTGTATAGGCTGCTAAAAATGATGGTAATAATACTGCTTGGCTATTTTTACCAAATCCTTTTGGGTAACCTTCGTCATCTACATCGTTAACATCTGCTCCTTTTTCTGCTGCCAAACGTCTTGCTACTGTTAATCTATTATCTCTAAAATCGTTAAAAGCATCCGATGTTACTTCATCACTTTTACTAAATGCTGTTTTAATTAATAAGGTTGATATATTAAAGTTTCCAAAAGTATTGGGTGTTAAAGCATTATACTCGTAACTATTACCTACAACATCTACTCTATAATTCTCTGTAAAGTTTTCGTAGTAAGCTCTATTAGCAACTAAATCTATCTTTAAATCTTTAACAGGTTCTAGGTTTGCAGAAACATCTAATTGTTTAGTATGTGTTTCTGTATATTGCTGGTTAAATTCTGGAAAAACAGTTAACCAACCTCGTCTTGCTGCCAAATATCTAATATCACTTTGGCTTCCAAATGTATATCCTAATGTTGGTTTTAAAGTTCCAACAAATCCTGGTGACTGTAAATAACCTGGTAAAAATGTTCCGTTGTTTTCAGAATAGTTAAGCGTTATTCTTTTTATACTCGTTAACACATCTATACCAGCATTAAGTAATTTGGCACCTGCCTTATTTTTACTTTTTGGTTTTGATTCTTTTTTCTTTGGCACACCTGGAGGACTTCCTGGTAAAGTTCTAGTTCTAGTTCTCGTTCTAACCGTTCTTGTTGGCTTTTTTTCCAACCCTACGTATTTGTAAAACTTTCTCATGTCCAAATTTGCATTAATATTATGCGTATTGGCATTTTGGATGTTATTTCCTAAATCGTATGTGTTACCTTCAAATTCTAACGCTCCGTATAAATCAGATCCCTTTTGCCATTGAAAATTACCACTATATTGATAAGTAGCATCTATAAAACTAAAGGTTGGTATTTTATTTAAAGGCAGTTTATAAGTAACACCTAAATCTTGATTTTGCCTATTAGGATCTCCAAAATCTAAGAACCCATCCCAAACATCTAGAGTTGGATCTTGCTCTCCGTTTACAATATTATCTTTAAAATAATTACGTACAATGTTATTGTTTGCAGCTGTAAAGTTAAATTGCAACGATTTTGTTAGGTTGTAATTTATAGTATACTGAAAATCGAACGTGTAATTTCTTCTAAACAATTCTTCTATACCTATATTATCTCCACCTAAGTCAATCTCTCTAAACTTTTGCTTGTTAAATTGTCGGTTAATATCTGTATTAATAGTAAAACTTGTTGGTAATAAGTTAAAATTAAAATCTTTTAAAAACTTCCAATACTTGCCTTTAAAAATAGAATCGTTCTTTTTAAATGGTTCTATAGGCACCGGATTAAAATTAAAAGCATAATTTGCCCCTGCTCTTACTGTTTTGTTTACAGCATTTTCGATTTCGAAATCTCTATGCTCCATTTTGTTATACGAATAATTGAATGTAAAATTCTCTACATCGTAAAAACGCGGTGTCTTATCTGTTGTTCTTGTTTTTCTTACCCCTATAAAGTTGATGCTTTGGCGCTTTGTATAATCTTCTGAATTTTGTTTAACCTCTTCTCTATCGACAGCTGTTTCTGCTGCATTTAAACGTGATTCTAAAGTTAAATCCTTGTAAAACTGATCGTATTTAGGTGTAATAGTTTCTTCGCTTTGTGCATAATTAAAAGGGACTTGCACACCCCATTTTTTAGGTAATAGTTGCCCAACATTAATATTAGTTACAACATCGTATTGCTTTACATCTTCTAAACTACGTTGACTTGGACCTTGCTCTATAGTACCAAAACCAGAAGTACTGCGCCTTCCTGTAGCGCTAATATTCATAAAATCGGCCACATTGGTATCTACACTTAAAACTGCAGCCCAACCACCTTCGTTATCCATGTCTGATAAACGTAATTCGTTAAACCAAACTTGGGCACAAACAGGAGATGCTGCTGGCGTATCGCCTGCAACAGCATTTTTTACACCTACCATAAGTGTACGTATATCTCCAAAATTAGGATTACCCTTTATGGCCACACGATGCTGCCCAACAGTATATGGTGCAAACTCATTTGTAGCAAATACATCGTCTCCTATAACATCATAAAAACTAGCCTCTCCATTTGAAGGATTGGCAATAAGCTCTGCTTTAATTTTACCTAAAACATCTATAGTTAAGTTTATTTGATTTTCTTCTGGCCAGACTTCATTTTCGTTTGTAGATCCCTTTGCCGATTTCTGTAAAGGCAATTCTATTTGATAATAATTCTCGGTTAAATCGTTACCCATTCTTATAAAACCAACTAAGGATTTATTAGGATCGCTATCAGATTCGTCATTAAAACCATTTCCTTCTTCCTCTGCATGTATAAACATTCTTAAACGTTTATATTGGCGCATATCAACATTTAAGTTTTTATAAACACCACGAGAATCTTGCGATTCTAGATCGCAAACATTTACAACTAAAGATTGTTCGTTTTGACGCACAACCGTATTGTTATTAAATAACTCTTCTTGTTCTATCCCAGGCGGCACAACATAACTACCTTCGTTTTCTATAGTACCAATAATACCTACAGAAAAATCGGTAGCATCGTCGTCTGGGTTATCTTTGTTAGCTTGTAAAGTTTGTTTATAACGTCTCCAATCACTTCGTACTAAATCTAACGTTCCAAAACGAAATACTGTTTTCTCTTCAAATTCTTTTAAATACATTCTAACAAAACGAATAGATCTAAAATCTGTAATACCTCCATACCTTTTATACATTTGATTTCTAGGATTAGAATCGTCATCAAATCTATCTAAAGGCACGTCAATTGGAATTCTTACTTGATACCATCTTACATCTACTCTGTCTCCATTGGCAAGTGTACGAGGCTGTACTTTAATGTCTGTTAAAAATTCTTTAAACGTATTAGTATCTGGTATTTCATCTATATCATTAACCTCTGGAAACGAAGCTCTACTTATATCTAATTCGTATTCAAAATAGCTATCAATCGTGTTCATGGTATTATCACGATTAATATCCTCTACATCTGGTTGGGTATTTCCTGCTCTTTGCGTGTCAGAAAACGTATCTGGTGTATTGCCTTCTACCCCATTATATTTTTTATATCTCTCAAAAATATCTCCTTCTGTATTTAAAAAATAAGAATAGTTATCGTTTGATGGATCGTCTCCAAATCCTGTTCCAAATTTGGCTAACTCTTCGTTGTCATCATATCCATCGTAACCTACATCTTGGTTTACACGCTCTTCTCCTGTAGAATCGAATGCGTAAATTAAAGATTGGTTTTGTGGCACTACCGATCCAAAATCTGTTGGTAATAACCCGCTAATATCTCCGTTTTTTGGTAATCCGTTTTCGTATAATTTACGCCCATCTTTAACGATATCTTCAGAAATGTTACCTAAGTTAAACACTAACTTACCACCAGCGGTAGCTGCATTTGGGTTATCTTGAAATGGGTCTTGCAACCAAAACTCGATATACTCTACATTGGCTTGTTCTAAATCTGATGATGTTAATTGGCGTGTAATACCTGCCCAAGAGTCTTTTGGCGATGTTAAATCGTTTCCATTAAGGCCATAGGGTTGAAAATTGTAAGGCCCACGTTCTTCTGGGTAGTACGCTAAATCCAAAGTATTAATTACAGATATTTGACCCTGTACTAAATCTCTATCTGGAAAAAGCTCGTTTATAAACACACGACTAGTAAATAAGGTAGAAATATCGTCGTCTGATATTTCTCCTGGACGCTGATTACTATAAAATATAGGATCGATATTATACCAGTTTAACATGGCTCTATCGTAACCGTTTTCTATTCCATTACCATCTTTAACTTCATTTTCATCATTATTACCATCTACATCTTTTGGCCTACTGGATAAAAACCATGATTGTTGTGATTTTAAGTCGATAGCGTTTTGAGACCCTTCAAAATCGTCAACATAAGATGTTGCTTCTCCGTTTAAATCTGTTCCCTTTGGCGCTCCTGGTGCTAAATAAGCGAACTCGCCTCGAACAGATAAGTTTGATGGTACATCGGTATCTATATTTGGTAATTTATTTGCTAAACGTGTTAAAAAGGGCACTTCGGTAGCGTAGTTACCATTAAAGCCAAAAATGGTATTATTAATAGGTTCTGTACCGTAATTTGCTTTTTGAGTAAGTGGACGCTCGTTAAGGTTTAAAAGTGTTGCACCTAAAACAAAATCGTCGTTAAATTTATGCTCTACATTAATACCTGTAAAACGTTTTGTTTGCTGACCAAAGACTGCATTATTTTCTGTTGATACTTGAATTGGTGTGTTTGATGCTTTTAAGGCTTCGTCTAAAATTTGAACACGACCTAATTGATAATTTACTGTATAATCAATACCTTCTACCAAAACACGACCACCAGCTGTAACTTTTACAGAACCACGAGGTACGTTAAATGCACCTAAAGGAATACCGTCGCCTCCAGAGGATTTGTAACGTCCTTTTAATTGAAACTTATTCTTCTCAATTTCTTCTAACGCAGCTGTTTTTGTTTCTTTATAAAGAATATCGTAGACGTATTTTTCTTGATTGGCATTGGCATATTCGTCTGCCTCATAGTCTGCTTCATTATTATTGGGGTTACCATCATTATCTAAAATATCAAATAAATAACGCCCAAAGGGTTCTACTTTAGTAAAAATTATTTTTCCGTTTTGGGGCAATACTGTTAAGCCTGGTACAAAATCGAAAAAACCATCACCATTACTTTGCGGATCGTTATTGTAATTTAATTTATCTAAATTAAATAAACGTAGTAATGGTGTGTCTATTATTTCCTTATCATCACTTGTATTTGTTGTTAAATTATCGAATAAAGGAAACGGAGTACCATCTACTGGTTTTATAAAATTTAAAGGCGATGCTTCGTTATAAAAAATATTGAATTTAAAATCTTCTGAACTAAGGTTATAAGCCCCTGTGTCGTAGATATTCTTCATCATTAAATCCCATATGGGTTGATTAATGTTAGTAATACTACTCTTTAATAATTTTAAAACCAAATTTGTGTTTACAACTTGTGTTACTTGCCCTGAATTAGTATCGGTAGACACATCGGTAGCATTAACACCATCGTTAGCAAACTCACCTACTTGATACACTTTATCGCCTCGTGTATATTGAAAAGCTACAGCTAAAACCTCGTCGTTATTTAATCGTTGATTTAACGAAATATATCCTAATTGTGAATTAAAAACATACTCTTGACCGTTAATTAATTTTCTTGCATTTTCTAATTTGGCATAATCAAAACCTTCTTTTACTTGATTAGATAGTGGGCCAAAACCTTGTTGGGCAGTAGCAACATCTCTAATGGCTTCTGTTAAAATAGAGCCTGAACCAATAGTTGTTGGGTCGAAACCATTATTTCCATTGTCTGGATAAGCTCCTGGTGCAGAGTTTACTGGTACAGAAGACCCTAATTTATCGCTTTCACCTAAATCTTGAAGCGCAACGATGTTTCTAACATTCTCGGTTCTATTACTTCTATTTGTTATCCAAACCTCTAATCTTGTAATTTGTACACCTCCATTGTTTATAAACGGATAATTAACCAAGGCTTGGTCGTACTTGTCTCTAAAATATTGTGCTAAAAAGTAATGTCGGTTTTCGTCGTAATCTCTAGCAAAGAGTTCAAATTCCTCTAATGTCCCGCCACCTTGGGCAACCACAGTTGTAGCCTGCGATTTTTGTTCTGAAAACACACCTGTAACGGTGGTTCTTCCAAATTGTAATTGTGCTTTAACACCAAATAAACTTTGTGCTCCTGTAATTAAAGAACTGTTTAAAGGCATACTAACATTACCTATTTCTATTTTTTGAATGATAGAATCTTCGCCTCCACCGGCGGTTGGATCGAATTCTAATTTAATAAGATTTTGAAAATCGAAGGTAGATTGTGTATCGTAATTAGCATTAACTTGTACTCTAGTACCTACTTTACCTAATAAACTTAGACTAATTCTTTGATCGAAATCGAATGTAAAGTTACTTCTGTTTTTTGGTGAAAATGAAGGGTTATCTTGTTTTGAAAACAAAACACCTAAATCCATTTCTACAGACCCCTGCGGAACAACTTCAATTACATTACTACCAAAAATGGTTGAAAAAAGATCTGAATTAACATAAAACTCTGGTAATAAGTTTTTCTGTCCATCTTCTGTACCATTTTTTTTACCATCAAAGGCGTCAATCTTTTCTTTATAATAAGATTTTAAATTCTCTTTAGCCACCAAATCTTGAAACTCCTTTGGTGTTAAAATAATAGGGTAATTAATGTTGAATTCGCCTATTTTTTCGGTAAAAATATAACGATCTGTAATAGCATCATAAGTATATTTAGACTCTATACTAGAAGATTTAGGCATTTTTATTGTGCCTAAATTAAATCCTGTTTTAACTGAGTCTTTAGCTGGCTGCTGTGACCATACAGATAACGAACATAAGAAAACTAAAAGTAAAAAAGTGTTTTTAATGTACTTTACGCGACCTCTTATAATCGATTCGTATAAATTATAATTAGCTGTATTCAAATCTATTATAAATTTTTTAAAGCCTGTTTAATAATATCCTCCACACTTGCTTCGGGTTGTGCTACAACAATTTTATCGACAACTCGTTCTGCCTGTTTTTTAACAAAACCAAGCACCTCCAATGCAGATAACGCTTCATCTTTATTGGTATTGCCTTTACTTACAGAAACTTCGTCTAAATCATAAATTTTTAGAACTTTATCTTTAAGGTCTAAAATAACACGTTGAGCTGTTTTTGCACCAATACCTTTTATAGATTGAATTAAAGCGACATCGCCAATTGCAATACCTTCTCTTACTTGTTTTGGAGTTAAAGACGACAACATAGTACGAGCTATACTTGCCCCAATACCACTTACAGATATTAGCAACCTAAAAATTTCGCGCTCTGCAATAGAAGAAAACCCATAAAGAGTATGCGAATCTTCTTTAACCTGTAAATGAGTATACAGTTTTAGTTGCTCATTATCTGGTATTTGAGAAAAAGTATGTAATGAAATATTTAGCATATAACCTACTCCATTGCAATCTATAACCACATGGGTTGGGTTTTTCTCTGTAAGTTTTCCTTGTATATGTGTTATCATTTATGTCGATTCGTTGGCTTCCCAAATGTAAGGAAATTATTTTCTAATTGCCTAATCTGCTATTGGGTGCTCAATTCCCCACTTTTCTTTGTGTTGAGCATCTATAACAGCAATAGCGGTCATGTTTACAATTTCGTCTACGCTTGCATGTAATTGTAATATATGAACTGGCTTACGCATACCCATCATTATTGGACCAA
Organism: Postechiella marina; assembly: GCF_039538365.1. NCBI lineage: Bacteria > Pseudomonadati > Bacteroidota > Flavobacteriia > Flavobacteriales > Flavobacteriaceae > Postechiella > Postechiella marina. The sequence goes on from NZ_BAABCA010000003.1 coordinate 249,255, forward strand.
TTGAATCTGCTCCGTTTAACTCTTTTAGCAATTTATAGGTCATGTTTGCCGAATCTAAATTAGGAAAAACTAGTGTATTTACTTTTTTTCCTGCTAATTTGGAAAATGGAAACTGGTCTTGTAACATTTCGTTATTTAAAGCAAAATCTGTTTGTAACTCTCCATCTACAACTAAATCTGGATGATTACGGTGCAACAATGCTACTGCTTCTCTTACTTTTGTAGCTTGCTCGTTAGACGAAGATCCAAAGTTAGAATAAGATGTCATTGCCATTACAGGCTCTATTCCAAACATTTTAACAACCTTAGATGTCATTTGTGCTATCTTATACAAATCTTTTGAAGTTGGATTTATATTTATTGAGGTGTCGCTTAAAAACATAGGCCCTCTTTTTGTCATCATAACATTGGTTGTTGCAATACGCGAAGCTCCTTTTGCCATACCAATAAGTTCTAACATTGGTTTTACTACCGTTGGATAACTTCTAGAATAACCAGATATTAATGCGTCTGCGTCGCCTTCGTTAACCATCATAGCAGCAAAATAATTTCGCTCTCTCATTAAACGCTGGGCTGCATAATATGTTACACCTTTACGCTTTCTTTGCTCCCAATATACTTTAGCATATCTGTTTTTACGCTCGTTTTCTTCTTCTGTTTTTGGGTCTACAATAAGAACATCTTCATCAAAGCCAATCTCTTCCATTAATTCTTCAATAGTTTCTTTTCGCCCTAAAAGAATAGGAATAGCAATACCTTCTTCAAAAGCTATTTGAGCAGCTTTTACCACAGCAAGCTGATCTGCTTCTGCAAAAACAACACGTTTCGGGTCTAGTTTAGCTCTGTTTAATAAGAGTCTAACCAATTTATTATCAGAACCTAAACGCTCTCTTAAAGTTTCTTTATACTTATCCCAATCTAGAATTGGCTGTTTAGCAACGCCACTATCCATAGCTGCTTTTGCTACAGCTGGTGGTACCTCGGCTATTAAACGAGGATCGAATGGTTTTGGAATAATATAGTCTTTACCAAAGGTTAATCTCGTTTTTCCGTAAGCCACATTAACTTGTTCTGGCACTGGCTCTTTAGCTAACTTAGCTAAAGCTTTAACCGCTGCCATTTTCATTTCTTCGTTAATGGCATTTGCTCGTACGTCTAACGCTCCACGAAAAATAAATGGAAATCCTAATACATTATTAACTTGGTTAGGATGATCGCTACGCCCAGTAGCCATAATAATATCGTCGCGAGTATCTATAGCTAATTGGTAATTAATTTCTGGGTTAGGGTTAGCCATAGCGAAAACAATAGGTTTTTCTGCCATTACTAAAAGCATGTCTGGAGATACAATATCTGCCATAGATAAACCAATAAATACATCTGCATCTACCATTGCTTCGGTTAGTGTATCTATTTTTCTATGTGTTGCAAACTCTGCTTTTTGAGAGGTTAAGTTATCTCTATCGTTTCTAATAACCCCCTTACTATCAAGCATTACCATATTTTCTCGTTTTGCACCGCAAGCTTGGTATAAACGAGAACAAGAAATAGCTGCTGCTCCCGCACCACTAATAACTATTTTTACTTTACTTATATCTTTTTCTGCAATTTCTAATGCATTTATTAAGGCTGCTGCCGAAATTATTGCGGTACCATGTTGGTCGTCGTGCATTACAGGAATATCTAGCTCTTCTTTAAGGCGTCTTTCTATTTCGAATGCCTCTGGAGCTTTTATATCTTCTAAATTTATTCCTCCAAATGTAGGAGCAATATTCTTTACTGTTTCAATAAACTCATCTACATTTTCGGTATTAACTTCAATATCAAAAACATCTATATCTGCAAATATCTTGAAAAGCAAACCTTTACCTTCCATTACTGGTTTAGATGCTTCTGGACCAATATTACCTAAACCTAAAACAGCTGTACCATTAGATATAACTGCAACTAAATTACCTTTAGCGGTGTATTTATAGGCATTATTTTTATCTTTTTCAATTTCTAAACAAGGCTCTGCAACACCTGGAGAATACGCTAAAGACAAGTCTCTTTGGCTTGCATATTTTTTGGTTGGTACTACTTGAATTTTTCCTGGAGTTGGCTTTTCGTGATAGATTAAAGCTTCGCTGCGTTTGTTTTGTTTACTCATAATGGATTATTAGTTAACTAAACGAACAAAGATAATAATACTACTAACCAAACAACCTATCTTTTAAAAAATTTGACGCTATATTTCTTTTTTTATAACACTTAATTATTAATACCTTTCTATCTCTTATTCTAGAAAATTTATTTCTCTAATGTGAAAATAAATTTAGCCCCATTTCCTAATTGTGAGTTTACTTTTATTGATCCTCCCAATTTTTCTACAATCTTTTTTACTGTAGCTAACCCTATGCCATTACCATGCTCGCCATACTTATCTACACCAATTTTCTCAAAAATATTAAATATTATTTCTTGATTATCTATTGAAATACCTGGACCTTTATCTTCAACATAAAATTTATAGTGTGTCATGTCTTCTGAAACACCCAGCTCGATATCAACATTATCTTTATCGTTGTATTTTATAGCATTAGATATTAAGTTAATTAAAATTTGATTAATTGCAGTTTTATTAACCTCAATAGTAGTTAAAGATGATTTTAAAGTTATTTTTAAATGATTATCTACGCTAAAAAGATCGATCATCTCATTTTTTAATTCTACGACATTAAGTTTAGCTGTATCTTCTCTTAATATTTCTTCACTTCTGCTATAGTTTAACAAGCCATCTATTAAACCACTTAAACTCCCTGTAGATGTTATAATGATTTTTAGCATATTTTGCCCCTCTTCGTCAATCTTTAAATTGTATTCGCTTAATACAAGTTCTGCTAAACTTGTAATGTTATTTAAAGGCGATTTAAGGTCGTGTGCAGCTATAAACGCAAAACGCTCTAGCGCTTCATTCTTTTCTTCTAAGTTTTTTAAAGTATCTTCTAGTAACAATTTACTTTTATGAAGCTCTAATAGATTCATAACTTGATTAGAAAGAGCTTTTAAAGACTTTATTTGGCTTACACTAAGCACATTGGGCTTATGGTCTATTACACATAAAGTACCTAAAGCAAAACCACTCTTATTTACTAACGGAATTCCTGCATAGAAAATAACGTGTGGATCTCCTGTTACTAAAGGATTGTCTTGAAACCGCTCGTCTGTTCTAGAATCTTGAACAACAAATATATCATCAGGATTATTAATGGCATGTCCACAAAAAGCATACTCCTTAGGCGTTTCTGTAGCATCTAGTCCATGATGAGATTTAAACCACTGTCTTTTATCGTCTAAAAGACTAACAAGAGAAATTGGAGTCCCACATATTTGAGCAGCTATAGCTGTTAAATCGTCGTAACTAGATTCTGGAATAGTATCCAGAATAGAGTAAGCTTTTAAGCTTTTTACTCTTTCTTTTTCGTTAAGAGATTCTAGGGGCTTTATCAAAATGGGTTTGTTTAGTTAAACAAATCTAATAAAATTACACCTTAGAATAGTACTTAAACCACAAATACTTTTGTTTTATTTTCTTTCAAATCGACTTAATTAAGAATCATTTAACCTTTTAACTGTTCTTTTTAACCCTATTTTAAGAAATTAATGTTTCTTTTAAGCCCTGAATACTTTGTGCGTTTTACTGCCGACTTTTGAAATACTTTTTTAAATGTATCTTCGGTTATTTCTTCCCAATCTTTTTTACTCATAGATAGTAATTCTGGGTGCGGATTAAACAAAGGTTCGTTATGCGGTTTTGAAAACTTATTCCATGGGCATACATCTTGGCAAACATCGCAACCAAACATCCAATTATCAAACTTACCCTTAAACTCATTTGGCAAATTCTCTTTTAGTTCTATTGTAAAATAAGAAATACACTTACTGCCATCTACAACATAAGGCTCTGTAATTGCCTCTGTAGGGCACGCATCTATACAAGCTGTGCATGTTCCACAATGATCTGTTGTTGGTAAATCGTACTCTAAATCTAAATCTATAATTAATTCTGCAATAAAATAAAACGAACCTACTTGCTGAGTTAATAAATTACTATGCTTTCCAACCCAACCTAAACCAGATTTAGATGCCCAAGCTTTGTCTAAAACCGGAGCAGAATCGACAAAAGCTCGTCCTGAAACCTCTCCAATTTCATCTTGAATAAAATTTAAAAGCGATTTAAGTTTATGTTTTATTACATGATGATAATCGTTACCATAAGCATATTTAGATAATTTTGGAGTTGTTTTATCGTTTTGAATTTTGGAAGGGTAATAATTAAGTAATAATGAAATAACACTTTTAGAGTCTTCTACCAATTTCGTAGGGTCTAAACGCTTATCAAAATGATTCTCCATGTATTGCATTTGACCATTCATATTTTTGTTTAGCCAATTTTCTAATCTGGGAGCTTCTACTTCCAAAAAACCTGCTTTGCTTATACCACAAGACAAAAAACCAAGACGTTTGGCTTCGTTTTTTATAAGATTAGAATATTTTTCTTTGTTATTTATCATGCCCTTTTAAAGTAAACTTCAATTTAACATCTACTGGTTTTAGAGTAATTAAAGGGTTTATTTTTATTTTTTTACTATCTGATGAAATATTAAATTTTTTAACAATGGCACTAACAGCCAAAACCATTTCGTACATAGCAAAATTATTACCAATACATAGTCTTGGGCCTGCTCCAAAAGGCATGTAATAAGGCATTATGTCTTTTTTATTTTCTTTGGAAAAACGTTCTGGCTTAAAAGCTTCGGCGTGTTTCCAATACTTTTCATTTCTATGTAACTCATAAATTGAAGCTCCTAAAATAGTTCCTTTTTTTAAAAAATAATCATCAACCTTATCATCTTCTATATTTACTCTATCTGTTATCCACGCTGGCGGATATAAGCGTAAACTTTCTTCTATACAGCTCATGGTATAAGTTAGACTTTTTATTTCTTCTAAAGCACTTAATTTATTAGACGCTATCTCCTTTACTTCTGCTTCTACTTTATTTAAAACATTTTCATGTTCTGCTAAAAGTTTTAAGGTAAATGTTAACGAGTTTGCTGTAGTTTCGTGACCTGCAACAAACAAAATTAATATTTCGTCTATTAATTGCTTATTAGTCATTGTAGAACCATCTTCATACTCTGCCTTTAATAACATATCTAAAAGATCGTCATGCTCTTTTTTAGATTGTCGTCTTTTTTCGATTACATTATTAATTATATCTTGACTTTCTTTAACTAACTTCATGTGATAGTTAATATCTCCATTCAATTTATACCATAACTTTTTATAAGGTAGTCGTAACTCTTTAACAATAAACAATTGTAGCTTTTCAATTATAAATTGTAACCGTATTAAAGTATCTTTTTCTGCCGAAAAATTAAATAATGATTTTGCCACGACATCAAATGCTAATTCATTCATTATAGAATATAAATCTACTAGGCCATCATCCTTTATATTTTTTACATTAGATCCTATTGCAACTTCAATTATAGAAACGAGATTATTTATTTTTTCTTTATGAAAAGCGGGTTGAATTAACCGTCGTTGTTTAAGCCAATAGTCTCCACTAGATGTTAAAAGTCCGTAGCCAACATATTTTGATAAATACGTTGTTTGAATTTTAGATTTGTAATATACTTTATGATTTTTTTGAAGCATATGCTTTGTTACTGAAGCATCTCGCGTTAAAACAATATACCCATAAAAAGGCGACTTTATTGCAAAAGTATCTCCTACATCATTAAACCACTTGTTATGAAACGGAATTGGGTTTTTAGCAATTGCAGATACACCCAACAAAAACTTAAAAAAAGAAACCGTATTTGGGTATTTATATTTAGGCATACCACAAACTTATAGATTAAAAGTGTTATTATCTAAAAGCATGGGTTATAAATCTTTTATAATGAAAAAAAAGAGTATTTAAATTTACTGTTTTGCAATTAAAATACCCTAAAAAGGATCTTAAAACAAACCACCTTGAACAGACCCCTTTACTTTGCCTAAATGCTTATAAGCGGCTTCTGTTACTTCTCTACCACGAGGTGTACGCATTATAAAACCTTGCTGAATTAAAAAAGGTTCGTAAACTTCCTCAATAGTTTCTGTACTTTCACTAACTGCAGTTGCTATTGTAGATATACCTACTGGTCCGCCTTTAAATTTATCTATTATGGTTGCTAGTATTTTATTATCCATTTCGTCTAGCCCATGAGCGTCCACATTCAAGGCTTCTAAAGCATATTTGGCAATCTTAATATCTATACTACCATTTCCTTTAATTTGAGCAAAGTCTCGAACACGTCTTAATAATGCATTAGCAATTCTAGGTGTGCCACGACTTCTACCTGCTATTTCTATAGCAGCCTCCATAGAAATAGGCACTTCTAAAATACTAGCACTTCTTTGTACTATGGTAGTTAATAAATCGGTTTTATAGTACTGGAGCCTACTTTGTATACCAAAACGTGCTCGCATTGGAGATGTTAATAATCCTGAACGAGTTGTAGCCCCTACTAAAGTAAATGGATTTAAATTAATTTGAACAGTTCGCGCATTAGGTCCAGATTCAATCATTATATCAATCTTATAATCTTCCATTGCCGAGTACAAATACTCTTCTACAATAGGACTTAACCTATGAATTTCATCTATAAATAATACATCTCTATCATCTAAATTGGTTAATAAACCTGCTAAATCTCCAGGTTTGTCCAATACAGGACCAGATGTCACTTTAATACCCACACTTAATTCGTTAGCCAATATATGTGCTAGAGTTGTTTTACCTAAACCTGGAGGACCATGAAATAAAGTATGATCAAGAGCCTCTCCTCGTAAATTAGCAGCCTGAACAAAAATTTGAAGATTCTCCAACACCTGATCTTGTCCTGTAAAATCGCTAAATTCTAAAGGCCTTAATTGTTTCTCAATATCTATTTCTTCAGGAGAAAAATTATCGTTTGATGGATCTAAATTTTTGTTCATTAAATATTATGTTAAAGCAGCTTACTTAAACGCGTTGACTATAAGCAAATATAAACAAAAAGCCTTTCCGAATAGGAAAGGCTTTATATATTGTTATTATAAAATATTTTAATGTTGTAATTCTTCTTCTCCCTCTTTTAAAGGAATATCCTGAGGAACAAAATCGACATCATGTCCTGGTTTACTATAATCGTAAGCCCAACGGTATACATGAGGGATAGCTCCAGGCCAGTTACCATGTATATGTTCTACAGGAGTTGTCCACTCTAAAGTTGTAGACTTCCATGGGTTTTGTGTAGCTTTCTTTCCGTAGAAAATACTGCTAAAGAAATTGTATAAATATACTAATTGAGTAACACCTCCAATTAATGCAAAAATTGTAATGATTACATTAACGTTTGCTAAATCATCAAATAGAGGGAAATTAGAGTTTGTATAATAACGACGTGGTAATCCTGCCATACCTATAAAGTGCATTGGAAAGAAAACTCCATAAGCACAAACAGCAGTTATCCAAAAGTGAATGTAACCCAAATTTTTGTTAAGCATACGTCCAAACATTTTAGGATACCAGTGATAAATACCAGCAAACATACCATAAAGCGCAGATATACCCATTACTAAGTGGAAGTGAGCTACAACAAAATATGTATCGTGTACATTAATGTCTAATGCACTATCACCTAAAATAATACCCGTTAAACCTCCTGTAATAAATGTTGAAACAAAACCTATAGAAAACAACATTGCAGGATTCATTTGCAAGTTACCTTTCCAGAGGGTTGTAATCCAGTTAAAGGCTTTTACAGCTGAAGGTATTGCAATTAATAATGTTGTAAATGTAAATACAGATCCTAAGAAAGGATTCATACCTGAGATAAACATATGGTGTCCCCAAACAATTGTTGAAAGGAATGCAATAGCCAATATAGATGTTATCATTGCTCTGTAACCAAAAATTGGTTTACGTGAGTTAGATGCCATAATTTCAGAAACTAATCCCATGGCAGGTAATATTACAATATATACTTCTGGATGACCTAAGAACCAAAATAAGTGTTCAAACAAAACTGGAGATCCTCCTTGGTAGTGTAATACCTCGCCTTGAATAAATATATCTGATAAGAAGAAAGATGTTCCAAAGCTTCGATCCATTATTAATAATAATGCGGCAGATAATAATACAGGGAAAGAAATAACACCAATAATAGCAGTTACAAAAAATGCCCATATTGTAAGAGGTAATCTAGTCATAGACATACCTTTTGTACGCAAGTTAATTACTGTAACTACATAATTTAATGATCCTAATAAAGAAGAAGCAATAAATATAGCCATAGATACTAACCAAAGCGTCATACCCATTCCAGAACCACCTTGAGCCATTGGCAATGCACTTAATGGAGGGTAGATTGTCCATCCAGCTGCAGCTGGACCTGCTTCAACAAACAATGAAATAACCATGATTACACTTGATAAAAAGAATAACCAATAAGATACCATATTTAAAAAACCAGAAGCCATATCACGAGCACCAATTTGCAACGGAATTAATAAGTTACTAAATGTACCACTTAAACCAGCTGTTAGTACAAAGAATACCATTATAGTACCGTGAATTGTTACTAATGCTAAATAAATATCTGCATCCATAACTCCATCGGGAGCCCATTTACCTAATAATGCTTCAAACAATACGTTTGGCTCTTCTGGCCAAGCAATTTGCATACGGAACATTAATGACATTAAAACCCCAATAACACCCATTATAGTACCCGTAATAAGGTACTGTTTAGCAATCATTTTGTGGTCTTGACTAAAGATGTATTTAGTTACAAACGTTTCTTTAGGATGATGTCCGTGGTCGTCGTCGTGAGCGTGTGTATCTGCGTGTGCTGACATAATCTTATATCGTGTTAATCTTTATAATTAGTTAATTAGAGAATTCTTGAATACCTTTTGCTCTTTAATCCAAGCATCATATTCTTCTTGAGTTTCTACAATAATTTTCATTTGCATATTGTAGTGAGATTTACCACAAATTTTATTACATAATAAGATGTAATCAAACTCGTAACGCTCTAAGGCTTCTTCGCCTTTAGCAATTAATGGTTTACTATTTTCAACTCTAATTTTATTAATATTTGCAACTTTCTCTATCATTTGAGGAGTTGCTCGCATGTCTTTAGTAGTTACAGTAGGTGTAAAACCAAACTGCGTAATCATACCAGGAACACAGTTCATTTGTGCTCTAAAGTGAGGCATGTAAGCAGAATGAAGTACATCTTGAGAACGCATTTTAAATAATACAGGCTTTCCTACAGGTAAGTGTAACTCTGTAGTAATAATGTCGTCTTGTGCATTAATATCGCCTTCATCTAAACCAAGAATATTAGCACGATCTATATCGATTAAACGAACATTTGATTTCCCTAAAGTATTATCAGCTCCAGCGTATCTAGCTTTCCAGTTAAACTGCTGTGCATATAATTCAACAATTAATGGATCTTCAGTTTCATCTACACTAGTAATATTAATCCAAGTATTTAATCCATAAATAATTAAACCTGCTAAAACTATTACAGGAATAATTGTCCAAATAAATTCAAGTTTATTATTATCAGCAAAGAATAAAGCTTTTTTACCTTTCTCACCTTTATATTTAAAAGCAAAATAATGTAATAAAAACTGAGTAATTGTTTGAGTAATAAATATAAGCACCATAGAGATAACCATTAAGTTATCTATTGTCGGTCCGTGTTCTGATGCTGAATTAGACATTAATGGTAAATCGCCCCATTTTACAAAACACACAATGGTAATAATGTAAATAAAAGCTAGGAAGCCCATCATTAAATATCCATTTAATGTATTATCCTTATCGGTAGCAACCCCATAGTTTGCATTTTCATTTTTAGCTTGAGCTAAATCGAAAATCTTTACCATTTGCCATATGGCAATTAAAATGAATATTAAAACTATAATTGTTAATAAAGTAGTCATTGTTCTCTTTCTTCTTTATTTATAACTGATTAATAATGGAAATCTTGACTTTCCTTGATTAAAGGGTTTCCTTTAGATAATAATGGTGCCTTTGTTAAAGCAGTAAAAACTATAAAGATAAATAACCCTGCAAATAATAATACAGATGATATTTCTGGAATCCCAATAAACCATCTATCTCCTACTGTTGCTGGCATAATCATATTGAAGATATCAATATAATGACCAAATAATATTACTATTCCAGTCATTACAACAAACCAAGGAATACGTTTATAATCTGCATTCATTAACATTAATACTGGGAAGACAAAGTTTAAAACCACCATTCCAAAAAATGGTAAGTTATAATCGTTTATACGAGTTATAAAGTATGTTACCTCTTCAGGAATGTTAGAATACCAAATAAGCATAAATTGTGAAAACCATAAGTAAGTCCAGAAAATACTAATAGCAAACATAAATTTAGCTACATCATGTAAATGATTTGCATTTACAAACTCTAAATAGCCTTTAGACTTTAAATAGATAGTAATTAAAGATATTACAGTAATACCGCTTACAAACATACTTGCAAAAACATACCATCCAAACAATGTAGAAAACCAGTGAGGGTCTACACTCATTATCCAATCCCATGACATAATAGATTCTGAATATAAGAAGAATACTAAAAATGCTGCTGAAATACGAAAAGTTTTTTTAAAGTTACTGTTATCGTTAGCATTATCTTGTGCAATAGAAAATTTTCTTGAAAAATGACGGTAAGCAAACCAACCTGCAATAAATATTAATCCACGAACTGCAAACATTGGTTTATTTAACCAACCCGATTTTCCTTGAATTAATGCATCTTCTGCAACAACCTCTGGATTCATCCAGATAAAAATATGATCACCAGCTAATAAAGCTATTGCCAACACAATTAAAGCGCCTGGTAATAAATAAGCAGTAATACCTTCCATTACTCTAAAAAGCACTGGAGACCAACCTGCTTGAGAAGCAAATTGTACAGCGTAAAAAGCTAAAACACCTAAAGCTATCATCATAAAGAAAAAAGCTGCTACATATAAAGCAGACCAAGGTCTATTATGTAATTGGTGCATTACGTGTTCTGCATGAGCATCACCATGATGAGCATCTGCTTGTTCTGCATGATGTTCTTCTCCAGATGCAGCATGAGAATCTGCAACCTCATGTGTTGCTGCTTCAGCATGACCACCATGACCGGAAGCTTCTTCAGCAAGCATAACTTTTACATCATCTAGACTTTGGTGAGATGACATAAAACCATATCCTACTCCTAATGCTCCTAAAATCATTAGAATAAAAGAAAATGTCTTTAATTTATTTGAAAATGTGTACATATCTAATATAATCTTACTTTTCTAAATCTGATTTTAACTTTAACACGTATGAAACTACTTGCCAACGTTCTTCTTGTTTTAATTGATTAGCATAAGAACCCATCGCATTTTTACCGTAGTAAATAGTATGATAAATACTTCCTGCTGTAATTGCTCTACCCGCATCATCGTAACTAGGTATACCAAGTATTTTTTCTCTTTTAACTAAGTTCCCTTGTCCGTTACCTTTATTACCGTGGCAAATCCCACAGTAAACATCGTATAAAGCTTTTCCTTTAGCTAAATCAACTTGAGTTGAATCTAATGGGTTTACTAACGTTGTTTTTGCTAAGTTGTAACCTTCTGTAGAGTTTTCTATATCAAATGGTACGTAACCTCTAGGTATTGATCCTTCTACAGGCATTCTTGCTTCCATACCGTTTGCAAACATATCGTTTTCACCGTAAGTTTCGTAACCTGCAGACTCATACATATTAGGCATGAATTGATAGTTTGGTCTAGTATCTTTTTTACATGAAACAATAGTTAGTAAAACCATTGCTATGACTGATATTTTAATTAAGCTTTTCATCTTTATCTTAATGCGCTTTATCAATTAAATTAATCTCAACTGCACCTGTATCTTTAAGTAAGCTTTCAAGTTCGTTTTCGTTTCCATTAACTGCAATTTCCATTAAAAAATGGTCATCTGTAGTTCTTGGGTCTGGGTTTTCTGCATTTTTAAATGGCCACATTCTACTACGCAAGTAAAATGTTATTACCATTAAGTGAGCCGCGAAAAACACCGTTAATTCGAACATAATTGGTACAAATGATGGCATGTTTTCTATATAACTAAAACTTGGCTTACCACCAATGTTTTGTGGCCAATCTTCAATCATAATGAAATTCATCATTGTTATTGCCACTGTTAAACCAACTAAACCATACATAAATGCTGTTATTGCAATACGTGTTGGTTCTAACCCCATCGCTTTGTCTAGTCCGTGAACTGGAAAAGGTGTATAAATTTCCTCTATGTGAAATCTTTCTGCCTTTACCTTTTTAACAGCAGACATTAAGATATCATCATCCGTATAAATAGCGTGAATTACTTTTGAAGCTTCCATATGCTACTTTTAGTTTTTTGTTTTATTATTATCTCCAGATGTTCTTGCATCTGCACCAGTACCAGCTAAACTGTCTCCGGCTTCTCTAATTCTTTTGTAACGTTCTCCAGAAGATTTTAAAATCGTCTTAACCTCTGCCTGTGCAATTACTGGGAAGGTTCTTGAGTATAATAAGAATAATACAAAGAAGAATCCTATTGTACCTATGAATATTCCAATATCTACAAATGTAGGCGAGAACATAGTCCATGATGATGGAAGGTAATCTCTATGCAACGATGTTACAATAATTACAAAACGCTCAAACCACATTCCTATGTTTACTACAATAGAGATAAAGAAAGAGAACATAATACTTGTTCTAAGTTTCTTGAACCACATAAATTGTGGAGAAAACACATTACAAGTCATCATTGCCCAATATGCCCACCAGTAAGGTCCTGTTGCTCTATTTAAAAATGCATATTGTTCGTACTCAACTCCAGAATACCAAGCTATAAATAACTCTGTAATATAGGCTACACCAACTATAGAACCTGTAATCATAATTACAATATTCATTAATTCGATGTGTTGTACAGTAATATAGTCTTCAAGATTACACACTTTTCTCATAATAATAAGAAGCGTGTTTACCATAGCAAATCCAGAAAATACAGCTCCTGCAACAAAATAAGGAGGAAATATTGTCGTGTGCCAGCCAGGTATAACAGATGTAGCAAAATCAAAAGATACAATAGTATGAACAGAAAGTACCAAAGGTGTTGCTAAACCAGCAAGAACTAAAGATACTTCTTCAAAACGTTGCCAATCTTTTGCTCTACCAGACCATCCAAAACTTAATAACGCATATATTTTCTTTTGAAAAGGTTTTACTGCTCTATCTCTTAACATGGCAAAATCTGGTAATAAACCTGTCCACCAGAAAACTAATGACACAGATAAATATGTAGAAATTGCAAATACATCCCAAAGTAAAGGCGAGTTAAAGTTTACCCATAACGAACCAAATTGATTCGGAATTGGTAATACCCAATATCCTAACCATGGTCGACCCATGTGAATAATTGGAAATAAACCTGCCTGAACTACAGAGAAAATTGTCATTGCTTCTGCAGAACGGTTAATTGCCATTCTCCATTTTTGACGGAAAAGTAATAGTACAGCAGAAATAAGTGTTCCTGCATGACCAATACCAACCCACCAAACGAAGTTAGTAATATCCCAAGCCCAACCTACAGTCTTGTTAAGACCCCAAGTTCCAATACCTGTAGATACTGTGTAAAGTATACATCCAATTCCCCAAAGGAAAGCCATAAGTGCTATAGAAAAAACTATCCACCATTGTTTGTTTGCTTTTCCTTCTACAGGTTTAGCCACATCCACAGTTACGTCGTGGTATGATTTTTCTCCTGTAACTAAAGGTCTTCTAATAGGTGCTTCGTAATGAGACGCCATAATTATATAATTGATTCTTTAATTAATTTATGCTTCGGTTGTGTTTCTCACTTTTGTATGATATTGTACATTAGGTTTTGTCCCAACGTGCTCTAACAAGTGATACATACGGTTATCTTCTAAAAGTTTTGCAACTTTACTGTCTTTATCATTAATATCTCCAAATACCATGGCTCCGCTACTACAAGCTGCAGAACATGCTGTTTGAAATTCTCCATCTTTAATTACTCGACCATCGCGTTTTGCATCAAGAATGGTTTTTTGTGTTTTTTGAATACACATAGAACATTTTTCCATAACACCACGAGAACGAACAACTACGTCTGGATTTAATACCATACGTCCTAAATCATCATTCATATGATAATCAAACTCATCATTACCATTGTACAAGAACCAGTTGAAACGACGTACTTTATAAGGGCAGTTATTTGCACAATATCTAGTACCTACACAACGGTTATATGCCATATGGTTTTGACCTTGACGACCATGTGATGTTGCAGCCACCGGACATACAGTTTCACAAGGTGCATGGTTACAATGCTGACACATTACTGGTTGGAAAGCTACCTGAGGATTATCAGAAGCATTTTCCATTTCTCCAAACTCACTTAAAGAGCTTCCTAAACCAGAAATATTATCTTTCTTCTCATTATCACCTGCAAAAGATTCTTCAGATGAATAATATCTATCAATACGCAACCAGTGCATATCTCTACTTCGTCTTACTTCACTTTTTCCAACTACTGGCACATTGTTTTCTGCATGACATGCTATAACACATGCCCCACAACCTGTACAAGCATTTAAATCTATAGATAAATTAAAGTGATGCCCAATAGAACGATCAAATTCATCCCATAAATCAACTTCTGGAGAGGTTACCTCTACCGGATTATGATTTAAAGACACCATAGGAACAGCGTTCCAGTGTTTTTTATCTTTAGTATTAAAAATTTCTAAAGTAGTTTCTTTAATAATATCTCCACGTCCCATTAAGGTATTGTGCAACTGTACAGAAGCAAACTCATGTTCGCCAGCAGCTGCCTCTATAGTAACGTTTTGTACATTATTAAAGTTTTGGTATAATGCAAAGGCATTAACACCTGTTTGCATTTCTGTTTTTAATCCTAATTTTTTACCGTATCCTAATGCTAACCCAACAGAACCTTTTGCTTGTCCTGGTTGAATCATTACCGGAGCAGTAATTGTAACACCATTTACAGTAACATTTGCATAACTTCCATTTAAGGCACCGTTAGCAACATGTTTATTTTCTAGGCCTAATGCTTCTGCATCTGCTCTAGAAACCGTCAAGTAGTTATCCCAAGATGCTCTAGTTATAGGGTCTGGAAACTCTTGTAACCATGGGTTGTTGGCTTGTTGTCCATCACCCATACCTGTTTTAGTGTATAGAGTTAATTCTAACCCTTCTGATTTAGCTGAAGCTGATAATGCTCTAGCTGCATTTCCAGAAGACACTTCAACATCTTCTGATGCTGTTGCTGTATCCTCTACTTCAGTAGCTATTGTTCCAACAAAAACACCATCATGTAATGCTGTATTAAAAGACCCACCACCTAAAATAGATGTTCCCCAAGTTTCTTTAATATAATCGTGGTATGAAACACTGTTTCCTGTCCATTTTAATAAAGCCTCTTGAAATTGTCTTGTATCAAATAAAGGACGAATAGTAGGTTGCGTTAATGCATAATGTCCTTTTTTAAGTTCAACGTCACCCCAAGACTCTAAATAATGAGGTACTGCAGCTAAATATTGTGTTTGTGAAGCTGTTTCGTCTGCTTTTAAAGAAAACGATACCGATAAAGCTACATTCTTTAATCCTTCAGAAAACTCTGAAGCATTTGCTAAACTATAAACAGGGTTAACACCACTCATAATAATAGCACCAACTTTCCCTGATTTCATATCGGCTACTAATTTAGCAACCTCTTTATCATTACCTTGTCTTGTTTTAATTGGCGTAGCAGGATCAAATGCTTTACTGTTTAAAGCTTCGTTAATCTCTAAAGCAACAGTTTGTGCATTTACATCTTGAATTCCTGTAACTACTACTCCTTTACTTCCTGCCTTTTTTAGTTGAGAAGCAGCACTCTTTACAGCAGCTTCTATATGCTCTGGTAAAGTTCCAGAAACAGAACCACCAACAACATAACTATATAATTTTGCTAAAGCTATTTTTTGTTCACTTGGTGTTAATGGCACACGCTTATCTGCATTTGCACCAGAAAGAGACATATTAGACTCAAACTGAACGTGTCGAGACATTTTACCATGCTGTGGCACTCTATTCTTAGAATATCCAGCATCAAAACCTCCACCTTGCCAATCTCCTAAGAAATCTGCTCCAACAGAAACAACTGTCATCGCTTTAGAGAAGTCGTAATTCGCTAAACCTCGTTCTCCATATTTTGCTTGGTAAGCATCTAATGCAGCAGATTCAGAAACTGAATCGTAAACTACATGACGAACATTACCATATTTTTCTTTGAATTGAGAAATTAGTTTACTTGTAGAAGGACTAGCAAAAGTTTGTGTTAATAACACAATATCTTTATTTCCACCTTTTAAGCTTTCTAAAGCTTTTGATGTTTCAGCATCAAAATCGCTCCAAGAAATCGCTTCGCCAGCTTTACTTGGTCCTTGCGCTCTTAAACTATCGTACAATCCTAAAACCGAAGCATTAACTCTTGCATTTGCACTACCATTGGTAGCTGCCATAGTATTGTTTTCAATCTTAATTGGACGACCCTCACGAGTTCTAACTAAAACACTTGCAAAATCAAATCCGTTTGCAATAGTTGTTGCATAGTAATTTGCAACACCAGGAATAATTTCGTCTGGCTGTACTACGTAAGGAATCGATTTAACCACTGGCCCTTCACAAGCAGCAAGAGAAGCTGCAGCTGTGCTAAACCCAACGTATTTTAAGAAATCGCGACGCGTTGTAGTAGACTCTTCTAATGACTCTTTATTACCTAAAAATTCATCAGTAGGAATCTCTGATACAAACTCGTTTTGTTTTAGCGTCTCAACAATAGAGCTATTTTCGTTTAGCTCTTCAACACTTTTCCAGTATTTCTTGTTTGATGACATATTATATAATTGAATTACTTCTTGTTAATTTTTATTAAATTTTTCGCTTTCGCGGAAACTTTAGTAATGACATTTACCACATTCCAGACCTCCCATTTCGGCAGCTGTTAACTTATCTACACCATACTTCTTAGATAATTCTTCATGAATTTTATCATAGTATGCATTATCTTGAACTTTAACATTTGTTGTTCTGTGGCAATCAATACACCAGCCCATTGTTAATGGTGCGTGTTGATACATAACTTCCATTTCTTCAACCGGACCATGACAAGTTTGACATTCTACACCTGCAACAGATACGTGTTGAGAGTGGTTAAAGTAAACAAAATCTGGTAAGTTATGAATACGTACCCATTTAACAGGTTGTGTATCTCCAGTATACTTTTGATCTGCATCACTCCATCCTGAAGCTGCATATAATTTTTGAATTTGCTCGTCGTAAAACTCTTTAGAATACTCTGCAGATGTTTCGCCATTGTACTCATAAATAGATTTATGACAATTCATACAAACATTTAGAGAAGGTATTCCTGATGTTTTACTTACTCTAGCAGAAGAATGACAATACTTACAATCTATACCATTATCACCTGCATGTATTTTATGAGAGAAATGTATAGGCTGCACTGGTTGGTAACCTTGATCTACTCCAATTTGAGATAAATACCCATAAACAAAATAAGCACTCGATAACAAAAAGAAAATAGCAACAACAATCATTAAAAATTGATTCTTGATAAAAGCTTTCCATAACGGTGTTCTTTCTGTAGCTTCTGGCAATTCAATGTTTTGAGCAGTTGCAAAACGACGAAGTGTTTTATTAACTAAAAACAATCCAGCTGCTAAAAGCATAAATAAAATAGCTAATGCTCCTAGAATAATCTCATTTGACACACCTCCAGAAGTTGCTACGGGTTGTGCAGCAACAACTCCACCTGCAGGTGCAGCTGGCGCCTTCTTTTCTTCAGCTGTATATGCTAAAATATTATTTAAATCATCATCAGATAACTGAGGGAAAGCTGTCATTGCAGCTCCACCAAACTCATTATAAACTTTATTTGCATAAGCATCGCCAGACTTAATAAGCCCTGAACTGTTACGAACCCATGAATAAATCCAATCTCGATCCAAACCCTCATCATCAGATAAGCGTTGCTCTACATTACGTAAAGCAGGCCCTGTCATTTTTTTATCTAATTGATGACATGCTGCACAATTGGCATTAAATAAAGATTTTCCTTTTGCTGGGTCTCCATCTTGAGCCGATAAAGACGTTGTAAACGCTAATAAAATAACTAAACCTAAACTAAGAATGTTTTTGCCTAATTTACGGTGAATCACCTGTTTCATATTGTTGGTTAAATTAACTTCTAAACTTTGGTATGATTTTTTCATATAACTATGACCAATATCATACTAATAAAATCTCAGGCAAAAGTAATATTAAAAGTCCATTTTAGAAATGTTAGCGAAGTGTTAATTGGTAATTTAGAGAGATTCTAAATAATAAAATCAGCCAAAATTAAATTAATAACGTATACATTTGTATAAATACATTTGAAAATGAAATCATTGAATATAAAAATCTCTACAATAGCAGCAATATGCCTTATTAGCGCTTCAAGTATTTGTAGCGCTCAAGACGCAAATATTAGTATTAATCAAGACGCAAAAATTGATAAATTACTAGAATTGAAAAAAGGCATGAATAAAGAAACTACCGACCGGTATAAAATTCAAATATATTCTGGTAACAGATCTGCTGCTCAAAATGCTAAAGAAAAATTTTTATCTAAATACAGTAATTGGAGTCCTTCTATGGTTTTCGAAACACCAAATTACAAAATCTGGGCTGGTAATTTTAGATCTAGATTAGAAGCCGATAGAGCTTTAAAAAAAATTAAAAAGAATTTCTCTGGAGCTTTTATATTTAAGCCTAAGAAAAAATAGAGTATTATTTAAATTTAAGAAATAAAAAAAAGGATCAAATATTTTAATATTTGATCCTTTTTTTTATTTGCAACAATAGTCTTTTATTCTTTTATAAATTTAATAGTAAAACTAGCATCATCGTTAAGTAATGTAACAGAAGCCAAATACATACCTGTAACTAAACCACTAACGTTTAAAACACTTCCTTTTCCTGATAATACCTCTACCCCATTTATACTAAACACTTTTATTCTGCTAATTTGAGAAGAACTATTAAGCTCTAGAATATTAGTAACGGGGTTTACAAATGTAATATCATTCTTAGATGATACATTATAATTTGTACTTAAACTAAAATCGTAAGTTGTACTAAACTGCATTGCTAAGCTGTTATTATTACCTGCTTCATCAGTAGCTACATTAGCTGCCACATCAACTGTTACAGTTCCATTTGCCGATGGAGTAATATCTGCAGTAAAAATTATATTATCGCTTGTTTGCACATTTGAAGCAACACCATTACCAACCGTTATATCAGCTAAATCGAAACCGGTTACTTCTTCACTAAAAGTAATTGTAACGGGTATTGGATTTGCGCCTGTAGGGTTTGACTCTCCTGATGTAATTGCGACAGTAGGAGGCGTTTTATCTTGACAAAACTCAAAGTTATCTAAACCTATGTACACAAAATCTGAAACGATTTCAAACTCTAATTCATCTATTAACATTGAACTAACATCACTACCATCTAATGAAGAAAAATCAATTTGAAAAAAACCATTATTTCCTTGTGCTGTAGATGTTGGAAAGGTTGTATTAGACGTGTTTAATGTGGCACTAAACTGCTCTATATTTCCTTTTTTACCTTTAATTATAATAGAACCATCATTAGTAGGATTATTAGCAGCTGCTATTGAAGACAAATAAACATACAAACTATTAGCTCTAAATAAGGCTCCTGTAGTTTCAACGGTAAATATACCTGCTCCACTACTCTCATTATCTAGATATTTATGAGAATCATCTACTCCTGCTTCATTTAATTCGAAGATATCAACTCCTGTTGTTATAAACGTTAAATCGTTACTTGCTAAAGAAGAACTACCTACAGCAAAACTCTCAAAATCCTCTATAAAACATTCTGAAATAGTATGGTTTTCTCCATTAGTATAAGCCGGTGGTCCAGAATTAGATAAACCATCTTGTATATCTGTAGCTGCATTTAAATCTATACTTATGGTTCCAAATCCTAAGATATCACTTACCGTTACCGTATAAACGCTACCAGAACCTGTTACGTTAGATATAGCTGCAGATATACTACCTGTAGAATCTATCGAGAAATCATCAGCAGAAACATTAGTTACATTTTCGTCAAAAGTAACAATATAATCAACTGTTGTTGCCACAGAAGTAGGGTTTCCTGAAACATCGATACTCAATACATCTGGAGCAAAAGTATCTACCACGCCAGGCTCACAAAACTCAAAATGATCTATTGCCAAATAAACAAAAGCTCCACTTAGTATAATTTCAATTTCATCTACATTAGTAGTTGTATAATCTGAAGCACCTTCTGTCGCAAAGTTTAAATTAAAAAAACCATTATCTCCATTTGCTATAGAAGTAGGGAAACCAGAGTTTTTTGTAATTGTATATAAAGTTGACCCAGATAATTTCCCGTTAATAGTTATTGTTCCATCATTTGTTGGAGGATTACCTCCCGAATTAGAAGACAAATACAAATCTATTGTTTTGATTGTAAAATTTACTCCTGAAGATTGAATTGCATAGCTAGCTGAAACTATTCCTTCATTACTTAAAAACTTATCAGAATCTCCTGCACCAGCATCAGCAATTGTTTCAATATTTAAACCTCCAGTAGAGCTAAATGAAATACCGTTACTAGTAAATGAAGTATCATTGTTACTTGTTCCCTCAAAAGATTCTAAAAAACATGATGAAACAGTATGAGTTTCTCCATTTGTATAAGAATTGGTACTTCCATTTGTTCCATTACCATTTCCTATACTATCAACTATATCAGTGTTGGCTTTTAAATCTACACTTAAACTTCCTTCTCCAGAGATACCATTTGTAGAAACAGTATAATTTGTACCAGAACCAGAAATACTAGACAGCGTTGCTGTTACACTTCCTGTAAGGTCTAATTCAAAATCATCTAACGTAACATTATTAGCATCTTCATTGAATGTTATAATAAAATCAACCGCATCAGCTGTTGTTTCAGGAGTTCCGCTTCTAACTATAGACTGTACAACTGGAGGCGATGTATCTGCTGCGACCACTTCTGGTCCAAAAGTAAATTCGTCTACAGCTATGTAAATAAAATCTCCTGTTAATTCAAACTCAATCTCATCAATGTTGGTTAAACTATTATCTGCACCTCCTTCTGTAGCAAAATTTACGTTAAAAAACCCATTATCAGGAGAAAATCCAGTAGGAATACCCGAAGTTATATTTACTGTAAACTGAGTAACTCCTGCTTTTTTTCCTCTAATAATTAATCCTCCAGGGGTTCCTCCAACAGTATTCCCACTATCTTTAGATAAAAAAATATCAATATCTTTTATTGTAAAATTTATACCATTTGTTGTTTTAATTGAATTTATGTCTCCTATACTTTCGTTAAAAGAGTTGTCTACAAAAACGTTTGAATTTGAGGCGCCAAACCCTTGAAAATTAGTTTCTACGTTAAAACCACTTACTCCTGTGGTAAAAGGCTGACTATTGCTTGTAAAAGTATTTTGATTATCAGAAAATCCTTCAAAAGTCTCAGTAAATTGAGAAAAACACATATACGTTCCTAGTAGGAAAGTAATTGCAGTAATGTAAATTTGTTTCATTGTTTGTTAGGTATTAGGTTAATATGGTCCAACTTGGATCTTTTTTTATACTATATCTTACTTTAAATTTAGAAAATCCTTTTTCTTTTAGATTATATAAAGATCCTAAACAGTATGGATTTGTAATTAGGGAGTCGGAATCGTGTAATTTAATGTCTTTAAAAATATTAATTGTGGTAAAAATGCAGACATCTGGAGTATCTTGTATATTTTGCGGTAACTGTATCCAACTACTCTCAAAAATAAAATTTTCAAAAATACTACTCGATGTGTTTTTTAATTCGAACAAAGAAATCATTCCATCTCTATTTATACTTTTATTAGAATTAGAAATGGTGTATATATCTTTATACTGATTTAAAAAAGGCTCTTTACTAAAAAAACTATATCCCATTTTTATTTCTATTTTTTCGGGTATTAAATAGCCTCCTTTTGTAATTTGAAGTTTTAAATTCTCTGTTATCGCAACTTGTGGCTCTCTAGTTAAAGCATGAAACATTGTTTCTGTAATAACAATATGCAATTTTTTAACTTTAGAATACTGATATGTAATTGCATCGGCCACCAAAACATCATCAATAAAATTTTGAAATTCAAGTTTATCAATAATACTTTTAACACTTTTAACAGATGATGAATTAACATCTAAAATTGTTACCTTTAATTTATTATCATCTTTAAACAATGATAATAAAGGAATTATTAATGGGGCATAAGGCCCACTTCCTGCATATAAAATGTTTATGGTTTCGCCAGAGAACTTATTTAAAGAAGAAAGGATACCTTGATAAGTACCTTTTATAAAGGCAACAGTTCTTTTGTAATCTTTTATACAATCTGCAGCATGTTTGGCAGATAATGCATAACCATAATCTAATGGAATATCTTTCTCATCAAGTTTGTTAAACGAGAACGTATTATAAAACTCAAGCAAACTTTGAACAGCAAACTCCACATCTTCTTCTGAAGACGAAAGTATAATGCTGCTCGCAATTTCTTTAAGTTTTAAAATACTTGAAGCCATAGATTATATAAAGTATTTAACTTCTTGAAGGAAAAACACCTTGTAGAGCTATAATATAATTAGTAGTTAAATATGGTTGCATATTATTATGCGCTTGATTGCCTCCATTATTTAAAGCAGTAGGACCAGCTCCTGTATTAAGCGTTACATCTGGTGTAGCGTTATTATATCCTGATATTGGCTCAAAAGATCTTCCAGAACCATTACCTGGCGCTGCTAAAGTACTACCATTACTTGGCGTACTTTCTGTGGCATTTGCTGATGTTACTTTTACACCTCCATCTTGTATTATATGATTATGAGAAGGCATCTCTAAAGTATTTAAGGTATGCGCCTCTTGACCTGATCTTGAACCTAATCTACGGTCTGACAAGCCAGGACCATGCCCCTGTCCTATAGCAACTCTACCTCTTAAATCTGGTAACGCAAATGTTGTTCTACCATCACCCCCATAAATTGTTCCTAAAATTGAAAATAGAGCTGAGTTTTGACTTATTGGTAATAATTGTCCTTCACACAACGCCCAGCCTCTTGGAGCAAAATTCCCCCCAAACATCACGATTTGTCCTAAAAATGGATCCATAATTTTTAAATTTTAAATTAGTATTTATTTGATTAGTATTCTATTTTTATGCTTTTGTTGTAAACTGTTGCCCCATTTGCATACCTATTGTTACATATTTAGTTCCGGTTAAAACTCCTGCATCAGTTTTCATAATATTTATACGTAACAACTCTCCGTTTTTACAACAAACAAAAAGCCCTTCTTGTGGGTGTGCATGTATTATTTTTCCAGGAACCTCTCCTTGCATGGACTCAGTATTACTTGCTGGTGACACTTCAATAATATTAACTTCTGTCCCTTGGTAGTAGGTTATTGCTCCTGTATACTTAGGGTTACATGCATTAACTAAGCTTTCAATATCATCAGCAGTTTGATTTTCCCAATTAATAGTTAAATCGTCCCTACTAGGTTTTTGTCTATATAAATCTAAATTAACTTGTTTAACATAGTTTTCAGAATTACCAAGCAATTGTAAAGATTGCTTTAAAACCTGCAAAGCTTGTAATGTTAATTTAGAGCTTAACATGCCACTTGTTTCTCCAAAATAAACAGAAACAGCTTCTTCTAATAAAACAGGCCCTGTATCAAAATTGGCATCCATTTTATGAATTGTAATCGCAGTACTTTTCTCTTGATTCTTTATTGTCCAAAAAAGAGGATCTGCTCCTCTATTTCCTGGCAGTTTCCCAAAATGTATATTTAAAAAACCGTGTTTAGGAATAATTAGAGATTCCTTTTCTATTAGTGTTGGGCACCCAAAAACTACAACTACATCTATTTTATTATCTTTTAAATATTTAGCTAAAGCTATATTTAATTGCAATTTCGATGTAAAAACTCCTGATACGTTGTTCGCTTTAAACTGTAAAGACAAAATATCTTTCACTTCTTGAGAACAATATTCCTCTAAAACAAAAACAGCATCTAAACTCTCATTTTCCAACAAGTATTTATAAATTGTTAAAGCACTAGGAAAACTTCCTAAAAGAATAGTTTTCATCAATTTTAATATAAAGTGAATAAATAACTATAAAGCGGTTAAAGAACCTTAACATAGTTTTTTTTCTTAAAAGAATGCACCTCTACAATATTACCGTCTATGGTTTGAAACCTAAAATCTTTTGTTTGATTGGATTTTAATATTTTAAAAGGTGTTGTAGACCTTACTGTATTAATATCTTTCAATTTTTCTAAACCATGTGATTTTAAAGAAAATTTGAAATTTGATATAAACACGCTATAAGTCTCTAAATGCTTATTGGATAACAAAAAATGATCGCCATTATCCATTACTAGAAGTAAACCTTCTTCGTCTCCCCTTAATAAGTTTTTCTTTAATAAAGGAAATGCTTTACATTGAGAATTAAGACTAAATGATTCATTAAATATAACCTCATAGCCTTCAGTTTGTAACTTAGAGTTTATTAATGAGGTAAAACCTGAATGGTTAAGAGTTGTTTTTGATGAAGAAAATGCAATATTACTACCTAGGGGAACCCCGAGTAAGGCAATCCCCATATTCTTAATGAGGAATCTACGTTGGTTATTCATAAAAAAAAAGTTAGGTTATCTGATAGTAATGTACAAATAATCTGCTTACAACAACGCTATATCGTATTTTTTTTTATTTAAACTATAGATACAAATTAAAATCACTTTATCTTAAACAAAAAAAGCACCTATTTAAATAGGTGCTTTTAGCCAAATTGAATAAACAATTTTATTTTATTTCAGTTTCTTTTTAACTTCAACTTCGTGGAATGCTTCAATTATATCGCCTTCCTTAATATCGTTATAGTTTTTAATTTGCATACCACAATCGTATCCTTTAGACACTTCTTTGGCATCATCTTTAAATCGCTTTAACGAAGCTAATTCGCCTGTATAAACAACTACACCATCTCTAATTAAACGAATTCCTGAAGATCTAAGTATTTTTCCGTTAGTAACCATACAACCTGCAATAGTTCCAACTTTAGATACCTTAAATATTTCTCTAATTTCTGCTGTACCAGTTATTTCTTCTTTAAGCTCTGGAGATAACATACCTTCCATAGCGTCTTTAAGATCGTTAATAGCATCGTAGATAATAGAATATGTTCTAATATCTATTTCTTCTTTATCAGCAATCATTCTTGCATTACCAACAGGCCTTACATTAAACCCTACAATAATAGCATCTGAAGCCGAAGCTAATAATACATCACTTTCTGTAATAGCTCCAACACCTTTGTGTAAAATATTAACTTGAATTTCTTCTGTAGATAGCTTTTGGAAAGAATCTGTTAATGCTTCAACTGAACCATCCACATCACCTTTAAGGATAATGTTAAGCTCCTGGAAGTCTCCAAGTGCAATACGTCGTCCAATTTCATCAAGTGTAATATGACGTTGTGTACGTACAGATTGCTCTCGTTGTAATTGTGCGCGTTTAGAAGCTATTTGTTTTGCTTCACGTTCGTCTTCAAAAACATTAAATTTATCTCCTGCTTGTGGCGCTCCATCTAGTCCTAGAATAGATACTGGAGTAGAAGGTCCTGCAAATTCAATATCATGTCCACGTTCATCATGCATGGCTTTTACTTTACCACTATTTTTACCAGCCAATACATAATCGCCAACTTTTAAAGTTCCCGCTTGTACTAATATAGTAGATACATAACCTCTACCTTTATCTAAAAAGGCCTCGACTACAGTACCAACAGCTGCTTTTTCTGGATTTGCTTTAAGCTCTAATAATTCGGCTTCAAGTAATACTTTTTCTAATAATTCTTTAACACCTGTTCCCTTTTTAGCTGAAATATCGTGAGATTGAATTTTACCTCCCCAATCTTCAACTAATAAATTCATTTGTGCTAAACCTTCCTTAATTTTTTCTGGATTAGCTGCAGGTAAATCAATTTTATTTATGGCAAAAACGATAGGTACTCCCGCAGCTTGCGCATGCGAAATAGCTTCTTTTGTTTGTGGCATAATATCATCATCAGCTGCTGCTACAATAATTGCAATGTCTGTTACCTGAGCACCACGAGCACGCATGGCTGTAAAGGCCTCGTGACCTGGCGTATCTAAGAAGGCAATTTTTTGACCACCTTCTAACTGCACACCGTAAGCGCCAATATGCTGTGTAATACCACCTGATTCTCCTGCTATTACATTCTCTTTACGAATATAATCTAACAGAGATGTTTTACCGTGATCTACGTGTCCCATTACAGTAACAATAGGTGCACGAGTAACTAAATCTTCAGGCTTATCTACAACTTCTTCAATTGACTCTTCAATATCTGCAGTTACAAACTCTACTTTATATCCAAACTCATCTGCTACAATAGATAATGTTTCAGCATCTAAACGCTGATTCATAGTAACCATCATACCTAGAGACATACATGCAGAAATAATTTGAGTTACCCCAACATCCATCATTGTAGCCATTTCGCTTGCAGTAACAAATTCTGTTACTTTAATGATTTTACTTTCTGCTGCTTCGATTTGTTGATCGATTTCAGTCTGTTCTCTATGCTTATCTCTTTTATCTCTTCTATTTTTAGCTCCACGTCCTTTGTTAGATTTTCCTTGAAGTTTTTCAAGAGTTTCTCTAACTTGTTTTTTCACATCTTCTTCAGATGGTTCTTCTTTAGGCACATTACGTCTGCCTTGACCTGGTTTACCTTTAAAACGATCGTTTCCTCCTGGTCTTCCTCCTGGACGTCCTCCTCCTGGTCTATTACCTCCAGAATTAGGTCCACCAACCTTACTTATACGACGACGCTTTTTCTTATTAGCATCGCCTGGTTTTCCATCGGTTTTCTTATCTGCTGGTTTTTTCTTTGGTTTATTAAATTGAGATAAATCAATTTTATCGCCAGCAATTTTAGGCCCAGTAAGTTTTTTATATTGAGTTTTAACCTTTTCGTCTTCAACAACAATATCTCCAGTTTTTGGTTTTTCAACCTTAGCAACAGGAGTTTCTTTTGTTGTTTCTGCTTTAGCATCGGTGTTTGCCTTTTCTATAGGAGCTTCTTTTTTGGCCTCTACAGGTTTAACTTCTGCCTTAACTTTTGGAGTTGGTTTTTCAACTTTAACCTCCTCCTTTTTAGGAGCAGGAGTGTCTTCCACAACTTTCTTAGGAGCTTCTGAAACAGTTTCTGTTTTAACAGGGTCTGCTGGCTTAACTTCCTTTTTCTTAGGATTTAAATCAATTTTCCCAACTTGTTTTGGTCCAGAAAGTGTTTTAGTAGCTTTTACAACTTCTTCTCTTCGGGCTTGTGCTTTTTGCTTCTCCTCAAGTTCACGCTCACGTTGTTCGCGCAAAACTTCTTTCTCTTTCAGTTTTGCTTCACCTACTTCTTTAGATGCAACTTTTTTGTTTGCATCGGTCTGAAAACCTTCAGAAAGCACGTTATACGTTTCTTGTGAAATTTTTGTAGTAGGTCGCTTCTCTATCTCTATGCCTTTAGAATCTAAAAATTCTACAGCACGATCTAAAGAGATGTTAAGCTCGCGTAATACTTTATTTAATCTAATTGTGTCAGCCATAATCGCCTTTAAAATACTCAAATATAATTATTATGTCTTTTTAAGACATACAATAACGCAAAATTTGCCTTATTTTTTTACTCTTCGAATTCTTCTTTTAGAATTCTAACAACGTCTAAAATCGTTTCTTCTTCTAAATCTGTTCTTTTTACAAGGTCTTTTACATCTTGTTCTAGAACACTTTTTGCAGTATCTAAACCTGCTTTGCTAAATTCTTCTATAATCCAGCCTTCTATTTCGTCAGAGAATTCTCTTAATTCTACATCTTCTTCTGCTCCTTCTCTAAATACGTCTATTTCATAACCTGTTAATTGGCCTGCTAAACGTATGTTGTGTCCACCTCTACCAATAGCTTTACTAACTTCTTCTGGTTTTAAAATAACCTCTGCTCGCTTTGCTTCTTCGTTAAGTTTAACAGATGTTACTCTTGCAGGACTTAAAGCTCTTGTTATAAATAGCGGTAAGTTAGTTGTGTAATTAATTACATCTATGTTTTCGTTTCCTAACTCACGAACAATACCGTGAATTCTAGAACCTTTCATACCCACACAAGCTCCTACTGGATCTATTCTATCATCATAAGAATCTACAGCTACTTTTGCTTTTTCTCCTGGTATTCTTACTACGTTTTTAATAGTAATTAAACCATCAAAAACTTCTGGAATTTCTTGCTCAAATAATTTCTCTAAGAACGCAGGCGAACTTCTAGACATTATTATTGTTGGTTTAGCACCTTTAAGTTCTACACTATCAATTACACCTCTTACATTATCTCCTTTACGGAAAAAATCTGATGGTATTTGTCTGTCTTTTGGCAATACTATTTCGTTACCTTCATCATCTAACAAAATAACAGCTCTGTGTCTTATATGGTGCACTTCTGCTGTATATATTTCGCCTATTAAATCTTTAAATTGCTTATAGATAATAGTGTTATCGTGCTCGTGTATTTTAGAAATTAAGTTTTGGCGTAGTGCTAAAATAGCACGTCTTCCTAAGTCGATTAATTTAACTTCTTCAGATACATCTTCTCCTACCTCAAAATCTGGTTCAATTTTACGAGCTTCAGTTATAGTAATTTCTTGATTTGGTTCTTCTACCTCACCGTCTGCTACAACTATTCTATTTCTCCAAATCTCTAAATCTCCTTTGTCAGGGTTAACAATAATATCAAAATTATCGTCATCTCCAAATTTCTTTTTCAAGGCGCTTCTAAAAACATCTTCTAAAATTGCCATTAAGGTTACACGATCTATTAATTTATCGTCTTTGAATTCAGAAAAAGATTCAATTAACGCAATATTCTCCATAACTCTTCTTAAATTAAAATTTAATCATAACTTTTGCTTCTAAAATATCTTCGTAAGCTATATTAGCTTTCTTTCTTACCGTTACTTTACCTTTACCTATGGGTTTAGGCTCTCTAACTTTCCATTCTAATAAAATATGAGTATCTGTTGCTTCTGCAAGCTTTCCTTCAATTTTATCAGAGTCGGTTTTAACATCCAATACACGACCAACATGTTTCTTGTATTGTCTTTTATGAACTAACGGAGCTGTTGCCCCTGCAGACATAACTTCTAAAGAAAAATCGTGTTCTTCTCTATCTATATTATGCTCTATAGCTCGGCTAATAAACATGCAATCTTCTACTAAAAGACCTTTATCACCATCTACTATAATTTTAATATGGTTTTCTTGATTAACAGAAAACTCTATAAGGAACAAATCACTACGCTCTGTTAGTGCTTCTTCAAGTAAATTTTTAACTGTAGTTTTAAACATTTTCTAGTATAAAAAGAGGGGACTTCTCGTCCCCTCATTTCTTAATTTCGCCTTTCAACGCTGCAAATATATAATATTTTATTGATTTTTAAAGCAATAATGTATAAAATTATAAGTAACACCGCAAGGCAACCTATTATAAAAAGAAGTGTTTCTTCTAGCTTACACAAACCAATAAAAAACATCTTTAAAACTGATGCCCAATGCATTAAACGCCATATTAACTCTATATATTACTAAAGCTAAATTTAAAACAACTGCGACATAACAGAAAAAATTTGAGAGCATGAATTAAAAAAGTCCTAATCAAATAAATGATTAGGACTTTTGTTGGCCTACTAGGGCTCGAACCTAGACTCTTTGGTACCAAAAACCAACGTGTTGCCAGTTACACCATAGGCCATTCGTGTAATGAGGGTGCAAATTTAAAACAAATAATTATTTTTACAAGCTTTTTTTAAAAAATATTATCAATTTGTTTTCGCTTATCAAAAAACACATGTAAACATTTGCTTTTAATTAACTGTAAACCTGCTTGTTTAGGTGTTAAAATAGCTTTAAAAGTATTTATGTTAAGTCTAATATAATATTACGGGCTCATTTCATATTTATTATTAAATTCGCCAAAGCAAATAAAAGATCTTTATACATGGCACATTTCAACTTTAAAAAATGGAACACTATTTTAGGATGGTTCACTTTTTTAATTGCATTTATAACTTATAGCCTAACCGTTGAACCTACTGTAAGTTTCTGGGATGCAGGCGAATATATTTTAACATCGGCTAAACTTCAAGTTGGACACCCTCCAGGAGCTCCTTTATTTCAAATGATGGGTGCCTTTTTCTCTATGTTTGCTTTAGAACCTACACAAGTGGGCTACATGATGAATATGATGAGCGCTGCTGCTAGTGCGTTTACTATTTTATTTATGTTTTGGACTATCACGCTATCTCTAAAAAAATTAGTTGAAAATGATGGTGAATTAAACGAAAATAAAGCTAAAGCAATTTTAGGCAGTGGTATTGTAGGTGGTTTAGCCTTTACTTTTACAGATTCGTTTTGGTTTAATGCAGTAGAAACCGAAGTTTACGCCATGGCCACATTAATTATGTCTGTGCTTTTCTGGCTAGGTTTACGCTGGGAACAAGACATGAACAAACCACGTGGCAACCGTTGGCTTATTTTAATTGCTTTTATTATTGGGCTATCTTTTGGTGTTCACTTTATGGGTTTATTAACTATTCCTGCCATCGGACTTATTTATTACTTTAAAAACTACAAAGAGGTTACTATAAAGAATTTTATTATCGCAAATGCTGTATCTGTTGCAGTTTTATTATTTGTTTTTAAATTATTAGCCCCAAATATTCTTAAAATATTTAGTGCTTCAGAAATTTTCTTTGTAAACAGTATAGGCCTACCTTTTAACTCGGGTTCTATTATTGCAGGTATTGTTTTAGTAGGCTTAATTTTATACGGTTTAAGATATACACGACAAAAAAATTACATACACCTTAATACAGGTATTCTTTGTATTACTTTTATAATTATTGGCTTTTCCACATGGTTAATGTTACCTATAAGAGCTAATGCCAATGTTGTTATTAACGAAAACAACCCATCTAGTGCAAGAGAATTATTAGCATATTACAACTTAGAGCAATACCCAGAAACACATTTATTTTACGGTCCGCAGTTTACAGATCAGTATGCTTATTTAGACGAAAACAACCCGTACATAGACGACAAGCCTAAATACGAAAAAGACGAAGAAAAAGGAAAATACATTATTGTAAACGACTGGAAAAACGCAAAACAAAATTACAACTCTAAACACGCCTCGTACCTCCCTAGAATGTGGAGTACAGAGCATGCCGAAAACTATATGATGTTTTCTGGATTTTTAAATTTTAAATTAAAACCAGAATACAGATTGGACAACGAGTACATTAAAATGGTTACCGATTTTAAAAAAAATGTAGCACAAGGCAATGTAGATTACGAGGGGTACAATCAATTCTTAAAACAATTTCAGCCTTATATAGATATTGAAAAACCATCGCTTTGGGACAACATAACTTATATGCTAGAATACCAATTAGGCTACATGTACTGGCGTTATTTTATGTGGAATTTTACTGGAAGACAAGACGATATTCAAGGTAGATACGATAACCACGGAAACTGGCTTAGTGGCATTAACTTTATAGATGAAGCGCATTTAGGTTTTCCGCAAGAAAATTTACCTAGCGATGTAAAAAATAATAAAGGCAGAAATACATACTACTTTTTACCTCTTATTTTAGGCCTTATTGGCATGTTCTTTTTATTTAATTCTGATAAAAAAACATTCTGGATTATGCTGGTATTTTTCCTATTTACAGGATTGGCTATTCAAGTTTACACAAACGTACGTCCTTTTGAGCCTCGCGAACGCGACTACTCGGTAGTTGGCTCGTACTACGTATTTGCCATTTGGATTGGCTTTGGAGTTTACGCCCTTTTTGATGCCTTAAAAAAATACTTACCAAAAAAATTAGCTGCACCAATTATTACCTTAGCATGTTTAGTTTTAGTGCCTTGCGTGCTTGCTGCAAACAACTGGGACGATCATGACCGTTCTGGAAAATACACAGCACGATCTATGGCAAAAAAATATTTAGATTCTTGCGAAGAAAACGCCATTTTATTTACCATTGGAGATAACGACACGTTTGCCCTTTGGTATGCTCAAGAAATTGAAGGTTATAGAACCGATGTTAGAATTGTTAACACCAGTTTATTTCAAACCGATTGGTATATAGACCAAATGAAACGCAAGGCTTACGAGAGTGACCCTGTACCATCGCAACTAGAACATAAAGACTACCAATATGGCACAAACGATTACGTTAGAAAACAAAATGTAATTAAAGACACTTTAGAGCTTAAAGAGTTTTTAAACTTTGTATCGAGCGATAACCCAAGAACCAAATACAAATACATTTTACAACAACAAGGTGTCGATCTTTCTCAAATTAGAAATCAAGATTTAAACGTAAATTATCTACCTACAGAAAACCTAAGACTTCCTGTAAACAAAGAAAATGCTTTAAAATATGGTATTGTAAAACCAAAAGATGCAGATAAAATTGTACCCTATATAGACATTAAAATTAAAGAAAGTGCGTTGTACAAAAACAGATTATTAATGCTAGACATTGTAGCTAACAACGAATGGAAACGCCCTATTTACTTTACAGGAGGTAGTTTTGGTGATGACGATTACCTTTGGATGAAAGACTATTTACAACTAGATGGTATGTGCTATAAACTGGTACCTATTAAAACAGCTATAGATAGAACAAATCCTTTTGATATGGGACGCGTAGACTCAGACATTATGTACGAGAAGGTTAAAAACTGGGATTGGGGCAATAGCGGAAGCCCGGATATTTATCATGATGTAGAAACACGTAAAAACTCTATTTCGTACCGTGGTAATTTGGCGCGTTTAATGCAACAACTTATAGACGAAAAACAGATGAAAAAAGCTGAAGAAATTGCA
This sequence comes from Postechiella marina, assembly GCF_039538365.1. Taxonomy (NCBI): domain Bacteria; kingdom Pseudomonadati; phylum Bacteroidota; class Flavobacteriia; order Flavobacteriales; family Flavobacteriaceae; genus Postechiella; species Postechiella marina. Next base: position 282,612 of record NZ_BAABCA010000003.1, read on the forward strand.
GATATAGCCATGAAAAACATGCCTGTAGAGTATTTTGGCTTTTACACGCTGCTTGAGCCATACATTACCGCTTACTATGCTGTAGGCAATAAAGACAAAGCCCAACGCTTGTATAAAGACGTGTCTAAAAAATACCAAGAAAACTTAACGTATTACAGCACACTATCTGTTAAAAACCAAGAACGTTTGTTTGAAGATATTTATACAGATATACAACGCTATAAAAGTTTAGTTGATATTTTGGTAGAGTATGATATTGAATTTGCTAATACTGAAGGCGACATTTTTAACGATTACCTAAAACGTTTCCGACATTTTTATGGTGATGGACCACAAGAACCTAAGCGCGAAGACAGAGATTTACCTGTAGATAGCGGATTAATTATTGACTAAAATTGAGGCATGACCTTAATACCTATAAAAACACCTAGGTTTGTAAAAAGGATGTTTCCAAACTATGTTTGGGACATTGCTACAACCCATAAAGTTATTTATTTAACTTTTGATGATGGACCAACGCCAGAAATTACAAACTGGACTTTAAACCTGCTAAAGCAATACCAAGCTAAAGCCACTTTTTTTTGTATTGGAAATAATATAGAAAAACATCCCGAAATTTTTCAGGATATTTTAAAAGACGGACACGCCATTGGTAACCATACACAAAACCATGTTAAGGGCTGGAAAACCAATACAGACTTATATATAAATGAGACTACCCAAACGCAAAGCATTATTAATGCAGAAATTGCTAAGGCAAACGATTACAAACGTACCAAGTCTTATTTATTTAGACCTCCTTTTGGAAAAATAAAAAATAAGCAAGGTAAAGCTCTCATTGCTTTGGGGTATAAAATAATTATGTGGGATATTTTGGCTTTTGATTGGAAAGACACCAGCCCAGAAACTTGCTACAAAAACGCTATTTCTAAAACAAGCCAAGGTAGTATTGTTGTGTTTCATGATAGTGTAAAAGCTGCTAAAAACATGCAATATGCGCTTCCTAGGGTTTTAGAGCATTTTAGCAAAAAAGGCTATAGCTTTAAGGCTTTAAACTAACTCTAGCAAACTTGCCCGCGTTAGGGATTGATGCGACATCCTTTTTAAAAACTTGTACACATTAAACTTGGTTATATCTTTTAAGTTAGTAAATAATACTCTTACTTAATTTACAGCTTTATTTTTTTAAAAAGATATAGCGGAAAGCCCGACCCTTTATGGGTAACACCCAATGCAATTATGTTTTGTAATTATTTAGATGTATTCGTTTATAAGCGCTATTAGTGTATTAGCGTCTTGCTCGCCACTTTGTCTCCATTTCATTTCGCCTCCTTTATAAATCATTAAAGTTGGCAAACCTTTTACTCTTAGCGCCTCTGCTAGATCATGGTTTTTTTCTACATCAATCTTAATTACTTTAGCTTTATCGCCTAGAGCAGCTGCAACATCGCGTAAAATGGGATGCATGGCTGTAGATTGATCGCTCCACTCTGTATAAAAGTCTAACAGCACTGGAATTTTAACATCAATAAGTTCCCCGAATTTTGACATATCTCAATGGTTTAGCTCGTAAAAGGCATTATAAAATCACCTTTTATTTATTTAAAATTGTATCAATTTACTTAATTTGGTAATGCCTAATTCATAAATATAAGCAATTTCCTTAAATATCTTATTTTTTAAGTGTAATTAAACTGTTACTTTTCCTTTTTTAAGCTCTATTACGGTAATTTCTGGCCAAATACCTACTCTTCCAGGAAAAGCTAAGTAACCAAAACCACGATTTACATTAATGTATTGCCCTAGCTCTTCGTAAATACCTGCCCAATGCTTATAACGCCATTTTACAGGACTCCATTTAAACCAACCCGGAATTTCTATACCAAATTGCATACCGTGCGTATGACCGCTTAAGGTTAAGTGATAGTGATAATCGTCGGACACCACTTGCTGGTCCCAATGCGAAGGATCGTGACTCATTAGTATTTTAAAATCGTCTTTTTTAATTTTTGATGCTGCCAATTTTAAATTGCCCGCTTTTTTAAATCCGCCAGCTCCCCAGTTTTCTACCCCTACTAAAGCTATTTTTTCGCCATCTTTTTCTAGGTACTTACTTTCGTTTAGTAAAAGATTAAAACCGATGTCTTTTTGAATGCTTTTTAAATGTTCTAAATTTTGAAGCTTAGCTTCTTTAGACTCCCAATTTACATAATCGCCATAATCGTGATTTCCTAAAACAGAATACAATCCGTCTTTAGCCTTTAACTTATTAAACACATTTTTATAAGGCACTAGCTCATCTGCTTTATTGTTTACAATATCGCCTGTAAATAGAATAACATCGCTTTCTTGTTGATTAATTAAATCTACAGCATATTTAACCTTTTCTATGTTATCAAAACTTCCAGAATGTATATCGCTAATTTGCGTAAGCTTATAACCATCAAAAGCTGCAGGTAAATCTTCAAAATGCAGAGTGTATTTTAAAACTTTGTAGTTATACTTACCTTTATAAATACCATAAATTATAGAGGCGAGTGGTATTGCTGCCAAACCTAAAGCTATTTTACTTATAAACTGCCTACGCGATGCAAAATAATTACCCTTTGCTGCACTACCCTCTGTAAAATAACGAAAAATGGCTTGTGGCACTCTAAATATATCTTCGGCAAACATACCTAGCAATAACACCATTTTTGGCACTAAGAGTGCTATTAAAAAACCAAAAGCATAGGCGTGTGCATGCGAAAACCCATCGCTACGGTTAAAACCGTAATAATGAAATATAAAATTGCCTATTACCAAAACAGAAATAGCCCAATATAAAATTTGAATCCAATTGTTTTTTACAACATTTCTAAAGGCTTGAAATGCATAAACGTCTACAACCACAAAAACAATAAGAAAAATAACCCAACGTAACATAATCTAATTTTTATCAAATATAATTGTAATACACCTGAATAGGTAAAAAGTGAATTTAATTTAACTAATAGTTAAGATTTAAGCCCATTCCTTACAAAAACAATTATAAAATATAAATCGTTTAAAGATTAATTTCTGTTAGCTATTTAGTTTTCGTAGTTTTGATTTTACATCAAAATTTACAAAATGTCAGATCAAAAACGCGTTTTTCTAGTCGATGCATTCGCATTAATATTCCGTGGTTACTATGCTTTTATTAAAAACCCAAGAATAAACTCTAAAGGAGTGGACACCTCTGCTATAATGGGGTTTATGAATTCTCTTTTAGATGTTATTAAACGCGAACGCCCAGACCATTTGGCTGTTTGTTTTGATAAAGGTGGAAGCGCAGACCGTGTAGAAATGTTTGAAGCTTACAAAGCCAATAGAGACGAAACCCCAGAAGCCATTAAAATTGCTGTGCCTATTATTCAAGATATTTTAAAAGCCATGCACATTCCAATTATGGTAAAGGAAGGTTTCGAGGCCGATGATGTTATAGGAACACTATCTAAACAAGCCGAAAAAGAAGGCTACCAAACCTTTATGGTAACACCAGATAAAGATTTTGCGCAATTGGTAAGCGAAAATATTTTTATGTATCGTCCTGTTTTTGGTGGTGGTTACGAGACTTGGGGCATACCAGAAGTACAGAAAAAATTTGAAGTTACAGACCCTTTACAAGTTATAGATTATTTAGGCATGATGGGCGATGCTAGTGATAATATACCAGGTTTACCTGGTGTTGGAGATAAAACAGCTAAAAAATTCTTAGCTGCTTATGGTAGCATGGAAAACCTATTTGCCAATACGCACGAGCTTAAGGGCAAGATGAAAGAAAAAATTGAAGCCAACCAAGAGTTAGGTTTACTTTCTAAAAAATTGGCCACTATTATGCTAGATGTTCCGGTAACCTTTAATGCTAAAGATTTTGAGCTAGACCAACCCGACATTCCTAAAGTAACCGAGATTTTTCAAGAGTTGGAGTTTAGAAGACTTATAGATAATTTTACTAAAACATTTACATCTGGTGCAGAAGCCACATCGCTTACTAGCGATAAAGCTTCAGAAAAAGCAGCACCTAAAGTAACGCCAAAAGAAGCAGAAAGTGCTGGAGCAGGACAATTCAATTTATTTGGAGGCAATCCTAATTCCGCAGAAGCAAATACAGAAAATACTTTTGAGCGTAAAACTGCCAAAAACACCTCGCATTTTTACCAAAGTATTGCTACGGGAATGGCTACTAAATTATTCATTAAAAATTTATTGAGTCAAAGCAGTGTGTGTTTTGATACAGAAACAACAGGATTAAATCCGTTAGTTGCAGAGTTAGTTGGTATTTCATTTTCATGGGAAATTGGTAAAGGTTTTTACCTACCGTTTCCGGAAGATAAAACCGAAGCACAAGCGTTAATTGAAACTCTAAAACCGTTTTTTGAAAGTGAAACCATCCAAAAAATTGGTCAGAATTTAAAATACGACATCAAGGTTTTAGCCAAATACAACGTGCAGGTAAAAGGTCCGTTGTTTGATACCATGTTAGCGCATTATTTAATAAATCCAGATATGCGACATAATATGGATGTACTTGCAGAAACCTATTTAAATTACACGCCAATTTCTATAACAGAACTAATTGGTAAAAAAGGCAAGAACCAATTATCTATGCGCGATGTTCCGTTAGACAAGCAAACCGAATATGCAGTAGAAGATGCCGATATTACCTTGCAACTTGCAGCACATTTTAAAAAAGAATTAGGCGAAGCCAATACACAAAAATTATTTGATGATATAGAGATCCCTTTACTACGTGTTTTAGCAGCGATGGAACTGGAAGGGATTAACTTAGATAAAGATTTTTTACAGTCTTTGTCTCAAGATTTAAACAAAGATATTGATGCCTTAGTAACTAAAATTTACGAGGTTGCTGGCGAAGAATTTAATATTGCCTCACCAAAGCAATTAGGTATTATTTTGTTTGAAAAACTAAAACTAGTAGACAAGCCTAAAAAAACCAAAACAGGACAATACAAAACGGGCGAAGATATTTTATCTGCCTTAGCAAAAGAGCACGAAATTATTAGAGATATTTTAGAGTATCGTGGACTTGCAAAACTAAAAAGCACGTATGTAGATGCCTTACCTCTTCAAGTGGAAGAAATTACTGGACGTGTACATACAGACTATATGCAAACCGTTGCTGCCACTGGGCGTTTAAGTAGTAACAACCCAAACTTACAGAATATCCCTATACGTACAGAACGTGGGCGTCAAGTACGTAAAGCCTTTATACCACGAAGTGAAGAGTATACTTTACTGGCTGCCGATTATAGCCAAATAGAACTGCGTATTATTGCAGCTTTAAGTAAAGAGGAAACCATGATCGAGGCCTTTAAAAATGGTGAAGATATTCACGCGTCTACAGCCTCTAAAGTTTTTGGTGTACCTATTGAAGAGGTTACTAGAGCGCAACGTAGTAACGCCAAAACCGTAAACTTTGGTATTGTGTATGGCGTGTCTGCTTTTGGGCTAAGTAACCAAACCGATTTATCGCGTGGTGAAGCCAAAGAACTTATAGACACCTATTACGAAACGTATCCAAAACTTAAAAAATATATGAGCGAGCAAGTCGAATTTGCACGCGATCATGGTTATGTAAAAACTATTTTAGACAGACGTCGTTACCTAAAAGATATTAACTCTGCCAATGGTATGGTACGTAGTGCTGCAGAGCGTAATGCGGTAAATGCACCAATACAAGGTAGCGCAGCCGATATTATTAAAATTGCCATGATTAACATTTACAACAAACTAGAAGCTGGTAATTATAAAACCAAAATGCTACTACAAGTGCATGATGAATTGGTGTTTGATGTATATAAACCCGAACTGGAAGAAATGACTACTTTAATTAAAACCGAAATGGAAAATGCCTTTAAAATGGAGGTTCCGTTGGATGTTGAGGTGGATACTGGTTTGAATTGGTTGGAGGCGCATTAGGAATTTAAAAAACATCTAAATACGGAAAAGCGTAATAAATAAATTTAATAATTGATTATTATTGTAATCACTTTATTGTGTGAATAAATATTTTATTCTTACTAAGAAATGAAAAAACAAAAATTAAACTTTATCGACTTGTTTTCTGGTGCTGGAGGTTTATCCGAAGGCTTCATAAGGGCTGGATTCAATCCAATAGCACATGTGGAAATGAATAAAGACGCTTGTGATACTCTAAAAACAAGAACTGCCTACCATTACCTCAAGGATAATGATAATATAGAAATATACCATAAATATTTAAATAAGAAAATAGACAGAGAAGAGTTTTGGAGTTCAGTACCTCAAAATTTGATTGACTCAGTTATCAATACCGAAATTTCAAGAAAAACTCTCAATCCTATATTTCAACAAATAGATTCTTCATTAGGTGATAAAAATGTTGATTTAATTATTGGAGGACCACCCTGTCAAGCTTATTCCATCGTAGGAAGAGCTAGAGACCCAAAGGGAATGGTTGATGACCCCAGAAATCATCTTTACAAACATTATGTAGGCTTTTTAAAAAAATATCAACCTAAAATGTTTGTATTTGAAAATGTTCCTGGTATTCTATCTGCTAGTAATGGCACTTTTTTAAAAAAGATTTTCAGTGCAATTGATAAGGCTGGTTATAAAATAGAAATTCCTTCAACAAAACATCTTAACTCAAAAAACTTTAATGTCTTACAGGACAGGAAAAGAGTTATAATGATAGGCTGGAAAAAAGGTTCTAGATTAAAGTATCCTGATTTTGAAGAAAAAGCAATAAAATATAATCTTGGTAAAAGTTTGTTTTCTGATTTACCTAAACTAAAACACGGAGAAGGTTCATTAGGTGTTGTAAAGTATGTAAAACCCATAACCGAATATCTAAAAGAAACTGGTATTAGAAATGGTGTTAATTTTACAACCCAACATATTGCAAGACCTCATAATGAAACAGATTTAGAGATATACAGAATAGCTGTCAACTTATTAATAAAAAAAGGAAAAAGGTTAAATTATGCGGATTTACCTAAAAGACTAATTAAGCATAAAAACACAACTTCATTTACAAACAGATTTCAAGTTGTTAACCCTAATGGTATATCAAATACTGTAGTTGCACATATAGCTATGGATGGTCATTATTATATTCATCCAGATATCAAACAAAATAGATCTATCTCACTAAGAGAGGCAGCTAGACTTCAATCATTTCCAGATGATTTCTTTTTTGAAGGTAGTAGAACTGCTGCTTTTAAACAAATAGGTAATGCAGTTCCACCTTTAATGGCGGAAGGTATAGCTAACAAAATCAGGGAAATGTTATGAGCTTGATAAATTGGCAATACTTTCCTAAAAGTCATAAGACTCCTAGTCATCTTAATGAGGTAGTTAATGCTTTTAAAGTAAATGAGAAACAAATTAATTCAAGTGAGAATTACAAAAAAAGTGATGAAGTTCTAAGTTGTTTATGTCCTTCATTAGAATACATAGGTTTTAAAGTTGAAAAGAGTAAAAAGAAAATTGACAAGATAAATGTTCCTGTTTTATTTGGTCTAAATGGAAAACTTGAAAAATACTTTGATGCTGACGGATATAATGAAAATACTAAAACTGTAATTGAAGTTGAGGCAGGAAGAGGAGTTTTAAATTATCAATTTTTAAAAGATTTATTTCAAGCTTGTATGATGTCAGATGTTGAATATTTAGTTATTGCTGTTAGGAATATTTACAAGAATAATAAAGACTTTACTTCAGTAACAACGTTTTTTGACACACTATACACCTCAGAAAGATTAAAATTACCTTTAAATGGAGTACTAATAATTGGCTATTAATATGCATCAATACAAAGCTGAAAATGCAAGACCTAACCCAAAATCAACAATAAATTCTTATAGAAGTTTTGGCTATAATTTATCTACAGCTATTGCAGATATTGTGGATAATAGTATTTCTGCAAATGCAAGCTTAGTAGAAGTAGACTATAAATGGGAAGGGAAAAAGTCATTCATCTCTATCATTGACAATGGCAATGGGATGAACTTGGAAGAGCTTATTGAAGCAATGACTCCTGGAAGCAAAGACCCCGAAGAAATTAGAAGCGAAAATGACCTCGGTAGATTTGGCATGGGACTTAAAACAGCTTCATTCTCTCAATGCAAAAGACTTACTGTAATAACAAAAAAGAAAGGCTATAAAACAATAAAGAGGTGTTGGGATATTGACTACATCAATAAAATTGAAGAATGGGTTTTATTAGATTATATTTCAGACTCAAGCTTTATAGAACTTCTAGACAAGTTTGATTCTGGAACATTAGTATTGTGGGAAAATCTAGACAGAATTGTTGGGGATGCTCAGAACAATAATGAAAGTGTAAAAAATGCTTTCTATCAAGAAATGTCTATTGTTAAAGAGCATCTTGGGCTCGTTTTCCATAGATTCATTGAAAACTCTCGCCTAATCCTGAGCTCCAACTCTTATTCTATTGAGGCTTGGAATCCATTCCTTTATAATCTTACTACTAAACCAGAGATGGGGCAACCTGAAAGATTAAGTAATAATGTTGAAGTAACATATTACATCCTACCCCATATGTCAAGAATATCACATGATGAGTATGAAAAATCTGGAGGACCTTTAGGCTGGTTCAATCAACAAGGCTTTTATATTTATAGAGGAGATAGGCTTTTAGTATCAGGAGACTGGTTAGGACTTGAAAAGAAAAGAGACTATTCCAAATTAGCTAGAATTGCTGTAAACTTTCCAAATACTGGAGATTTTGATTGGAATTTGGATATAAAAAAATCTACAGCAACACCTCCTATTGAAATACGTAGAGAATTATCTCGAATAGCTAAAATTGCTATTAAAAAGTCTGCTAAGATTTATAATTGGAGGGGTCAGAAATCTATTTCACAAATAGGTAGTGGAAATAACTTGGAAAAACTCTGGAAAGACACTACAAATAGGGGAGGAATTAAAAAATATCAGATAAATAGAAAACATCCAATAGTAGCTCAAGCTCTAGAGATAGAAGGATCAAAGAAGATTTTTTCTAAAACACTTAAGCTAATAGAAAGTAATATACCTATTGAACTTATTCTTTACAATCAAAATGAAGACCCTTCTCATCATGAATTAGAGAAAATATCTGAAACTCCAGATGATGCTTTAATTCAGTTAGCTATTGATTTGTTTAAAATAAATATAGAAAATGGCATACCTGAGTCACTAGCAAAACAGCAAATAATGAATTCTGTACCATTTAACCTTTTCCCACTTATTAATAACTATTTAAAATGACAGAAAGCATAAACAATACAGCAAGGCTCTACGCACATACTTTTTTGGATAATGCAAAAAAAAGTGGGGCTATCACAGAAGAAAAAATTAATGAAATTATTGATAGAGTTTCTGTAATGCATGAAGCTGTTGGAGAAACTATAGATAGAGCTTCCTTATTTGAGCAATTAGTTTCTGATTACAGTGTTGGGGCTGGCTCGATTTCTTATATGGATGATGATATTGAGCCTTGGCTTAATGAAGAAAAGGTAAATATAGAATTTGAACTTTGGGAAAGATATAAAATGTATCTAAAAGCAAAAGACCCTTCTTTCCCAATACCGTCACTAGATGACTTTACAGATAAAATTCTAGACAAATGTGTAAACCCTAAACAGAAAGGTTCTTGGGACAGAAGAGGTATGGTGGTTGGACATGTGCAATCTGGAAAAACATCAAACTATGTAGGATTGATAAATAAAGCTACTGATGCAGGTTATAAATTAATAATTGTTATTGCAGGAACTATAAGCTCTCTAAGAAGACAGACACAAGAGAGAATAGATGCTGGATATGTAGGCAGAGATAGTTCAGCATACTTAAGAAATAAAAGAGAGAATAGAATAAAAGGGGTTGGCGAGTTTAAGGTAAAAACAGACATATACCCTCTGACCTCTTCCTATTACCACAAGGGAGATGAGGGAGACTTTAATACTAATCAACTAAATAACTCTAACATTCCTCTTGGAAAAAATCCAGTGGTATTTGTAATAAAAAAAAATGTTACGCCCTTAAGCAATATAATAGACTGGTTAGCACATAACGAAAACATCAAGACTGTAGAAGGGAGAAAAAAATTAATGAATACTCCTGCATTAATAATTGATGATGAGTCAGATTATGCATCAGTAAATACTACTAAAGATATTAATGAAGTAAAAACAATAAATAAACTAATAAGAGTCTTACTTAACTTATTTGACCAAAATACTTTTATAGGATATACAGCTACACCTTACGCTAATTTGTTCATATCTCAAGAGTACAATGAAGATTTAACAACATATGTTAAAGGTAAAGAATACTTCATTGGAGATGATTTATTTCCTAAGCATTTTATTGTCAATATTAAAGCCGCTAAAAACTATATAGGAGCTTCAACTTTGTTTGGTCTAGAAGACCCTAATTCTGAAGAAAGCACAGAGCCACTAGACATTTTTAGACCAATTTATAGCGAAGAATATAATCCTCCACTTTTTGAAAAAATCAATAAGCATAACAAAGACGATTTACCTGAATATCTTCCAAATAGTCTGAAGTATGCAATCAAATCCTTTATTCTTACTTGTGCAATAAGAAGACTTAGAGGACACGAAAAAAAGCATAACTCCATGCTCATTCATGTTGCTTTATATGTTAAATGGATAGACAGAGTTGCTTTACTTGTAAATGAATTGGTAAAAGAGTTCACCAATAATATTGAGGCTAATGATATTGAGTTTATCGAAGAGATGAGAAATATCTTTGAATCTGACTTTAAGCCGACTACTGAAAATGTTTTAGAAAATCTTAGATATAAAGACAATAGAATTAAAACTCATACTTGGGAGGAAGTAAGGAAAGAAATTAGAACAGCAATTAAAAAATTTGATGTAAGAGCTGTACATGGTACTACTTCATTATCAAAAATAGATTACCACAACATCTCCAATATAGACTATGATAGACATGAAAACGGTTTATCTGTAATTGCTATTGGTGGAGGTAAATTATCAAGAGGTATTACCCTTGAAGGTCTATCTGTAAGTTATTATCTAAGGACTACTAAAATGTATGACTCTCTTATGCAAATGGGAAGATGGTTTGGATACAGACCCGGTTATGTTGATTTATGTAGGCTTTTTACCAATAATAGAATCTTTGATTGGTTTAACCATATAACCATGGCTACCGAAGAAATGCGAAATGATTTTGATATTATGAGTTCTCAAAATCTAAAACCAAAAGATTTTAAACTAAAAGTTAGAAACCATCATGGCTTATTAGCCGTAACTAGTGCTTCTAAATTATATTGGTCTACTAATATAAAGATTTCATTTTCTGGCACTAACCTCCAAACATATCTTTTAAATAAAGACTTTGACTCAATAAACAACAACTTCAAACAATTGCAGGTTTTAACTAATAGACTTAGCAATGTCAAAACAGTTGATAAAAGAGGGAAGTTGAGATATTTAATCTTTAATAATGTTGACACGGAACCTTTAACAGAATTCATAAATGGATTCAGTGTTGACACACCTCATATAAACAAGCAAGTAATAACAGACTATATAGAATTACAAAGAGCTAAAAGAAGTATCAAAGAATGGACAGTGTGTATAGTTTCTAACACTGATAAAGAAGTAGGTTTTTATAAAAATGAAGATGACAGAAAAAACAGAATAAAAACTAAAGGCCTTTCCAAAAATTATACCCTAACCTCTGAAGAAAAGACTTATGATTTGACTTGTAGTATAAGGAACCAAACTGAACTTTCTGAACAATATAAGATAACCAAAAATCAGATTGATGACTTGGGTGATAGACAAGTTGATTTAGAAAAACAAGATTTAGAGTCATACAGTTCGATAAAACAACAAAGAAAAATTGAAAGAAAAGGATTGCTTCTAATTTATGGGTTAGATGAAAGAGGAACTAGTAGTTTAAAAAACAACACTCCTATAGTTGGTTACAGTATATATTTCCCTGAAATAGATAACGAAACCAAAACATCTTATACGGCTACAATCTTTGATGATTTTGATGAAGAAGTTATGCCTGAAGAGCAAAACCCTAAAAGCGAATAACTATGTTAGATTTAAAGTCAATTTGGGAGTTACAAAAGCCTTCAAATGATGAATTAGTAATAAAGACTAGAATTGATATACTACCTCAATTTAATTGCTTTGCAGCTACAAACCATATAACCGGTAATCATTTTTATATAATGGAATTGTCAAATCACACCACAATTCCAGAATTTAAAAACTTGAATTTTAAAGGAGTTAGAATAGATGTTTTTGACCTTGAGGACAATAAAGAGTTGAATATATATTTAATTGATAATGAGTTAAAAGACATATTCAGTCTATTTGCTGAAAACATAATTGAAGAAATTAGCAACATACCAACAGAAAATGAGGCAATTACTATTACATCTAATGTAATTCAAAAATGGAAAAAGTTATTTGACAAACTAAACACACAAGGGCTAACCATGGAGCAACAAAAAGGGCTTTTAGGTGAACTTTTATTTCTAAATGAGTTAATTGACAGTAATATTAACCCAGACTACCTTTTAAACTGCTGGACTGGACCTGATTATGAAGATAAAGATTTTACTCTTGGAGCAACTTGTTTTGAAATCAAATTCACCATATCCAAACTGCCTAGAATTAAAATTACTAGTGAACGACAACTAGATACTTCTAATGTTGAAAATCTCTTTTTAAATAATTACGTATCTGAAACATTAAAGGAAAACGGTATTTCCCTTAATTCTGCTGTAGATATTATTCGTGACAAAATATCTAATAACTCAGCCACTCTAAAGTACTTTAATGAAAAACTTGAATCAGCAGAATATTATGATGAAGATAGAGATAATTACAATGCTCAATATGGAGTAAAATCAAGGTCTTTGTATCAGGTAAATGATTCTTTCCCAAAACTAACTACTGATAGCCTACCTCAAGGAATTTATAACACCTCTTATTACATTGAAAATTCCGCTATTGAAGATTATAGAGTTGATTTTGACACAATAATTAATGAATTAAAGAATGAATAGAGCTTTAAGAAATTATATAGATGAAGTAAAGTCTGAAGTTGCAGCGTTAGTATATTCAGATGGTGAAGGTTCTAGTTTTGAAGATAAATTTACCGAGTACTGCATTGAGGTTCTAGAGTCTATAGGAAAGACTGATGGCGCAAGAGTTTTATCCTTCATTCACCCTAACTCAAAAGGAGGAATTGATTGGAAGATTAATGGCTATTGCTTGAAAGATTCTTACAAAGATGATAGCAATAAGAGTTATTTTGAAACTTTAGAATTGTTCATTACTTATTATAATGCTGATGATTATGATTACAACATTCTTTCAACGGAATTTACTAAGACCTTAAACCAAATAAAGAGATTCCTGAACGGGGCTATTAAAAGACATATAGATTATATAGATTCATCTAATGATGAATTAATAGAGCTTCTGAAAATTATAGGTAAGCAAAACCACCTTTTTGATAGAGTTAATATTTACCTACTAATGAATGGTAATTCTAAACAACCAGAGAACAAAATTAAATTAAAAGGGATAGATGAAAGTTTAAGCATAAACCTTCATGTTTGGGACATAAATAGATTTTTTAGAATTAATGAGACTAATAGTAATAGAGAGCCTATTGAAATTAAATTCTCTGATTTTTTAAATGATAACCAACAAGGTGTTCAGTGTCTTAAAGTCCCTACCATAGATGAATTATATGATTGCTACTTAGCCATTATACCCGGATATGTTTTAGCAAACTTATATAAGGAGTTCTCTAATGAGTTATTAGAAAGCAATGTTAGAGCTTTTCTTGGTCAAGCTGGTAAATTCAATAAAGGTATTAGAGATACAATTAGGGAAAAACCCCAAATGTTTCTACCTTATAATAATGGGATAACAGCCACAGCTAATGAAGTTGAGACAAAAGTCATAAACAATCAGCTCTTTGTAACTAAGTTAAATGATTTTCAGATTGTAAATGGAGGTCAAACTACAGCTTCTCTTTATCATACTCAAAAAAAGTATAAAGATGCGGATTTAAGTAGTATTTCTGTTCAAATGAAATTAACTGTTATTAAGGACATTGATAAGAAAAACATAGAAGTTCCTAATATAGCTAGATATGCTAATAGTCAAAACAAGGTTACAGAATTAGACTTGTCATCTAACAACCCATATTTCGTAAAAATAGAAAGCTTATCTAGAAAGAAATATGTTGCTAATCCTGAAAATAAAAACCAATCTGTTCTATGGTATTTTGAAAGAGTAAAAGGACAATATAGAGAAGCTATTAATAAGCTTACTCCGAGTATGCAAAAGAAGTTTAAAGAACAAAATCCAACTAAACAGAAGTTTGTAAAATCTGACATTGCCAAGTACATGAATCTTTGGGAGCAAAAACCTTATATGGTATCAAGAGGTTCTCAGAAAAACTTTATTGACTTCACTAAAAGCATTAATGAGTTAGTTGAAAAAAACAAAATGCCAGGTGAGAATTTCTATAAAAAATTTATTGCCAATGCAATCATTTTCAAGACTGTTGATAAGCTCTTTGGAAGAAAGAATGTTGATGCTATAGGTGACACTAACTTAAAATCTTTTTCTGTAGCTTATACTATAGCTTACTACCATTTCTTAACTAATAATAGAACTGACTTGTGGAAAATCTACACTGAGCAAAAACTTAAAGACTCTTTTGTAGAGATGTTTAGAGAGCTACTTGTATTTGTATATAACCATTTAACTAAAAATGCAGTAAATACACTTATATCTGAGTATGCAAAAAAAGAATTGTCTTGGAAAAGATTACAAGAAGAAAAATACAATCTTGACAAGAATGTTTTAGATGAGTATTTAATTACTCAAGATGAGGCTAACTTAAGAGCAAAGGAAAAAGAAGTTGATGAAAATGACACAGAAAATAACCTTTTTGTAATAAGTGAAATTAAGAAAAATGGGATACAGTTTTGGGATGGTCTAAAAAAATATGTAGACAAAAAACCTGTTAATGATCTAGATTTTTATGAGCTATTTAATTTAGTAAAAAAGTTAAAAGAGAATAGAAACTTAAACTCTAAAGATTGCCATGTTGGTAAAAAAGGATTAGAATTTATAGTCAATAACCCTGATAAAGTCGATGAAATTAAAAAGCTTTCAGACCTAAAAGAAAAAGAAGTAGTTGAGATAAAACCAATTTACGACAGACTAAAATTACTATCATCAGAAGAATGGAAAAAAATCATTGCTTTAGGTGAGCAAACTAAGGTTTTTGAATATAAAGAGCTGTCTAATATAAAATATACAAGCTCAAAACTGTTAAAGAAAGAATCTGTCAAGGAAATTGCTTTATTAAAATGCTTTGAATCACTCAAAAAGGTTAAAAAATTTGGAATTCAATTTTGATCTTATAGATATAAATATATTATCTATAATAATTCAACAAAAAGCCAAAATTGCCATTTTACTTATAGAAGTTGGTGTTTTAGCTTATGCTCTTGCAACAACTAACGAAGAGCAATCTAAGAACAAAAGAATAGATAGATAAACCTAGATTCAATTCTCCTAAAAAAAACCACACAAATAGAGAGCTTTGTTTTTCAGTTTACAAAATACCATTTAAAATTGTGTATAATAACAATATCACAACTTAAAAACAGAATTTACAAAAATGCTAAATTAAAATTTAACGACGTTTTTTCTGTTTCCCCTTATATTTAACCTTGTTTTTTCGCTGGTTAAAAGGCACAGCATCATTAAAAGTGTTTTTAGCTTCGCCTTTAGGTTTGTTTTTACGCCATCTTTCTGTTTTTTCGGGCAATAAAACTTTTAATAAATCTGTACGTCCAACTTTATTTAAGGTCTTTTTAATCCACGCCTTATTTTCGTCTTTATACCAGAAGAAAAAACGGTGTTGCTCATCTTTTTCTTTTCGGGTTTTTGGCGTATTAACTTTTTTAAGCGTGTAAGGGTGGTAACCGCTATAATAAATAACGGTAGCAACCGTCATGGGTGTTGGTGTAAACCCTTGTACTTGCTCAAGCTGGAAACCCATATCTTTAGTTTCGGCAGCAAGATTTGCCATATCTTCCACCTCGCAAGCTGGATGATTAGATATAAAATAAGGTATAAGCTGCAGCTTTAACCCTTTGGCTATATTAATTTTATCAAAGCGCTCTTTAAACTTATGGAAGTAACTAAATGATGGTTTACGCATTAATTTTAAAACAGGATCGCTGGTATGCTCTGGCGCTACTTTAAGTCTACCAGAAACGTGCTTCGTCATCACCTCTTCGGTATAAGCATCAAGCTCTTTTGGGTCTGCATTTTTATTAAATTCGGGCACCAACATATCGTGTCGAATTCCAGAACCAATAAAAGACTTTTTTACCTTTGGGTGTTTATCTACCGCTTGGTATAATTCTGTTAACGGTTTGTGTGATGTATCTAAGTTACTACAAATAACTGGCGAAATACAACTAGGCGCCACACACTTGTCGCAAATAGATTGTATTTTACCTTTCATTTGATACATATTAGCACTTGGCCCACCAATATCGCTTAAATAGCCTTTAAAATCGGGCATGTTAGCAACGGTGTCTACTTCTTTTAAAATAGATTCCTGACTACGAGATGCAATAAATTTACCTTGGTGCGCAGAAATAGTACAAAAACTACAACCACCAAAACATCCACGATGAATGTTAATAGAAAACTTAATCATTTCGAACGCAGGAATTGGTCCGCGCTTATTATATTTTGGATGAGGTAAGCGAGTGTAAGGCAAATCGAAAGACGCATCAATCTCCTTTTCTGTCATAGTTGGATAAGGTGGATTAATCATCAACGTTTTATCGCCTATTTTCTGAAAAATTCGTCTAGCAGCCAGTTTATTAGACTCCTGCTCAATCACCTTAAAATTAGACGCGTATTTTTTCTTATCCTTCAAACACACTTCATGCGAAGCAATTTCAACATCTTCCCAATTACTGTTTTTCGGTATTTTTTCATCTTTATTTAAAAGCACCGCAGTTTGCAATACCGTATTTATACTAGAAAAAGGCACACCGCGTTCTAATAAACGCACCACTTCGCGCAACGGTTGCTCGCCCATACCGTAAACCAACATATCGGCTTTCGATGTTTCTAAAATAGAAGGCAACAACTTATCACTCCAATAATCGTAATGCGTAACACGACGTAAAGACGCCTCAATACCGCCAATTAAAACCGGAGTATCTGGCCATTTATCTTTTAAAATTTTAGAGTATACAGATGTCGCGTAATCTGGCCTAAACCCAATATCGCCATTAGGCGTGTAAGCATCTTTATCACGTTTCTTTTTATTAGCATTATAATTACTAATCATTGGGTCCATACAACCACCAGTAACACCAAAAAACAATTTTGGCTTACCTAGTTTTACAAAATCTTGAAGATTATCGTTTACATTAGGCTGTGGCACAATAGCCACGCGCAAACCAAAACTTTCTAGCATACGCCCAATAACAGCAGGTCCAAACGTTGGATGATCTACGTAAGCATCGCCACTAAAAAGTATAACGTCTAACTCTTGCCATCCGCGTATTTTTACCTCTTTGTTTGTGGTAGGTAACCAATCCGATAATTGTAATTCTTGCATAACGTTGCAAATTTAGTCAAAAATTAATGGTTAGTTCTTAAAATTAGGTCAATTGCAAAAAAGTTAAAACAAAACATTTTGGCGTTACCACAAGGGTCGGGCTTTACGCTACAAGTCCTCGCGCCCTAAAAACTTCGTGGGCGCTGTGGGCTTTTCACTACAATCCCTAACGCAGGGTTTGTTTGCAATAAGCAGTATTTAAATCGTAATATCGTACTTATTTGGCAGTGCTTTTATTATAAAAAGTTAAGGCTTTGGCGTTTCATAAACCACTGCTTCACTTCTGTCTATGTAAACAGCAGTAAGTAATAGTGTATTCTTTTTACCTGTGTAAGATCCTAAATCGTATAGATTTCTTTTAATTAATATCTCTTTTTGCTCCTCAGAAAAAACATTATAGCGACTAACACGAGACCCATTATTTAAAGTAGCAACAACACGGTAAAACCTAACCGTTTTCTCAGTAGCATCTAATTCTGATTTTTTAGACGCGGTCTTTAATAAAGAACCATCATTTTTTACAATTAACTTAAATGCTATTATATTGCCATTTACATATACCATAGCTGTGTACAAGCCTCTTAAAACTTCATCTAAATTAATATTAATAGCTTGAGATTCATTATCATATTCAATACGTTCTAAGGTTTCTGTATTAAACAAAAGCACCTTATTTATATTGTACTCTGGATCTTGCAAACTTAGTGTATTACCTAGTAAAACCTGTTTTAGTTTTATTTTATTGGAGTTATTAGGGTATAACCTACTTTGCGCTTTTAAACCAAAAGCACTAAGCATTATAACAACAACTACTTTATAATAAATCATAACACCTTAACTTTCTTAAACACTATAAATCCATTGCTTTAATACTCTCTAATCTATTACGCTCAAGAAAAGCATCTATGGTTTCAAAATGCTCTATAACACGTTGGTCTTTAAACTCAAAAACCTTTTTAGACAAACCTTGAAGAAAATCGCGATCGTGAGACACCAAAACCAAAGTACCATCAAAATCCAACAAAGCTTCTTTTAAAACATCTTTCGATTTTAAATCTAAATGATTTGTTGGCTCATCTAAAATTAACAAGTTTACAGGCTCTAATAAAAGTTTCACCATGGCTAATCTCGTTTTTTCTCCACCAGAAAGCACACTCACTTTTTTATCTATAGCATCGCCTTTAAACATAAAACGCCCTAAAATGTTTTTTATTTGTTTTCTTACATCACCTTGCGCCACTTCATCTACCGTCTGAAAAATAGTTAAATCCTCGTCTAACAAAGCGGCTTGGTTTTGGGCAAAATATCCCACCTGCACGTTATGCCCTAACACACATTCGCCCTTTACATCTATTTCGCCTAAAATGGCTTTTATCATAGTAGACTTTCCCTCTCCGTTTCTGCCAACAAAACACACTTTTTCGCCTCTAGATATAGACATGCTAGCATTTTTAAACACCACATGATCGTCGTAAGATTTAGATACCTCTTTAACCGTTACAGGATAATCGCCAGAACGCTGCGTTTTAGGAAAACGTAGTTTTAAGGCAGACGTATCGACATCATCAATTTCTATAATCTCTAATTTTTCTAACATACGCTCGCGCGAATTTACCTGATTGGTTTTAGAAAACGTTCCTTTAAAACGATCTATAAACGCCTGATTATCGGCTATAAACTTTTTCTGTTCTTCGTAAGCCTTAATTTGATGCGCCCTTCTATCTTCTCTTAATTGCAAATAATGTGAGTAATTAGCTTTGTAATCGTAAATTTTACCCATGGTAACCTCTATAGTTCTATTGGTAATATTATCGATAAATGCTTTATCGTGCGAAATAACAACCACCGCATTGGCTTTATTTAATAAAAAATCTTCTAACCAAATAACCGACTCTATATCTATATGGTTGGTTGGCTCGTCCAATAATATTAAATCTGGTTTTTGTAAAAGAATTTTAACCAACTCGATACGCATACGCCAACCACCACTAAACTCTTTAGTTTGCCTAGTAAAATCTTCTTGTTTAAAACCTAATCCTTTTAGTGCTTTTTCTACTTCGGCATCGTAATTAACCTCTTCAAGGGCATAATAGGTTTCTCCTAAATCAGATACACGCTCTATTAATTTCATATACGCATCCGATTCGTAATCGGTACGCGTTTCCAATTGCTTATTTAAATCCTCCATTTCTGCACGCATTTCAAATACGTGGCTAAATGCTTTAGACGCTTCATCAAAAACCGTAGTATCGTCTTCTGTTAATAAATGTTGTGGTAAATACGCTATTACCGCTTCTTTTGGGCAACGCACATTACCGCGAGTAGGATTTTGAACCCCTGCAATAATTTTCATCATTGTAGATTTTCCTGCACCATTTTTTCCCATTAGTGCAATTTTATCGTTAGCATTAATGGTGAAGGAAACATCACTAAAAAGCGTATGCCCGCTAAATTCTACCGCCAAATTATCAACTGAGATCATATTATATATTTAAAAGATGCAAAACTAATAAAAGGTTGCGATTACGAAACCTTTTAATTTTAAAAAAAATAACAATAGCAAAAACCCGATAAGCGACTAAAAATCAAGAACTAACAAAAACAACCATTACCCAAAAGCAATATCTTAAATAAAAGTTAACATGATTTTTGTAATGAGACAAATTTTAAATCGTCTTAATGCCCAAATAAAAAAATATACTATGAAACTTAAATTATTAATTGCATGTACAACTTTACTAACAATTGCTGTACAAAAAACACAAGCACAAATTAACCCTGATGGTTTTTTTAACAAAAAAGGGGAAGCTAACATCTCGCTTTCTTACACTTATGCTACTTACGAAAAATTCTTTTTAGGTTTAGATCAAGTAGATGCTGTACCAGCCCACAACCAAATTGATCAAAACATATATAATATATATGCTAATTATGGTATTACAGATAAGATTACAGCAATTATAAACCTACCATATATAAAAGCTACTGGTGATGGTGCTGCAGATCCTGTAAATGGAACCACAGAACAATCTGACCTACAAGACATAAGTCTATTAGTTAAATGGGCTCCTTTTACTACACAGCATGAAAATGGTACAACCACAGGTGTTATTGCCATTGGAGGGTCTTACGCTTTAAACTATGAACCTAACGGAATACTTTCTATAGGTAATGGCGCCTCTTCTATTGATGCTAAATTAGGTTTACAATACAATAACAACTCTGGCTTTTTTGGGAATGCTTTTGTAGGTTACTCTATAAGAGGAGAAGCAGACAATAATTTAGGCTTAGGTACTGGTGCTAAATATGATGTTCCAAATAGTCTTAATGCACAAATAAAAATAGGATACGCAGGAAAATCATTTTATGCTGATGCTTGGTTTGATGCACAAAAAAGCAATGGTATTTTAGATATAAACTCTGCTAATTTTGCAGGTAACTTTCCAGAAACTAAAGTAGGCTACTCTAGAGTAGGTTTAAACCTTTACGCTCCTATTACAAAAACACTAGGTGTAAGCTTAGCTTCTGGCACTGTTGTAAGCGGAAGAAACATAGGAAAAGGAACTTACTATTCTGGAGGTATTACTATTGGTTTAGGTAAATAAATTAAAACGTTTAATTAAATAAAAGCAGCTAAGTAAATTGAATTTACTTAGCTTTTTTTATTTCAGATTACCCATGGCAGTTAAAGCCTTAAATATCAATACATTTAATTTTACAAAAAGAATACAGCACACTATTTGGTAATCAAATATTTAATCGTAAATTTGCAAACTCTTTTTAAAAGAGGAATGTTTAATAAAAAATAAATAAAACGTGGACACATTAAGCTACAAAACGATTTCAGCAAACAAAGCTACTGTAGATAAGCAGTGGGTATTAGTTGATGCTGAAGGTCAATCTTTGGGTCGTTTAGCTTCTAAAGTTGCAAAACTTTTAAGAGGTAAACACAAACCTAGCTTCACACCACACGTTGATTGTGGAGATAACGTTATTGTTATCAACTCAGAAAAAATCAACTTAACTGGAAACAAATGGACAGATAAATCTTATATCCGTCACACAGGTTACCCAGGTGGTCAAAGAAGTTTAACTGCAACAGAATTGTTTGGAAAAGATCCAGCAAGACTTGTAGAAAAATCAGTAAAAGGAATGCTACCTAAAAACAAATTAGGTGCAGATTTATTCCGTAACTTAACAGTTGTTGTTGGCACAGCTCATAAACATGAAGCTCAAAAGCCAAAAACAATAAACTTAGAAGAATTTAAATAACATGGAAGTAATTCACAAAATTGGCCGTAGGAAGACGGCTGTTGCTCGTGCTTATGTTTCTGCAGGAAAAGGAAACATTACGATTAATAAAAAAGACTTAGCTAACTATTTTACTACTGCGACTTTACAGTACAAAGTAAAACAACCATTAGCTTTGACTAACAATGACGACAACTTTGATATTACAGTAAATGTATATGGAGGTGGTATTACAGGTCAAGCAGAGGCTGTTCGTTTAGCAATATCTCGTGCAATGTGCGAAGTAGATGCAGAGAACAGACTAATATTAAAACCAGAAGGTTTATTAACCAGAGACCCTAGAATGGTAGAGCGTAAGAAATTCGGTCAGAAGAAAGCGCGTAAAAAATTCCAATTCTCGAAACGTTAATATTATCCTCAACTCGATTGAGTTTCTATTTACAGTATACTCAATCTTGTTGAAATTTAAACAAAAAAATAAAACAGTTATTGTTGTCCTAGTGTTGAAAAACACAGGATTTAGTTTAGCATCTAAATGAAGCCTAAAGCTATAAAGCCAAAGGAACATTGCTAATTCAACAGAACGTAAACTATTACAAAATGGCAGTAGAAGTAAAAGAATTACTTGAAGCAGGTGTACATTTCGGACACCTTACACGTAAGTGGGACCCTAACATGGCGCCTTACGTATATATGGAGCGTAACGGTATCCATATAATCAATTTATATAAAACCGCGGCTAAAATTGACGAAGCTGGAGCAGCACTTGCTAAAATTGCAGCATCTGGACGTAAAATTTTATTCGTAGCGACTAAAAAGCAAGCAAAAGATATCGTATCAGAAAAAGCTGGAGAAATTAACATGCCTTACATTACAGAAAGATGGCCAGGTGGAATGTTAACTAACTTTGTTACTATTAGAAAAGCTGTTAAAAAAATGGCTACTATTGATAGAATGAAGAAGGATGGTACTTTTATGACTTTATCTAAAAAAGAACGTTTACAAGTAGATCGTTTAAGATCTAAGTTAGAAAAAAACTTAGGTTCTATAACAGACATGACTCGTTTACCAGGTGCTTTATTTGTTGTAGATATTAAGCGTGAGCATATCGCGATTAAAGAAGCTCAAAAATTAAACATTCCTATTTTTGCAATGGTTGATACAAACTCTGACCCACGTCAAGTTGATTATGTTATCCCTGCAAATGATGATGCTTCTAAATCAATCAATAAAATTTTAACGCACGTTACTAGTTCTATTGCTCAAGGTTTAGCAGAACGTAAATCTGAAAAAGAAGCTACTGCAGCAGCTAAAGCAGCTCCTAAAAAGGAAGCAGCTCCAGCTAAAGCAACAGCTACTGAAGAAGAAGAATAAAATAACATTAACACAACATCATTAAGTCGTTTAGTTCTTTTCTTTGTTGAAAATATATTGAACGACTTTTTTAAATTATAATTACTATGAGTACTACAGTAAAAATTACAGCAGCTGAAGTAAATAAATTAAGACAAGCTACAGGTGCAGGTATGATGGACTGCAAAAAAGCATTAGTTGAAGCAGAAGGAGATTTTGATAAAGCTATTGAAGTTTTACGTAAAAAAGGTCAGAAAGTTGCAGCAAAAAGAGCAGATCGCGATTCTAGCGAAGGTGCTGCTGTTTCTAAAGTTAATGCAGACAACACAGCTGGTGTTGCTATTGTATTAGGTTGTGAAACTGATTTTGTAGGTAAAAACGAAAACTTTTTAGCCTTAGCTAACCAATTAGCAGAAATCGCTTTAACTCAAGACTCTAAAGAAGCATTTTTAGCTGCTGATTTTGGAGGAATGACTGTTGCAGAAAAACTAATTGAGCAAACTGGTGTAGTTGGTGAAAAATTAGAAATTAACGGTTTTGAAAAATTAGAAGCTGCTTATGTTGGTACTTATGTACACATTAACAAGATTGCTGCTTTAGTTGGATTATCTGCTGTTGTAGATAACGCTGAAGTTTTAGCTAAAGATGTTGCTATGCAAATTGCATCAATGGGAGCTACAACATTATCTTACAAAGATTTTGATCCTGCTTATATTGCATCTGAAACTGAAGCTAGAATTGCTGTAATTGAAAAAGATAATATTGAATTAGGTCGTTTAGGTAAAACACTTAAAAATGTACCTCAATATATTTCTATGGCACAATTAACTCCTGAAGCATTAGCTCAAGCTGAAGCAGATGCTAAAGCACAATTGGCTGCAGAAGGTAAACCAGAAAAAATCTGGGATAAAATTTTACCAGGTAAAATGGAGCGTTTTATTTCTGATAATACTACTTTAGATCAAGAACAATGTTTATTAGATCAAAAGTTTATTAAAGACGAAAAAATCGATGTTGCTAAATATGTTTCTTCTTACGGAGATGTTGTTTTAACAGGATTTAAACGTGTTGCATTAGGATAATTTCTTAAAAAACACTTTTCGCTTTCGCGAAAATTATAATATTAAACCACTATTCTTATTTTGAATAGTGGTTTTTTTTATGCCAGTAGCTAAAGATTACCCATAATCCTCTTTTTATTTAAAGTATGATTAATAACTACACAATGCACAAAATACCTTTAAAAACAAACGTATCCCCATAGAGGAAATACACTAATAACTGTCACCAATAAAGTCATACTATAATTTTTTTTAAGAAAAATAAAGAGACTTATTATTAACAAAATAAATACTGAAAAAATACCCAAGACTATATTAAAAGCTTTTTTAAGATAAGCATCCATACAAATTCGATTTACAGTATTTTAAACAAAGAAACTTAAACACATAATATTTCTTTTAGGTAATTATTCTTTTTTCGTACAACAAATAATTAAAACATAAAAAAATACGAATTATAAACTTTTTTATTTCCTATTTTAAAATAGTTTTCAGAATTAAGATTATCATTATATTTGCACAACTTCAGTAACAAAAACCTATGAAATACAAAAGAATACTCCTAAAACTATCTGGTGAAGCCTTAATGGGAGATCGCCAATACGGTATAGACCCAGAACGTTTAGCCGAATATGCTCAAGATATTAAAACCATTACAGATAAAGGCGTACAAGTAGCCATAGTTATTGGTGGCGGAAACATTTTTAGAGGTGTTGCTGGGGCTAGCAAAGGTATGGATCGAGTGCAAGGCGACCACATGGGAATGCTTGCTACCGTTATTAACGGTCTAGCTTTACAAGGCGCTTTAGAAGATGCCGAAATACCAACTAGATTACAAACCGCTATAAAAATTAATGAAGTTGCAGAACCTTTTATTAGAAGAAAAGCTATGAGACACCTTGAAAAAGGTCGTGTCGTTATATTTGGTGGAGGAACAGGAAATCCTTATTTTACTACGGATTCTGCTGCTGTATTAAGAGCTATTGAAGTAGAAGCAGACGTAATTCTTAAAGGAACTCGTGTAGATGGAATATACACTGCCGATCCAGAAAAAGATGCAACTGCTATTAAGTTTGATAATATTTCGTTTGACGATGTGTTGCGTAAAGGCTTAAAAGTTATGGATACAACAGCTTTTACTTTAAGTCAGGAAAACAAACTACCTATTATTGTGTTTGATATGAACAAAAAAGGAAACCTACTTAAAGTAGTTGCTGGAGAATGTATTGGCACAGAAGTTAACATTTAAAAATTTGGTGCAATTTTTGAATATTAATACTTATTAAAACTTTAAACAATGAACGAGGAAATAAAATTTATACTAGATTCTACTAAAGAAGCAATGGATAATGCACAAAAGCATTTAGAAAAGCAACTACTAAACATTAGAGCAGGAAAAGCAAGTCCTGCAATGCTTGGTAGTGTCATGGTAGATTACTATGGGTCTCAAACCCCACTAGCTCAAGTTGCAAATGTAAATACACCAGATGGCAGAACCATTACTGTACAACCTTGGGAAAAAAACATGCTTCAAGAAGTAGAACGAGGTATTATGCTTGCCAACTTAGGTTTTAACCCTATGAATAATGGAGAAACCATAATTATAAACGTACCAGCACTTACAGAAGAGCGCAGACGCGACTTAGCTAAACAAGCTAAAGCAGAAGCAGAACATGCTAAAGTTGGTGTAAGAAGCGCTCGTAAAGAGGCTAATAACGACATTAAAAAGTTAGATGATGTATCTGAAGATCTTAAAAAAAATGCAGAGATTGATGTACAACAAATGACAGATACTTACGTTAAAAATATTGATGATACTTTTTCTGCTAAAGAAAAAGAAATTATGACGGTATAATTATTGTTACACAACTAAATAAATACTAAAAGCGACTATTATGTCGCTTTTCTTTTATTAAACTAAAACCTGTTTTACACGCTACTGATGCTCAAATTTTGTTCGGTATTACTCTTTTTTACTCTAGTTTCTGGCACCATAAACGCGCAGTATAATACCAATAAATATTTTGAAACTCAAAAAGATTCTACAAAAAAAAGTAATTTTATAAAGCACTTAGCTAACGGTTATTTACCTACAAAATATTTTAATTTTGATTTAAGATATTTAGTAAAGTATAACCAATATGAAGCTTTAAGAACTGGATTTGGAGGAGAAACAACCAAAGCTTTTGCTAAAAACTTTAGAGTAACAGGTTATGGTGTTTATGGTTTTGGAGATTCTAGGTTTAAATATAATGTAGCTGGTGGTTACAGACTAGCAAAAAAAACAAAAACCTGGATTAACTTATCTTATACCGATGACTTACAAGAAACCGGAAGCTCTAAATTTTTAACCGACAAACGGTTTTTTCAGTTTTTTGAGCCTAGGCTAC
This sequence comes from Postechiella marina, assembly GCF_039538365.1. Taxonomy (NCBI): domain Bacteria; kingdom Pseudomonadati; phylum Bacteroidota; class Flavobacteriia; order Flavobacteriales; family Flavobacteriaceae; genus Postechiella; species Postechiella marina. The sequence goes on from NZ_BAABCA010000003.1 coordinate 309,394, forward strand.
TTAATATCGATTTGTTTCACAAGCATATTACAAAAGCACTGTCTTTAGAACACCAATTGGCACCCAAAATATTAACCGAATCTGAATTTGCATTAAGTAACATATCGTCAACCTATAACTATAAATACCAACTTGGGGCCAATAGTTTTGAAACCTACCGTTTAACAACTGCCAAATTTGCGCTACAATGGAGTCCGTTTAGCACATATAATTATAACGAAAAAGACGAACTAAAAGAAACTGTAGCTGCTTATCCAAAAATTACGGTTCAGTATAGTAAAAGCTTTAAAAATATAGCTAAAAGTAACTTTAACTTCTCTAAATTAGATATTAAAGCAATTCATAAAATATTTCATAAAAACGAAAGTGAATCTGAGTTTATTTTGGTTTCTGGTCTATCAAACGGAGACATTCCGCTAACACATTTATACCACGCTTACCCCAACAATATTAACAAACAAACGGTTATGCAACGTTTCTCGGTTGCAGGTATTAACAGTTTCGAAACTATGTTTTTTAACGAGTTTTTTTCAGATAAATTTACAACCATTCAATTTAAACACACATTTAAGCCTTTTAACATTTCGGTATGGTTTAAGCCTCAAATGGCGTTAATTTCTCGCTATGCTGTTGGTAGTATTAACAATATAGAGCGACATCAAAATATATCTTTTGGTTCTTTAAACAAAGGGTACACAGAATCTGGAATAGAGCTTAATAAATTATTCTTTGGTTTCGGGTTAAGTTTTACATATAGGTATGGCGCTTATCACTTACCGCAAGTACAAGATAATATTGCGTTAAAATTTACTTTTAATCTAACATTATAAAACTTTTCAAGTACTTAATACATAGGTTTTTTCTACCTTTGCCAATCTTTTTAAACTAAGGTATGTTTAAACTTTTTACAGCACAATTTTGGGACATTACAGCAAGGCTTATTCTTAGAAATAAAATAAGTATTCTTATTGCAATTATTTTAGTAACCTATCTATTTAGTACACAATGGCAATACATGCGCTTTAGCAACTCTGAAGCCAATATGCTACCAGATAATCACGAGGTAAACCTTACTTACAACAAGTTTTTACAAACCTTTGGAGAAGAAGGAAACCTAATTATAATTGGAGTAAAAGATAGCACGCTTTTTACTGTAGATAAGTTAAAAGCTTGGAATACATTTTGCGACGAACTTAAAGACTACGACGCTGTAGAATCGGTAATATCTATAAAAGATTTACAAAAACTTATAAAAGATAGCGCTAACCAAAAGTTTGCTTTAGAGCCCTTTATAAAAGACTCCATAACATCTATAGCGCAAATAGAAAAGCTTCAAAAAGAGCTGTTTGTACAATATCCTTTTTACGATAATTTTCTATTTAACAGCAAAACAAAAACCATTCGTACTGCTGTATATTTAAAAAAGTCTATAGTTAACACATCGGCTAGAAAAAAGTTTGTTTTAAACGATTTGTTGCCAAAAACAAAAGCTTTTGAAACCACCAATAATCTAGATGTTAGAGTTTCTGGTATGCCATACATACGTACCATGAACTCTCAGAATATTATAGACGAAATTAATTTATTTGTAATAGCTGCACTACTAGTAACATCTCTTATATTCTTTTTCTTTTTTAGATCGTTTAGAGCCACTTTTATTTCGCTAGTAGTAGTATGTATTGGTGTAGCTTGGACCCTAGGTATTATTGGTCTTTTAAAATACGAAGTAAGTGTTTTAACAGCTTTAATTCCGCCATTAATTATTGTAATTGGTATTCCAAACTGTATTTTCTTAATTAATAAATACCAGCACGAAGTTAAATTACATGGTAACAAAGTAAAATCTTTACAACGTGTTATTACAAAAATTGGTAACGCTACATTAATGACAAATGTTACCACAGCATCTGGTTTTGCTACCTTTATACTAACAGAAAGCAAACTATTAAAAGAGTTTGGTGTAGTAGCATCGCTAAGTATATTAGCCATTTTTATACTATGTTTATTAATAATACCAATAATATATACCTTTTTACCTTTTCCAAAAGATCGCCACTTAGAGCATTTAAACAAACGTTGGATTGGTGGCTTTGTAAACTGGATGGAGCGCATGGTAAGACAAAGACGTATAACCATTTATTGTTTTTCTTTAGTGCTACTTATAGCAAGTATAATTGGTATTTATCAAATAAAAATTTCTGGCAGTTTAATAGAAGATATGCCACAAGACTCAGAGTTTGTTAACGATATTAGGTTTTTCGAAAACGAGTTTAACGGTATTATGCCCGTAGAAATTATGGTAGATACCAAGCGTAAAAAAGGAGTTATGAAACTCTCTACTTTAAAACGCATGAACGAGCTAGAGGATTTAATAATAGAAACTCCAGAATTATCTAAACCTGTATCTGTAGTAAGCTTAGTAAAATATTCAAAACAAGCCTACTACAATGGTAAGCCAAAATATTACCAATTACCAACATCTCAAGAAAACAGTTTTATTCTATCGTATGCAAAAAACTCTACATCTAATGTAAACATGTTAAACAATTTTGTAGATAGCACAGGACAATACGCAAGAATAACAACCTTTATGAAAGATATTGGCACCGACAAAATGGAGCGTATCGAAGAAAATTTACAAACCAAAATAGACAAAGTTTTTCCTAAAGATCGTTTTGATGTTATTGTAACTGGTAGCGCCTTAGTTTTTTTAAAAGGCACAAAATATTTGGTAAAAAACTTAGCCATATCCCTATCGTTAGCCATACTTTTAATTTCGCTATTTATGGCTTACATGTTTAGATCTGGCCGAATGATTATAGTATCGCTAATACCAAACTTGCTTCCATTAGTAATAACTGCAGGACTTATGGGCTATTTAGGTGTCCCCATAAAACCATCAACGATATTAGTATTTAGTATAGCCTTTGGTATATCGGTAGATGACACCATTCACTTTTTAGCAAAATACCGCCAAGAGTTACAAACCAACAACTGGAAAATAAAAACATCGGTTTATGGTGCTTTGCGAGAAACTGGCGTAAGTATGTTTTATACATCAATAGTATTATTCTTTGGTTTCTCTGTATTTACCATATCAAGTTTTGGTGGCACTGTAGCACTCGGCGCATTAGTATCGGCAACACTACTATTTGCCATGCTATCAAACCTACTTTTACTACCATCGCTACTATTATCGCTAGAGCGTAACATAGCAAATAAAGAAGTATTAAGAAAACCCTCTATAAATATTATTCCAGAAGAAGACGAAACACCACAAGACAACTTAAATAGTTAGTCGTATTATATTTATCCCTTTACGCAAGCAAACCTACTAAAAAAAGTAAAAGCAGGGTTAATTTAGGTTACGACGTTCAATAAAAAATCGTTTTAATAAACTAGAAGCCTCATTAGCCAAAACACCACCTTTAACAACTGTTTTAGGATGTAGTTTCGTGTTTAAATTAATACAGCCACGCTCTTCGTCTCTAGCGCCATAAACAATATTAGAAATCTGACTCCAATACAAAGCGCCTGCGCACATTTGGCAAGGCTCTAAAGTAACATACAAAGTACATTTTTGAAGATATTTACCCCCTAAAAAACTGGCAGCTGCAGTAATAGCCTGCATTTCTGCATGTGCAGTTACATCGTTTAAAGTCTCGGTTAAATTATGCCCGCGAGCAATAATTTTATTATCAATAACAATTACTGCACCAACAGGAATCTCACCTTTCTCGTAAGCAAGCTCTGCTTCCTGAAGTGCTCTTTTCATAAAATACGTATCGTCAAAAGGCTCTATCATAAAACAAAAATACAATATTAAGCAGTTAATTAGTTTATAATACAGCCAGAAGAATAGCAACCACACATTAGCCTTTGTTTTTAAAGCAGAAGAATAATAAAAACTTGTACTTTTGCTTTGTGCAAAAAAACATTTTAAATACAATAAAAAGTCCAGAAGATCTTAGACTTTTAAATCCAGAAGACTTAAACCAACTAGCCAACGAGTTACGCCACTTTATTATTAATATAGTCGCAACAAAAGAAGGGCATTTAGGCGCAAGTTTGGGCGTAGTAGAACTTACTATTGCATTACATTACGTATTTAACACACCAAAAGATCAACTTATTTGGGATGTTGGACACCAAGCTTACGGACATAAAATATTAACAGGTAGAAAAGACAATTTTCATACCAATAGACAACTTGGAGGCCTAAGCGGATTTCCAAAACGCACAGAAAGTCCATACGACACCTTTGGTGTTGGGCACGCCTCTACCTCTATTTCGGCAGCCTTAGGTATGGCCATAGCATCGCAATTAAAAGGCGACTTAAATAAACAACACGTAGCAGTTATTGGAGATGCTAGTATTGCAGGAGGCATGGCGTTTGAAGGTTTAAACCACGCTGGTGTTACCCATGCTAATTTACTAGTTATTTTAAACGACAATGCCATTGGTATAGACCCAAGTGTTGGCGCATTAAAAATGTATTTAACTAATGTTAAAAAAGGCACACAGAAACAAGACAATATTTTTGAAGCTTTAAATTTTGATTATTCTGGTCCGATAGACGGGCATAATTTACCTGTACTTATTACAGAATTAAAACGATTAAAAACAGTTAAAGGCCCAAAGTTTTTACATATTATTACTACAAAGGGTAAAGGTTTAAAACAAGCCGAAGAGAATCAAGTAAAATATCATGCTCCAGGTAAGTTTAATGCTAAAACTGGAGATTTGTTTGTTAAATCGGCTACTGTACAACCCCCTAAATACCAAGATGTTTTTGGCCATACTATTGTAGAGTTAGCTAAGCAAAATAAAGATATTGTAGGCATTACACCAGCTATGCCCACAGGGAGCTCGTTAAAATACATGATGGATACTATGCCAAATCGCGCTTTTGATGTTGGCATTGCAGAGCAGCACGCTGTAACATTGGCTGCTGGTATGGCCACACAAGGGTTGGTGGTTTACTGTAATATTTACTCTACTTTTTTACAACGTGCTTACGATCAAATTATACATGATGTAGCATTACAAAAACTACCTGTTATTTTTTGTTTAGATAGAGCAGGATTGGTAGGAGAAGATGGCGCTACACATCATGGTGTTTACGATTTATCGTACTTACGCAACATACCTAATCTTGTTATTTTTGCGCCAAGAAACGAAATTGAACTGCGTAACATTATGTATACGGCACAGCTTGGTTTAGAGTATCCTATTGCTATAAGGTACCCAAGAGGACGCGGTGTAACCATAGACTGGAAACAACCGTTTTCTAAAATTGAATTAGGTACTGCAACTACACTTAAAACAGGTAATAAACTTGCTATTTTAAGCGTTGGAAATATGGCAGAACATGTAACCTCAGCTGTAAAAAACACGAATAATCCTGATGCTATTTCGCATTATGATATGCGTTTTATAAAACCTTTGGACAAAAAGTTATTGCTTTTCATTTTAAAAAAATACAACACCATTATTACTATTGAAGATAATAGTATTGTAGGTGGTTTTGGAAGTGCTATTTTAGAGTTTGCTGCTGCTTACCATTTTACAAACAATATTAAAACACTTGGTATTCCTGATGTATTTTTAGAACACGGAACTGTTGACGAATTACAACAGTCTATTGGATTAAACGCACAAAATTTAACCGTATTTATTAATACACTTTTAAACTAATTTTTTTTATTAAAACGTTGCTCGCGTTAGGGATAGAACGGTATGTTTGAGCTCCCCGACCCAAGGAGGGAGCGAGTAGTGATAGCCCGACTGTTGCTTATACCAAAAAGGTTTTCTTCTTTTTGGTATAAGCAACAGTAACGCCCAAAACTTATTTAACGGTATCTTTTTCTTTTTTCTTACCAAATAAACCACCTAACGCGTTTTTTACTGTATTTGCGGTATTATTGGTTTGTGTTGCGGTAGAATCTGTTTTTTTATTTCCTCCTAGTAAGCCTCCTAAAACGTCTTTAACTGCATTGTTTTGTTGCTGTTTGGCAGAATCTGTTTTGGTTTTGTTACCTCCAATAACGTCGCCTATTAAATTGGCAATCTTATCTTTTCCTTTGCTTAAAAGTTTTTGTTTTTCTATTTCTACAAGCTGCTTGGTAAGGTTAGAAACACCGCTTGTTAAATCGGTTTTTACGGTTGGGCTGGTGTAAGTTCCTCCAATATTTGCAGTAACTGGTATGGTAATGTTTTTGGCTTCTTCGCTATCAATTTTACTAATAAGCTGGTTAATATCGCTACCTAAATACTTTGCTGGCACGTTAAAAACAGCATTGTACGCAACGGTTTGATCGAAACCATGAGCACCAGAAACCGTAATTGCAATGTCTTTATATTTTAAATCGAAAGGTTTTACGCTTACTTTACCGTTTGCAAATTCTAACTTTGTTTTTAAGTCTTTTAAATCGAGTTTGCTAAAATCTATAAAGCCTAATGCTCCTTCTAGCTTGCTAAATAACTCGGCTTTATTTGTGGCCACAGATGTGGTTAATAACTCGCCTAAAGCTTTACCGGAAACCGATGCTAAGTTTGGGGCAAACTCTTTATCTAAATCTCCAGAAATATCTATACTTGTATTTAACTTACCATTTAAAAGCTTGGCTATTGGTGCTAAGCTTTGAAGCAAATCTAAGCCTTTAAACGACTTTGCTATATCGAACCCGTTTGCACCTAAATTCATATTAAACGTTGGTGTTTTGCCTTTTGTAGAAACGTTACCAGATAGAGCTAAAGCGCCATCAAAAATACTAGATGTCATGTTATCTAACTTAGCTTGCTGGTCTTTTATTAATAGTTTTCCTTTTACGTTGGTTAAATTTAAATTATCGTAAACCACCGTTTTGGCATTGGCATTTATGGTACAATCTAAAAAATCGGGAATTTTTAAAGATTCGGCATCGCTTGTTGTTTTATTATCTGTAGTGTTTGTTTCGTTTTCAGACATAAAATCGCTAACCTTAAACAAATTAGAATTTACATTAAAATTACCCTGTAACTTACTATTGCTAAGTAGAAAGCCTAATAAATTATCTATACTACCAGAGGCATTTAAATCGCTATCTCCTGTTTTTGCATTAAAACTATTTAGCGACACCGTTGGTGTGTTAAATGTTAAATTGGCATCGGCTATATTAATGGGGTTTACAATATCTTTGGATGAAAAAACAAAATTTGAAATACTTACAGAGCCACTGTTTTTAATGCGATTGTATGCATTGGTCTCAATCGCATTCATATCAAAAGCGGTATTTAATTTGGCTTTTAAAATGCCCGAAAGTTCGTTTTCTAAATCTATAGGGTAAGCCTTTGTTATGTTTTCTAGGTTTAAAATACCATCTAAATGTGCATCTACAACCATATTTTTTGTTATATTTTTTATGGTTGCCGATGATTTAAATACATCGTCGTCTATTTTAAAATTTAGTGTGCTAATATCTACAAAAGTATCGTCTACATTACCTGTTGTATTTTTTATTGAAGCGTTTATGGCAATGTTTGATACGCCTTTTGGTAAATTTGGATACTTAAAATTTGCGTTTTTAGATACTATATTTATATCTAACTTTGGAATCGTAGCATCTGTAACCATGCCTTTTACTATACCTTTTACTTTAAAATCTCCACTAGTTTCTACGTTTTCTATATTTTTAGAATATTCTTGAGGTATAAGTGCTAAGAAATTCTTGAAATCAGACTCTGGGTTTTCAAAAGTAATATCTATGTTTTGTCCCGCCTCTACCATTTGCACAAAACCATCAAATTGCAAAGGCAGGTGGTTAATAAAGGCCTTATTGTCTTTAAATGTGTATTTACTATTTTTTAAATCGAGACCTATTAGTGCATCCAATTTTATGGTATTATTGTTTAAATAGTTTGTACTATCTAAACTAAAGCTAATATTAGCCTCGCTTTTTGTATCTAACTCTGATGTTTCTGCAGAAAACGTACCATGACCTTCGTGATTAAAGTTGCTTAGCTTTATTTCTGTGGCAGACACCTGATCGAGATAGGTAAAAGCACTGTTTTTTATTTGATAATCTTCAATATCGAAAGCAAAACCACTAGTCTCTGCTTTTGTAGTAGTAGCATTCTCATCTGTTTTTGCAATATCGTAATTTACACGACCTTGCAAGTCTGTTTTAAGGTTTAGCTTAGCCTCGTCTATATTTATACTTTTAACAACTATTGGTCCGTCGCTTGCTGTTTTAAACAATTCTTTAATAGACATGGTAAAGGCAATGTCTTTAACAGATGCAAATGTTTCGTCTTTAAAAGGTTCTAAGTTTGTTATTACTAAATCGTTTACTGCAACATGAGCCTGCGGAAAACCTTTTATAAAGCTTAAACTTACATCGCTAAATTCTACCTTGGCATTTACATTTTGATTTATAAAAACCTTAACCATATCTTTAATTTGGTTTTGAAATGCAAAGGGAATAGCTATTAAAAGAGCTATAATAATTAAAAGAGTTAGGCCTATAATTTTAAAAACTTTTTTCATGAAAAGAATTTTGTGGTTTTCGCTTACGCAGAAACGGTATTTAACAAGTTGTTTTATACATATATACGCAAAAATGCCATTAAAAGATGGATTCTGTTTTTGTATTAATGTTAATTCTTCCCTAAAATTAAAGTAAATCTATCTCTTCGTTAACCTTTAAATTAAAGCGTTTTCTAAATATATAAACACCTAAATACAGAAAAGGTGTATCTATAAAAGCTATTAAAACTTTAAATAGAAAACCACTAATTAACAAACCCAAAAATTTATCCCATGCTATAATATGAAATAAACATAATAATCCCACTACAGTAAATGTATCTATAAATTGCGATAAAAAGGTCGAGAAATTATTACGCAACCACAAATGCTTGCCCTTGGTTAATTGTTTCCAGAAATGATAAATTTTAATGTCTATAAATTGAGCAAACAAATAAGCCATCATACTCGCAAAAACAGCTAAAATAGTATTACCAAAAACTGTAGAAAACATACTGTTATTTACTGGAGACCAACTTGTTGCTGGCACTATACTAGACATATAAACAATTAAAAGAGAGAATAGAGAAGCAAATATGCCTGCTATAACCACTTGGTTAGCGCGCTTTTTACCGTAAATTTCACTTATTAAATCTGTTATTAAAAAAGTAATTGGATAAGGTAAAATACCTACTGATATTTCGAAAAGTTTACTACCAAAAATTTCAATATCGAAAGGATACCAATAAAAAAATTTCTGAAAAATTAAATTAGAAACAACTAAAGAGGTAATAAATAAAGCGCCTAAAAGCATGTAAATACGTTGCGCTACAAGTTTGTTTTTTAATGTCATGTAAGTTGTGAATAAATACCTAATGTAAATATAATAGATTAAAAATTGTTTTAGTTATTTTGCCAATCAGTTCGAAATTATGACGCAACCAACAACATTCCATATTGCCCTAGGAAGCAATAAAGGCGACAAATTTAAAAATTTACAAAATGCCATTGATGCTATTTATGCAAAAATAGGAAACATCACGTTGATTTCTAAAGTATATAAATCGACTGCTTTAGGTTTTGAAAGCGACAATTTTTACAACTGTTGTTTGGTGTTAGAAAGCTTTTTAAAGCCAAAAAAGGTTTTAAAAATATTATTAAATATAGAAACAGCTTTAGGTAGAAAACGCACAGAAAATACAGGTTACGAAGCACGAATTATAGATTTAGACATTATATTTGTTGGTAACCAGGTTATTGATACTAACACGCTACAAGTGCCACATCCAGAAATGGAAAAACGACAATTTGTATTATTACCTTTAAACGATATTGCCCCAAAAGTAAACCACCCTAAATTTAACAAAACTGTTGCTACTTTATTAAATGAGTGCAAAGACAATTCTGTAATTGAACCTCTAAATATTTGGCTTAAAAAACCAAACAAAATTTTTGACTTTTCTAAGTACAATTATATTGCTATTGAAGGTAATATTGGTGCAGGTAAAACAACATTGGTTACAAAAATGGCCAACGATTTTAATGCAAAACCCATTTTAGAACGCTTTGCAGACAACCCATTTTTACCAAAATTTTACGAAGACGCTTCTAGGTATGCCTTTACTCTCGAAATGTCTTTTCTTGCAGATAGATACCAACAAATATCTGACGATTTAGCACAATTCGATTTGTTTAAAGATTTTATTGTTAGCGATTACGATGTGTTTAAATCTTTAATTTTCTCAAAAATTACACTAAACAAAGACGAGTTTTCTCTTTATAGAAAATTATTTTATTTAATGTATAAAGACATAGCCAAACCAGAATTGTACGTTTACTTATACCAAAACACAGAGCGTTTACAACAAAACATTAAAAAACGTGGACGAGATTACGAACAAAATATTGCTAATGATTATTTAGAAAAAATAAATACTGGTTATTTAGATTTTCTTAAAACTCAAAAAGATTTTAATGTTAAAATTATTGATGTATCCAATAGAGATTTTGTTGAAAACAGAGCAGATTACTTATGGATATTAGGCGAAATAACAAGTAGTTTACCCGAAAAAAAATAATATACTCTTAACAGAAATAAAATATCGATAGTTTAAATTGCCACCATGCAAAAAAAAATTATTGATCGCGATTTAAGTTGGCTATCTTTTAACGAACGTGTTTTACAAGAAGCAGAAAACAACAATGTTCCGCTATACGAACGCTTAAAATTTCTAGCCATTTTTTCTTCTAATTTAGATGAGTTTTACAGAGTTAGAGTCTCAGAACTTCGCCAGTTTAAACGTTACCAAAAAGACACAAAAAAGAAACTGTTTGAAAAGCCTAAACGCTTAATAAAACGCATTCAGAAAAAAGTTAGCGCACATCAAGAACGTTTTGGAGCTATTTTTTTTGCAGACATAATACCGAGTTTAAAACAAGAAAATATTTATTTAATTGAGAAAAATGAGTTTTCTATAGAACAAAAACAATTTTCTCTCAACTATTTTAAAACGCAGGTACAGCAACATATTAAGGTTTATAATTTAGAAACCGACATAGAGCCTGTGTTTCTGGAAGACAAAGGCCTCTTTTTATTTTTAAAACACGACTCCAATTTACTTATTAATATACCCACTAATAAATTACCTCGTTTTATTACTTTCCCTACCCAAGATGGTAAATTTTATGTTACATATATTGATGAAATTATAAAAGACAACCTTACTGTTTTAAACCCCAACTATAAAAATTTAAAATCTTACTGTATTAAAATTACAAGAGATGCCGAATTGTATTTTAACGAATATGATGGCGAAGTTGTAGAGCTAATAAAAGAGCATATAAGCCAACGAAAAACAGGTATTCCTACTAGAATGCTATACGATAGTACCATGCCTAAAGATTGTGTTAAGAGCTTGCGCAAACAGTTAGACTTAAACAAAACAGATTTAATGCCAGGTGGCAAGTTTCATAACTTTAGCGACTTTTTTGGGTTTCCCACACCAAAACACAACCCTAAATTGTTTTACAAGCCTCAAGAACCATCAACTCATCCAGAACTAGAGCATGCCAAATCTATAATTAACCATGTAAAATATCAAGACGTTTTATTAAGCTATCCATACCAAAAATTCGATTATATACCTAAGCTTATTTTAGAAGCTGCAAAGTCAAATCGAGTACACACCATAAACATTTCATTGTATAGAGTTTCTAAAGATTCTGAAGTTGCTAAGGCCCTACTTGTTTGCTTAGAACATGGTAAAAAAGTAACCGTATTTATAGAAGCAAAAGCACGTTTTGACGAGGCTAACAATATTTTTTGGGGAGATTTGCTTAAAAAACATGGTGCTCAAGTTCTATACAGCATACCCAAAATAAAAGTACATTCTAAAATATTTTTAATAGAGGGTGATAATTTTAACGTAGGCTATATTGGCACTGGTAACTTTAACGAAAAAAGCGCTAAAATTTATACCGATTTTGGTTTACTAACCTCTAACAACAATATAACAACAGATTTAAAACAAGTGTTTAAGTTTTTGGTAAATCCAGACCAATTTAAACCTCACTTAAAGGCAATTTGGATGTCTCCATTTAATACAAGACGTTCTATTACCGATAAAATAGACAGAGAAATTAAGTTTGCAAAAGCGAACAAACCAGCATCTTTAACTTTTAAAATGAATAGTTTAGAAGACGAAGCTATTATAAACAAATTATATGAGGCCTCTCAAGCAGGAGTTGAAGTTAAGTTAATTGTAAGAGGTATTTTTAGACTAAAACCAGAACTTGAAGGTTTAAGTAAAAATATAAAAGCAGTAAGCATTGTTGGCCGATATTTAGAGCACGCTCGAGTTTATCTTTTTGAAAATAATGGTAACGAAGAATTGTTTATCGCATCGGCAGACTGCATGACGCGTAACTTAGATAAACGCGTAGAAGTTGCAACACCCATTACAAACGAAAAACTAAAAGCTGTTTTAAAACGCTGTTTAGACTGGCAATGGCGAGACAATACCAAAGCAAGAATTTTGGATGCCGAGCAAAAAAATGAATATCAAAAAAATCGTTTTGAACCTATTAATGCCCAAAACGATTTTTATGAATTATTAAAACAGTAAAAAATTATTACGACATTTAGTCTTCGTCCATTTCCATAATTAAATTGGCAATAAGCGATGTCCAACCTGTTTGATGCGATGCGCCAAGGCCTTTTCCTGTATCGCCATCAAAAAATTCGTAAAAGAAATGCTCGTTTTTAAAATGATTATCTTTTGTAAATACTTGGTCTGGATCTTCAGAATGGTATGGGTATTTCCCCTCTTTATTAGGCTCAAAAAGCTTAACCAGTCGTTTTGTTAACTCATTTGCTATTTGCTTTAAATTAAGTTTTACCCCAGAACCTGTTGGGAATTCGTATTGATATGTATCGCCATAAAACGTATAGTATTTACGAAGCGACTGTATAATCATATAATTTAATGGCATCCAAATAGGTCCTCGCCAATTTGAGTTTCCTCCAAACATATTAGATTGGCTTTCTCCAGATTCATACTGTATTTGATGATGCCCATGATGATGGAATACAAAAGGATACTTTTCGTGATATTTTGAAAGTGAACGTATACCGTAATCTGAAAGAAACTCGCCTTCATCCAACAAACGCTTTAATAAATGCTCTAACCTAAAACCACGCATAATCGAGAACATATAATTTCCGTCTTCGTTTGCTTTTTCTAAATTAGAAATTAAAGAAGCTAAATCTGGACGGGTTTTTATAATACGATTGGCGCGCCTTCTAAACTCTTTTAATTCTTCAAATAAATCTTTATGTATAATTTCTACAGCAAACATAGGTATTACGCCTACTAGAGAACGTACACGTAGGCGATCTGTAGATCCGTTAGACATTTCTACCACATCGTAATAAAAGTTATCTGCATCGTCCCAAAGCGAAATATCTTTTTTACCAATATGATGCATGGCCCAAGCAATATTTAAAAAATGTCTGAAAAAATTTGCTGCAGACTCTTCGTAAATCGGATTATTTTCTGCTAACTCTAAAGACATGCGCAACATGTTTATAGAAAACATTGCCATCCAACTTGTTGCATCTGCTTGTTGCATTCTTGTAATACCTTCTGGCATATGGTTTCTATCGAAAACCCCAATATTATCTAAACCTAAAAAACCACCTTCAAAAAGGTTGGTACCGTTTTTATCTTTTTGGTTTACCCACCAAGTAAAATTAATTAATAATTTTTGGAATGCTTTTTCTAAAAACTGTATATCTCCTTTTCCTGTTTTTTCTTTATCTTTTTCGTAAACTTTCCATACAGCATAAGAGTGTACTGGCGGATTTACATCGCTAAAATTCCATTCGTAAGCAGGGATTTGCCCATTAGGATGCATATAACTTTCTTGTAAAACAAGTAACAGTTGGTTTTTAGCAAAATAGGGATCTATTTCTACAAAAGATGCCATATGAAAAGCTAAATCCCAGGCAGCATACCAAGGATACTCCCATTTATCTGGCATAGAAATAATGTTTCTATTTGTAAGATGTTGCCAACTAAAATTACGCAAATTAGTTCTGTTTGGTTGAGATTCTCCTGGACCTCCAAAAAGCCATTTAAAAATATCGAAATAATAAAATTGCTTAGTCCATAATAATCCAGAAAATGCTTTTTTTGCTAAATCTTTTCTAGCATCTGGTAAATCATTTTTTATAATATTGTCATAAAATATTTCGCATTCCGTTTTTCTTAAATCAAAAATAGCATCGAAATCTTCCCAAGGCTGCTCTAATTCATCCTTACTTAAACGCACTTTAATGCTTCGTTCTTCTCCTGCTTTTAGGTTAAACTTATACCAAACCGCCATTTTAGAGCCTTCTTTGTTCGGGTTTACGGTTTCTTTATTATTTACAACATGCTCGTGTATACCATCTTTAACATATGGCACTTCGTTATCTACATTGTAAATACGTTTGTTATTGGTTTCGTTTTCGCAAAACAATTGCTCTCCACCTTCATGATATAAAAAGTAAGCCCCATTTCTTGGACTACTTGACCTTACAGAATTAGAGCCTGTTGTTTTTATTTTTGGTCTGCTATATTTCTGGTTATGTTTCCAGAAATTTCTAAACCAAAAATGTGGTAAAACATGAATGTCTGCAGCTTGAGCACCTCTATTAACAATGGTAATCTTCATTAGCACATCGTCTATACCGGCTTTAGCATATTCTATAAAACAATCAAAATACGCATTGTTTTTAAAACAACCTGTGTCTAATATTTCGTATTCAGGTTGGTCTCTCCCTTTTCTATTTCCGTTTACTAAATCATCGTAAGGAAATTTACTATGCGGATATTTATATAAATATTTATTATAAGTATGCGTTGGTGTAGATACTTGATGAAAATAAAGTTCTTTAACATCTTCTCCATGGTTGCCTTGGTTGTTTGTAAGCCCAAACAAACGTTCTTTTAAAATGGTATCGTTTCCGTTCCAAAAAGCAGGAGCTAAACATAAAATTTCTCTAGCATCGCAAAAGCCTCCAATACCTTCTTCGCCCCATCTGTAGGCATTACTTCTCGCCTTTTCGTGATCTATAAACTCCCAAGACTCGCCATGTTCGCTATAATCTTCTCTAACGGTTCCCCATTGTCTTTCGGCCAAATAAGGGCCCCACTTTTTCCAATTTTTATGATTTTCTAAAACTGCTAAACGATCTGCCTCTGGATTTTTAATAGCCATATTATAAAGTGTTATTTAAAAACAATTTAGGCAAAAATAAACCTTTTATCAAGTAAGTAGCAGCTTGAATTACGAGTATTGCTTAATTGAAATTTTTAACCGAATTCTATGGATTTCTTTTTAACAAAACATAACATTATTTGATGAAATCGTATTTTAAAACGCTTTTTATTAAAAATGCAAAAAACAGCTGTTAAAAAACTTGATATAAAGTGGTTACAATACAGCCTTTGTTTTCTTTAACTATATACTCGTCTAGAATTTTTTCTTCTTTAATTTTTAAATTAAAAGGAGCTGTTAGTAAATTAACGCCACTATTTTGCTTAATACGTATACCCTGACCCGAAATTATATTTTTGTTAGGTGTAAAAGCCCCCTTTGGTATATGCTCGGTAATTATAATGTATTTGTAATTTGAAAGTTTGGTTACAATATGTTCTATTTCTGCGTTAGAAATGTGTTGCAAAACTTGACGAAGAATTACACAATCAGCCTTAGGCAACAAGTCTTTAGCTATGTCTAAACAGTGAAACTCTAAATTATCGGCTTTAAATAATTTATTATTTCTATCTATTAAATTGTCTACAATATCTATTCCAATATATTTTTGACTAAAAGGCACTAGTTGCTTGCCTATATTAAAATCGCCACAGCCTAAATCGCACACAACTAAGGGTGGTTTTTGAGTTTTTAAAAACTGAATAACAACCTTTAAATACGACTCTACAATTTCTGGATTATGAGATCCAGATCCAGAGTAAAAATCGTGTGTATTACCACCCCAAAGATGTTGCTGGTATATTTGTGCCATAGCAGCTTTTGTTGGCCATGGTTTTTTTATTTTTTTATTCACTTATTTGAGATAGCTTACTAAATACATCCCACACTAAAACACCACAACTTACAGAAATATTTAAAGAGTGTTTGGTGCCAAACTGAGGTATTTCTATAACTGTATTGCTGGCATCTACCACATTTTGTGCTACGCCTTTTACCTCGTTACCAAAAATAAGGGCATACTTTGTGTTTGTTTCTACCTTAAAATTATTAAGCATTGTTGCGTTTTCTGCTTGCTCGATAGCACAAATTTTTACGTTTTCTGCTTTTAGTTTTTCTACTAAATCTATAGTATTCTCTACATATTCCCAAGCTACAGTATCTGTGCTACCTAAAGCTGTTTTATGTATATCTTTATGCGGTGGTGTTGCTGTTATACCACAGAGGTAAATTTTTTCTATTAAAAAAGCATCGCTGGTTCTAAACACCGAGCCAATATTATTTAAGCTCCTAATGTTATCTAGAATAATAATGATAGGTGTTTTTATTGCCTCTTTAAAGTCATTAACACTTAATCGGTCTAGTTCGCTATTTTTTAATTTACGCATGTATATGTAGTTATCTGTAATACATGCAAAACTACGGAAAAGGTATAAAAGTTTTATTTTTAAATAACTTTATACTACTTAGTTTACGCGAAGTTGCGTTAACGATTGAACGGTATGTTTGAAATCCTTTTTGCTTTTTTGCAAAAAGATTGAGTAGTAAAAGCGTGTTAAAACGCCTTAATTAATTGTTTTAAAGAATTAATCAACCATATCTTCTTCAAAATACCACCATAAACGCGAATCTATCTTTTCTTTTGCTTTATGAATATCGACATGGTCTTTAAAAAAAATAGTTATGTTTTCGTCCTCTCGATTTCTTCCAACACTTTCTCTTAGCTCTATAAAATCAACCTCTTCTAATTGTTCTAGATGATTTTTAATTTTGTTATCTAAAGATTGATCGTTTAAAAAAATCTTAATGGTTTGCTGGCTAGGTGAGTTTCTTATTTCTGATCTAAACGGTTTCATAGGCGTTGTTTTTAAATTCAATTTAAAAGCACAAATTGCTATTTAATTAAAGTTACTAAATTATTTTTTAAACATAAAACTGATTATCAAATTAATACACACTTATTTTTATTATAAGAAACGCAGCGAAAAAACCATTTAAGCTCTTAATAAGACCATATCTAACTTTTTTTTATATAAAACAGTTGTTAATTTGAAGTAACTAATAACTAAAAATATATTAATTATGAAAAAAATTACTTTATTATTCTCTTTACTTACAATTGGATTACTTTCTGCACAAACACCTTCTGTAACAGCATCTCCTGGTGTTGGCGGAAGCATTACACAAATTGGCCCAGATGGAAATGGAGGGTTTATATTTTTTGATGCCTCTAATAATCCTGTTACAATGACTGTTACTGGCCTTGACCTTGCTAATAGTGGATCGGGAAACGACAAGAACGTCTATTTATCTGTTAGACAACCTGGTGGAACTGTTAATTTTGGTTCTGTTACATTAACCCTTAATAATGATAATGGAGAAACTAATGTTGAAGACATTACATTTGATGGAGAAACCATTACCATATCTGATAGAGATTGGACTATTGGAGCAAATGAAGTTACTATAAGCGCCAATGCTACGAACACATTACAAGATGGTGACACTTACTGGGTTTGGGCTAGGTATTTTGGACCAGTAACAACTGCAAACTCAATGAGGTATGGAGAAGTAGGTTACCCTGCTTATGGAAATTCTGACCAAAGTTTTACCGTGACTTATAACGCTGGTTTAACTTTAAGTAATAAGAGTTTTAACAATGCTAATATTGCAAAAAATATTTACCCTAACCCTGTTTCTTCTACCCTTAACGTAAGCAACTCTATTAACACTAAAACGTATAAAATTGTTAACTTACTAGGTAAAACAATTAAAGATGTTGAAGCTAATGGAAGCATAGATGTTTCTGACTTATCTAGCGGAATTTACATTTTAGCTACCGATGCTGGTAAAGCCAAATTTGTAAAAAAGTAAACACTTTATAATTTATAGAAAAAGCCTTTATGCAATGCAAAAAGGCTTTTTTTTAGTTATAATTGTATTTACCTCAATTATAACTAAAACATGAAAAGGCTAATACTTTTAATTTATAGTAGTTTTTTGCTATGCTCATCTTGTAAATAAAAGCCTAGTTTTATTGGCTTTACTTATCCAGAAGGCAAGTACAAAGCTTTGGTTTTAAGCTATGATGATGGTACTATTGAGGATATTGAGTTAGCACGCTTGTTCGATAAAAACAAATTAGTTGGAACATTTAACCTTAACTCTAGATATTTAGGAGTTACCCGTAGTTGGCCTCAAAAAAATGGTGACACCATTTACCAAAAATACGTTCCAAAAGATTCGTTATTAATTATCTATAAAAACCATGAGATTGCTGCTCATGGTACGCTTCATAAAAATTTTGGTGATATATTGAATAAAGAAATTCTTGAAGAAGTTAATACAGATATTGATGCCTTAACTAAACTTACCAACAAAGATATAGTTAGTTTAGCTTACCCTTTTGGCAATACAAATGCTAGTATTGCAAAGCTAATTTCGAGAACAGGTATTATAAACGGACGTACAGTGGCAGATACTTATAAATTTAGTTTGCCAGAACATTATATGATGTGGCACCCAACATGCCATGATAGTAAAGCACTAGATTATTTAAGTACATATTTAGAAATGAATAACCAAGAATTATCGCTTTTTTACGTTTGGGGTCATTCTTGGGAATTTGGAGATGTCAAACGATGGTACGACATGGTTAAATTTTGTAATAAAGTTGGAAAAGCAAAAGATATTTGGTCTGTAGGAAACGGAGAGCTTACTAAATATTTAAAAGCAATTGAAAACATTGAAATTAAAAACAATAGAATAACAAACCCAGTTGACAATGAAGCTATATGGATAAATCTCTCTACAGGAATTAAAAAACTTAACCCCGGAAATACCATTAAAATAAAAACAATGGCTAAGAGCGTGTAAAACACTTAAACATTAACAAATTATTACTGCATATTAAAATAACCTGCCAGACTATTATTTATTTTATCTTGAAGTGAGTTTATACAAACTCCGTCTTTTCTAAAAATAGTAATATTTTCTTGTACACGATTACGTTCTACACTGTTTCTTATTTCTATAAGCTCTATATCTGTAAAATTTTCTAAATAGCTTTTAACATCTGTATCTAAAGATTGATCGTTTAAAAAAATCTTAATCGTTTGTTGGGTTGGCGAATTTCTAATTTCAGATCTATAAGGTTTCATAAATGCTATTTTTAAATTAACCCCAAAAGCAGGACTTGTTATTCCTTAAAGTTAATGTTTTTTTTAAATAAAAGCCCATAAAAAAAGTCCTTTCTAAAAACAAAAAGGACTTTATAACATAAAAAACGTGGTTATTTTTCTAGCTCTAATTTTTTTAAATCGTGAAAAAAGAAATTCTTATCATCATTCATCGATACAAAAAGTCCATTAGGAAACTTATTTCCTAAAGCTGCTGTAGTTACATCGCAACCATCTGTTTCTATTGTGCCTAAGTTAATTTCTTTTATAAACGCATTGGTTTTTGCATTAAACACATTAAAAGTGTGTGCTTGTTGGTTAGACACAATTAAAAAGGTATTATTAGTATATTTTGCTATGGCAATACCTTCAATATCTTCTGTAAAATAGTCTTTTCCAAAACAGTAAATTTCTTTATCACCTTTGCTTGGCTCTGCATAGTATTTACGAATACAATGTCCTTCGTCAGAATAATATACTATTCCCGTTTCGTTATCTACAGCAATAGCTTCTATTTCTTTTTTACCGCTGTAATCGCCAAAAGCACGAATAAATTTAGCTTGTACTCCTAAGCTATCTGATGTTAATAAATATTGGTGCAAGTACCCTTTTAAAGGTCCTGTTTTTCTGCCTACAATAGCATAAATAGCCTTATTTTTTGGCGATTTGTATAGCGCAATTCCCATAGGAGCATTCTCTTCGGGTTTGGTTGCATCTTTAAAAACAGGAAAACCACCATGATCTAGCGGTTGCATATCTGGAACCGAAAACAAACGTATTTGTTTTCGTTCTCTCTCTGTAAAAGCAATAATATCGACCTTTGTAGAATCGTTTAATTTAAAACCATATTCTAAATCGATATTATTAGGTCTTTTAATATTTCTAATGGTTTTACTTTCTAGAACTTTTCCATCTAAATCGAAAGCATAAATAGCACCATTAGTATTCTTGTCTGTACCAAAAACAATACTTTTCGAAGCATCTTTGGGGTTTACCCATATAGCAGGATCGTCTGTATCGTTTAACGTTTTTTCTGTAACCACATCTGCTACTATTTCTGGTAGTTTTGTTGCACAAGACATAAGCACAACAAAACAACCAAAAATTATATTTGCTTTAAGTTTACTCACCTTTATTTTCTTTTAAATAAGTTATATTTTAAACCAAATGTAATACGACGCCCGTAATACTCGGCTTGCATTGTTCTATTTTTTAAACCTTGATAATAACGTAATGGTTGGTCTGTAATATTGTTTAAATCGAAATACACGCTAAATTTAGAGTTAAAGGTATAAGATGTATTAAAATCTAATAAAAACTGCTCGTCGTAATATCTATCTTCAAGCGCATTTCCACCAATTTCATCTATATAAGCATCAGAGTAGTTTGCAGATAATCGTACGCTTAATTTCTTGTCGTTATACCCTAAAGAACCATTAAACATATTTGGCGCTGTACCAGGTAAATCTACATCTGTACGTACGTCTCCATCTTCATTTCTAATACCGTCTGCATCAGATGTTAAATATGTGTAGTTTAACATTACGTTTAAGTTTTTAGCTATACCTGGAAGAAAATCTAACTGACGTTGAAAACTAATTTCTGCTCCAAAAATATTAGCATCGTCACCATTTTGAGGCTGAAAAATATCGTATCCGTTAGAAGGATCTTCTGTTACATATTGGTATGTAAAATCTTCTATACTCTTTTGAAATAAACCAGCAGAAATAATACCCACGTTTTTAAAGTAATACTCGCCCATTAAATCGAAGTTCATAGACTTTGCAGCATCTAATTCTGGGTTGCCTAAATAAATCTCTTCATCGTCTGCAATAACATCTATACTAGGTACAATGTCTGCATAGTTTGGTCTAGCAATAGTATTTGTCCATGCAAAACGTAAAACCGTATTACTGTTTAAATTATATTTAAAATGAAGCCCTGGTAATACGTTTACATAATTATTATCTGCTTCAATTGTTCCTAAAACGTCTTCTTCGTCTTCAATTTGATTACCAATTGCTTCAGTTTTTGTTTTTTCTATTCTAATACCCGCTAAAACACTTAATTTATCAGACAGTTGTTGGTTAACCATAGCGTAAGCACCTAAAACCTCTTCTTTAACCTCAAAATTAGCTCTAACATATTCACTTGGTACATCTTCTGCATCAAATAAATTTGCATTATTTAAATTTAACGCGCCTAAAAACTCAGGGGCTACAAACTGACCTGCAGCATATTGACTTCCTGCTAAGAAATTGGTATCTGTTTGGTTTGTAAGTGGTAATACAGATAAATCGTCAAAATCTCCATTTGTTGGCTCGAACTCGAAAAAGTTATTTGTTCTCTCCTTTTCTTTAAATTTAGAACGTAGCCCGAATTTTAAAAATCCATTTTCTTTATTAAATAAGTTTAATGGCAACTTGGCATTAATAAAGGTATTAAAATCTTTTTCTTCTGTAAATTGATTTTCTTCTGTAATTTCTTTTAAGCTAAAGTTTTCTATACTTACATCGTTAGAATTTACTGGTGTAATAACAGGAAATTCTGTGTCTGATAGGTTTATATTAAAAGGAATTAATTCGCCTCCAGGTGTTTCTTCTAGTTCAAATTCGATATAACGTTCGTTTAAACGCTCTTCTGATGCAGATGCATATGATGCCATCCAATCTAGCTCTAATTTACCAAATAAATGATCGCCCCCTAAGCTATAGTTTTGCATACGTTGGTCTTCTAAACGTGTGTTTTTGTTTCGGTTATTATCTATACCGCCTTTAGTTTGCCTTCTAATTGTACCTTGATACCCTAATGCTGGATTATCTTCGTCTATATACTCAATATCTCTATAACGCAATCTATAACGGTTTTCTCTATCGTCTCTCCAGTTATACATTGTTTTTAAATAGATTTTATTATTAGCATCAAAAGCATAGTCTAAATTAGCAGAAAAACTTCTACGAATACGTTGTACTAAATAAGTTCTAATATCATGTTCTTTAATAAAATCTTCGTTGCTATCATCCCATTCATACTCAATATCATCCGATCCAAAATCAGAATCGTTTATAGAAGTAGAAACCATCCAACCAAACTTGTTGTCTTTTGATTTATCTCCAACTAAAAAAGAACCATTTAAAATTCTTTTGTTAGTAATAAAGTTTAAACCAGAGCCTAAAGTTGCTGCAACTCTAAAACCATTAGGCGATGTTCTTGTTACTAGGTTTACAGAGCCACCTAAAGCATCGGCATCCATATCTGGTGTTACCGCTTTATTTACTTCTATAAGCTGAATCATGTCTGATGGAATTAAATCCATTTGTACATTTCTATTATCGCCTTCGGCTGAGGGAATACGACTTCCGTTTAAAGTTACCGAGTTTAATTGAGGTGCCAAACCACGAACAATAATGTTACGGGCTTCACCTTGATCTACCTGCATGGTAATACCTGGTATACGTTTTACAGCATCGCCTATATTTGCATCTGGAAATTTACCAATTTGATCTGTAGATACTATATTGGTAATATTTTGTTTGTTTTTTTGAGCATTTAAGGCTTTGGCTTGGCTAGAATTATAACCTGTAATTACTACACCATCTAATTCTAATACTGTTGGCGTTATAGTTATAGTAACTTGTTTGGTTACTCCTGCTTGAATATCGACCTCTGTTTTAGAGTCTGAATACCCTATATAGGTTACTTTTAATATTTGTTTTCCTGTTGGAAGATCTACGAATAAAAATTTACCATCTGCATCAGATACAACTCCTTGTTGTAACGATTCTATTATAACATTCCCAAAAGGTATTGGCAATCCTTGTTCATCAATAATAGTTCCCTGCACATTACCATTTTGAGAGAAACTAACTACTGATAACAATAAAGTAAATAGTAAAAATAAGTACTGTTTTTTCATGGTTATTTTGTTAGTTATTTAAAGCACAAAACAACAAAACAATTAACCAAAAGGTTTTAACTTTTTTTTAAGTTAAGGTTATCTATCTTTTTAAAAACAAGTTATTTTAAACTGAGTTAACATTAAAAACACATTTAGATTATGTTAAAAAAAGACAAAAAAAAAGCCCTTAATGTTTCCATAAAGGGCCTTAATACTATTTTTATTTAAAACTACGCCGAGTTTCTACTTGCGTTTATGTTACCAAATAAAGATCTTGTAACTATTTTTTCGAAAATGGCAATTTGCTCTTCGTCTCTTACCTCTTCTTTTTCTAACTCTTGAATCTTTTTAAGCGCAAACTGTTGTATGGTTAACAATGGTAATACAATAGATTCTCTAACTTGAATAGAAGCTCTACCAGAAGGCTCGTTTTCCATTAACTCTTTATAACCTGTAAGCTTTAATAATAATGCTTTGGTAGATATGTATTCGTTATAAATAATATCCCAAAAGGCACCAAACTCCTCGTCTTTAGACATGTACTTGGTTAAATCGAAAAACGATTTTGTTAAAGACATCATACTATTTTCTAACAATGTTTTAAAGAATTTAGAGTTTTTATAAAGCTGTTCTACTTTATAAAACTCTCCTCTTTCTTCGTATTGCTTTAAGGCAACACCAACACCAAAGAAACCAGGAACGTTTTGTTTTAATTGGCTCCAAGACCCTACAAAAGGAATAGCTCGTAAATCTGAAAACACTAATCCTCCATCTTTATTACCTCTTTTAGATGGCCTACTACCAATATTAGTTTTTGCATAAAACTTTAAAGTACTCATGCGCTCCAAGTATGGAATAAACATGGGGTGACTTTTAAAGTTTTTATAGGCTTCGTAACTCGTTTCGGCTAAATCGTTCATTACAATTTTATCGGCCTCACTCATTTCTTTGTTATCCTTACCTAATCTATTAGAAAGTCCAGAACTTATTAATTGCTCTAAGTTGAATTTAGAAGAGTCTAAAGTTCCAAAATTAGAACTAATAGTTTGTCCTTGTATAGTTAACTGCACTTCTTTATCTTCGATAGTTGGCCCTAAAGAAGAGTAAAACTGATGTGTTTTTCCACCACCACGGGCAGGAGGTCCACCACGACCATCAAAGAAAATAGCTGTAATATCGTATTTTCTAGAAATTTCTGTTAAACGTTCTTTAGCTTTAAAAATTCCCCAGTTTGCCATTAAGTAACCACCATCTTTTGTTCCATCAGAGAAACCTAACATAATGTTTTGTTTATTACCTCGACTTTTTAAATGTGCTCTATACGCAGGGTTAGAGTACAACTCTTCCATAACTCCTGGTGCGTTTTCTAAATCTGGAATAGTTTCAAAAAGTGGAGCCACATCTACAGTTAAATCGTCTTTAAATGCTGTTAACTTAAGCATAGCAAAAAGTTGCATAACATTTAGTGCGGTTTGGTTGTTACTAATAATGTATCTATTAGCACCTCGCTCTCCATTAGATTTTTGAATTTTCTTAATGGCCTTAATTGTTTTTAAGGTATTGGTTACCATTTCGTCTTCAAAAACATCAACATCTATATGCTCTTCTGTTTTTACTTCAGATAAAACCTTTACTTGCTCTGCATCGGTTAAATCGTGATAATTCTTTGGAAACGATTTATGTCCGCTTTCAATTAAATTATCTATAACCGTAGTAAATACACTGTGATGTATTCTACTATCTTGTCTTATATCTAACATGGCAAAATTGTACCCAAACAAATGCACTTTGTTAATAAGACTGTTTATTTCTGAAATATAAAGCGATTGATGATCTTCCTTAATAACATCGCGAATGCTTAATAATTCTTTTATTAATTCTTTTGATGAAATGGCATCTTTTGTTTTTAAATCAATACTATAATTATACATTATAGTTTCTAATTTAATAACGCGCTCTTCTACACCTCTAAAAGTAAGTTTTCGTCTTAAATTTTTAAGATCTGCATAATACTTTTTAAGTATAGCTTTCTTTAATTTATTAGCAACTTTTACAGTAGTATTAGGCTTAACAAATGGGTTACCATCTCTATCGCCTCCTGGCCAGAAACCAATATTTATAATTTCGTTGTGTCGCTTACCATCATCATAAATATTTTGTTGTATATAATTGTATATATCTCCAAAAGACTTATAAAATACGTTTTCTAAATACCATATTAAACTTTTAGCCTCGTTATAAGGTGTAGGCTTTTCGCGCTTAAAAAATGGTGTTTTACCAAGTTGCGCAAATAAATCGTTAATATCGTTTAGGTTATTATTCTTTACCGCTTCAGATAAGTCTGTAATAATACCCAAAACAGATCCTGGGTAAAATTGTGTTGGGTGGGCTGTTAGTACAATACGCACTTTAAACTCTTCAAGATAATCTTTTAAAGCTTCTAAAGAATTCTCAGATTTAGCTATATCTTTTAAGTTTCTTAGCGTACCAATACCATCCATATTGTTTACAATAGGAAAAGCTGCATCCTCAATAGCATCAAACAAAACAACTTGTCTTTCAATGTATTGAATAAACCTAAATAATAAGTTTATTTGACTCTCTTCTGATCGTCTTGCTTGGTATTTCTTAAAAAAAGTTTCTACTATTGTTGTAGGGTCGTCGCCTTTGGCAAACCCTTTCTCACAGGTTTCGTGAAATAAAGGAAGTAAAACTCCCGTTTTTGTAATGGAATCAAAGGGTAAGGTCATAAATATACTGTTGTATATTTGATATTTAGACAATACACTTTGGTTAAATCTTGTTAATTTTGGCTCTACAGACATGCTATCATTCTATTGAAAATTAGCCATAAAAATAGTAAACAAAGCCTTAAGAAACATTGTCTATTTAAAGTTTTATCGATTTACATAGAATGTTTTATTCTGATTAAGAATAATTAAAAAAAATACGGATTATGGTTTATTCTTTATAATCAAAATTCTTCAAAACCATCGTTTTTAGTTATTACAAGCTATTTCCATTTAATTTTACAAAGTACTTGTGCCTAAATTGCATGATTGAAAGTATGATTTAAATCATATAATAAACTTTATCCCATTAATACCTTTGCCAATTAATATAATGAAGTATGAAAAAAACACATTCGTTTCACATTCCTGTAATGGGCATAGGGTTTACAATAGATACTCCTTTAAAAGTTGCTCAATATGGTATAGATTCTGTAATCTCTTTGGTAGATGATATTTTACTAGAAAAATTAAGAAAAATGTATAGCGAAAAGTTTGAACGCTCTTATAAAGAAATCTCCAACAAAATTGATGATTATAGAGCAAAACGCATTACATCGTATTTAAATTTAATTAGCGATTTAGCTGACGAAGCATTTGAAGACCTTAAAACTATATCTTACAAAAAAAACGATAAAATAGCAGCTTATATTAGCATGCTACCAGAGGGTTCTAAAATAAAATCGGAGTTTAAAAAATTAACATCGACAGAATTAGATTTTGAAAAAATTAAAAATTGGATTGCCAATAATTTAACCATGGGCACTATTGATGTTAATATAATGACCAAAGTTGATAAAGACAACTACTTAAACAACAAAAAACTACCTATAGAACATAACGACGCTCATGCAGCACTGCGTGGTTTTGCAAAAAGTAAACTAAACTCGTCTGTTATACTATCGGCAGGCATGAACCCTAGATTGTTTACTTATATGGCTCAATTTAACGACTTTTTTCCTAATGTAAATGGTTTCTTTAAAAAGCGCATCATATTAAAAGTAAGTGACTATAGATCGGCATTAATTCAGGGAAAATTTCTGGCAAAAAAAGGGTTGTGGGTTTCAGAATATAGAATTGAATCTGGCCTTAACTGTGGCGGACATGCTTTTGCTACCAACGGATATCTTTTAGGCCCTGTTTTAGATGAGTTTAAAACACGACGACACGAATTACAAGAAGCTATTATAAGTATATTAAATACAGAACTAGAAAAGCAAAATAGAGCCATTTTAAACCCCAACACAAATTTTAAAATTACAGCACAAGGAGGCGTTGGCACAAAAGAAGAACACGATTTTTTATTAAAACATTACAACCTAGACTCAATAGGTTGGGGTAGCCCTTTTTTATTGGTGCCAGAAGCCACAACTGTAGATAAAAACACGCTAAATCAATTAGCAAAAGCAAAAGAAGACGACCTGTATTTAAGCAACATTTCGCCATTAGGCATACCCTTTAACAACCTAAAAAACAATACAAAAGACGCAGAAAAACAACTTTTAATAGACAAAGATAGACCAGGAAGTTCTTGCCCTAAAAAGTTTGTTGCATTAAATAAAGAGTTTAAAGAAACTGGTGTTTGCACTGCTTCAAGAGAGTATCAACATTATAAAATAAAGGCTTTAAAAGAAGCTAATTTATCTGTAGAAGCTTATAAAAACCAATACAATAAAATTATAGAAAAGTCTTGTACCTGTGTAGGTTTGGGCACATCTGCTCTTTTAACTTACAGCCTAGACACCAAAGTTGAGGGCGAAGGCGTTTCTATTTGTCCTGGACCAAACATGGCATACTACTCTAAAATAATGAGTCTTAAAAACATGACCGACCATATTTATGGAAGAGACAATATGATTTCTAGAATAGATAGACCTAATTTATTTATTAAAGAATTACATATTTATATAGATTTTTTAAAGGACAAGTTGGCAGGCGCTAGAACATCTATGACCAAAAAAGAAGAAAAATACTTGCTTACTTTTACCAAAAACATGAAAGCAGGTGTTTTGTATTATCAAATTTTATTTAATACTGTTAACAAGGCTTTTACAAAAATTAAATTTGCCACTTTAAACGAACTAGACAAAACAGAATTAACCCTAAACGAGATTCATCTAGAAATTCAAAATTTATCTTTAAATCAAAAAACACAAGCATTAACGTAATTATTATACAATCCCTCTTTTCTTTTTTATTAATTATTTAAGCATTTACTTAACAATTGTTTAATGATTTTATAAAAAGGCTGAGGGTATTTTATTCTGAGGCTTTTTTTAAGACAAACACATCTCAATACACATTTTAATTAAGATATTTGCAGTCTATAGTTTAACTAACATAGGCATGTTATTTGCTATATTAGTTAATAAATAAGATTAAAATGGATTTAGTACAAGAAATAAAACGCCTTAAAAAAGAAAAAAACGCTGTTATTTTAGCACATTACTACCAAGTAGCAGAGATACAAGATATTGCAGACTATGTTGGAGACAGTCTTGGGTTATCTCAAAAGGCTGCAGAAACAGATGCTGACATGATTGTATTTGCTGGTGTACATTTTATGGCAGAAACTGCCAAAATTTTAAGTCCAAACAAAACGGTTGTTTTACCAGATTTAAATGCAGGCTGTTCTCTAGCCGATTCTTGTCCGCCAGAATCTTTTGCCGATTTTACTAGTAAACATCCAGACCACGTTGTAATTACTTATGTAAACTGCTCGGCAGAAATAAAAGCTTTAAGCGATATTGTTTGCACCTCATCTAACGCATTAAAAATAGTAGAATCTATTCCTAAAGAAACACCTATTATTTTTGCACCAGATAAAAATTTAGGCGCCTATATTATTAAAGAAACAGGCAGAGACATGTTACTATGGGATGGTAGCTGTATTGTTCACGAAGCTTTTTCTATAGACAAATTAATAGAATTACATAAAAAGTATCCAGATCATAAAATTATAGCACATCCAGAATCTGAGGCTCACATCTTAGACACAGCAACCTATATTGGCTCTACTGCTGGAATGATTAATTATGTAAAAGAACACCCAGAACAAAAATTTATTGTAGCTACAGAAGCTGGTATTTTACACAAAATGCAAGAAGAAGTACCTAATACAGAGTTAGTGCCTGCTCCTGCTAAAGAAGATAACACTTGTGCTTGTAGCGAATGCCATTTTATGAAAATGAATACGCTTCAAAAACTACACGATTGTTTACTTAACGAATCGCCACAAATAGATGTTCCAGAAAAAATAAGAAAACGTGCATTATTACCTATAGAACGCATGTTAGAACTTTCAAAATAAAAATGATTAACACAAATTATTTAGTTATTGGGTCTGGTATTGCGGGTTTAACTTTTGCTGTAAAAATAGCAGAGAAATTCCCGAATAACAAGGTAGTTATTGTAACAAAATCTACCGAAGAAGAATCTAACACTAAATACGCACAAGGCGGAGTCTCTATTGTTTTAGATAACGACAAAGATTCGTTTAAAAAACATATTGAAGACACTTTAATTGCTGGCGACGGACTTTGCGACGAAGATGTTGTAGAAATGGTTGTTAAAAAAGGACCAAACCGCTTAAAAGAATTATTGCTTTGGGGTGCTAATTTTGATAAAAATGACGAAGGTAATTTTGATTTAGGGAAAGAAGGCGGACACTCAGAATACAGAATTGTACACCATAAAGACATTACAGGCTACGAAATTGAGCGTACTTTATTAGAACAGGTACACAGATTACCAAATATAACACTACTACCTCATCATTTCGCCATAGATTTAATAACAGACCACCATATAAAGGAAGTTAAAACAGATAAAAAAATATGTTATGGCGCTTATGTTTTAGATCAAAAATCGAATAACATAATTACAATAAAGTCAGACAGCACCTTATTAGCCTCTGGCGGTATTGGTCGTGTTTACGGACATACAACAAACCCTATTGTTGCCACTGGAGATGGTGTTGCCATGGCGTATAGAGCAAAGACTAGAATATCAGACATGGAGTTTATCCAGTTTCATCCTACTGCTTTGTACGATATTAGGGGCGGACGTTCTTCCTTTTTAATATCAGAAGCTGTTCGTGGTTTTGGAGCTTATTTGCGCAACGAAAAAGGCTATCGTTTTATGCCAGATTATGATGAACGAGCAGAATTAGCCTCTAGAGATATTGTATCGCAAAGTATTGATAACGAACTTAAAAAATCTGGCGAAACTCATGTTTTTCTAGATTGTACGCATTTGGACATGACGGGTTTTAAAGCTCATTTTCCGAACATATACAAGCATTGTTTAGACAACCATATAAATATTGAAACCGATTGGATTCCTGTTGTTCCTGCCTCTCATTATTTATGTGGAGGTGTTGATGTAGATATAAATGGAAAAACATCTATAGAAAATCTTTTTGCCTGTGGAGAATGTACCAGAACAGGACTGCATGGTGCAAATAGATTAGCATCAAACTCTTTATTAGAAG
Source organism: Postechiella marina (assembly GCF_039538365.1). Lineage (NCBI taxonomy): Bacteria > Pseudomonadati > Bacteroidota > Flavobacteriia > Flavobacteriales > Flavobacteriaceae > Postechiella > Postechiella marina. Next base: position 340,016 of record NZ_BAABCA010000003.1, read on the forward strand.
CCATGGTGTATTCGCATCAAATTTTTAAATATTTATGCGAACACCCTATAGAGCCATTGCAATTAAATATTCCTAAGTGGAATGATGAAGGTACTGTTATTCCTGACGAGCATATTATTATTCAGCATAATTTAAAAGAACTACAAGCTTTAATGCGTAATTATGTTGGCATTGTTAGAAGTGATAAGCGCCTTAAAAATGCTAAAAAACGATTAGACTTAATTTATGAAGAAGTTGAAGAGTTTTACAAAACCTCTAAGATTACAACATCTTTATGCGAATTACGAAATATGATAAGTGTTGCATATTTAATAATTACACAATCTATGGCTAGAAAAAAAAACAAAGGAGGCTTTTTTAGTAAGGATAATGTAAAAAAATAAAAGATTATATTGCCTTTTTATTCTTTAGGGCTCGATTTTCTATAATCAGTAGGTACTTTTCCATATAATTTCTTAAAACATTTAGCAAAATATGAAGGTGTATTAAAACCAGAAAGATACATAACTTCTTTTATAGAAAGGTCTGTGGTTTCTAGCAATTGCTTGGCACGCTCCAGCCTAAAACGTCGTATAAATTCCCCTAAAGAAAGCCCTGTTAGCTCTTTAAATTTTGGGTAAATGGCACTTCTACTTATAGACATTTCTTGCACTAAATTATCTACATTAAATTCTGTATCCATAATATTAGCTTCAAGTAGTTTTAAGGCCTTGTTTAAAAACTCTTCGTCTGGAGAAGCTATGTAAATTTCTTTTGGATTAAAACTTATTTTTTTCTGAATGTGTTTTCTTAAATTGATGCGATACTCAACTATGTTCGATATCTTTAGTTTTAAATATTCAAGGTCAAATGGCTTAACAATATAATCATCTGCTCCTGTTTTAATACCATCTATAAGGTTGTTTTCGCCTGCTTTTGCGGTTAAGAAAATAACAGGAATATGGTTTAAAGCGTTATTTTGCTTAATATTATTTACAAACTCGATACCTCCCATTACTGGCATCATAATATCGCTTATTATAATTGTAGGCGCCTTTTCTTCAACCATTTTTAAACCTACTGCTCCATTTTCTGCTTCAATAATATTATAATCTCTTTGTAAACCGCTTCGTATATATGTACGCATATCTAAATTGTCTTCAACTATAAGAATATCTATTTCTGAGTTTTTGGACTGTTTATTATCTAGGGCTGAGGCTTCTTCTATTATTTTTTGAGACTTCTCTAATATATCTGGAAGTAAATCTCCTTTGGCAAAAGATTGAGATTCTATAATTTTATCAGATTTGTAATAATCAAAATCTTTAGGAATAGTAATAACAAAATTAGTACCTTTATCGTTACTCTCTGCATAAATAGAACCATGATGAAGCTGCACAAGGCTTTGTGTTAATGCCAAACCAATACCCATACTATAGCTATTTCTGTTCTCTGCAGAATCGTCGTTAAAAAATCTATCAAATATTTTATCTAAACTTTTAGGCGATATTCCAGAGCCATTATCTTTTACAATAATTTTTAAGCAACTTGCTAGTTTGCCATCTATAACTGCATCTATATTTTTAACTACAATATCTATTTTACCATTATCTGGAGTAAATTTAAAGGCATTAGATATTAAATTGTTTAAAACTTTCTCGATAGCATCTTGACTAAACCAAGTAATTAACTCTGCCTCTTCAAAATGTAATTTTAAGCTTATATTTCTGTTATTTGCAATAAACTCGAAAGATTCGATAATTTCATGTATAAATTCAATTATATCTTGATAATTAACTTTAAGTACCATCTTTTTTTTATCAATTTTTTGAAAATCTAAAAGCTGATTTACAAGTCTTAATAATAACGAAGAATTCTTTTGCATAATTCTATACTGAATCAAGCGCTCACTATCATCTAGTACATCATTATTTTTTTCTAAATACTGCAAAGGCCCATTAATTAAAGAAATAGGAGTTCTAAATTCATGAGATACATTTGTAAAAAAATGCATTTTCATATCATTTAACTCTTTATTTTTCTCTGTAGTTAAATTATCCATTAATAAAATATGCTTTTCTTTTGTTTTTATAATGGTGTATTTACCCAGTAGATAAAGAGCCATTAAGACAAGCAAACAATATATTATATATGCTAATGGTGTTTTCCAAAAAGGGCTAGACACTATTATTTTTAAAGTGGTTACGTCTTTACCCCAAACACCATCATTATTAGAACCTTTAACTTCGAAGATATATGTTCCTGGCTCTATATTTGTGTAGGTTGCTATTCTATTTATAGCATTTGTTTTAACCCAGGTATTATTAAAACCTTTTAACCTATATGCATATTGATTTTTTGCTGGTGATGAAAAATGCAACCCTGAAAACTGAAACGAAAAATTATTTTGAAAATATTTTAGTTTAAGTGTATCTAAAAAAGATATATGTTGCTTTAAAACAACAACACCATCGTGCTCTTCGTTTGTATTAACTATTTTATTTTGCAAATAAAAGTTATCTAAAACCACTTTAGGTGTAAATAAATTATCGGTAATTAATTCTGGATTAAAAACATTAAACCCATTTACGCCTCCAAATATCATATCGCCATTATCGAGTTTTAAACTAGATAATTCTTGAAACTCATTAGCTTGTAATCCATCATTTTTATTGTAGTTTTTAAATGTTTTTGTAGATGGATTAAATTTAGAAATACCATTATTAGTAGAAATCCAGAGGTTTTGGTTTACATCTTCTTCTATAGATTTAATAGCATTATTTACCAAATCTTGATCTTCGCTATATTTCTCAAAGTATTCTTTTCCAGAAACACTGTCTTGTATATACTTATTTAACCCACCACCTAAAGTACCAATCCAAAGTTCTTTTTTAGAACTTTCAAAAATTGGAAGGATATAATTATGGCTTAGACTTAAACTATCTTCTGGGTTATTTTTATAAGTTTTAAACTCTAAATTATCTAATTGCACTTGGTTTGCAGCTATTTTGTTTAACCCCTTACTGGTTCCTATCCATATATTTCCCTTAGAGTCTTCAAATACATTACGAACAATATTACTAGCCAACCCATCATTCAAATCAAAATGAACAAGCTTTTTAGAATTTGCATTTTCTTTTCTAAATAGACCTTTATTATATGTTCCGTACCAAACCTGACCATGACTATCTTTAAAAATTTTATAGATATAAGAGTCTATGTTTAATAAACTCTTTATTGGTTTAATATCTCGAGGGTTTGTAATATCTATTTCGCAAACACCCATGGCAAACGAGCTACCTATTTGAAGTATTTTTTTTCCAGAAATATTTAATTCGCATATAGAGACCGCATTGTTTATTTCTTGTATCTTTTTAAAATTAGAATAATTACCTCTGTTTTTTCTTTTTGTTAAAACGCTAAGACCTCCGCCTTGAGTGCCTACCCACAAAGCATCATTACTATCTTTAAAAATTAACTTTACAACATTATTATTTATATCACCAAAATTTAAAGTTGTGTTGTAATGTTTAAACTTTTTTCTATTAGAATTTAACTTATTAATACCGCCACCAAGTGTACCAACCCATACTATTCCTGTTTTATCTATTAGCAAAGACCTAATAAAATTAGAACTTAAACTATGTAGGTTCTTCATATCGCTTTGGTAGTTTTTAATCAATTTTAGCTCTTTATTTTTTGTTAGCTTGTATTCGTCTATACCTTTATTAGTTGCAGACCAAATGTGCCCTACTGTGTCTGAAGTAATAAATTTAGAAGCATTTTTGTTTAGTCTTAATTTATTAAAAGGAGTTAATGGATCTTGATAGTTTTCAAAGAGAAAAATTCCAAAAGAAGTAGCAACAAATAAATTATTATTAACATAGTGCAAATTTCGAATAGGCACACTTTCCATTTCGAACAAGTCTATTTTGTATACTTTTTCATTATTTTCTTTAGCTAGATATAAACCAGACTCACTACCTATTAATATGTTTCCTTTCTTATCCTCAAAAACAGTATTTATTATATTTGTTCTCAAAGAGATTTTTAACACGTTTTCAAAATAAAGCTTGTTAAGGTTCGAAACATTATAACCTACATCTATACCATCTGCTGTTATTATCCAGACTCTATCTTTACTATCAAAATAAAGATTAGTTATAAAATCATTTGAAATTTTAAGTTTGCTAGTTTGTGCATTTATTCTTGTAAAATTTTCGTTTTTTCTATTGTAAATATTAATTCCAGACCCAGTTGTTCCTACCCATAAATTCCCAAATTTATCCTCGTTAATACAACTTATTAAATTACTACTAATAGAATTTAAATTAGACGGATTGGGTTTATATATTTTAAAATCATACCCATTATATTTATTTAACCCATCATTTGTTCCTGCCCATATGTACCCTAAATGATCTTGATAAAGAGCTAAAACATCATTTTGAGACAAACCCGAATCGCTAGATATATGTTCAAAGAAAACATCTATTTGGCAATGCGCAAATTGACAAAATAATGCTGAAAACAATAGGTATAAAGTACTTTTAAAATTCATTTTACACTAGTTAACATGTTTTACAATATTCTTACTTAGTAAGAATTTTATTGCCACAATATTATAAATAAATCAAATTTTAAGCAGTAATGGTAATTAAATCGCAAATATTTTTGGCTCAAGGACAATTGTGTTATGGTTTTGGACAGAATTTCTGTTAGTAGGTATACGTCAAATCTAACTTTACATTTCTAAACTATTAACTAAATTATTATGATTAAAAAATTAAAGGTAAAAAAGAGAAAGTTATACTTCCTTTTTGTTACAATTTTAACATTTTTGTCAACTACTCTAAGTTATGGTCAAAACCAGATCATTTCAGGAAAAGTTACAGAAGAAGGAGGCGTGCCTTTAGCAGGTGCTAGTATTATTGTAAAAGGCACTTCTAGAGGAGTAATATCAGATTTTGATGGAAAATTTGATATTAAAGCAAAAAAAGGAGAAATTCTTCAAATTAGCTACTTAGGATTTATTGGTAAAAGCGTTACCATAGCAGACAACATTACGCTAAACATAACTCTAGAAGAAGACCGTGCTGCTTTAGAAGAAATTGTTGTTGTTGGTTATGGTACTCAAAAGAAAAAGGAAGTTACTGGAGCTGTTACTAAAATAGATTCAGAAAAAATTCTACAAACCTCAACTCCAGATTTATCTACCGCATTACAAGGTCAAGTGGCAGGTGTAAATATTCAAGCTGCAAATGGTAGCCCAGGAGAATCTGCAAACATACAAATAAGAGGTTTAGGCTCTTTAAGCGAAGACGCTCTTGGTCCTTTATATGTGGTAGATGGTATTCCTTTTGAAGACAACCCTAACATTTCGCCAGAACAAATAGAAAGTATAGATATTCTTAAAGATGGTGCCTCTGCTTCTATTTACGGTGTAAGAGCCTCTAATGGTGTTATTTTAATAACCACAAAAAAGGGAGAAATTGGCAAAACTGTAGTACGTCTTAACAGTTATGTTGGTATTCAAAATATAACATCTGGAGTTGATAGGTTAAACACTCTAGAAACATTTTATCAAATAAACAGAAGAGACGATGATAATGCTTCTGGTAGTAGCCCGCTATTTAGCAACCGTAGAGCATTTAATAATGATAGTGATTTTGTAGAAGACATTACAAATGATAATGCAATTATTCAAAACTACGCCTTAAATATTTCTGGCGGTGTAAAAAACCTCACTTTAAACTTTAACACTAACTATTTTAATCAAGAAGGTGTTATTATATTTTCTGGTTTCGAAAGACTAACAAACAGACTAACTGCAAGTTTTAATAAAGGTAAATTTAAAGCATTTGCCAGTGTTAATATGTCTAACGAAGAACGAGAACGAGCTCCAGGAAACAGTTACAGAAGAGCTTTAAGTGCTGCTGCTTACTCTAGGCCAATTAGCGAAATACTAGGCAATTTAGAAGTTGTTGATAACGATGATGATAACGACAACTCGGTTAGCGGTTTTGTAAGAGACTATTTAAACAAGGATGTTCAAGAAACATCTAAAACCAACGTTGCCTTAAGATTAGAGTACGAACTTTTAAAAGATTTTAACTTTAAAGTTAACCTAGGAAACAATAAATCTAATTCGTTTAGAAAACGATTCGAACCTCAGTATTTAAATTTTCAAGGAGATGATAACAATGTGCTTAACGTACAAGGTTCTAGGCTTAATGCAGAATTACAAGAAGACAATACAAGAACCGACAGAAGAAGTATAGAAAACATATTAGCTTATAATAAAACGTTTGGCAAACATAAAATAGGATTATTGGGTGTAGTATCTTACGAAGATTACGAAACCATAAGAAACAGAGTTAATGGTTTATTTCCTTTTGATGCACCTAATAACAATGTACAAGTTTTAGCAGGAGCAACAGAAACATTTGCTACGGGAGATATTTTAGAAAGAAGCTTAACAGGAAAACTATTTAGATTACAATATGGTTTTGATGGCAAATATTTGTTTTCTGGTAGCATAAGAAGAGATGGCTCTTCTAAATTCTCTGAAAAAAATAGGTTTGGTACTTTCTTTGGCTTATCAACAGGATGGAACATACACGAAGAAAATTTTATGCAAGACATAAATCATGTTATTAATAACTTTAAACTAAGAGTAAGTTATGCCGAATTAGGAAACCAAAGCATACCAGATTATCGCTTTGCTCCAATAGTAGAGTCGGGTATTAATTATCCTTTTCAAAACTTAAGCGGACAAGAAGTTGTAAACACAGGTTTTATTTCTAGAAGATTAGCCAACGAAGATTTAAAATGGGAAACAACAATTTCTAAAAACATTGGTGTAGATCTTAGCTTTTTAAAAAATAAGTTAACGCTTACCATGGATGTATACGAAAACGATAAAGAAGACATGCTACTTAACTTATTACTACCTGGTTCTGCTGGTTATAGCCAAACTAGAGCTATTAACACCTTTGGTGTGGTATCGGTTAATGCAGGAGACATGACCAATTCTGGTGTAGAGTTTAGCGCATCATACAAAGACAGAACAGCTGGTGGTTTAAAATATTCTTTTACCTATAACTATACTAAAAACGTTAACAAAGTAACAGACCTTAATGGTATTGACCGTGGTTTTGGAGGTGGTAATCTTTTTGGAGATTCAACAACTTTTTATGCTGTAGGACATGAGGCTGGTGCTTTTTTTCTTTTAAAAAACCAAGGTGTTATTAAAACAGATGAGCAATTAGAAAACTACAGAGCAACTTTAGACCCAGGAGAAGCCCTTAAATTTAATAAAGGAGATTTAATGTTTCAAGATCAATTAACGGTAGATACTAATGGAGATGGCATAGCAGATGCAGGCGATGGCTTTATTAATGACGACGACACCGTATATAGTGGGTCTGGTCAACCAGAATTTGAAATTGGATTCAATACAAATTTACAGTATAAAGGATTTGATTTATCTGCCTTAACCTATTTTGCTTACGGTTTAGAAGTCTACAATGGCTCTAAATTAAATGCATATCGAGGTAGAAGACATAAAGATTTACTTTATATGTGGACAGAGCAAAACCCGACATCTGATATTCCTGCAGAAAGAGGTACAAATAGCGAAAATGTTAGAGCTAGAAGTGATTATTTTTTAGAAGATGGCACTTATTTAAGAATTAGAACTTTAACATTAGGTTATAACTTTCCTAGAAAGAAAATACAAAACATAGGCTTAGATAGGGCTAGGGTTTATTTAACTTCTGTTAACCCTTTTACATTTACAGATTATGATGGATTCGACCCTGAAGTTGGAGGTAACGGATTATCTACAAGAGGGGTTGATAATGGAAACTACCCTGTTGCAAGACAGTTTTCTGTTGGCCTTCAAGTTAACTTTTAAAAAAAGAATTATGAAATTTATAAAAAATAAAATATACCTTTTAGCACTTGCTAGCTTAATATTAATAAGCTGCGACGAAGATTCATTTCTAACTAAAGAAAACCCTAATGCCTACGAAGCTTCACAATTTTACAAAAAAGCTGCAGACTTTAATAGCGCATTAGCAACAGTATATGGTGCTCTACAATTTCAAGGCGTTAGTGGAGGCGATTTAGTATCAGAAATGGCACAATCAGACTTAACTTTTACGTTTACCTTTTCGCCAGACCGACGATACCAAGACTTAACTTATAACGATAGCGATGCATCTATTGTTAATAAATGGAATGAATTACATACTGGTATTAATAGAGCAAATCAAGTTATAAATAACCTAGCACTAGTTGGAGAATCTGTATTTAACAACCCAGAAACTATGGCTAGTATAGAAGCACAAGCAAGATGCTTAAGAGCTTTTTATTACTTTCAATTGGTAACAACTTATAATACTGCTGTTTTACACACAGAAATTATTACAGATGCTAGTCAAGCTCAAAAAGAATTAAGTTCAAGAGAAACAATTACGCAACAGGTAATTATACCCGATTTAATTTTTGCAAAAGAAAATTTACCTAAAAATTGGGATGGTAACAATATAGGTCGAGTTACTTCTGGTACCGCAGGATCTCTATTAGGTAAACTATATTTATACGATAAAAACTGGCCAGATGCAGCAACTGAATTTAAAGAAGTTATTGAGTCTGGAGCCTACAGTTTAGTACCAAATTACGAAGATAATTTCACACACTACAACGAGCTAAATAGTGAGTCTATTCTAGAAACCGTTTATTCTTTCGATTTAGCAGAAGGAGCAAATGGTAATACAGTAGACGATACACCAAATGGCTCTACTGGTGCAGAATCTTCAGAACTGGCCAGAAGAGTTGGTAAAAACAGACTAGGAGGAAATGCTAACATACTAGTATCTTACCCTTATTTAGAACTACTTACAAACGATAAGTTAGCAAATGGCACCCAGGGACATTCACCTAGGTTATCATACACAGCTGCACCAAATAATTTTGAAGGACTTTACTATGGCTATGCAACTGCAAACGAAATGGCATCTCCTAGATTTAATGCAGCTATTGCTGCATATGTAAAAAAATATTCTAATTGGTATTGGCAACCTACCGAAATTGCATTAAACCGATCTGGAATAAACTTTAGACACATTCGCTATGCCGATGTTTTATTAATGTACGCAGAAGCCCTTTTAGAAGGTGGCAATACTAGCGACCAAACCAAAATAAATGAAGCTATAACTTACATAGATATGGTTAGAGCAAGAGCAGGCGTATTTACCATACAAGATTACTTAGACAACAATAGCAATCAATTTCCGCAATTACACATTTCTAGAATAGGAGAACCAGAAGGCACAGAGCTACCTTTGGTTAGTGCCACTGCTGCAAATTTATTAACACACTTACAACGTGTAGAAAGACCAACAGAGTTAGGTTACGAAGGACATAGATGGAAAGATTTAGTTCGTTGGGGCATTGTAAGAGAAGTACTTGAAGATGCAAAAGCCCACGAATTTAAAACAGTTACAGAGTTTTCTCAAAGTCCTGCAAATCGCGCACCATTATATTTAAGAGAGCTTTTACGTTTTTCTAGAAATGATGACAAACATTTTAATAGCGCTATAGATAAATATTCTACTGGATTCGATTTTTGGCCAATTCCTAATCTCGAAAGACAAAATAATAATGCCCTTTAATTAGGCTAATTAATATAAAACACACACAATTATGAAAGTAAAACATAATATTATCAAATCTCTATTTGCCATCGCAATGATGCTTATAGTTATGGGGTGTAACGACGACGATAGAAATTTAACGCTACCAAGCCACAGCATAGTAGAGAGTTCTCATCAATACGCAGGTAATGCAGTGCAGGTAAATCAAGAAATATCTTTTGCAGATGTCTCACACGGTGTTGTTTCTAGAACCTGGTCTTTACCAGATGGAGTAGCTGCAACCATATTAAAATTAGACAAAGATGTTTCCAATAGAGAAGCTATTAGGCAAGCCCTTAGTAACAGAGATAATCTTACTGAAGAAGAAATTGAAAATTTAGAATCTCAATTACGTATAGGCGACGAAACTCTACTACCCAGTTTTGATGAACCAATTTTAAAATTATCCTTTCCTGAAGCTGGAATTTACGAGCTTACAGTAATACAAGAATTTGAAGAAAACCCGTTTATTAGAAATGAAATAGAACCAACAGATAGCAATATAGTAGAAACAGTTTTTATTATAACAGTATCCGATCCTATTAGATTTACTAATGTACAAGGAACCTTTTTAAATTCTGATGGAAGTCTAGGCGAAACATTTAACGTTACAAATAATGCCTTAGCACAGGTAGAAGCAGGTCAAACTGTACGTTACACTTTTGACGTAAGTGGTGCTGTTGACGAAATAAATATAAATGCAGATGGAGGTATAATAGTACCAGGAAGTTTAGTAAACAACCCAGAACTAGGTAATGGCATGGTAGATATAAAATATAACGGTCTTAGTAATTATGATTTAACACTTACTGCCTACAAAATAGAACCAGACAGCGACAGATCGATAACATTTACAAATGCAATTACAGTTGTACCATCTTCTGCTCCATTTATTTTAACTGGTGCTATTATAGAACAAATGGACGAACGCATTTCTATTCCTTTTAATGGTGAATTTGCATCTATAGCAGGAGATGTTAGCACTAATTTTACAGTTAAATTATTTGATCAAGCCAATACTTTTGTTAAAAATCTAAATATAGCAACAATTACTAACAATGCAGATAATTTAACTTTATTAGACATTACGCTTAGCGAGCCTATATATAGTACAGACAACATAAAAGTGTCTTATGATGGTAATGCCTCTTTAGAATCTACAGATACTAGAACTCCTGAAGCTTTTACAGACCAGCCTGTTGCCATGTACGCTCCAAATTTAGCAAACAATAATATTGCTGATGGTGTTACAACCAATTGGACGATAGTTGACCCTAATGGCGCATACGAAATATCTACCGAACAAGCTTTTACAGGAGACACAAGTATAAAAATAACTAAAAATGGAGAATCTGGAAACTTTAGAATAAGAACACCTTTCGGTGCTACAGTAAGCATAGATCTAAATAAACAATACGTTACAAGAGCTAGAGTATATATAGATCCTACTGTTGCAACACCAGGAGGTCTTAAAATACACTCTTTAGGTTCTGCTCCTTGGTGGGGAATTAATCAAAACTTATCAAATATAAATAAAGGAGAATGGGTTATGCTAGAACGTATTATTCCATTTCCAAAAAACAGTTATACAAACTTCGATATAAGAGTTGATGGCACAAGCGACACCATTATATATATTGATGATATTTACATTGGCGAATACGAAGTAAGACCTTAATTAATACTATCTCTAATTAAAAAAACAGAAGTTTTTAAAGTTTCTGTTTTTACTATTATTAGCTAAAAGACAAAAAAGACTACCATTATACATGGTAGTCTTTTCTTTTTTGTTTTGGGAACAAAAAAAGGTTTATTTGCCAAGCATTAACAACTCGCCACAAACCACTTCGGTAATATAACGTTTATTGCCATCTTTATCTTCATAACTTCTAGAAGTTAGTTTGCCTTCAATAGCTACTTCTTTACCTTTGGTTACATATTTTTCTATTATTTGTGCTGTTTTTCCCCAAGCTACAATATTGTGCCACTGGGTATCCGTTATTTTTTCACCTTTGTTATTGGTATAACTTTCGTTAGTTGCAATATTAAATTTAGCAAGTGTTTTTCCTGATTCTAAATTGATGATTTCCGGATCGTTTCCTAAGTTACCAATCAACTGTACTTTGTTTTTAAGTGTGTTCATAATATATATTTATCGTTAAACAGTTAATACTATCGAGTTCTTATGTTTCGACACTGCAAATATCTTAACACAACCAAATGCTAGTCGGTTATTACTTAATTAAAATCGTTTGTAAATGTTTGTAGTCGTTTGTAAACGATTATTTTCACCTATATTTACACAGCATAACCAACTGAAAATCAAATAAATTTAAAAATGAAAGCGGTATTAAAAATAGAACTAAGACCTACCAATCTAAACGATCTGGATACGCTTTTTCTATTTCAAATAGATGCTAAAGCCAATTACCTAAGTGCTTTTACTTCAAAAAACCCTTTAGATAAAAAGGCTTACATTCAAAAATGGACATCACTATTATCTAATAAAAAAATTAATGCAAAAACAATCCTTTTAAAAAATAAAATAATAGGTAGCATTGCTAAATTTGAAATGGAAGGCCATGCAGAAGTAACATATTGGGTTGCTAAAGCCTTTTGGAATAAAGGAGTTGCTACCCTTGCTCTTACTCATTTTTTAAAAACCGAAAACAAAAGACCTATTTATGCACGTGTTGCTTTTGATAATTTAGGTTCTAAAAAAGTACTAAAAAACTGTGGCTTTACTATAATTGGAAAAGATAAAGGGTTTGCTAACGCTCGTAACCAAATAATAGAAGAATTTATATTTGAATTAAAATAAATAATTTAAAAACGAAATAGATACAGCCCAACACATAATTAATCGCACATTGAAAATTTTTATTTTGAATACAGAACTATTAAATTTACACTAACATTAAACTAAAAATAATTTATAAAGCATATAATGAAAACACTAACATTTAGTAACAACGATAAAATGCCCGCTTTTGGTTTGGGCACATGGAAATCTGGAGAAGGCGAAGTATACAACGCTGTAAAAACAGCCATTAAAGCTGGCTACAGACATATAGATTGTGCGTCTGCTTACGGAAACGAGAAAGAAGTTGGCAAAGCCTTATCTGAGCTTTTTAAAGAAGGCGTAGTAGCTAGAGAAGATGTATGGATAACCTCTAAAGTTTGGTGTAATATGCATGCAAAAAAAGATGTTATTGAAGCTTTAAAACAATCTTTAAGCGATTTACAATTAGACTACTTAGACCTATACTTAATCCATTGGCCTATTGCTCAAAAAAAAGAAATTCCGTTTGTTAGCAAAGTAGAAGATTTTATTTCGTTAGATGAATTACCAAACGAGTTAACCTGGGAAGGCATGGAAGAAGCAGTAGAACTTGGTTTAGCTAAACATATTGGTGTTTCTAATTTTGGAACAAAAACATTACAACAATTAATGTCTAACTCTAAAATTAAACCAGAGGTAAATCAAGTAGAGTCTCACCCTTACTTTCAGCAAGATAACATGCTATCTTTCTGTAAAGCCAATAACATCCACTTTACAGCTTATGCACCACTAGGATCTGGAGACAGAGCTGCTAAATTTAAAGCAGTAGATGAGCCTATACTTTTACAAGACCCTGTTATTACAGATATTGCAAAATCTAAAAACGCAACCACAGGTCAAGTTTTAATTAATTGGGCAATTCAAAGAGGCACTTCTGTAATTCCTAAATCGGTTAACCCAAGCAGAATTACTCAAAATTTTGAAGCTCAAGCTATAGAACTCTCTGAAGAAGACATGAAAAAAATAGAAGCTTTAGATAAAAACTACAGATTCTTAACAGGTGAACATTGGGTATACGAAGGAAGCCCTTATACTCTAGAAAGCATTTGGGCATAACCCAAATAATATATACCACTTTATTAAAAAGTAAATAAATGCTCTTCTACAAGAAAAAACATTGTAGAAGAGTCTTTATCGCATTAAGGTTTAATAAACCAACGTTAGTTATAAAATAAAAAACATCGACTCATTATGGAAAAGCAGTGTTTAGAATGTGGCAATAAAATTGTTGGCAGAATAGATAAAAAATTCTGTAGCGATGGTTGTAGAAACACCTATAACAATAACGTAAATAAAGACAGTAAAAACCTTATTAGAAACACCAACAACCGTCTAAGAAAAAACCACAGAATACTAGAAGCCTTAAATCCAGACGGAAAAACTACAGCTTCTCGAGCACGACTTATAGAAAAAGGATTCGATTTTAATTATTTTACAAGCATATACACCACCAAAGCAGGCAAAATATATTATTTTGTTTACGACGAAGGTTACCTACCAATAGAAGGCGATTATTATGCACTTGTAAAACGAAAAAGCTAAAAATGGAAAATTTATTAACAGTAATTTCAGACTACGGGGAATACCTTATACCTATCATATTTTTTTCAATTGCCATTAGTATAATTGCTTATTCTTTCTTTTTTAGTAACAAGAATATAATAATTCGTGAATTTAAAAAAGGGAGACGAAAATCTATAAATAGTATTCGAGATAAAGAATATGTCAAAATAATAGGAGTTGCTAAGCATGTAAACACACCATTAGTTGCTCCACTAAGCGGAAGATCTTGCGTTTACTATCATATAGTTGTAGAGGTTAAAGGCGATAAAAGTTGGAGACGCATTATTAACGATGTTAAATCTCAAGATTTTTTTATTGAGTCAAGCACAGAAATGGCCATTATTAAAACTAAGTTTTTAGAAAAAAACACAAGTATTTGCCATTTGGTTAAAGATTATAAAGAAAACTCTGGATTTAGAAATGATGCCAATAACAAGCTAGAAGCTTACTTAAAAAGCCATAACAAAAAAAGCACAGGCTTTTTAGGTATAAACAAAACCATACGCTACACCGAAGGAATTATAGAATTAAACGAAAAAATTGGTGTAAAAGGCATAGCAAAATGGCAATCTTTAAAAGAGCCAATTGTTGGCTATTCGTACTCTAAAATACTAACATTAGAAGGCACAAAAAAACAAAAGCTTTTAATTACAGACGAACCAAAAGCTTTAATACGTGTGCAAAACAAAATTTAAAACTTCTCTATTTATAATTTTGTCCTTGCAATTTCATTGCTGCTTTAAGCACATCGCTTTGGCTTATTTGCCCAACTAACTTCCCACCTTTTACAATAGGAAAACGACGCCTTTTACTTTCTATAAACTTGGTTGCTGCATCAAATATATTCATATTACCATCAATAGTATCAACATTTTTAGTAACATATTTTTCTATACTTTGATCTTGTAAAGGCATATTGTAATAACGACTTTCGCTTATCTGTTTCATACAATCTGTTTCAGAGATTATACCAATTAACTCATAACTATCGTTTACTACTGGTCCACCAGAAATTCTATTCTTCACTAATGTTTGCATAACATCTTCAATAGACTGGTTTTCTTTAAAAGTTATCAACGTTGTTGTCATATAATCGCTAACCTTTAAAGGCGTAGCCTCTACCTCGCTAGTTTGCTGTCTTCTAGCACCTTGAAAACTTTTTATCCCCATAATTTTTAATTTTTTACATATGTAAGTTAAGTATTATTTTTGAGTTTTCCTAAAAGTTAAATTTTCAACCTTAATAATTTATGTTCTTTTATATGTGCTCATTTACTTTTAAGCTAGGGTATAAAAAAGGGGTATATTTTACTCTTTGTTTTAAATTGGTTGGAGCTTCTCGGTATTATTACTAAGTACAATTTCTACAAAGTGTAAAGACCATATATACCAAAACCATTTATACTAAATGTATGCTATTGATGTAAAAAATAAATTATTACCAACTAAATTTAAATAATTAGGAAACTTTTATGATATTAAATGTTAATTTTTTATAGTTTTAGCAACTCAGAAAAACAAAAATTTTATAGATGAAGAAATTAGTAATGTTGGCTTTTTTTATTGGAAGCTTTGGCATACAAGCCCAAAGTAATGATGCATTAATAAAACATTTTGAAGCTTACAGTAAACAAATGAGAGCACAAGGCGATGTACAAGGTGTAATTAATGGAATGACGCATTTAAATGTGCTAAGTCCATCCATTCAAAGAACAGATACTTTAGCCTATATTTACATGAGCGAAGGCAAATATGTACAAGCTTTAAACACCATTGGTATAGATTTTAAAGTAGATGATTCTGATATTGCAGTAGAGGTTAAAGCGATGTCTTTAAAATCTGTAAAACAACCCGAAAGAGCTATTCCCCATTTTGAAGAGTTATTTAGAAGAGAGCCAAACACATTAGTAGCATACGAGCTAGCAGAGCTTTGTTTGCAAACTAAAAAACTAGAAAAAGCAGAAAAGCATATAGCCTATGGTTTAGCTAATGCAAAAGCAGACGAAGTAAAAGCTTTTTACGAGTCTCAAACACCATATCAAGTTTCTTTAAAAAGTGCATTTATGTATTTAAACGCACTAGCAGTTTACAATAAAGATACTAAAGTAAATATTGATGCTGCTGTAGATATTTTAGACAGTACGTTAAAATTGTCTCCAAACTTTAATTTAATACAGTTAACAAAATCTGAATTACTAAGACAAAAACAAGCTATACAAGCACAAGCAGCTCAACCTAAAAAGTAACTATAAAACAAGATTTTCACTTTATTAAATACTCTATAAACGTTAAATAGGTCTTTCAATATTTTGAGAATCGCGCTCTAGCTTTTTATTTATTTGAAAATTAAGATTAGAAAAAGCCTCGAACACTTCTTTTATAGTACCTGCCAATTCCAATTTACTTATGTTAGATAGATTAACAAGGCTTTCTAATTTAAAAAATTTGGTTTCGAAGACCATAACTCGAGCTAAAATAGACGACGATTTTAACGATGCTGGTATATTTTTTTTAAAATCTAATAATAGGCTTTTTAAAATTTTACGATTATCTTTTAACTCCGTAAAATTAGCCTTTTTAACACCTAGCACAATTTGCTGAAGTTGAATGTATTCTCCCCAATCTTCAATAATTTTTCCTGCTTTGCTATCTAATCCAAAATCGATATAATTAAGTTTAGCTATATCGGCTTCTGTAATTATTTGCGAAAGTTTTACCGCTTCTACCTCCAAATTTTCTGGAGCGGTTTCTTTAGAGTCTTTACAAGACAGTAGCACACATACTAAGCAAAATGGTATTAAAAATTTAAGCCTCATGTTATTCATTTTATATCGTAGTTTACAAAGATATGCTAATAGTTTATTTCTTTTGTCTAAATATTTTTAATTGTATATTTGAGCCAATCCCCTAAATCTAATTTTTTATTTTATGTTTGATACTTTTTTATTTAATGTAGAATATGGTATAAACCATGTACTAGACATTAACGCTTACGATCACGTTTTATTTCTTATTGTTTTAACCATTCCGTATATATTTAGAGATTGGAAACGTGTATTACTACTTGTATCTACATTTACCTTAGGCCATACTTTATCTTTAATTCTTGCTGCTTATGGCGTAGTAAAAGTTAATGGCGCTTTAATAGAGTTTTTAATTCCGGTTACCATTTTAATTGTTGCAGTGTTTAATATTTTTACCGCAGGAAAAGGCGCCAGAAAAGAACGCGTTGGTGTTTTATTTTTTACCACCTTATTTTTTGGCTTAGTACACGGGTTGGGCTTTGCGCGCGAGTTTCAAATGCTATTAAGCAAAAACGATAACAAACTTATTTTACTACTAGAGTTTGCTTTAGGTATAGAAATTGCCCAGGTTATAATTGTATTTATTGTTTTATTTTTAGGATATATTATACAAACTGTTTTTAGATTTTCTAAACGCGACTGGATTATGGTTGTATCTGCCATTGTGGTTGGTTTGGTTATCCCTATGTTGCTGAATAGCGATTTTTTAGCGTAAATTTTCTAAAAATTTTAACGTACTAGCATTGTAATTAAAATAGTAACCAAGTATCTTCGTTATACTATACATGCGTTAGGGATTGATGCGGCATCCTTTTTTGTTTTTCTCAAAAAAGATATAGCGGAAAGCCCGACCCTTGTGGTAACGCTAAAATTATTTTACATGCCAAATAACACTAAACAACACAAGTACGACAAAGCTTATTTACGAATTGCCAAAGAATGGGGTAAATTATCGTATTGCAAGCGTAAACAAGTTGGCGCACTTATTGTAAAAGATAGAATGATTATCTCTGATGGGTACAACGGTACGCCTTCTGGATTCGAGAATTTTTGTGAAGACGACGAAGGATACACCAAATGGTACGTTTTACATGCCGAAGCTAATGCTATTTTAAAAGTAGCTGCATCTACCCAATCGTGTAAAGGCTCTACATTATACATTACCTTATCGCCTTGTAAAGAGTGCAGCAAATTAATACACCAAGCTGGTATTGTAAAAGTTATTTATCATCAAGCTTACAAAGACGATTCTGGATTAAAATTTTTAGAAAAAGCTGGCATAGAACTAGAACTAGTTGAAGATATAAACGCATAAATTAATGTTGTCTAAAAAAAAATATTTACCGCTTATTATTGGTGTTGCTGTTGCTACAGGTGTTTTTGTTGGCGGAAAATTAAATTTTAGCGATTCTTCGGATAGATTATTTACATCTAACAGTAAAAAAGATAAACTTAACAGACTTATTGATTTTATTGATTTTGAATATGTTGATGATGTAAATACAGATAGCATTGTTGATGTAACTGTAAATGGGATACTAAATAATCTCGATCCGCATTCGGTATACATACCTAAAGAGCAACTAGAAAGCTCTACAGAAAACATGAAAGGTAATTTTGTAGGTATTGGCGTTAGCTTTTACACCTACAAAGATACCATTGCAGTAATTAGACCTATAGAAAATGGCCCTAGCGAAAAAGCTGGTATTAAGAGTGGCGACCGCATTATAATGGCTAATAACGATACGCTTTTGGGCAATAAACTTAAAGATGGAGAAATTGTAAAAAAGCTTAAAGGTACATTAAACAGTAAGGTTAACTTAAAAATATACAGAAAAGGCGAACCAGAACTTATAAATTTTACCGTAAAACGATCTAACATCCCTATAAAAAGTGTAGATGCATCTTATATGTTAACCGAAAAATTGGGCTACATAAAGGTAAATAGGTTTGCAGAGTCTACTTATAAAGAATTTAAAAAAGGCTTAGATAAATTACAAAACTTAGGAGCTACAGAAATTGCTCTAGATTTACGCGATAACCCAGGTGGTTTTTTAAGCATAGCAGAACAAATGGTGGATGAGTTTTTAGAAGACGATAAACTAATATTGTTTACTAAAAACAAACGTGGTAAAATAGAAAAAAGTTTTGCTACAGATGAAGGTGATTTTGAAAAAGGAAACATATATGTTTTAATTAACGAAAACTCGGCATCGGCTAGCGAAATTGTTGCTGGAGCGCTTCAAGACAACGATAAAGGAACTATAGTTGGTAGGCGATCTTACGGAAAAGGACTTGTACAACGCGAAATGGACTTAGGAGATGGTAGCGCAGTGCGTTTAACGGTTTCTAGATATTACACACCTACCGGAAGATCGATACAACGCCCTTACGATAAAGGCAACAAAGATTATTACGACGAGTATTTTGATAGATTAAATAGCGGAGAACTACTTGATGCAGAAAAAATTGAAGTTGCAGACTCTTTAAAATTTACAACACCAAAAGGCAAAGTAGTTTATGGTGGTGGCGGTATTATACCCGATGTGTTTGTACCCATAGATAATAGTATGCATAACGAAACGCTTAGCTACTTGCAACGTCGTGGCTTTATAGCATATTTTGTTTTTGAAGAGTTAGAAAAAGACAGAAGTATTTACAGTAACTTCTCTAAACGCGATTTTATTGATAACTTTAAAATTACTGACGATTTTGTTTTAAAATTTCAGGAATATTTAAATATTAGAACAACATCGCAAATAACGTTTGTAGCCTATCACGACGAGGTAAAACAATACTTAAAAGCGACTCTTGCAGATCAGCTTTTTGGTAACGGTGCTTTTGAAGAAATTTTTAATCAGCGTGATATTATGATTGACGAAGTTATTAAGCTAAGTGATGGTGAGTAGTTGTGTATTATAAAACCTTAGTTAAACAACAACCTTATCGTGTACTTTAGTGTGTTTACCATTATTCCAAAATGTTAAAATATCTGTAGCCACGTGCGCTCCACTACCAGAACATATGGCAAATTGGCTACGCCAACCCGCTAACGCACCTGCAACATACAGGTTTTCTTGAACTAAATGATCTATGTTTTTTAACCAAATACGATCTTTCTCTACAGCTGCTCTTGGGTGCGGTTCTATATACTGCTCCAGCCCTTTTATAGTTATTAAATTTGTATAACCAACAGCTATTACAACTTGCTTTGCTGCATATGCAGCTTTATTAGTTATAACATTAAAACCTGTATGGGTTTTAACTACTTCTGTAACTTTTTCGTTATCTATTTGCTCTACATCTGGATAAAGTTCTGCTAGCTGATTTTTACCATCTTCTAAAACAGAAGCTCCTAATGTACCTGGTTTTAAACCTAAAACATTATTAAACAAGGCGGTTTGCAAATGCGATGTTTTTTGGTGTATAACAATACCCACACGTTTATCTTTGGCAAACGCTTTATTTTTTGCAGAACCTAACACTAGCGCGCAAGATAAACCTGCAGCTCCACCACCTATAATTAAAGCATCATACATTCTTACTCTCTTTTACTTTTTGCTCTATACGTTTAGACACTCTTAAAATAGACATCATTACAATAACGCAAAGCGATGCCACAATTGTAATTAAAGCCACTGTGCTTTGCCCCTCAAATGGTGCGCTAAAATTTACCTGAGTAATATTAAAAGCCATTAAGCCTAATGCAATAACACTTATTATAATAGTAAAAATTTTCATAATCTCTTTTATTTTTTAAACAACATCAAACAACGCCTTAATGTTGTGAGCAAATAGTTTTACTGCAATAGCAAGTAAAATTACTCCAAATACTTTACGAATTATATTAATTCCGTTTTGACCAATAATGCGCTCTATTTTAGCCGATGTTTTTAATACTATAAAAATAATAATAACATTCATTATAACAGCAATAATGATGTTTTCTATTCTAAATTCTGCTCGTAAAGATAATAAAGTTGTTAAACTACCTGGTCCTGCAATAAGTGGAAATGCCAACGGAAAAACTGCTGTGGTTAACGAGTTATTTTCTTCTTCTTTATAAAGTGTTATGCCTAAAATCATTTCTAAAGCAATAAAAAACAAGATAAAAGAACCAGCAACAGCAAACGAGTTTACATCAATACCAATAAGGTTTAATATGCTTTTTCCTAAAAATAAAAATACAATTAAAATAACACCTGCAATTATAGATGCCTTCTCACTTTGAATATGCCCTGCTTTTTTACGCAAGTCTATAACAATAGGCACATTGCCTATAATATCTATTACAGCAAAAAGAATCATAAACGCTGTAAATACTTCTTTAAAATCAAATTGCAAAGCCATAAAGTTTAAATGTTTTACGAAATTCTCAAATTTTCGGCAAAAGTAGATTATTATATTAATTAAATTGAACAATAGATTAACTATTTTTGCATAGTACAAGATAAAAATTTTATGTTTCAACTAGGAAAAACCATTATCTCTGAAGAGATTATAAAAAAAGATTTTTTATGCAACCTATCTGCTTGTAAAGGTGCTTGTTGCATTGATGGAGATGCTGGCGCGCCACTAGAAGCCGAAGAAACTAAAATACTAGAAGATATTTATCCAAAAGTAAAACCTTTTTTACGACAAGAAGGTATTGAAGCTATAGAAGCTCAAGGCACTTTTATAACTACAGAAGAAGGCTATTTAGAAACCCCGCTTATTAATGAGGCAGATTGTGCTTATGTTATTTTCGATGAAAAAAACGTGGCTCTTTGTGCTATTGAAGAAGCATATAACCAAGGAGAAATAGCATGGAAAAAACCTGTTTCTTGTCACCTATATCCTATTAGAGTTAATGATTACACAGAATTTTCTGCGGTAAATTACCATAAGTGGCAAATTTGCGACGATGCTTGTCAACTTGGCGAAGAGCTGGGTGTACCAGTATATAAGTTTGTAAAAGAAGCTTTAATTAGAAAGTTTGGAGAAGATTGGTATGCAGAACTAGAAAAAACAGCAGAAACATTATAAACCAAAAAATCCTGATTTGCTTAAAATCAGGATTTTTTTTCATTATATATTCTACATCTTAAAAGTTTACTATATATAAGGTGTTACCATCTATATTTTCGTTTGTTTCTGTATTCGATATGTATTTTTGGATAGTCGCACTATCATTACCCGTCCATACTGCAAAATCGTCATCATTAATAACCCCTATGGTATTTGCGTTAATTAACCAAATACCTTCAAGCTTATCGTGCGGATAATCACCTAAGGCAGCAATTAAATCTACAGCCAATGTTTTAGTAACTGGCACAATACCAGCAGCTGTTAACTCATCCCAAGTAGATTGCTCTATAGTATTACCGTTTATTAGTTTCCCGTTTAAAGTATCATTAGCATCAGACACATCGGTAGCATTCGAAATATCTATTTTATAAATATGCTTTTGCACCTCACTTTTATTTGTGTCTTTTGTAAAAGCACCATCTCGTTCTACAATTAAAAACTCAGTATTACTTAAAGCTACAATTTCTGAGTTAGAATTTTTAGCCTTTTCTTGTTTGTGCAAATACTGTTTAGTCGCTCCCGTTTCAATATCGAAAGTTACAATTCTTGTAATTGTAAAATCGGCAACCTCTGCTTTACTTGGGTTATATAATGTAGACTGCATAATACCAACTAAAGTAGTTTCGTCTGGTGTAATAGCCAAACCTTCCATACCTCTGTTTGCCCATCTGGTTTCTAAAACCGCTGGTAATTTTCTATCTCCAGACTCTCCCTTAATTCCCTTTGGACTAAGTCTTTCTATTTGTTTCCCATTAGCATCAAAGTGCACAATATGAGGTCCGTATTCATCAGACACCCAAAAAGAACCATCTTTCATCGCGACTAAACCTTCGCTATCTAAACCATATTTATCAGCACTTAAAACAGTTACCTTATCTTCATCATAAGCAATTTCTCCTGTAGCACCATATCCTTCTGGATTAGGTTTTCCGCTAATTAATTCTCCAGACGGGTTGCTAAACAAAATTTCATTTTTCATTTCTACAGTTCCATCTGTATTTAATTTAAAATGACCAATTCTTGGAGTATAATCTGGAGTTGGAAAAATTTTATTACTTCCAAATTTTATATTCGCTCCCCTATCTGTTAAAGCATAAAACTCACCTTCGTTTGTTGGGTGTGCAGTAGCAGCAGAACCAAAACCTCCGTTTCTAACCTCAACACCATTTTCTGTTTTTAAAACAGTATATGGTAATTTAACACCAGAATCTGCAATTTGCGGTAATTCGTATTTAACCGATGCATCATCATCGTTATTGCAAGATAAAAATCCGAAAGCAACAACTGCAAATAATGTTGCCTTACTAATACTTTTGTACATTGTTTGTTTTATTTGTATGTTTTTTTAAAAGTAAATCTTGCACATTACCTTAATAAACGAGATGTATTAAGCTAGGGTTAATTTTCCTTATTATTTTAACAAATATGTTTAGAATACCTTAACATGTCCCTGCTATAAATTGACGAAAATCATGGTAAAAATAGTTTTTACATAAGCAACTTTAAACCAAACATTTTACTTCATTTTTTTGTTTACCAAAACATCAATATTCATGGGAGCTCAGACACCACAAGACTTTACAACACATTACAAACCAGATATTTACTCTTTGTAAAAATTAACTACCAAAACAATAAAATTCTTATGCTTTGTTAAAAACTTGTTGACAATGTTTATAACTAAACCTTTCTTTTAACGCTACATTTTCCAATCTTTGTTATCCCGAAACTAAAGCACTATTTCGTCTAAAAATTTACATTTAAAACAGCAAACCATGTCGCAGGCTATAGAACCTATTTTACAAGAAAACAAAGATCGTTTTGTTATATTTCCTATTCAACATAATGATATTTGGGATTGGTATAAAAAACAAGAGGCTAGCATCTGGACTGCTGAAGAAATTGATTTGCACCAAGATTTAAATGATTGGAACAATAAATTAAATGATGATGAACGTTACTTTATTAAACACATTTTAGCATTTTTTGCTGCTAGTGATGGTATTGTAAACGAAAACTTAGCCGAAAATTTTGTATCTGAAGTACAATACTCTGAAGCAAAATTCTTTTATGGTTTTCAAATTATGATGGAGAATATTCACTCTGAAGTATACTCTTTATTAATTGACACTTACGTAAAAGACGACAAAGAAAAAGACGCTTTATTTAATGCTATAGAAGTCTTTCCTGCTATTAAAGAAAAGGCAGAATGGGCACTTAAATGGATAGACTCACCAAGTTTTGCAGAACGTTTAATTGCTTTTGCAGCTGTAGAGGGTATTTTCTTCTCTGGTAGTTTTTGTTCTATTTTCTGGCTTAAAAAACGAGGTTTATTACCAGGTTTAACATTCTCTAACGAACTTATTTCTAGAGACGAAGGTCTTCATTGTGATTTTGCAGTACACTTACATGAAAATCATATTGTAAATAAAGTACCTAAAGACAGAATTACCGAGATTTTAACAAACGCTTTAGACATTGAAAGATCATTTATTACAGAATCTCTTCCTGTAAGTTTAATAGGAATGAATTCTAAATTAATGACACAATACTTAGAGTTTGTAACCGATAGATTATTAGGTGAATTTGGTTGTGATAAAGTATACAACACTTCTAATCCTTTCGACTTTATGGACATGATTTCTTTACAAGGAAAAACTAATTTCTTTGAAAAACGTGTTGGAGACTACCAAAAAGCTGGTGTTCTTAATAAAGAAGATGATAAAGACAAATTCAGTTTCGACGCCGATTTTTAATCAAAAATAATTTTATGCAGAATTCAAAAGGTTCTCTTTTTGATATTTTGACAACGATTAAAATGACTTTTCTATTTTAAATAGAAAATTAAATAAATTTTTATTATTAATAAACTTAAGAAGTAATCCATTGGTCTAAAACCCTCAAAACCGGATTATTTAAGTTTATTAAAATTAACAAAAAAATCAACTAGATTTCGTCTAATTAACCATTAGATTATAAATTTGGAGTAGCTAATTAACCGTTTTTCTGAAGGTGTATCAGAAAAAATAAAAAACCGTGTAAAACAATGTATGTAGTAAAAAGAGATGGCAGAAAAGAGCAAATTATGTTCGATAAAATTACTGCTAGAGTAAGAAAATTATGTTATGGCTTAAACGAATTGGTAGACCCATTAAAGGTTGCCATGCGAGTAATAGAAGGCTTATATGATGGTGTAACCACTAGCGAGCTAGATAACCTTGCAGCAGAAATTGCTGCAACCATGACAACTGCTCACCCAGATTATGCACGCTTAGCAGCTAGAATTTCTGTGTCCAACTTACATAAAAACACTAAAAAGACATTTAGTGATGTTATGGAAGATTTACATAAATATGTTAATCCAAGAACAGGAAAAGAAGCTCCTTTACTGTCTGACGAGGTATACAATGTAATTATAGAAAATAAAGACAGATTAGACTCTACAATTATATATAATCGCGATTTTGGTTACGATTACTTTGGTTTTAAAACCTTAGAACGTTCTTACCTTTTAAAATTAAACGGTAAAATTGCAGAGCGCCCACAACACATGCTTATGCGTGTTTCTATTGGTATACATTTAAACGATTTAGATGCTGCTATAGAGACATACGAGTTAATGTCTAAAAAATACTTTACACACGCTACACCTACATTATTTAATTCTGGCACACCAAAACCACAAATGTCGTCTTGTTTCTTATTAACCATGAAAGACGATAGTATTGATGGTATTTACGATACATTAAAACAAACAGCTAAAATATCTCAATCTGCAGGAGGTATTGGCTTAGCTATACACAATATTAGAGCAACAGGTAGTTACATTGCTGGCACTAATGGTACAAGTAACGGTATTGTACCCATGCTACAAGTTTATAACGATACTGCAAGATATGTAGATCAAGGAGGAGGAAAACGTAAAGGAAGTTTTGCTATATACCTAGAAACCTGGCATGCAGACATTTTCGAGTTTTTAGATTTAAAGAAAAACCATGGTAAAGAAGAAATGCGTGCACGTGATTTATTTTACGCTATGTGGATCTCTGATCTATTTATGAAACGTGTTGAAGAGAATGGAGATTGGACATTAATGTGCCCTAACGAGTGCCCAGGCATGGACGAAGTACATAGTGATGAATTTGAAGCACTTTACACTAAATATGAAGCTGAAGGAAAAGGACGTAAAACTATTAAAGCTCGCGAGCTTTGGGAAAAAATATTAGAGTCTCAAATAGAAACTGGTACACCTTATATGTTATATAAAGATGCGGCAAACCGTAAATCTAATCAACAAAATTTAGGAACCATTCGTTCGTCTAACTTATGTACAGAAATTATGGAGTATACATCTCCAGACGAGGTTGCTGTATGTAATTTAGCCTCTATTGCATTACCAATGTTTGTAAAAAATGGAGCGTTCGATCACAAAGAACTATTCCGTATTACAAAGCGTGTTACTAAAAACTTAAATAGAGTAATAGATAGAAACTACTATCCTGTTATTGAGGCAGAATACTCTAACTTAAAACATAGACCAATTGGTTTAGGCGTTCAAGGTTTAGCAGATACATTTATACAATTACGCCTACCTTTTACTAGTGATGAAGCCAAAAAATTAAACCAAGAGATTTTCGAAACGCTTTATTTTGCTGCGGTAACCGCGAGTATGGAAGAAGCTAAAGTGGATGGACCATACCAAACTTACGAAGGTTCTCCAATAAGTAAAGGTGATTTTCAACATAACTTATGGAATTTAAAAGACGACGAATTAAGTGGTCGTTGGGATTGGGAAAAACTACGAAAGCAAGTACTTAAAAACGGTGTACGTAACTCGTTATTAGTAGCGCCAATGCCTACCGCATCTACATCTCAAATTTTAGGAAACAATGAGTGTTTTGAACCCTATACATCAAACATTTATACACGTCGTGTACTATCTGGAGAATTTATTGTTGTAAACAAGCATTTATTAGAAGATTTAGTAGATCTTGGCCTTTGGAACGAGTCTTTAAAACAAGATATTATGAGAGCTAATGGCTCTGTACAAAATATAGATATCATTCCTCAAGATATTAAAGAGTTATACAAAACCGTTTGGGAATTAAGTATGAAGGATATTATAGATATGTCTCGCCAGAGAGGCTATTTTATAGATCAATCTCAATCGCTTAACTTATTTATGGAAGGTGCAACCATGGCAAAATTAACCTCTATGCACTTCTATGCTTGGAAGAGCGGTTTAAAAACTGGTATGTATTACTTACGTACTAAAAGTGCTGTAGATGCGATTAAATTTACATTACAAACAAACAAAAAAGAAGAACCTATAGCTGCTGAAGCTGTAGAAGTAGACGATGTAAATGCACAGCAAGAAGAAGCTAAGAAAAAGAAATTAGCAGCACAAAACGCAGCTAAATTTGCAAAGCAAAATAATAACGAAGTAGATGTAGAACCAATGTCTGCAGAAGAAATGAAAGCTTTAATTGCCCAAGCTAAAGATGGCGAAGGAGACGATTGCTTAATGTGTGGCTCTTAATAAAGCAACACACTATTTAATTATTACGTGTTATAAATCTATAAAAGCATCTCGAAAGAGGTGCTTTTATTATTTGTATTAGTATATTTAAATTCATTTTTATAAAAACAAATATGTCTCAACCAAATTTTAAAGTAACGCCAGATTTGCACACCAGTAAAGGCAATCGTTTTGCTAATTATATTATAGATTTAATTGTTTTTTTAGCTATTGGCTACGGGCTTTTTTTTCTTATAATTTACCTCTGTTATACTTTTCTAGATGATGCCACTCCTGTTGACACTTTTTTAGATAATCTAGAAAATATAAATGGCCTTGTAGACAGACTGGTAACAGGCACTATTTTAGCCCTATGTTATTTTACCACAGAAACACTACTTAAAGGCAGGTCTATAGGCAAATTTGTTACAAAGACCATAGTTATTAAAGAAGATGGCTCTAACCCAAATAATATAGATTATTTAAAACGCAGTTTTTCAAGAATTATACCTTTTGAAGCTTTTTCGTTTTTAGGTGCAGAAGGAAGAGGGTGGCACGATACTATATCTAAGACTTATGTGGTAGATATAGATAAATTAAAAGAGCGCCTAGATTCCCAAAATAGTTTAGACCAAATTGGCGTACCACAAAAGGATTTTTAAAACTTAATTAAAATAAAAAAGCATCTCTTTCGAGATACTTTTTTATTTTCTTCTTCTTTTTCTAACAATTTACTTCCCACTAATTCGAAGCCATTAAAGCAAAAAACTTATCAATATTTGGAAGAATTACAATACGTGTTCTTCTATTTCTTGCTCTATTTTCCCATGTTTTATTATTTGTAAGCGGTTGGTAACTACTTCGTCCTGCAGCTATAAGTTGCTCTGGAGACACATCAAATTTATGTTGCAGTTTTCTAACAACCGATGTTGCCCTTAATACACTTAAATCCCAGTTATCTGCCACTTTATCTGTATTAATCCCTCTAGAATCTGTATGGCCTTCAACCATAACATCTAAACTAGGCTCAGAGTTAATAACATCAGCCAATTTCTTTAAAATTCTATCTGCTTTAGAGTTTACAACATAACTTCCGCTGTTAAACAGCATCTTGTCTGATATAGAAATCATAACTACAGTTTCGTTAATATTAACATCTATATCCTCATCATTATTAACTGTTTCAGAGTTTATAACCTTTTTTAAATTATAAGCCACTGCTAAATTCATAGAATCTTTTAATGTCTTGGCATTACTTAATTTATCTGCATCGACATTAGCTAAAGTAGCACGCATTTTTTCTTTTGCATTGTTAGATATAACCGCGCCATTATCTAAAGCTTTAAATTTAGAATTATTCTCTTCTGTTAATGCACCAACATCTTTTGATAATGATGCTATTTTAGAATTATAATCATCTACTCTACTTTGAATTTTTGCGAATTTAGTTTCTAAATCTTCTTTAGCAACTCGTGTTTTAGTTAGTTCATTTTTTATTTCACCATTCTCATGTTCTAAAGCCACATATTTCTTTTTTGAAACACATGAAAACGTAAATGCAACTAATAATACTATTAAAATTTTCTTCATAATAAAAAACTCTTGTTTTATTCTGTTCTCTATTATTTACGATGAAATTCCAATTACGGATGTTAAACGGTGTAATAATTTAAATTCTAAGACTCTAAAATTGTAATACCTTTTTTTGTAACATCCAACAATAATGAAGCCTTACAGAAAATGTGAGCAACAAAAAAACGCATCTAAAAAAGATGCGTTTTTAATATTTTTAAAAGAGATTATCTTATTTATATTGACATAAATAAGCCGTTTGCTCGGTTACTTTTACCTGAAATTTTTGGTTAGCATCAATCTCGTAAGCTTCACCTGCTTTATAGGTTTTCCAATCTGTAGTATTAGGTAATTTTACGGTCATTTCACCTTCAACAACAATCATTGTTTCGTGTGTAGAGGTTCCAAATTCGTATTCTCCAGCTTCCATAACACCAACTGTAGAATTTCCATTTGCAGATTTGTAACCTAAAGATTTTACATTACCATCAAAATATTCGTTTGTAGAAATCATAATTAATCAAATTTTCAAACAAAAGTACTAAACAAAAGTTAAAAGCATTGTTCAATATAAGCTTCATTATATTTTTACACTATATTTAGTGTTATTTTTTTAAATACTTAGTTTGCAAGATTATATAAAAACTTATAATAAAATCTCTTCTATAGACGCTATTAAAATAGCTCCTTTTGATGTTAATAAGCGCTATACAAAGCCACATAGACACAACAAGTATCTAGAAATAGTATATTTTACAGAAGGTGAAGGTTATCACCATCTAGATTCTAAAAGCTACGAGATTAAGCCTCCTATGGTTTTTGTCGTAAAAAAAGAAGAGGTGCATAACTGGGAAATTAACACAATGCCTAAAGGGTATGTTATTATTATAAAAGAAACTTTTCTAGACAAAACACTCGATAGATATATTAATTTACAATTAAATAGTTTAAAAAATATACAAAAAATAAAGCTATCGAAAAAGGATGCTTCATTAAATCCATTATTTAAAATTCTGAATAAGGAAATGGAACAACCTAAACCACAAACCGAATTTATTGAAGGGGTTTTAAAAGCATTACTAGGTAAAATAATTGCTTATAACCGATCTGATAAAATAAACGACAATGTAGATAAAACCACAGAGTTTGTAGATCTTTTAATTGAGAGGCCTAGAAACAATGTTGCTTTTTATGCCGAAAGTTTAAATATAACATCGCAAAACTTAAACCAACTGTGTAAAAAGAAATTTGATAAAACAGCCTCAGAAATTATAGCTGTAGAAGTTATTAAAGAAGTAAAAAGGCTGCTAATGTACACCAACCAGACTATAAGCGAAGTTGCTTTTCAATTAGATTTTAAAGATGTATCTCATTTTGTAAAATATTTTAAACGTCATACAGGAAGCACACCTCTTCAATTTAAAAAAAATCAATAAAATATACCTTAATTTTTTCAAAAAGACCATAACCGTTTTTATTATATGAGATAGATTTGCTTACACAAACAACTATTCTTATAAAACATGAAACAAACAAAATTACTAGTCGTCTTTTTATTTTTAATATCCAATTTTGCCATAGGGCAAATTACAGGAAAAATACAAGACGCAGATGGCGGAGCCCCTTTAGAATATGCTACCGCAGCTTTGTATAAAACAAATGGTGAGCTCGTTACCGGTGTAATAACAGATATAGAAGGGCGTTTTAAATTAGAAAATGTAAAAACAGGAAACTACTATGTAGAAACTTCTTTTATGGGCTACTCTTCTTTTAAATCTGAAACACTTTCGGTAAAAAAAAGAGGCCAATCTATAGATCTTGGCACTATTAAATTAACTTTAGGTAGCCAATTAGACGAAGTTATGATAAAAGCAGAACGATCTGCTGTGGTTCATAAAATTGACCGCCAAGTATTCGACACAAAAAAATTCCAGAATGCAGAAGGCGGAAATGCTGTAGATGTTATTAAAAACCTACCATCGGTTACTGTTGATGGTCAAGGCGAAGTAAGCGTACGTGGGAGTAAAGGTTTTACCGTTTTAGTAAACGGAAAACCAACACAAGGTGATGCTGCTTCTATTTTAGCACAATTACCAGCAAATGCACTAGAAACAGTAGAACTTATTACCGCTCCATCTGCAAAGTACGATCCAGAAGGTAAAGGTGGAATTTTAAATATTAAAACTAAAAAAGGAGCTACAAATGGTACGTTTGCGCAAGTAAATGTTCGTGGTGGTTTCCCATCTATAGAACCTTACAACACTAAAGTTCCTGCAGAGCGTTACGGTATTGATGCTACAGTTAATAAGCGTACCGACAAATGGAATATTTCGCTTGGTGCAAGTTACCAGCGTAACGATAAAACTGGACGTCGTGAAGGCGATATGTTTATTGTAAACAACGCTGAAGATAAAACCACCTTTTTACCATCGGATGGTGAACGTAGTTTTGATGACATTAGCTATAACGGACGTTTTAATGTTGATTTTACTCCAGATGAAAACAACGAGTTCTCTGTTGGTTTTTTTGCTGGAAAGCACACTAAAGAAAGACTTGCAGATATTGTTTATTATGATAATCATGCTGTTTCTCCTAAAAACTCTGAAAACAGATTATATACATTTGAGTATTACAACCACAACTTAAGAATTAGAAAAGGCGATTTTGCCTTAGGTAGTTTTGATTATGCTCATAAATTTAATAATAATTCTAAACTATCTACCTCTTTCTTATACGAGTATACTTTTCTAGGTGGACCAACTGTAAATGACAATTTAGGTCACCCAGACAATTCTATAGTATACCAAGAAGAGTACAACACAAACGACAACCCTCTTTACGGTACACGTTTTAACTTAGACTATGCTTGGAAACCTTTCTCTTTTGGAACCCTTGAAACTGGTTACCAATATAGAAATATAGACCATGAAGGAGATTTTGTTTACGAACGTGATGGTGTATTAGTTCCAGAATTTTCAAGCGATATTCAATTAAAACGTTCTATACATTCTGGCTACGTACAATTAACAGGAAAGAAAAATAAATGGGATTATGCTGCTGGTGCACGTGTAGAATCTATGGACAGAGAGTATACAGAGTCTTTAAAAAGTGAAACAACACCTAATGTTTACCAATACGATTTTGTAAAATTATTCCCTTCTGCTTCTGTTCAATATGAAGTTAACGAAAAAACCAATATTAAAGCTGCTTATAGTAAACGTGTAGAGCGTACTACAACTTTAAAAATGAATAGTTTTGCTGAACGTGAGCACTCTGAAGTTTTTGAACAAGGTGATAATAGTTTATTACCAGAATTTATCGATTTAGTAGAACTTGGTATTACTAAAAGAATAAAAGGAGGAAACTCTGTTTATGCTACAGCTTATTTTAGACATGTAGATAATGTTATAAATCGAGTAAACACCTTAGCTTACGAAACCAATGGTGCTGTTATAGATAGTGTTATAAACCGTGTATACTCTAACGTAGGAAAAAGTAATTCTATTGGTTTAGAGTTTGGTGCTACCATTAAGCCAACAAAAAACTGGACTAACGTTATTGGCGCAAACATTTACAATTACGATATAGATGGTGCGCTAAACTTTAACCATAGAGATGGCATTAGTAGAAGTTACGATATCAATTCTAAATCTACTATTTACTCTATTAATTTAAACTCAACCTATTCGTTTTGGGAAAATGCCTCTTTACAATTTACGTTTAATTATTTATCTGATAGAGTTACTGCTATGGGCGAAGATTCTAGATTTTACTCGCCTAATTTGGCTTTTAGAAAAACCTTTCTCGATAATCGTTTAACAGCGACACTACAATGGCAAAACATAGATATGGGCATGCTTAAAACTAACGAGCAGCGCATTACAACCGCTAGAACAGACCAGTTTTACACCACTACAAATTATAGATACGAAGTCGACATGGTATCATTAAACCTGTCGTATACCTTTAATACAGTAAAAAACAAATCGAAATTTATTGATAGTGAATTTGGTAAAAAAGAGTTTTAGTTAGTAGTTAGTAAATACCCTATTCTTAAAATAAATATTAAGAATTAATAAAAGGCAGTCATTTTCATGGCTGTCTTTTTTGTTTACCTATAAGTAGTAATAGCATAAAATTTCTAGTATTAAACACTAGTATAAACTATAGAAAAACTTAAACTATAAGGCTTTTAATAACGATTTAGAAGGATTGGTTATAGCTATTTTAACGCCTTTAAAAAATCTAGAGTATAAGAGTAAACTAGAAATAAAAACATTTAAAACGAACTTATTTATAAATGTGGTATGGATTAAAAACAAAAAGGGGCGAAATTCAATTTCGCCCCTTTTTATAATACATTATTACCTTTACTCTTCTTCTCCGTGCGATGACGTAGGAATTGTTGCTGGCTCAATAGAAGCATCATGAGCATTATGATACTCTTCTAAAAGATTCATTGTTGCAACAAGTAAATCTTTAGTTTCTAATAAAACTCCAAAATAAAGTGTTGTATTTTTAGGACTAGACTCTTCTGTTCTGGTACGTTTAACTTGCTTTTGAATTTTTTCTGTTAACAAGCCAAAAACTTCACTTTTATTATTTAAAATACCTCCAATTTTCTCAAAAGACTTAGAACTAAAAACTTCATTTGTTTCATCAAATAACTTCTCTATAGATAAATCTACTTCTTTAAGCTCTTTAATTTGATTAAATTTTAATTTCTTGTGATTATTATTAATGTGCTTATGACTTACTTTAGATATATACTCTAACGACTGTGTCATATCTTGTAAATATCCTAAAACACTAATGTAAAAATCACTAGCCCCAACACTTGACTCGTCTAAATTTTTAATAAAATAGAAAATATTATCTCTTAAATCTTCAACCTCTTCACTTAACTTATCTACTTGTTTTTTATTCTTTTTAAGCGATAATAAATCTTGTTTTGCGAGTCCCTTAATAGCATTAGAATAAATTTTAGAACCTCTATTAACCACATTAGCTATGTTACCTGCACTCTCTTGAATAACACCTTGCACAGAACTGCTTTCTGCTTTTATTAAACTATCTTCTGCTTTTACCTCTTTAGATTTTTTATTGTGCATTACTGTGCTTCGTATTAACAAAACAAACGCTGCTAACAATAACACCGGAAACATAATTGTTAAATTTAGGTTTAATAAGTAAGCCACCAGCGCTGCAGCACAAAACGCGCTAAACGCAGTAAAAAACCAACCTCCTATTACATTTATAACTCCTGCCACTCTATATACAGCACTTTCTGCTCCCCAAGCCCTATCTGCAAGAGAAGACCCCATAGTTACCATAAAAGTAACATATGTAGTAGATAGAGGTAACTTATAAGATGTAGCTATAGAAATTAAAACAGCTGCGACCATTAAATTTACAGCAGCTCTTACCATATCGAAAGCAGGCATATCTTTTACCTTATCTTTACTAAGGTCTATAGCTGGAGCTACGAATTGCTTATCGATTTTTGCTTGCACTGATGCAGGAATAATATAAGAAAAGCTATCAGACATCATCACAGCAAACCTTACAAAACCACGAGAAAGTCCATTAGGTTGAAACCTTTCTTTTGTTTCGCTTTGGCTCGCCAAATCGATAGAAGTTTTAACAACCTTTTTCGCTTTAGTAGAAAACCACAATGTTAAAACCATAATCATACCTGCTATTAATAACAAAAAGTTATTGGTTGGTACCTTCGCAGCCAATATATCCATAGGAAACTCTGTAGCTGCAACTCCAGAAGCAGACCAAGCTAAAAAAGCATTATAAGCAGCAACAGGCACACCTATAAAATTTACTAAATCGTTACCAGAAAAAGCTAACGCTAAAGCAAAGGTGCCTACTATAATTATTAATCTATAAATATTTGCTTTTACAAATGCAATAAAGATGTAAGACAGTAAAGACCAAAACAAGAAACACCCGGTAACAATATATAACACTTGTGTTTCTAAAAAGTTAGACATAGTTCCACCACCTAAAATATCGAAAGATTCATTGGCATAAGAAGTTCCTTTTAAACCTTTCATAAAAATAAAATATGTAATAGCAGTTAGAGCAAAACCCCCAAATAATGCGCCTACATGAGGCTTTTTTTCTTGAAAATTATATGACAACAAAACTCTTGAAATCCACTGTACTAATGCTCCAATAGAAAATGCAATTACTACAGAGAGAAGAATTCCGAAAATAATTTGAGTTGCTTTTGATGTATTAATATAATTTATAACATCTGTAAAGCCACCTCCTTCTGCACTTATTTTTACTAAAGCTATTGCAACAGCTGCACCAAGTAATTCAAAAACAATAGAAACCGTTGTAGAAGTTGGCATACCAATAGAGTTAAAGAAATCTAGCAGTAATATATCGGTTATCATTACCGCCATGAAAATTATCATGATTTCGTTAAACATAAACTCGCTAGGGTTAAAAATACCTTTTCTAGCAACCTCCATCATTCCGCTAGAAAACACTGCACCAACAGCAACACCTACACTAGCAACAATCATTACTGTTTTAAACGAAATAGCTTTGGAACCAATAGCTGAATTTAAAAAGTTTACAGCATCGTTACTAACACCAACTACCAAATCGGCAATTGCTAATATAGCCAAAGCTATAATCATGTATAAATAAATATTATCCATAGGGTTTAATTGTAATAAGTCTGCAAATATCATATCTATAAACCATTAGTGTGTTATGTAAATGTTATATTCTTGCACTACACAAGCAAAGATTGGCTAATCTTAAAAAACCTATACAAGCCCAATAAAAACGTAGCGTAAGTATTGGTTAGCTTTTTATTTATTTGCAACAAAATGCCCTGGTCAAACCAAAAAACACATAGTTACCTATAAATTTGCAAATAATAATTATTATTTTACGGTGATAAAGAAAAAATGAAACTAATTTTTAAACAAAAACCTATAAAATAAAAAAACCTCTCTGTTTCCAGAAAGGTTTTTTTTATCTTTTAAAAAGAAATATTTCTTAAGCCTCAAAAGGCTCTATAGAAACATAAGATTTGTTATCTTTTTTCTTTGTAAATTTTACAACACCATCAACATAAGCGTGTAAAGTGTGATCTTTTGAAGAATATACATTCTCACCTGGGTGATGTGTATTTCCTCTTTGTCTTACGATAATATTTCCAGCTAAGGCAGCTTGTCCACCAAAAATCTTTACGCCTAAACGTTTCGATTCTGATTCTCTACCATTCTTAGAACTACCTACTCCTTTTTTATGAGCCATTGTCTTAAGTTTTTATATTGTTAAACTTTAGTGGTTGCTATTAAGCTTTACCACCATCTAATTCGTCTTGCCATTTTTTAAGCTCGTCCCATTTACCATCGGCTGCTAATTGAGCTTGTGCAGGCCATGTATCTGTAACATGGTTACCACGAACTCCAGCGATAATTTCTGAAATAGCTTCTGGTGTTGCTTTTGCTAAATCTGCAAATGTTGCAATTCCAGCTTCAGTTAATGTCGAAGCAATTTTAGGGCCGATACCTTCAACTTTTTTTAAGTCATCAGCTTTTCCTGTTGCTTTAGGAGCAGCAGCTTTAGCTTCTACCTTTGGTTCAGCTTTTTTAGTTGCTTTTTTTGCTGGCGCAGCTTTTTTTGCTCCAGAAGCAGCTATACTTTCAATTACAATTTCTGTTAAAGCTTGACGGTGACCATTTTTAACACGGTAACCTTTACGTCTTTTCTTTTTGAAAACTATAACTTTATCACCTTTAAGGTGTTTTAAGACTTTTGCTCCTACTTGAGCTCCGTCTATAGCCGGGGCGCCTACAGTTACATTGTCACCATCTGCTAAAAGAAGAACATTATCAAAAGCAACTTGCTTTCCTTCTTCAGTTTGTAAACGGTTAACAAAAACTTTTTGGTCTTTAACAACTTTAAATTGTTGCCCTGCTATCTCTACAATTGCGTACATAGCGTAACGTTTTTATTAATTAAATTTGATTAAAAATTCGCTTTCTTCCTCAGAAAACGGATGCAAATATACTGCTAATTAATTAAACTACAAACGTTTTATATGTTTTGAACAATATTTTTAATGCTTTTTTTAATCTTAATTATAATACAACCTACCTTCTCAAGACTTTAAACAGCAAAATAACTTTATAGTTATTGCAATAACCTGGCATTAACATTATAAATATCGTTCCAACTTTATGATTAAAAACATTTTACGTTATTTTTTTAATTAATAACACTTATCAGGGTAGGTCTTTTTAACACTAAACTGTTTTAGTTATAAAAAGTTAATTAATCCCTCTTATTATGAAAAAGCACATTCTTAAAGCTCAATTAAAAAAACTGAATAAAATTATAACAGACCTAGCAATAGGAGCTTCTTTAGCATTAAAAAGTTAAGTATTTTGTAAAACATAACAAAGGCGTTTATTTTTTATTAGCCAAATAAACGCCTAACAAAATAACAATACTCGCTATAACTTGCAAAAAACTAAAAGATTCCCCATCTAAAACACCCCAAAAAACCGCAATTACCGGCATTAAATAAGTAACCGAAGAGGCAAAAACGGGCGTTGCTATTTGCACTAACTTATTAAATAAAACTTTTGCTATCGCAGTACCAAATAAAGATAGCACTAATAAATACCCTATAGATCCTGAAAAGTTAGGAGACAAAAACACCTCGTTTGTAAAAAAACCAGAACACAATAAAACTATTATAGCAGGAATTATAATAACAGAAAAATTACCAACAGCTATTGTTAAAGCTGCAACATCTTGCAAATAACGCTTTATTATATTTACATTGGCAGCATACATAACAGTTGCCATTATTATAAATATAGCATAGAAGTAATTTTGATCTGTATTTATTACTGCACCACTAGCAATTAGCATCACACTACCCAACAAACCTATTACAACCCCTAATATTTGCCAACGCGAAGATTTAATTTTAAAAACAAGTATTCCTAATATTATGGTATTAAGAGGCACCAGAGAGTTTAAAATAGAAGTTACCGAACTATCTATCTCGGTTTCTGCAAAAGCAAACAAATAAGCAGGAAAAAAGGAACCTAAAAACCCCGAAATAGCTAACCATTTCCATTGTTTAATTTTAACGGTTTTAATGTTTTTATAACCAGCAATAAACAAAAACAAACCCGTAAAAACAACTCGCAAAGCCCCCAAGTGTATGGGAGACAAGCCTATTAACGCTTTTTTTATTAAAATAAAAGAGCTTCCCCATATTACAGAAAGCACAATTAAGTAAAGCCACTTAATGTTATTTGGATTCATTTATTACTTTAAAATTTTAATGTGATTTAAAAAACACCACCCATATGTTAATAAATAACAAAAGTGTCATTTTTAATATAATAAACAGCAATATTTAGTAAATTTGTTTTTTAAAATAAAGAATGTTTATCCCAAATACATTAATATGAAAACTTTAAAAAACATTTTAAGCCTTACCCTAATATTGGCGTTTGCTTTAAGCTGTAAAAACGAAGCCAAACCAGAGGTTAAAACTATTGAAGTTGAAACAACAACTGCAGTAAATACTAAAAAACTAGATCCTAATGCAACTTATGCCAAGGCAGAGTTTACTATTGATGGCATGACGTGTGCTGTTGGTTGTGCTGCGACTATACAAAAAAAGCTAGGCAAAATGGATGGTGTAAAATCTGCTGTTGTAGATTTTGACAAAAGACTAGCAATGGTAGAATATAATGAGGCTACTGTTACACCAAGTTCTTTAACAGAAACAGTTACTAAGGTTGCCGATATCTATAAGGTTAAAGACATGAAAACTGTTGAAGCTTTTTCTACAGAAAAAAAAGAGGAAGCTAAAGTAGATTGCCCAAAAGCATGTTGTAAAGATAAAAAAACAGCTTGCAAAGCAGATTGTAAAAAAGAAGGCTGTGTATCTAATAAAGAAGCTGCTTAATAAACACAATATATTTTAAATTTTTAAAAGCTTTTCCAGATTGGGAAAGCTTTTTTTATTGCCACTCAATGGTTTCCATTATGCGTTTCATATCTTTTTGCAGGTAGTTTGCTGCTGGTAAAATAGAATCGTAATTAGGTTTTGCATAAAAGTACAGCGAACCTGTTAAAAAATGATTAACACTATCTGTAATATGAAACTGAGACTGCGAAGCTACATTTCCCTTTACAACATAATACTTACCAAAAACACGTCGTTTATCATCTTCAAAAGGAAACACGGGTATTTCGTCTGCCTTAATCATATGTTTTTGTGTTAAGTTTTCTGCGTCGCGAATAAAATCGTTTAAATTCTTTTTATTATTCTTTACAGCTTTATAGGTTAAAAAAAGAGTGCCTTTTAGTGATGCATACTCAATATTTAGTGCGTAACTTTTGGTTTTACTTTGTATTTGTTTTGATGACACTTTGCTTGCCAACTTATTAATATCAAAAGTAAAAGGAACATTTATATTAGATTTTACATACTCTGCCTCTGGATATTCTAATCTTAAATACCCTTTGGGCTTAGGCACAACATCGTCTTCGCAAGAAAAACAAAAAATTAGTAATAATAAAATTAAGCTATTTTTATACATTAGTTTATAGTTAACTTTAAACGTTTTATGCGCTTTTTATCTAAAGCTTCTATTGTAAAAACGTAATTTTTAAAATTTATTTTAGAATCGCGTTTAGGGAAACTGCCAGATATTTCTAAAACAAAACCCGCAATGGTTTCAGACTCTCCTTTATGGTCTTCGAAAACCGAATTATCTTCAATTTTTAAAACCTTATAAAAATCTTTTAAAGCTGTTTTGCCTTCAAAAACATAATTATTATCATCAAGCTTCGAATAATTTAAATCTTCATCATCAAATTCATCACTTATATCGCCTACAATCTCTTCAATAATATCTTCTAAAGAAATTAATCCCGATGTACCACCATACTCGTCTACCACAACAGCCAGATGCACTTTCTTTTCCTGAAATTCGGCCATTAAATCATCTAATTTTTTATTCTCTGGTACAAAAAATGGTTCTCGAATTAAAGACGCCCAATTAAACTGTTTTCTATCTATATAAGGTAACAAATCTTTTACGTACAGAATGCCAACAATTTTATCTATATTTTCTTCGAATACCGGAATTCTAGAATAGCCATTCGAAATTATTTCGGGCAAAATTTCTGCATATTTTTGTTCTACGTTTAAAGCAAAAATATCTATTCGTGGTTGCATAACCTGTTTAGTATCTGTGTTACCAAAAGACACAATACCTTGTAAAATTTTCTGCTCTTCTTTAGTCGTGTCTGCTTCGCTTGTTAGCTCTAACGCCTGCGATAATTGATCTACACTTAAGTTCGATTTTTGCTTACCTAATTTTTTATGAATACCTAAAGTAACTGCACGCATAGGCATACTTATAGGCGACAAAACAACATCTAGAAAACGCAACGGGTACGCCATAAATGTAGCAAATTTAACAGGATTTCTATTGGCGTAAATTTTTGGTAAAATTTCACCAAAAAGCAAAATTAAAAAGGTTACAATAACAACCTCTAGAGTAAACCTTAATACGGTAGATGTTATGTTTTCGAAAAGTGTAGCTCCTATGTAAGCAAACAAAATAACAATGGCAATATTTATAAAATTATTAGCTACTAAAATTGTAGCTAACAGCTTTTTAGGTCGCTCTAAAAGATTAGATATAATTTGAATTTGTTTAGACTTTGCCTCTAAACCAGCCTCCATATCTGTTCTAGTTAAAGAAAACAAAGCGACTTCGGCACCAGAAATTAATGCAGAACAAAAGAGCAATACAAATAAGAGTAAAAAACTACTTGCAAACGAAAAATCTATTGCTAAAAATAAGGGTATAAAACTCGCGGGATCAGGATCCAAGTTCAATCATTTTAGTTAAACATAGGTTTTTAGCCATTATAAACATACTTTTATTAAAAAGGAAGATCGTCATTTGCATCTTCTACAGCTTCACTTTTTGCAGTTGCAGGCCCACTAACTGCTTGTTTAGCAACCTCTGGCGTATTACTAGCCTGGGTTCCACTTTCTTTTTTAGTTGTTAAAAAGGTAAAATCATTACATTGTATTTCTGTAGAATACCTGTCGTTACCTTTGTCGTCTTGCCATTTTCTGGTTTTTAATCGTCCTTCTATATAAACTTTATCGCCTTTACTTAAATATTTTTCGCAAATCTCGGCACCTTTATTTCGCACCACTACATTATGCCACTCTGTATTAGTAATACGCTCGTTTGTTTGTTTGCTTACATAAGTCTCGTTAGTTGCCAATGGAAAACGCCCAACACAACCGCCACCTTCAAAATAGTGCATTTTTATTTCATCTCCTAAGTGGCCAATTAACATAACTTTATTTAAAGTTCCAGACATAACATTTACATTTTTAAAAGAGAGCAAAAGTAACTAAATGCTTTCCATTTGTTTAAAATTAATAAAAAAATATGATTGTACTATCTATTATATTAAAAATGTAAAATAGTAAATCTAAACAATACAGCTGCTAAACCCTTAAAACTCGAATTTTTCTATAAAATTGCCTATTAAAATAGGTACTGCATAATTTTCTATATCATCTATTAAAATGCCTTTTTCAAGATTCGTGTTTATTTTTACAATCCAAAATTTGGTATATAAATGCTGATGCGACAATTTATGCACAAGCGTGTCCTTATTATATAATGTTAATTCAAAATTCACACTCTTTAATAAGTCTTGCTTTTTAGCTAACTCTAATAAGGTTTCAAAATTAGCTTCACGTTTAGTTTCTATTAACGGAAACTGATATAAGTTTTGCCAAATACCCTTACCTGTTCGTTTCTCTAAAACAGTCTTTTTATCATCTGATATAAAAACCAAAAAGTTAAAATATTTTTTTTTCGCTTTCGCGGATTTAATTTTTACCGGCAACTCAGAAACTATATTCTTTTGAAGCGCTACACAACTATCTTTAAACGGACACGAACTACAATCTGGATTTTTAGGTTTGCATTGCATAGCGCCAAACTCCATAATAGCTTGATTAAACTCTGCTGGTTGCTTAGCATCTATTAACTCTTGAGCCAAAAGTTTAAATTCTTTTGCACCTTTAGACGAGTTAATTGGCGTATCGATACCAAAATACCTAGATAACGCTCTGTAAACATTACCATCTACAACAGCAGCCACCTCGTTAAAACAAATAGACGATATAGCACTTGCTGTATAATCGCCAACACCCTTTAATTTTAAGAGGTCCTTATAATTGTTTGGAAACTCCCCTTTTAAATCGTTAACTATAAATTTTGCAGCAGCATGTAAATTTCTAGCTCTAGAGTAGTAACCTAGTCCTTGCCACAATTTTAAAACTTGAGCCTCATCTGCATTAGCAAGATGGAAAACTGACGGAAATTTGCCTAAAAAAGCTTCGTAATATGGCAAACCTTGCTTAACCTGTGTTTGCTGCAATATAATTTCTGACAACCAAATACAATACGGATTAGTAGTTTCTCGCCATGGAAGAATTCGTTTATTAACTGAATACCAGTTTATTAAAGTTTTTGAAAAATTCATTTAAAGATTATAAATAGCTAACAAAAATAAACGTTTATATTCTTAAATTTTAATGAATTAGGTTTGAAATATTGAATATTAAATGCCTATATTTGCATCCCTTTAAAATTTATAGTAACCTAAAATAAAATACAGTACAAAATGACGAAGGCTGATTTAGTAGCAAAAATTTCTGAGAAATTAGGAATTGAAAAAGGAGATGTTCAAGCAACAGTTGAAACATTTATGGAAGAAGTGAAAACTTCTTTAGAAGGTGGTGATAATGTATATTTAAGAGGTTTTGGAAGCTTTATAATTAAAACAAGAGCAGAAAAAACTGGTAGAAACATATCTAAAAACACTACTATTAAAATACCTGCACACAATATCCCTGCATTTAAACCTGCAAAAGTTTTTGTAGAAGGTGTAAAAACCAATGTAGACGTTAAATAAAACATTAAACAGAATTATTAATTTAAAAGACACTATACTATGCCAAGTGGTAAAAAACGTAAAAGACATAAGGTAGCGACGCACAAACGTAAAAAACGTAGACGCGCTAACCGTCACAAAAAGAAAAAATAATTCAAAAAAGTAGTTAGATTAACTACTTTTTTTGATTAAAGACAACAACAAAGTTCTTTGAAATGAGTTCGTTCAAATTAAACAATGAGCTCCACGGATTTAAAAATCCTGTGATTGATTATCTAATTAATAACATCTTTTATTAATTAGATAATCAAAAAACAATGTATAATCCATCTGTACAGTTTAGTTGCTGGCTTTGGTTACTAATTTAT
Source organism: Postechiella marina (assembly GCF_039538365.1). Classification (NCBI taxonomy): domain Bacteria; kingdom Pseudomonadati; phylum Bacteroidota; class Flavobacteriia; order Flavobacteriales; family Flavobacteriaceae; genus Postechiella; species Postechiella marina. Next base: position 383,440 of record NZ_BAABCA010000003.1, read on the forward strand.
TGCTTTTAGGTATAAAAGGTAACTACAAACCAATAACTTAATAGTATGGATAAAAATTAACAAAATGGATAAAGAATTGATCATTAGATCTAGTTCCAATCATGTTGATTTTGCCTTATTAAAAGATGGAAAACTTATTGAATTACAGAAAGACGAAGGCGGGAATAATTTTTCGGTTGGCGACGTGTTTATTGCCAAAATTAGAAAAGCTGTTCCTGGGTTAAATGCTGCATTTGTTAATGTAGGTTACGAGAAAGATGCATTTTTGCACTATCACGATTTAGGCCCTAAACTTCCTTCTCTTTTAAAATTCACAAAAAGTGTAAGCGCAGGTAAACTAAAAGATTTTTCACTTAAAAATTTCCCATTTGAAAAAGATATTGATAAAGATGGCAAAATTGCCGATGTCTTAAAATCAAATCAATCGCTATTAGTACAAATAGTAAAAGAACCTATATCAACCAAAGGACCTAGAATTAGCTCTGAGCTTTCTATAGCTGGCAGATATATAGTTTTAGTTCCTTTTTCTAATCGAATTTCTATTTCTCAAAAAATAGAAGATAGAGAAGAAAAAGACAGATTAAAACGCTTGGTTAAGAGTATCACTCCGCAAGGATTTGGTATTATTGTTCGTACAGTAGCACAAGGCAAAAAAGTAGCAGAGCTAGACAAAGATTTACAAAACTTGCTTAGTCGTTGGACAGGCATGTGTAAAAAGCTACACAAAGCACATCATCCAAGTAAAGTATTAGGAGAAATGAATAAAGCCTCGTCTATTTTACGAGACATATTTAACGACACTTTTACAAGTATTCTTGTAGATGATGAAGAGCTTTATTATCAAATTAAAGAATATGTGCAAGAAATTGCACCTAACAAAGAATCAATAGTTAAACAGTATCAAGCTAAAATTCCCATTTTTGAAAAATACGGAATAGAAAGACAAATTAAAACTTCTTTTGGCAAAACCGTTTCTATGGCCAAAGGTGCCTATTTAATTATAGAGCATACCGAAGCCTTACACGTTATTGATGTAAATAGTGGAAACCGGTCTAACAAAGCCAATAACCAAGAAGATACTGCTCTAGAAGTTAATTTAATAGCAGCTACAGAAATGGCTCGCCAATTGCGTTTACGCGATATGGGAGGTATTATAGTAGTTGATTTTATTGACATGACAAATGCAGAAAACAGGCAAAAGCTTTTTAATCACCTTCGTGATGAAATGAAGGACGATAGAGCTAAACACAAAATATTGCCACCAAGTAAATTTGGACTGATACAAATAACAAGACAACGAGTTCGTCCAGAAATGGAAATAAAAACGCGCGAGGAAAACCCAGACGCTATTATTAACGGTTCTGAGGTTGAAGCACCAATAGGCTTGGTTCAAACCATAGAAAATGATCTCGATCAATTATTAAAAAAAGACTATAAAAAGTTAACTTTAAACACACATCCTTTTATAGCAGCCTTCTTAACAAAAGGTTTTCCATCATTACGTTCAAAATGGTTTTTTGAACATAAAAAATGGGTGAAAATATTACCAAGAGATGCTTACACATATCTAGAATACCACTTTTTTGACAAAGATGGTACTCAAATTAAATAATTATAAAAACCCGCAACTTATAAAGTTAGCGGGTTTTTTGTTTATAACAAGTTACTAATTTATTAATGCCTGTTTAACTAATAGAAAACAGAATAATTAATAAATTAGTGAAAACAAAACAGCAAACTACATGATAAGTTCTACTTTTAAACCTAAATTAAACATCTTACAAACAGAGTTTAAAAATGTTGTAACTAGCCAAGAAGTTTTAGAATACCTAAAGTCTTTTAAAGACAACACTACTTACCCTAGGCAATTAAGAACCATTGTAGATGCTACTAATGCCTCATTTTCTTTCTCGTATAAATCGTTAAAGCAATTTAATAGCGCTAGAATAGAATCTCTTAAAAACTATAATATTGTTGTAACTGCTGTGGTTATAAGCAATCCTGCAACAGCTGCGATTAGCACTTTATATGGTGCTATTGCTCGAGGTAAAAAATATAAATACAAGGTGTTTTCTACTCGATCGGCTGCTTTAAAATGGATAGAAAGCTACACTTTTTAAAACCAAAAGTCCCTTTTAAAACGCCTATTTACCCTAAAAAAGCAGCCATTAAGCGCTCTTTTAATTATTTTAAACAAAAATTAAAAACTCCAAATAACTAAAAATAAGCTTATTAAACTGCTATATTTTAACCCAACATTAAGGCAAAATGCATTTAACAATAAAGTAACCCAAATTAAAATACCGTTATATACTTTTATTGAAATTTATCCTCTCTAATGACCCTAAATTTTTATAAATCGTATAGATTTAAAATCATTCTCTCGTTTATATTTATTATAACTATTGCTACTATAATTTTTGTTGGCTACAATTACTACACCAACAAAACTCAAGATTTACAAAAGGTAACAAATAGAATTTATACGTTAGAATCCAACTTTTCTAACAATACTAAAAACTTTCAATCTTTTTTACTTCACGGTTATAAAAACCCACTATTTTATAAAACAAAAACAGAAAAAAACATAGATACATATCTTAATAATATTTCAAAACAAAAGGAAAATTTAAATGTTGTTATATCAAAATTAAAAGAAAAAGATATTGGTTTAAACAGCAATTTAATAAGTAAATTAAAGAATAGTTTTGAAAGATTAGACACCCTATCTACCCAAATTAAAGACAAAAAATTTAAACTTGGATTTAAAGATTTTGGATTAATAGGAAAAATGAGGCGTGTTGTGCATAACATAGAATCTTCTAAAATAATACCCAACTCCCAAATTCTACAATTAAGAAGATTTGAAAAAGATTTTTTATTGCGATCCGAAAAAATCTACATAACAAACTTTAACAATTTTATTCTAGAAATTACCTCAAAACCATCTACAAATACAGATGCTCGCAAAGCTTTAAACCAATACAAAGCTCTTTTTAATAACGTATCAACACTATATATTGAAATTGGAAACAATAACAACAAAGGCATTTATGAAGAGATTATTACACTAAATAAATCTATTAGTAACAATATAAACGCAATAAAAAATACAGCTTTAAATACCATTACAAGCAAAAATGCAGATATAAAAAAATATGTAAAAACTGCTTTTATACTCACCATCATTTTCATTGCTTCTCTTATCTTTTATTTGTCTCAAATACTTACTAGAGATTTAAAAAAACTTCAAATCTCTATGCATAAATTTATAAAATCTGGCTTTAAAGAATTTGACACAAATAGGCACGAAGACAAATCAAAAATATTGGAAATAGATTTTTTGTATAGAGCTTACCATATGCTAAAAGAAAATTTATTAGAAAACATTAAAGGGTTAAAACTTACCATAGAAGAGTTAGAAAGAACAACTGCATATAAATCGAGTTTTTTGGCTAATATGAGTCATGAAATAAGAACTCCTTTAAATGGCATTATTGGCATTATAAATATGCTAAACCAAACAAATTTAGATAAAGAGCAATTAAAATTATTAGATATTGCTAATTACTCTTCGAGCCACTTACTAGGTTTAATAAATCTCATCTTAGATTACTCGAAAATAACTGCGGGTAAAATGGAATTGGAAGATAGAGCTATAAATATTGACGACGATTTAAAAAAATTATCCAAAATATTTCAGTTTCAAGCATCAGAAAAAGGAATTGATCTTTTTTACAGTTACAAAAAGGCCGATAACGCTGCCAATTTGGTATATGGAGACACTATTAGAATAAATCAAATAATAATTAATCTGCTTAACAATGCCATAAAATTTACTCATCAAGGCTGGGTCAAATTAGAAGTAAAACAAGAACAGTTTGATGACCATTACGATTCTTTGTATTTCTCTATAGAAGATACTGGCATTGGCATTAATAAAGAAAAATCTAAAAAAATATTTCAAGCCTTTGAGCAAGTAGACATATCTACAACCAGAAAATACGGAGGCACAGGTTTAGGCTTAACAATTTCTTACGAATTGGCAGCACTTATGGGTAGCGAGCTAAAATTTAAATCTGCAAATAGTGGTGGTACTATTTTTTACTTTGAATTAAAATTAAAAAAAGCACCTATAGCGGTAAGCTCCATAAGTAACAACACACCCTCCAACGAATTTTCTATATTACGAAAGACAGAAAAAGTATTAATTGTAGATGATAACAAAATGAACCAAAAAGTATTAGGTTTGATGCTTAAAAAATTCAATTTATCTATAGATTATGCCTCCAACGGTGTTGAAGCGATAGAGCTTTACAACCAAAATCCTTACGATATTATTTTTATGGACATACAAATGCCTATTATGGATGGGCTAGAAGCCACACAATTAATTAAAGAATCTTATAAATTTAAAATGCAAGCTATACCCATAATAGCTGTTTCTGCCAGTGCTTATACAGACGATAGAAAGAAAGCTCACAAAGCAGGAATAGACGATTTTATTTCTAAACCTATCGAAATAAAAGAGCTACACAACCTACTTATAAAATACTCTTTTAAAAACGATTACGCTATTTATCTTTTATAAACCCATTAAATTGGCACTTCGTAAGTGTTTTTAATTTCTCCCATAACAAATGTACTATGGGCACTTCCTATATTTTTTATGCTTCCTAGATGGTTTAGCACAAAATCTTGATAATGCTTCATGTCTTTTACTAAAACCTTCATTAAAAAATCGTAATCGCCAGATACATTATAACACGCTACTACCTCTTTAAGAGACAAAATATCTTTAACAAACCTATTCCCTATTTCGCGCGTGTGCTCTTTTAAAGTAATATTACAAAATACTGTTAAGCCCTTTTCTAATTTTTCGGCATCTAAAACAGCAACATATTTTTTTATGTAGCCTCTTTTTTCTAATTTTTTTACCCTTTCAAAAACAGGTGTAGTAGATAAGTTAACCTTAACAGCAAGTTCTTTTGTTGTTATATCAGAGTTTTTTTGTAGCAATTTTAAAATCCTAAAATCAATATTATCCAATTGATATGTAGAATTATTTTCTGTTAAATCAATCATTTTTATATTCAAAAGTTTTTTATTCTAAAATATAACGCAAAATAAGCTTTATAGTCTGTATTTATTATAAAAAAACAAATTATCATTCTTCAAATATACCTTTGCAAAGTTATTTTACAATAAATAAAGCACTATGAAAACTACTATTTTAGGTTATCCACGAATTGGAAATCAACGTCAACTAAAAAAAATATGCGAAAGCTATTGGGCAGAAAAAACAGATAAAAACACACTTTTAGATGTTGGTCGCTCTATAAAAAAAGACAACTGGATTTTACAAAAAGAAAGCGGAATTGACCTCATCCCATCCAACGATTTCTCTTTTTACGACCAAGTACTAGACACCTGTTTAACTTTTGGTTGCATACCAAAAAGATATAACAATTTAAAGCAAGGCGACAAATTAGATCTATACTTTGCCATGGCTCGTGGCCTACAAAAAAACGACCATGATCTTACTGCTATGGAAATGACAAAATGGTTTGATACAAATTACCATTACATAGTTCCAGAATTTGAAAAAGAACAAACCTTTGAGTTTTTCTCTTCTAAAATAGTTGATGAATATAAAGAAGCTTTAGCTTTAGGGATTAAAACCAAGCCTGTTTTAATTGGCCCGGTTACCTTTTTATTATTAGGAAAAGAAAAAGAATCAAACTTTAATAAAATAGATTTACTAGACAGGTTACTTCCTGTTTACTGCGAAGTTATTAATGCTTTAGTTGATTTAGATGTCGAATATATTCAATTTGACGAGCCTTGCTTAGCCCTTAACCTTAATAATGCAGAAAGAGAAGCTATTACATATGTTTACGAAAAACTACATGCAGAATTTCCAAACTTAAAAGTCTTTTTGGCCAATTATTTTGATTGCTACGGAGAAAATCTAGAAACTGCCTTAAAGCTACCGGTAGATACCTTGCATTTAGATTTAGTAAGATGCACATCTCAATTAGATGATATATTAGAATCTAAACTCTTTAACCCAAAAACAAAACTATCTTTAGGTTTAGTAGACGGAAGAAATATTTGGAAAAACAACTTTGAAGCTTCTTTAAATTTTATTAGTAAAGCGAGCCAAAAACTTATTCCCGAAAACATTTGGATTTCATCTTCATGCTCGTTATTACATAGCCCGCACGATTTAGATCTAGAGCACAACGAAACAAACTTACCCGCAGAAGTAAAACAATGGTTGGCTTTTGCCAAACAAAAACTTGAAGAAATAGCAACACTTAAAGGCTTATCGTCTAACTACAAAGCAGAATACTTAACACTGTTTGAAGAGAATAAATTAGCAAACCTTAAAAGAAGCACCTCTTCTTTAATACATAATCAAGCTGTAAAAAGTCGTGTTGGTAGTTTAAATGATACCCATAGCCAAAGAAAAAGCAATTTTACCAATCGCCAGCAAGAACAAAAAAAAGTACTAAACTTACCCTTATTTCCTACTACAACTATAGGCTCTTTTCCTCAAACCAAAGATGTAAGAAGTTGGAGATTACAACTTAAAAAAGGCACACTATCTCAAAAAGAATACGACGCTTTAATTGCTAAGGAAACCGAAAAAACCATCCGTTTTCAAGAAGAAATTGGCATTGATGTTTTAGTACATGGCGAGTACGAACGTAACGATATGGTAGAGTATTTTGGAGAAAAACTAAACGGGTTTGCTTTTAGTAGTTTTGGTTGGGTACAAAGTTACGGAACTAGATGTGTTAAGCCTCCAATTTTATTTGGAGACGTTTCTCGAGAACACCCAATGACTGTTAAATGGTCTAAATACGCACAATCTTTAACAGAACTACCTGTAAAAGGTATGCTTACAGGCCCTGTTACTATTTTACAATGGTCTTTTGTTCGTAACGACCAACCAAGAGTAATAACATGCAACCAAATAGCTTTAGCTATTAGAGACGAGGTTATAGATTTAGAGCAAAACGGTATACATATTATACAAATAGACGAACCTGCTATTAGAGAAGGTTTACCGCTAAGAAAAGAGGAATGGAAAAATTACTTAAACTGGGCAGTAAAAGCCTTCAGGATTTCGGCTAGTGGTGTTAAAGACACAACTCAAATTCATACACACATGTGCTATTCTGAATTTAATGATATTATAGAAAATATAGCCAATATGGATGCTGATGTTATTACTATAGAAACCTCAAGATCTGAAATGGAATTGCTAGATGCTTTTGTAGACTTTAAATATCCTAACGAGATTGGCCCTGGTGTTTACGACATACATTCGCCAAGAATTCCATCGGTTGAAGAAATAGAACACTTACTTATTAAGGCAAAAAATGTATTACCTAAAGAGCATATATGGGTAAACCCAGATTGTGGATTAAAAACTAGAGATTGGCCAGAAACAAAAACTGCGCTTATAAACTTAGTAAAAGCAGCAAAAAAACTAAGAACTGAGGTCTTAGAGATTGCATAGAACTTAAAAAGCCAAAGAGTTTTACTCTTTGGCTTTTTATATTATTAAAATTTAAATTACTATTTAAGGTGCTGGATTTGGATATGTATTATGCACCTCATTAATTTGCTCTATAATTGCGTCGCTTAAAGTTATATTTATACTGTCTATATTTTCTTTAAGTTGTTCTAGGTTTGTTGCTCCAATAATATTACCCGTAATAAATGGCTGCTGATTTATAAAGGCTAACGACATTTGAGTTAAAGATATATCATGGGCTTTGGCTATTTTAAAATATGCTTTGGTAGCCTCGATAGCTTGTGGACTACTATAACGACCAGAAAACCTTGGAAACAAATCGAATCTTGAGTTTTTAGGCACTTTACCATTCATGTATTTACCAGATAACGAACCAGAAGCTAATGGCGAATATGCCAATAAGCCTACATTTTCTCTTATAGACAGCTCTGCTAAATCGCCCTCGAAAGTTCTGTTTAATAAAGAATAAGCGTTTTGGATAGTGCTTACTCTTGGTAAACTATTGGTTTTAGACTCTTCGAGATAACGCATAGTGCCCCACGCTTTTTCGTTAGATATGCCTATTTCTCTAATCTTCCCTTCATTAATAAAGCCATTTAATGTTTCTAGAATTTCTTTAAAATTATCGGTCCAAGCATCGTCTGGGTTATGCTTGTAATCTCTTACTCCAAAAAAATTAGTTTGGCGTTCTGGCCAGTGCAATTGGTACAAATCTATATAATCTGTTTGTAAACGTTTTAAGCTGTTGTTTACCGCTTCTTTTAAAGCACTTGGACTAAAACCGTTTGTACGTACATGGGCAGTATAATCGCCAGAGCCTGCTATTTTTGATGCTAAAACAACTTGGTCTCTATTTCCTGTTTTTTTAAACCAATTACCAATAATTCTTTCGGTTTCGGCATAGGTTTCTGCATTGGCAGGAACTGGATATAACTCTGCGGTATCGAAGAAATTTACACCTTGATTTAAAGCGTAATCCATTTGCGAAAAGCCTTCGGCTTGGGTGTTTTGGTTTCCCCAGGTCATGGTGCCTAAACAAATTTTACTAACTTTTATATTGCTATTTGGTAATGTTGTGTATTTCATTATATACTTTTATAGTAAATTTTGGATTAAATAATAATAAGGGTTCTAATATATTAAGATTACAAGTAAAGATAAAAAACCTTTAAAAGTTATTTTACTTTTAAAGGTTTTTTTATGCGTTAGGGATTGATGTGGCATCCTTTTTTGTTTTTCTCAAAAAAGATATAACGGAAAGCCCGACCCTTGTGGTAACGCCCTAATACTATTCTATATCTTCGTAATTATAATCTGGATATAGAAATTTATTGTATGGAAAACGTGTAACGTGTATTTCGCGAACCTCGTCGTAAACGCGTTTTTTAAAATCTTCTAAATTCTGCTTGTTTATGGCCGAAATAAATAGGGCATTGTTACCTACTTTATTCATCCAAGTGCTTTTCCACTCGTCTAAGCTGTAATGTGCTCCTGTTCTCTGGGTTACTAAATCGGTATCGTCAAAAGGCTCGGCTTGGTACGCATCAATTTTATTAAAAACCATTATAGTTGGCTTGTCGCTGCTTTTTATTTCGCCTAAAATTTTGTTTACAGATGCTATATGTTCTTCAAAATTAGGGTGAGAGATATCGACTACGTGAAGCAATAAATCGGCTTCTCGAACCTCGTCTAGTGTGCTTTTAAAACTGTCTACCAATTGAGTTGGCAACTTGCGTATAAAACCTACGGTGTCGCTTAATAAAAACGGAAGGTTTTGAATAACCACTTTTCTTACGGTTGTGTCTAGGGTTGCAAAAAGCTTGTTTTCTGCAAAAACTTCGCTCTTGCTTACCACATTCATTAAAGTAGATTTACCAACGTTTGTGTAACCTACAAGTGCTACGCGAACCATTTTACCTCGGTTACCACGTTGCACAGCCATTTGCTTATCTATGGTTGTTATACGTTTTTTTAACAAGGCTATTTTGTCACGTACTATACGTCTATCTGTTTCTATTTCTGTTTCTCCTGGCCCGCGCATACCTATACCTCCTTTTTGGCGTTCAAGGTGTGTCCACATACCTCTTAATCGAGGCAGCAAATATTCGCATTGTGCCAGTTCTACTTGGGTTCTTGCATAACTTGTTTGTGCGCGTTGGGCAAAAATATCGAGTATTAAATTGGTTCTGTCTAAAACTTTGCATTCTAGAATTTTACTAATATTACGCTCTTGTGCAGACGATAATTCATCGTCAAAAATAGCGGTACCAATATCGTTTTGCTCTATAAACTGACGTACGTCTTCCATTTTACCTGTTCCAATAAAGGTTTTAGGATTTGGCATGTCCATTTTTTGAGTAAATCGTTTTACAGCATATCCGCCTGCTGTAAAGGTTAAAAACTCTAACTCGTCTAGGTATTCTTTAGATTTTTCTTCGTTTTGATCTTTGGTTATAACTCCGATTAAAACAGCTCTTTCTAAATTAAGATCTTTCTCTTCTATCATATAAATAAATATAGTGCAAAGTTACGTAATTGCCTTGATTTTAATTTTAATATTTTATAACCTATTTTAATTATATAAGAGATTTTTACCTACCCTGCAACTTAATTAAATTATTGGTAGCTTAAGCGATACTTTTGTGCCTAGAATCTCCTTATTTAAAGACCATATATCTTTATTAACTAAAACATACTTCTTGTCTTGGTTTTTATTAAATCGATCTAAACGCTCTTTGGTTAATTTTATACCTAGAGATTTTATTACATGTTAAAATTTTTTAGCATATTTTTGATTTATGATAATAAAACCTTTTGATGACGTTCCTGTTAGAAACGATTTACAGGCCATAGCTTTTTATAATACTGAAAACCTTTTTGATATTTTTGATGATAAAAATACGCACGATGGCGATTTTTTACCAAAATCTATAAAAAAATGGACTCCAAAACGTTATAGTAAAAAACTTAAAAAACTCGGTTTTGTTATTTCGAATATAGGACGAAGAGAAACAGGAAAACATCCTGCTATTGTTGGTCTTGCCGAAGTTGAAAACGCTAAAGTGATAAAAGATTTAATTGCTTCTAATTATTTAGAGCCACACAATTATGGCTTTGTGCACTACAACTCCCCAGACGAACGTGGTATTGATGCTGCTTTAATTTATGATAAAGATGCTTTTAAAGTTTTACACTCTGAACCTTTTACTGTAGAATTAAAAAACGATAAAGGCTTACCCGATTATACACGTGATGTTTTATTGGTTTCGGGTATTTTAGATGGCGAAAAGATACATGTTATTGTAAACCATTGGTCTTCTAGGCGCGAAGGTCAAAAAGAAACAGAGCACAAACGCATAGCGTCGTCTGATAAAGTAGGCGAAATTATATCGTCTTTAAGATTAGAAAATCCGGATGCAAAAATTATAGTAATGGGCGATTTTAATGATGACCCTCACAATAATAGTATTAAACGTTTGGTTGATAATTACAGCTTGTACAACCCAATGGAAACTTTACGATCTTTTAATAGAGGTACTACAAAACATAATAGACAATGGAATTTATTTGACCAGATTTTAATTTCTACAAACTTTTTTAAAACTTCTGATAACTTATACGAATACAGTTTATCTAATATTTTTGATGAAAATTTTTTAAAAATATATGAAGGTAGATATAAAGGAGCGCCTTATAGAACTTATGTTGGTAAAAAATATAAAGGTGGTTATAGCGACCACTTTCCTGTTTATACTATTTTTAAAAAGTAATGGCAAACTAAGCTGCCATAGAAACAATATAAGCTAAACCTAAAATAATTAAAGGCAAAAACCAAAGCAACCAAATATTATAGCTTAGCTTTTTATTTTTTAGCATTTTGGCATTAAGTACTTTTCGTTTTCTGCCACCATAATGCATCCAATTTTTAAAATAAAGGCCTATAGTTACTAAAACAAATAAGGTCCAAGCTTTTGGTGCAGACATGGTATCTACATGCATTTGCCTAAAGAACCCAGCAAAAAATACTCCTAAAAGCAACAGTAAACTTCCTTGTAAAAACGTTAAATAAAAAGTAGCTATTTTGTTAGCATTATTTTTTTTCTTGTTTTTATAATGATTAAAAAAATGAAAAAATATATTGTCGAATGTGGTCATTTGGCGAATTTAATGCAAAAATACCATTAAATTCTATTATTCTACATAATCCACACGCACCTCATCCAATTCGTAAATACCATCAAAAGTATCTTGTCCGCTTCCTGTAAATTTAAAAGCTATATACATGGTACCGCTTACGCAAGATAAATCGATACTTCCAGAATTAAACCAAGGAACAAAAGAATCTGAATCTTTAACCACATAGGCAGCAGATAACTCTCCCCAAGTTGCAGATGTTATATTGTTCTCTGTACCATCCCAATCTAAAGAGTATAAAACCTCCATAAAGCTACTATCGGCTAAACTATTTGAGGTTTTAAAACGTAAAGTTTCTCCATCTTGAGCATCTAAATTAATTGCTGGTGTTACTAACCAACCAATATTACTAGCATCTCCAGAGCTTGAAGCCTGAAACCTTGCAGAACGCCCCAACGAAGCATTAGACGATGCAGATGAGTAAGCTTCCCAAGCTTCTGTACCAGCCTCTATATAGTTTGTCCAGCCACTAATAACTATAGGCTTATTGTTTTTTTGAGATTCAAAATCTTCATATAGCAAATTTCCTGTTCCAACAGTTGCTGCTAAGCCACATGTTAATTCTATTGGGTCGCAACGTAAATCGCTATCAAAATTAACAGCTGTAGAGCTGTTAATAATAAGTACATTAAAATCGTCTCCATAATCCCGACTAAAAACACCTGTTATACTACCTTGTCCCTGCGGAACAACAAGTCCTTTAAAGTCTGAAAACGTGCTGGTTTGCAGCAGTATTGAAACTCCAGTATCGCAGCTTTCCAATGTTCTAAAACCATCAAACTCATCTATAGATTCGGTTGCAAAAGTAGCACCAAGTTCAAATCTGTTTAACTGCATATTATCTAGCTTAATTAAAGTATTTAAATCTTGCTCTGTTAAATCTTGTATTTGTGCCACTTTAGGCGTAATAGTGGCAACCTCTTCTGTTTTAATAACTATACTTCTATACTGTGCTGGCTGAATTTGTTTTACTTGAGCACCATCGCCTGTGCCTATTGTTAATACACCGTTAGATTCTCCAATACTTAATCCTGTTAGTTTAATGTAAACTTTTCTGCCTAACTCGTAAGTATCAGATAAACTAGCTATATTAATATCTACTTTAATTCCTAATCTTGGGTCTTCGTCTGTAGTGCTTTCATCTATTTTATTTTGAATAATAAGTTCTTTAAAAAAATTGCCTGCAGCATCGCTAGAAACGACATAGCCTTCAATGTAAATATCTTCATCTTCATAAATTTCTGCAATAGCATCTCCGTTATTTACTGCCTGCTTAAATCTATTATGAATCGCTCTAAAAGTAGTTAATTTTTCTGCTGGAATGCTTATATTTTCTTCGCCACTAGGGTTAGGAATACTGTAATCGTCATCATTTACACAAGACGATATTAGTACTATTAAAACTAGTATACCTAACGTATTTTTAATTCTGTTAATTTTATTCATAATAATTCTTTTATAAAACTATTTTAAACTCAACTTAAAACCGAACATTTAAATTAAGAAAATAAGTTGCCCCTCGTCCATACCAATATTTAGCTCCAAACACGGGTTTATTTAAAGCTTTATCGTCTCGTAATTGTCTATAATTAGCATTTCTACCTTGCTCGAAACCTCCTGTTTTATAGACTTTATCAAACAGGTTGTTTATACTAGCAAAAAAACTTATGTAATGTCCTTTTACCAACCAAGATTTTCCGCCAACAAGGTTTACCGTTATGTAGTTATTAAATTGTTCTTGTTTAAGCAATGTTTTTGCAAGGGTTTCATCGTAATCTAAAAACGGAAAACCATCTATATCTTTGTAAAAATTATTAGTTCGGGTTAACGGACTAATATCTACATACGTTTTATCGAAAAAATTTGTTGTAGCGCCAAACCACCAATAATCTGGATCGCGATACTCGAAACCAACCGAATATGCTTGATGCGGACCAACTGCTAGTCTATAATCTTTTAAATATGATTTACCCAAATATACATTCTCAAAACGGTCTGAAGACAAATACAAATCTGGATTATTTGCATATGTATATTGCCCATAAGCTGCAGCTCCTTTTAGCTTTATTGTAGGCGTAACTTGAGCTTCTACACCCAGTTCTGCTCCTACATGGTTTTTATTTATGCCTTGCAAAATTTCTTGAATAAACTCGGTTTGGTCGTTACCAGATTGCTGTGTGGCTGTTTCGGCAATAACATTACCAATACCATCGGCAAAGAAAAACGAGATTTCGTTTGCGTCTTCTATTTTTGTATAAAAGCCTGTTAATTTTGCCTTTACAATATTAGACCGGTAAATATAACTAACATCGACAGATGTTATTTTTTCTTCTGAAATATGAGGTACTATATTATGATTAGATCTTGAATTAGAAAAACTATTTCTTATAGATGGCGCCTTTGTTATATAACCAACATTAGCTCCTACAATATGCTTACCTGTTATTTTATATGTAGTGCCTGCTTTTAAACCAAAACCTGTAAACGATAAAGCATCTCCTTTTCCAAAAGAGTTATTAGCAAACGATTCGTTTTTAAATAACCCTTCCCTTTGGTACTGTGTATTGGTTATACTAGCCGAAACATAATAATCTACCTTATTATAATTAAACTGAGCTTGTGTATAAAAAGACAATACATTGGCAAACATATTATAATTGTACCCGTATTTATCGCCTACTTGAGCTATTGTGTTTGGCGCTTCTAAATTAAATTGTACACCATCAAAACTATCTACATTTAAAAACCCTGTACCACCAAGTAAATCTAAAACCTCGGCAAAATTCTCAGATTTTAATGTTTTATAATTTACCGCTGCATTAAATAAAACATGATCGTTTATTGCGTTTTTATAAACAGTATTTATAGACAACTGCTTATCGTCTGCCCGATCTTCATACAACATGTACGTTGCATTTTTACCTAAAGACGTGTTAATTAAATTGGCATTGTATAATTGTTGCCAATCTAATTGTCCGTCGTTTAAAAACGCTTGTTGTGCTTGATATGCAAAACCTAAATCGTTCGCATAGTTACGCTCAAAATAACTTGGTAGTTTTTGGTAATAACTAGCACTTGGGTTTGTACCTCCGCTTTCAAAAGTTTGCTGCCCATCGTTGGTTGTTACTAAATTTGCACCTCCATAAGCCAACCTACTATTACCAAACTTACCAAATTGATAACCTATATTTGTATTTAAAGATGCTTTAGAATTAAAGTTCCAATAATGATTTAGCATTACAATAGGCTCTACCACCTCTTTAATACGCGAATTTCTTTTTTCGCCATTTTGATAGCCCCAATACTCGTTATACTTTATGCCTTTTAAATTGTAAACCTCTTGAGTATTAGCAGATGATTTACCACGCCTATTGGGTGCATAAATACCTGTAAAACTTAAACTATGTTTATCGTTAAGTTTTTTTTCTGCGGATGCGAATAACGAATTAGAATCGTACACCGTAGCATCTTGATACCCTTCGTTACCCCAACGACGTCCTACCGAAAGTGTATAAGCCCAACCATTTTTTAAATGTCCTGAAGCATAAGTTGCCATAAGTCTATTAGAGTAACTTCTATTTGAAGAAGAATAAGTAATACGCGCTCCCGACTGCATACTAGACGCTCGTGTATTAATATTTGTTGTACCAAGAATGCCTCCAAAATTATAATTAGACGGTGTTAAGCCTGTGGTTAATTCTTGATTTCGTAAAACATCGTTCATACCACCCCAATTACTCCACTGGGGTCTGCCATTATAGAGTTTATTCATTTCTATACCATTAATTAAAACAGAGCTATTATCTGAATCTAATCCACGAACTCTAAAAAACGACGAACTAAACTCGAATGCAGCTGTACGCTGAAAAACATCTAAAGACGAAGATAATAACCCCGAAATATTTCCGTAACCACTTTGGTCTCCATCTAATTCATCATCAGATAATGTAATGGTGAATAAATTATCAACCTGAGCGTTATCTGCCTCTAAAGACATATCTGAAATATTAACCGTTTCTCCTTCATTTACAATAATAGGAAACCGCTTTGTAATAAATCCAGGCTTTGAAATTCTTAGCATTTGCTCACCTAACGGAATATTATTAAAAAAAGAAAACCGACCTGAAGCGTCTGTTTTTGTAGACAAGGTAGATTGTTCTATAACAACCAAAACATTTATTAAGGGGTCAAAACTTACTGCATTATTAACGCTACCCTTAACCAAGGTTTGGGCAAACGAAACGCATGCAAAACATAAAAAGCATAAAATTAAGAGGGATTTCTTCATACTTTTATTTAGACACAGAAAATCTAAAAAAGTAACTCATTGAACAATAAATATATACACTTTTTTAATTTAACCTTAATTTTTGGCTCAAGTTTTGTAATATAGTATTATATAATAAAAACGATTTTTCTTTACTATGAATACCAAAAAATTCGGTTTCCTATTCTTACTTTTAAGCTTGTATGTAAATACAAATGCACAAGATAAAATATTTAAAATTCACACAATTGCCTTTTATAATCTAGAAAATTTGTTTGATACAGAAAACGACCCCGATAAATTTGATGAATACAGTCCTATAATGGAAATTAAAACAGACAGGATGCCTATTTATAAAAAGAAAGTACGCAATATGGCTCGTGTTATTTCTGAAATTGGAAAAGAAGAAAGCAACAATTCTCCAGCCATTATTGGTGTTTCTGAAGTTGAAAACAAAAAAGTTATAGAAGATTTAGTAAACGATTCTTTATTGGTAAACAAAAACTATGGCATGGTACATTTTGACTCTCCTGATGCTCGAGGAATAGATGTTGCTTTACTTTATCAAAAAAAAATATTTACTCCTATTTCCTCAAGTAAGCACGAACTAAAAATTTATGATGATGCTTCTAGTAAGCGCGTTTATACCAGAGACCAACTACTTGTTAGTGGTCTTTTAGATGGCGAATTAATTCATGTTATTGTTAACCACTGGCCATCTAGGCGTGGTGGCGAAGAGCGTAGCAGACCTAAACGTGTTGCTGCAGCAAAATTAAGTAAACGCCTTATCGATTCGTTACAAATAGCAGACCCTTACGCTAAAGTGTTTTTAATGGGCGATTTAAACGACAACCCTACAAATGCGAGTATAAAAAAAGCTTTAAATGCAAAAAAAGATAAAAGTAAAGTAGCTGCCCAAGGTATTTATAACCCTATGGAAAATTTTTATAAAAATGGGATTGGTACTAATGCTTACAGAGATAATTGGAATTTATTTGACCAAATAATGGTAACAAAACCGCTTATTAATAAAGATTACAGCTCGTATAGATTTTACAAAGCTGCAATTTTTAATAAGAACTATTTACTACATCAAGAGGGAAAATATAAAGGCTACCCTTTTAGAAGCTTTTCTAACGGAAACTTTACAAATGGTTTTAGCGACCACTTGCCTGTTTACGTTTATGTTATTAAAGAAGTATTGTAAACTCTTTTTTTATTTAAAAGAAAAACGCCTGTTATACTCTAAAGTTTAACAGGCGTTTATATATTTTTTTAAAAGGCTTTTAAGCCAACCAAATACTCCAAGGAATTCTTGATAAAAACAATAATAACGCTATACTGTAAAAAATAGCTATTGTTTTTAATTTTCCGTTTGATGCTAATTTCTTTTTATGTTTAGAATACCCTATAGTTATTAAAGCTACAGCAATAATATTTACAAACGGATGTTCTACCAAATATAAACGCGCTAAAGAATTACCCATTACTCCACCTCCAAGTTCGCTCCATAATTCGAATTTAGGAGATGTAAAGTATAATAAAATACCAATTAATAACTGAATGTGAGATACAATTAGCGTAAAAAGAGATAATCTAAAATCTTTTGCACTGTATTCTTTATCTCCAAAAGTTTTAATTATCGCATTAATTGCTGCTATAACCAAGATTATTAAAACTAGGTAAGCCCAATAAGAGTGTAGCATTTTTATCATATCGCCCATAATTATTTGTGTTTATTTTTAAGTTAAACAAATGTAAGGATTAAACGTAAAAAAACCGCCTTGATTGAGGCGGTTTTAAAATTGATAGAAAAATCAATGTAAATTTTATTCCCATTTATTTTCGGCAGTATCTCCGCCCCATATTAAAGTAGCAATGTATGGGTTATCTATAAATGGATTTCTGTTTCCTTGTGCTGCATATATAACATCGTTACGTTGTTCTTCGAAAGCAGACACAGGATCTTCAACATTCCATTTTAAAAATAATTCTAAAGAACCTACTTTAGAAAATGTTTCTCCATAACGAATGTTTAAGTACATTACCATTCTAGCAACATCTCCTTTCCATTCGTCTCCAGGATACCATGTGTTTCCACCTATTAGTTTATTCGAACCACTTCCATCAACATAAGGATAATTACTTCTATCGCTATTAACCGTAGCATCTGCAGATCTTAAATGATGTAAGTCTGTTACTGCATCATCTGAAACTAATTTAGATTGCGGATAGATGTGCTCGGTATTATAAGTTTGTGTAGCATATGGGTTATTTCCTGATGTGTACTCTTCCCAATATCTACTTTCGCCAGTGTACATTAAAATAACATTATCTGAGTTAGATAAATCGGCATCGGCATTGTACAAATGATCATGGCGTTGTGTGTAAGTTAATATTACAGTATGCATTGCAAATGTATGCTCAGAGATTTCTTCGAACATTAAATCGGCATCATCATTAAAAATAACATTATCGTAATAATCTCCCAAACTAGAAGGTATATTAAACTCTAAGGCTGCTAAAACACTTACCGTAACTGTTGCTGTAGAACATTCTGCAGTTGGAACGTCGTCGTCACAAATGGTGTAAGTAAATGTGTCTGTTCCTTCAAAACCAGACTGCGGTGTATAAGTTACAGTTCCATCTGTATTTAATGTTACTGTACCTAATGTACCTGCATTGTCTACCGCAGTGATTACAGCATCATCAATTGCTGAATCGTTATCTAGTAAAGTTGAAATTATTTTAGTTCCTCCAGCTAATACATTAACAGCATCATCTTCAGCAACAGGGCTTCCTTCATCATTTATAGTTACTGTAACTGTTGCTGTAGAGCAGTCGGCAGGTGTATCTTTATCGCAAATTGTATATGTAAATGTATCTTCTCCAATAAACCCCAACTTAGGCATGAAGGTATAGGTGTTATTCCTATTATCTTCAATTGTACCTCCATTAGAACTCGTGGCATCAAAAGATGTAATTCTTGCATTATCTAATACAGTATCATTTGCTAAAAGATTTTCTATAATTACTGCTTTATCTTCTGTAGTAACTGCAACATCGTTAACAGCTATAGAAACGCCATTATCTCCTTTATCTGGATTTATAGGAGAATCGTCTCCACCAGAACTACTACAGCCAAAAAGTGCTATAATTGAAAAATAAATAATACTTTTTTTCATGATTTTTTAAATTTAATTAAAAAGAACAAAACCTCTTGTCAAAAAAGACAAGAGGTTTTGTGTTATTTAAATGTTAGGTTTTATTGTAAAACCCAAACACCTCCTGTTTTTATAACTGAAATATTTTCGGTTGTATTTGAACCATTATAAATATCAAAAGTTACAGTGTATTTTTGTTCTTCTTCTGCAGATGGGTCTACGATATCTAAAACCACATTTATAGCTTCAACAAGCATATCGCTACTCCAGTATTCAGCATTACCATTTCTTCTATCAAAGTTAGTATAGTTACTAACACTTGCTGTTTGAGAAGGGTAAGTATCTCCTAAAGCACTAGAAACACTAGCATAATCTGCTGTAGTTAAAGTATATGCAATTGTATTATCTGGCACCCAGTTTGTACCATCGTAACCAAATTGAAGTTTTTTAGATTGAACATTGTTATACTCTGACCACTCTGTACCATCAAAAGTATAATTTAAAGTATAACTAGTAGTTATTCCGCTACTAAATAATTCATACATTACTGATAATATAGCTCCAGCTTCAACACCATCTGTACTTAAAAAATCAGGTATTTTAGACTCAGCTTCGTCTTCACTTGAAAAATTAGGATAGCTTTCTCCCATTTCTTCATATTCTTCTTCTGTAAAACCAGTAATTTGGTTCCATAACGTACCGTCAAAAACAAAACCATTAGTCAATGTATTTGTAGTACCTGAATAATATCTATACCTTAATGACACAAAATCATCATTTTCTGCTTCTGGATATTCTTGGTTTAAATAATCCTGAAGGTGACTATCTCTATCAAAGTTTCCATAATTATTTCCCGTAATAGGGTTATATTCGTTACTTTCTACCTCTCTAATTTCAGCTTCATATTTATTAATTCTATTGTATAAAGCATATGTTACATTAACTGCAGATGTTTCGTTAATACTTCCATCTGTTTTGTATGTAGCGCCTAAATAAGGGTATTTAGTACTTAAAAATTCTGATATTAATGTTTTTGCATCTTCGTCAGAGTTAAAGTTAGCATAATCTAACTCTAATGTTTTTTTGTAATCATCTTCAACTAATGTATAGTCAAAATTAGCAACAACCCCCTCTAAAGCCAATTTAGAATCAATATTTTCGTAAATATCATCCATTGGGTTACATGATGTAAACACAAACCCAATTGCTATAAATAAATAAATAAATTTTTTCATGTTTTCTTTTTTTTAAAAATTAACTTTTAATGATACACTATAAGTTCTACCTGAACCAAAATATACTGCAGCATCAGACTCAAGTCCTCCGCTATCTTGAGCATCAGAAATATATTCTGTATTAAACAAGTTATTAATTTTAGTATTTATGTTTGCTTCAAAGTCTCCTACATTAAATGAATGGCTAAATCCAACATCGAAAAGACCAAAACCTGGTGCTTCCCAAACGTCTGGTAAATCTGCAGAGCTTCTACTAGTTACATCAAAATCGGCATACATGTTAGTTGCATAGTTATAATCTACATAAGCCTTAGTTTTAGTTGTAACATCATAAGTTGTACCTAAAGCAAATGTTGTTTGAGCAGAGTTACCTACTTTAATTCCGTCAGCAAAAACTTCTACAGTATCAAATAACTCACCATCTTGAGTAAAGATATCTGCACTTACATCACTTTTCCATTGCCAATCACCAAGAGAAGCCATACCTGTAACAGTTAACTTATTATTTGGTTTATATTTAAAATCTATTTCAATACCTTGGTGTAATGCATCAATACCTAAAATGTTAGCATATAATCTATCTCCATCTGTAGTAGCTGGTAATTCTCTAGATTCTGCTTTATCTAACCATTTAGTATGATATAAGTTTACATTAGCAGATAATTTCTCACTTCTGTAACCATAGCCAATTTCTGCACTAAATACTTTTTCGTTTACAGCATCTTCATTGTAAGTTAACTCATCTTCTTGAAGAAAAACATTAGTTAAAAATGGTGCTTTAGAAAAATAACCAACATTTACAAACACATTATTGTTCATATCTAAGTTGTAGTTACCTCCACCTTTAATACCATAACCAACGAAGTTTACATGATCTGACTCACGATCGTTATCAGGAATGTCTGAACTCATAAATTCCTTTTTGAAATAGTTTGTATTAGACACGTCAGCAGCCATAAACACGTTAATATCATCGTTTACTTGATACTCTGCTTGTCCAAAGAATCCTGTTCTTATGTTGTACCCATCATAATCTTTATTATAACGATCTCCTACTTGTAATGCTTTACCAAAGGCTTTTGTATCGTCTTCATTATCTAAGAAAAACTGTCCTCCTAATAAATCTTCTACTTCGTAATAATGAGATCCTATATAGTATCTTCCATCGAAACCACCAGAAATAACTAATTTATCAGAAATATCATTTTTATAAGTGGTTAATAAACCATACCATTTATGTGAATTAATTGTAGATGAAATGATATCTGTAGATCCTCCAACTCCATTAGCTATATTTTCTTCAACTATAGTGTCAAAATCTATTGGTTGATCTGGACCTCCAAATCTATAATCGTTAGATCCAATTTTAGAACCTTCATCTCTACGACCTCCTCCAGATCCAAAAGAAGCGTATAATGCTGTTGATAATACTGATTGATCGTTTATATTCCATAAATGATTTAAAGACATTTGTGGTTTATGATAAAAGTTATAAGATTGGTGATAAACCTCTCCATTCTTGTAACCCCAATCTTTATTAGCTTTTTGTGGACCTTGTTCTGTTTGGCGTAATTCTCCTATTGTAGAACGGTTAAACCTTTGTCCGTGTTCTTGTTGTGCTCCAAAAGCAGAAAAAGAGATGGTATGTGCATCATTAATTTCTTGAGATAAGTTAATAAAATAGTTATAACCTTCAAACTGCGTACCATCTACATAACCATCACCAGAAATTTTAGAAGCACTTACAGTAGCAGCAAAACCTTTATCAGATAAACCTGTTGAGTAAGTCATTCCGTATTTTAAATAACCATTATTACCAATACTTGTAAAGAAGTTACCACCTTCTTCAACATCAGTAGTTTTTGTAATAATGTTAATTGTACCACCAATAGAAGGCACAGCTACTTTAGAAGCACCTAAACCTCTTTGTACTTGCATTGTAGATGTTACGTCTCCTAAACCAGCCCAGTTAGACCAGTATACACGTCCATTTTCCATATCATTAACTGGGATACCATTAATCATTACCGCAACATTCTCAGAAGAAAATCCACGGATGTTAACCCTTGCATCACCATAACCACCACCCTGTTTAGTAGCATAAATACCAGGTGTAGATTTTAAAATTTCAGGAAATTCTTGTGTACTCAACTTTAAAGCGATATCGGCAGCTTTTACAGTAGAAACCGCAACAGGTGTTTTTCTATCTACAGCTACAGAAGCAATAATTTGAACAGTCTCTAAACCTACTTGGCTAGTCTCTAAAGTTACATTACCTAAAGTTGCATTTCCTGTAAAAGCAATTGTTTTTGTAGTATAACCTACATAAGTTATAACAAGCTCTCCAGAAGTACTCTTAGTTGTTAAAGAAAAGTTACCATCAAAATCTGTAACAACACCATTAGTTGTACCTTTTTCGATAACATTAGCTCCTGGTAATGGCATATTTACACCAGCTTCCATTATAGTACCTGTAATAGTACTTTGAGCCATAATAACCGTGGTAAACAAAAATGCCACAGCTAAGAATAGAAAATTCGTAATTTTTTTCATCATTTATTATTTGAAATTAGTCGGGGCAAAATTACGTATAATCCAAGTTTAAATATTAAGAAAACGTTAACAAATAGGTTAGTTGCTAACAAAAAAAAAGGCATCAGCATTAAAAATACTGAAGCCTTTTTGCTTTTTTACGAAAAATATCACATCGTTTTAAGACATTTTCCTATAATAATTCAATAAGTTATGAGTAGAAGAATCATGTTCATTTACTGCACTATTGTTAAATTCTTGTAAAATTTTAGATGCTAATTGCTTTCCTAATTCAACTCCAAATTGGTCGTAACTATAAATATTCCAAATAATACCTTGCACAAATATTTTATGCTCGTACATTGCTATTAATTTCCCTAAGCTCTCTGGCGACAATTTATTTATAAAAATAGTGTTTGTTGGTTTATTACCTTTAAATACTTTAAAAGGAACAATATCTTCTTTAGTACCTTCTGCGACAACTTCTGCTTCGGTTTTACCATTTAATAACGCTTCGGTTTGCGCTAAAAAGTTAGAAATTAGCTTATCTTGATGATCTTGATTGCCATGTAACGATTTAGTAAACCCAATAAAATCGGCTGGAATTAATTTTGTTCCTTGGTGTATTAATTGAAAAAATGCATGTTGAGAGTTTGTTCCTGGCTCTCCCCAAATTAAAGTTCCTGTTTCGTAATTTACAGGGTTTCCATTTCTATCAATACTTTTACCATTACTTTCCATAATACCTTGTTGCAAATATGTTGCAAATTGATTTAGGTATTGAGAATAAGGAATTACTGCTTCACTTTCGGCTTTAAAAAAGTTATTATACCAAATACTTATTAATGCTAAAACAACTGGTATATTATTTTTAAAATCTTCATTTTTAAAATGGTTATCCATTTTATTGGCTCCATCTAACAAACTAGCAAAATTATTATAACCTACAGCCAAACTAATAGTTAAACCAACCGCACTCCAAAGCGAGAAACGACCACCAACCCAGTCCCACATAGGGAATATATTATTTTCGTCTATTCCAAAATTCTTAACACTTTCTAAATTTGTAGAAACAGCTACAAAATGTTTAGCAATTGCTGTCTCGTTTGCCGATTTTAAAAACCAAGATTTAATAGTATTAGCGTTAGATAGTGTTTCTTGCGTAGTAAACGTTTTAGAAACCACAACAAAAAGTGTTGTTTCTGGATCTAGTTTTTTAATAACCTCGTTAACATGGTCGCCATCTACATTACTTACAAAATGTGTTGTTAAATGATTTTTATAATACTGTAGTGAATCTACAACCATGGCTGGCCCAAGATCCGACCCGCCAATACCAATATTAACTACATCTGTAAATACTTTACCAGTATATCCTTTTCTTTCTCCGTTTATAACCTCGTTAGCAAAGCCTTCTATTTTTTGTTTAGCTTTATATACTTCTGGCATTACATTTTGACCTTCAACATTAAATGTTGCCGATTCTGGTGCACGTAAAGCTGCATGTAAAACTGCACGCCCTTCGGTTTTATTTATTATTTCTCCAGAAAACTGACTCTGTATTGCTTCTTTAAGCTTAACATCGTCTGCCAACTCTAGCAAATAACCTAGTGTTTCTTCGGTTATTCTATTTTTAGAAAAGTCTACATAAAAATCGTCCCATTTAATGGTCATTTTATCTGCTCGGTCTGCATCGTTAGCAAACAAATCTTTCATATGCACATCTTTTACTGCTTCAAAATGAGACTGTAGTTTTTTCCAAGATGGCGTAGTTGTTGGGTTTACGTTTGGTAATGCCATAAAATTAATTTTGTAGTGTAATTTGATTAGTATCTAATGTTTGGTCTAAATTATTATTGTTGTACGGAATAGCATCTAATTTTGTTTTTACAGGCTTAATAAAATCTAAGTATTTCACCTTTAAACTATCTGAAATAGGCTCTGCTTCAGGCAATTTTTGTTTAAACGGATCTACTTGTTTTCCATTTTTCCAGAAACGATAACATACGTGTGGTCCTCCTGTATTTCCTGTCATACCAACCCAACCAATAACATCGCCTTGCTTAACAAATTGTCCAACTTTTACATTACGTTTTTTCATGTGTAAATATTGCGTATCGTAAGTTGCATTATGCCTAATCTTTACATAATTACCATTTCCTCTTGTATAACTAGATTTAGAAACCGTACCATTGGCAGTAGCCATAATTGGTGTACCTATAGCTGCAGCAAAGTCGGTGCCTCTATGCGGTCTTACTTTATAACCATAAACAGCAATGCGTCTTTTTAGGTTATATCTTGACGATATACGCTTAAATTTTACTGGCGCCTTTAAAAAGGCACGACGTAAATTTTTAGCATCTTCTGCAAAATAATCTACAATACCTTTAGTGCTATCTGTTTCAAATTGAAAAGCATAAAAAGGCTCTTTATTATGCTCAAAAAGTGCTGCTTTTACTTCGTGAACACCGGTATAAATAGTATCGTCAATATATTTATCTGTATACAAAACCTTAAACCGGTCTCCTTTTTGTAGCCTTCTAAAATCTATGGTCCAAGCATAAATCTCGTCTGCCATAATGTGTGCTAAACGCTGACTTAAACCTTGCTCTTCTAGGGTTACAGATATATTATTATTAATAACACCGGTGGCTGTTTTTTCTATATATTTAATTGTTTTTTTACTCCTGTAAGCCTTTGTTATAGAGTCTTGAAAGTTAATTACAACATACTCTTCCATGTTTGGCTGGTATATAAAACACTTTGCAACCTCTGTGGTATCTTTAGCGCATAGCACCGTATAAGGCTTACCAACTTGAAGTCTTCTAATATCAAAAGTATCTTTAGCTTTTTCTGCAATATTAAATATAGCAGGATAGCCAACTTTATGGCGCTCTAAAATAACACCAAAACTGTCGCCACTTTTAACAGTATCTCTTTTAACAATATAATCACTTAATTTAAAACCGAATTCGTAGTGTTCTTTTGGCGCAACAATTGCCACCTCTTCTTCTATAATCTCTGGCTGTTTTTCGTCATTTTTACAACCAATAAAACTTAATACTACTAATAATGCTATTAAATATTTCGTCCCCAATCTTCTATTTCTTTATCTGTCCATAATTCTGGGAAAAATATCCTTTTTTGATATTTAGGATGCATGTATTTAACCCATTCGCTTCCCCCTGTTGCCTCGGCAGTTTTTCCATTTATATTTAAATAATGGTTGGCTGTATTATAATGAGCCATTACCCATTTTACGTTTACAGTATAATCGTAATGGCGCATAGCCTCTTTTAAATTTTTATTTTCTTGCGCATCTAAAGGCAACTCTTTGTATTTAGACCACAAATTATTTTTTCCATAAAACTTAGTAAATCTTAAAAACTCATCTTTATACCTATCCTCAAAATCAGAAAGTGTAAATGTTTTTTTACCTGTTTTATAATCTTTACCCGCAGCTTGCCAATATAAATGCTCAAAAGCCTCTTCGTAAGATGCCTCTTTGTTAAAAGAGTCTCTAAAGCGTTTATCTATTAAATTAATAAGCTCTGTAGATGCAAATTCTATTTTTCTGTATTGCGCACTCTGGAAACCACTTGCAGGCGTTAACGTAGTTCTAAACTCGTTGTATTGTTTTACATCCATACCGTCTTTCATAATACTAAAAGACGATGTTAACACATCAAAATAACGACTTATTCTCATTATTTTAGTAGTAAACATCTCTGCACTAACCTCATCGCTTTTTGCTACTTGATCTATCTCGGTAAGTACCATTTTAAAAAGCAACTCGTTTACTTGATGGTACATAATAAAAACCATCTCGTCTGGAAAAACAGTACGCTGCACCTGAAGATTTAATAGAGCATCTGTTTTAATATAGTCCCAATAATTAATGGGTTTACTGTGTAATAACCCTTCTAAATGAACATCTAAATCTTGATCTATTTTTTCGTATTTTTCCTTTAACTGTTTGGTTATGTTAGGATCTAAACTCATTAATTAATTTACTACTATTTTAAACGGATGCTTTAATCCTTTAAAAGACTCTAAGTCTGCTCTTAGTGAGCCTACAGCCAAATCTGCCTTGATTCGCAAAGGTAATTTATTTTTATCTTTCGACACCCAAAGCGTTAAACTTTCTTCCTCTTTAAAAACACGCCCAGCCATAACGTATGGTCTAAATTTTAAAGATTCTACTTTACCAAAATCTGTATTAAGCACTTCTTCGCCTAAATACTGTAATTTAAAACCGTAATTTTCTTCATCGAAAAACATATCTATTTTAACCTCATCTCCAACCTTTAAAATCTCTGTTTTTAAATTATTACGCAAATAATAAAAAGTAGATACCATATCCTGAATATTGGGCTTTGTATCTATAACCATTTTCTTTTTATGCTTAATATTATTTACATAAGCCTTTTGTTTTTGCTGGTCAAAATCTATTACAATATCTTTTGTATGCCCTCCTTCATCAATATTTCTAACAAATCTATATGGTACAATGGTTTGCTTATCAAAATAAGTTTCGTATCTATCTTTAACCTTAAAAAACCATTTTATCATTCCTGTGGTCCACCCTTTACCTACAACATGATACACCTCCTTGTTATTTAACGACTCTTCTTTAACTTGTAATGTAGCATTACCAGCTTTAAGCCAATTACTATAACTCATTTTAAACTTAAACCATTCGCCCTCTTGAAATGCAGACTCTTGTTGAGAAAAAGACACTTGCGAAGAAATAACAAGTAATAATATAAGTAGTATTTTTTTCATCTTGTGTGGGGTATTGTAATGTAACTTTCTAGTCTTACATTTATTGTTTTCGAAAAATAAATTACAATTACTATTCCAAAAATATAAATTTATTATGACACCTACTTACAATTAGAAGCTCTTAACGTTAATTTGTTACAAGAATAATTATTTATGGCGTTACTTTCGCTTTATACCTACAAGACAAAAAACTTGCAGGAAACGCTACAGTCGGGCTATCACTACTCGCTCCCTCCTTAGGTCGGGGAGCTTAAACATACCGTTCTATCCCTAACGCGAACCGTTTACTAATTTTTACTTATGTATACCACAAGGCAATACTTTTTAAAAAATAAAAAACCTGTTTAGCAAAAACTAAACAGGTTTAAATAAAAAAACTATTTTATTAAAGTGTGCCTCTATTTGCCTGCTCTCTTTCAATAGATTCAAAAAGCGCCTTAAAATTACCTGCTCCAAACCCACGAGCACCCATACGCTGAATTATTTCGAAAAACAACGTTGGCCTATCTTCTACAGGTTTTGTAAAAATTTGAAGTAAATACCCTTCCTCATCAGCATCAATCATAATACCCAATGCTTTTAAAGCCTCTATATCTTCTCTTAGTTCATGACTATGCTCTTCTAAACGACCAGGTACTGCACGATAATATTCTTCTGGCGGAATAGATAAAAACTCGACACCACGTGCTCTTAAACTAGAAACCGCTGTAATAATATCGTCTGTAGCCACAGCAATATGTTGTACACCTGCTCCTTCATAAAAATCTAAATACTCTTCAATTTGAGATCGTTTTTTACCTTCTGCAGGTTCGTTTATCGGAAATTTTATTCTTCCATTCCCATTACTCATCACCTTACTCATCAGTGCAGAATATTCGGTATGTATTTGCTTGTCATCAAACGATAAGAAATTCTCAAACCCCATAACGTCTTCGTACCATTTTACCCAAGTATTCATTTCTCCCCAGCCCACATTACCAACCATATGATCTATATATTTTAAACCAACTGGCTCCGGATTGTAATCTGATTTCCACTCTCGAAACCCTGGTAAAAAAGCTCCATCGTAATTTTTACGTTCTACAAACATATGCACCGTTTCGCCATAGGTATAAATACCTGCTCGCACCACTTCTCCATGTTCGTCTTTTTCTACAACAGGTTCCATGTACGATTTTGCGCCTCTGCTTGTTGTTTCTTGGTAAGCTTTTCTAGCATCTTCTACCCAAAGCGCAACTACTTTTACTCCATCACCATGCTTTACAATGTGGTTATTTATTGGCGATTTACTATTTAAAGGCGTGGTTAATACTAGTTTAATTTTATCTTGTTTTAGCACATAACTAACTTGGTCTTTCGATCCTGTTTCTAAACCTTTATAGGCGTAAGATTGAAACCCAAATGCTGTTTTATAAAAGTGTGCTGATTGTTTTGCATTACCTACATAGAATTCTACATAGTCGGTTCCTAAAAGTGGTAAGAAATCTTGTGCGCCTGCAAATATTTTTTCTAAACCGTAGTTTACTGATTTTATGTCTTTACTCATAATATTATGGAATAAAGAAGATAGATTAGAGAAAAAAGATTTTACTAGTGTTTAATTTAAAAACCCTTGATCATTTTTTAAAGTTCTCCAATTTTTTCTTCTTATTTAATTAATTACTCTTTGTAATATATTTTCTTTTGTTTTAATTCTTAAGCCTTAAATCTTAATTTCTTGTAATTATGCCTATCTCTAATTACTTATTTCTCTTTTCTTGCGTCTAAAGTTTTTGGCCTATTACTCCAACCAAGATTTATAATAACTCCCGTCTGCTATTGCCATAGCTTCCTCTGTTAGCATTAGCGGTTTAAACGTATCGACCATTACCGCCAATTCTTCGGTTTTGGTTTTACCAATACTGCGTTCTGTTGCTCCTGGGTGCGGGCCATGAGGTATACCTGCTGGATGCAGAGAAATATGTCCTGCCTCTACATCGTTTCTACTCATAAAATCGCCATCTACATAATACAACACCTCATCGCTGTCTATATTACTATGGTTATATGGTGCGGGAATAGATTGTGGATGATAATCGTAAAGCCTTGGTACAAAACTGCAAACTACAAAAGCATCGGTTTCGAAAGTTTGATGTACTGGTGGCGGTTGATGTATACGCCCTGTTATAGGTTCGAAATCGTGAATTGAAAAGGCATACGGATAATTATAGCCATCGTAACCAACTACATCAAACGGATGCGATGCGTATACCATTTCTATAATATCGTCTTGCTTTTTTACTTTTATTAAAAACTCGCCGCTTTGGTTATAAGTTTCTAATTCTTGCGGTCTTCGCATATCGCGTTCGCAAAAAGGTGCATGCTCTAACATTTGCCCAAACCAATTTCGATAGCGCTTAGGCGTGTATATTGGTCTACGAGACTCGACTATAAAAAGCCTATTATCTTGAGTATCGAAATCTATTTTGTAAATAACGCCTCGTGGCACAAGTAAATAATCTCCATATTTAAAATCGAGATTACCTAACATGGTTCTTAACTTACCTGTGCCTTTGTGCACAAAAATAAGCTCGTCTGCATCGGTGTTTTTATAAAAATAAGCTCTTGTAGATTCTTTTGGTGCTGCTAAAATTATTGCACAATCGCTATTTATTAAAACCGTTTTTCGACTTTCTAAATAATCGTTTTCTGGTTTAACCTGAAACCCTTTTAAACGGTACGATTTTATATTGTTTTTTAATGCTATTTTGGGCGCAACACTATATTGGTTTTTTACTTCTTTTACTTGTGTTGGTCGTTGCTCATGATAACTGTTTGTAGACATCCCGTCGAAACCAATAGTACCAAACAATTGCTCGTAGTACAAACTACCGTCTGGTTTTCTAAATTGTGTATGGCGCTTAGGCGGAATGCTTCCTAGTTTATGGTAAAAAGGCATTTGCTTTGAATTTAAAAGTTAACCCAAAGATTTATTTTGGGTGTAAATTATTAAAAAAATCAATGTATCTAAAGATACAACAAAGCAGACTTATTCTGGGTTTCTCTTGATGAGAAAATGAAGAAATGATAATAAGTCTTGCCAAATAGGTGTCATATAACAACAAATATCGGAATTTTTTTAGAATATTCTAAAAAAACATTAAAACCAAAAGCCTAAATTAAAAAACCAAACGCTCTGACCTTCTTCTGGAGAGTAGCTATACTTTACTTCTATTGGTCCTACGAAAGTATCTAAAGCGTAACCCAAACCGTAGCCTCTATAATCTGGTAAGGTAAACCACTCGCCATTTTCAAAAATATCTTCGCCAACATTAGCCCAGTTAGCTTCAAGAATAATATGGTTGTTTTTTAAAATCTCGTAATCTGCCTTTACCGATGCTTTAACAAAACTATTACCGGTAAGAGATAAAAAATCGTACCCAATAAAAGGAGTAAAATTATTTATTAAATTATTACCATAACCACCTAAAGCAAAATCTAGGGTTTGGGTAGATTTGTCTCCCATTTTAAAACCTCCATTAGTTTCAAAATTCAAAGCTATTTTATTTGAAATACTAAAGGCATAACCTAAGTCTGCTTTAGCTATAGAAAAATTTTCGAAATCGTCATTAAACGCCGATGCAAACAAATATGTATGCACATCGCCATTAAAATAAACACCCTTTGTTGGAAAATACTTATTATCGTAAGTATCTAGTTTTAATTGTGCAAATATGCTAAAGTAATCTGTTTTTTCGAAAACAAAATCTTCTGTCTCGTCATTGTTAATAGTTATTGTTTCAGATTTTAACTCTAAACGTTTATGCTCTCCTCCTAAACTTAATGCAAAATCTTTTTTAATCAATGTTTGCACATAAAGTTGGTTGGTTTGATCTTGCACATCTGCATCAATTTTATTTAAACCTGTACCTTCAATCTCATCATCGTTTAATAATAACTGTGCGCTTATATTTTTATTAAACGTATTAAATCGAGACTTAAAACCAATACTCCAATAAAACCCCTTATCTATTAAATATTCAAAATTATAACGCACGTTATCTCCTAAAATAAAATCTAACGATGCGACATCATTATCAAAAAGCAATCTTTTTTTAGTTAAATTAACCAATACAGCACTTTTATATAAATCGTCATAATGAATACTCGCTTTTATAAAGGTATTGGTTTTTGTTTCTCGTACATCTGCTATTAAATTGTACTCGTCCTCTTTTTGCGTTTTTATAAATTGATACTGAAATGAATCAAAATTATTAGTAGCTATTAAATTATTAACCCCTTTTGTAAAGTTTTCGTAACTAATTTTTTCGTTCGATTTTATCTTTAACTTACCTAAAACATAAGATCTGGTATAGTTGGTAATTCCTCTTATTTTAGAAGAATTAATAATAATACTATCTTGTGGTTTAAAAATTACTTTAGGTTTTGGCGCACTACCAACTAAATTTTTTAAGTCGTTTATTTTAAGCCTAGCTGCGCGCTCGCCTTGCTTAATAATATTAGAACCCTCATCAAAAGAAACAACAGAATACCCAACAATATCTGGCTTAATATAAACATTGGTTTTTTTAACCTTAGATTCCATTGCTTTTATAGACCTAAAATTATTTATTTGAAGTAGCACATCTGGCGCAGATACTAAAGCATCACGTTTTAACAATCCGTCTTGTACATCTACTCCAATAATAACATCCATACCCTTTGCTCTTAACTCGTCTATTGGATAATTGTTTACCACACCACCATCTATTAAAACCTTATTACCAATAGTAACCGGCTGAAACAGTGTTGGCAGCGCTGCACTGGCCATTACAGACTGTGTTAAACTCCCTTTTTCTAGCACTACAGCTTTACCTGTTTCTACATTTGTGGCTATGCAAAAAAATGGAATAGGTAATTTATTAAACTCGTCTACATCGCAAACATGCAGTGTTAATCGAGATAATAAACCAAACGTATTTTGTCCTCTTGAAAGCGCAGAAGGCAGCTTAATTTTAAAATTGTTATAAGGCAAGGTTATAGCATATTTTTCTGAATTGCTACGCTCGTAAAACACTTTAGCAGCTCTAGGTGTATCGTCGTTTATAATTTTATCAAAATCTACTTTTCTAAAAATAGAGTCTATTTGATTTCCAGAATAACCTGCAGAATATAAACTACCAATAATTGCCCCCATACTTGTACCAGCAACATAATCTACCTTTACACCTAAACTATCTATTATTTTTAGCGCACCAATATGCGCCAATCCTTTTGCGCCACCACCACTTAAAACCAAACCTATTTTAGGCTGAGTTTCTTGCTTACTTTTTTGCGCTTTCGCAGAATATATTGCGAAAAAAAATAAGGTTAATATGATTAGTTTTTTATTCAAACTATATGCTATTTATCTTTTTTAAAACTTATTAATATTATGCATTAGCTACTGTTTCTCATTATAAAAATTATAAACCTTATTGGCTCTCGATACGCCAACTACATCTTCCAACTCATCAACCTTGGCATTTGCAACTCGTTTAGCAGACTTAAAATGCCTTAATAATTCTACAACTGTTTTTTCGCCAATACCCGGAATAGTTTCTAACTCTGTATTTAACGCTGTTTTACTTCTTTTATTTCTATGATGTTCTATACCAAAACGGTGTGCTTCGTTACGTAATTGTTGAGTAATTTTTAAAGTTTCGCTCTTTTTATCTAAATATAAAGGAATGGGGTCGTCTGGGTAAAACAACTCTTCCAAACGCTTTGCAATACCTATAATAGCAATAGTACCTCTTAAACCCAAAGCATCCAAGCTTTTTAAAGCTGATGATAATTGCCCTTTTCCGCCATCAATAATTATAAGCTGCGGTAAAGGTTGATTTTCGTCTAACAAGCGTTTGTAACGCCTGTAAACAACCTCTTCCATAGATGCAAAATCGTCTGGACCTTCAACCGTTTTTATATTAAAATGTCGATAATCTTTTTTACTAGGTTTACCGTTTTTAAATACTACACAAGCTGCTACAGGGTGTGTACCTTGAATATTCGAGTTATCGAAACACTCAATATGTCGTGGCTCTTCAGACAGGCGTAAATCAACCTTCATCTGTGCCATAATTCTATTTACATGCCTATCTGGATCTACTATTTTAATCTGCTTAAAGCGTTCCATTCTAAAATACTTGGCATTTCTAAGAGACAAATCTAAAATATGTTTTTTATCGCCTAACTTTGGCACGGTTACTTTTAACTGCTCTCCCAAATCGACTTTAAAAGGCACATAAATTTCTTTAGAGTTTGAGTTAAATCGCTGTCTTATTTCGGTTATAGCCAACTCCAATAATTCTTTATCGGTTTCGTCTAGTTTTTTCTTAATTTCTAAGGTATGCGACCTAATAATAGAACCGTAAGATAGTTGTAAAAAATTAATATAGCCATAACCTTCATCACTCATTATAGAAAACACATCTACATTACTAATCTTAGGATTTACTATGGTAGAACGCGACTGGTAATTTTCTAAAACTTCAATTTTCTCCTTTATTTTTTGAGCTTCTTCAAAACGCATGTCTGCAGCAAGCTCTTTCATTTGTACTTTAAACTGAGATAAAGAATCTTTAAAATTTCCTTTTAAAATTTCTTTTATAGCTTTAATATTTTCGTTATATTCTGCCTCAGTTTCTAAACCTTCGCAAGCACCTTTGCAATTACCTAAATGGTATTCTAAACATACTTTATATTTACCCGCATTTATTTTTTCTTCAGATAGGTTAAAATTGCAATTACGCAAATTGTACAAACCTTTAATTAAATCTAACAAAGTATGCACCGTTTTCCCACTTGTGTAAGGGCCAAAATATTCGCTCCCATCTTTAAAAACACGACGTGTAGAAAACACCCTAGGAAAACGTTCTTTTTTTATACAAATCCAAGGGTAAGATTTATCGTCCTTTAATAAAACATTATACCGTGGCTTATGTTTTTTTATAAGGTTATTTTCTAGCAATAAAGCATCGGTTTCGGTCTCTACAACTATATGTTTTATACGCGCTATTTTTTTTACAAGCACACGCGTTTTACCATTATCGTGATTTTTAGTAAAATACGAACTTACCCGTTTTTTTAAATTCTTAGCTTTACCTACGTATATAATAGTACCTTCTGCATCAAAATATTGATATACGCCAGGCGAATTAGGTAAGGTTTTTATCTGTATATCTATAGTAGGCACTTTCATTAACGTAAAGGTAATTATTTTTAACTTTTAGCAGAAAAATAGTGTTATTATAAATGCATTAAACTTTATTATTATTCTATTTTTATAAACAATTAATTGTATACATTGCGCCACTTTTTAAAAAAGTTTAAAATGAGCAAAAAAATTATTGGACGCACCGATATTGTTGACTTCCCAAAACTTGGATTATTTAATATTGATGTAAAAATTGACACGGGAGCATATACATCTGCCATTCATTGTTCTAAGATTATAGAAGAAGGCAACCAGCTAAAATGTATTTTTAATAGTGATGATCATAAAAATTTTGGAAAAACAGAGATTATCTTCGATACATTTTGGCGCACCAACGTTAAAAGCAGTAACGGATATAAAGAAAATAGATACAAAGTAAAATCTGAAGTTGTATTTTTTGAAAAAACTTATAAGATTAACTTAACTTTAAGCACCAGAAGCGATATGAAATTTCCAGTATTAATTGGAAGACAGTTTTTAAAACTAAAATTTATGGTTGATGTAGATTTAGAAAACGTTTCTTTTAAAACAAAAACAAAATGAATATAGTAATTCTATCTAGAAACCCTCAATTATACTCTACAGAACGATTAGTTGAAGAAGGAGAAAAACGCGGTCATAAAATTGAAGTAATAGATCCTTTAAAATGCGATCTAATTATAGAAAAAGAGAAACCTACAATTTTCTATAAAGACCGTTATTTAAATTACGTAGACGCTATAATACCTAGAATAGGCACCTCTGTTACTTTTTATGGCTGTGCAGTAGTTCGCCAATTTGAAATGATGGGTGTTTTTACCACTGCAACATCCGATTCTATTATAAGATCTAGAGACAAACTGCGCAGTTCTCAACGCCTTTCTAGAGCAGGAATAGGTATGCCAAAAACGGTTTTTACAAACTACTCGCGCGATGTAGAAAAAGTAATTGCTCACGTTGGTGGTACGCCTGTTATTATTAAACTACTAGAAGGCACACAAGGTTTAGGTGTTGTTTTAGCAGAAACTAAAAATGCTGCAGAATCTGTTTTAGAAGCCTTTAATGGTTTAGAGGCCCGAGCTTTGGTTCAAGAATACATCTCTGAAGCTAAAGGCGCAGATTTAAGAGCCCTTGTTGTAGATGGCCAAGTGGTTGGCGCCATGAAACGCCAAGGTAAAGAGGGCGAGTTTCGCTCTAATTTACACCGTGGCGGATCTGCAAAAATTGTAAAACTTAGTCACGAAGAGCTAAAAGTAGCCATGAATGCTGCACAAGCACTTAAACTACCTGTTTGTGGTGTCGATATGCTACAGTCTGCCCGAGGGCCTTTATTACTCGAAGTAAACTCTACTCCTGGCTTAGAAGGTATTGAGGCTGCAACTGGACGCAATATTGCCAAAAATATTATTATCTATATTGAAAAAAACACAAAATAAATGCCCGAAATAAAAAATAATATTTTAACCCTTTTAGGCGAACAAATATTACCCGGCGAAAGCAAAGAGGTTAACTTTGATGTTGCCAATTTGCACACATCTACACCTGTAAATGTACCTTTAATTATAGAACGATCTAAAAGACCAGGACCAACAGTATTATTTACTGCTGGTATACATGGCGACGAGGTTAACGGTGTAGAAATTGTACGTCAAATAATATCTAAAGGCATAAATAAACCAAAGTGTGGCACCATTATTTGTATGCCTGTTATTAATGTTTTTGGATTTATAAATTTAAAACGCGAATTTCCAGATGGTAGAGATTTAAACCGAGTATTTCCTGGTAGTGCCATTGGCTCGCTAGCAGGACGAGTAGCTCATAAATTAACCTGCGATGTTATACCGCATGTCGATATGGTTATCGATTTCCATACTGGTGGCGCAGGCAGATTTAATGCTCCGCAACTTAGATACTCTAAAGACAGTAAAGCGCTAAACGATTTAGCAAAAGTATTTGGAGCTCCGTTTGTTTTATACTCTAAAAACCTACCAAAATCTTTTAGAACTACTTGCTATAAATTAGGCAAACCTTTACTACTTTTTGAAGGTGGAAAATCTTTTCATATAGACGACAACGTTACAAACGCTGGTGTAAATGGCTCTAAACGTATTTTAAAACATTTAGGTATGCTTAGCACAAATTTTAAAGTATCGCACCCTAAAAAACCATGTATTTTTATTGACGATAGCAAATGGAGACGCGCCAAATATTCTGGCATGTTTAAAGCTGTTGCTCCCGTAGGCTCTTATGTGCAAAAACACGACATTTTAGGTAATATTACAGACCCTTATGGCAAATTTAATTACTTTGTAAAAGCCTCGCATGCTGGATATATTATTAATGTAAACGAAGCGCCAATTGTTTATCAAGGCGATGCTCTTTTTCATATTTCTACAACGCTTAAACAATTAAGATAATGACAAAAGTTGAATTACGAAAAAAATACAAAACACTTCGTAACAAGCTATCTATAAACACCATTGAAGATTTAAGCTTAGCGATTGCCAATCAAGCTTTAAAACTCGATGTTTGGCAACATACTTTTTATCATACATTTTTATCCATAGAAGAACAAAAAGAAATTAATACCGACTACCTTTTAAATATTTTATCGGGCAAAGACAAAAACATTTTAATATCTAAAAGTGATTTTAAAACCGGAGAAATGACTCATTTTTTATTAACAGATGGCACGGTTATTAAAAAAAACAGGTATAACATACCAGAACCTGTTGATGGTATAGAAATTTTAAACAACAAAGTTGATGTTGTTTTTATTCCCTTATTAGCTTTTGACACCAAAGGAAACCGAGTAGGCTATGGCAAGGGATTTTACGATCGGTTTTTAACAAAATGCAAACCAGAAACTATTAAAATTGGACTTTCTTTTTTTGAAGCCGAAACCGAAATTACAGATATTTTTGATGGTGATATTGCACTAGATTATTGCGTAACACCCAAGCAAGTTTACACGTTTTAAAAGCAAGGTTTAGAAGAGAGAACACCCATAGTATGGTCGACAGTAAAATTGAATTCTTTATTATCTTTCCCTCTTGTGTATAAGACATAGTACCAATTTCCTGATTTAGTTAATTTATAATGCCCATTTATTTCGCCATTGTAAATTTCGTTGTAATAATCAATAATTGTAGGTTGGGTTCCACCTTCAATGTATTCATTTCTAACAAATTTTAATGGTATAGATTCAGACTGTCCATTGTATTTAATTTTCATAGCCTTATTCGAATTGTTAAAGCCAATCCAAATTTTCTTAGATTTATTATTATTGTTAGTGTAGCAAATGTAATTTGAAATATCTGAGTTAGTATCCTCTATTTCATTAATCACCTTTTTATCAATTTTATTTGCTTTATTTTTTAATTCGTGAGTATGTTGTAGCGTATCAAGGGTTATTTCCTTTTGCTTATTATTTGATTTTTGCCCGCAAGACATACTAATTATAGACAAAATTAAAAAAATTAGTATTAGATCTTTTTTCATGTTTTTTTTGATGAAGTGTGATTTTTGTGGGTGATTAGTTGCGCGGTTAAGCAACTAATTTAGTAAATAATTACAGACCAAGAAAATCCGCGAGGATTTTCGTAAGTAGACGAGAACAAGCAATTACTTATAGCCATTGTTGTAGCCAATTTTTATTTTCGATTATCCAATTTTTTGTCCGTTCAAGATTTTTTAATCCTTTTTCTATATTTTCTAATTGCTTGTTAAAATCCTTTGTTCGGTCAATTTTTCCTGAAAAAACTCTAATTGAGAAACTTTTACTATGTTTTTCAAATTTCGCCCATTTAGGAAGTAGCTCTTTTATTTTAAACTCAACTTCTTCGGGAAAACCTTTAAAAGTTGCATCTGTATTTCCTTGTCCAAGTTTGTGATAAAAAATTATGTTTTTTAATCTGTCGTCATAAAGCATTGGCCAATCGCTATTGTGTGGAACAATATCAGGTTTTTTCATTATCAAGTTTGGATAATTTTTTTCCTTAAATTGCCAATATGAATGCCAAAAATTTTGAACAGGCACAGAGTTTATAGGTTGATAACCTCGTCTTAATTTTTCAGTTGCGATTTGTAATAAATTACTCTTAAATAAATTTCTTTTGCTTCCAACAAATTCAAGTCTTTCGGCAATTATTTCATAAGTCAAATAATTTTCGAAGTCACTTTGGTTTTCGCAATAAAGTTTTGGTGCTATTAATATTGTAAAAGCGTTGTCGCATTCCTTTTTCGTTAAATATTCGTCTGCTCGTTTTAGATAACGATTGAATTGTTCATTTTGGAATGTAGCGTCTAATTTATTTTCTATAAGGACAAATATTTTTTTATCACCTGAGTTGTATGAAAATAAAACATCAGTTTCTCCAAGTCCGAAAGCCGAAATACTTCTCCAAGCTCCATTTACGGAAGTCAAATTCGGAAAGTTAAGTTCTCTTATAAACCATTCGCAAAATGAATTGTCTGTCGATAATTCTTCAAGTAGAATTAAATCAACATCTCTTTCTTGAATTGATTCAACTGGTAAAATGGTTTGTTCCATATTTCGTTTCTCAAATTGGCTACGGTTAGTATATGGAAAGTAGGGCAGTTGATAAGCACTGACTTTCGGGTTTAACACTTAGCTAAATATAAATATTTTGATTTTATCTTTTTTACTATAAACGCCAAATTTTATATTTAGCGGACTTTATTAATATGCACAGAACTTTCGGTTTAACACAAACGCCCTATGTTTTTTATACAGTGTTACCTGCTGGCTTTATTCGGGTTGTTTGCCATATTCGATTAATTTTATATGAGGTAAATTACCTAATTTGTATTTTCTTGATTTTAATTGTTCGACAACCTTTTCTCGTTTTACCCCAAAGTAATTCGATATATAATGATAATGAGGTTGTTTCTTTCCAAGCCAAGTTTCGCGCCCACCTATACTGTCAAATGTTATAAAGAAGCAATGCCAATCATTTCCTTTGTCTAAAAATTGAGCAATTTTCACACTTCTATGTTCTAATGCTTGTTTTAGTTGTCCATCTGAGAGTTCCGTTTCGCCGAAAACTTGAAGTTGTCCATTATCCTTTACTCTGTAAGCATATGGCATTTTTGATAGGTCAATGTTTTTTTGATTAAACTCTGAAGTGTATTGGCTTAAAGTGTATCCGTGTTTTTCAGATGCTTTGAATATAAATGCAGTTACTATTTTTGGAGTTAACACCATTCCTCTTAATAAATCTTCTTGAATGGCCTTTTTTTTGGCTTGTAAAAGGTCAATTAATTTATTTGGAATATTAGTGTTTTCAAATGTTTCTTTATATTTAATCCAAAATTTTACAGCCTTATTAAATAATTTAACATTCTCATCAGATAATTCTTCATTACTGTTTATAACATCAGGTGAAATACCATAATTAAGCATTCGATTGATTATAATCTCTCCTTGATAATGTTCAATTGGGTTTTTGTATTCAAAATCTTCTTGCTGAACTTTAGTTAAAACTTCTCCTGTCTTTTTATTTCTTATTTCGTTCAGTTTCATTTTTTCGTGCTTGCAGCTAACATACATACAACTATAAAATTATCCTACATGCCATAAAAATTTTAAACTTTTAATTAATGCGAATAACTAATCTATAAACTAAAATTATATCACTTTTATACTTATAAGTGTTGTTTGCTTTTGGTTAATTATTACAGTTTTCGCAATACGTGGTACGTAAAAAATCGTCTTCTAATAACTGAAAGGTTACGCCTCCATTTTCTATAGCATTAAACAGTTTACAAAAACGTGTTTTATTCATATTAATAGCATTAAGCATTATGGTTCTGTAATTTAAATCGTTGGTTAAGTTTATATTTACCATGGTTAAATTTAGATAGTAAAACAATAAA
Source organism: Postechiella marina (assembly GCF_039538365.1). Lineage (NCBI taxonomy): Bacteria > Pseudomonadati > Bacteroidota > Flavobacteriia > Flavobacteriales > Flavobacteriaceae > Postechiella > Postechiella marina. The sequence goes on from NZ_BAABCA010000003.1 coordinate 424,277, forward strand.
TTCTCGTCTATATCTATGCTTCTAGCTTTATCTTCTAGCAAGGCTACAGACAAATCGGTATCGGCATAATAGCTAAAAAACTGCGCCAAGCTCAAATAATCGTAATTAGAAAGGGTAAACTTTTTATAGTTATTATTAATATATGCAACAGATTTATCTTTGTTTATATAATCTCTAGCACGCATTAAATTTTCTACTTTTATAATATGATAATTCACCATCATTCTAGATATAAGCGAACCATCTATACCGTAGTTACGCAATACACTTATTTGGTTTTTAAGCTTAATTTCGTCTACCTCTATTGCTTTAAAGCGCCATAACTTTAATTTTACTGCAACAATATTATACTTAACTTCTGCGTCTTTAGGTACTAACTTTTCAAGCTCCAATAGTTCGTTATAAACTATCATGGCTTGCCTAACATTAAGCATATACCTGTACGCCGAGTTTTTATTAAATATTTTAGCAAACTTAGCTTGTTTTGGTATGTTCATTTTTCGTAAAATAGAAGGCGGAGTCTCTTTGCTTTTAAGTTTTTCGAAAATTGAATTTTGAATTTCTCTGGCTTCTTCTATTTTGGATGTTGCAATAGCCTGGTTAAACTTGGTAAGCAAAACATTTGCAGAATCTTGCTTATACTTATCTTTTCTTTCTAATTCTAGCTCTAAAACTGCCTTTCTGTGGTTTTTTAAAATGGGCTCTAATTGAGCAGAAAACGAGCCTACTATTCGCGATTTTACTTCGCTTTTAGACAAACTCGACAAACCTTCGTACTTGGTACCTTTTATATCGTTTAAAAACTCGACCCAATTCTCTGACGATGTTACCTCGGTTTTAATGGTTGGCTTTTGAAACGCCTGTAATGCTGCCACAATACTATTGGCACGAAGTTCTTGCAATTCTATATTTCTAGCCTCTCTACCTTCTACAGACGAATACGCTTTAATGTTTATGGCTTTAATATTAAAATCTGTTAATCGTAGTGAATCGTAAATAGGTTTTATATCTTCTTGCGAATAGTTTGATTTATTTTTTTCGAAAGGTATTTTAAATTTTAACGTTTTATTTCTCATTACAAAACCTTCTTTAAACGAAGAAGACTTTACCTCTTTAGGACTATAAGTTAAAGTATCTAAATACATACCCATATCGAGCAGGTCCCACGGGTACGATTCTAAATCGTAAATGGTATAATACTGGCACAAATTTTTATTACTTAAAAATAAAATATTATACTCTAGCTCGTCGTTAATAAAACCTTCTGGCACCCTACCAACATGTACTCTATATAAATTATCTCCGTTTGGTTTTAAACCACTTCTAAGTTTTTGAGCATACAAGGGTTTTAATAAATAGCCTCGTATTTGGGTACGGTCTACCGTTTCTACATCGCAAGCATATCTATCTTTTAAAACAATATCTACTGCCAAACCATCGCCTGTGTTGGCAAAAAGTATATTAAACCATTTCTTATCATTGGTTTCAAAATAAAGATTATCTCGCTCTCTTTTTATAGAAAATTGAACCTCTTTTGGAGTTTGCCTAAATATTTGAAGACATTGTTGGCATTTTACATCTCTATCGCTTCCAGGAAAAACAATATCGTAAGTATTTTGAGCATTTATAAAAGTTACATGCAATAAGAAACATGCAACAATGAGAAACCGTTTAGAGTTCATTAATTAACGTATTAAAGAGTAATTAAATAAAAACTAAAGATAGTTAATACAATTGAGGTAGAAAATACCTACTAATAAGTAGTTTGCTAAAAGTTTTACTTTTTAGGAAACGCTTTTTTATTAAATACAATAAGTAATATAAAGCCAGAACTAATAGCCATATCTGCTACGTTAAAAACAGGCTCGAAAAAAGTAAAAAATTCTCCACCCATAACAGGAAACCATTCTGGCAAATAGCCTTTATACAAGGGAAAGTATAGCATGTCTACCACTTTACCATGAAGTAAAGAGTCGTAACCTCCTTCACTAGGTAAAAAACTTGCTAATTGCCCATTGCTATCGTTAAATATTACACCATAAAAAACAGAATCTATAATATTTCCCAAAGCTCCTGCAAATATTAATGCTATAGCCAATATTAAAACAACCGAGCTTTTTTTACGTATAGAATCTACTAACCAATAAGCTATACCAAATATAGCTACTACTCTAAACAAAGTTAAGGCTACTTTTGCTGTTCGGTCAGATATAAAAGAAGCAAAATCGCTAATTTTTGTTCCCCAAGCCATGCCATCGTTCTCTATAAAATATATTTTAAACCACGAGAACACTTCTATATTTTCGTGAAGTACAAAATGCGTTTTTACATATATTTTACTAACCTGATCGATTAATAAAATAACAATAATAAGTAAGATCGATTTTTTTAAAGACATTCTATAAATAGATAAGTTATTGCTTTTTCTAGCAACAACAATAGGTTTTAAATAAAAACGTCTCGACTTAAATAGCGAGACGTTTTTAATATAATTTAACGCAGCTTACTGCATGTTTTTTGCTTCGATACTTAAAGTGGCATGTGGCACCAACTCCAAACGTTTTTTGTTAATTAATTTACCTGTTACACGGCAAACACCATAACTTTTATTCTCTATTCTAATTAAAGCATTTTTTAAATCTCGAATAAACTTTTCTTGCCTAATAGCTAATTGCGAATTAGATTCTTTACTCATAACAGCACTACCTTCGTCAAACGCTTTAAACGTTGGCGATGTATCTTCTGTACCATTATTATAATCGTTCATATACGCACTTTTAATAAGTTCTAAATCGTGCTTTGCTTTTTCTATTTTTTCTAGAATTAGCGTTTTAAATTCTGCTAAATCAGCATCAGAATATCTTACGTTTGTTTCTCCTGCCATAATTTTAATGTTTTTTAATAGCCAATTTGGTATTTACATCATCAAAAGCAATATCTATACCACTATTTAATTGGTCTGTTATTTCAAGTTCTTCTGTTAACGTTTCTGCTTTAATATAATCTAAATTATCTGCCACAGCATTAACAATATTTTCATCTTTTTGAATTACAACATCAATTCTATCTGTAACCTCGAAACCTGAATCTTTTCTTAAATTTTGAATACGATTTACAAGTTCTCTAGCAACACCTTCTTTACGAAGATCTTCAGTAATTGTAACATCTAAAGCTACTGTTAACGCACCTTCGTTTGCTACTAACCACCCTTCAATATCTTGTGATGTAATTTCCACATCTTCAAGCCCTAAAGTAATATTTTTTCCATTAACTTCGACATCAATACTTCTGTTTTGCTCGATTTTTTTAATATCTTCTGAACCAAACTGCCTTATTTGATTGGCTATCAGCTTCATATCTTTACCAAAACGTGGTCCTAAAGCTTTAAAATTAGGTTTTATTTGCTTTACAAGTATATCTGAAGCGTCTTCTAACAGCTCAACTTCCTTAACATTAACCTCGTGTTTTATTAAATTTGATACCGCTAAAATCTCTTCTTTTTGTTGTGCACTATCAATAGGAATCATAATTTTTTGAAGCGGTTGGCGCACTTTTATTTTTTCTTTAGCTCTTAAAGACAATACTAAAGACGATATAGTTTGTGCAGCTTCCATTTTACGCTCTAAACTTTTATCTACAAAAGCTTCGTTATACTCAGGAAAATTAGATAAATGTACACTTTCGAAAGCTTCTTTTTTAGATACTGAATTTAAATCTAAATACAACTTATCCATAAAGAAAGGTGCAATTGGTGCGCCTAACTTAGCAATGGTTACCATACAAGTGTAAAGCGTTTGATATGCCGATATTTTATCGGTTTGGTAATCGCCTTTCCAGAAACGCCTTCTGCTTAAACGTACAAACCAGTTACTTACATAATCTTGTGTAAAATTAGAAATGGCTCTAGCTGCTTTTGTTGGCTCGTAGTCTGCGTAATACGCATCTACTTTTTTAATTAAAGTATGTAATTCTGATAAAATCCAACGGTCTATTTCTGGTCGTTCTGCTAAAGGAATATCGGCTTCGGCATAACTAAATTTATCTAAATTAGTGTATAATGTAAAGAATGAATACGTGTTATAAAGCGTACCGAAAAACTTACGTTTTACTTCTTCTATACCATCTAAATCAAATTTTAAGTTGTCCCATGGGTTTGCGTTAGCAATCATATACCAACGTGTTGCATCGGCACCATAGTTACCTAAAGTTTCGAATGGATCGGCTGCATTGCCTAGACGTTTAGACATTTTTTGTCCGTTTTTATCTAACACCAACCCGTTTGATACCACGTTTTTATAAGCAACAGAATCGAAAACCATTGTACCAATAGCGTGAAGTGTATAAAACCACCCACGAGTTTGATCGACACCTTCTGCAATAAAATCGGCAGGAAATGTTGTTCCTTTATCAATTAAATCTGTATTTTCAAAAGGGTAATGCCATTGTGCATAAGGCATAGAACCAGAATCGAACCAAACATCTATTAAATCGCTTTCGCGGTACATTTTTTGTCCGGAATCAGATACTAATACAATATCGTCAACTATATTTTTATGTAAATCTATCTTTGCATAGTTTTCTTCGGAGTTGTTTCCTATTTCAAAATCTGCAAAAATATCTTTAGCTAAAACACCAGCATTAACTGCCTTTTTCATTTCTGTTTTTAACTCTTCAACAGAACCAATACAAAGTTCTTCTTTGCCATCTTCTGTTCTCCAAATTGGCAACGGAATTCCCCAATAACGTGAACGCGATAAGTTCCAATCGTTGGCATTTGCTAACCAATTACCAAAACGTCCATCTCCAGTAGATTTTGGTTTCCAGTTAATACCTGTATTTAACTCGTGCATGCGCCCTTTTACATCTGTAATTTTTATAAACCAAGAATCTAAAGGGTAATAAAGAATAGGTTTATCGGTTCTCCAACAATGTGGGTAACTGTGCTTATATTTTTCAACCTTAAAGGCTTTATTTTCTTCTTTTAATTTAATGGCAATCTCTACGTCTATAGAGCGTTCTGGAGCTTCTCCTTCGTCGTAATATTCGTTTTTTACATACTTACCAGCAAACTCCTTCATTTCTGGTCTAAAACGACCTTGTAAATCTACAAGCGGCACTAAATTATCGTTTTCGTCTTTTACTAAAAGTGGAGGCACTTCTGGTGTTGCTTGCTTAGCAACTAAAGCATCATCTGCTCCAAAAGTTGGTGCTGTATGCACGATACCTGTACCATCTTCTGTAGTTACAAAATCTCCTGCAATTACTCTAAATGCATTTTGAGGATTATCGTTTGGTAAAGCATATGGTAAAAGTTGCTCGTATTTTATACCAACAAGATCTTTTCCTTTAAATTCTTTTACAATATAAAAAGGCACTTTTTTATCGCCTTCTTTATACTCTAAAAGTATTGATGCTTCTTCAACTTGGTTAAATAACTTACCCCCAAATTGTTTTGAAACCAATGGTTTAGCTAGTATTACATTAATAGGTTTAAACGTATATTGGTTATACGTTTTTACTAAAACATAATCAATTTTTGGCCCAACGGTTAATGCTGTATTACTTGGCAATGTCCAGGGTGTTGTTGTCCAGGCTGTAAAATGAATATCGCCTTCGTTTTGTAAAAAATCTGGCAATGTATTTTTTATAGCTTTAAATTGAGCAACAATAGTTGTGTCTGTTACATCTTGATATGCGCCTGGTTGGTTAACCTCGTGCGAGCTTAATCCTGTTCCTGCTTTTGGCGAGTAAGGCTGAATTGTATAGCCTTTGTACATTAACTTTTTAGAGTAAATCTCTTTTAAAAGCCACCAAACAGACTCCATATATTTAGGTTTGTAGGTAACATACGGATCGTCCATGTCTACCCAATACCCCATTTTTTCTGTTAAATCGTTCCACACATCTGTATAACGCATTACTGCCTTACGACAAGCCGCATTATAATCTTCTACAGAAATGGTTTTACCTATATCTTCTTTTGTTATTCCTAGTTCTTTTTCTACGCCTAACTCAATAGGTAAACCGTGAGTGTCCCAACCTGCTTTACGCTTAACTTGGTAACCTTTCATGGTTTTATAACGCGGAAAAATATCTTTAATAGCTCGTGCTAAAACGTGGTGCACACCAGGAAGACCGTTTGCCGATGGTGGCCCTTCGTAAAACACATAAGGTTTATTGCCTTCTCTAGTAGATACACTTTTTTCAAAAATGTTATTTTCTTGCCAATATTGTAGTATCTCGCTTGCTACATTTGGTAAGTCAAGTCCTTTATATTCAGGAAATTTCGCGCTCATTTACTCGTATTTCTTATAAGGTTGCGAATTTAAGGAATTTTGACCTAAAAAAAGCCAAAATATTAATTTTGGCTTTTAGAATATTGTAATAATAGCAAATTAGTTAATTATCAGTTTTTTAGAAAACACTTGATTGTCATCAGACCTAAAGTAAGCAACATAACTTCCGGTTGCTAAAACTGGAATATCTAAACCATTTTCTAAAGTGCTTTGAGATACGTTTTCTAACTCTAAAACAGATTGACCAAGCATATTAACTAAAGCTAATCTTTTTATGGATGAGCTTAATTTTTTAGCATATAATTTTCTGTCTCCACTTAGGTAATAAACAAAATTTTGATCTTGAGACAACTCTTTAACACCTAAAGACTCCTGCTCTGATTGAAATACAATTTCAAATCTATTATTAAATTTTCCTTGAAACGAAGAAAAACGATACGCTGTATTTTTAGTTAAATCGAAATAAGTACCTGTTAAATTATCTTTTAAATATATTTCTTCTTCGTCATCAAAATTCTCTATTTCAGATAATTTAATTTCAAATGAATTATCGCCAGAAGATTTAAAATTTAAAGGCACCACTTTATCTAACTCTACTGCACCATATGCTTGAATATTCATATCCTTTCCATCTAAGTTTAAGTGAATATCGTTATTATTAATATCTACGTTTTCGGCATCATAACCATAATCGTAAGCATCAGAAGTGATGTCACTAAAACCTAAAAGTAATTCTCTATGGGTTTCTGGGCCAGAAACAGATTGCATTTCTAATCGCATCTTTTTAAATACTGCATTATTATTACTGTCTTCTGTTTCTGCTTTTGCAACAGCTTCTTTACTTGCTTTTTTATCGTTTCTATTTTTTAAGAATATAGATCCAGAATTAAAAGATCCGTTGGCATCTGCCTCTTTTATAAAAACACGCTGACTGTTATTAAACTCTACTTTTCCATCTGCAACAATCTCTGTTATAAAAGCCTGCCCCACAGGCAAGTATTTGGTTGGCACTTTTGTACCGTTTTGATTCCCGTTATTTGCACCAGTTATACCTACAAATTGATAAGCACGTATAGCACCCAATTTATTTAATTGTGCATAACCTCCATTATACTCGTTTAGATTGTGAGATGTTCCGCTCCATTGTTGCCATAATTGTAAAACACCATCTATAACACCTTCATTATCGTCTATAAATTTACCTACATCTAAAGCAGATGGATAAGGGTTACCCATTAAATAGGTAGTCTCTGTAACTGTTGGCTCTGAGCCTGCTCCGCCTTTATCTACAACATCCAATAAAATGGTTCCGTTATTTGGCTTACCTTCAAAAATATATTGCTGGTCTGTAGATATACCTGTTCCTTTTTGGGTATAACCTATTCCTGGTTTAATTGGTGTACTTGTTCCTAGTTGTGCCCAATCCCAATACGTTAATCCATTTATAAAAGTATACAACCAATATGTGCTTATAGTACCATTTCCTGTATAACCATTGGTAAACAAACAGTTTAAGCCAGAATTGTCTTTTATTAAATCTAATTTAAAATCGGTGTTATTTGTATTGTTTACAGCTGCATTATTGTTAGATAAATTAGTTGCTCCAACAGCTCCTACTGGAGAAGACCAGTAGTTGTACCAATACGCATTACCTGTTCCTTCTTGTCTTCTTAAAACTCGACCTGTTGACGATGTTACTAAATCGCTGTTTATAGTTTGAATTAATTGCGAATCGTCTTGTAAGTCTAACACTCCATTTAACCCTAAATACCAACTATTTTGCACTTGATTGTCGCCATTAATAGTTAATGTATTGCCATTAGCTACAAATAGCCCTAGATTTTTTACAGCGTGACTTGCATTAACATTATGTTTAATATCAACAATACTCCAATCTTTATTATTAGCAACATCTTCAATGTCCCAAACATCGCCATGTAACCACGTATTTTCTGTAGTCCATGCGCCATTATTTAATGTCTCGTAAGGCATTGGTGCTGTTTGTTCTTGAACTGTGTTTATATTATGAAGCGTAACATCTCTATTATAAATTGAATAATCTTTAGTGGTTGTAGATAAAATCTTTGTCATTGGGTAATAAGCCTGAAGATTAGACCAAAATATAGATTCACCTTTTGAAACAGAGTCGCTAAAATCAACCACATCCTTAGGAATAACCGCCCCTTTTACATTACCATTTTCCTCCTTAATTTCTTGATAAACTATTTGCTGTAATTGATTTGTTGTTAGCGCCTTGTTAAAAACTCTAACCTCATCTATATCTCCATTAAAATGACCAAAACCAGCAACACTTGTATTTGTAGGATACCTACCTATTGTAAATTCTCTTTTAGAATAAATATGCTGCGATCCATTATAATTTTTAGTAATTAATTCTGAGCTTAAATTAGAATCACTTACTGTGTTTAGTAGTTTACCATTAAGATAAAGTTTTAAAGTTTCGGAAGATGAATCAAAAACACCAGCAACATGATACCAAACATCGTTCTCCATTTTTATATTATCGGTTGGCACTGGCTGTACCTGAATATTATTACTTGGATAATTACTACTAGAAGTTACTTGCTTTTGAGTGATAACTATAAATACAGGCGTTCTTCCTTTAGTAATATAAAGACGCATTGATTCCTGACCTGCAATGCTGTATATATTTGCCAAATTACCAGTGTTATTACTTTCAATTTTTACCCAACCCATAACTGTTCCTTCGTTCCAATCTTCAATAAATGGTGCTGCATCAAGGTAGTCATCAACACCATCAAAATCTAATAAAGCTTCTGTAATATAAACATCTATTAAGTCTCTATAATCTAAATCTCCTCCTAAACTTAAATCGCCATCGGTATCTGGTAGAGTAGATAAATCTGAAGGGTCCTCAATATCTTCATTTACATCCCAAAGGGTATCAAAAACACCGTTTGTTTCAAAAGCATTATCTAAACCATCGTTATCTACGTCTAGATTTGTTGCGGTATTTGCCATACCATTTTCTTCTATATCTGGTGTACCATCATTATCACTGTCTAAGTCAAGGTAATCGTAAATACCGTCAAGATCTGTATCTACCACTAGTAATCCAGACCCATAATTATCTGGGATTCCTGTATTAGAATTTATTGTTGTGCTAGGTGCAATGTAACCTAAAGTTGTTTGAGCCTCTACATTATCTGGAATTCCATCGTTATCTGAATCTATGTCTAAAAAATCGAAATCACCATTGCCATCTGTATTAGCAGGAGTTGCTCCTGTATTCGCAGAAGCAGGAATCCCTATTGTTGTTACCGTTGTTCCTATATTTCCATCGGCTTCACCATCGTTATTAGCATCTGTACCACCAGACTCTATTACATCTGTAATACCATCATTATCACTATCTCGGTCTAAGTGGTTTGGAATCCCATCAGAATCGGCATCAAGATTTACACAAACACCTGATGAACTTAAAACACAAAAATCTGAATCTTGATAATTTGGTATACCATCTGTATCATGATCTGCAGATGGGTCTACGCCATTAGATTCGTCTGTATCTTTAATACCGTCATTATCATCATCTAAATCATCTACATCACTTAAACCATCTTTATCTTGATCTATTAAAGTTAAGATAAAAAGTTTTCCATCTCCATGATCTGTTGTTGAAGCTGTTAATTGTGCACGCGTTATAATTGATCCTGTAGGCGCTATATCATCTAAATAAAATATCGCTATACCAATGGTTCCTCTATTTTCTACAACACGATCGCTTAACCAATAATCTGAACCTGCTGGAGGAGGATTTACTGCTCCTGGTGTACCTATATTACCACTTGTACCAGTGCCTCCAAACCCCCACTTTGTAGATGTTTTATTTACAAAAGTTTCTCCTAACGACTGCTCTGCACCACCACCAACGGGAATACCAAAAAATTCGATATGATAACAGTTATTAGCACTACGCTCTGTAATAGCAATAACACCACTAGAACTGGCTATAATACCTGTACCATAAGTTAAAGTCTGCCTTTGCGCTGTAGTATTTTCTTCGGAAGCATAATTATCACAAATGTTTTTACCATTACCAACAGCTTCAAAATAATGGTTTAAATTTAAATCTTGAAAAGCTACTAATGCAGATGCATTCCATGTAGCACTAGCACTTGTTGTTTCTGCATTTGTTCCGTTTAATTTAATATGGTTTGCCCCGTTACCGGTAGTACCTAGTTGGGTCATTTCGTAACCTGTAGGTATTCCATAATCTAAGTATACTATACCATTTACTGTTATACTTTTAATAGTTGCAGGCTGTTTGGGTGTAACTTGCACATCTGCCCATTGAAAACTAACTCCTGTTTGAATACTAGGGGCATTAGTTTGAGCTTTTAATGATGACGTTAGTAAACTAACTGCCAATAAACATAATAATAGGTTTGTTTTCATAATTAATAGATTCTGGGGAAAATCGAAATTAACTAGTTAAAAATTTTTAAATCTCACTAACAGAATATATACCTTAGACCTATTATATTTAAATAAGTCACACATATATAAGCATTTAGTTATCAATAAATAACATATAAAACCTAAACTTGAAACAAGTTTATAGTTTCAATACAAATTAACGACGGAAAAATACCCGTCCTTAAATATGAAGCAATAGTAAGCAAATTATCGATTAAAAGCAATAAAACTCGATAAAACATACATTTTAAAGCAATAATTTAACCTTTAAACGCTAAGGCTTACTAAAAAAGTGAAGAATATACAAATACTAGCCTTAGTGCTTACAACAGCAAAACAAGGCTAATATTTAAAATATATGTATTAATTTATAATCAATTTTTTAGAAAATACTTGATTATCATCAGATCTAAAATAAGCAACATAACTTCCTGTTGCTAAAACTGGAATATCTATACCATTCTCTAAAGCGTTTTGGGATACGTTTTCTAACTCTAAAACAGGTTGACCAAGCATATTAACTAATGCCAATCTTTTAATTGAGGCTTTTAACTTTTTGGCATATAATTTTCGATCTCTATTTAAGAAATACACAAAATTTTGATTGTGTGCTATTTCTTGAACACTTAAAGATTGCTGCTCTGATTGAAATACAATTTCGAATCTTTTATTAAACTTACCTTGATCTGAGGTAAAGCTATAAGCCTTATTTTCTGTTAAATCGAAATAAGTGCCAGTGAAGTTATCTTTTAAATATATTTCTTCTTCGTCATCAAAGTTTTCTATCTCTGATAATTTAATTTCAAATGAATTACTACCTGATGATTTAAAATTTAATGGCACCACTTTTTCTAGATCAACTTCGCTATAAGCTTGCATATTCATATCTGTGCCTTCTAAATCTAAATGAATATCATTATTATTTATATCGACATTTTCGGCATCATAACCATAATCGTAAGCATCTGTTGTTTGCTCGCTAAAACCTAAAAGCAGCTCCCTATGTGTTGAAGGTCCTGATATAGATTGTAATTCTAAACGCATTTTTTTGAAATTTTCGACATCATCGTTTTCCAACTTACCAGAAGTACTTTTACCTGTGTTTTTAGAATTACCCTGCTTTAAAAATACAGATCCTGCATTGTAAGTTCCGTCGACATCTGATTCTTTTATAAAAACACGCTGATTATTATTAAATTGTACAGACCCGCTCTTAACAATTTCTGTTATAAATCCTTGGCCAACTGGAAGGTATCGAGTAGGTACTCTTGTACCACCTTGCTCTCCGTTTGTACCACCTTTAAGTCCTACAAATTGATAGGCACGAGTTGCCCCTAATTTATTTACTTGCGCATAACCACCATTATAATCGTTTAAATTATGAGACGATCCGCTCCATTGTTGCCAAAGTTGCAACACACCATCTATTACTCCTTTATTATCGTCTATAAACTTATGGATATCTATAGCCGATGGATAAGGATTACCCATTAAAAAAGTAGTTTCTGAAACAGATGGCACAGAGCCCGCCCCTCCTTTATCTTTTGCATCTAATAAAATAGTACCATTATTAGGCTTCCCTTCAAAAATGTACTGCTGTGCTGTTGGCACACCTGTTCCTTTTTGAGTATAACCTACACCTGGTTTAATTGCTGTACCTGTAGACAGTTGTACCCAATCCCAATACGTTAAACCGTTTGTAAAAGTATACAACCAATAGGTACTAATACTGCCACGACCTGTATAACCTGGTGTAAACTGCCAATTTAAACCAGAGCCATCTTTTAACGCACTTAATTTAAAGCCCGAATTATTAGAATTATTTAAAGCCGAATTGTTATCTATTAATTTAGAAACACCAGGTTCCCCTACTGGAGAAGACCAGTAGTTGTACCAATACGCATTACCTGTTCCTTCTTGTCTTCTTAAAATTTTACCAGAGGCCGAAGTTACTAAATCGCTATTTTGAGTTTGTATTAATTGAGAATCGCCTTGTAAATCTAGAGTTCCATTTAACTCTAAATACCAAGTGTTTTCTATAGAATTATCGCCAGTAACCTTTAGCGTATTTCCCTCTTCTATAATTAACCCTAATGTTTTAAGAGATTGAGAAATCTCTACATCGCTGGCTATATTAACAATACTCCATTCTTTACTACTTGCAATATCTTTAACATCCCATACATCGCCATGTAACCAAGTATTTTGCATACTCCAATCTGCATCTTCTACCGTTACAAATGGCAACGGTGCTGTTTCTTCTTGTTTTGTATAAATATTATGCAATGTAGCATGCATTTTATTTTGAGAATAATCTATGGTTTTTCTATCTATAAAATCGTCTCCCATTTTATAATAAAGCTTCAAGTTATTCCAGTTTACTTTATTACCTGTAGCAACATCTTCTACATGTTTTGCCACCACTTGACCTTGTACATATCCTTTATCTTCTTTAATTTCCTGATAAATTATTTGTTGTAATTGCGTTTCTGTAAGTGCAACATTAAATACTCTAACCTCGTCTATCCATCCTTTAAAATAATTAGAAATATCTCCAGACTTTATTAAACCACCTATATTAAAAGAGTTATTACTACGAGATAACGTAGATGCGCTCCCTTTCTCTTCATATTTTTTTTCTCCATTAAGAAATAACTGTATTAAACCTTTGTTATAAACCAAGGTTACATGTTGCCATGTTTTTGAACTGTTAAGCCACAAACTATTAGTAAAAGCTCCATTACTACCTTGCTTAAATAATTCGCATTTTAAAGTACCATTTTGAGTAATTTCTAAAACTCCTTTTTGACCTATAATACCAGCATTTTCTTGTTTAACCGTATTGGGTTTTACCCAAAACTGCAATGTTAATTCTGGCCAGTTATTTATATTAAATGCGCTTGGAGCTTTAACCACATCGTTTACTCCATCAAAATCTACAACTAAAGGACAGTTATTTACAGAAGCATTAGAGCTACTTCCCTTTTGTTGCCCGTTAGGTTCTAAATAATCTAGCAAACCATTTTTATTAGCATCTGCTCCTTTATTAAAATTATCGTAAACATGAGTACTACCACCATCCATACTTAAATCTGCAACAGTATCGTCTATAGTAAAACCACCATCGCCCTCTAGAGCATCTGGGCAACCATCGGCATCGCTATCTAAATCTAAATAATCTAGAATACCATCGCCATCGGTATCGTAACAAGCACTTGCAAAACCTTCATCAAAATTAGCATCATTATCCATACTTACTACAAACGAGTAGGTACCTGCTTCTACTTCAACCTGCTCTTTTACAAAAGTCCATGGTGTTGTTGTAGAAATACCTCCTACAGATTTAAAAGAAATTTTACCAGAATCGGCTATCAATGCTCCTGCATCACCTTTATTTCCTGTAAAAATTCTTAATCTACCAGAACCCGTTCTTCCATCTCTAGGAGAAAAATACCCTCCGTAAACTAACTTAGATTTATAATTTACTGTAAATGTTTGATAAAAATCGTTGGATCCGCTGGCAATATCTAAGTAATACTGATCTTCTCCATCTCCAGTAGATGGATTGGCATCTTCAAATGGGCCTCCATTTAAATAATTATAACCTCCAGCACCATCAACCCTAATGATATTAGATTTATCGCCTCCTCCTAAAATCCAAGGCGAAATATCTACATTAATATTATTACCAAATTTAAGTCCTGTTTTGTTGTTAAAACCACTATCAGACAGTAAGTTTGTACACTCATTATCATCTACAATACCATCATTATCATCATCAATATCTACAGAATCTAAAATTCCATCTCCGTCTGTGTCCCTATCTGGTTCTGCAGTTCCTCCTCCATCTCCACCTCCGGTATCAGGATCTTCGTCTGTTATATATTTAATTTTATAATCTTCTACTTCACCAGATTTATAATTTAAATCGCAAGATGTAAACTTAGTATTGGAGCCCTCTACAACAGCAATTCTAATTACAGAATTATTGGCTTTAACCGTACTTGGAATAGGAATACTAATAGGCACATCAATCGTTTTTGCATTTCGTTGCCTTGTTGTATTTCTTACTTTGAATAAAAAACGTTCTCCAGAATCTTCAAAATCGTCGTCAATATCTTCGTTAAAATTTAACCAAACAGCCAAAATATTAGTACTAGTATTCCAACCATCTAACGACACAGTAACAACTCCGTTTAGTGTTTTACCAACTTTTACATCTATAGCTGGTAACGATGAAAAATAATTATAGTTTCCTGTCTGTTCTGTTGTTTCATGTTCTAAATCTCCTATAGCAACCTTAGAAATTCTATAAATATTCCAACCACCAACATTTTTAGGTTTACAATACTCTGGGTTATAAGCATCTTGCGGATTGGTGTTTTTTGATATAAAATTGATATTATAATCTTCTACCTCGCCTGCCTGATATTTATAATCGCAAGAGGTAAAATTAGTACTCTTGCTTGTTCTAAAACCAACACGCATTACTGATGCACCCAGTTTAGCTGTATTAGGAATTGGAATGGAAATAGGAATTTCTATAGTTTTATCGTCTTGTTTATTTGTTCTATCTTGAATGGTATATGTAAAACGCTCTCCACTATCTTCAAAGTCATCATCAGAATTATTAAAGTTCATCCATACCACTAAAGTATTTACTCTTTTATTCCAACCGTTAAGTTTAACTGTTACCGTTCCGGTTAATGTTTCTCCCACCAAAATATCTGCTGTAGGTAAAGACGAAAAATAAGTGTAACTACCCGTGTTTTCTTTGGTAGAGTTATTAATGCTCCCTATAGATACATTAGAAATAGTATTATTATTAAACGTACCTATATTGGCAGGTTTACAATATTGTGCATACACATTATTAACTATAAATAATTGAAAAATTAATACAGGCAAGCACCAATTTCTAATCTTAATATAATTTGCTGTCATAACTTAATTGTTTGGGGTCAACTAATGTAAACTAACATGCTTATTATAAATACATTTCTATAATAAGCGTTTAACCTTTTGTTAAATTTAAAAACGACTTATAGCGAAACTAAACTGTGAGAGAAGAATATTTTCTATTTTAAAAAGAGAGATTTAAAATATTTTTTTTAAACTTTTACAAGATTACTTTAAATAACTGAAAAAAACAACAAAAAACACGATTAAAAGTATTTTTAATCGATAAAAAACATTTTTTACTTTGTTTTTATTAAATTCTTTAAAGCAGAAAACATTTAAAATTGAATGTTTTAAGCGTAAAATTTTAAGATTACAGAAAAACAAAAAGCCATTTATAGCTTATACAATAAACCCAACCAAATCTTCTATTTTAGAAATTAACTGAATTTTGATAACCGTATTTTTAAGAGAAATCTTATTGTATTTGGAAACAAAGATAGTAGAGAATCCTAATTTTTCGGCTTCTAAAATACGCTGCTCTACACGTTGTACAGGTCTAATTTCGCCAGAAAGCCCGACCTCTGCTGCAAAACAAAAATCTTTTTGTAAAGACATATCTTCGTTTGATGATAAAATAGAAGCAACAACAGCCAAATCTATCGCAGGATCGTCTACGGTAATACCGCCAGTAATATTTAAAAACACATCTTTTGCTCCTAAACGGAATCCTGCTCGTTTTTCTAAAACTGCCAATAACATATTTAATCTTTTAGCATTAAAACCTGTAGCACTACGTTGCGGTGTACCATAAACAGCTGTACTTACCAAGGCCTGAACCTCTATCATTAAAGGACGCATACCTTCAAGTGTTGCAGCAATAGCATTACCTGATAGCTCATCGTCTTTTTTAGAAATTAATATTTCGGATGGGTTAGAAACCTCTCTTAAACCAGAACCTTGCATTTCGTAAATCCCCAATTCGTTGGTAGACCCAAAACGATTTTTATTAGCTCGCAATATTCTAAATACATGATTACGATCGCCTTCAAATTGCAAAACAGTATCGACCATATGTTCTAAAATTTTTGGTCCAGCTATATTGCCATCTTTAGTTATGTGCCCAATTAATAAAACTGGAGTTGCGGTTTCTTTAGCAAACTTTATAAGCTCTGTTGTACATTCTTTAATTTGAGAAATACTACCAGAAGAAGACTCTATGTAATCGCTGTGTAAGGTTTGAATAGAATCTATAATAACAATATCTGGCTCTAAAGCTTCAATTTGTTTAAATATATTTTGAGTTTTGGTTTCGGTTAGTATATAACAATTATTATTGTTAGGATTAATACGCTCTGCACGCATTTTTATTTGCTTCTGACTTTCTTCGCCAGAGACATATAGCGTTTTATATGGTAATTTTAAGGACACCTGAAGCAACAAAGTACTTTTACCAATACCTGGCTCGCCACCTAATAATGTTAACGACCCCGGAACAATACCTCCACCTAAAACACGATTAAATTCGGCATCAAAAGTATCTAATCTTGGTTCTTTAGAGACATCTATATCTTTAATTCTTAATGGCGTAGAGGCTCTCTTTTTTACTGATGTTGGTGTTTTCCAATCGCTTTTTTCTGGCTTTTGAATAACCTCTTCTACAATGGTATTCCACTCTTTACAAGCTGTACATTGCCCTTGCCATTTTGCATATTGATTGCCACAACTTTGGCAAAAAAAAGTAGTTTTTACTTTAGCCATTTAAAAGGATAAAAATTAGATATTGTGTTAATTCTGTAATTAATTTAGTAACCAAAGTCCTGCTTAATAGAATCTGCCTTTTCTAGCATTAAGTCTTTAGTAATTCCTGCTATTTCGCTTAAAGAATACGCAGATTGATATGTTCTCATTGCCTTTTTAGGCTCGCCAGTTTCTTCGTAAAAACGAGCTAAATAATAACTACCTAAAAGTGTTTCTGGATATTGCTTTCTAGCCATTTTACCTAATGCTTCAAAATACTCGTAAGTTTCATTTTTTTCTATCGCAGCAGAAATAGCTTTAAAATCGTTAATTAAAACTTGCTTATCTATTCCAAATAAATCTGCAATAGTTTGATACTTTTCTTCAAGATACAAGACCGGAGAAATCTCTAATTCTAAAATTGTTTCTTTATATTCTTTTTTAGAAATAGGTTGGTAAATACTAAAAATATTTTCTATAGCATTTGGTAAGGCATGAGCTGGTACAGAGTAATGTGTTGGACCTTCGAAATTATTAAAACTATAATGTAAATTATCGTTATCTACAGCAGAAATATCTGTATTTAATACTGTAGTCATTTCTTTTATAGACTTTGCATCGTTATCAGTATGTGCTAAATAATAAAATATTTTAGACTGTAGTTTACCTAATTGTTCTGGTATATAATCTAACATATTTGGAGCTAATTCTGGACTAATAACAATATAAGCATTAAATAATGGTTGCGATTTTAACAAGTAGTAATTTATAAAATTAGCGGTTTCTCCATGTCCCACAGCAATTTTAAAATTACCAACTCTATATTTTTTTTCTATATGAGGGATTAATTCGAAACCTATAAATTCAAAAAAACTAGCACCAGTTTCTACAGGCAAAGAGTTTTGTTCAGAATATAAACAATCGTCGTATCTTTTATCAAACTGATTAACACCTACAACAATGGCTTCTGGCATGTCTTCCCAATACGAATAATAATCTGTATTTCCCGCCACAGCTTCAAACATATAATCGCCATCTAAAACAACAAATAAAGGATATGTTTTATTTGTATTTTTCTCGTATCCTCTTGGTAATTGAATTTTAAGCTGACGTGATTCTCCTAGTTTTGAAGACTCTATAGTTTCGTATTTAACTTGTGCTTCTACAAAATGTATAGATAATAGAAATACTAATACTGAAAATAAATGCTTCATTTTAAATGCTTAATTAGGGGTTTATAATGGCAAGGTAAGAAATAAGCCAAAACTTATCAAAAAGGAATAGGTGTTCAAAAAAATTATATTTAAAATCAGGCTTTCTTCCGATTATAAATAGGCAAATAAATTAACGAAAGTCCGCCAAAAATAATAATCATTAAAGTTTGCGCAGCCCACATAATCCATCCAAAAGCTATACTAGGCTCTTCTGCAATTCCAAAAATAGAAAATGCTGCATATATAGCTAACGGATACGAGCCAATACCACCGTTTGTAGCAGCAATACTAAAACTAGCCGATATAAAACCTATTAAAATGGCACCAATAGATACGCCTTCTAACTCTGTAATAGCAAACGATGTTATGTAAAACATAAGTAAATACATAGTCCATATAAACAATGTATGGAAAATGTATGCCCATTTTTTTTTCATTTTAAAAACACTTGTGGCTCCCTCTATTAAACCCGCAACTAAGTTTTTAAGCTTTAATGCTATTTTAGATTTGCTTTTTTTTATAAAACAGAAAAAAACAACAGCCAAAACCGAAAGAATAAATGCACCTATAACAATTTTACTTAGATTAAATTTTTCGATTAAAAAACCATATATAAAATCGAATTGAAGACATAAAGTAACAACAATAATACCAAGCATTACTATTAAATCTGCAATACGCTCTGCTACAATGGTTCCAAAACCTTTTTCAAAAGGCACACCTTCGTAGTTTGTTAAAATAGTTGCTCGTGCCACCTCTCCTGCTCGAGGAATAGTGTAGTTAATTAGATATGTTGCAAAAACTGCCATGACACTATTGGCAAATTTAACCTTATAGCCCATTGGCTCTAACTGAAACAACCAACGATATGCCCGCGATAAATGACTTAACAAACCTAAAAACATGCCTAAAGCAATCCATGTATAATTGGCTTTTTTAGCATAAATTAACAGCTCTGAAACAGACACTTTAGACAGTGAGTAAAGCACTAAAAAAACTCCCAAAACTAGTGGGAGTGTAATTTTTAAAACGTTAGCTGTTTTTTTATTCAATGCCTGTTATTTTAACAAGTTTGTTGCTTCGTCTGGAAAAACCAACGATGGTTTAAAAACTTTAGCTTCTTCTATATCCATAGTGCCATAAGTTATCAAAATAAGCACATCTCCAGGAGAAACTAACCTAGCAGCTGCACCATTTAAGGTAATCTCGCCACTATTTCGGGGTCCAGGAATAGCATAAGTTTCTAACCTTGCTCCGTTATTATTATTAACTATTTGTACTTTTTCACCTTGAATAATATTTGCAGCATCCATTAAATCTTCATCGATAGTAATACTACCTATATAATTTAAGTCTGCTCCGGTAACTTTTACCCTGTGAATTTTAGATTTTACTACTTGAATTTGCATGTGGCAAAGGTAATTAATTTAATGCGATATTATCAATAAGTCTAATATCATCTGCATATACAGCTATAAACGCTCTATATGCTTTTTTGTTAGATTTTCTTTTTACTGTTTTTAAAGTCTCGACATCTGCTATTATAAAATATTCTAATTCTAAAAGATTATGTTTAGCAAACTGTTTCTCAACCCATTCTGTTACTTTATTAGCACTTTTTGTGCCAAAATGCTTTTTGGCAGTTTTAAGCGTTTTATAAATAAATGGAGCTGCGGTATTATACTCTGGTTTTAACCTAGTATTTCGAGAACTCATAGCCAATCCACTAATCTCTCTGTGTATAGGACAACCTATTATTTTAAGAGGCATATTGTACTTTTCTACAAGTTTTTTAATAATTGCCAATTGCTGAAAATCTTTCTCTCCAAAATAAGCATTATCTGGCTCTATAATTTCGAAAAAACGTTTAACTATTGTACCAACACCGTCAAAATGACCTTTTCTAAATCGCCCTTCCATTTCAAACTCTAAGCCATCAAAATCAAAAGATTGAGACACCGTATTCCCTTCGTAAATATCATCAACTGTAGGCGCATAAACAACAATATTGTTTGCACTTAACGTTTCTAATAATACAACATCGTTATCTAAAGTTCTAGGATATTTTTCTAAGTCTTCGCTATTATCAAACTGCGTAGGATTAACAAAAATACTAACCACAACTTTATCGTTATTATTTAAAGCTTCTTGAACCAAAGCTAAATGCCCTTGATGTAAAGCACCCATAGTTGGCACAAAACCAATGGATAATTCTTTTGCCTTATAGGCATTAATACCTGCAATAACAGCCTCTTTATCTGTAAAAACTTTTAACATTTAATAAAATTTTAACGCGTGCAAACTTAATATTTTACAACGAATTTGCATAAATTTTTGTACTTTTGCGTGTTTTTTATCTTGAATTTTCAAAATCAAGACATATTTTCCAGCTATGACAATGGTACATTTTTTGCTATAGAATGTTCTAAATATGACAATTAAAAGACAATAAAATAGAATATATGAAAGATAAGAGGATATTATATGTATCATCTGAGGTAGTACCTTATCTACCAGAAACCGAAATTTCTTCAATGTCTTTTGAGGCACCAAGAATGGTAAATCAACAAGGCGGTCAAATTAGAATTTTTATGCCTAGATATGGAAATATCAACGAAAGAAGGCATCAATTACACGAAGTTATTAGACTCTCAGGAATTAACTTAGTTATTAACGATTTAGACATGCCTCTTATTATTAAAGTTGCATCTATACCTAAAGAACGTATTCAAGTTTATTTTATTGATAACGAAGAGTATTTTAAAAGAAAAGCAACATTAACAGATGAAAATGGAGAATTATTTTCTGACAATGATGAACGCGCTATCTTTTTTGCTAAAGGCGTTATAGAAACTGTTAAAAAACTTAATTGGGCTCCAGACGTAATACATGTGCATGGTTGGCTTGCTGCTTTATTACCTCTTTATTTAAAAGAATATTATAAAGACGAACCTTTATTTAACGAGAGTAAAATAATTACCTCTGTATACAATCAAAGCTTTAGCAATACGTTAAACAAAGACATGTTTAACAAAATTAAATTTGATAACATAGACGAAGGCGCTATTAAAAGCTTAGAAGAACCGTCTTACACCAATTTAATGAAAATTGCTGTGGACTACTCTGATGCTTTAATAGTTGGTTCTGAAGAAATTCCAGAAAACCTAGACACCTATATTAAAGAATCAGAAAAACCTGTTTTAGAGCACAAAAGCAAAGAAGAGTTTGGAGAAGCATATACAGACTTTATTAACACAGAAGTTTTAAGCTAGTACTTACCTACCTTTTTAAAGTTATGAGAAGATTATTTAAAGCCCTTAAATACGTTAGTTTATTTCTTTTAATTGCATTTGCTATTGTAGCTTGCGACAAAGAATATAACTCTATTGATAGTGAGGTTCTAGGAGAAGAAAACACTAATTTTAATGCGAGCAAAACCGAATTTAAAATATTAGCTTACAACAAAAAATTAGACTCGCTACAAATTAACAATTTAGGTTCTAGTTTGCTTGGCTTTTATAACGATCCTATTTACGGAGAAACTACAGCTAGCCTTATTACCCAAATAACTCCAACAACAACTAATCCAGATTTTGGAACTGGCACTGTTATAGATTCTGTAATTTTAAATATTCCTTATTACAGTAGAGCTACTGGCGAGGTTAACGACGAAAGCATACCAATTTACACTATAAGCGATTCTATTTTTGGAAACGAAAGTGCGCCTATAAAGCTAACAATTTACAGAAACAACTATTTTTTAAGAGATTTTAATCCTAATTCTGAAACAAATACCGCACAGAATTATTACTCTAATGCATCAAACGCAGATAAGGCAAACAACTATGCTATAACAGAAAACTCTATAATTAATTTTGACGATCACAAAGGAGAGGTTATTTATGAGTCAAACGCTTCTGGCTACAAACCTAGCGAAAAAGCTATTGTATTGGTTACTGGTTCTGGAGATACCGAAGCAAAAACAGCTTCTGTACCTGCACTTAGAATTAATTTAGCCGAAGACGATGATAAAAAGGCTTATTGGATGTCTACCATTATAGCAAAACAAGACCAACCCGAATTAAGTAACTCTAATAACTTTATAAATTATTTTAGAGGCCTGTATTTTAAAACAGAGGCTATAAATGCTGACGGGCAAATGATAATGCTTAACACTAGCTCTACAGATTCTAAAATAACCATTTATTATTCTAAAGACTCTACTGTTAGCGGAGAAACAACTCAAGCTACTTATGTATTAAGTTTTACAGGAAATAAAGTCAATCCTTTTATAAACACTTACTCTCAAAATCTACAAAACGGAGATAGAACTATAGGAGACGAAAAATTATACCTAAAAGGCACAGAAGGCTCGATGGCTGTTGTAGATCTATTTAACGGTCTAGTTAATTGTGAAGAGAGTAATACTCAAGACACTGCTTTAGAATGTTTCAAAAAAACATACCGTCAATTAAACGAAGACAATTACATACTTAAAAGCGGAGAGTCAATTGAAGAAATAAACGGTGTTGAATACATTACCAAGAATGGAAATTTTGTTTTAAAACGTTTAATAAACGAAGCTCAATTGGTTATTTATGAAGATGAAGAAAACGTTTCTGTTGATGATGAAACCCATGAATTTGATAGAATTTATGCTTACGATATAACAAATAACCAACCTACACTTGATTATTTATTCGATGCGACAGACAATACAGCTAACCCAGAATTTTCTAAATTTGTTAGTTTAGGTGTTCGCACCAAATACGAAGATACAGATGGCGAACATTATAAATATAAAATAAGAATTACAGAACACCTTAATAGTATACTTGTTAGAGACTCTACAAATACAAAACTAGGTTTAGTATTATCTAATAATGTAAATACAACAAGTAATTCGAACATATTAGAAAGTAATGATATTGTAACCGGAGTCCCTGCAGCATCTGTTTTAAGTCCGCGCGGAACCGTTTTACATGGCAATAATGATAATGTAATAGATAATAGAAAAATGAAGCTAGAAATCTATTCAACAGAACAAAAAGAATAAAAACAACTTGTAATAAGTAAGTTATACAAGTAACTAAAAGTGTACTAATTATAAATTTTGTGAATTTTGTCGTCTAAAACACCTAATTCGTATAATAATTTATAATTAATACACTTTTATTTTTCATATTTGCTCAGCTATTAACAAAACCCAAATAAATTATACGCATATGTGTGGAATAGTAGGATATTTAGGACCTAGAGACGCTTACCCAATTGTTATTGAAGGATTAAAACGCTTAGAATATCGTGGATACGATAGTGCAGGTATAGCCTTGTTTGATGGAACAGACCTTAAGGTCTCTAAAACAAAAGGAAAGGTTGTCGATTTAGAAACGCAAGTCGAAAAAGAAATTACCAAACATGGAAACATGGGCATTGGCCATACAAGATGGGCAACTCATGGTGTACCAAACGATGTAAACTCGCACCCACACTCTTCAAATTCTGGTGACTTAGTAATTATTCACAACGGAATTATTGAAAATTACGAATCGCTTCGTAAAGAATTAACTTCTAGGGGTTACACTTTTAAATCTGACACAGATACAGAGGTATTAATAAACCTTATTGAAGACGTTAAGAAAAAAGAAAAAGTAAAACTTGGTAAAGCTGTGCAAATTGCCTTAAACCAAGTTATAGGCGCTTACGCTATAGCTGTATTCGACAAAAATAGACCTGGCGAAATAGTAATAGCTCGTTTAGGTAGCCCGCTTGCTATTGGTGTTGGTGAAGACGAATTCTTTATTGCTAGTGATGCATCTCCTTTTATAGAATATACTAAAAATGCCATTTATTTAGAAGATGAAGAAATGGCTATTATTAGAGAAAACAAAGACATTAAAATACGTAAAATTAAAGATGATACTTTAGTTGCGCCTTACATACAAGAGCTTCAAATTAATTTAGAGCAGATTGAAAAAGGAGGTTACGATCATTTTATGCTTAAAGAAATATATGAGCAACCAAAAGCAATAAACGACACTTACAGAGGAAGATTATTGCGAGATGAAGCTATTATTAAAATGGCTGGTATAGAGGATAACATGAAAAAATTCCTTAATGCCAACAGAATCATTATTGTCGCTTGTGGTACATCATGGCACGCAGGATTGGTTGCAGAATATATTTTTGAAGATTTAGCAAGAATACCAGTAGAAGTAGAATATGCTTCAGAGTTTAGATACCGCAACCCTGTTATTACAGAAAACGACATATTAATTGCAATCTCTCAATCTGGAGAAACAGCCGATACTTTGGCTGCTATAAAACTAGCTAAGTCTAAAGGCGCTTTTGTATTTGGTGTTTGTAATGTAGTTGGATCTTCTATCGCTAGAGAATCTGACGCAGGTGCATACACACACGCTGGACCAGAAATAGGAGTAGCTTCAACAAAAGCTTTTACAACTCAAATAACAGTTTTATCGCTTATAGCATTACGTTTAGCTAGAGCAAAAGGAACTATTTCTAGCTCAGATTACCGCCATCATTTATTAGAATTAGAAATGATTCCGGGCAAAGTAGAAGAAGCCTTAAAATCTGACGCATTAATTAAGTCTATTTCTCAAGTATACAAAGATTCTCCTAACTTCTTATATTTAGGAAGAGGTTATAATTTCCCTGTTGCGTTAGAAGGTGCTTTAAAATTAAAAGAAATTTCATACATACACGCAGAAGGCTACCCTGCTGCCGAAATGAAACATGGCCCTATTGCCTTAATTGACGAAAACATGCCTATTGTTGTTATAGCAACTAAAAAAGGACATTACGAAAAAGTAGTTAGCAACATTCAAGAAATTAAATCTAGAAAAGGTAAAATTATAGGTATAGTTACAGAAGGAGATGTTCAAGTAAAAGAACTTGCAGATCACGTTATTGAAGTTCCAGAAACATTAGAGCCTTTAACACCTTTATTAACAACAATACCACTACAACTTTTATCATACCATATTGCTGTTATGCTAAATAAAAATGTTGACCAACCACGTAACCTAGCAAAATCTGTTACAGTAGAATAACAAATATTTTTTATTATATTTAATCCTCATTATTTTAATCGAAATAATGAGGATTTCTTATTTTAAAGCATTCTTTTTACCAAGAAAACAAAAATTAGATGCTTTTTTTAAAGAAAATGCTATGCATGCATAATTTTTTTTTATACATTTATATCCTGTATTATTTTTATTTAAATAAATACTTCTCTAACCACTAAATTAATCTTAAACATAATGAAGACAATTCTCCCCTTTTTACTGTTGCTTTTTTGCGGGGTTTCCTACGCTCAAACAACTATTACTGGTACAGTCGTTGACGATAGTAGCCAACCAATACCTGGTGCTAACATTATAGTTGTAAACACCTCTACAGGAACAGTTACCGACTTTGACGGTAATTTCACTCTTACCTATGGCCAGAACCCTCCTTTTTCTATACAAGCAAGTAGTGTTGGTTTTGAAACAGTAACTGTAGAAGTACTATCAAAAAACCAAAAAATTGATATTGTACTAAACGAAGGCACATCATTAGATGCTGTAGTTATTTCTGCATCAAGAACACCTGAACGTATATTTGAATCTCCTGTAACAGTAGAACGACTTGGGCTAAAAGAAATTAAAAATACAGCCTCTGCCGATTTTTATGATGGTTTAGAGAACTTAAAAGGTGTAGATGTTAACACCAATAGTTTAACATTTAAATCTGTAAACACTAGAGGTTTTGCAACATTTGCTAATAATCGTTTTATGCAATTAGTAGATGGTATGGATAACTCAACTC
The DNA here is from genome assembly GCF_039538365.1 of Postechiella marina. Lineage (NCBI taxonomy): Bacteria > Pseudomonadati > Bacteroidota > Flavobacteriia > Flavobacteriales > Flavobacteriaceae > Postechiella > Postechiella marina. The sequence goes on from NZ_BAABCA010000003.1 coordinate 450,720, forward strand.
CTGCTTTAAACTTCCCTATTGGAAATTTAGTTGGTATGACCGAAACAGATGTTTTAAGTGTAGAACTTTTACCTGGCGCCTCTTCTGCCTTATATGGTGCCAATGCTTTTAATGGTATTTTATTTATGAGAAGTAAAAACCCATTCGATCATCAAGGCATAAGCACTTCAATAAAAAAAGGTATAACATCGCAGAAAGCTTCTGGAGATAACGAATATACAGATGTAAGCATTCGTGCTGCCTATAAGTTTAGCGATAAATTTGCAGCGAAAATAAACTTTGGATATTTAAAAGGAACAGATTGGGCTGCGATTAGCGAAGTAGATAAAACAACTCCTGGAGGCACTAGAGCAGATATAAACTACGATGGTATTAACGTTTATGGAGACGAAGTATCTACAAACTTAAAAAAGGTGGTTGAGAGTGATGACTTTTTATCAAAACTTCCCAACCCAGCATTAGCAGACTTAGTACCACATGTTGTAGTAAGTAGAACAGGATATAATGAGAGAACGCTAACAGATTATAATGCGCAAAGTATAAAATCTGATTGGGGCTTATATTTTCGCCCATGGGAGAACGATTTCGAAATATCTTATGTAGGTAAAGTGGGAACAGGATCTACAATTTACCAAGGTACAAACCGATACAATATCGATAACTTTTTCCAAGAGCAACATAAAATAGAAATTAGAAACGATAATTTCTTTTTAAGAGGATACGTTGTATCTGATAAAGCTGGAGACTCATACGACATGGTTTTTACAGGTATTAATATTAATAGAGCTTGGAAAGATGACGAAACTTGGTTTGGAGAATATACAGGAGCTTTTATAACAGCAACATTAGGTGGTGCAAACGAAACTCAAGCCCACGCTGCTGCCAGAGCAACTGCAGATAACAATAGATATTTACCAGGATCAGACGATTTTAAAAATGCTTTTAACAGAAGTATTAATGATCCAGATCTGTCTACAGGTTCAAAATTTCAAGATAACTCAAAATATTACCACGCTGATGCTAATTATAACTTTAGCCATTTAATAGATTTTGCAGACATCCAAGTTGGAGGATCATACAGAAAATACAACTTAAACTCATCTGGAACGATATACACAGATCTAAACGGACCCATTACATATTCAGAATTTGGAATTTACACACAAATTCAAAAATCTATTGAATTAAATGAAGAAATGGAATTAAAACTAACAGGCTCTGCACGTTATGACAAATCAGAATTTTTCGACGGTTTTTTATCTCCAAGAATTTCTGCTGCTTTAACACTTAATAAAGACCATAATATTAGAGCATCTGTACAAACAGGGTTTAGAAATCCAACAACCCAAGATTTATTTATTGGCTTAAATGCAGGTAGAGCCATTTTAGTAGGTTCTGCGCCAGATAATTTAGACCGCTACACACATACAGATGGTATTTATACACAAACTGGTCGAGTAGCTTACGAAAACTCATATACTGCTAGCTCTGCTGCTGCATTAGCCGAAACAGGAAACCCAGCAGTTTTAGAAATTGCAAATCCAGATATCGTAAAACCAGAGCAGGTAAGCTCTGCAGAAGTTGGATACAGAGGTAAGTTTAGTAATATTATTGTCGACTTTAGCGCTTATTATAATAGCTATAAAGATTTTATTTCTCAAGAAGTAGTTGTTTCGCCATACTATGGTACTGTGGGAGATGGCTCACTTTCTGTACAAGCTCTTGCTAACGATGATTTTCAAGCTTACAGTACATACACTAACTCTCCTGCCGATGTTAACTCTTATGGAGCTTCGATAGGAGTATCAACTAAAATATTTAAAGATTTTGATTTAAGCGGAAGTTATACATACGCTAAACTAGATTTTAACAGAGAAAAATATCCAGACTTCACGACAAACTTTAATACGCCAGAACATAAATTTAAGGCTTCTTTTGGAAACACAGATTTATTTGAAAACTTTGGTTTTAATATTGCCTATAGATTTAGTGATGACTATTTCTGGGAAGCAACTTTTGGAAACGGAATAGTTCCAGAATTCCATACCGTAGATGCTCAAATAAACTTAAAAGTACCTAGCATGAAATCTATTTTTAAAGCAGGAGCAACTAACCTTTTAGGCAAAGAATACTTTACTGCATTTGGTACAGGTCATATTGGATCTATGTATTATGTTTCTTGGACAATTAATAACTTATAAGATGAAAAAGACAATTATAAACCCAAAATATATTTACCTTTTAGCAACCCTAATTGGTTTTACTGCCTGTAACGAAATTGACGATGTTTTAGCAGACAATAATATGCAAGAAAAAATGCTACCCGAATTAACATCGGGCACTGCAGATTTCTCAAATTATGTTTCTATTGGAGCTTCTTTTACTGCCGGATTTACAGACAATGCATTATTTATTAACTCTCAAATAAATTCTTTTCCTAATATATTAGCAAATCAATTTGCAAATGCAGGAGGAGGCGATTTTACACAACCTTTAATGAGTGATAACTTTGGAGGATTAGCAGCTGGTGGAGCAAGAATTACAGAACCACGTTTAGTTTTTAATGGCTCCGGACCTGCAGGCTTAGAGTCTTTAATAGGGCCTGTAACTGTATCTACAGATATTGTTCTTAATAAACCAACTGGACCTTTTAATAACATGGGAATTCCTGGGGCAAAAAGCTTCCATTTATTATCCGATAGTTATGGAGATCTTGCAGGTGTTGGCTCATATGCCAATCCTTATTTTGTAAGAATAGCATCTAGCTCTAGCGCAACAGTAATTGAAGACGCCATGGCACAAAGCCCTACATTTTTTACACTTTCTGAGATTGGAGGTAACGATGTTTTAGGCTACGCCCTATCTGGAGGAGATGGTCAAGACCGAAAAGGAGATTTTGATGTTAGCTCTTATGGTGTAAACGACATTACAGATCCAACTATATTTGGTAACGTATTTAATGGCTTAGTAACAAATTTAACATCAGGAGGGGCTAAAGGTGTAGTAACAAACGTACCTTACATTACAGATTTAGCACATTTTACAACAGTACCACACAACCCTATCCCTTTAGATGCAGCAACAGCAGGTTACTTAAATAGCGTTGCAGCTTACGGTGCCTATAATGCAGGAATAGTAGATGCTTTTGCTTATTTAGTAGCAAATACTCCTATGACACAAGAAATGGCTGATGCAGAAATTTTAAAAAGAACAATTACTTTTGAAGCTTCTACAACTAATTCTGTAGTAATTATGGATGAAAGCTTAACAGATTTAACAGCTCTAAACCCACGCTTAATAAGCATGAGACAAGCTACAGAAAATGATTTATTTGTTTTACCCGCATCCACATTTATTGGTACAGAAGCTGTACCTGGAAATGCACAAACGGTAAACGGAGTTGCTATTCCTTTAGCCGATAAATGGGTTTTAACTCCAGAGGAACAAGAAGAAATTAAAAATGCTACTGATGCCTACAATGCCATAATTAGCACTACAGCCGATACCAATGATAATATAGCTTTAGTAGACTTAAACGCTATGCTTAAAGAATTGGCATCTACAGGTATTACCTATGGAGACTATAATTTAAATGCAAGCTTAGTTACAGGAGGTGCTATTAGTTTAGATGGTGTGCACTTAACAGCTAGAGGATACTCTTATATGGCTTTTAAATTTTTAGAAGCCATCGACAATAATTTTGGTTCTAATTTTATAGATTCAGGTAACATACCTAATCCTGGAGATTACCCAACAAATTATTCGCATACATTACAATAATATTTAACAAAATAGTTAAGCAAAAAACACCTTTATTCATAAGGTGTTTTTTTATTCCAAAAAACCTACAAAAACAACTTCTTTTTTAAAATTAAAACTCATATCTTTGCACGCGAAAACAAAATGCGTTTTCAATCAATTAAATCGCATAATATTAAACATATAAGTAATGTCTAAAGTTACAGGTAAAGTTGCACAAATAGTTGGCCCAGTTATCGATGTAGAATTCGGAGCAGGTTCAGAACTTCCAAAAATTTATGATTCATTAGAAATTAAAAAAGCAGACGGTACGCTATTAGTACTAGAAGTTCAATCTCACATTGGTGAAGATACAGTTCGTACTATTGCGATGGACTCTTCTGATGGTTTAAGTAGAGGAACTGAAGTTACAGCAACTGGTGCTCCTATACAAATGCCAATTGGAGGCGATGTATATGGTCGTTTATTTAATGTAATTGGAGATGCTATTGATGGTTTAGGTGATTTACCTAAAGCTGGAGATGCTGGCTTACCAATACACAGACAAGCTCCTAAATTTGAAGATTTATCAACTTCTACTGAAGTTTTATTTACGGGTATTAAAGTAATCGATTTAATTGAGCCTTATGCAAAAGGTGGTAAAATTGGATTATTTGGTGGTGCTGGTGTAGGTAAAACAGTATTAATTCAGGAATTAATTAACAATATAGCAAAAGGTCACGGTGGACTTTCAGTATTTGCTGGAGTTGGAGAAAGAACTCGTGAAGGAAATGACCTTTTAAGAGAGATGTTAGAGTCTGGAATTATCAAATATGGTGATGACTTTATGCACTCTATGGAAGAAGGCGGATGGGATTTATCTAAAGTTGACAAATCTGGAATGAAAGAATCTAAAGCAACTTTCGTATTCGGACAAATGAATGAGCCTCCTGGAGCACGTGCACGTGTTGCATTATCTGGTTTAACTATTGCCGAGTATTTCCGTGATGGAGCTGGCGAAGGACAAGGAAAAGATGTACTTTTCTTTGTAGATAACATTTTCCGTTTTACACAAGCTGGATCTGAGGTATCTGCATTACTTGGTCGTATGCCTTCTGCTGTAGGATACCAACCAACATTAGCAACAGAAATGGGTGCAATGCAAGAGCGTATTACTTCAACAAAAAGAGGATCTATTACATCTGTACAAGCGGTATATGTGCCTGCGGATGATTTAACAGATCCTGCTCCTGCTACAACCTTTGCTCACTTAGATGCAACAACAGTATTATCTCGTAAAATTGCTGAGCTAGGTATTTACCCTGCGGTAGACCCATTAGATTCTACTTCTAGAATCTTAACTGCTGATATTTTAGGAAACGAGCATTACGATTGTGCTCAAAGAGTAAAAGAGTTATTACAACGTTATAAAGAATTACAAGATATTATTGCCATATTAGGTATGGAAGAATTGTCTGAAGAAGATAAAATGGCTGTAGGTAGAGCAAGACGTGTACAACGTTTCTTATCTCAACCTTTCCACGTAGCAGAGCAATTTACAGGTATACCTGGTGTATTAGTTGATATTAAAGAAACTATTAAAGGTTTTAATATGATTATGGATGGTGGTTTAGATCACTTACCAGAAGCAGCATTTAACCTTAAAGGTTCTATTGAAGAAGCTATTGAAGCAGGTGAGAAAATGTTAGCTGAAGCCTAAAACTTAGTCTAAAGTTACACAGTTTAAAATATTAATTAAACTGCAAACTAAAGACTGCAAACTGAAGACTTAGAAAATATGTATTTAGAAATTGTATCACCCGAAGCGACTTTATTTAGTTCAGAAATTGATTCTGTAGTTGTTCCTGGTATTAGTGGTGAATTCCAATTATTAAAAGATCACGCTCCTGTTATTTCACTTTTAACAGAAGGCATAATAAAAATTCACACGCACACTCAATCTCATTTAGATTTTGACAACTTACACGGTACTATCGTTGCTCATAATGATGACGATAAAATACTTACTGTAAAAATCAATTCTGGTACTATTGAATCAAGAGATAATAAAATAATTGTTTTAGCAGACTAAAACTTTTATTATTTAGAATATTAAAAACGCGAAGCTAAGCTTCGCGTTTTTTTGTGCTTAAACTTTAGGAAAAGTGCTAATATATATAAAAGATATCCTAACATTTTTTTAAAGTATTCTCCTGTTTTTTAACGCTATATCAAATTAAGTATAACAAAAGGGTAAACTACGTTTAGTCTTTTCGATATATATTAGCAACATGAAAACAGCTAGATATCAAGTAATTACTCCATTTATTATTATAGGTGTACTTTTATTACCTTTTCTACTTATACCCAAAGATGAAAGTCTTTTAATTATAAATGGCTGGCACTCTCCTAGTAAAGATTTAATATTTAAAAACGTAACTTGGTTAGGCGAGGGATTTATGATTTTTTGCTCCACTATACTTTTATTATTTAAAAAAACGAAATGGTTTTTTGTTTTCTTAATAGGTTTATTAGTACATATTCTTCTTATTCAAATAAATAAACAGTTTTTATTTAATCATATTTATCGCCCTTACATTTACATGCAGTCTCTAAACAAGATAGATTTATTACACTTTGTAGATGGTATTAAAATAAGAAAAGCTGTAAGTTTTCCTTCTGGACATACAACCGGGGCAACTTTTGCTGCAGCCTTTATTACACTATGTATAAACTCTAAAAGACTGTCTTGGTTTTTGGCTATAGTTGCCATTATGGTAGGCATATCTAGAGTATATTTAGCACAACATTTTTTTATTGATATTTATTTCGGGTATCTTTTCGGGACATTCTCGTCCCTTATTGGTTATATATTGTATAACAAAATAATTATAAAAGCGAAGTGGACCGAAAGTTACCCCCTTGCTTTACTACCTAAAAAAGTAAAAATAGGTGTATTAAAACATGCTTTTACTAGAAGTTTACGCTCTTCTTTTAGATTGTTTTAAAAAACTAAACTAACCTCTTTATTCCAACTACTTGGCTACCTACATACACAAACACAAAGACCTATTTCTTGTTTTTTTAGGAAGTATTATTTTATGTTTAATTGGTTCTGGAGCATATCCTATTTACATTCTTGATGAAGCTAAAAATGCAGAAGCTGCCAGAGAGATGCTTAGTAAAACCGAATTTATTGTTCCTACTTTTAATAACATTTTAAGAACAGACAAACCACCACTGCATTATTATTTTATGATGCTTGGTTACAAAATATTTGGAATTGGTGCTTTTGGAGCACGATTTTTCTCTGGTATATTTGGAGCACTAACTATACTAACATCTTACTTTTATATCGCTAAATTTGCTTCAAAGCATTTGGCTCGGGTTTTCACTATTTTATGCTGGTCATCCATTTTTTTTATTCAGGAATTTCATCTGGCTGTTCCAGACCCTTACCTCATCTTTTTCATTAGTATTGGTTTATGGTTGTTTTTTGATTTTTTTAATACAAAATCGAAAACAGCCTTATGGTTTATGTACGTTGCCTTTGCATTAGGTACGTTAACCAAAGGCCCTGTTGCTGTTGCTTTACCGGGTTTAATTTGCTTATTATTTTTAATATCTAAAAAAAAGCTAAATCTAAAAGAACTTTTAAGCTACAAGCCCCTTATAGGGCTCTCTATTTTACTCGTAATTAGCTTACCATGGTATATTGCTGTACATATAGAAACAGCAGGCGCATGGACCAAAGGCTTTTTTCTAGATCATAATTTAAATAGATTTGGAAGTAAAATGGAAGGGCATGGTGGTATTTTTTTAATTACATGGGCTTTTGTTCTTTTAGGCTTAATGCCTTTTTCTTTCTTTGTTTTTTACGCTTTTAAACACGCTTATACTCTAAGAAAAGAGAATACACTTCTTTTATTTTCTACAATTGTATCTATTGTGTTTATTGTATTTTTTAGCATATCTGGAACCAAATTACCCAATTACACCATGCCTTGCTATCCATTTTTAGCCTTAACTATCGCTACTACTCTAAAAGATGTTTACCAAAGCGGTAAAAAAAACAACCATATTACTACGGTTATTATTTTAATAACAATTTTAGCCATTGCTTTGCCTATTGCTAGCAAATTTGCCCTACTGCAAGATAAAACATTAAAAACGGTAAGTAATGTTGCTTACTGGCTAATACCAACCTCTGTAATAACCTCTATAGGAGCCTATTTTTACTTTTACAATAAGCTAAAAAAAGCTTTTTTAACTATAGCTATAGGATGGATTATTATTGCGCCAATTCTATTTTTAGCCATATACCCTCAATTAACAACCCAAAACCCCGTAGAAAAGGCACAAAGCCTTATTAAGAACAAAAAACATATTGTAGCCTATAAACGTTTTGATGCTGCTTTTCCTATTAATTTTCAAAAAACCTTCAAAATAATTAAAACTCAAGAAGAAATCACCTCGTTTTTTAATCAGTTTCCAAACGGTTATCTTTTAACCAATGACAGAAAAATTTCTCCTCTAGAAAATAGATCTGATATATATAAGTTTTTTGAAGGTAAGGCTCTTTTTGAATCTCACACGACTAGAATCTATAAAAAGAAGACCAATAAATAATATGCTTTAAGATTTTACTAAATCTTGTTTAATATAAAAACTTGATTTTTTAAAATGAAAAACAATTCCGAATAAAGAAACAAAAGCTGTAATAGCAGAAAACAACAAGCCTATTGTTACTGCTACTGTAGAATTGAAAAGAAACCAAGATGAAGCTTGATAAAAAATAATCTCTCTTACTCCTATTCCAGAAAAAGAAAAAATGGATAATACCGAAGAGATTAAAAACACTAACACATATAACAAGAAATTATCTAAATTAGAAATAGCTGCAAGTAAAAAAATTACAGATGCACACTGTAGCACTTGTACAACTATAGACTGTAATAAAGTTAACCAATACACATTAAAAAAAGACTTAAACATATATTTAACAAACAAGAAAGAAATTAAGACTCCTAAAATTAACAATATAGGCAAAATCCATCTTAAGTTTTCTTGAATAACAAACGGAATAAATGCAGCAAAAAGCAATATTAAAACACCAATAGCTGTTAAGCCCATAAATCGATCTATAAAAATGGCACCAGTTAATTTTTTTACAGGCCAATTAAATGCTTTATTAAGTTTAAATACTTTGTAAGCATCTCCACCTATACCTCCTGGAATAAAAAAATTGTAAAACATACCTATTAGGTATAAAATATAATTACTTACAGGGTTTAACAAAAAACCTGTAGCATAAAACAAAACGAGTAATCTTTTAGCAGATACCCACTGCGAGCCTACAAACAATACCAAGGCTAGTACTAAAAAAATTATGTTAACGCGCTTTAAAGTATCACTAATTTGAGAAAAGGGAATTCTTGTAAAAACCAAATACAGCAAAAAAACGGTAATCGTAATTTTAAGAAGCGTGTAGAATAGGTTCTTTTTCTTTGGTTTCAAAAGTATTTATTTTTCTAATATTATAAGGCGTTTTCTTTTGCGACTCGTAATAAGTTCTCATTAATAAATCTGTTACGATACCAATAGTAAAAAACTGAATTCCGACAAGAATAAGTAAAACCCCTAAAATTAATAAAGGTCTGGTACCAATATTGTTACCCATTAACTTTACAGCTATAAGGTATAAATTAATTAATAAACCAATACCAAAAAACAACATACCAATATTGCCAAATAAATATAATGGTTTTTGTAAATATTTACGCTGAAATATAATAAGAAACAAATCGTTTACAACTTTAAAAGTACGTCCCAAACCATATTTAGAAACACCGTATTTTCTTGCATGATGCTTTACAGGCACTTCTGTAATACGCGCACCATCAATATGGGCATTAAGTGCAATAAACCTATGCAATTCTCCGTATAAAGGAATGCCTTTTGCTGTTTCTGAAGTCATTACCTTAAGAGCACAACCAGCATCTGTAATATGAAGATTTGTAGCTTTTCTAATAATATAATTGGCTATTTTAGAGGGTAACGTTCTTACAAAATTGTCTTTTCTCTTTTGACGAATTCCTGTAACTAAATCCCAATCTTCGGTTATTGCTAGCTGTAGCATTTTATGAATGTCCGATGGATCATTTTGCATATCTCCATCCATAGTTACTATATAATCGCCTTTTGCATATTCTATCCCTGCTGCCAAAGCAGAACTTTGCCCGTAGTTTCTCTTTAACTCTATAAGAACAACTTTTGGGTTTTTTAAAGACTTAATTTCTTGCCTTGAATTATCGCTAGAAAAATCATCAACATAAATAATTTCATATTGATAATTTTTCAATCCATCTTCTATCGCTTCAGTTAAAAGACTTATGTTTCCTTCTTCATTATATATAGGAACAACTACAGATAACGACTTAGATATATGCATATTACAGTACAATTTAAGTATCAAATTTAAAAACAAGACTTAAACTTAATATTTGGTAATTGATAAGAAAATAACAAGAAAACCTATGCTAATGTTATCTGGATTATAAAAACGTTAAGAAACCGTAACCTACTGTTTTGCAAAACATAGGCGCTGTAATTTTGATAAAATTACAGCTTACTAAACTCTAATTTTCTATAAAGAATGAACCCACTTCTTATAAAAAAAGATTACATACTATTATATATATTACTTGCCATTGTATATTTAACAGGCCTTTGGATTCCTTTAATGGAAAACGACTCTGCACAACATGCAACTATGGCCATGCGCATGTATTTAGAAAACGATTTTGTAAATATTTATAAAGGTGGTAAAGATTATCTAGACAAACCACATATGCACTTTTGGTTAGCTGCATTTTCTTTTAAATTATTTGGTGTTTCGCATTGGGCATATCGTATTCCTGCCCTTTTATTTACATTATTAGGTGCTTATTCTTGTAATAAGTTAGCTAAAGTATTTTACGGTAAACAAGCTAGCCATGTAGCAGCTTTAGTTTTCTTATCTACTCAATCCATTTTCCTTGCCAACCACGATGTAAGAACAGATGCTGTTTTAACTGGAGCTACCATTTTTGGCATTTGGCAACTGGTTTTATATGTGCATCTTAACAAAGTAAAGCATGCCATTCTTGGCGCTATTGGTGTTGCTATTGCCTTTTCTACTAAGGGTAATTTAGGTGTATTTGTAGTAGGTGTATGTATTTTGGTCCATATAGCCTATACTAAGAAATGGAATATAATTTGGTCTTGGAAAACGCTTGTTGGTCTTTTAGCTTTTTTTATTTCTATTATGCCCATTTTATATGCTTACTATTTACAATTCGATTTACATCCAGAAAAAACAATTAATAATAGAACGCATATTTCTGGAGTTAAATTTATTTTATGGGATCAATGTTTTGATAGACTTACTGCTACTGGTTTTAAAAAAACGAGTCCAGATTACTTTTTCTTTTTTCATACGCTGCTCTGGGCCTTTTTACCATGGTCTTTAATTGCCTATGTTGCTTTATTTAACAGGCTAAAATTACTTTGGAAAGTAAAGTTTACATTACAACCTAAAACAGAAATTTTAACTTCTGTTGGTGTTTTAGTTGTATTAATAGTTATAAGTTTTTCTAAATTTAAGCTACCTCATTATTTAAATAGTTTGCTGCCTATATTGTCTGTTTTAGTAGCTGGATACATTATTAATTTACATCAAAATAATAAAATAAAAACAACAAACATCTTGTTAATTATTCAATACACAATACTAACCTTAGGTAGTGCTTTTATTTTATTCTTAATATTATGGGCCTTTATGCCTCCGCATGTTGGCTATATGCTTTGCTATTTACTATTAGTAGCTGGTTTATGTTATATTGTAATTACACAAATGCAAAAACTTAGAAAATTAGTTATTGTTTCTGTTTACTTCATGATTTTTATAAACTTTTGTTTAAATACCCAGTTTTACCCAAAACTGTTAATGTATCAAGCGGGTAATAATGCTGCTAAAATTATTGAATCGGAAAACATTATTAAAGACGATGTATTTATGCTTAAAAATAAGCCTAGCTGGTCGCTCGATTTTTATACAAAAAGAATAACACCAAACCTTAATATTGAAGAAGTAGTTAACATGAAAAAAGGTACATGGTTATTTTTATACGAAGAACAAATATCGCTTTTAAATCAAAATAATATTGAATGGTCTAAAAAATATGAGATTAACCATCATCGTATTACAAGACTTTCATTCAAATTTTTAAACCCAAATACCAGAGAGGGCATACTTAAAAAAGCTTATTTATTACAAATAAAATAGTTTTTCTATAGCGTTTAAAATGAAATTTATAAAGAATTAATTAAGCGTACAAATTTACAGTATAACACCTAATGCTCTAGAGTAACTAATACTTTTATATTTTACTGAGTTTTAGTAATAGTTGATACTTTATAAACTTCTTCTTGAGAGTTATAATTTTTTAGCCACTCACCTTTAGATGTTCCGTGATCAAAAGAGCTTAAAAAAGTTATAAATTTTGTTTTCTTGCGAGCTTCTTCATTAGATAAGCCTTCATATTTTATACGATATAAAGCACTATACAATCCTGCGCGACCTATACCATGATAGCAGTGTATTAACACTGGATAAGAATTATCATTATCCAAAATATTAAAAAATTGCTCTAAGTTTTCTTTATTAGGAATTTGTTTTGATGGTAAATTTACATGCCTTACACCTTTTATAGCGCTTACAGCATTATGCTCTTTTATTATGTCTTCGTTTAAACTTGGGTTAAGCGGATCTATAACAGAGCCAAGCCTAAGATCTATAATTGTTTTTATATTATATTTTGTTATATAATCTTTAATTTCATGAGGAGGAATAACACCAGATTGAAATACCTTACCTTCTGCTATTTCTTTAAATCTATAATTAAAATGTACTTGATAAATATGGAAAGATGTTAATACAATAGCAATTGTTAATAGAGAAAAAATAATTTTCTTTGTAGTTTTCATTACCTGCCTTTTAGTATTTCTAGTAACGAATTTATAGAATACTAAAACAGAAAATTGGGTGTGGCATAAAGCCTAATGGTTTAATAAAGATTACCAAACATACACGTAGTTTTTCATAACATTTACATTACACAAACACATAATAACCTAAAAATTAAACCTTTAATTCAACTTAAGTTTTATAGCACTAAAACTAACTATACCTTTTTTATAACATTGGTAACAATACCCCAAATAACAAAGTCGTTATCATCTGTAATTTTTATAATAGGGTAATTAGGATTTTCGGGCTGTAGCCAAACTTCGTCTTTATCTACTCGCAATCTTTTTACAGTAAATTCGCCATCTAAAAAACACACTGCTATTTTATTATTTATAGGCTCTATACTTCTATCTATTACTAACAAATCGTTATCCTCTAAACCAGCCCCAATCATAGATTGACCACTTACTCGTGCAAAAAAAGTCGCTTCTTTATTTTTAATAAGCTCTCTGTCTAGAGACAAACGTTGCTCTTTAAAGTCTTCTGCAGGCGATGGAAATCCAGCAGCTATACCTGCATCGAAAAAAAGTGCCCCTAAACCACCTATGGTTTCTGGCGTAAAAAAAGTTAGTGCACTAGATTTATGTAATATCATTGGTTAACAGTATTCGTTTTATTTGTTTTTGCTATTTCGTCCATATTCTAAAAAAAAGTATTGCACGATAGAACATAGCTGTTTTGGATTTTAGAATTTTGGAAGTTTAAATTTAATTCTATTTTCTGAGATTTTGCTGTTATTTAACAACAATAATGTCATTAATATTAGTAGTATATCTTGGCGATAATCGTTCTTGGCGCATTTTCCAGGTGCGCTCTAAATCTTGATTACCTAATTTAATCTTATAATTAGCATACTTTTTATTTAAATGATCTATGGTTTGCATTAAGGGTTTGTGTTTAGGGTTTTCGTTATCAAACATTTGTAATTGCTTATTATTTGTAGGCACCAACCCCATTACTATTACTCCTGCTCGCTTATACTTTATGCCAGGTTTAAAAATTTTTGAAACTGCTCGAATCGCTTCTTGGCTAAGAACCAAAGTAGAATCTGTTGCATATGCTAAATTTACTACAGCATTCACCCTATGCTGCTCTAAATCTTTTTTATGTCTATCACTACTTAAAGTCACATAAATAGTATGGCAACTAGAGCCTTGCTTACGCAATTTTTCGGCACAACTTGTTGCAAAGGTCGAAATGCGTTCTTTTATACTATTTAAATCAGAATAAGTATACTCGAAGCTTCTAGTTGTTGCTATTGCTCGTTTTCTCTCTACCTCATCTAACTTTATTTTAGATATTCCTTCTAAATCTTTTTTTAGTTTCCATACTGTAATAGATAAATTTTTACGAACCCAATCGTCTGGCAACTGTACAAAATCGTATGCTTTTACACACCCTTTTGCTTTTAAACGCTTTTGCAAACCTCTACCAATGCCCCAAACTTTCTCTATAGGCATCCATTTTAAAGCTTTTATACGCTTCTCTTCAGAATCTATAACATATACCCCTTGTGTTTCATCTGGAAATTTACGGGCAATTTTATTAGCCACTTTGGTTAAAGCTTTAGTTGGCGCAACACCTACACAAGTAGGAATACCTGTCCATTTTAAAAGACGCTGCCTTATTTGCATTCCATATTTTGTAAAATTTTTGTCTTGAAAACCTTTAAACTCTAAAAAAGCTTCGTCTATACTATAAACCTCTACATCTGGCGTAAACTGCTCTAAAATAGTCATAACGCGCGAACTCATATCTCCATAAAGCGGGTAGTTAGAAGACAACACCTTAATATTATTAACCTTACAAAAATTTTCCCATTTAAAAATAGGTGCTCCCATAGGTAAGTTTAATGCTTTTGCCTCGTCGCTACGAGATATAACACACCCATCGTTATTACTTAAAATAGCAATAGGTTTATTTCGCAAGTTTGGATTAAAAGCACGTTCGCAAGACGCATAAAAGTTATTACAATCTACTAAAGCATACATGGTATAAAATTAAAGATTTATTTAGCTTTAAAAATATTTTTTTACTTAGAATTATTATAAACAACCTACACAACCAAAAGCAATAAAAACAACACAATCGATTAATAGTAAACTAGTTAAACACAAAAACCATGTAAATTAATCTGCTATAATTATTTTTTTACAATTTATTTTTTTGAAATTATTGTGAAAAAAAACGTAATTTTAAATGCGAACGTCTCTCACCAAAATTTATTGCATAAATTTTGATAGCAACATTTTTTAATTTTAAAACAAGTGTTGTGAATACTCTTAAGAAGCGAATTATCGTCATAGAAGACGATCCGATATTATTAGACTCCTACGAACATTATATATCTACGTTTAAAAATTTCTCGCTAAAAGCCATGTACAATAACGTGCACGACGCTTTAAAACATTACGAGGCAACATCTCCAGATATAATAATTAGCGATATTTCTATGCCAGGCATGAGCGGTATAGAAAGCATTAAAAAGTTTAAAGAAAAAGATAGTTCTGTCAAAATTATTTTAATTAGTGTACACGACGAGATAAACTTTGTTTTAAACTCTATAGAAAACAAGGTAGATGGCTATCTTACTAAACCTATTAGCAAAGATGGTTTATTACACGCTCTAGAATCTGTTGAGCAAGGTGGCATACCCTTAACACCAGATATTTCTAAACTTTTAGTTAAATTGGTTGTTGATAAAAAAGATGATTTATTCTCTAAAAACGATTTATTTTCTGAAAGAGAAATAGAAATTTTAAAACTTTTTACAACAGGGCACACCTACAAATCTATGGCCGAAACCTTATTTATTTCACACAGTACAGTTAATTTTCATATTCAAAACATATACAGTAAACTAGATGTCAACAATAAATCTGATGCATTAATTAAACTAAAAAACACTAAAATTTAATTATAAAAGGTTTTAAACATACTTTTTTTATTTACAGCTAGCCTCCAAAAATACTAGCACGTATATTCTCTTCTTTTATCGTTTGTTAATGTTTTAAGGGTAATAATGAGTTATAATGGGTAAAATTAACTAATAAGTTATCATTAAATTCTTATTCTTTTGTAATACCCATTAGTATTTTATGGTATTATATATTTTAAACAATATTTCTTACAGCAAACAATAGGCATGTCTAAATTAAAATTAACTTCTATCATTTTATTAGAATTTTTAATTCTATTTCTAATAATAAGTTGTGGCACTAATAAAAAAACACCACAATTAGTAAAAGGTACTAATCAAGAAATATATCCATTTTCTGATCCAAATAATTCAGGAAATTGGAGTTACAAAACAGA
Organism: Postechiella marina; assembly: GCF_039538365.1. Taxonomy (NCBI): domain Bacteria; kingdom Pseudomonadati; phylum Bacteroidota; class Flavobacteriia; order Flavobacteriales; family Flavobacteriaceae; genus Postechiella; species Postechiella marina. Next base: position 466,843 of record NZ_BAABCA010000003.1, read on the forward strand.
TCTTAGCGATGAGTTTGAAGCTTCGACCATAGACGAAGATAAATGGTATATCGTTGGCAAATTCGAAAACGGAAAACCAGTATATAAAGACCCCGATTATCCAAACAAAAAAGTATGGAAAGGTCGAGCTCCTTCTCAATTTTCTGGAAGAAATTACCGACTAGAAGATGGTAAATTAATATTAGAAACACGTTGGGAACCCGATTTTCCTTTTGCTAAAGACAATAAACAAACTTGGGGGCCAGATAAAAAAATTGAAAAATACGAAAACCTTACAACTGCATGTTTTATTGGGCGCCGAAATTTTAAATACGGTTATATGGAAATTAAAAGCAAGGCAGCAGATGCAGAAATAACAAGTGCTTTTTGGGCTACAGGTAGCCAAACCGAACTAGATATATTCGAGCAATTTGGAGATCATCGTCAAAAAGGAAAAGAATGGAAAGATCGAGAACTTTGGTGGTCCATTCACGATTGGAGTAAAGAAGGAAAAGGAAAAACTGTTTTTACAGAACGTTTAGATTACGGATTTAGAGTTGCAGATAATTTTCATGTTTATGGTATAGAATGGGATGAAAATGGAATGAAACTTTTTGTTGATGGAAAACTGTTTACACAAGCAACAAAAGAACAAGTAGAAGCTTATGCTAAAGATAAAAATTTACCTAATGGATGGGTAATGACTGGGCCAATTCACCTTTGGTTAGACCAAGAAACTTTTCCTTGGCATGGTGTTCCAGACTCTAAAGAAGATTTAGAGTTAAATAGTCCAGAAAACAAGAAAGGTGATGGTGTTGTTGATTATGAGATTGAATACGTTAGAGTTTGGCAAAAAAAGTAAGTTAAAGTCTAGTTTTAAAACTACTATTAATCCAATTTATTATAAGATTTATAATAAATTGGAGAGAATTTAATAATTGCTATTAGTTATTAAATAATCTCTTTAAAAAAATTTATTATGAGTTCGTACAAAAAAAACGCGTACATATATTCTACAATAGTAGCCATGGGTGGTTTTGTCTTTGGCTTAGATGCTGCATTAATATCTGGCACAACAAGTTATATAACTAAAGAATTTTCTTTGTCTACAATGCAACTAGGCCTAGTTGTAAGTGCTCCTGCTTGGGGTGTGCTGCTCGCTTTACTATTTGCAGGGTATGCTTGTAATAAATACGGAAGACGTAAAACACTACACGCAGTAGCTGCCATGTATGTTATATCTGCCATTGGCTCAACCTTTTCTCCAAACTATATAGCCCTATTAACTTTTCGGTTTTTAGGAGGTTTGGCTTTTACTTCAATTTCGCTGGCAGCCATGTATATTGGAGAAATTGCGCCTCCTAAATTAAGAGGCAAACTAGTAACCATGATACAAATTAACATTGTAGTTGGTTTATCTGGAGCGTATTTTATTAATTATTTAATACTTCAGCTAGGCGCATCAAACGCTTCTTGGGTAACCGAATATGGCTTAAATACACAAACATGGCGTTGGATGTTAGGCTCTGAAATTTTGCCTGCATTAGCTTGGTTTATACTTTTATTTTTTGTGCCTCGTAGTCCCGCATGGTTATTTTACAACGGAAAAGAAAATGATGCCAAACAAACGCTTTTAAAACTACTACCTAAAGATAAAGTAGACACCCATTTAGTAGAAATGAAAGAAAGTTTAGAAAACAGTACAGACAACCGTTCTTTACTTTCTCAACTAGGAGATATATTTAGCAAACCCATGCGCATTACTTTTATAATAGCTTTTAGTATTGCCATAGCACAACAAACAACAGGAATAAATGCTATTTTATTTTATGCCCCAACGGTTTTCGAGCAGGTTGGCATGGGTACAAATGCAGCCTTTATGCAAGCCATCTGGATTGGTTTAACAGGTTTAGTCTTTACCGTTCTAGGTTTAGTGTTAGTCGATAAACTTGGTAGAAAACCTATGATTGTTGGCGGTATGTTATGGGTGGTTATAAGTTTAGGTATTGCCTATTTTGGTTTTAAAACCGCAACTTACACCCTATCTAAAGACGCCATAAACGAACTAACAGAAATTGAGCATGTTAACAGATTAAATAGCATAGTTAATATAGAATACGGAAGCGATATTGAGTTTAAAAAAGCACTAATAGAATCGTTAGGAGAAGAAGGCGCACGAAATCATTCAAGTTTATTAATTCAAAAATCAGCAGATATAAATGCTGTTTTAATCTTAATTGGAATTCTTAGCTTTATTGCAGCCTTTCATTTTTCTGTTGGCCCTGTAATGTGGGTCTTGTTTTCCGAAATATTTCCAATTTCAATACGTGGTATAGCCATTCCTTTTTTCACATTAATTACAAGTTTAACCAGTTCTTTGGTTCAATTCTTTTTTCCAACACAACTAGAAACATTTGGAATAAGCAACACCTTGCTTTTTTATGCAGTAACAGTATTTATTGGCATGGTAATTCAATACCGTTATTTAATAGAAACCAAAGGATTAAGCATTGAAGAGATTCAACTAAAACTTCAAAAAAAATAATTTTATAAATCACAATAAAAAATGAAATCTCATATTAGAATTTATATAATTACCCTTTTTGTATGCATTACATTTTTTAATCTAAACTGTAAACAAAATAGCCAAGAAAATACCCCTACAGAAAAAATTCTAAAAATAGAAAGAGTTCTTCCGTTTTCAGATCAAGAAAATAAAGGCGGTTGGGTACTTAATGAAGATTTAAGTGATGAGTTTGAAGGCAACACAATAGATACTGCAAAATGGTTTGTTGAAGGTTTAAATGACAGATATTACATCTGGAAAGGAAGAGCGCCTTCTCAATTTGTGTCTAAGAATGTTATTGTTGAAGATAATAAATTAAAACTGCGTACCGCCTGGGAGCCCGATTTTAAATTTTATGATGAAAGCTACGCCGATGGCAACATGGGAGCTTCTAAATACGGAGTATATAAAGATGGCACACCTATGCCAGTTACTACCGCAGGCGTATTAACCCATAAGCGTTTTTTGTATGGGTATATGGAGGTAAAATCTAAAGTAGGTAATGCTGCTATTACGGGTGCATTTTGGGCTATTGGCCACGAACAAGAGTTAGATGTTTATGAGCTCATGGGAAACCCTAAAAGTAAAAAAGGAAATATTCGAGAAGATTCTTATTTGGCTACAGCGCATGATTGGAGTCCGCCAGCTCAAAGACCAACCAAAATTTTTAATCACGTAGAAAATTTAGATTTTAGAACAGCAGACGATTTTCATGTTTATGGAGCCGAATGGGGTGTAGATTATTTAAAACTGTTTATTGATGGCAAAATGATTCGTCATTTTACGCAAGATCAATTAGGAACAGCGTTTGTTTTAAACAATCCCATGGAAATTTGGTTAGACTCCGAAATATTCTATTGGCTAGGTCTACCGCATAAAGAAGAATTGCCTGTAGATTTCGAAATTGAATACATGCGTGTATGGCAAAAACCATCTGATAACATATTAGCAAAAGATGCTGCTTTTTATGGTTTTGAAGGACCTATTCTTTTTGAAGAAAACCCAAAACCTTTAACACTACTTCCCGAAAGTTCTGTTCCAAATAATTATCAAAAATTCTGGATTCTAGATGAAGATTCCGCAAAATACTTATCTATTGTACACGGAGATTATTATAAAGGTGTTAATAGTCTAAAGTTTTCTGGTTACGGAAAAACAGATAGTTTAGAAGTTAACAAAGTAGTAGCCAAGGCTCCAGAAGGATCTCTAAAACTCAAAGCTGGAGATTATAATCTATCGGCTAAACTTTGGTTAGACCAAGGTATTATTGCAAATAAAATTCATGTCACATTAAAAAATCCAAGCTTAGAAGTTGCTTTTAAAGATTTACAAAAACTACCAAGAAGAACATGGATAACTGTAGAGGCTAAAATTTCTAGAACAGCAGTATCTGCAAAAGATGATAAATTAACTATTGAAATAAGAAAAGAAGACTTGCCAAAAACAAGAGCTGCAAAGCTTTTTATAGACGACATTGCCATAAAAGCAATAAAGTAAACACTAGCAGTTTTAAAAGAACTTGTCTAAAATATAATAGAATAAACAGAAATGAATACAGCAAAAAAACATACTAGAGCCATAACAAATACTGTAAATAGCCCATACGTAAAACTAAAAAGCATCGATTTTGGAGATTGTAGGTGGACAGATGGATTTTGGGCGAATAAAGAAAATGCTGCAGCACAAATTATGGTGCCTTACATGGGTAAAGTTTTATGTGGAGATGTTGGACATGGATTAAACAATTTTAAAATTGCTGCTGGAGAAAAAGAAGGAGAACATAAAGGATTTTACTGGCATGATGGCGACTTTTTTAAGTTTATGGAAGCTAAAACGTACATTTATGCCTTAACAAAAGATGAGTCATTATTAAAAGAGTTAGATGAATACATTGAGTGGATTGGTAAAGCTCAGGAAGAAGACGGGTATATTCATACACATATTCAAATTACTGAAGGTGCAGAACGTTTTTCGAACAGAAAGTACCACGAAATGTATAATTACGGGCACTTATTTATTGCTGCAAGTGTACACTACCGTTTAACAGGGCAACGTAATTTTTTAGATATTGCTATTAAACAAGCCGACTTGCTATGTGTGTATTTTATGCCAGATACTAAGCACTACCAACGTTTTGGGTTTAATCAAACTCAAATTATGGGTTTGGTAGAATTATACAGAACAACAAGAAATAAAAAATATTTAAAACTAGCAGAAAAATTTATTAATCGCAGAGGACATTACGATATAAAACACGACTCTACCACAGAAGGTTACCCCATTGGAGATATGGTGCAAGAACGTACACCTCTAAAAGAAGCTAAAGAAGCTGTAGGGCACGCAGTACTAGCATTATATTACTATGCAGGAGCTGCAGATGTATATGCAGAAACTGGCGAAAAAGAATTAATTGATGCGTTAGATAGATTATGGGAAAATGTAACAGATAAAAAAATGTATGTTACCGGTGCTGTTGGGCAAGCACACTATGGAGCTTCTACTAATTTAGATATGATTGAAGAAGGCTTTATTGATGCTTATATGATGCCTAACATGACTGCTTATAACGAAACTTGCGCTAATTTATGTAACGCCATGTTTAGTAACAGAATGATGGCTTTAAAAGAAGAATCGCGTTATGCTGATATTATTGAATTAGTACTGTTTAACAGTGGTTTATCTGGTATTAGTATTGATGGAAAAGAATATTTTTATTCTAACCCTTTACGAATGGTAAATGGCTCTAGAGATTACGAAGCACATGCAGATGTAACCGAAAGCCCAGTAAGACAGGCATATTTAGAGTGTTTCTGTTGTCCGCCAAATTTGGTTCGTACCATTTGTAAAAGTTCAGGATGGGCATATACCTTATCAAAAAACGGAGTTGCTGTAATACTATTTGGAGGAAACACTTTAAACTCTAATTTATTAGATGGCTCTAAAATTAAATTAACTCAAGACACGAACTATCCATGGAAAGGTATTGTAAAAATAACTGTTGATGCATGTAAAGCTGAAGCTTTCGACATTAAGGTTAGAATACCAAAATGGGCTATTGGTAGTACTTTAAAAGTTAACGGAGAAGATAAAGGCGTAGAAGTTACACCAGGAACTTTTGCAGTTGTTAACCGCGAGTGGAAAGCAGGAGATACCATAATTTTAGATATGCCTATGGAAATCACCCTTCTAGAAGGACACGATAGAATTGAAGAGGTAAGAAACCAAATAGCAGTAAAAAGAGGACCTATAGTTTACTGTATAGAGTCTCCAGATTTACCAAAAGATAGTGGCATTTTAAATGTATACTTAAAAGGTAATGCCGAATTTAAAGCAGTACACAAACCAGACTTTTTAGGTGGTGTAACCATTATAGAAACAGAACTATTACTAAGAGAAGGCAAAACTAACGACATGTACCAAACCGTTACAAAACCCATATTTAAACCCTATAAAACTCAACTAGTACCATATTTTGCTTGGAGCAACCGAGGACAAGCTGAAATGACAGTTTTTATGCCTGTTGTATGGTAAATAAAACATGTGTTCGGGTAATTTATGCACGATGATTTTAAAATTGATTTTACCACACATTAAAAATACGTGTAAAGACATAAACATGAAGTTGATATGATAATTTTAGATTATATAGAACATCTAAAATTTAAACAAAAATTAAACAAATAAAATGAAAAATTTAGCACTTAGTCTATTCTCCTTAATAACCATATGCTCTTGCGGAAAAAAACAAGAAGAAGTTAAGACAAAAGAACTTGCTGTAAACACAACAACTACAGCGCAATTAAGTTTAGATAAAAATAAAGGTATAATAAATAACACCAATAGCCCACATGTTAAACTAAAGAGCATTAACATTGGCGATTGTAAATGGACCGAAGGTTTTTGGGCCGATAAGTTTAAAGTAGCCGAAGAGGTTATGATACCTTACATGGGCGAGGTTTTAACAGGAGATGTTGGTCATGCCCTAAACAATTTTAAGATAGCTGCTGGATTAAAGGAAGGTAAACACAAAGGTATGAAATGGCACGATGGCGATTTCTATAAATGGATGGAAGCTTCCATGTATATCTATGCTCAAAATAAAGAAGAAAAAATTATAAAAGAACTCGATGAGTATATAGATATAATTGGTAAAGCACAAGCAGAAGATGGTTATATTCATACCAAAGTTCAAACCGAAGCAGACATGGATCGATTTGGTAATAGACAACATCACGAAATGTATAATTTTGGACATCTTTATACAAGTGCATGTATTCATAACCGTATTACAGGTAAAACTAATTTTTTAGATATTGCTATTAAAAATGCTAATTTCCTTTATAATAAGTTTATGCCAGAACCAAAGGGGCATTTAAAACGTTTTGGTTTTAATCAAACCCAAATTATGGGATTAGTAGAACTTTATAGAACAACTAAAGATAAACGATACTTAGAATTAGCCGAATTATTTATTAATTTAAGAGGAAAATTAAAAGTAAATCCAACACCTGTTTCTAGCTATAAGTTTATTGGCGATATGGTGCAAGAACGTACACCTATTCGTAAAGCAAAAACAGCCGAAGGACATGCGGTGTTGGCGCTCTACTATTATGCTGGCGCTGCCGATGTTGTTGCAGAAACAGGAGAAAAAGAACTTTTAAAAGCTTTAGACAGATTATGGGGTAACGTGGTAAATAAAAAAATGTACGTAACTGGAGCTGTTGGGCAAACACACCACGGTGTTTCGTCTCACGTAGACATGGTTCACGAAGGTTTTATAAACGAATACATGATGCCAAACCTATCGGCATATAACGAAACGTGTGCCAATGTTTGTAACTCTATGTTTAGTTATAGAATGCTAGGGTTAAATGGAGAATCTAAATATGCTGATATTATGGAATTAGTACTTTTTAACAGTGCTTTGTCTGGTATTAGTGTAGAGGGAAAAGATTATTTTTATGCAAACCCACTTCGCGTAAGTCATGATGGGTACGATCCTGGTAACGATACAGAGTTTGATGTACGTCAGCCTTATATTCCATGTTTTTGTTGTCCACCAAATTTAGTTCGTACTATAGCTAAAGTATCTGGTTGGGCATATAGCTTATCCGAAAATGGAGTTGCAGTTAATTTATATGGCGGTAACACATTATCTACAAACTTATTAGATGGTTCTTCTATCAAGTTAAAACAAGAAACACAGTACCCTTGGGAAGGGCAAGTAAAGATTACAATAGAAGAAAGTAAAACTGAGGCTTTCGATATTTTACTAAGAATCCCAGAATGGGCAAGTGGTTCTAAAATACTTGTAAATGGAAAAGCAATAGGTGTCGAAGCAAAAACAGGAACATTTGCAGTAGTGAATCGTAAGTGGAAAAAAGGAGACGTATTAACTTTAGATATGCCTATGGATATTAAGCTTTTAGAGGGACATCCTTTAATTGAAGAAGTTCGTAACCAAGCGGCTATAAAAAGAGGACCAGTGGTTTATTGTATAGAATCACCAGATTTGCCAAAAGGAACAGATATTTTAGATGTTTACCTACCAATAAAATCAAAATTAACAGCAACATATAAGCCTAGCTTTTTAGGAGGTATTTCAACTATTAATGGAAATGTAAAACTTCGTAAAGACGATAAAAAAGGCATGTACAGAGAAATGTCTAATTTAAAATGGGATACTTACAAAGCTCAATTTGTGCCATATTTTGCTTGGGCAAATAGAGGTCAAGCAGAAATGAGTGTTTGGGTTCCAGTACTTATGGAGTAAACGTTATTTGTACAATTTTTAATATAAAAAGCTATGTTAATTTTATTATTAACATAGCTTTTTTTTAGAGTTTTAAATTAAAATCATGAAAATTCTTATCTACACAATTGCTTTTTTATCATATCATATAATTCTAAGTCAGAATAGTAAACAACCTAATGTTTTGTTTATTATGTTAGACGATTTAAACGATAATATAGGGGTTTTAGGTGGGCATCCACAAGTACAAACTCCTCACATGAATGCCTTAGCAAAAGAAGGAGTTGTATTTAAAAATGCGCATACAAATGCTCCAATTTGTGCCCCTTCACGAGCTAGTCTTTTTACAGGTATATATCCACACAAATCTAAAAATTTTTGGTTTTCGAAATGGACAGAGAATACGGTTTTAAAAAACAGTAAAACGTTAATGCGTTTTATGAAAGATAACGGTTATTTAACTCTAGCTACAGGAAAACTAATGCATCACAGAGATAAAAATGAATGGGATGAATATGGAATAGAGAATGATTTTGGTCCTTATCCGTTTGATGGAAAAAAAACGGTAAAACATCCATTGGTACCAAAGGAATATTATCAAAATAAAAATGATGGACTTTATGCTTCTTTGGCAAATATACCTAGTGTTTCTCCATCGAGTAACACACCAGGTTACACAGGTTGGTACGATGTTAAAAACAAAAAACCATATAATTATGTAAACGATGAAAATCGAGATTTGTTAAATGATGAATTAACAGCAAATTGGGCTACAAATAAAATTAAAGAATTAGAAGCTAAGAATACTACAAAGCCCTTTTTTCTAGCAGTAGGTTTTGTAAGGCCTCATACACCACTAGTTGCACCACAAAAATATTTTGATAAATACCCTTTAGAAAATTTAAAGCTTCCTGTTATTAAAAAGAATGATATTGATGATACTTTTTATAGATCTACCTTTAAGAGGGTAGCGCCTTGGGCAAAACACTATCAAGATTTAAAAGCTTCTTATACTAATTTAAACGAGGGATTAAAAACTTATTTACAAGCATATTTAGCTTGTGTAAGTTTTGCCGATGACCAAGTAGGTAAACTAATGAATGCTTTAAAAAATAGTAAGTTTAATAATAATACTATTGTCTTTTTGGTAAGCGACCATGGTTATAATCTTGGAGAGAAAGAATTTATTTATAAAAATAATTTATGGGAAGAAACAACAAGAATTCCTATGATTATTCGTGCGCCGATGTATGCGAAAAATGCAGGAGAAAAAGTAGATCACCCAGTCTCTTTAATAGATGTATACCCTACAATAGCAGATTTATGCGGTATTAATAAAACCAACATTAAAAATAACAAAGGCGAGTTATTAAATGGTTATAGTATGAAACCATTTTTAAATAACCCTAAAAAAGGTAAATGGAAAGGTCCTGGCGTAGCTTTAACAGTAGTAAGAGGTAATACTAAAAGTAATGAGGCTAACGAGCAAAGTTATGCAGTGCGCTCAAAAGATTTTAGATATATTAAATATGTTAATGGGAAAGAGGAATTGTATAACCATAAACAAGATCCATACGAGTGGGAAAATTTAGCAAGTAAAAAGAAATATTTAAAAGTAAAAAAAGAGCTAAGAAGAGAAATGAATGCCTTATTAAACAATTAAGGTAATCATTTTTCAGTAATACTAACTTTAAATAGGTTAAAATAATTAAGTTATAGGGTAAGTTTTGAGCTTAATAACTCGTCTTTTTATCTTTTTTTTGGTAAAAGAATAATTCAATGTTTTAAAAATGTTTTACTCCTACTTATTTTAAATAATATATTGTTATGAATTTTATTAAAAAAATACACTTACTTTTAGCTAGTACATTCTTGTTTTTAACAAGTTGTATAGCGCAAACAGAACGCCCAAATATATTACTAGTTTTGTGTGACGACCTTGGTTACGCAGATGTAGGCTTTAATGGTTCTACAGATATTGTTACTCCAGAAATGGATAAACTAGCAAAAAACGGAGTGGTTTTTACATCTGCCTATGTGGCGCATCCTTTTTGTGGTCCAAGTAGAGCATCATTACTAACAGGACGTTATTCTCAAGAAATAGGGACACCTTTTAATTTACATAGTAATTCTAGTCAAAAAAATGAAGACAATATGGGAGTACCATTAAAGGATGTTTTTATGTCTAAAGTTTTACAGAACTCTGGTTACTATACTAGTGCTTTTGGTAAATGGCATTTAGGTGCAGCCCCTAAGTATCACCCTAATAATAGAGGTTTCGATAATTATTATGGTTTTATAGGTGGTGGGCATGATTATTTCCCAGAGCAATATTTAAAAATATACGAAAAACAGCTTAAGGCAGGTAATAAAAACATAAGAGATTATTATTTACCATTAGAGCATAATAAAAAAGAAGTAAGAGAAACAGAGTATATTACAGATGCTTTATCTAGAGAGGCTGTTAATGGTATTAAATTAGCATCAAAAAACAAAGACCCTTTCTTTATCTATTTAGCTTACAATGCACCACATGTACCTTTACAAGCAAAAAAGGACGACATGCAAAAATTTGCTCATATACAAGATAAAGATAGAAGAACATATGCTGCAATGGTTTACGCTGTAGATAGGGGCATGGGCGAAATTGTAAAGACTTTAAAAGAAACCAACCAATTTGATAATACTTTAATCGTATTTTTAAGCGATAATGGAGGTAATTTTGATCATGGAGCAAGTAATTATCCATTAAAGGGAACCAAAGGAGATGCTTGGGAAGGTGGATATCGTGTACCTATGTTTTTTCATTGGCCAAATAAAATAAAAACAGGGAAAAAATTTGATCACCCAGTATCGTCATTAGATATATATCCAACATTTGCAAAACTTGCAGGGGCGAGTTTACCAAAAAATAACAAGTTGGATGGAAAAGAGATTATGGACGATGTAATAAATAACAAAGAGCCACATAAAGACGAATTAATTTACTGCTTACGCTACAGGCATGGTCATTGCGATGTTGGTGCTAGACAAGGCGATTGGAAAATTACACGTGTAGGTAACGAGCCTTGGCGTTTAACTAATATTACAGCAGATATTGGAGAAAAGAAAAATATGGGAGGTAGATACCCAGAACGCCTTAAAAATATGGTTGCAGAAACTAAAAAATGGACAGAAACTTTTATAACTCCTTTATGGTATTATTCTGCTCAAGATGAAGAAATGTGGAACGATGGAAGAATGCCAAAATACGATGAAACATTTGAGGTAGATAAGTTAATTAAACCAGCCTCTGGACATTAATAATTTTCTCTAAATATTCACACTAGAGAGATAATAGAAGGAGTAAATAAAGTAAAATCGATAAAATTAAGCTAGAAATAAACTTGACAAGGTAATATTTTTAGTTTCATTTTTATCATTGTAAAAATTGTATGAGTAACTTGCGTTTTAAACTAAACACAGCATGATTAAAAACATTTTTACAACTCTATTTATTGCTATTTGTTTGTTTTCTTGTCAAGAAAAAACAACAAATTCTGACGGTTCTTTTAACCGTGAGGCCGATTTTAATTTCGATTGGAAATTTCAACTACAAAAAGACACTACTAAACTTACCAACGTACCTCTACCCGATGCAAATTGGAGAGACGTAAGACTTCCCCACGATTGGAGTGTAGAATTCTCTTTTGATAAAACGCTAGAAGGGTGCACAGGCTATTTACCTGGAGGAGTTGGTGTGTATCAAAAACATTTTGAAACCCCTAAAGATATTAGCGAAAAAAGTGTTTATGTATTATTTGATGGTGTATATAACAACGCTAAATTTTGGTTAAATGGCAAAAGTTTAGGAGAGAATCCTTACGGTTATTCTCCTGTTTATTTTGATTTAACAACGCTTTTAAATAAAGATAAAGAAAACATACTAACAGTTCATGTAGACCATTCAAGATATGCAGATTCTCGCTGGTATACAGGTAGTGGTATTTACAGAAATGTAAAACTAATTACTCTTAACAAACTACACATTCCTATTTGGGGTACGTTTGTGTCTACTCCAATAGCCACAAAACAAAAAGCCTCTATTCATTTAGAAACTACAGTAAAAAATCAATTAGCAGCTAACGAAAATTTCACCTTATCTACTAAAATTTTAGACGAAAAAGGTAATCAAGTTGCTTTAAGTGAAGAACAATTAAATATAGAAGCTAATAAACAAAATACCTTCTCTCAAGATTTTTCGCTAGCTAATCCTAAATTATGGGACACCGAAAACCCTAACATGTACAGCGCAGTAACTTCTGTTATTCAAAAAGGTAAAGTATTAGACACATACACAACTCCTTTTGGCATTCGAAGCTTACGCTTTGACGCTAAAACTGGTTTTTATTTAAATGAAGTCGCTACAGAAGTTAGAGGTATTTCTATTCACCATGATGGTGGTTTAGTTGGTGCTGCTGTACCAAAAGGAGTTTGGAGAAGACGTTTTGAAAAACTTAAAGCTTGTGGCGTTAACGCAATAAGAACAGCTCACAATCCGTATTCTAAAGAGTTTTTAGATTTATGTGACGAAATGGGAATCTTGGTACAAGATGAGTTTTTTGATGAATGGGATTACGCGAAAGACAAAAGAAAAAACTACCACGATCGTAGCACAGATTACATTACTAGGGGTTATGTAGAGCATTTTCAAGAATGGGCTAAAAGCGACTTAACACGCACCATGTTACGCGATAGAAATCACCCAAGTGTATTTCAATGGAGTATTGGAAACGAAATTGAATGGACTTATTTACATTACAGATACGATACTGGTTTTTGGAAAGATCCAAACAATCCACAGGCATCTGGTAAATATTGGGGAAGCGAGCCTATTTTAACGCCAGAACAAATAAAAGCAAACTACGATGCTGCCGAAAAAGGAGAGCATATATTAACAGAAACTGCACATAAACTAGCAAAATGGACTAGAGAACTAGACCCAACTAGAGTTGTTACAACCAATATGGTAGTACCACAAACAAGTATGGTAAGTGGCTATGCAGACGCTGTAGATATTTCTGGATTTAGCTATAGAAATAAAGATATTGCATGGGCTAAAAAACACTGGCCAGACAGACATATTACTATTAACGAAAACCCTGGTACTTGGGACGATTTAAAACATGTAATTGATAATCCGGGCGTATTCAGCCAATTTATGTGGACAGGAATTTCTTATATGGGAGAACGCGATGGAGATTGGCCTGCAAAAAGTGGTTGGGGAGACCTTTTAAATTTAGCTGGTTTTGAATTACAAGGCTGGAATTATTTTAAAAGTGTTTGGGTAGACGAGCCTCACCTTTCTATTGGTACTTTACCTATTGCAAAGTCTGGATTTAAACAAACCGGTATTTCTGGTCAACAGTTACCAGAAAACAGTAATGCTTATAAATGGAGAGACTCTAATATGCATTGGAATTATAAAGAAGGAGAATCTGTGGTTGTAGAAGTTTGTACTAATTTCCCAGAAGTAGAATTATTTATAAACGATCGCTCTTTAGGTAAAAGAAAAATGGCAAATAGCCCAGATAGGTTATTACGTTGGACCATTCCTTTTCAAGCAGGAACACTTACTGCAAAAGCAATTAAAGAAGGAAAAGAAATTACTACCCAATTAAAAACAACATCTAAAGCAACAAAATTAAACCTAACCGCAGATAAAACTAATTTAAAAGCAGATGGTTACGATGTATCTCATTTTGTGGTACAATTAGTTGATAAAGATGGCTTAGCTGTAAAAACCGAAGATGCTAATATTGAATTCGAAATTATTGGCGATGCCAAACTACTAGGTGTTGATACTGGTATTAGCGAAAACACACAAGACTTTCAATCTAACACTATTAAAACAGGAAAAGGCAGATGTTTAATGATACTTCAGTCCACTAAAAAAGCAGGAACAGTAAAAGTTATAGCAAAGGCTGAAGGATTTAAAAACCAAGAAATAACACTTCAAATTAAATAAAACATTTAAAATATATTCCCATAAATACAGGAATACATTTTAAACAAGTTAAAAACTAATAAGTGTAAGTTAAACAAAGCACTATTTTTAGCATAGAATTTTCCGTAATTTGATAAAAATTTATCAAATTCCATGATTATGAAACTGCTAAAAATAGTGTTTTTACTTTCCGTACTGTTTGGTTGTAAAACCAAAGAAACACCAAAAGAAACACAACCAGCAAAAAAGCCTAATATTTTATTTTTAGCCATTGATGATTTAAGGCCCGAAATTGGCGCTTATGGTTCAGAAATTGCCATTACACCCAACCTAGACAAACTAGCAAGTCATGGTTTATTGTTTAATCGAGCATATTGTCAAGAACCTATATGTAGCCCTTCAAGAGCTAGTTTAATGACGGGGTCAAGACCAGAAACTATTAACGTTATAGAGAACTTTACATATTTTAGAGAAGCCAATCCAGATATAGTAACTATCCCTCAACATTTTATAAAATACGGTTACGAAACTGTTCACACCGGTAAAATTTTCCATAAACCATCTTGGGCAGATAACGAAAAATCTTGGAGTAGAAAGCCCGCAAACAATAAAATGACCATTAAAAAAAGTAGAACTCCTGGCGGTTACGCCCTACCAGAAAACCAAGAATTTTCTAAAAAAAGTACAGCAGAAGTTATTGCTAAATATGGAAAAAACGCACCAAGAAATGGCTTAGGAAAAGGTCCTGCATTCGAAAAAGCAGATGTCGAAGACACCTTTTACGAAGATGGCTACAATGCAGAGTTAGCCATTGTTACCATGAAAGATATGCTTGCTAAAAACCCAAACAAACCTTTCTTTTTAGGAATGGGAATGAAAAAACCACACTTAAATTGGTTAGCACCTAAAAAGTATTGGGATTTATACGATCCTTCAAAAATAAAATTAGCTACCCAAACAGAAGCTCCAGAAAACGGAGCAACAATGGGGCTACATCCTTCTTTTGAATTAAGAGCGCGTTACGGTATACCAAAAAAAGGACCAATTAACGACGAGATGGCAAGAACCCTTAAACATGCTTACTTAGCTTGCGTAAGCTACATTGATGCCCAAATTGGTAAGATGATTGATGCCTTAGACGAAGCTGGAGTAAGAGATAACACGATAATAATTGTGTGGAGCGACCATGGTTGGCATTTAGGGGATATGGGCATTTGGGGAAAGGCCACTAATTATGAAATTGGTACACGTGTACCACTAATGATATGGACACCAAATATGCCTGCAACAACTAGAGGTAAAAAATCTGATGCTTTAGTAGAATTAGTAGACATATATCCAACTTTATGCGAATTAGCAGGAATAGAGTTACCAAACCATTTAGAAGGTCAAAGTTTTGCACCTCTATTGGACAGTCCAGATAAAATATGGAAATCTGCTGCATTTAGTCAGTTTCCAACTCCAGCTTTAAGAGAATGGGCTGCAAACCCTTTATCGCAAGGTATGCGAGAAACCTATTTTGGGCCATTAATTGAAGAGGTAGAAGGAAAAATTAAAACTCAACTAAAAAATAAATGGGATCGCGATTTGTTCGAAAACAGATTAATGGGCTATAGCATGCGCACAGAGTATTATAGAATGATTGTTTGGAAAGACTATACTAAACCAGAAAGTAAACCTTTATTTATAGAACTATACGACCATAAAAACGACCCTACAGAAACTGTAAATATTGCAGATAAAAACCCAGAATTAGTTGCAAAACTTTTAAAACAATTTAATAAAGGATGGAAAGGCAATAAAGCGGTTTTAAACTAGTATAAAAGAGCAATTCTTTTAAAGAGATTGTTTATTAATAGCATAGTATATCGTTAAAAGTAGTTTTAGTCTCTTCTTCTCTATGGATAATCTACTTTTAACTTTCTTCTGTCTAAAAATGCTTTAGAAGTTTCCCAAATAGCAGGAGAATAGATAAAACTAGCAGAATATTCAAACTCTATAATTTTGCCAGATTTTAGTTTTTCTTTACCTATTAAATAGTAACTGTCTCCTACGTGATTACTAAAATATTTTTTTGCTGAAGTAAAAAATATTGTATCTCCTACGTTATATTTTTTTACTACTGTCTTATCCTCTTGTAAAGTACTAACATCTATAAAATACTCTTTAAATCTATTAGAATTTAAGTCTCCTCGTTTTAATACCGATGCCTGTTTAACTATAAGAGGTTTATTTATATAAGCTTTAAAATTTGCAGTATTAGAAACATCAGTTGTAGAGGAGTAAGCTAAAAACCAAAGTAATAAACCAATAAATACAAGTATTGAAATTACTAGAACCAGCATAATTTTTTTTAGCTTGTTCATATTTTTATGCTATTCTTAATAAAAACCATTAAAGTGCTTTAATATCGTCTGCAGATATCCATCCTGTTTTTCCGTCAGACAGCTTAATTTTATTCCATTCTTTAATAGAATCTAGTACCTGTACTTTGGTACCTTCGTGTAATCTAAAAGACTCTTCACTGCGTTTATTAGGTTCGCTTTTAACCTTACTTTCTTGAGAAAAAACAATAGCAGGATTATCTTTTTTATCTAAATTATATTTATGAAAAGCTAATACTAAAGATATAACCATTAACAACAAAGACACATTGCTTACTATAAAAGCTAAACGCTTTTTAACAGTAGAAAAAGAGAAATAATAAGCTAGAAATAATACCACAAATAAAAACGCGAAAGCTACTGCTAATTTTGCCCAACCATCAAAAGTAAAAGCATGTGTTATCTTTTTTCCAAGTTTAGTAAATCCTGTTTCTGGTAACACATCTATAGCATCAATAGTCATATTTTTTGCAAACGATAAGTTGTTTTTTATATCTGCATCATTAGGGTCTAGCTGTAAAGCCTTTTCGTAATAATAAATACTTGGTGCAATATTATTTAATTTATAATGCGCATTCGCAAGGTTAAAATAAACCTCGGCCGAGTGTTTTTTTGTTTTTAAAATAGCTTTATAAGCATCAATAGCTTGAGCATATTCGCCATCGTTATACAAAGTGTTTCCTTTTTCGAATAACGCATCGTTTTGCGCCAAAGTTACAGTACTAAACAAAAATGCAAGGATGTATATTAGGTTTTTCATCTTAACGTGCTTGTTTATCTATTAAAGAAATGGTTTGTGCTGCTTTATTGTAATCTTCTTGCATTGTTACAATGGTTATTGGCGTATAACGTGCCAGTTCGCAACTTTCTAGAATAGCATTAAAATCTTTTATAACCTCGGCTTCTACACCTTTTTCGGTTAATAAAACTTGAATTTTATCTTTACTTAAATCACTTGTTTCTATATGCAATTTGGCTTTTAAATAATTATGCAATGCTTTTTCTAAGGCTATATAAAAAGCTTCTTTTTTACCTAAGGCTTTCTTGGCATTACTTAAATATTTCTTTGCCAGTTTATCGGCTTTTCTTATTCTGTTACCAAATACATCGGCATCTCTTGTCGCTTTCTTTTTTCTAATAATTATAGCTATAGGAATTACTAAAAAAGGCAACAACAAAGCACTCCAAAATAAAGGTGTTTTAAAAAAATAGTTTTGCGATATAGATTCAATATTGGTTTTAGTTTTAATAAAAGCAAACTGATCGTTATTTAAAACAACACGCTGCTTTGCACTACCTATACTGGTTTCTTCACCTGTTTGTACCGCATTATTTAATGGTCCTTCTAATACATCTATAACAATTTCTTTAGACGATAAACGTTTGTAGCTTTCTGTTTTTAAATCGAAATAAGAAAAAGAAATATTAGGGATAGGGTATTTACCTTTATACTGAGGCACTACGGTATAAGTATCTGAAATACTACCTTGCATACCCGATAAATTGGTTCTTACATTTTCTACATGTTCTGGTTCGTAAACCTCTAAAGAACTTGGTAACGCTATTTTAGGTAAGTTAAATAATTTTAAGTTTCCTTTTCCTTTAACCTCAACTTTAGTTTGTAAAGACTCTGATGCGTTTAATTCTGTTTTACTTGTAGAAACATTAAAAGAAAAATCGCCTACTGCACCAGTAAAATCTATAGGCTTACCAGCTTCTGGTAATGGTTTTACATTAATTGTCTTATTACCTGCAGATACGGTTTTATGCACACGCGTCATCATGCGGTTACCAAAAATATCGCGTCTATTTGATGGTACTTGTACCGTAATATCTAGACTTAATGGCTCTATATTTAATTTCCCTGTTTTTTGAGGATACAAAACCGCTTTTCTTAACACTAAAAACCGGTATTCTTCGCCTTTATAGGTACCGTTTTCTACCTTTTGCCCTTTAGTGTCTATCGTTTGGCTCCAAAAATCGTTGTATCTGGGACTGTCAATTTCGTGCCAATTATCTACACCTGTACTTGGCGAGACATACAATTTATAAACTACAGTTATAGCCTCGTTTAAATATGGGTTAGATTTAGAAACCTCTGCAACTAAATGAATTGTTTCTGACGCTATATAATTAGGGTCGTTAGGATCTTTTGGTTTATCGATAGCAGCTGTTACTACTACTTTTATAGGTGTTGTTTTATAGGTTTCGCCATCTATAACTATGGTTGCTTGTGTAATAGTAAAATTACCTCGTTTTTTGGGCGCTAAAAAATAACTGTATGTTTTTTTAAACGACCTAACTCCATTAATCCACGAATTACTAACCGATTGATTTGGGCCTCCAACAACTGAGAATCCTGAAAAACTTGGCGGATTAAAGTTATCGCCATCTTTATTCATTTCAAAATCTACACGCAATCGTTCGTTTATACCAAGCTTACTTTTACTAACCTTTGCTTCAAATTTTACTTGCGAAAAAGCAAAACTTGTTGCAAACAAGAGTAATAATATAGATACGTACTTTTTCAATTTCATTTTTACTTTTAATAAATTCCTTTATGTAGTAGGCTCACAAAAAAAGAAGCTTTTTTACCAATCTTTTTCTGTTTTTACTTTAACACCTTTTTGTTTTTCAGCATTCATTTTTTCTTGAACTTTTTGTTCTTGATTATTCATAGCTTCCAAAAGGCTTTTTATTTGCTGAGGTGATAATTGTCCTGGTTTAGGCTGTGGCTTTTGCTCGTCTTTCTTTTCGTCTTTATCTCCTTTATCTTCTTTCTCATCTTTAGGGTCTCCCTTATCATCTTTTTTATCTTCGTCTTTCTTCTCGTCGTCTCCCTTATCTTTATTCTCGTCCTCTTTATCTTGATCGTCTTTATTATCCTGATCCTTATTATCCTTGCTATCCTTGTCTTTATTCTCTTTATTTTCGTCTTGTTTATCCTTACTCTTGTCTTTGTCTTCTTTATCTTTATTATCCTTATTCTCGTCGTCTTTATTTTCGTCTTGCTTCTTATCTTCTTGCTCCTTTTGCTTTTTCTTTGCTAAGGCTAAATTATAACGCGTTTCTTCGTCTGTTGGGTTATTTCTTAAAGCATTTTTATAAGCTTCAACCGCTTCTTTGTAATTTTCGTTTTTCATTAAAACATTTCCCATATTATGAAATGCTTTATGGCGTTCTGCTTTAGATGTTGCGCCTTTTGCTGCTTGTTGATGCCTATACAAAGCTTCTTCATAATTTCCTTTTTCGTAATACGAATTACCTAAATTATAAGCTCCCGTTACTGCTAAAGGCTGATTAGATAAAGCCTTTCTATATTCTATTTCGGCCGATACAAAATCGTCATTACTAGCTAAGTTATTTGCTTCGTAAATATGATTATTTGCCTTTTTTATAGCTAACAAAGCCTCTTTATCTTGCGAAAAAGAAAGCGACGTAACTAATGCCATTGTTGCTAAGACTATTTGTTTTATCATTTTATTTCTAATATAAAAAACCTTGTTATTTTTCTTCGTTAAATATTTTATAAATGTTTCGCTTCTGCAGATTTACTAAAAATTCTCATTAAATAAATTCAGTTTTTTCAGCCAAGCAGTTTTACGTTCTAACAAGAACACATCTAATAATAAAAAGAATATTCCGAAACCTAAAAACCATTGAAACTGATCTTTAAAATCGGCAAATTGTTTAGCTTCAAACTCGGTTTTATCCATACTATTTAATATTTCGCGAATGCTTTCTACCACATTATCTGTGTTTTTACCATTTATATAGGCGCCATTTCCCTCTTCTGCAATACCTTGCAAAGTTTCTTCGTTTAATCGGGTAATTACCGTTTCGCCTTGTCCATCTTTTTTATAACTCTGTACAATACCGTTTTTCTTAATTGGTATTGGGCCTCCTTTTAAATCGCCCACACCAATTGTAAATATTCTTATACCTTCTTTATTTGCTTCTTCTGCAATAGATACAGCTTCTTCTGTATGGTCTTCTCCATCAGAAATAATAATTAGCACACGATTGGTTTGCTCTTCATTATCGAAATAAGTTTTTGCTAGCTTAATAGCCTCACTAATTGCTGTACCTTGAGACGATAGCATATCGGTATTCATGTTGTTTAAAAACATTTTTGCCGAGGCATAATCTGTTGTAATTGGTAATTGCGGAAATGCTTTACCTGCATAGGCTATAATACCAACTCGGTCACTTGCTAAATTATTTACAATTTGTGTTACTAACTGTTTAGATTTTTCTAAACGGTTTGGCGCAATATCTTCGGCCAGCATACTTTTTGACACATCGACAGCAAAAACGATATCGACACCTTCTCTTTTTACGGTTTCTAATTTTGTGCCATTTTTAGGGTTAACTAAAGCCATAGATAAACATGCAAAAGCCAAACAAAGCACTATAACTTTTAAAATAGATTTAAAAAAAGACTTATTAGGGCTTAACCTATTAAGCATCTGCTTATCTGCAAATTTTTTCTGCGCACTTCGCTTCCAAATTTGAAGTAATAGAAACAACACCACAACCACAGGAATGATTAGCAACGTCCAAAACCATATTTTTTCTTCTAGTAAATCAAACATATAACAACTCTAAAATTCTATTTTTAATACTTTTTTTCGCTTTCGCGGATATAGCAAAATACTTTTACACAAAACTTCTAAAAAAGGTAAAGCGCATTAACAACTCTATTAACAACAATAAACCCGCTAAGAGCACTAGAGATCTATACTTTTCTTCGTAGTTATAAAACTTAAACTCTTCTACCTCTGTTTTTTCTAGTTTATTTATTTCGTCGTAAATCTCTTCTAGCTTTTTATTGTTTGTTGCTCTAAAATATTTACCACCTGTAACTTCGGCTATTTCTTTTAATAATTCTTCGTCTATTTCTACTTGAACACGCCCGTATTGAAATCCACCATTTCTATTAAGTGCCACCGGAGACAATGCCATTCCGTTAGTTCCTAAACCAATAGTATAGGTTTTAATTTCGTATTCTAAAGCCAATTCACTCGCTATTTTAGGATCTATAAAACCAGAATTGTTTACACCATCGGTTAATAAAATAATAACTTTGCTAACAGCCTTGCTATCTTTTAACCTATTTACAGATGTTGCCAAACCCATACCTATAGCAGTTCCGCCTTCTATAATAGTGTTATATTTTATATCTCTTAACGATCGTAAAACAATAGATTTATCGCTGGTTATTGGTGTTTTTGTAAAACTTTCGCCTGCATACTCTACTAAACCAATACGATCGTTTGGCCTACCTTTTATAAACTCTGCAGCTACTTTTTTAAGCGCTTCTAGTCTGTTTGGCAATAAATCTTTAGCCAACATACTAGCCGATACATCTATGGCCATTACAATATCTATACCACGCGTAGTTTTTGTTTTTGTAGACACATCTACCGTTTGTGGTCTTGCTAAAGCGGTAATTAATATAGCTAGCGCAAATAAACGTAATGCAAATAATAAGTGTTTAAGCTTTGGCAACCACGAATTGGTTACCTTAAATCCCTTTAAGCTAGATATTTTAAGTTCTGCTGTTTGTTTTTTGTGCTTTAGCACATACCAAAAAACCGCTAATGGTAATAATAACAACAACCAAAAAAACTCTTTATCTAAAAATTGTATCCCTTCTAACATTACTCTTCATCATATTTAAGTTCTACAGAATTTAAAATACGTTCTACTATTTTATCTGCATAAGTATCGTCTTCCTTCCAAGTTAATACAATTTGTTGTATTACATTTTCTGCATTAAATACTAAAACGGTATAGTTTCCAGATTCTTTCTCGCCTTCTATTAACGTTGGAAAATTACCTGTTCCGTGTGTTTTTAAACCCTCTGCTCCATTTGGCGTAACAAACTTATCTGTTTTAACAAGCATGTTTTCTACACCTTGAGCTTCCATCATTTTTATACTTTGCTCTGCTATTTGTTTAAGCTCTATTTTATTTTCGCCTAAATTTTTAATTTTAGTAGTAACCACTACTACATTAAATTTATCTATTAAGCTACCATAGCCAAACATGGTCATTTCTACCTGCTGTTTCGCTTCTTCTGGTATTGGCGGTTCCATACGTTTTAAAACTTTAGGCGTGGTAATAGTAACTGGCGGTATACCGTATTGACTTGTGTACCACTCTCCTTCTAACAACTCTTTACTATCGTGCCCAATAACAGTGTCTTTTACATAATCAAAACCAAACTTAAAAGATAAACCAATTACGGTAGCAACTAATAAAAACACACTAATACCAACTGTTATCCATATTTTTTTACGTTTTTGTTTGCGTTCTTGCTCTTCTCTGTATTGCTCGTCTAGTAGTTTTTCTTCTTCGGTAGGTTCTGGCAATGCTTCTCTTACATGGTCTATTTCTATATCAATAGTATCTCTATCTATTTTAGCTAGCTCTATATCTGGTGCAGACTTAGCAAACTTTACCAAATCGGCTCGTTTTAAAATACTTTCTAAATTCTTAATATCTTCTTTACTTAAATCGACTTGATTAGCTTTTTTAAGTAAATTAAGTCTGTCTATAAGTTCGTCTGTTGTACTTTCTAGCGCGCGATCGTAAACTTTCTCATCAAGATATTTTCTTATAATAAATGTTAATTCAGAATAATAATCTTTTAAATTTTCTTCTTCTAAATAACTAGACTTATCTAAGGTTTGAAGCGCAAGTTTTGCCCTATCGTAAGGAGGTAAAAGCGCTATTTTTTCTTGTTCTGTTAACGGTTTTTTACGCCATAAAAACCAATACAACAGAGCTGCAATAGCTGCAATAGCCATTAGGGCGTACAATAAATATTTCCACCAATCGCTTCCCATTTGGTTAACCTCAACAATAGGCTTTATATCGTAAAGTCCTTGTTTTGTTGTATCTACAACGACTTCGCTTACACGTACATCCAACGAGTCTGTAAAAAAAGTTTTATCGCCAATTATAATTTTCTGTTTCGGAATATTGTAATATCCAGAATCGAATTGCGTTAAGCCATAACGTCTTACTAAATTGAATTTGTCTTTGTTTTTGGTGGTATCAATTTGATAGGTTTCTATCATTTCCAAAGCGCCAAACGATTGCCCTTCTGGAAAAACTACTAGTTTTGTAGAATCTGCCTCTACCTCTATTTTATAGGTAATTTGCTCCCCTATTCGAATAGAATTTGTTTCTACAGACGATTTTACTTGCGAAAACGAGAATAAAGAGATAAGGCACAAGAAAAAAGACAAAGCAAACTTTGACCTTAAACCAAATGGTTTTGATTCTTGATTTTTAATTCTTAATCCTTTTATATTTAAACTATTTTCTTTCATTTTAATTAGGTTTCCACTGCGCTCAACCAGACCTATTAACTTTATTTAACCTCTCCTTTTAAAATATCCTAAAAGCTTTTTAACGTAGCTTTCGTCTACGCGACAATCTATAGCTCCTGCTCCAGACCTTGAAAAACTTTCTTTGTAATATTTTACTTTTTCTTGATAGAATTCACTGTAATTCTGTCTTACTTTTTTAGACGATGTATTTACAAGCATTAATTCGCCAGTTTCTTCGTCTTGCATTTGTACCATACCTAAATTAGGAATAGCTTCTTCGCGCTCATCATAAATTCTAATACCAGTAACATCGTGCTTATTAGCAGCAATTTTCATGGTATGTTCGTAATCGTCTGCTATAAAATCTGAAAGCACAAAAACAATAGCCTTCTTTTTCATAACATTTCTTAAAAACTTTAAAGCTTCGGCTAAATTAGTTTGCTTACTTTTTGGTTCGAACTCAATAAGTTCTCGAATAATTCTTAAAACGTGAGAACGTCCTTTTTTAGGCGGAATAAACAGCTCTACAGTGTCAGAAAATAAAATCAATCCTATCTTATCGTTATTTTGTGTGGCCGAAAAAGCTAAAGTTGCTGCTATTTCTGTTACCACTTCGTTTTTAAATTGCTGGTTTGTTCCAAACAACTCAGAACCCGAAACATCTACCATAAGCATCATGGTAAGTTCGCGTTCTTCTTCAAAAACTTTTACGTAAGGTTCGCTGTAACGTGCGGTAACATTCCAATCGATACTACGTACATCGTCTCCAAATTGATATTGGCGCACTTCGCTAAATGTCATACCACGACCTTTAAAGGTAGAATGATATTCGCCTCCAAAAATATGATCAGACAAACGACGTGTCTTAATCTCTATTTTACGTACTTTTTTTAGTAATTCTTTAGTATCCATTTTTTAAGTATGCAGTGTGCAAATCTTTAGTTAACAGTCAAAAAAAATAAAAATTAAAATTCGAGTATACAACTACGTATCAAATTCTAATTTACTGCCAACTCTCTATGGTACTTCTATTTCGTTTACAATTTTATTAATAATATCTTCTGATGTTACATTCTCTGCTTCTGCTTCGTAAGTAATACCTATTCTATGTCTTAACACATCGTGAACAACTGCACGTACATCTTCTGGTATTACATAACCTCTACGTTTAATAAAAGCAAAACATTTTGCTGCTGTAGCTAAGTTAATACTACCACGAGGCGATGCTCCAAAAGAAATAAGCGGCTTTAAATCTGCTAGTTTATATTTTTCTGGGTAACGTGTTGCAAAAATAATATCTAAAATATACTTCTCTATTTTTTCGTCCATATAAACCTCTCTAACAACTTCTTGCGCTCTTAAAATTTGAGACACAGAAACTACAGGGTTTACTTTCTCCCAAGAACCTTTTAAATTAGCCCTCATAATCATTTGTTCTTCAGATATTTTTGGGTAATCTATAACAGTTTTTAACATAAAACGGTCTACCTGAGCTTCTGGTAACGGGTATGTACCTTCTTGCTCTACAGGGTTCATGGTTGCCATTACTAAAAAAGGCTTGTCTAGCTTAAAAGTCTCGTCGCCTATAGTTATTTGCTTTTCTTGCATAGCCTCTAATAAAGCCGATTGCACTTTTGCAGGTGCTCTATTTATCTCATCTGCTAAAACAAAATTGGCAAATATTGGTCCTTTTTTTATCGAAAAATCGTTAAGCTTCATGTTATAGATTAAAGTACCTGTAACATCTGCTGGTAATAAATCTGGAGTAAATTGTATTCTACTAAAACTACCATCAACAGCTTTCGCTAAGGTATTAATTGCTAGTGTTTTTGCTAAACCTGGCACACCTTCTAATAAAATATGTCCTTGCCCTAACAAACCTATAAGCAAACGCTCTACCATGTGTTTTTGCCCCACGATAACTTTGTTCATCTCTAAGGTAAGCAAATCAACAAAAGCACTTTCTTTTTCGATCTTTTCGTTAATTGTCTTAATATCAATTGTACCTGTCTCTTCCATCATATTATATTTTTAAAAGCCCGAATATACTGTTCTTATTTGAGCATTGCAATTTGTTAAAATTTTTAATTAAACGGTGTTAACAATTGGTTAAAAAAAACAGGCATTTTATCAATGAATTAGGCATTTAACTAATAATTTTGATAAGATTATCACAAAAAACGTACAGATTGGTATTTAAGCTTAAAAGACGAAAAAAAATAAAGTAAATGAATGATTAACTATAATTTGACACGAACTGTGTTTTATTAAACTTGTTTTAAGTATTTTTATACAAGAATTAGCGTATAAACTAATTGATTTACTGCCATGCAGGAATAACGATTATGATTAACAAACGTTTACTTATAAAACACTTACTAGCTCATAACGATGAGAACAGTTTTTATGATAAAAAACGTAAAATTGATATTAGCCAAAAAGAAGGAAAAGCTAAGTTTTTAAAGCATATTTGCGCACTTTCTAACAGCAACCCTAAAAACAACTCGTACATTGTTATTGGTGTGGAAGATGAAGACAATAATATTGTTGGCGTAGATTTTTTTGACGATAGCAAAATACAAAACCTTATTAACGCTTACCTTACTAACCCGCCAATTGTACAATACGAAAATATTCCCTTTCCACATTTACCAGACCACAAAGTGGTTGGTTTAGTTACTATTAGGCCTATAGATAGTATTACATCGCTTAGAAAAAACATTTGGAAATATTATGGCGGATCGGTTTTTTTTAGAGACGGTAGCATAAGCATGCCTAAAGTTTTTGACATAGAAATTACAGATACAAATTCTAAAATTGTTGAGTCTATAGAAAACCATGCTCAAAATAACATAGAACACACTTTAAATGGTGTTTTCGATTTTATGAATAACCGTGTAGATTTTAATCCTAAATACAAAGTTTTTAAGGAGTATTTTGTAATGTGTTGGTCTGGTAAAAAGAAGGTTGTAAAAACAGAAACCTTTTTTTCTAGAGTGGATATTGAGTTAATTAACGAACAAGTTCGACTTTTTTTCTCTGCTCTAGACGAGGTTTCTATAACTTATAACGACGATAGTTTCTCTATTATAGAATATGTAAACCTAGGGCTTCAAAATAAATTTAAATATTACCCATTAGAAAAAACCACTATTCGTTTTGAAGATAATGCTAGCTACTCCATAGACTCTAAACTTTTATTTGAACCTCCGCAATTTGATAAAAAAACACTGCATCATATATACAATACAAATAATGCGCTTTTAGAGAAATTAAAAAAAAATATAACGCTTACAAAAAGTGAAGAATTCGATTTACAAAACTTACCTGCAACGTATTTAATTTGTTATTTAAATTTATTTCACGATGCTAAAAACAAGTTAAACGAAGCTAAGCCATATATAAAAGCTTACAGCAGAAAAACATACAACCTTTACAAAGAGTCTATTCGTATTTTACGCAAAGTAAAATACAGTTAATATTAACAAATGTTAATAAATTTAACCTTAAATTAACCTTAGGAGAGATTTTGTATACAAAAAATGATTATTTTTGCCTCGCTATTAATCATTTTACACATAACCTTGTTTCTTACATTTTTATAAATGTTGCTGAAACAAGGTTTTTTTTTATATTTTTTTACCACCTTATAAGGAGTAAAAATTTTACCGTTTAACTATAAAACAGACTAGCTAATAAACGCGTTAGGGATTGATGCGACATCCTTTTTAAAACCTAAAATAGATAATACTTAAATTTTAGTACTAAGCTTAACAGCATAAAACAACCTCGCTTTGCTAACAATACTGTTTTAAAAAGATATAGCGGAAAGCCCGACCCTTGTGGTAACGCCAAAAAAACTAGATAAAGCTTAATTGTTTAAAGGATTTGCTAAGCACTTTTTTATCGTCTACCTGTAACCACTTATTTAATACAGTGGCATAAATGGCTCTAAAATCTATTTCGAATTTTAAATCGCCATTACCATCCAAATCGCTTAAACTACTCATGTTGTTATACAAGCCTTGTTTTTGTAGTTGATTACCAATAATAAACACATTATTTGCTGTACCATGGTCTGTACCTACATTTGCGTTTTGCTTTACACGACGTCCAAATTCTGAAAATGTTAAAATTAAAGTGTCGTTAAAAGTGCCATTATCTTTTAAATCTTGCACAAAAGCCTCTATACTTTTCGCATAAATATTTAACAATCGCTTTTGTGTATTTAGTTGGTTTACATGGGTATCGAAACCACTTAAAGATCCGTAAAACACTTTGGTATCTAGCCCAGAATTAATAAAACTTGCTGTAGTTTTTAATTGATTACCAAACTTATTATTTGGGTATTCTTTTTTTGATGTAAACGTTTTACTGGTTTGATAAATGTATTTGGCTGAAGACTCGGCAGCTATCATGGTTTTATACAAATATCCTAAATTATGCTCGCTTAAATGTGCGTTATTTTGATTACTGCGTATGCCTTTAAAATAAGGGTCTTTAGATAGGTTATAAAATGCTTTTGGGTCTTGGGTTGCAATGGCGTTCATGGTTTCGCCTTTCATGGCCAACGATAAACTTTCGTCTATCTCGATAGCACTGTAAGGTTGTTTTGCATAATTATCTAAATAACGCCCAATCCATCCGCTTTGCGAATATTTATTAGAGTCGGTAGCGGTGTGCCAAATATCGGTAGATCTAAAATGCGATCTATTTGGGTTTGGGTAGCCTACATTATTAATTACGGTTAAATTACCTTGGTCGTATAAACTTTTTAAAGGTGTTAAACTAGGATGCAAACCAACCTCGTCGTTAATTTTTATAACGTCTTTTTTAAGTATACCTAATGTTGGTCGCTCTTTGTAATACAAGTCGTTTCTGTAAGGTATTATCGTGTTTAAACCATCGTTACCACCAGAAAGCTGAATAATTACTAAACGTTTATAACCAAAGCTTTCGCTAGCTACTTGCTCGAACGCTTTTACAAAGCTAGGAACAAAAAACAGGCTACTTGCCAAACTTGAATTTTTTAAAAATTTTCTTCTGTCCATAATTAACACATTTGATATTCTGGTAAAGACATGAGTTGTATACAATATTCTTGCTTAGAAACCTTGGCCAATGTATTTAAATACGTTGCTGCTTCTGGGTTTAATGGGCAAGAAATTATATGTGCTACCAAACTTTCTACCTCTACACTTTTAAAATTTTTATTGAAAAACTCCCAATTGGCATTGGTTTGATAAAACTTACCAAATCGTTTTTTAAACATCGCTTTTTGCGCCTGGACATTATGCTCTTGCCCTTCTTTTGCTTTAGATATGTAAGCGTTGTTTAATAATAAAGACGGTAATTTTAACCTAAGCACTATGGTATTGCTATCTATCCAATTGCGACCACCTTTCCAACCTGCTACATTTGGCGGATCTAAAAGCACTTGCCCCAGTAGTTTTTGAAGGTACAACAACCTTTTATTTGTTTTAAATTGAAATGGCACAATGGTTTTTATGCCTACTATAAACTCTATTGGCGATTTTATTTTTGTTCCTATATTTTTATCGTCGTAAAACCAATTAGACATTAACACAAAACGCATTAGTTTTTTAATATTATAATCTGGATAAAACGTGTTTACCATTTGGCTTATATGCGACTGATCTAAATTTTCGTTTACAAAATAGCTGTATATTTTTTCGCAAATATATTTAGCACACTGTTTTTCTTCTAAAATAATATCGATAATATCTTCGCCCGAAAAATTACCCGTTTTACCAAAAAAGGTTTTATTAGTATTGTCGTGCTGACGTTGGCGTAAAACAAATTCTCCTTGTAAATTATGGCTGTACCCCGTAAAAGCCTTTGCACTTTCTTTTATATCGGTTTCTGTGTAATTACCAACTCCAAGTGTAAACAACTCCATAAGTTCGCGAGCAAAATTTTCGTTTGGCTTTTGTTTTCTGTTTTGCTTGGTGTTTAAATATTTTGTCATGGCTGCCTCTTTAGAAATAGCATTTACAAAATCTTTAAAATTACCTAAAGCATGTTTGCGCAAGGTGTTATGAAAGTTTTGAGCGTATAAAAAATTATTGTCTTTACACACAAAATGATTAGCCCAGAACAAGGTCATTTTTTCACGTAATATTTCGTCTGTGTTAGACAACCTATTTATCCAAGCAACATTAAGTTGCTTTGTTTTTTCTCGGCTTAATTTCTGAACTTTCATTCTATTAGCCTTTATAGTTTCTAAAGACCCACTTAACAACGCTTGAATATCTGCAGTATCAACAGTTAAAGGAGTGACAGAATCTGAAGCCTTTAATAAACTATTTACAACCTCTGCTTTCTTCTTTTTAGATAAGTTTTTTAATTTTGTTGGTAAAATACCAAAACCTACCCGCCAATATAAATGTTGAATATGATTGCTTTTCATCTGAAAAATATTAAAATAAATGAACCTTAGTATTTACTTTGACTCCAAATTACAAAAAAGGTTTAATATTAACGCTTTTTGAAGCTACACAAGTTTTGTTAAAACTAAAAATTGATATTTAAAACACAGCTATAGTACATTAAAAAACAAAAAACCGTTTCAAAAAAAAATGAAACGGTTTTTAACTATTTAGAACAAGCTATTAATTAAGTTCTATTTACCACCATCTAGCTCGTCTTGCCATTTTAAAAGCGCTTCCCACTTACCTTGATAAGCTAGTTCTGCTTGTTTTGGCCACGTGCCTGGTTTATGTATTTTAAAACGATCTCCGCCAGAATTTAAAATGGTTTGACATTTCTCTACCGTACATTCTGATAATGCCTTCCAGGTATTAACGCCATGATTATGAAACAATTCTTGAATTTTTGGACCAATACCCTCTACAAGAGTTAAATCGTTTTCTTTTACTTTTTTTCCAAAAATAGCTTTTGCAGCAGCAGCATCAAAAGACACCAAAGCTACAGATGCAGCAGAAAAAGATGTTGCTAAAGAATCCTTTACAGACTTTAAATCGGACTCTAAGGTAGACATTGACGTGGTTAATGCTAATTCACGCCCTTTACAAGCATCCAATTCGGCTTTTAAAGTAGCTACTTCTCCTTGACACTCTTCATCATTTCCTCCAGAAAGCTTACCCAATAAGTAGCCTAAAATAGCACAAATAGCACCAACTAATAAAGGGATTAATATACACCAATTCATAATTTTATATTTTTAAGTTTTAGTTAATTGTAATTTCTGTTCTTCTGTTTTCTGCTCTACCAGCTTGGGTTGCGTTATCTGCAATAGGAATAGCCTGTCCTTTAGAAAGCGCTTCTATATTAGCTTCCAAAATGCCATTTTTAATTAAATAGTCTTTTGCAAAATCTGCACGTTGCTTGCCCAGAATAATGTTTTTATCTGCATTACCAGTATTATCTGTATGGCCAACTACTTGAATTTTTACACCTAATTTATCCACACAATGCGAAATATCTGCTATTTTTTGACGTTGCGACGGTGTAAGATTAATAGATGCTTGCCCTGTTTGAAAGTGTAACACTAAAGGGTTTGCTCTTATAGCATCGCAAGCTGTTTTTAACGCATCTATAGACGATGTGTCCGACGCGTCTATGGTTAACATACCAAAAGCTACTGGACCAAACAAAGTATTATTTACATCTGGGTTTATGGCATCGTTTAACTTACCTCGTGTATCAATTTGTTTTGATGGCACGCCATGTAATACTAAATAATTTTTAACCTCGTTTGCTCTAGCCAATCCAAGATTTGGATATGCCGAATTGTTTTTCTCATCACTTTTATAAAATCCTACAACATCAACTGTTTTTAAAGGGTTTGATAAAAGATATTCTTTAAGTTCTAAAACTCCTTTTTCTACTTGGTCTGCAACAGGGTTTAAAATTGAAAAATTCGACGTTTTAAAATTAAAATTGTCATTTTGTTTTATACTAAAATTGCCATCTGCATCTGTAATTGCAAAAGCATTTCTAGTCGCGTCTTTAATTTTAGGCGCATCTACCTGTTTAGTCTCAACCGTTTTGTTTTTACAATTTTCTTTGCCACAACAAATGCTACAACATAAAAAGTAATACAAAATAGTACCAAGAATAATAGTGAGTAGAATACCTAAAAGATAAGCTGTTTTTTTACTCATTTTAAGTTAGTTTTATACAGTTAGTTACACAAGTAGCTACAGTGTGCTACTTTAAGCTCACTTATTAAGAAACATAAAAACCAAAAAAGTCACATTCTAGAAAGAACATGACTTTAAAAACTATTATTTTTTTATGCTTTACAAATTGAATTTTATACCCTGTGCCAGAGGTAACTCTGTAGTATAATTTATAGTATTGGTTTGACGACGCATGTAAACTTTCCAAGCATCCGAACCAGATTCTCTACCGCCTCCTGTATCTTTTTCTCCCCCAAAAGCACCTCCAATTTCGGCGCCAGAAGTTCCTATATTTACATTAGCAATGCCACAGTCTGACCCTTGAACAGACAAGAAACGCTCTGCTTCTCTTAAATTATTAGTCATAATCGCAGAACTTAAGCCTTGTGCTACTTCATTTTGAATATTAATAGCGTTTTCAACACCACCCGAATATTTTAACAAGTATAAAACAGGAGCAAAAGTTTCGTGTTGTACAATTTTAAAATGAGATTGTGCCTCTGCAATAGCAGGCTTTACATAACACCCACTCTCGTAACCTTTACCTTTTAAAACAGCACCTTCTACAACTACATTTCCACCTTCTTCCACAACTCTAGATAAAGCATCACTATACATTTTTACAGCATCAATGTCTATTAAAGGCCCCACATGATTATTTTCATCTAACGGATTTCCTATTCGCAATTGCTTATAAGCATCAACAACAGCTGTTTTAACTTTATCGTAAACAGACTCGTGTATAATTAAACGCCTTGTAGAGGTACAACGTTGTCCAGCTGTACCAACAGCTCCAAAAACAGCTCCAATAATAGTCATTTTTATATCGGCATCTGGTGTTACAATTATTGCATTGTTTCCACCTAATTCTAATAACGATTTACCTAAACGCCCTGCAACTTCTTTAGCTACAATTTTACCCATTCTGGTAGAACCTGTTGCAGAAACTAAAGGAATACGCGTATCCTTCGTTATAAACTCACCTACCTTATAATCGCCATTTATTAAACATGATATCCCTTCTGGTAAATTATTTTCTGCAAAAACTTGGGCTGCTATGTTTTGGCAAGCCACACCACAAAGAGGTGTTTTTTCGCTAGGTTTCCAAATACAAACATCGCCACAAATCCATGCCAAAGCTGTGTTCCACGCCCAAACTGCTACAGGAAAATTAAAGGCAGAAATAATACCAACTACACCCAATGCATGGTATTGCTCGTACATACGGTGCCCTGGCCTTTCAGAATGCATGGTAAGTCCGTGAAGTTGGCGAGATAAACCTACAGCAAAATCGCAGATATCAATCATTTCTTGTACTTCTCCTAAACCTTCTTGATAGCTTTTACCCATTTCGTAAGACACTAATTTGCCTAACGCTTCCTTTTTCTCTCTTAATTTATCTCCAAATTGGCGCACAATTTCTCCACGCTGTGGTGCAGGTATAGTACGCCATGTTTTAAACGCACTAGTTGCAGCATCTATTACTTTTTTGTAATCTGCTTCTGTTGTTGTTTTTACTTTTCCAATTAACTGTCCATCTACTGGCGAATAACTTTCAATAATCGAACCGCTAGAAAAACGATTTGTTCCTGTAGATGTTCCTTCATTTGTATGTTTAACACCTAAAACTTCTAGTGCTACATCTATACCAAATTCAGTTGCTATTGTATTCATAAATTATCGATTTGTTAGTTATATCATTATTTATTGCGAATATACTAATTAATAAGTCGTTTTTATTAAAATAAACATGTAATTAAATAGTTAACTTAGCTTACTCATTAACTTATACTACCATGAAAAAAACCGCCTTACTTTTACTTACTCTAATTTTAGTTTACACTTGTAAAAGCGAACAAAAAACTTCTCTTAAAAGCACAACAAACCAGCCTATTAAGGCTACATTCTCTATAATCATTCATGGTGGCGCAGGTAGCATAAGACCAGATAACTTATCTAAAGAAAAAGAAATTGAATATCAACAAAAACTAGAAGAAGCTATTAAAGTAGGACATGACATTTTAAAAAATGGAGGTACAAGTTTAGACGCAGTACAAAAAACAATAACTATTTTAGAAGATTCTCCACTCTTTAATGCTGGAAAAGGTGCTGTTTTTACTCACGAAGGACACAATGAACATGATGCCTCGATAATGGATGGAAAAACTTTAAACGCAGGTGCTTCTGCTGGCACAAAAACAGTTAAAAACCCTATTAATTTAGCTCGAGCAATTATGGAAAAATCGCCTCATGTTATGCTTTCTGGCAAAGGCGCAGAAACTTTTGCTAAAGAACAAGGTTTAAACCTCGTAGATCCTAAATATTTTTCTACAGAAAAGGCATTAAAATCTTTAGAGCGGGTTAAAGCATCAGAAAAAAATAAAATGGCATCCTTTTTTAATACAGATTTACAAGATTCTAAATTTGGTACTGTTGGCTGCGCTGCATTAGACAAGTATGGCAATTTAGCCTCTGGAACATCTACTGGGGGAATGACTAACAAACGTTGGGGACGCATAGGCGACTCTCCTATTATTGGAGCAGGCACTTATGCCAATAATAACACCTGCGCCATTTCTTGTACTGGTTGGGGCGAGTTTTTTATTAGAGGCATGGTTGCTCACGATATCTCTACACTCATGGCATACAAAGGTTTAAGCTTAAAAGAAGCTTCGCGTTTAGTAATCCATAAAAAATTAAAAGATTTAGGTGGCAATGGTGGTATTATTGCTGTAGATAAAAATGGTAATTTTGCTATGGAGTTTAATACCCAAGGCATGTTTAGAGCTACCATGAACCATAAAGGCGAGCTATACATAGGCATGTTTAAAAATTAACTTTAAGAACTATTTAACAAAACCTTAAAATCTAAACCTAAAAATTTACACGTACCTTTATTAACAAGAATCAACGTACACTTGTTGTATTGCCTATACTCGTTCATTTTCAATCAAATCGCATTAAATCATGACTTTAAAAAAGATTATCACCTTCGTTTTACTTATTTCAGCAGTTATATCCTGTAAAAAGAAAGAAGTAAACACCAATAATATTTTTAAGTTTAAAGATTATATAAGCTATACAACATCTGGATTAGTATCTGTAACAAGCCCTATACAAATAAATCTATCTAAAACAGTTGAAGGGTGGGAAGTGGGCCAAGAAATAACCAGTAATTTTATAAGTATAAAACCTTATATAGAAGGTAAATTAAAAGTTGGAAATAACCATACATTGCTTTTTACTCCAGACGAAACCCTAGAACCAGATACCGAGTACGCAGTAACAGTAGCTCTTGATAAAATTTATAAAAACACGCCTAAAGATTTTGGTAAATACACCTTTCAATTTAAAACCATAAAACCAAACTTTAATATTGTTACCAATAATTTACAATCTTACAGTAAAAAATGGCAATATATAGAGGGTACTATTAAATCTTCGGATATTATTACTCTCGAAAATGCAAAACAACTTGTTAAGGCATCTCAAAACGAAAAAAAATTAAATATCGTTTTTAATCAAGCCAATACAAAAAGCAAATACTTCGAGTTTAAAATAGATAGTATTAATAGGCTAATTGACGACAGCTCTATACTTATAGCATGGAATGGCAAGGCCATTGATGCAGAAAACAATGGAGAAAACAATATTGTTATTCCGGGTATAAACAACTTCACCATTACAAAAACCGAAGTTGTACAATCGCCAGAACAATACGTATCTATAAATTTTTCCGATCCTATAAAAAAGCAACAAAACTTTGACGGATTGGTAACTATTCAAAAATCAAAAAACCCAAAATTTATAGTTAACGGTAATGTTTTAAAAGTATACCCAAATAATAAATTGGTTGGCAATATTGAGGTAAGCGTATTTCAAGGCATAAAAAACACCGATGGTTTTAAACTAAAAAAACCGTTTTCTGAAACTATTGCATTCCAATCTTTAAAACCACAAGTACGCTTAATTAGTAATGGTACTATTCTACCTAACTCGCAAGAATTAAAATTTAATTTTGAA
Organism: Postechiella marina; assembly: GCF_039538365.1. NCBI lineage: Bacteria > Pseudomonadati > Bacteroidota > Flavobacteriia > Flavobacteriales > Flavobacteriaceae > Postechiella > Postechiella marina. Next base: position 503,041 of record NZ_BAABCA010000003.1, read on the forward strand.
GCTGTTAATTTAAAAGCTGTAGATGTTAGAATAATTAAAATATTTGAAGACAATATACTTCAGTTTTTACAAGACAATAATTTAAACAGTAATAACGATCATCAAATTAAAAGAGTAGGAAGACGCATAGCAAAACAAACTATTCCGCTAGTTTCTGCAACAGAAAACACAGGAAAATGGAAAGCTTACAGCGTAGATTTGTCTACGTTTTTTAAAGCAGACCCTGGTGCTATATACAGAGTAGAAGTTAGTTTTAACAAAAGCTATTCTTTATACAATTGCGAAGCTAGCAATACAACTACAGCAAGCACAACTAACGAAAACGATTACTACCAAGAAGATAATGCCAGTATAGATAACGAAAATAAAGAGCTACTAGAAGAAGCCTACTGGAACAACTTAACATACCGCTATAAAACCTATACTTACAATTGGCGCGAAGAAAACAACCCTTGCCACGATGCGTATTACAATAAAAACAAAGAAGTTTCGCAAAACTTAATAGCATCAAATTTAGGTGTCATTGCAAAACAAGGTTCTAACAACTCGTACTACTTTGCTGTTACTAATATTTTAAATACAAACCCAGAAGCCAACGCTACTATTACACTTTACAATTTTCAAACTCAAGCTTTAGAAAGTGCAAAAACAGACGAAGAGGGCTTAGCTATTATTGATGCAGAAAAGCATGCATCGTTCGCCATTGTTACCAAAAACAACAATACCAGCTATATAAAACTAAGCGACGGAAACTCGTTATCGTTAAGTAAATTTGATGTATCTGGAAACCATTTACAACGCGGACTTAAAGGTTATATTTACGGAGAGCGTGGTGTATGGAGACCTGGCGACTCGTTACACTTAACCTTTATACTAAACGATAAAGCAAATAAACTACCAAAACAACACCCTGTTAAGTTGGAAGTAACAAACCCTAACGGTAAATTGGTTTACAAAAAAGTAACAACCAATAACGTTAACAACTTTTTTAAATTCACAGTACCAACAGCAACCGAAAATAAAACGGGGAATTACAGCGCCAAAGTATCGGTTGGAGGAGCTACATTTTACAAAGGCTTAAAAATTGAAACCGTTAAGCCTAACCGATTAAAAATAAAGGTAGATTTTAATAACGAAATACTTACTAATAACCAACCCCTTAAAGGAACATTAAATGTTAAGTGGCTACATGGCGCTCCTGGAAAAAACCTCAAAACAGAAATTAAAGCAAAATTTAGCAGCGCTCACACAGCCTTTAAGAACTATAAAAACTACACCTTTAACGACCCTACTAGAAAATTTGAAGTTGAAGAAATACATGTTTTCGATGGCAAAGTAAACGAAGAAGGTTTAGCACAAATAAACAAAAAGCTATCTGTAAAAAACAATGCTCCAGGCATGTTAAACGTTCAGTTTTTAGTACGTGCTTTCGAAAACGGAGGCGATTTCTCTATGGATGCCTTTACTAAACAATATGCGCCATACACGTCTTTTGTTGGCTTAAATTCGCCTAAAGGCAATGCTTACGGATCTTACCATACAGACGAAAACCAAACCTTTAATGTTGTGGTAGTTAACACCAAAGGAAACCCTATAAAACGTAAAAATTTAAAAGTTAAAATATACAAAGTAGAATGGCGTTGGTGGTGGAACTCATCATACGAAAACCTATCGAGCTATGTGTCTAACAAATATCACAGACCCTATTTAGACACAACTATTAATACCGATGCTAATGGCAAAGGAAGCTTTAACATAAAAATACCAAATAACGAACGCGGACGCTATTTAATTCGTATTGAAGATCCTGTTAGTGGTCATGCTACAGGAAGAACAGCTTATTTTTACAAAAACTGGTGGCAAAACGCAACGTCGGGTAACAAAGACGCAGCAAAAATGCTCGTATTTTCTGCCGATAAAGAAACCTATAATGTTGGAGAAACAGCAAAAATAACTTTTCAATCTGGTAGCGAAGGTCGAGCGCTAGTTAGTGTAGAAAATGGCACCGAAGTTTTAAATTACAAATGGGTAAAAACTAAAAAAGGAGAAACTACTGTAGATATTCCTATTGCTAAAGATATGGCTCCAAACGTATTTGTAAACATTTCACTTTTACAACCACATGCCATAACATCCAACGATTTACCAATTAGGTTATATGGTGTAATCCCTGTTATGGTAGAAGATCCAAATACAAAATTAGAACCCGAACTAAATATGCCAAACGTTTTGCGTCCAGAACAAAAGTTTGACCTAAAAATTTCAGAAAAAAACAAAAAAGCCATGACTTACAGCATTGCTGTGGTAGAAGAAGGTTTATTAGATTTAACACGATTTAAAACCCCAAACGCTTGGCATTCTTTTTATGCTCGCGAAGCTTTAGGTGTAAAAACTTGGGATATTTTTGACGATGTAATTGGCGCCTATTCTGGTAGTGCAGATCAAGTATTTGCTATTGGTGGAGATGGTAATGCTGCAGCAGGAAAAAACAAAAAAGCCAATCGCTTTAAACCTGTGGTTACTTATTTAGGCCCTTTTAACTTAAAAGCTGGCGAGAAAAAAACACATAGTATAAAAATACCTAATTACATTGGCTCTGTACGTACAATGGTTGTTGCTGGAAATAACACAACCGAAGCTTATGGTAGCACAGACAAATCGGTTCAAGTAAAAAAACCATTAATGGTACTCGCATCGCTTCCACGAAAATTAAGCCCAGGAGAAAAAGTAACATTACCAGTAACCGTTTTTGCTATGGAGCCTAAAGTAAAAAATGTAAACATTCGTTTAAAACTTAGTAATGGCATATCGATAGTTGGAGAAACTACAAAAGCTTTAAATTTTACAAAGCCAGACGAACAAATGACCTACTTTAAACTAGATGTAAGCAAAGCAAAAGGCATAAATACAGTTGAAGTAATTGCCACAGGTAATGGAGAAAAATCGACCTACAAAGTAGAGCTTGATGTTATAAATCCAAACCCTATAACCTCGAAACCTATAGACAAATCTTTAGAAGCTAAAGCATCAGAAAACATTGTCTTTTCAACGTTTGGAGTTACTGGGTCTAATAGTGCTACGGTAGAGTTCTCAACCTTACCTCCAATGAGTTTTTCTAGAAGGATGCAATATTTAATTCAGTATCCGCACGGCTGCTTAGAGCAAACCACATCTAGTATTTTTCCGCAGTTATTTTTAAATGATATTTTCGATTTAACCGCAAACAAAAAGCAAGAAATTCAAAATAATATTGAAAATGGTATAAAACGCTTAGGTCACTTTCAAAGACCTCATGGCGGTATGAGCTATTGGATGGGAGAAAACCAAGCAGACGATTGGGGCACAAGCTATGCTGGTCATTTTTTAATTGAAGCAGAAAAGAAAGGCTTTGTACTCCCGTTAACCTTTAAAAATAATTGGATAGCCTACCAAAAGCAGGCAGCTAGAGACTGGAGACCAAGCTATAGAAAATATAATTCTGACTTAGCGCAAGCCTACAGGCTCTACACCTTAGCCCTTGCAGGCAAACCAGATTTATCGAGCATGAATAGGTTACGAGAGTTTTCAGAATTATCTAACGAAGCAAAGTGGCGTTTAGCAGCTGCTTATGCTCTAGCTGGCCAAACCGAAGCTAGTAACTCTATTTTACAAACAGCAAATATAGAGTTTAAACCAAATAAATATAATTATTACACCTATGGATCTGTAGACAGAAACAGAGCTATGGCCCTAGAAACCATGGTACTAATTAAAAGCAAAAAAACGCGCGAAATAGCACAATATATTGCTAAAGATTTATCGAGCAACCGCTGGATGAGCACACAAACCACTGCATATAGCTTATTAGCTATGGCAAAAATGGTTAACGCCAATGGCGGAAAAGCTTTAAAACTTAAGTTTGACATAAATGGAACTAGAGAAACTATTACTACAAAAAATGCTATAGCCCAACGAGAGCTAAAAATTAACGATGGCGATAACACTATAACTGTAACAAACCAAAACGACAATGTAGTTTATGTACGCGTTTTAAACTCAGGAAAACTCCCGCTAGGTCAAGAATTAGCAGAACAACGCGGTTTAAGCATAAGCTACACTTATAAAGATTTAAAGGGCAATGCTATAAATGTATCCGAATTAAAACAAGGTCAAGATTTTGTAGCTACCGTTTTAGTAAGCAACCTTAAAAACGAATCTGTAAACAACATTGCTTTAACACAGGCTTTCCCTTCTGGTTGGGAAATTGTAAACACGCGCTTTACAGATTTTGGAAGCTCCACAACAAGCCAAGCCCGTTTTACAGATATTAGAGACGACCGTGTTAATTTTTATTTCGATTTACCAAAAAAAGGAAAACACAGTACTAAAACTTTTAATATAATGTTAAACGCCTCGTATTTAGGCTCGTATTATTTACCTGGTATTCAAGCAGAGGCCATGTATGACAACGACTATTTAGTTAGAACAAAAGGAAAATGGGTAACTATTGTTAAATAAAGATTTAAAACCATTATTACATTAAATAACAAGAAACCACTGATGCTTTTTTGTGTTGTTACGCATATGCAACACAAAAAAGTTTCTACCTCAAATTATTATAATGACAATCTTTTAAAAGAGCGTGCTTTTAAGTGAAAAAAATAATCAACTACATAAAACATCATAAAATAAAATCGGTATTGGTTTTTATAATATGTGTAGCCTATTACTTCTGCTTACCAAATCCGCTTTTTAAAGACCCTACAGCAACAGTAATTAACAGCTCTAACAACACCTTATTAGGTGCACAAATTGCTAAAGATGGCCAATGGCGTTTCCCGCAAAATGATAGTGTTCCAGAAAAATTTAAAACCTGTATTATACAATTTGAAGACGAATATTTTTATAATCACCCTGGTTTTAATCCCATTTCTATTTTTAAAGCATTAAGAGAAAACACCAAATCTGGTAAAATAAAACGAGGAGGCAGCACCATTACCCAACAAGTTATTAGACTGTCTAGAAAAGGAAATTCTAGAACATATTTCGAAAAAATAATAGAAATTATTCTTGCCACACGTTTAGAATTTAAAGTATCTAAAAATAAAATTTTAGCATACTACAGTAGTAATGCTCCTTTTGGCGGTAATGTTGTTGGGCTAGACGCTGCTGCATGGCGCTATTTTAACCAAAACGCCAACAATTTATCTTGGGCAGAAAATGCAACACTTGCTGTTTTACCAAATGCACCAAGCTTAATTTACCCTGGCAAAAACCAAGAATTATTACTTAAAAAACGTAACCGTTTACTAAAAAAACTACTCGACAAATCTATTTTAGACACGCTAACCTATCAACTTTCTATTGCCGAAAGCTTACCACAAAAACCATATGCATTACCACAAAAGGCTCCACATTTATTGCAAAAAATTGCAAAATTGCACTATGGTAAACGCATAAAAACAACAATAGATTACAATTTACAAGCTAAAACAAACACCATAGTTAAAAACCATTATAATTTATTAAGTGAAAACGAAATTTACAACAGTGCTGTTTTAATTTTAGACGTAAAAACAAGACAAGTTTTAACCTATGTAGGCAATGCACCAACAGATAAAGCTCACCAAAAAGATGTAGATATTATTGATAAACCTAGAAGTACAGGCAGCATTTTAAAACCTTTTTTATACGCTGCCATGCTAGATGCAGGCGACTTATTACCAAACACACTAGTTGCCGATGTACCTACACAATTTGGAAGTTACACCCCCGAAAATTACAATAAAACCTTTGATGGCGCTGTGCCTGCAAGCAAGGCATTATCGCGCTCTTTAAACATTCCTGCAGTTAAAATGCTTCAAAGTTTTGGACTGGATAGGTTTCATCATTATTTAAAAGCCTTAAAACTTAAAGACTTAAAATATAATGCCAACCATTATGGGTTATCTTTAATTCTTGGTGGTGCAGAAAGTAATTTATGGGATTTATGTAAAAACTACGCAGCCATGTCGTCTACATTAAATCATTTTTCTAATAATTCGAGCACCTATCTATCTAACGAGTTTTGCGAACCCACTTTTTTAGCTTCGGATGTCAAACATTTTGGAAAAAATACAACCGACAAAACTCTCTTTGACGCAGCATCTATATACTTAACTTACGAAAGCCTAAAGAAAGTAAATCGGCCTGAAGGCGACGAAAGTTGGGAGTTTTTTGACGATTCTAAACAAATAGCATGGAAAACCGGTACCAGTTTTGGTTTTCGCGATGCTTGGGCTATTGGCACCACAAAAGACTATGTAGTTGGTGTTTGGGTTGGCAATGCCGATGGCGAAGGCAGACCAGGTTTAGTTGGTGTACAAACTGCAGCTCCTATTTTATTTGATGTTTTCGATATTTTACCCAACAGCAATTGGTTTGCAAAACCTTTTGACGAGATGCAAGAGGTTTCTATTTGTAACAAAAGTGGCTATCGTGCTTCTACAAACTGCGACCAAGTTACACCACAACACATCCAAATAAGCGGTTTAAAAACAAAACCTTGTCCGTATCACAAATTAATTCATTTAGACAAAACAGAAACCTTTCAAGTTAATACCTCTTGCGAAAATTTAAACAATATAACACATAAATCGTGGTTTGTTTTGCCACCTTTAATGGAGCACTATTACAAAACTAAAAACCCATTTTACAAAACTTTACCAAAATTTAGAACAGATTGCCTAGGTACAAATCAAACTTCTATAGCTTTTATTTACCCAAAACAAGGCAATACTATTTTTTTACCAAAAGATTTTGATGGCAAAACCAACCAACTTATTTTAAAAATCGCCCATTCTAAACCAGAAAGCACTGTACATTGGTATGTAAATAAAACCTTTGTTGGCAGCACAAAAAATATACACGAATTAGCCATTTCTCCTAAAAAAGGCAAGCACATTATTACGGTTGTTGATGAGTTTGGAAACCAAAAAAAACAGACTATTAATATATCAGAATAATTCCTACACGACACTTCATCCTATATTTTTTTAAAAAAATTAACCAATTATCGATAAAATACGCATTATGACGATGTTATATGAAAAAAAAGAGTATATTAGCAACCTAAAAAACAAATTAAAAGACAGAATAGAACCACATGAACCCCTCTCAAAGAACGTGACTTTTTGTAAGATTTCGGGTCTTAGTAATAAGGCCTAATAAAATTTAGTTTGCCCTAACAAAATTTTAAAATGAAACTTAAATTTAACCTACTTATTATTTGCTTTGCATTTGGTTTATTTTTTAATATGGCTAATGCGCAATATTGCTCATCATCTTTCCATAACCCTTCTCAACATTATATATCGAATGTTAATGTGGGTACTTTAAATAATACAACTACATATGGAGCTTCTAGTTATTCTGATTACACATCAATATCAACAGATTTAACCATTGGAAACACATATACAATAACTATTTCAAGTGCTAGAGTAGATTCTTGGAGAGCTGCTGGTTATGGCATTTGGATAGATTATAATGGCGATGGCGATTTTTATGATGCTAACGAAGAGGTATGGTCTTTTGGCACCTCTACAGTGTCTCCGCAAAGCACAAGTTTTTCTGTTCCAGGTAATGCTATTACAGGCGCCACTAGAATGCGAGTAAGTATGGTTAACTGGTATACTCCTGATCCTTGTGCAGTAGACACCAATACAAATAATTATGGCGAAATAGAAGATTATACTATCAATATTTTACCACCAGTAAACCCTGTTCCTGCAGATGATGATCTTTTGGTTACACAAAACAGTAATACAGGAGCTAACAACCAAATTGATGTTAGTTTAAATGATAACATTGGTACAGATGGAGGTGATTCTGATAATTTCTCTTTAAACACTACAGCATCTAACGGTACTGTTACAGAAGTTTCTGATGGCGTTTTTGAATATGTACCTAACGCCAATTTTTTTGGTACAGATAGCTTTACATACTCTATTTGCGATGCATTAAACCACTGTGCAACAGCTACTGTAAATGTTATAGTTAACTGGGCTGCATGTAAACCAACTAGTAATTCAAAAGGCGATAGATATATTACTAATGTTAGTCTTGTTGGAGAATCTACATCTATAAATAACACCTCTGGAGACGATGGTGGCTATGCCAATTATACAGACGGTACCGCAGCAGATTTATACTTAGGTAGCTCGTATAATGTAACAGTCTCAACAGGAGGAGACACCAATACTGCTGGTTGGGCTGCTTACATAGATTTTAATCAAAATGGAAATTTTAACGATCCAGGTGAAAAAATTTATGACACACAAGGCACAGAAGCTTATTCTCCTTTTGCTTCTCAAAACTTTACAGTTCCTTTTTCAGCTTCACTAGGTTTTACAGTAATGCGTATTGGAGTAAGAAGGTATTACTCATCGGGAGAATCCTGCGGAACAACCTCTGGACAAGCAGAAGAATTTGAAGACTATAAACTTAATTTATCTATTAACCCTACAAGCCCTGCAGAAATAGATATTAAGGGTAATGGTAACAATATTACAGATGGATCTACAACCACATATGTAAATAACAATACAGACTTTGGAGTTTACGATATTTATAGTACCATTCCATCCCAAAAAACATATAGAATAACTAATAATGGAGGTACAGACTTAATATTAATTGGTGGTTCGCCTGTTACTCTAACTGGTAGTTCAGATTTTTCAATATCCTCACAACCAACCTCTACAACTTTAGCCTCGGGAGAGTTTACATTTTTCTCTATTGAATTTAGTCCTACTGCACCTATAATAGGACAAAGAATAGCTACAGTTAGTATTGCGAACAACGACCCAGACGAAAACCCTTATACTTTTACAATAGAAGGCTATGGAGAACAAACTTTTCCTGACACTGATGGAGATGGCATACCCGATAATGTAGACTTAGATGATGATAATGATGGTTTACCCGATCAATACGAGCAAGTATCTTGTGTATCAAACCCAATAGCAAATACAACAGATGTTGTATTTTTATTCGAAGATTTTGAAACTGGCACAAACAGAGGTACAATTGACGGAGTGACATACTGTTGGGAAGACGGTTCTGGTTCGTGTAATAGTTCTCCAGATTTAAATGATGGAGAATATGTTGTATACTATAAAGCCACAAACAACGATGGCACAAACCAAACACCTAACGGGGAAGTTGCTAGCTGGGCAGATGGGCTTTGGTATCCTGGTCTAGACCATACACCCAATGATACTAATGGGAGAATGGCAATGTTTAACGCCGATTACGACCCTGGTATATTTTACGAAAAAACTATTGTAGGTGTAAGTGCAGGGGTAGATATTACATATGGATTTTCTGCAATAAATTTAGATAGAGCTAATGCTCCTGGAATTGCAACACGAGAAAGACCATCGGTTTTAATAGAAATACTAGACCCAACTGGCACCGTAATAACCTCTTCTTCAACTGGACTTATTGCTCCAACAACAGATTACGTAACTGGAGATTGGGTAGATGTAAGCGCAACCTTTAACACACAATACACTCAATTTACCGTTAGACTAATTAACCAAAGTCCTGGAGGTCTTGGAAACGATTTAGCTATAGATGATATTTTTGTTCAACAAACACTTTGTGATTTAGATGGCGATGGCGTTGAAGATGCCATAGATTTAGATAATGATAACGACGGTATACCTAACGTCGTAGAATTACAATTACCAGACACAGATAAAGACGCTACAGTTAATAACGATACTGGCGCCAATACTTGGGTAGATATTAATAACAATGGGCTTTTAGATTTATACGACCATCAAGATGCTGCAGGAAACAATCCTGGAGACGTTGGATTTACATCATCTGTAGGAGTACCAATAGACTTAACAGACCCAAAATATGATACAGATGGTGATGGTGTTACCGATTATTTAGACCTAGACTCTGATAACGACGGTATTTTTGACGCTGTAGAATACGACAATAGAGGAGATATTGATATAAATGGCGATGGGAATGGTGATGGATTAGATCGCCAATTATACGACAGTAATGGCATTGCTATTCCAGACGATGGTTTTGATGGCGATGGTATTTTAAGTCCTGCTGATGGCAACGATTTAGATGCAGATGATAATGACCATGGAACAAACAACGCCTATCCAACACCGCTTGACGACGATGGAGATGGCATACCTAACTTTAGAGATGTTGATAGTGGCGACAACCCTAATAATTTTGCCAACGGTAGTGACATAGATACCACAGAAATTTATGCGCATTTAGATGCTGATAATGATGGTGTTTTAGATGATACTATAGATACTGATAATGATGGTATTTTAGATATTTTTGATACCGACAATACTATTTACGGTTCTCCAAGAGCATTAAACGATTCGTATACCTTATTTTTTGATGGTAGAAATGATTATGTAGAAGAACCTCCTGTAATAAATGGATGGACAAACGCAACCCTTATGTCTTGGGTAAAAGTAGAACCCGGATCTTCTGGCAAACGTGTTATTGCTGGTCAAGACGAAATACAACTTTATATAACTGCAAGTGGTAATGCAAGCGCAAGCGCAAATGGCAACACCCTAACATCGTCTGCAGCAATAGCTACTGGTATTTGGGTACATGTTGCAGCTATTTACAATGGCACAACAGGCAATTTTACCTTATACATAAACGGAGAAGAAGATGGTACAACAACGGTATCTGGTGCATTGCCAGCAGACACCTCTAACTTTACTCTTGGCAGAACACCAGATACAGATAGCGACTATTTTGAAGGCGAACTAGACGAGGTTAGAGTCTTTACCAAAGCCTTAACCAAAACGGAGCTGGAAAGAATGGTATATCAAGAATTAATAACCGCACAACGTGGTGCAGTTATTCCTTTAGATATTTCTACCACCTTAGCTGGAACTCTTTCTAGATACTATAAAATGGACACATATACAGATGATATTACAGGCAACAACGCATCTGGAGCAAAACTATACAATATTAAAAATATTTATTTTCAAACGGCGCCTTTACCTTACGAAACCATAGCTGGAGGTAGTGGCCATTGGAGTAATAAAAATAACTGGAAACATGGAGATGTTTGGGATATTGACGACGAAGCAAATAATAAAGATTGGTCTATCGTGCACTTAAAACACAGCATAGAAACAGCTAATAGGCATGGTACTTCTGGGTTACTAATAGACGCAAGTGCAGACTTAGAAGTTAATGGAGATTCAGAGCTTTTAAACACTTGGTACCTTAACCTTGATGGCGATATAGATTTACAAGGCGAATCGCAATTAGTACAAACAGAAACAAGTATTTTAACAGCTACTAGTAATGGTACTTTAGAGAGAGACCAGCAAGGTAACTCTAACACTTATTTATATAATTATTGGTCTTCACCTGTTGGCACACCAAACAATAGCACAAATAATAACAGTTATACATTACCAAATGTTATTTCTAATGTTCTGTTTTCTTCTTCGGGATTTAATGGTAGCGATTCTCCTGTTACAAATGCAGATTATTGGATATGGAAGTATGCCAATAGATTAGGAGATACTTATTCTGAATGGCAACACATAAGAAGCACAGGCACCATGCTTACAGGCGAAGGCTTTAGTATGAAAGGGCCAGGCACAGCAACACCCGAACAAAACTATGTTTTTAAGGGAAAACCTAATAACGGAGATATAACACTAACTATTGCTGCTGGTAACGACTATTTAATAGGGAACCCTTACCCATCTGCAATGGATGCTAATGAGTTTATTTACGATAATATTAGCACAACTGATGGTGGACGAAATACCACAGGAAACGTTATTAATGGGGCTTTATATTTCTGGGATCATTTTGCAAAAGACACACATATTTTAAGAGAGTACGAAGGTGGCTACGCAACGTACACCTTAATGGGTGCAGCCCCTGCCATTTCTACCGATACAAGAATTACTGCTTCTGGACAAACAGGAACAAAAACGCCAGGGCAGTACATACCTGTAGGACAAGGCTTTTTCGTATCTGCCATTGCAGATGCCTCTTTACCTAATGCATCAAGCATGACACAACCTATAGATGGAGGTACTATTGTAATTAAAAACAGTCAGCGTATTTTTAAAACAGAAGCATCAGACCCTTCACTTTTTCTTAAATCGAATTCTAAAAAAACTAAAACAGCTTCTACAAAAGCCAATACAGATATAAGAGAAAAAATCAGATTAAAATTTAATTCACCTAAGGGCTATCATCGCCAATTACTTGTTGGTGTAGATTCTTTAGCAACAAAAAACTACGATTTAGGTTACGAAGCTTTATTAAATGAAGAAAACAGCGAAGATATGTATTGGATGCTTAACGACTCTCAACTTATTATTCAGGCTGTAAATAATTTTGATAAAACGCAAACTCTTCCGCTTGGCGTAAAAACAAAAGAAGGTGGTTTTATTGAGATTGAAATTGATGAGTTAGAAAATATTTTAGACGAAACAGAAATCTATTTAAAAGATAATTTAAACAATGTTTATCATAATTTAAAAACATCAAAATATATTACAAGTGTAGCTTCTAACGAAGTGCATGATAGATTTGAAATTGTTTTTTCTGAGAATAACGAATTATCGAATACAGATATTAAATTAAATACCGACATTGCAATTTACTATAACAACACTTTAAAAACTATCGAGATTTCTAACGAAAAAAATCATGATATAAAAAGTATTGAAGTTATTAATATGCTTGGTCAAAAATTGTTAAATAAAGCTATTAATTCTTCTAAAAGTAAAATAAGCACACCAGCAAACATAAATTCTGGGGCTTATATTTTTAAAATTAAAACATTAAATTCAACCATAAATAAAAAGTCTTTAATTAACTAACCACTAACCAACCCGCATGACTATTACTAAAAAACTACTATTAGCAGTAACAGCCTGTTTATGTTTTTATTTTTCTGAAGCACAAACATCTCCAATGCAACCGCTATCCTCTTCTACAACACACGGATCGGATTGGACAACAACAAATTTAACTCCAGACCAAGCTCTAAACTTTCCTTGGGAAATTACTTATGGCCCTGACAATAAGTTATGGATTACCGAACGTGTAGGAGAAAAAATAATACGAGTAAGTACAGCTGGAACTCAAAACACAGGAGATATAGAAACGTTAATAGATTTAAGCGCTAAAATAGAAAACTCTAAACAAGGCGGATTAATGGGCATGGCTATTCATCCAGATTTGTTTAATAATTTAAACACAGCAAATAATTATGTTTATGCTGCGTATACTTATAATGATGGAGCAGGACTTCAATTAAGGATTGTTAGATTATTATATAATCACGCTCAAAATATATTAGAAGAAGACACATCTCTTGACGCAAATGGCACCATAATAGAAGGTTTACCTGGTAGTGAAGACCATAATTCTGGACGATTAATTATAGGTCCAGATTTAAAGCTATACTACACTATAGGAGACCAAGGAGCCAATCAATTTACCTATTCTTGTAATCCTATATTGTCTCAGGTATTGCCAACATCTCCCACAGATTACAGCAACTACCCAGGAAAAACATTACGCTTAAACCTAGATGGTTCTATTCCATCAGACAATCCAGTACTTAATAATGTACAAAGCCATGTTTTCTCCTACGGGCATAGAAATGCCCAAGGCATTATTTTTGGACAAGATGGTACTTTATACAACTCTGAACACGGAGCAAAAGTTGACGACGAAATAAATATTGTTAGTTCTGGTAAAAATTACGGTTGGCCAGAAATTGCTGGTTATTATGATAATTTAGCTTATACATATTGTAATTGGTCTTCTTTAGGCGGTGCTTGTGATGCTAATAATTTTAGCGACCACAATTGCCCAAGCGGTGCAGATACAAAAACAGAATACCAATCTTACCCTACACTAGCAGATGTACCTAGTAACTTTGCACCTCCAATAGGTACTTATGGAGGTACAGTAGACACCGATCCGCCTGGAGGTTGGTTTTCATGGCCTTCTGTAGCACCCTCTAGTATAGATATTCATGAGGCAAATAATATACCTGGTTGGGGAAGATCTTTATTAGTTTCAACCTTAAAAAAAGGAACGATATACCGCGCAAAGTTAACTCCTAAAGGCAATGATATTGTTGGAGACGATGACGAAAGTACCATTGATGGATATGAAGAATTTCATTCATCTAACGATAGGTATAGAGACATAGCTATATCTCCTGACGGACTTACCATTTATGCGGTTACAGATAACAGTGGTGGTACTTCTGGTCCATCGTCTGGAAGTGGTGTATCAATAGAAAACGGAGGAACAATTGTTAAAATAGAATATGTAGGGGCGCAAGTTACCAATCCGCCAGTTGCAAATTGTCAAGATATTACCGTAACCTTAGATGCAGATGGCAACGCAACTATTTTAGCAGAAGATATTGATAATGGCTCTACCGGAGGAACCGCAGGAATAAACAATATAGTTATAGACCAAGATACTTTTAACTGTACACACATTGGTACGCAAACCGTTTGGCTAACCGTTACAGATAATAATGGTAACGAAAGCAGATGCAACTCTACAGTTACTATACAAGCAAATGCAAACCCTAATCCTTTTACTGCCCCTACTTTAGATGCTATTGTGAGCAATTGCCCTATTACAGTTACTGCACCAACATTACTTAATAATGCCTGTATAGAAGTTACAGCAACCACAACAGATCAGGTTACTTATAACCCTGGAGAAAGCGGAACGATTACTTGGTCTTTTGATGATGGAACAAACTCTGACACAACTACACAAGACGTTATGGTAAATACCCTAGACACTCCATCGAACATCGCTGTAACACCAGGAGCAACAACATCTTACTTAGTTTGGGACAATATAGACGATGTTAGTTTTGAAGTTAGATATAGAGAAACAGGAAACTTTACTTGGTTAACCGAAACAACAAACGCTAATAGCTTAACACTTGCTGGGCTAAACACTTCTACAACATACGAGTATCAATTACGAAGCGACTGCGGTACGTTTCAATCTAGCTATACAGCTTTAGATACGTTTATGACTACTAATATTACTTACACAAAACCAACAGTTTCTTATTATCCTGATAATTTCTACATTAGTAATCTAAAATTAAAAAACAGTAGTAATATTGAAATTTTAAATAATTCGTCTGATGAAAATGATGATATAAATGGATATTCTGATCATACTACAGGAGAAACCATCCCTGATTTAAAAGCTGGCGATAATTTTAATATTGATATTACACTAGTAAATACACACGAATGGAACAAAACCACGGGACATTCTGTTTGGATTGACTACAATCAAGATGGAGATTTTCTAGATAACAATGAGCGCGTCTGGGGTACAACTGCTGGCAATGATTTATTTGATCATGGTGTTGTAGCGCAAGGCTCTTTTACAGTCCCTAGTGAAACACTAGTTACATTAGGAAACACACGCATGCGAATTGCTTCTAGAACATACTACACCCCTGAAAACTCTATTGAAATGGCGTTTGATAATAACAACGGTGGTGAGTATGAAGACTATATGGTAAATATAACTGGAGAGCCTTTATCACTTTCTAAATATTCTGTTTCAGAATTTAAAGTATACCCTAACCCTGTAAAAGATGCATTAACAATACAACTACCACCTAATTACAACATAAAAGGACTTAAAGCTGAGCTTTATGACATACAAGGTCGAGTTATAACTCAAAAAAACATAATAAACACTTACACAACAGTTGAAAACTTAAATAACTTAAACAAAGGTGTTTACTTTATTAAATTTAAAAATGATAAAGGTATATTAGGTACTAAAAAGCTAATAAAACTATAATAGTTATTAATTAAAATTTACAAAAAAAGCCTAAAACAGTATAAATGTTCTAGGCTTTTTTTTGTAATTATTTTAATTGTGTTACTGCTTTATAAAAGCTCGTAACATACTATGGTCTGATTTTAATGTATTTATTTTTTCGGTTTTTAATATTTCTAAATCTTTAGACACCCAAATATGGTCTAGAGAAAGTAGCGGTATATTATTAGGCCAAGTTTCTACAAAACCATTTCCCTTTTTTAAAAAAGCATGATTAAAGTCTTGCTTAAATCGCCTAAGAAAAAAAGACTCTAAGGGCACATTAAAATCGCCTAAAACAATAGCATTTGTTGTTTTATTTATTTCTGGATTTGCAAAATTAAACTCCCATGATTTTGGTACATCATAGCTACCCATCATATCTACAGCAAAAAAATGGACTCCAGATGTTTTAAAATGAACAACTGTAGAGTTGTGATTAGAACTTCCTTCTTTTATAATTTGCATTGGAGTTTTAGAAAAAATTTGCAATTCTTTCTTCGATTTGTAAAAATAATAATCTGGGTATTTTTTATGTAAATCATTAAAGTTATTACCCTTTGTTTCGGTTAAAACCATAACGTCTGGTATTTTTTCAAGATCTAGAAAAACATCCTCAAAACTATTTTCTCTTGAAGCGTTCCAAAACACAACTTCCAAATCTGTTTCTTTTATTTCAGAATCAAAACTAATTCTAAAGCTTCTACTTAACCAGACCAAACAAAGCAAAGCAGCTAGCATTAAATTATATTTTTTTAGTTTTCCAAGAAAAATAGACAATACCAATACTATAGCAATAATAACTGGTAACGGAAATAAATAAAAATATATAGATATATAATGATTATACTCTTTTACAAAAAAATGTAATGTGAGTAATGCTGCAATAATTAAAATATTTGCAAATAAATAAAGCGCCTTAATTATTTTTATCATTAGCGTAACGAGAAACCTTTTGCTGCCCACCATGGGTGAATTTCTATTACCAATCGACCTGCCTTTACCATAGGGTCAGAATTTGCTAAACTATCTGCCATTTTCAAACTCGGTACATTATAGATTGTAACACCTCTAATATTGCCATCGTCACCAAAAGGTCCAGAAATATCTGCATACCCTAATTCGTACATTTTACCTAAATGCGCTAAGTGCTCCTTTTGCAAATCCGTAGCTTCTTCTTCGTTTTGACCACGAATAGGTCCTTTTTTTAAAAAAGCCATAAAATATTGTTGCATAATAATAGTGTCTTTAGTTCTCTTATCCACATAATGGAAAGTACTATATCCTTTAGCTTTAAGATCGCTTATTATTGCTTTAGCAGATTTTTTAACTGTAACATTTTCGTCTTGTTTAACAACCAATGTATCTATCTCTTTTTTAATAACCTTAGCAGATGATTCAATAGTAGTCTTATCAATCTTAACAGGTTTAGCATCCTCTTTACAAGCAAAATTCATTAAAATTAAGAACACAAAAAAAACATAATTTTTCATAATAAAAGTATTTAATTCCAAGTATTATAAGGCGCTTTGCTTAGCAAAGAATTATAATACTTTATTTGCCCGGTAACTTCTTGGCCCAACCAACTAGGTTTTACAAACGTTTCGTTTTCATTATTTAATTCTACTTCGGCAACTATCAACCCCTTATTATCTCCAAAAAACTCATCAATTTCAAAAATATGTTGTCCTACTTTTACCTCGTACCGTATCTTTTCTATAACGCCTTTTTCGCATAATTGCAATAAGGCTTTAGCCTCTTCTATCTTAATTTCTTTTTCCCATTCAAAACGTGATAAACCATTGCTTGTAGATTTTCCTTTTACTGTTAAAAAACCTTTTTCCCCTTTTACACGTACTCTAACAGTACGCTCTTTATGTGTATTTAAAAACCCCTGAATAATTTCGGTATGCTTAAAAGCATCTGTTTTAAAACCTTCAGATTTAACTAAAAATTTACGTTCTATTTCTACCATTTATCTTTTATCTAATTTATAATAAAACACGTTTCAAATAAATCTTTTATTAAAAATAAGCTATTTAATGTCTAAATTTACACTATGTCTAACGATTTACCAATTAGAAAAATTATTCATATCGATATGGATGCGTTTTACGCCTCTGTAGAGCAAATGGATAATCCAGATTTAAAAGGTAAAGCCATTGCTGTTGGAGGTGGCGAAAAACGCGGTGTAATTAGTGCAGCAAGTTACGAAGCTAGAAAATTTGGAGTAAAAAGTGCCATGTCTGGAAATTTAGCAGTAAAACTTTGCCCAGATCTTATTTTTGTTAAACCACGTTTTAATCGTTATAAAGAAATTTCTAAAAAAATTAGAGATATATTTTATGATTACACAGATTTGGTTGAACCACTTTCGCTAGACGAAGCCTATTTAGATGTTACAGAAAATAAGAAAGGGAACCCTAGCGCCTCTTTAATTGCTAAAGAGATAAGAGATCGTATTTTTAACGAAATTGGATTAACAGCCTCTGCAGGTATCTCTATTAACAAATTTGTTGCCAAAATAGCAAGTGATTATAACAAACCTAATGGGCAAAAAATTGTAAATCCGGGAGAGGTTATCGAATTTCTTGAAGCTTTAGATATTAGAAAATTTTATGGTGTAGGTAAAGTTACTGCAGAAAAAATGTACCAAAAAGGTATTTTTACGGGTAAAGACTTAAAAGAAAAATCTATTGAATATTTAGATAAAAATTTTGGAAAATCTGGTCGTTACTATTATTACATTGTAAGAGGTATACATAACAGCGAAGTAAAACCAAATAGAATTAGAAAAAGTTTAGCAGCAGAGCGTACATTTAGAGAAAACTTATCGAGCGAAATTTTTATGCTCGAAAAATTAGAGCATATTGCAGAAGAAGTTTCTCGCCGATTAAACAAAAGCAAAGTAGCAGGGAAAACAGTAACTTTAAAGATAAAATACAGCGATTTTACTTTGCAAACACGAAGCAAAACTTTGCCTTATTTTTTAAGTGACAAAAGTATTATTCTAGAAACCGCTAAAGATTTATTGTATCAAGAACGCTTGAGTAACTCGGTACGTTTACTAGGCATTTCTTTGTCTAATTTAAATACAGAAACTAAGAAAAAACCAGAACAAAAAAGTGTAAGCGTTCAACTTAGCTTTAAATTTTAGGTCTTTAGCAATTATAATACATTTAATTAAAACTATTTTAAATAAAAATGCTGCCAAATGGCAGCATTTTTATTTATATAAAGTGATCTTAAAACTAAGCTCAAGATAATAATTTAAGCGTAATAGGTAAGTAAGGCTTAACTTAAATTACATGTTTTTATTTCTGTTACACGCAACGTATTTACCATTCCTTTTTCTTGAATTGGCATGGCTGCTAAACTAATTAACATGTCTCCCGCTTCTAAATATCCTTTTTGACATGCCATAGCGTTTACATCTTCTATAGTCTCGTCTGTACTTACAAACTTATCGTAGTAAAATGCTTTTACACCCCAAAGTAAACTTAAACGAGTTAATATTTTTTTGTTAGATGTAAATACTAAAATGTGACAAGACGGTCTCCAAGCCGAAATTTGAAATGCTGTATATCCACTATTTGTTAATGTCGAAATACCTTTTGCATTAATTTCGTTAGCCATATTTGCTGCATGATAACAAATAGATTTTGTTATGTAACGGTTAGTTCTAATATGCGGAGGTAATTGTGGCACCTTTATTAAATCTGAGTCTTCTACACTTTTTAAAATGTCTGACATTTGCTTAATAACTTGTACTGGATATTTACCAACAGATGTTTCGCCAGATAACATTACAGCATCTGCACCATCCATTACAGAGTTGGCTACATCGTTTACCTCTGCTCTTGTTGGTGTTAAACTATCTATCATAGTTTCCATCATTTGCGTAGCAATAATAACTGGTATTCTAGCTTTTTTAGCACGTAACACCAATTGCTTTTGAATTAACGGAACCTCTTCTGCTGGAACTTCTACACCTAAATCGCCACGAGCAACCATTAAACCATCGCATTGCGATACAATTTTATCGATATTTTCTACCGCTTCTGGTTTTTCGATTTTAGCTATAATAGGAATTTTATATTCGCTGTGTTCTTTTATTAAATCTCTTAATTGCATTAAATCTTCAGCATGACGCACAAATGATAATGCAATCCAATCTACTCTCTGGCCAATAGCAAAAATAGCATCTTCAATATCCTTTTTTGTTAATGCAGGTTGAGATATATTAGTGTTTGGTAAGTTTACACCTTTTTTAGATTTTAATGGTCCGCCTTGTATAACTTTAGCAACCACTTCGTCTTTAAGGTTTGAAGAAACGACTTCAAAAATTAATTTACCATCATCTAAAAGTATACGCTCTCCTGGTTTAGCATCTTGCGGAAACGTTTTATACGTCATATAAACACGCTCCTTTGTTCCTTCAAAACGCTCTCCAGTTGCAAAAATTATTTCGTCTCCAGGGTTTACAATTACCTCTTCTTTCATCACGCCAACTCTAAGTTTTGGCCCTTGTAAATCTCCTAAAATGGCTGCATTATACCCATACTCGTCGTTAAGTTCGCGTATCATATTTATACGCTCTGTAACATCACTGTAATCGGCATGAGAAAAATTAATTCTAAAAACGTTTACGCCTTCGTCAAGCATTCCTTTTAAAACTTCTTTTGTACTAGATGCAGGTCCTAACGTCGCTACTATTTTGGTCTTCTTTCTTATTGGCATTAGCTAAAAATTAAATTGTCCTTTGATTTTAATTGACTTGTGTCAATACTATAGGCTGTTGCTATTTGGGGTATATTTAGTATACTATTAATAATATACTTTTCTTTGTTTTCGCTTAATTCGTTTTCAATCTTCAAAAAATAATTAACCCGTTTTTTTTCGGGCACCAAATTAAATGTTTTGGTTACCTTATATTCTGTATTAAATAACGATTGATATTGAGCAACTTCATAAATTTCTTTTACACATATATTAGAAACTAAACTCCAAGTTAATAGCTGCTTTTCGTCTTCCCAATCGAAAATTGAAAACGACGATTTCCCGCTATTAAGGTCTAAATCGCACATTTTTCGCTTAAAACTGATGCCTAAATTTTTATTTAAAAGATAAGCTAATCTATAATCTTCGAGCGTACAATGTATAGCTATTAAAGTATAATTTACTTCATCAAATACATTGTCTAGAATAAGTTTGTGTACAGCCATAACTTATATTATCGACGTAAATATAATATATTAAATATTTAGTAGAGATATATTTTGTCTAATCTTAACGTTAAATACAACTCAAACGTTGTAGTTATTCTCTAGTAAAAAAGTAGACTTTAAAGCATTTTAGATATACTTTTTTGAAACGCAAAAAAAGCACGCTTAGATGCCTTTTCTTCAGCCTTTTTCTTAGATGTAGCCCTTGCTTTTGCCACAATTTTATTATCTATAGATAGCTTTACAGAAAAATGCCTTACGTCGTCGTTACCTGTATCTTCGTATACATTGTAAGCAAAAGTTTTTTTCTCTTTTTGGCACCATTCTATTAGCAAACTCTTATAACTTATAACCTTACCTTCAAGTTTTTCTATATCTACATAAGGTATTATAATGCGCTTATATATAAATTTTTCACATTGCTTATAGCCTCCGTCTAGAAATATAGCACCTACTAATGCTTCAAATAAATTACCATGAATATTATCGCCAAATTGCCCTGGCGGAATTTTACTTTCTACTAACTTAATTAGGTTTAACTCTCTACCCAACTCATTTAAATGCTCTCTACTTACAATTTTAGATCGCATTTTAGTTAAGTAGCCTTCGTCTCCACCTGGTACTTCTAAATACAAATGAGATGCAACAACCGAGCTTAGCATGGCATCGCCCAAAAACTCTAGTCGTTCGTAATTAATAGCATTACCCTGGCTGTCTTTAATATTCATTGAGCGGTGAGTAAATGCTTTTTTATAGAATTTTAATTGTTTTGGATTAAAACCTAGAATTTGGTTTAATTCCATAAAAAAACTCCCGTTGCGCTGAGAACGGGAGTTTAATATTTTTCGAATATAGTTCATCTAAGAATTAATAATTTTATTTAATATTCAGATGTAATAAACCATGTTTCATTTTACTGTAAAATTTAATTTATCGTTATGGTTTATTTAATTCGAGATTAATCTATTTTTTTGAATACGATACAAGCATTATGCCCACCAAATCCAAATGTGTTACTCATAGCCACATTAACCTCACGCTTTTGCGCAGTGTTAAGTGTTAAATTTAATTCTGGATCAATGTTTTCATCAACCGTTGTGTGGTTAATTGTTGGAGGTACAATACCATGCTCCATTGCTAAAATAGCCGAAATGGCTTCTATAGCTCCAGCAGCTCCTAGTAAGTGCCCTGTCATTGATTTTGTTGAATTAATATTTATGTTTTTGGCGTGATCTCCAAACACCTCAGTAATTGCCTTAAGCTCAGCCACATCACCTAAAGGTGTAGACGTACCATGTGTATTAATATGATCTACGTCTTCTGGTTTAAGTCCTGCGTTTTCTAAACAATTTTTCATTACAGCAATAACTCCAATACCATCTGGATGAGGCGCTGTCATGTGGTATGCGTCAGAAGATAAACCTCCACCTGCAACTTCACAATAAATTTTAGCACCTCTTGCTTTTGCGTGCTCATATTCTTCTAGAATAAGTGCTCCTGCACCTTCTCCAAGTACAAAACCATCTCGTGTACCATCAAATGGACGCGAAGCTGTTTCTGGACTTTCGTTTCTAGTAGACAAAGCATGCATAGCATTAAAACCACCCATACCAGCAATAGTAACTGCAGCTTCACTTCCTCCAGAAACAACTACATCGCAATGTCCTAAACGTATCATGTTTAAGGCATCGAACATAGCATTTGCAGATGAAGCACATGCAGAAACTGTTGTGTAATTTGGCCCCATAAATCCATGCTTGATGGAAATATTTGCAGGCGCAATATCGGCAATCATTTTAGGAATAAAGAAAGGGTTAAATCTTGGTGTCCCGTTACCTCCTGCAAAGTTTAAAACTTCTTGCTGGAAGGTTTCTAAACCACCAATTCCTGCTCCCCATATAACACCTACGCGTAACTTATTTACCTCATCTAGATTTAGTTTAGCATCTTCAATAGCCTCATCTGCAGCCACTACAGCGTACTGTGCAAATTTATCCATTTTTCGTGCCTCTTTTCTATCAAAAAAATCGGTAGCTACAAAGTTCTTTAATTCGCATGCGAATTTTGTTTTGAACAACTCAGTGTCATAATATGTTATAGGCGCAGCACCACTCTTACCACTAATTAGACCTTCCCAATATTCGTCTTTGGTGTTGCCAATAGGTGTTAAAGCCCCTAATCCTGTGACTACAACTCGCTTTAATTCCATAAAATTATGCTTAATTTACTTCTTATTTAGCTTCTTCTATATAAGAGATAGCTTGACCAACTGTAGCAATATTTTCAGCTTGATCGTCTGGTATTTGAATATCGAATTCTTTTTCGAACTCCATTATTAATTCTACAGTGTCTAAAGAGTCTGCTCCTAAATCGTTTGTGAAGCTAGCTTCTGTTACAACTTCGTTCTCATCTACTCCTAACTTGTCTACGATAATCGCTTTTACTCTTGATGCAATGTCTGACATAATCTTTTAATTTTAAGTTTTAATTAGTTGGCAAAAATAAAAAACTTTATTTTTAAAACACACCTTTACCATAAAAATGTGTTGGTAATTTAATAAAATTACTTTGAAGTATTTCTATAATCGCTTCTAATTGTTAATAATTATTCTTTTTTTTGTTCGAATAAAATTAACATTATTGTCTGTAAAATGAAACGTATAGTAATTTTTGCGTCCGGTGGAGGAACAAATGCTGAAAATTTAATCAAGTTTTTTCACAACAGAGAAAATGCGTCTGTTATTCAAGTATTAACTAACAATCCTTATGCCAAAGTGCTAGAAAGAGCAAAAAAGCTTAAGATTAGCGCACTTTCTTTTAATAAAATAGCCTTTACAGAGACAGAAGACGTCTTAAATATTGTAAAAGCTGCTAAACCAGACCTTATTGTTTTGGCTGGTTTTTTATGGAAATTCCCAGATAATATATTACATGCATTTCCTAATAAGGTTATCAATATACATCCTGCACTCTTACCTAAATTTGGAGGCAAAGGCATGTACGGTATGCATGTACACGAGGCTGTTGTTGCTAACAAAGAAACAGAAACGGGCATAACCATTCATTATGTAAACGAAAATTACGATGAAGGTGCTATTATATTTCAAGCAAAATGCAATGTTATTAATACGGATACTGCAAACGATGTTGCTTCTAAAATTCATGATTTAGAAATGAAACATTTTCCTGATGTAGTTAATAAATTGTTATCTGAGTAAAATTGAGATCTTAAATTGAATAGGTTTCTACTTTCGTAGAAATACAAAGCATGACAAAAAAGAAAAAGAAATACTATACTGTTTGGCAAGGACACAAAACTGGTGTTTTTGAAACCTGGAACGCTTGCAAAAAACAAATTAAAGATTACCAAGGCGCTCAATACAAATCGTTTGCCTCCCTAGAAGCAGCAAAACAAGCTTTAGAAGGCAATTATTTTGATTATATTGGAAAAAATAAACCAATTAAAAGCGAATTATCTGCCGAGCAATTAAAAAAAATAGGATTACCAAACTACAACTCCATATCTGTTGATGCTGCCTCTAGTGGCAACCCTGGCATCATGGAGTATCGAGGTGTCGATACTAAAACAAAACAACAACTTTTTATTCAAGGTCCTTTTGAACAAGGCACCAATAATATAGGAGAATTTCTTGCCCTTGTACATGGTTTAGCTATTCTTAAAAAAAATAACAGCAACCGCATACTCTACACAGATTCGAAAATAGCCATGAGTTGGGTTAGAAAAAAAACCTGTAATACCAAGTTAACCCGAAGTGCAAAAAACAAACCTGTTTTTGATTTAGTAGACAGAGCGCTAGATTGGTTAAAAAATAACACATACAGTACCGTAATTGTAAAATGGGAAACTAAAGCTTGGGGAGAAATACCTGCAGATTTTGGTAGAAAATAAACTTTAAAATAAAAACAGGCGTCTTAAAAACGCCTGTTTTGTTTTACTATTTTTACTAATACCCCTCAGTATGTTTAATTTTAAAATAGTAGCAATTCATTAATTAAGACACATCCTTTTTTAAAAAGTCACATAAAAAAACGCTTTTAATATTTTTAGGCAAAAAAATGCATAATCATCTTTAATAAGAATATCGTTTTAACGTCTAAAAAAGAATTATATTTGCAAAAAAATCATCATAACCTCTTTTATGAGCAAATTAGTAATTGTTGGCACTGTAGCTTTTGATGCCATTGAAACACCTTTTGGTAAAACCGATAAAATTCTTGGAGGTGCTGCTACTTACATAGGTTTATCTGCTTCTCACTTTAATGTAGATTCTTCAGCAGTATCTATTGTTGGTGGCGATTTTCCTCAAAAATATTTAGATTTATTATCAAATAAAAACATTGATATTTCTGGAATAGAAATCGTTAAAGAAGGTAAAACTTTTTTCTGGAGCGGACGCTACCACAACGATATGAATTCTCGCGATACTTTGGTAACAGAGTTAAATACCCTTGCCGATTTTAATCCTGTTGTACCAAAAAACTACCAAGATGCAGAAATAGTAATGCTTGGTAATTTACACCCACTTGTACAACAAGGTGTTCTAGATCAAATGACGGTAAAACCTAAATTAGCTATTTTAGATACCATGAATTTCTGGATGGACTGTGCTTTAGACGATTTACTTAACGTTATAAAAAACGTAGACGTAATTACTATTAATGATGAAGAAGCAAGGCAACTAACAGGAGAATATAGCTTAGTTGTTGCAGCACGAAAAATTCATGAAATGGGACCAAAATATGTGGTAATTAAAAAAGGAGAACATGGTGCCTTATTATTTCATAATGAAGATGTATTTTATGCTCCAGCATTGCCACTAGAAGAAGTTTTTGACCCTACAGGAGCAGGAGACACCTTTGCGGGTGGTTTTGCAGGCTATCTTGCTAAAACAGGAGATACCTCTTTCGAAAACATGAAAAAAGCAGTAATTTATGGCTCTACACTAGCCTCTTTTTGTGTTGAAAAGTTTGGAACCGAGCGCATGGAAAACCTATCGAAAGATGAAGTACACAAGCGACTAATGCAATTTAAGCAATTAACGCAATTTGAAATAGAATTAACATAAACTAACGCGCTCTAAATTTTAGAGCGCGTTTTTTAATACAAACCTTGCTCTTAAAAAAAGCAGGTAATAAAAACCTAAATCAATTTATTATTTCAGTAAAATCACTAATACCTAGTTTTTATGAAATAATGTAAATTAATGAGAATAGCGAAAATTTAAAAATTTATGAGTGATGCTTTAAAACATGAATGTGGAATTGCCATGATAAGGCTTTTAAAACCACTTGAGTATTATAAAGAAAAATATGGAAGCGCATTTTATGGTGTAAATAAAATGTACCTTATGATGGAAAAGCAGCACAATCGCGGACAAGATGGTGCTGGTTTTGCTAGCATTAAATTAGACACAAAACCAGGAGAACGTTACATAAGTAGAGTGCGCTCTGTTGCACAACAACCAATTCAAGATATTTTTGCTCAAATTAACGACAGAATTAATAATGAGCTTAAAGCACATCCAGAATACACAAACGATGTAGCTGCACAAAAAAAGAACATACCCTATATTGGCGAAGTCTTACTTGGCCACGTACGCTACGGTACTTTTGGTAAAAACAGCGTAGAAAGTGTACATCCATTTTTAAGACAAAACAACTGGATGCACAGAAACCTAATTATGGCAGGAAACTTTAACATGACCAATGTTAAAGAGCTTTTTAGTAATTTAATAGAATTAGGTCAACACCCAAAAGAATATACCGACACCATTACTATAATGGAAAAAATTGGTCATTTTCTAGACGATGCTGTTAGTAAAATTTATAGAGATTTAAAAAAAGAAGGTTACAATAAGCAACAAGCTTCTCCACTTATTGCTGAACGTTTAAAAGTTGCAAAAATTTTACGACGTGCTGCAAAAAACTGGGATGGAGGTTACGCTATGGCTGGTCTTATTGGACATGGAGATGCTTTTGTTTTAAGAGATCCTGCAGGTATTCGTCCAGCATATTATTATCAAGACGACGAAATTGTTGTTGTAGCATCAGAGCGACCAGTAATTCAAACTGTTTTCAATGTAAAAATGGAAGACGTAAAAGAATTAGATCCTGGTCAAGCTATAATTACTAAAAAGAATGGCGATATTAGATTAAAACAAATTCTAGAACCTTTAGAAAGAAAATCTTGCTCTTTTGAGCGTATTTATTTCTCTAGAGGTAGTGATGCTGAAATATATCAAGAACGAAAAATGCTTGGTAAATTAGTAATGCCTCAAGTGCTTAAAGCAATTGATGAGGACACTAAAAACACTGTATTTTCTTTTATACCAAATACTGCAGAAACATCGTTTTTTGGAATGATTGAAACAGCAGAAGCGTTTATAAATAAAACCAAAACAAATGCTATTTTAAACGGGCAACGCTCTTTATCTGCAGCAAAAGTAACTGAGATATTATCTGAACGTGCTCGTATTGAAAAAATAGCTATTAAAGACGTTAAACTTAGAACTTTTATAACAGAAGACAGCAGTAGAGACGATTTGGTTGCTCACGTTTACGATGTAACCTATGGCGTTATTAAACCTACAGATAATCTGGTTATTATAGACGATAGCATAGTAAGAGGTACTACACTAAAAATGAGTATTTTAAAAATGCTAGATCGTTTAAACCCAAAGAAAATTATTGTTGTGTCTTCTGCTCCACAAATACGTTATCCAGACTGTTATGGTATTGACATGGCTAATCTAGAAGGCCTAGTAGCCTTTAGAGCAGCTTTAGCTTTATTAAAAGAAAGCAACCAATTCGATATTGTAAAATCTGTTTACGAAAAATGTTTAAAACAAACAGAATTAGACGATAAGCATGTACAAAATTTTGTAAAAGAAATTTATTCACCTTTTACAGCAGAACAAATCTCTGATAAAGTAGCAGAATTATTAAGTGACGAAAGTATAAAAGCCGAAGTAAAAATTATTTTCCAATCTGTAGAAAACTTGCATAAAGCATGTCCAGATCATAAAGGCGATTGGTATTTTACAGGAAATTACCCTACAGATGGTGGTAATAGAGTTGTAAACCGTGCTTTTATCAATTTTTACGAAGGCAATAAAGAACGTGCATATTAACTAAGATATTATCAATTTTAACAATTGATAATTGCGTTTTATCTGAAATAAACGCATTTAATCTAATAAATACTCAATTTATAGGAAATACACATAAATTGGTATCACCATAACATAAGTAGGTTAAGTTCATGGTAGATTTGGGGCAAAAAAAGGTGAACATCTGTTCGCCTTTTTTTATACAACAAAACCAATTTTAAACCACACAAAACACTAATAAACAATACATTGCAAAAATAAAATCAATAGGTTTAGATTTAAAACAGTTTACTTTTATTCGTTATTTTTTTCTTTTTTATCGCTAAAAAAATCTTTTACATCATCAAAGGTTTCTGGCTTGTAAATAAATTCTTTTTCTTTGTTTAAAATAAAGTATGTAGGCGTTCCTGTAACACCATAAGCATTACCTATTTCGTTATCCCATTTACCAGCTCCATAAACGTGTAAAAACTCAGGGTAACGATACGTTAAATCTTTCCACTTATAAGGTTCGTCTTCTAAACCAATAGCTACAATTTGTAACATTCCTTTTTCTTTGGAGTTAACAAAGTTTTGTAACTGCGGAACCTCTTCTAAACAATGCGAACAAGTACTACTCCAAAATACCAGAATGTAGTGTTTTGCCACATTTAACTCGCTTAGTTTTTTGGTAACAAGCACTTCTTTTTCTTTTATCTCTATAGAAAAATCTGGGGCTTTATTGCCTATAGATGTGTTTTGATATAAAATTAAAGCATGTAAAAGTTCTTGATCGTTTAGCGACACAGCTAAATCCATCAAATAATTTTCTGCTATAAAATTAGCAACACTTTCTAAATTTAAATCGGCCATTTGTTGCCACAAATCTGTTAAAAGTCTTTTTTTAATTTTTACAGGAGCTTTGCTAATTACTGCAGTAAAAGCTTTTATATTTTTAATATAACCCGATGCTTCATCTTTAGCATCAGCAGAAATTCCAAACACATAATTAAACATACGCTCAGTTAAAAAATCTGAACTTTGAAGTATTTCATTTTTAAAATCTACAGCATCAAAATAATGTGTTTTTAAATTAGCAAGATATGTAGTTCCATCTTCTGCTTTATTAGGTATATATGGCCTGTTAGCCTTAATAAAGTTAAGCGCTATAGTCTCCTTTGCTCCCAACTCGTAATTAGCTTGTGTTTCTCGCTGTGTTTTTAAAATAGACTTAAATGCTAAGGTATCTTTATCGCCTTCTCTAAAATACTTACCAATACTATTGGTTACCATAGACATACTATTGGTATAAGATGCTAATAAAGTATTCTCTAAAGACGATTGAAATGTAACTCCAGTTTCAGAATTAAAAGATAACTCTATATCTTCTTTACCGTTGTAAATAACATCAAAATTATAATCTTCCTGTGGTACAGCATAAACCAATTTGTAAATACCTTTTGTAACAGTAGAGTCTAACATAAACTCAAACTCTCCTTTTTCGTTTATTTCGGCGTTACTTACGTAAGTAGAAACCTCTGGGGCCACTTTATATAACAATACGAATTTATAATCTTCTGGAGGAGAAAACACACCTTTTATGGTATGCTGAGCCATAATAATACTTGGTAATAAAACTGCTAAAGCAAAGAGACGTTTTAACATCGATAATAATTTATAATTTAATAAACAATAATTAAGCCATAATGGGTTTAATGGCATTTAAAGCTTGGTTTACAGATTTAATATTTTCAAACGTAAGCAATAATCGCAAGCCAGCACGGGTTTGTTTTTCTTTCATTTTACAAATATTAGCATTTGCTTGTACAAACTTTAATACTTTGGTAAAAGTACCACTTTGGTAAAAATTACTTTGTTGGTCGTTAATAAAATACCCTACAAACTTCCCTTTCTTCATTATAATTTTTTCAAAGCCTATTTTACTTGCTAACCACTTTATTTGGACACTATTTAATAAATCGGTCACTTGATTTGGCAATTCACCAAAACGATCTATTAATTCCTTTTCAAAATTATACAACTCGTCTTCGGTTTTTAAGTTATTAAGCTGCGTGTATAAATTTAATCGCTCTGCAATATTATTAACATAACTATCTGGAAAAAGCAATTCGAAATCGGTATCAATAGTTACGTCTTTTACATAAACCTTACCTTCTTCTGGCTCGTTATATAAATCTTTAAACTCGTTTTCTTTAAGCTCTTCAATAGCTTCGTTTAATATTTTTTGATATGTATCGAAACCAATTTCGTTAATAAATCCGCTTTGCTCCCCTCCTAATAAATCTCCAGCACCTCGAATTTCTAAATCTTTCATGGCTATATTAAATCCGCTACCAAGCTCTGTAAACTGCTCTAAAGCAGAAATACGTTTTCTAGCATCCTCTGTCATCGCAGAATACTCTGGAGTAATAAAATAACAAAATGCTTTTTTATTACTACGCCCAACACGCCCTCGCATTTGGTGTAGGTCGCTTAGTCCAAAATTATTAGCATTATTTATAAAAATGGTGTTAGCATTTGGTACATCAAGCCCGCTTTCTATAATAGTTGTACTTACTAACACATCAAAATCACCATCCATAAAAGATAGCATAAGTTGTTCTAACTTTTTACCATCCATTTGGCCATGACCAATACCTATTTTGGCATCGGGTACCAAACGTTGAATCATACCTGCAACTTCTTTAATATTTTCTATTCTGTTATGAATAAAAAATATTTGTCCGCCACGTTGTATCTCGTAACTTACAGCA
The DNA here is from genome assembly GCF_039538365.1 of Postechiella marina. Classification (NCBI taxonomy): domain Bacteria; kingdom Pseudomonadati; phylum Bacteroidota; class Flavobacteriia; order Flavobacteriales; family Flavobacteriaceae; genus Postechiella; species Postechiella marina. The sequence goes on from NZ_BAABCA010000003.1 coordinate 534,046, forward strand.
TCGCGAATATCTTCTTCGTTAAAACGAATAACATGACTTTCTATAGGATATCTATTTGGTGGCGGTGTTGTAATGACCGATAAATCTCTCGCAGCCATTAAACTAAACTGGAGTGTTCTTGGTATAGGTGTAGCTGTTAGCGTAAGTACATCTACGTTGTCTTTTAAAGTTTTTAGTTTTTCTTTAACAGCAACTCCAAATTTTTGCTCTTCGTCTACAATTAAAAGTCCTAAATCTTTAAATTTCACGTTTTTATTAACTAGTTGGTGTGTACCTATTATAATATCTACCTTACCCTGTTCTAGGCGTTCTAATGTTTCGCGTTTTTCCTTTGCTGTTCTAAAGCGGTTTACATAATCTACCGTTACAGGAAAATCTTTTAAACGCTGAGAAAATGTTCTAGAATGCTGATATGCTAAAATAGTTGTTGGCACTAAAACAGCCACCTGCTTACCATTGTCTACCGCTTTAAAAGCTGCACGAATAGCCACCTCTGTTTTACCAAAGCCAACATCGCCACAAATTAAGCGATCCATAGGGCGTTCGCTTTCCATATCGGCTTTAATATCTGCAGTTGCAGTACTTTGATCTGGTGTGTCTTCGTAAATAAACGATGCCTCTAGCTCGTGCTGCATATAACTATCTTCGTTATACTGATAGCCTTTTTCTGTTTTACGTTTTGCATAAAGCTTAATTAAATTAAAAGCCACATGTTTAACACGCGCTTTTGTTTTTTGCTTTAAGGTTTTCCATGCGGTGCTACCTAATTTATAAACCTTAGGAGGCTTACCATCTTTACCATTAAACTTAGTTATTTTATGCAGTGAGTGTATACTTAAATAAAGCACATCGCGCTCGCCATAAACCAATTTTATAGCTTCTTGTTTTTTCCCTTCTACGTCTATCTTTTGAAGTCCGCCAAAACGTCCAATTCCATGATCTATATGCGTAACATAATCGCCTATATCTAAATTTGTAAGCTCTTTTAAAGTAATAGCTTGCTTTTTAGCATAGCCATTTTTAAGGTTAAATTTATGATAACGTTCAAAAATTTGATGATCTGTATAACATACTACTTTATTATCGTGGTCTATAAACCCTTGGTGTAACGATAAAATAATGGTTTGATAAGCCTTAACATCTAACTGAGAATCGTCGAAAATATCGTGAAAACGTTTAGCTTGTTGCTCGCTAATGCACGCAATATAATTTACAAATCCGTTGTTTGTATTTGCATTTAAGTTTTCTATTAATAAGTTAAATTGCTTATTAAAAGATGGTTGCGGAACTGTTTTAAAAACAATTTCGCTTACATCTGTACGTGGTGTAGAGGTTATTTGTCCTGCATCATTAACCAAATAATTATTTAAATCTGTAGATCGCTCAAACTCTATAATAGAAAACTCTAATAATTGCTTTTTTAGTAATGTAGAATTACAAAACAGCTCGCTTGGCTCTGCATGCTTTACATCTGTAGATAGGTTTTTAAAAGCCTCTTCTGCCTTGCCATAAAAATCGTCTATTCTAGAAAAGAATAAATCGGCATTTTTAAAACATATTACTGTTTTTTGGGCAATATACTTTAAAAAGCTCTGTCGCCTTTCGTCTAGTAGTTTATTGGCAACATTAGGAATAATGTTTATTTTTTTTATTTGCTCTATGGAGAGTTGAGTTTCTACATCAAAGGTTCTAATACTATCTACCTCATCGCCAAAAAACTCTATTCTATAAGGTTCGTCGTTCGAAAACGAAAACACATCTACAATACCACCACGAACAGAAAACTCACCAGGTTCGGTTACAAAATCGACTCTTTTAAATTGGTATTCAAACAAAACTTCGTTAACAAAATCTATAGACAAATTGTCGTTAACACCTATTTTTAAAGTATGTCTTTCTAATTCTTTTCTGGTTACAACTTGCTCGAAAAGCGCATCTGGATACGTAACAATTATTGCTGGTTTTTTTCGCGAATTAATACGGTTTAAAACCTCGGCACGTAAAAGCACATTAGCATTATCGGTTTCCTCTATTTGGTAGGGTCTACGGTAACTACCAGGATAAAACAACACATCTTTTTCGTTACCAAGTTGCTCTAAATCGTTTAAATAAAAAGCTGCTTCTTCTTTATCGTTAAAAATAATTAAAAAGGGCTTTTCTGCAGTTTTAAAAGCTTGAGAAATTACAAAAGAAAAAGACGAACCCACAAGGCCTTTTAAATGGGTTTTACTCTGAGATTGGGCAATAGCAGTTCGCAGATTTTGCATTTGCAAAGTCTGTCCGTAAGATTGCGAGAGGGAAGATTTACTCACTTTATTTTATTTTACAGTGTAAATATACGGTTTAGAATTATTTATATAATGCTTTACCTACTTTTTGAAGATATTTGTTTAGATTTAGTATTAACAAATTAACTAAAAACCAACTATTTGACCTCAATAATATGTCTAAAATTTTTATGCTATTTTTAAGTTTATTGTTTAACAAACACAAAGTTAAACCATGTAAATAAAACAAGAATGGCTTACAAAAAAGACCTGAGTGTTATTACTATAAAAATTTAAAAAAAAGAGTTAAGATTAATTTGTTTTAATTGCGTTAGGGATTGAGGCATTTGTTGAAGCTCCTCGTAGAGAGCGACTGCCGAAAGCGCGCCCCCTGTGGTAACGCCCAAATATTTAAAATTTCGGTATAAAATCTTAAAAAAAATATGTAGGTTTGCATCACTAAAAAAAGAAAAATATATGTCGTTTTCAGATTTATTTGACAGTGGGTTTAAAAAGCGTAATGAGAGTCATTTTGCAGCAATTGTTCGTGTAGCAATGGCAGATGGTATAATTACAACCGAGGAGCAACAATTTTTAGATAGATTGGCGCAAAGATTGGAGATTGGAGAAGGAGACTTTAAAGCCATTTTAAAGAATTATGAATCTCACCCTATAAATCCGCCTGCATCTTACGACTTGCGTTTAGAGCGTTTGTTCGATTTAGTACGCATGGTACATGTTGATAACATAAAAGAGGATGAAGAGCATACCTTATTAAAAAAGTTAGCTGTTGGACTTGGTTTTCATGCTGTAAATGTAAAATACATAACAGATAAAGCTTTGACTTTAGTTAAAAATGGTGTTGATTTAGATACTTTTATTGAGGAAATAAAAAATATGAATAAATAGAAAATAAAATCTATACAATATTTAAAGCGCTCGAATTAATTTGGGCGCTTTTTTTTATGGAATATTTTTAGCGGTCTTTAATTATACTTTAGTGTAATTTCTATAGCTCCGTTACCTCCTCTTACACCCCAGTGCCCAGCTTTATTACCCATTAAAACTTTAACAGATTTTACATCTATAGGGTTAACTCCAGAAATATCGTGTGTAACAACTCCATCTACAATTAAGAGAGCATACTGACTTGCGTTTATAGAATTAACGCCTCTAGAATCTAATATAATTTGCTTTCCTGTTGCTCCAAAATCGCCAGGAGTAACCGATGGATCTATATTTTGATCTACCACTTTGGCTTGTGGGTAAACGTATTGGATAACATCGTATATGTTGGCCAATTGATCGAAGTTGTTGTTTTCGTCTAACAAATGCTCTAAACTATACTCTAGGTCATTCTGTGTCATGTGTCCACTTTTAACAATATCTTTATAAGCAGCTTCTACTTGAATAACAACTAAATTTACGTGTAATTTATTTTCTCCTTTTAGTTTTAAACGCTGAGTATGAAAACCACCCGCACTAAACACCAGTTGGTCATTTTTTTTACAAGCTATAGAAAAATTACCAAGAGCATCTGAAAACACACTTGTTTTAGATTTTTTAGAACTTACCTTAACGCTTTTAACTCCATATTTTTTAAAAGCCACTATTTTACCCGTAACCGTGTGCGTTTGAGCAGAACTAAAATTTACCCCAAATACGATAAAAAGAACAACTGCTAAAAAAGATAATTTCATAACTTTAAGTTTAAAAGTTTAACCTCTACTAAGTTAATCAATTAAATTTACACACCATTAAAAAGGGTTAATACAACCTCTTAAAATCAACTTTTAAAAGTTGACATTATATAAACAACTAACAAAATAAACTATATTTTAACACGACTCTTTTAGTTTAAACAAAAAATAAGCTTTCTTAAAATACAAACTAGAAATTTAGCATTTACAGCCTATTTTACCCTAAAATTAACCAATAGTTCTCTTTTTAAAATCATTAGTTTCCTTAAACGATACACTGTTATATTAATTTTACACCTATAATTCAACCAATATCTTACATTTAAAAATATGAATAACATTGTTAAAGGCTTACTTATAATTTTACTGTTTTGGTCTTGCGAAGACTCTAAACCAAAAACAGAAACTGCACTAGCTACAAAAACAGACACTACTTACGAAGCAAATTGGGAATCTTTATCTAAACACAATGAAGATCCAGAATGGTTTCACGATTCTAAACTAGGAATTTATTTTCACTGGGGTTTATATAGTGTTCCTGCTTATGGTTCAGAATGGTATCCTTATAGATTATATAGAGAAAATGAATACCCTGATTATAAAGAATTTCACGAAAAAAACTATGGTAAACTTGAAGATTTTGGATATCATGATTTTATACCAATGTTTAAAGCAGAAAAGTTTGACGCAGAAAGTTGGGCAGATCTTTTTAAAACAGCTGGAGCAAAATTTGCTGGCCCCGTAGCACAACATCACGATGGCTTTGCTATGTGGGATAGTGAAATAAACCCATGGAACTCTGCCGATATGGGTCCGAAAAAAGATATTACAGGAGAAATTTTAACTGCAATAAAAAAACGTGGTCTTAAAACCATGACATCGTTTCACCATGCTAGACAAAGACAAAGACATGAAGGCGACTCTACAAAATGGGATACTTATAACAGCCATTTTGCATACAACCCTAAGTACCCAACATCGTCTGAAGATGCTGATTTAAGAAAATTTTATGGAAACCTTCCTCAAAAAGAATTTGACCAATATTGGTTAGATCAAGTTAATGAAGTTGTAGACAAATATTCTCCAGATATGTTATGGTACGACGTTTGGTTAAACCATGTTGCAGAAGATAAAATTGAAGAAATGTCTGCTCACTTTTTTAACCATGGCTTAAAAACAGGGCAAGAAGGCGTTATTATTGCAAAACATGACGATTTACCTAAAGACATGAGTATTTTAGATATTGAGCAAGGTGGTAAAAAAGATGTTTCTGAAAAAGTTTGGATGACAGATATTACGGTTAGCGATAAAGGAAGTTGGTGTTATACCAATGGACAAGTATACAAATCGCCAGAAATGTTACTTAGAAACATGATTGATGTTTGGAGTAAAAATGGTGTTGTGCTTTTAAATATTTCTCCTTTAGCTGATGGGACAATAAACAAAGAACAACGCGACCTTTTAACTAACGTTGGTGGATGGTTAGATGTTTATGGAGAAGCTGTTTACGGTACTAGACCTTTCCATATTTACGGGTTTGGACATGCTAAGGCTGCAGAAGGCGATCATGGCGGACAATCGGCTAAAGTTAAGTATACCGCTGGCGATGTTAGATTTACAACATCTAAAGATAAAAAATCACTTTATGTATTTTTATTAGGAAAACCTAAAGCGGGTACAAAAATATCTTTAGGAAAAATGAACAATATTGGATACGGTCCTGCCTCGCCAGTAAAGCGTATTGTAGAGTTAAAATCTGGTAAAGAAGTTAAGTGGAACAAAACAGAGAGAACTTACTCTTTTACTGTACCAGAAGGTGTTGAATTAAGTAGCTTAGCTAATGTGTTTAAAATGGAATTAGAATAATTACAAACACATTATTAAAATAAAAAAGCCTAGATTAACTCTTGTTAGTCTAGGCTTTTACTTTTGCACTACTTAATTTTACTTACCAAATACGTACACGATTATTTGGAGCAATATACATACTATCTCCTTCTTTAATATTAAACGCATCATAAAAAGCATCTACATTTAATAAAGGCTGTACTGCTCTGTTTTTTCCTGGCGAATGCGGATCTGTTTTTATTCTTGTTTTTAAAGCATCATCACGCATTTTTATTCTCCAAACGGTAGCCCAACTCATAAAAAAACGTTGTTCTGCTGTAAAACCATCAATATTATCTGGTCTTCCTTGGTCTTTAAATGTTAATTGTAAAGCATCATAAGCAGCTAATACACCACCTAAATCTCCTATATTTTCTCCTAAGGTAAAACCTCCATTAATATTAGTACCAGGCAATACTTCTATAGCACTATATTGATCTGCCAAGGCTTTTCCTAAGGTTTCAAATTGTTTTAAATCTTCGTCAGTCCACCAATTGTTAAGGTTTCCATCTTTATCATAACGCGCTCCAGAATCATCAAAGCTATGGGAAATCTCATGGCCAATTACAGCACCAATACCTCCATAATTTACAGCATCATCTGCTTTATAATTATAAAATGGAGGCTGTAAAATAGCTGCAGGAAAAACAATTTCGTTATATGCTGGGTTAAAATATGCATTTACAACCTGTGGCGCCATATACCACTCAGACTTATCTACTGGTTTGTCTAACTTATCTATACTTTTGTTAAAGTTCCATTTACTAACATTAAGCGAATTTTGTAAATAAGAACCTCCTTGTTTTACACTCTTTATTTCTAAATCTGAGTAATCTTTCCATTTATCTGGATAAGCTATCTTTACCTTCATAGCTCGTAATTTCTCTACAGCTTTAGCCTTGGTACTTTCACTCATCCAATCTAGTTTGTTAATTCTGTTTTCGAAAGCCAAAACCACTTTTTTAATCATGTTTTCTGCTTTAGTTTTTGCTTCTGGCGGAAACATTTTATCTACATAAAGTTTCCCTAGAGCTTCACCTATATTTTGGTTTAAAGCTGCTAATGCTTGCTCGTTTCTTGGGCGTTGTTTTTTAGAACCATTTAAATCTCTTCCATAAAATTCCCAATTTGCTTTTTCCAACTCTGTACTTAACACACCTGCAGAACTTCTTAGTTTTTTCCAGGTTAAATAAGCTTTCCAAGTTTCTACATTACCATCTGCTAAAACCTCTTGCAACCTATTAAAGTAACCTAAATCGCTTACAATAACCGTATCGATTTGCTTAACTCCAATACCGTTTAAAAAACGACTCCAGTTTACAGCAGGCACCATATTTTGAACCTGACTAATAGATCTTGGATTATATCTTTTTCTGGCATCTCTTCTTTCTACCTTATCCATTTTAGCTTCTGCCAAACGTGTTTCGAATGCCAAAACCTGCTGTGCTTCTTTATTTGCATCTGCTTTACTTTTACCAATAAACTGCAACATTCTTGCAATATGTGCAGTATATTTTTCTCTTTTTGTTTTAGAGTCTGCATCATCTTTTACATAATAATCTCGATCGGGTAAACCAACACTTCCTCCACTAAGAAAACCTATGTTTCTATTACTGTTTTTAGGGTCTGAACTTACTCTAAAACCATATAACCCACCACCACCATAAGGAGCTGTTTGTACCATGTAATTTTGTAGGTCATCAATATTTTTAATACCATCAATTTTTGCTAAATACGGTTTAATGGGGTTTATGCCTTTTTTATTTCTACCTACAGTATCTAGAATAGTTTGGTAGTAATACACTGCTTTTTCTTGATCTGAACCTGGTAAAACTTGAGTTTTACTAATATCTTTATTATCAGACATAGCAGACTCTAGAATACTTAATGCATCTTCGTCTGTTTTTTTTCTTAATTCAGAAAAACTTCCCCAACTAGATCTATCATCTGGAATTTCGTTATTATCTAACCAACTCCCATTTACATATCTAAAGAAATCGTTGTTAGGTTTTGTAGAAACATCCATAAAATCAAGATTAATTCCGGGTACAACTGCTTCTGCAACTGCTGTTTCTTCCTTTTTATCATTTTTACATGCCACCAAACTTGCAAGTGCAATAGCTGTAAAAAACGATATTTTTTTTGAGTTAGTCATTATTTTTTCGTTTTTAAGTTAATCGTACAATATTACTACTATTTTAAATTTTGAAATTTGTCAATTAGTATATTTTCACAAAACATTAATAAAAAAGGGACATTACGTAAGAATTATACACCTCTTTTTAATTTATTAACTTATAAAAACAAGTAAATAAATCTATTAAAACTTTATAATATTCTTAACAAAGAAAACACATACCTTTGTAAACTCGTTTTTATTACTATTTTAATTGGCTAGATTTAGTTACTTGTTTTTTACGCTTTTTATAAGCATGTCTGCTTTCTTTTTTACAGAGAGCAACAATACGTATACAGAAAAAACTCTGCCAATTGAAAATGTATTAAAAACAACTGTATTAAACAGTCAAGGTATTATTGTAAATGCCTATCCAGATTTTACAGAGAATACATATAAAGAAAATCAGGTTACATTTTTTAAAAAATCGCATTTAAAAAACGAAACCTACAAAGCCCAACAAAAACGTTTATTATCGTATCAAAAAACAAGTAAACTTATTACTGTTGGCTTAACTACAAAGCAAATTATATTCCCGTTTCATTCATTTACGTAAACTCAATATATTTTTCACAAAATCTATTGAATCGCTACTCTAAATAGGGCTAGCGACGATTTATTACATATTAAATCTAAAATTTACAACAATGAAAATATCATTTACCTTACTAGTAGTTCTAGTAACATCTACTATTGTAGTACCTTTTTTAATTTTTATTTTAAAAGGAATAAACAGTAACGCAAAAAAAGAAATCTATAAATTAACCAAACAAAACAATTTTAAATATGACGTAAAAACTATTTGGAATAATAAATTTATTGGTATTTCTGAAGACAAAAACATATTAACATACATTCACATTAAAGAAGAAAACAAGCAGTTTACAAACATTAAACTATCTCATTTTAAAACTTGCGATATAGCAGCAAATTATAAAATAGATAAAAATAAAGTAAGACACCTTAAACAGTTAGATTTAAAACTAACTTACAATGCACCAGACAAAAAAGACCTTATTATTCGTTTTTTTGATGCAGACGAAGCTTTTATGGAAAACTACGAAATGCGCAGAATAGAGTATTGGAAAACATTAATTTCTAACAATTTAAACCGTACTTTAATTAACAAAAAAGCGGCATAAATAAGCCATAAAAACATTAACCTACACCATAAAGTTAGGTTAATGTTTTTATTTATGTAATTTTAACTGAATGCGTTTTCGTGCAACATCTACCTCTAGTACTTTTACAATAATTTGTTGATGCAAGCTTACATGGGCATTTACATCTTTAACAAAACTATCAGATAAATTTGAGACATGAATTAATCCGCTTTCTTTAATACCAACATCTACAAAACACCCAAAATTGGTGATATTATTTACAATTCCAGGCAATAATTGCCCTTCTTGCAAGTCGTTAATCGTTTTTATATTCTGATTAAAAGTAAACACTTTGGCTTGCTCTCTAATATCTAAACCTGGTTTTTCAAGCTCTTTAATAATATCTTCTAATGTTAGCAAGCCAATACTGTTAGAACAATACAATTTTAAATCAACCTTTTTAAGCAACTCGGCATTACCAATTAAATCTTCTACAGACTTACCTAAATCTTTAGCCATTTTTGCAACTACAGCGTAACTTTCTGGATGCACAGCCGAATCGTCTAACGGATTTTTAGCATCTTTAATTCTTAAAAAAGCTGCGCCTTGCTCAAAAGCTTTACTACCTAAACGTGGTACATTTTTTATGTCTTTTCTTGATTTAAACACCCCTATATCGTTTCTATAATTAAAAATATTTTCGGCTAGCTTTGGTCCAATACCAGACACATAACTTAATAAACTTTTACTTGCTGTATTAATGTTTACACCTACCGCATTTACACAATTTTCTACCACGACATCCAATTGTTTTTGAAGTTTATTTTGGTCTACATCGTGTTGGTATTGCCCCACACCAATAGATTGTGCATTAATTTTTACCAACTCTGCCAATGGGTCTTGTAAACGCCTACCAATAGACACAGAACCACGCACAGTAACATCGTAATCTGGAAACTCTTCACGGGCAATTTTTGATGCCGAATATATACTTGCACCTGCTTCGCTTACCACAAACACCTGCACATCGTTTTTAAAATGAATTTTTCTAATTAACGCCTCTGTTTCTCGCGATGCAGTACCGTTACCTATTGCAATGGCTTCTATTTTATAAGCATCGGCCAGCGAACTTATTTTTTTAATTGCTCCTGTACTATCATTTTTTGGTGGATGCGGATAAATCGTTTCGTTATACTTTAATTGTCCTTGTGCATCTAAACACACCAATTTACATCCGGTTCTAAATCCTGGATCTATAGCTAAAACTCGTTTTTCTCCTAAGGGAGAACCTAGTAATAATTGTTTTAAATTTTTTGCAAATACAGAAATTGCAGATTCATCTGCTTTATCTTTTGCTATTTGTAAAGCTTCATTACTTAACGAGGGCAATAATAAGCGCTTATATGCATCTTTTACCGCTAGCTCTATTTGGTCTGCGCAAGCGTTATTAGATCGTATAATTCGGTTTTCTATTCTATCTAAAGCTTTATCGTTATCAATTTCAATTTTAACCCGAATAAAGCCTTCGCTTTCCGCTCTTAAAATTGCTAATAATCGGTGAGAAGGAATACGACTTAAACTTTCTTGCCAATCAAAATAATCTCTAAACTTTTGAGCCTTTTCGTCGTTAGCTTTTGTTTTTATCACTTTAGTCGATATCATTGCAAAACGCTCTAATTGATTACGTATATTATTTCTAATATCGGTACGCTCGTTAATCCACTCTGCAATAATATGTCTAGCTCCTTCTAAAGCGTCATCTACAGAATTCACATTGCCTTTTGTATATTTATAAGCAATAGACTCCACATCGTTGGCATTTTGAGACATAATAATTTTTGCCAAAGGCTCTAAACCATTTTGTCTTGCTTTTTCTGCTTTTGTTTTTCTACTTTTTTTAAATGGTAGATATAAATCTTCTAGTGTAATTAAATCTTGGGCTTGCTCTATTTTTTGTTTTAATTCTGGAGATAAAACATCTTGCTCTTCTAACGTTTTAAAAATTGATTTTTTGCGTTTTTCTATAGCTTCAAACTGCTCTTTAAACTTTACAATTTCTCCAATTTTAACCTCATCTAAATTACCTGTTTGCTCTTTTCTATACCTAGAGATAAAAGGAATAGTGCAGTCTTGGTTAAGTAAATCTATAGTATTTTTTACAGATTGCTGCGAAAACTGCGTATTTGAAATTATATAGGAAACCAGATTCATCATACTTTAAAAAAAATTAAAGCGAATTTACTAAAAACAAAAAAGGTTACCCTAAAAAAAGAATAACCTTTACTTTTACTTTATTTATTAAGCAAATAACTAGCTTATTGCTCTGTTTGGTTTTTAGCCTCTTCTATCATTTTATCGTTTGGCAAAATAGCTATATTTACACGTCTATTTTTTGCTCTACCCTCTGCTGTAGTATTATCATTTGTAGGCTGCGTTTCTCCAAACCAATTGGTTGTAAAACGACTACTATTTAAACCTTGATTTGTTAAATAATTAGTTACTGCATAGGCTCTGTTTTTAGAAAGCAACATATTACTTTGCTCATTACCAACACTATCTGTATGCCCTACAACCAAAATATTTGTGTCTGGATATTCTTTAAATACAACCACTAATTTATTGAGACTATTTTGAGACGCTGGGTTAACATCGTACTTTCCAGTATCAAAATATACACCACTATTTTCATCAAACGTTACAACAATACCATCGTCTACACGCTCTACAACTGCTCCAGGAATTTCCTCTTCTATTTTTTGCGCTTGTTTATCCATTTTATTACCAACAAGCACACCAGCGCCACCGCCAATAACACCACCAATAACAGCTCCTAATTCGCCATTACCACCTTTACCAACGTTGTTACCTATAATGGCTCCTAAAATGGCTCCACCAGTAGCACCAATTACGCCTCCTTTTTGCTTATTGTTCGCATTTTCTACAGTTTTACAACTTGTTGCACTAATAGTTAATACTACAGCAAATAATAATCCTGCTTTTTTTATAATAGTTTTCATGTTTAATTTTTTTTAAAATTTGTTATAATTCATTGTAATTACAAATGGTTTACCTTCTACATTAACCGTTTGTTGCCATTGCATAGTGGTATCTGAGAGTTGAGACAACCTCATTCTGTATCCAGAATTAGTTACAGATTTACCTTTAGCATTTGTTGGTTTTAGTAAAAAATCGTACAATCCTGTTTCTGGATCTACCTCCTGAATAGTAAATATAAAATGGCGGTCGCCTGTACTGCAAGCTGCGTTATTTATATTGTAAATTCCTGTGTTGTTATTGGGAGTAAATTGCCAGCTACTACCCTCGAAACAAGCTTGAGTAGCATCATCTAATAACGAAATATTATATGTACCACTTTCGCTATAAGTAATTGTACTTAAAGTCCAGTTTCCTTTAATTGTTTTTTTAGAAACCCGAACTGTTTTTGATGTTGCACACGAGACAAAAACCGAGGCAACCATTAATAAAATTGCTATTTTTTTCATTTGTTTACTTTTATACTATGTACGCAAATACTAGGGTTACAAGTTTTTTAACACCTGTTAATTATTTCTTAAACATCACACCAACCTAATATAAAACACTAAAAATCACACAAATAATAAGGCATAAAAAGACATTAAATAAAACCTTTATAGGCTTTAATTAATAATATAATTGTAGTAAATAACGAGAAGTACAACCTTAAAACAGAAGAAATAGGTTGTTAGAAAAATAAGCTATGCTACTTTTTTTAGTAAATCGAAACAAGGACACTTTTTACAGCGTTTATTTTCTCCTTTTTTAAATTTTTTACAGCAACTACTTTTTACTTTATCAGGAATTTCAATTCCTAATTTTTGTAATTTTTTAATTGCTTTTTTCTTATCTTTTTTACCCATAACAGAATCTAAATTTCTAGACAGCTATTTTTATTAAGACAAAAATAAGTTATTTTTATTAAATCTAAATAAGCTTGTGTGTTAAAGTTTACACAACAGAGTCTTACCCATAAAAAAAGGATATTCTTAAAAGTTAAGAATACCCTTACTATTAATTAATCAATTAATACCCTACAAAACTGTAAGTGTATATTGTGGAGTTGGATTTAACGGGCAGAAATAAACATATTCTCCTTTTGCTAAAGTTGTAGCCTTAGTTTTTTCTGTTTTACCATCTGTTACAACCTTTGTTACATATGCTGTTTTAATATGGTTTTCTGGGTTGCTAGCGTCTTTTCCTTTTGGTACTAAAACCAAACCCACCTCTTTTGCTGCGTGGTTATTAGACACTTCGAACACATAAACTCCAGCGTTTACAGTTAAAGCTTTTTGCGTAAACTCTCCTTTTGTTTGCTCTAAAGCAATAACTTTTGATGTTTTATCTTGTGCGTTAGAGTTAATTGTAAATGCTAATACGAATACTAAAATTGCGACTACTTTTTTCATTGTTATTTTTGTTTTTTTGTCCGCGTAAGCGAAACTATTATTATTATTAAAATTTTACTTGTTTTTACCTTAAAGCCTTTATACCGTTTCTATTTCTAATGGCTGTGCTAACGGAAAATCTATAGCTACATCTGTTAAATTATGCAGTGTGTTTGTTACTGTTATTATAGCATAAGCAAATGTTAAGTCTACTAAATTTTCTTTTGTATAACCTGCATTATAAAACGCATCTTTTGCGCTTTCGCTTACTTTGCCACTAGTTTCTGCAATTTCTTTAGATATGCTTGCTAAAGCATTTAATTTAGCATCCCATGAAGCGCGTCCTTGTCTTAATTCTAAAATTTGCTCGTCTGTATAACCTTTTAACTTACTAGTTGCAGTATGTGCAGACTGGCAATATAAGCAACCGTTTACTTGACTTACTGCTAAATCTACAGCTTCTTTTTCTTTTGCAGATAACGATAATTTGGTGTTCGAAAATTTTAAATACTCGCCTAATCCGTTTTTAGAATATGCCATTGCAGCATATAAATTTGGTACAAATCCTATTGCTTTTTCTAAATTATCGAAAATAGCCTGGTTATTTTCGTTTACTTCTTCTCTTTTGGGTACATTAAATGTGCTCATAATTTTACTTTTTAAACTGTTATTATTTTTGCTTTTTTGTTTGATATTGTTGACACAAAAGTGCAACCGTTTTAAAAATTATACCATGTAGGTTATTCCTTTTGTGTTGTCAATTTTACCTTTATTGATTTACTCTTACTGTATTAAATACTACATATGGTTTTTCGGCATCACAATAAAAATCTGATAAATGATTTTGATCACAATGTGTTTTTTCGCTTATAGTATTAACTGCAGATGCCCTTTTTCCTTTGAATATTTCAATTAAATTGAAAATAGATATGTGTTTTAAATTCATGACTTTGTTGTTTTAATTACTTGGTACAAAGATGAATTAAAAGAAGAGGCTATACCATGGTTAGATTGCCTGAGGTATTGTCAATTTTTCCCTAAACTACTTATTGAAGCTGTTTTTTGAAGTCTGTAGGCGATAATTGGGTGTTTTTTTTGAATAATCGACTTAAATGCGAAGCATCATCAAAACCTATTTCGTACGCAATTTCTTTTGCTGTTTTATCGGTATAGGTTAAAAGACGTTTTGCTTCTAACACAATACGACCATGGATTATTTGTAACGGACTCGTATTTAATTTTGCAAATGTATTAGACAGTGTTTTAGGAGATTTAAATAGTTTATTGGCATAAAACGACACACTATGTTCTGTTTTAAAATGAGACTCTACAAGCAAATTAAACTCTCGTAATAACTCTATTTTAGAATCTTTTACCGTCTCTACATACCCCTCTTTTGCCTTTAACAGCCTTGTGCAAATAATAATATAACGCGCCATAAGCATACGTAACATTTCGGCTTGTATGGTATCTTCAGTATCAAACTCATCCATAAAAACATCGTTAAGTATAGCTAGTTTTTTTTCTTCTGAAGCATTAAGTGTTATTATTGGCACATGTACATTGCCAAAAAATAATAGCCCTGCACAACTTACCTCTTTATCGTGATCTTTAATGCAATAAAACTCACGATTAAATTGATATACAACCAAATTTTTACCCGAAACATACTGCACATATTGTACAGCTGTTAATACTAAAACACTTTTGGGCTTAATAGTATATGGTATACTATCTACAATAATTTCTGCTTTTGCAGATGTTGTTCTTATAAAAGTGTAGAGCTCTGCTTGTTTAGATGTTTTATAATCTTCTAAAAGCGATTCGTCTCCTATTTTTAAAAACGCATTGGTTGAAAACTCTGTAAATCTTTTTTGCATGCCTTTTTAGTCTACATACCTTAAAAAACATTACAAAATATTAGCACACAGAAAACCTCTTAAAAAGCACTCTCTAAAATTTCTAATTGGTTAATAATTTGATACTCTGTAATAGGAAAAGGTTTTTTATTTACTAATGTTTGATAAACAGCTTCAAAAAAGTTAATATAAGATGCTTTTTCTGACGCTATTTTCTCTTCTGTAACAACACCTTTGTCATCAACACTTGTTAAAACACCCTCGCTATTAGGCTTTTCTACCCCAAACAACACATTATCTGGCTTTAAACCAGATTGTAATTGCGTTTCTTGAACGTCTGTTCTGTTTTTAATATAAGACCCCTTTGTACCATGTAAAACAAATGCAGGCAAAGCATTAGCAACTAAAAGACTAGCGGTAACATATACTTGCATACCACTATTATACTTTAAGTGTACATGTGCATAATCATCAACTTGGGTTTCTGGACGATTACCCAAGGTTACTATATTAAACGATTCTGGTTTACCAAACAATGCTATAGATGCATCTAATAAATGAGGCCCTAAATTATACAAAAGCCCATTACCAGCAACAGGAGACTCTTTGGTTATATTAGTACTAATAGCATATTTATACCTATCGTATCTAAAATGCACTTCAATTAAACGCCCTAATTTCCCCGATTCTATAACCTTTTTAACAGATAAAAAATCGCTATCGTAACGTCTATTTTGAAAAGGCATAATAATACAATTTCTTGTTTTAGCTTCTTTAAAAAGTGTTTTAGCTTCGGCAGAAGTTACCGTAAAAGGTTTTTCTACTATAATATGTTTGTTAGCCCGAATAGCTTGTAATGCAAAATCGAAATGCGTAGAACTAGGTGTATTAATAACCACCAATTCAATACTATCATCATTTAAAAGCTCTGTTACAGTATTATAACTTTTTATATCTGGATATACTACTTGTGCTTTTTTGGTAGACCGCTCTACAATTGCCTTTAAATTAAACTTAGGATGCATATTTAAAAACGGGCAATGAAACAAGCTTCCGGACATACCAAAAGACAACACACCTGTTTTTATTACATCATTCATCTATAAAAATATATTAACTTATTTGCAATCCGTTACCAACACTACTATTATCTGGGTTTACAAACACTAATTTCCCATCTGGAGTTTCGGTCATTAAAATCATACCTTGACTCTCTACACCACGCAATGCTCTAGGCGCTAAGTTTACTAAAACAGTAACGCGTTTTCCAACCACTTCTTCTGCGGTAAAACTTTCAGCAATACCAGAAACAATGGTTCTTGTATCGATACCTGTATCAACCTTAAGCTTTAAAAGCTTTTTGGTTTTTGGCATTTTTTCAGCTTCTAGAATGGTTCCTACACGAATATCTAGTTTTGTAAAATCGTCAAAATTAATAGTATCTTTTTGAGGCTCAACCTTAGCATTAGCTATTTCGTTTGCCTTTTTACTAGCTTCTAATTTATCTAATTGTGCTTGTATAGTAGCATCTTCAATTTTAGAAAATAACAACTCGGCTTTACCTATGTTATGTCCTGCTGGCAGTAAAACATCTTTAACAGCAACCTCGTTCCATTTAATAGCGTCTATAAGTGTGGCATCAGTTTCGTTTTCTTTTTTATCGTTATCAACTAAATTAAGAATACCTTTTAATTTTACAGAAGTAAATGGTAAAAATGGCTCACTTAACGTTGCTAAAGCAGAAGCTATTTGAAGCGCTACATACATAATGGTTTTTGTACGCTCTGCATCTTCTTTTATTACTTTCCAAGGCTCTGCATCTGCTAAATACTTGTTTCCTAAACGCGCTAAATTCATTAACTCCTGTCCCGCTTCTCTAAAACGGTAACGCTCTACAGAGCTCGCTATAACATTTGGATACGCTTTTACTGTTGCCAAAGTTTCCTTATCAACCTCCAATAAATTACCAGCAGAAGGCACAATACCTTCGTAATATTTGTTGGTTAAAACAACAACACGATTAATAAAGTTACCAAAAATGGCCACTAACTCGTTGTTATTTCTAGCTTGAAAATCTTTCCAAGTAAAATCGTTATCTTTTGTTTCTGGAGCATTTGCTGTTAACGCATAACGTAATACATCTTGCTGACCAGGAAAATCTTTTAAATATTCTGGCAACCAAACTGCCCAATTCTTAGAGGTAGATAATTTATTACCTTCTAAATTTAAAAACTCGTTTGCGGGTACATTTTCTGGCAAAATATATGTGCCTTCTGCTTTTAACATAGCAGGGAATATAATACAGTGAAAAACAATATTGTCTTTACCTATAAAATGTACTAGCTTAGTGTCTTTATCTTTCCAATAAGGCTCCCAATCTTTACCTTCGCGTTGTGCCCATTCTTTAGTAGAAGAAATGTAACCAATAGGTGCATCAAACCATACGTAAAGCACTTTACCTTCTCCGCCTTCTGCAGGCACGGGAATACCCCAATCTAAATCTCTAGTTACTGCGCGAGGGCGTAAACCATCGTCTATCCAAGATTTACATTGCCCATACACGTTAGGTTTCCAATCTTTTTTATGTCCTTCTAAAATCCATTCTTTTAAAAAATCCTCGTGTTTATTTAATGGTAAAAACCAGTGCTTTGTTTCTTTTAAAGTAGGCACATTACCAGTAATTGCCGATTTAGGATTAATTAAATCTGTGGCATTATGGCTGGTTCCACAGTTTTCGCATTGATCGCCATAACTTTCTTCGAAACCACATTTAGGGCAGGTTCCTACAATAAATCGATCTGCTAAAAACTGGTTTGCTTCAGCATCGTACAATTGCTCTGATGTTTCTTCAATAAATTCTCCTTTATCATTCAAAGTCTTAAAAAACTCTGATGCAGTATCGTGATGAATTTTTGCCGATGTTCTAGAATAATTATCAAAAGTAATCCCGAATTCTTCAAAAGACTGTTTAATTATAGCATGATATTTATCTACAATATCTTGCGGAGTAACACCTTCGTTTTTCGCTTTTATTGTAATGGGCACACCATGCTCATCACTACCACCTATAAAAAGCACATCGTTTCCTGTGCCACGCAAAAAACGCGCATAAATATCGGCTGGCACATAAACCCCCGCTAAATGCCCAATATGTATGGGTCCGTTAGTGTATGGCAGTGCCGAAGTAATGGTATATCTTTTTGGTGTATTCATCGATGCAAAATTTTATTTAATGTCCTTAATGAAATAAAAACGACTAAGACTATCTTTTTTTAATGCCTTCGCTTTACTCAGAATGGTTATGTTTTTGAAGCCACAAAAGTAATGAATTAAGCATCGATTTAGAAAAAAAATGTACATTTACAATATGTCACAAAACCTACTAATTTCAACTTTACTTTGCACCGTTTTATTTTTCGGAGTACAAACCGCTTTTTCGCAAACCACAGTATTACAAAAACAAAATAACACATTGAAAAAACCACCGTATTTAAAGTCTGGAGACACCATTGCTATTGTTGCGCCTTCTGGAATTTTAAAAAACAGAACTGCCGAAGTTGAACGCGCAAAAAAACTTTTAAAAAATTGGGGGTTACATGCCCTAGTAGGAAACAATGTTTTTAAACAAGACCACCATTTTTCAGGAACAGATAACGAACGTTGCGAAGATTTCCAAAACGCTTTAGACAACCCTAGCGTAAAGGCCATTTGGTGTGCTCGTGGTGGTTATGGTTCGGTTAGAATTTTAGATAAATTAGATTATTCTAAATTTAAATTAAATCCCAAATGGATTATTGGTTACTCAGACATTACAGCGCTACATAATCAAGTACATAACTTAGGCTATCAATCTATTCATGCCATGATGTGCACTAGCTTACAAGACGAATTTACAACAATTAAAGAAACCATTTCTACATTTAAAAAGGCGCTTTTTGGCACGCCATTGAGCTACACTTTACACCCATCAAAATATAATAAAAAAGGCACAGTTACAGCACCAATAACTGGTGGCAATCTAACTATTTTACATACCATGCTAGGCTCTAATTCTAGCATTGACACTTCTGGAAAAATATTGTTTATAGAAGAAATTGGCGAATACAAATATCATATAGATCGCATGTTACAAAGTTTAAAACGCGCTGGCTATTTTAACAATTGTAAAGGCTTAATTATTGGCGATTTCACAAAAATAAAAAAGAATACCACGCCATGGGGATCTTCTATAGAACAATTAATTTTAGATGTTGTATCAGACTACAATTTCCCTGTTGCATTTAACATGCCCGCAGGCCATGCAAAGGATAATCGCTCATTAATTTTGGGAGAAACAGTTGTTTTAACGGTAAATAACGAACAGTCAACCATTATTTTCGAGAACTAAAACATTATGTTATAATATTGAGCTCTCATTCTCAAACCCTAAATTATAATAATGATGAAAAAATTACAATTAGTATTAGTAGCAATTACACTTTTAGTTTCTTTTAATGTAAAGGCAGACGAGGTAATCAAAAATTCAGACTTAAACCTAAGCAACCCAGATGTTCGTAAATGTTTAATTGAAGCCTCTAAAACAGACGGATGGAGATTAGCATCTGTAACAATGAACAAAGCTAACAAGCTTGTTCTTATTTTTGACAAAGGAGACACTACAAGAGTTTATACAAGCAACGAAGAATTATAGAATAATTTCTTTTAAATTATAAAAGCCAACTACAATATGTAAGTTGGCTTTTTTTATACTGCACCTTTTTAGCACACAACAAACCCCAAATTATATAATTTACTATAAAATGTTTATTTCTAAATAAGCATCATTGCAAATTCTATCGTATTTTTGCAATATGAAAAAAGGAATTTTACTTGTTAACCTTGGTTCGCCAGATAGTCCAAGCCCAAAAGACGTAAAAAAATATTTAGGTGAGTTTTTAATGGATGAGCGCGTTATCGATATTCCGTTAGTAGCAAGAACCGCATTAGTAAAAGGTATTATTTTAAATACACGCCCAAAACAATCGGCAGCAGCCTATAAAAAAATATGGTGGGACGAGGGTTCGCCACTTATTGTGCTATCAGAAAGGCTTCAAAATAAAATACAACAACAAGTAGACATACCTGTAGAACTAGCTATGCGCTACGGTAGCATGACCATAAAAAAAGGCCTACAATCCCTAGTAAACAAAGGCGTAGAAAAAGTGCTATTATTTCCTTTATACCCACAATTCGCTATGGCAACAACAGAAACCATTACTGTTTTAGCCGAAGAGTTACGCCAAGAACATTTTCCTAATCTTAAAATAGAATCTGTTCCCGCATTTTACAACAAACCAGATTATATCGAGGTGCTAGCAAACTCAATACAAAAGCATTTAAAAAACAAAAAATACGACCACTTATTATTTTCGTATCACGGTGTACCAGAGCGCCATATACGCAAAAGCGATATTACAAAATCGCACTGTAAAATAGATAAAAGTTGCTGTGTAACACCAAGCAAAGCACACGAATTTTGCTACAAACACCAATGCTTAGAAGTAACACGTTTGGTTGCTCAAAAACTAAACCTTAAAGAAAACACATACTCAACATCCTTTCAATCGCGTTTAGGTTTCGATCCGTGGTTGCAACCTTACACAGACAGAACCATAGAACGATTAGGTAAACAAGGCATAAAAAACATGGCCATAGTTACACCTGCCTTTGTTAGCGACTGCTTAGAAACTCTAGAAGAAATAGCTATGGAAGGTCAAGAATTATTTCACGAAGTTGGCGGGCAAGATTTTACAACAGTACCCTGCCTAAACGACGATAGCGCCTTTGTAAACCTATTATCTAAATGGATAACAAACTGGAGTAAAACACCAGCAGAAACAGTTTAAACCATGGAGTATTACGCATACATAAAATCGCTGCACCTCATATTTGTAATTACCTGGTTTGCTGGCTTATTTTATATTCCGCGCTTATTCGTTTACCAAATCGAAGCCTTTCACAAACCCTCACCAGACAAAGAAATACTAGGTAAACAACTTAAATTAATGGCAAAACGCTTGTGGTACATCATCACATGGCCATCAGCCATTTTAGCAACACTATTTGCCATTTGGCTACTTATTTTATTGCCAAGTTGGCTACAACAACCCTGGATGCATGTAAAACTAACCTTTGTTGTTCTTCTTATAATATACCACCTAAAAACACATCAATACTTTAAACAATTACAAAACGATGTGGTAAAAAAAACATCCAATTTTATGCGCATCTGGAACGAAGGCGCCACATTTATTCTCTTTGCAATCATTTTTTTAGTCATTCTAAAAAGCGCCATAAATTGGGTTTGGGGCGTAGTAGGCATTTTTATTTTGGGCGTGCTAATTATGCTCGGTTTTAAAGTATATAAACGCATACGCGAAAAAAACCCAGAAGCATAACACACATTAAGGCGTTACCCGAAAAGGGTCGCGCTTTCGGCAGTCGCTTTTTTGTGTTGCATAAGCGCAACAACACAAAAAGAGCTTCAACAAATGCCTCTATCGCTAACGCATACACGCTACCAATACCCTTTTCAATTTAAAATTTAGCACAACAAAACTAAAGCCCGCTATATATTTTTTAAAACCCGCTTAGTATGTTTGGTTTGATTATTGCTATATTTAATGGATTAATAACAAAAATGAAGCTAAAAAAATTATCCCTACGTACTCGAATTTTCATAGCCATGATTATGCTTGTACTATTAGCATCTATACTTATTGCAGTAGTTGCTATATACCAATATCGAGAAGAAACTATAGACTACCATAAACAACGTCTAGAACGTAAAGAACAAAACATAAAAACACACCTTAAAAGTGTACTAAACGGACGCGGAAACACCTGGGAAGTAAAAACAGACAACCTACCCTATATTTTTAAAGAAGATATAAGTAGCATAGCCGATATACATAAATTAGAAATAAAACTCTACGATCTAGAAGGCTCTATACTAATATCATCCAAAGCCAACTTAAAAGAAAACATAGACGAAAAATGTATTGACGCCGAAATACTAAACCAAATTTCTAACACGGCAGAGCATCATTTTGTAGAAAAAAACGAAATAAACGGAGAAACCCTCCAATCGTCTTACAGTTATTTTTACGATCTAAAATTTAAACCCATAGCCATATTAAAATTACCATATCTAGAAAACGACGAGTTTCTATCTAAAGAACTTAACGAGTTTCTAGAACGCCTAAGTTATGCTTATTTATTCATTTTATTAATGGCTATAGGTATTGCCTTTTTACTCTCTAAATACATTACAAAATCTTTAAAAACCATTAGCGACAAAATAAACGCTACCAGACTAGAAAAGCGCAACGAACGTATAGATATAGACGATACTAGCGAAGAAATATCTACTCTAGTAAACTCTTACAACAGCATGATAGACGAGCTAGAAGATAGTGCTGTGCAACTAGCAACAAGCGAGCGCGAACAAGCCTGGAGAGAAATGGCAAAACAAGTAGCACACGAAATTAAAAACCCGCTAACACCTATGCGTTTAACGGTTCAAAACTTTCAGCGTAAATTCGATCCAGAAGACGAAAACATACATTTAAAAGTAGACGAATACAGCAAAACAATTATCCAGCAAATAGATACCATGAGCTCTATTGCTTCGGCATTTTCAAATTTCGCAAAAATGCCTGCTCAAAAAAACGAAACACTAAACGTAGTACAAATTGTAAAACTAGCGCTCGATATTTTTAACGAAGATTACATAGTTTTTAATTCTGACAACGAAGAAATAATAGCAAAACTAGACCGCACACAATTAATTCGTGTAGTTACAAATTTGGTAAAAAATGGTATACAAGCCATACCAGAAAACAAAACACCCAAAGTAACTGTTAGTGTTAACACCAACTTAAACAACATTATAATTACGGTTGCAGATAATGGTTCTGGCGTATCAGAAGAGAACATAAGTAAAATTTTCGAACCAAAATTTACAACAAAAACAAGCGGTATGGGTCTTGGCTTAGCCATGGTTAAAAACATAGTAGAAACCTACAAAGGCACCATAACATTTACAACAGAAAAAGACAAAGGAACCATTTTTAAAGTAACATTTCCAAAAGAGTAAATTATAGAAAACACAATGAAAGGTATTAAATTATTTAGCCTAATAACTTTACTTAACCTTAGTATAATAGGCTACTCACAAGCAGGTGTTTACAGCAAAACAAACACACCAAAAAACAAAGACACAGAATTAAAATGGACCGTTACATTAAATAAAAACGGTTCTTTTATTTATAATTTTTATAGAAAACATAAAAAAGGAGTGCCTGAAGAAGAAAACTTTTATGGAAAAGGTACTTGGAGATTAAATGGCAAAATAATTAACTTTTTTACCAACCCTGAAACCGAAATAAACGAGATCTACAAAATGGATTTTACAAACACCAAAGCAAGATACGTTAGTAAATCTCCAAGAAACGAATCTGCTAAAACCACTAAAACAGCCATTAAGTTTTATCAATCAGACCTCTTTGCTATTACCGGGTTAGAACTATTTAAACAATAAAAATGAAAAACATATTTATCTTACTATTTTTAACATCAACAATAAGCTTTTCGCAAATTGTAGAACCTGTTAAATGGAAAACTAGTGTCGAAAAAATTTCAAATTCAGAATATATGTTAATTGCAAAAGCACATATAGAATCTGGATATCATTTATATTCTTTAAACACTAAAGAAGGCGGACCATTACCAACAGTTTTTATTTTTAATAAAAACGATAATTACGAACTAATAGGAGATATGGAAGAGGGAAAAGGCCACAAAGTATTTGAACCCGCCTTTAATATGAATGTTACCTATTTTAACAACCAAGCTCTTTTTAAACAGAAAATTAAACTAAAAAATAAAAACATAAACAAAATTTCTGGAGAAATAGAGTATATGACCTGTAACAACTCTAGCTGTATGCAAGGTTACGACGATTTCGAATTTAATATATAAACCAACTATTTATACACCATGAGCTACAATAATATTATTACCGCACTAAGCAATAATATAACAACCATTACCATTAATAGGCCTAGTAAACTAAACGCTTTAAACAAAGAAACTATTGAAGAATTACACCATGCCTTTAAAACTGCCGAAACAGACAAAAACACTAAAGTTATTATTGTTACAGGAAGTGGCGAAAAAGCATTTGTTGCAGGCGCAGATATTAGCGAGTTTGCAGATTTTGATACCAACGAAGGCGAAAAATTAGCAGCAAAAGGTCAAGACATATTATTTAATTTTGTCGAAAATCTTTCTACACCTGTAATTGCTGCTATAAATGGCTTTGCATTAGGTGGCGGATTAGAATTGGCCATGGCATGCCACTTTAGAGTTGCTAGCGACAATGCTAAAATGGGTTTACCAGAAGTATCTCTGGGCGTTATACCCGGTTATGGTGGCACGCAGCGTTTACCACAACTAGTTGGAAAAGGCAGAGCCATGGAGCTTATTATGACCGCAGGTATGATAGACGCTACAACAGCACTTAGTTATGGTTTGGTAAACCATGTAGAAAAACAAGAAGATTTACTAGCTTTGTGCCAAAAAATAGCAGCTAAAATTTTACGTAATTCTCCTGTTGCTATTGGCGCTGCCATTAAAGCCATTAACGCAAATTATAAAGATGGTGTAAACGGTTTTGAAATTGAAATTAAACAATTTGGAAACAGTTTTGCAACTAAAGATTTTAAAGAAGGGACTACTGCTTTTTTACAAAAACGTAAAGCAGATTTTCCTGGAGAATAACATTAAACAACAAGTTTATTAATTTAAACTATGCCTAAATGCATTAGGACTTAGTGTTGTTTTCTTTTTAAAAATTTTACTAAAATATTGAGGATACTCGAAACCTAAAGCGTAAGCTATTTCGCTTGCGCTTTCTTTCGAGTTTAACAGTTTACTCTTGGCTTTCTCTATAATATATTTATGAATATGGTCTTGCGCACTTTGCCCAGTTTCCTTTTTTAATAAATCGCTTAAATACTTAGAAGACATACCCATAGCCTCGCCACAATATTGAACCGAGGGTATACCCAACTCTAACTGTTTATTTTGCTCGTAATACGTTTTTAACAACTTTTCGAACTGGTTCGCTATATCTTGATTTAAATTTGTTCTGGTAAAAAACTGACGGTCGTAAAACCGCACACAGTAGTTTAACAACAGTTCTAAATTCGAAATAATAAGTGTTTGGCTATGCGCATCAATATTACTAGTAAATTCTTTCTCTATTTTTCTAGAAATTTCTGTAATGGTTTTACGCTCTTCTTCCGATAAATGCAAAGCTTCGTTTGAAGCATATTCAAAAAAAGAAAATTGATCTATTCTTTTCCCTAATTCAGATTTTCTAATTAAATCTGGATGAAAAACAATACTCCAACCCGTATCTTCTCTATTAATATTTTGTCTTTCAATTTCTATAACCTGGTTAGGTGCCATAAAAATCATAGAGCCTTCTTGGTAATCGTAAGAGTTTCTGCCATAATTAGAAATGGTAAAAGCACAATTATCTTTTAATCCAATTTGATACAAACCTAGAACATATTTAAATTTCTCGAACTCTACAAGCTCTATACTTTTATTTACTCTTAGTATAGAAATTAATGGATGTTTTGGTTTTTCTATTCCAAAAAAATCATGAAGTTCTGCTATACTATTTATGCATTTTATATCTTTCATTACCAAAAAACATCAATTTAAAGGTTTTCCCACCAATTACTATAATTATTAACAGAATTCTTAACCCTTATTTCTTGACCAATTGCAGGTGTAATTACCTCTATATTTAGTGCTTCGGCTTCTTTTTTTACACGTTTAATAGGGTCTGTCCATTCGTGCAAAGCAAGTTTAAAGCCAGCCCAATGTATAGGCATTATCTTTTTTGCCTTTACATCTATACCTGCTTGTGCAGTTTCTTCGGGCATCATATGGATATCAGACCACATCTCATTGTATTGCCCACACTCCATTAATGCCAAATCGAAAGGCCCATATTTTGCTCCAATTTCTTTAAAATGAGACGCATAACCACTGTCGCCACTAAAGTAAATATTTTCGTTTTTAGACTGAATAACCCAAGAACTCCACAAAGTACTTTGTCCATTATTTAACTTTCTACCAGAAAAGTGCTGTGCAGGCGTACAAACCAAATTTATACCTTCAAACTGTATATTTTGCCACCAATCTAATTCAGAAATTTTATCTAAAGACACATTCCATGCCTCTAAATGAGCCTTAACACCTAGCGGAACATAAAAATGATTGGTCTTATTTTTTAATTTTAAAACCGATTGATAATCTAAATGATCGTAATGATCATGCGAAAAAATAACCGCATCAATTTGAGGTAACTTTTCTATTTCTAAAGGAAATTCTGTATTAAAACGATTAGCGCCAAGAATTTCTAATGGAGCAGCAACCTTACCAAACATAGGATCTAACAAAATATTTTTACCTTCTATTTGTAATAAAAACGAAGAATGACCAAACCAAACCAATCGTGCTTCACCCTTATAATTTGCAACATTTACAGAGTCTATTTTTGTCGCTTTTAAATCTGCTTTAGGTCTTCCGTTAGGCACTTTTGTTGTAAAAAAGGCATATGCTAATTTTAAGGTTTCTAGAAAACTTAAGTCTTTTGGAACTGGGTTTGTATTATTAAATTTACCATTTTTAAACTGCTTAGACGAAGCGTAAAAAAGCTGTTGTTCTTTGGTTACATTGCCTCCAAAACTTGGATAGAAATTTGTAAAAACCAAATATACTACTACAAAAAAACCAACTATAATAAGTGTTGTAATCATCAATCGTTTTACTGTTTTTTTAAACATTTTATTTAAATTCTCTTAATATATCTTTTTATTTTAATTAAAAAAGCTACACCTAATAAACACTTCTGTTTATCAATTAATTATAATGCAAAAATAAAACTATATAAAGGTTAAAATGTATTCTAATTACCAATAGTTTAATACTTTTTTCTGGTTTGTATTTTAAAAAACCTATTCATTTTTTTCAAATTTTGTTAATAACCCATTTTTGCTTTAACAATTTTAAATACAATTAATAGCTAATTTTATAGTGCTACAAAAACAAGTAATCGACCCTTAATTTACTATAAATGAACTCGAAATCTGCCATAAAAGGACGAGGCGCACAGCTTAATGTACGCAATCGTTTTTTTGAACTAAGTCATGAAATGCGCGACGACTTTTTAGAATTTTGCAATAAAGAAGGCGAACAAGTAGAGCATAACAAAACTGAATATTTAAACGTTTTTCCTAAAACTATAGTAAATAAAATAAATAGCCCAGATGTTGGCATGCAATACTCTATGAATGTTTACCAAGGCTGCGAACACGGTTGCGTGTATTGCTATGCGCGTAATAGCCACGAATTTTGGGGTTATAGTGCTGGCTTAGATTTTGAACGTAAAATTCTAGTAAAAAAAGACGCTCCAAAATTATTAGAAAACTTACTTAAAAAGAAAAGCTGGAAAGCGCAAACCATAGTTATGTCTGGCAATACAGATTGTTACCAACCTGCCGAAAATCAATTCGAAATAACAAGAGCTTGCCTAAAAGTATTTTTAAAATACAAACACCCTGTGGGCATTATTACCAAAAATGCGTTAATTTTAAAAGACTTAGACTTACTTAAAAGTTTAGCCAAAGACAATTTAATTGGTGTAAGTATATCTATTACCTCTTTATCTGAAGAAACAAGACGTATACTAGAACCAAGAACTGCCTCTATAAAAAAGCGTTTAGAAACCGTTAAGATATTAAGCGATAATGGTATTCCTGTAAATGTGATGATTGCACCTATAATTCCATCCATTAACAGTCACGAAATTTTACCATTAGCAAAAGCTGCAGCAAATAATGGTGCCATTTCTATAGGGCATACTATAGTTAGACTAAATGGAGCCATAGGCGCATTGTTTACAGATTGGATAGAAAAAAAAATGCCAGATAGAGCCAATAAAGTATTGCACCAAATAGAAAGTTGCCATGGTGGTACTTTAAACGAAAGCAGATATGGCACAAGAATGCGAGGAGAAGGTAAAATAGCAGAACAAATTAACAACCTTATTAAACTTGCTAAGCGCAAATATTTTAAAGATAAAGTGGTGCAAAAAAAACTAAATACAACTCTGCACGAATCTTTTAAAACTGGACAATTAAACCTTTTTCAATAAAAAAGAGGAAGCCTTGCGGCCTCCTCTAAATAAACTAGGTTATAAGGTGGTTTGGTTAATTAATTTCTTTTATAAATTCTCGACCTTCAGAGATTACACTTATTTTATAAGAGCCTCTATATAAACCAGTTAGTCGATATGCTTTTTCAATATTCTTTTCATCTTCGATAATTTCAGAATGTACTAATTCTTTTTCTCCAATATAAAGTCCGTTGTCAAAGTAAATTTCAACTTTTAAAGGCGCTTTGTTTAAAGACAGCTTTGTAAGATATACCATATCGCCTTCAACTCTTATAAAAGGCTTAAAAGTTTTTGTTTCTAGATCTGGATTAAACTTTACAACACCCTCGTTTACAGTAAAGGGAATAGTACTAATTTCAAAATCGCCATCCAATTCGAACAAATAGTCTCCTTTTGGAAGTGTTGTTAAATCGAAACCTTTTGTATAAGTGCCCGTTTTCTGGATTAGTTCTTTATATAGTATAATTCCGTTTTCATCTTTAATAGATAATAAATTTCCTTCTTTAACACTTTCTAGGGTAAGTGATGTTTTTTCAGCATCATTTTTAATAGAGAAAAATGAAGACTCGTTTGCGAAACTTAACAAGGTAGCAAACATTGTTACCATTAAGAATCCTTTTTTTGTGTGTGTGATTACGTTTTTCATAATTTATAGGTTTTAACGTTTTACTCTACAAATATATAGCGCCTTTAAAACATGTAAAACACTGAAATTGATGTATTTATATGCTAAATTATCTATTATTTTTATGTTTTATTTATGTAAATTAATAGAGAATATAATTAGGTTAATTAAGCATATTTAGATGTATACGTTAAGCTTTTGTAATTATATTTTTTGGTTCTATAATAAAATTTGCTTTTTTAAAAAACAGCAAATATTGTAAAACACTAAAAAGGAAAATGTGCTTGCATTTAATCCAAAAAGTACTTTATTTTTTAAGTGATCGTGTACTTAACTAAAACCAAATAAACGAATATTTTAAAAATATTTTTTTACTAAAAAATAGACGAAAAAAAAGTGAGCCACCACAGCTCACTTTTAATAACTTAATTATTTTCTAGAACATTATTTACCAATGTACTCTGTATATTCTCTTCCTTCAGAGGTAAAAACCATTTTGTATCTACCTTCATCTAAACCAGTTAGTTTAAAAACACGTTCTATTTTCTTTGTGTTTTCTACAGTTTCTGTATAAACAGCAGTAGAAGTATATAAGCTATCCATGCTTTCAAAATAAACATCTATTTTTAAATCTTCTTTATTAAGTGCTAGTTTAGATACAAATACCATATCGTTTTCTACTCTTACTACTGGCTTAAAAATAGTTAACTCTAAATCTTTTTCGAAAGCAACAGTACTAGATTTTACAGTAAACGGAATAGTTTTTATTTCTACATCGCTATCTAACTCAAAAACATAAGTGCCATTTGGCAATGTAGATAAATCGAAACCTTTAGTGTATACTCCAGATTTCTGTATAAATTCTTTATATAAAATAAGTCCGTTACCATCCTTAATAGATAATAAGCTTCCTTTTTTAACGCTTTCTAAAGTAAGAGAGGTTTTTTTAGCATCATTTTTTATAGTATAAAATGAAGACTCGTTTGCGAAACTTAACATGGTAGCAAACATTGTTACCATTAAGAATCCTTTTTTTGTGTTTGTGATTACGTTTTTCATAATTTATAGGTTTTAACGTTTTACACTACAAATATATAGCGCTTTTAAAACACACAAAACACTGAAATTGATGCATTTATATGCTAAATTATCACTTTTTATTTCCCCAATTAAAAGAGTATATAATAGGGGTAATTGAGCATAATTTTAGCATGTAGGCAGATTATTTTTTTATTTAAAAAAGTATTATTTTAAAACAGATTATATTTTTTAAAACACAAAAAAAGAGAAAGCGATCTATTTGTTTTATTCTGGCAACTATTTTTAAAACAAAAAAACATCTTTAATAAAGATGTTTTTTGTTTTAACATTAAAGTTTAAATAAATAATAAAGTGCTATCTATAAAATTAAGCACAAAAAAAGTGAGCCACCACAGCTCACTTTTACAAACTAAACTAAACTAAATATAAGACATTAAATATTAATGTATTGTGTAAATTCTCTTCCGTTAGATTTTAAAACAATTGTGTAATTCCCTTTTTGCTCAAAACCTAAAGTTTTTAATTTTAAAACTCTTTCTATCTTTTTTGTTCCTTTAATTGTTTCTGTATAAACAGGATTAGATGTATAGTCTCCATTTAAATCTTCAAAGTAAACATCAATTTTTAATTCTTCATTATGAAGCGCTAACTTAGATATAAATACTAAATCATTATCTACTCTTACAAATGGTTTAAAAGTTGTTTCCTCTAAATTTTTATCAAATACAACTTTACTAGATTCTACTGTAAAAGGAATTGTTTTAATTTCTACTTCACCATCTAGCTCAAATACATAAGCACCATTTGGCAATGTAGTTAAATCAAAACCTTTAGTATAAATACCAGAAGCTTCAATAAGCTCTTTATATAATACAATACCTTTGTTATCTTTAATAGACAGTAAATTTCCTTTTTTTACACTTTCTAAAGTAAGCGATGTTCTTTTGTCATCATTTTTAATAATAGATAATGAAGACTCTTTTGCGAAACTTAACAAGGTAGCAAACATTGTTACCATTAAGAATCCTTTTTTCGTGTGTGTGATTACGTTTTTCATAATATTGGTTTTTAACCTTTTTGACACTACAAATGTATAGTGGTTTTAAAAGCTACAAAACATTAAGATTGACATATTTATATGCTAAATTATCTGTTAATATAACGTTAACACCTCGTTAAGTTAATATAGCATATATTAAGGGTAATTATGTGTATTTAAATCTATGTTTTTAGAATTCTATATAGGTTTAACCCTTTTAAAAACTATTGTAAATAAAAATTAATTAGAATGGGTTTTAATTTATTGAGAAACGAGAATATAAAAATTAAGACAAAAAAAAAGTGAGCCACCACAGCTCACTTTACCAACTAAACTAAATAAGACATTAAAATCAATTATTAATGAATTTCTTTAATCGCTATCTATCTCTATTTGACAGCTATATATATTTTAATTATTTTTACTTTTAATATTAACTGTTGTTTAATTCTTTAAATAAATGTTACTAACAATTAACACTACAAATATATAACGCATTCGAGTAATAGATAACATCAATTTTAGCTTATTTGTATGCTAAATTAACTGTTAAACGAACGTTAATATAATGATAAGTTAAAATAGCATATATTAGGGTTAATTAAATATACAATGTATGCATAATAAATAGTAATTTTGTACCTAAAAAACCTACTATGATTAATAAGAAACCCACTTTAAAGAAGCTTAGCCCAAGTTTTGGTAGTTCCATACTGGTTAAACAACACGTAGATAAAGTAGATAAAAACGATGCTTACTGGCATTTTCACCCAGAACTCGAGCTTATATACATAAACAAAGGACAAGGTAAAACACATATTGGCAATCATTTATCTTATTTTAACAATAGCCAACTTATATTAATAGGATCTGATTTACCACATAATGGTTTTACCGATAGACTTACAGCAAACGGAACAGAAACTACAATACAATTTAAATCTAACTTTTTAGGTGATGATTTTTTAAATGTTCCAGAAATGGCTAACATTATTGCTTTATTTGAAAGAGCAAAAAAAGGTATTCGTTTTAAAATTGATGCCAAAAAGAAAATTGGACCTAAAATTGAAAAACTTTTAGAGCACGATGGTATGAAACGTGTTATTAAATTTTTAGAAATTTTAAATTATTTAGCCAAAACAGACGATTACGCACTATTAAACGCAGATGGCTTTGCTTTTGAAGCCGAGCCACAAGACAGTGCTAAAATTGATATTATTTTTAAATACGTTAATAAAAACTTTCAAAGACATATTACTTTAGACGAAATTGCAGACGAAGTAAGCATGACAGTTCCTGCTTTTTGTAGATACTTTAAAAAAGCTACAGGAAAAACATTTACACAATTAGTTAACGAATATAGAGTGGTACACGCTACCAAACTATTAAACGAAAGCCAAATGAGTATTGCCGATGTTTGTTTTGAATGTGGTTTTAATAACTTCTCGCATTTTAACAAGCAGTTTAACGAGATTACAGGTAAAAGTGCCTCTAACTACAGAAAAGAAATAAAATTAATTATTCAGCAAAAATAAATACAACTTCATAATTAATGGCTTTATGAGACTAAACTTATTTTTCTCCCTGCCACTCTTTATCAAATTGATTTAAAAACTCAAGCATAAATTCATGCCTTTGTAAGGCTATTTTTTTTCCTGTCTTAGTGTTCATTCTGTCTTTTAAAAGCAATAATTTTTCGTAAAAATGATTAATGGTTGGTGCAGTTGATGCTTTATACTCTGCTTTAGTCATATTAAGATTTGGTTTAATTTCTGGGTCGTAAAGCGCTCTGTTTTTAAAGCCTCCATAATTAAAACAACGTGCAATACCAATAGCACCAATAGCATCTAGCCTATCGGCATCTTGTACAACATTTAATTCTGGAGATTTAAACGCCTGATTTATATTACCGCCTTTAAAAGATATATTTTCTATAATTTTAACCACATGCTCTATAGTAACAGAGTCTACATTAAGTTTTACCAAAAACTCGGCTGCTAGTTTAGGGCCTACGGTTTCGTCTCCGTTATAAAACTTACTATCTGCAATATCGTGAAGCAAAGCACCTAAACACACCACAAGCATATTAACCTTTTCTTGTTTGGCAATAAGCAACGTGTTTTTATAAACACGCTCTATATGGAACCAGTCGTGTCCTCCTTCGGCATTTTTAAGGGTTTCCTTTACAAAATCAATGGTTTTACTAATTTGTTCTTTTTCTGATATCATGCCATAAAAATAAAAATTCCTTTTTGTACTAAAAGGAATTTACTTATCAATTAAAAATTTATCTAAACCTCTTCCAAAACAGATGTGCCTTTAGATAAATCGCCACTCGTCCATTGCCAACTTTCGTGAAGCTTTATTTTTCCATTAGCAAGTATTTCTGGTTTAGATGTACAAATACCCGTCATTAACTCTCCAGCAGAGTTAATTTGGTGGTATCTCATATTTATAGTTCCGTTGGCATCAACCAAACCTATTAAATGCCCTTTAACAATATGCCCACCTTTATAATGAGACGTTAAAATATGTCCTTCTTGTTTATATAAAAAAAACGTTTCAGAACTGGTTTCGCTATTTTTCGAGCTAGAAACCGGCCTAAAACGTTTATTGTTATAGTTTATCACCTTTTAATAAAAGTGTTTATTTAATTATTGCAGGCTCTACCCATTTAAACTGGAAAGAGTTTTCTGGAATTTTCATACGCTCTGCAATACGCGTCATTCTAGAAGGCAACTTCATAAGGTAATCTCTAGCTTTTTCTGCTTCGTCGTTTAGGTTACCAATTTTATCAATTTCCCAACGCTTAATAAGTTTTTCTAAAATATCGATATAATCCATAGAAGTGTAAACACCAATACGTTGTGCAGTGTTAGAAAACTCTTCAAAAGCAGATCCTATTTTACCACCCGTTTCTCTTAAAAAATGAGCAGGCATGGTTATTTTTTGCTTCATCATATGGTGAAAAGCCATCATCATTTGGTTAGGGTCTACTTCAAAAATACGCTCTACAAATTCTGAATAAGCGTGATGATGTCTCATCTCGTCTCCAGAAATAATTTTACACATTTTAGACAAACGCTTATTACCAACATCTTTAGCTAATTTAGCTACACGGTTATGAGACACATAAGTTGCTAGTTCTTGAAAACTAGTATAAACAAAGTTTTTATATGGATCTCTATCGGTGCCAATATCAAAACCATCTGCAATTAAATGCTGCGTAGTAATCTCAATCTCTCTCATGTTTACACGCCCAGAAAGGTACAAGTACTTGTTAAGTACATCGCCATGTCTATTCTCTTCTGCGGTCCATTGGCGTACCCATTTGGCCCATCCACTTTGCCCGTTTACTTGGTCTACACCTTCAACATCCATTAACCAAGACTCGTAAGTAGGTAATGCCTCTTCGGTAATCATATCACCAACTAAAACCACCCAAAAATCGTATGGTAAATCTTTTGCTAATTCTCTAATTTCTCGAACATCTTCAAAAAACGACTCTGTATTTGTCTCAGAATTCGGCAAAAAATCTGTTGGTTGCCATATTTTTTCAACAGGAATTAAATACTTTTCTACTAATGCATCGATGTCTTTTTCTAAAAACTGCATTACTTCAAATCTCTTATTCTTTAAAGCCATCTTGTATGTTTTTAATATTTTATATGTTGTGTAATGGTGTTTTCAACACTATTAATAAGGTCTTGTCTATTAGCAAAGGTACTAACTTTTAAAGGCTTATGTACAGTAAAAGTAATGTGAGTTCCTAAACCCATAGGAAATTTACCGTAACGTACTGTTTTCCAGCTGTTATTAATTGTAATTGGCACAACCAATGCCGAGGGTATTTTTTTTAACAAAATCTCTAAGCCTTTTGTTTGAAAAGGTTTTGGTTCTCCTGTTTTACTACGTGTACCCTCAGGAAAAATAACAGCTGCACGGTTAGTTTCTTCTATATATTCTGCAAATTTCATAATAGCAGGTAGAGATTGCCTTGGGTTTTTTCTGTCTATAGCCACAGATCCGCCATGTCGAATGTTATAAGACACACTCGGAATCCCTTTTGCCAATTCTATTTTGCTAATAAATTTAGGATGATGTTTGCGCATATACCAAATAATAGGAGATATATCGTACATACTTTGGTGGTTTGCAACAATAATAATAGGTTGATCTGTACCAATATTGTGCGGATTGTTAAACGTAATACGTGTTCCCAAAATATTTAAGCAGCGCATTAAACAAAACTGCAACGCATCAACACTTTTTTTTAGGGCTTGATACCCAAAAACACGGTAACAAAATGCTTGTATAGGGTGAAACACCAATATGGTTATTAAAAACGCTATGGCATAAATAAAGGTAAGCGGATAGGACAATAATTTTAACATGCCCCAAAAATAAGCAAAAACTTAAATTTAATAGACAGCTACGCAGTGGTTATTTTCACATTCTACATTTGTGGGCATTGTAACAATTGCACAATTAGACATAACACCCCATTTTGTATTATATTCTTTTTCCTTTTTATTATAAACCTCAACCAAATTTTCTAGCTCATTTGTATTAATAGATGTAGAATATAGCAAGTAACTCCATGGTCCACCACAAGGTTTATCTCCAAAGGCAATAAATTTACAAGTTGTAGTTTCGTTACAAATAGATGTATTTGCTAAAGTTTCAATTTCTGTTTTTAAAATGCTTAATTCTGTTTGCTCATCTTCCTGCGTTACTAAACCATCGTCGCTTTCACACTTAAAAGCAACAACAATTAAGTATAAAACTAAAACAATTAATAAATACTTTTTCATTCAAGTTAGGTTTAAATATAAGATGTAAGCAAGCTAAAAAGGTTGCGTTAAAACATAAAAAAACCACGATAAATCGTGGTTTTAATTAATCTTTTACTAACAAAGTGTCTAGCAATGTGTATTGTAAGCATCCATTAAATTTTCTGCAATTAGCTCTGCTGGTCTTCCTTCAATATGATGACGCTCTAACATATGCACCAACTCCCCATCTTTAAATAAAGCCATACATGGCGAACTTGGAGGAAACGGAACCATATGTACACGTGCAGCATTTACAGCATCCTTATCTACACCTGCAAAAACAGTTGTTATATTATCTGGACGTTTTTTATTTTCTAAACTCAACCTAGCTCCTGGGCGCGCATTGGCAGCAGCACAACCACACACAGAATTTACTACCACTAAAGTAGTTCCTTCTTTAGCTAATGCAGCCTCTACAGCTTCTGCTGTTTGTAATTCTTCAAAACCTACTTTGGTTAAATCCTCACGCATTGGTTTTACTAATTCTGCTGGATACATATCTTTAAATTTTTATTTTATAATTAATACTATGCAAAGTTAATCAAAAATCATGCAAAAATGTTTTGGGCGTACCCTTAAAACGCTTATGGCGTTATAAGGTCAGGCTATACGCTATATCTTTTTGGTGACAAAGTTTCAGTACCACCCTAAAAACAACACCTAATTTTAGGTCATTTTAATCAAAAAAAGATAATCTCACAAAAAAGGATGTCGCTTCTATCCTTTACGCAAGCCAACCAACTATAGGCAGTAATCTAGAAAAAGCAAGTAACAATATACCAGAAAAACAAAAAACGCAAGCCTACAAATACACTACTGTAACAAATGCTAAAAAAAGTCAACTAACAATAGTATATTTGAAAACATAAAAACAACAAAAAAAACATGGGTTTTTCAAAATGGATAGGCGCCTCTATAGGATGGTCGTTTGGCGGACCAATAGGAGCCATTTTAGGCTTAGCTCTTGGTAGCGTAGTAGATGCATTTACAGACGAAAAAAACAGTCCCTTTATAGGGCAAGGGCAACCAAATCAAAGTAGCCAACGTCGCACAACATATAGAACACAACCAAGACAACGCCCACAAACACAATCGGGCGATTTCGAAGTTAGCCTATTAATACTCGCATCTATAGTTATAAAAGCAGATGGCGTACAAGACAAACGCGAATTAGACTTTGTACGCACCCAATTTGCTGGTATGTATGGTAAAGATCGTGCTAACCATGCCTTTAAATTATTTAAAAATATAAACAAGCAAAACAATATCTCTACTCGCCAAGTATGCTTGCAAATAAGACAAATGATGGATCATGCTTCGCGTTTGCAACTTATGCATTTCTTATTTGGAATAGCAAAAGCAGACGGTAATGTTACCGAAGACGAAGTAAAACAAATTTACACCATTGCTGGCTATTTAGGCATAAGCGCCAGAGATTACGAAAGTATAAAAGCCATGTTTTACAACAGTAGCGAGAATGCTTATAAAATATTAGAAATAGAAAAAGGCGCTACCATAGCAGAAGTAAAAAAAGCATACCGTACTATGGCAAAAAAATATCACCCAGATCGGGTTATTCACCTAGGTAAAGAACACCAAAAAGGAGCCAAAGAAAAATTTAGACAAGTACAAGATGCTTACGAGCAATTACAAAAGGAACTAAAGTTTTAAGCTTATAAAGCAGACACCCCATAACTAACTATTAATCTTTTATTTGCATTTTTAAATACCTCAACCTTATCTTGAGTCATTTTGGTATTCCAAACATAAAGGCGTTTTAAACGTTTTAAATTAGCAATTGTTTTTAGCGCTTCATTATCTACTTGGGTGTTGTAAATATTTAAAGACTCTAAATTTTGTAATTTGGTTAAGTATGATATGCCTTGACTTGAAATACTAAAGTTAGAATGTAGGTTTAGCTTGGTTAATAATTCTAACTGCCCAATAGTTTTAAGATCTTCATCTTTAATATTTAAACTATTAAGACTTAAAAAAACAATCTGCTTTTTTATAGAAAGCAAATCTTTAATATGTTTAGCCGCTTTGTTTTCGCCATAAGGCACAGTTACACCTAACAAATTACTTGTATTACTAATGGTTTTAATTTTAAAACCTTTTGCTCTAAGAGCACTAATAACAGTAGAATCTGCTGGATTAACAACCGCATTTAAACTATTACTTTTTGTACCTTTTAAGCCTAAAAAATTCTCAAAAAGTTCTATTTGCTCATCTTCAAGCTCTAGGTTTGCTAATAAACCATTGGGTTTGGCACCATTTAAAATCCAGAATTCAATAAGTTTTACATCTTCATCAGAAAAAGGACGCTTACCTTCTGGAGGCATAAAATCTTTATGATGTTGGGGTAATGTAATTCTATTAAACAACTCACTTTCTTTTAAATTCCCAGCGACAATACTAGGTCCGTTTTCACCACCTTTTAGCATGTTAGCATGAGAAGTTAGCAATAAATTGCCTTTTAATTTATCCGTATTATGACAACTAATACATTTATTAGCAATTAAAGGTTGAACAACATCTAAATACAGATCGGCAGAATCTAAAACCGTAACAGCAAGACGCGCTTCTGCCTTAGGAGGCAAACCAACCACAGCTCGTATAGGGTTTGGAGCATATTGCGTAAGGTAAGTAGACCCATGAGTTAAATTTCCGCCTAAATGCCCAGTAAAACCTAACCCTATAAAAATGACAACCATAATTATAGAGTTTACTAAGTTATTCTTTTTCGTTTTTACCCAAACACTCGAGTAATAAGCAAGTATAGAAATTACGGTAACGCCTATACCTAACCACTTATGATTAAAAAGAGTATCGTTATCATATCCACCTTGACAAGACAACAAATAACCCAAAACACAAGTAAAAACAGCACTAATAGCGCCTAATGCCAAAACAAAAGGCACTGATTTTATTAAGTGTTGAAATTTCTCTTTTTTAGCAAGAAAGTACATGAGAATACCAATAATTAGCACACCAATTGGTAAATGCACTAATAAAGGATGAAATCTGCCTAAAAAAATAACAAAATCCGGAACATTATCTAACTCATTCATGGTTTAAATACGATGTAATTTATACGGGTATATACCACCAGCATTCCATTGGCATATATAAAGGTTTTTATCATCATCTACACAAACATCATGGCAATGCTTAAAAATAGGTTTGTCTTGTAAAATTATATCTAAGGCTCCTTTTTTGTATTTTGGTTTACTGCCTCCTGGGTTAGAAACCACCTTATTTTCTTTATTTAAAATGGTAACAAAACCTTGATTCATTTGCATGTTGTAATTTCCTTTTGTCATGCCAAAACAAACACCAGAATACAACATATCGTCATCAATTACTGGCCTACTAACATAGGCTCCAGGAATGTAATACGACTCCAAATATTTACCATCTAAAGTAAAACGTTTAAACTCATTTTTAATTCTAGCACTACAAAGCAATGTAGGGTTATTAGGGTCTCTATTATCAATAGCTACACCATGAGCTTGCTTAAACTTATTAGGTTGCAAAAAACTATCACCTCCAAATTTTCTAATAAACTCACCTTTACTATTATACTGTAATATAAATTGCGACCCGTAACCATCTGCAATATAAATATCTCCGTTTGGAGCTATAGCGGTCTCTGTGGGTTTATAGTTTTGAGATGCCTTATAAATGCCTATGGCTTTCGGATTGCTAAACTCAAAAACAATATTACCATTTAAAGTTGTTTTTAACACCCTTCCGTTTGACGCATCTG
Organism: Postechiella marina; assembly: GCF_039538365.1. Classification (NCBI taxonomy): domain Bacteria; kingdom Pseudomonadati; phylum Bacteroidota; class Flavobacteriia; order Flavobacteriales; family Flavobacteriaceae; genus Postechiella; species Postechiella marina. The sequence goes on from NZ_BAABCA010000003.1 coordinate 574,068, forward strand.
TAATGTATAAGAATTCGGTTCCGTTTTCATCATGAATAGTAAGTCCGTGAGCCCCTTTTAAGTTTAAAGTCCAACTATTTAAAAGTTTCCCAGATTTATCATAAATAAGCATGTTATTTTTAGGATGATCGGTAAGCATAAAAAGTCTTTTCTTAGCATCCATAACCATTTCGTGGCAGTTTTTAACCGGATGGTTTTTAGGGTTTAAATTTCCCCAAGCCTTTTCTAACTTATATTTAAATTCGCCATGACCAAGAATTGTTGATGATAATTTTGGTCTAGAAGGTAGTATATTAAAAGCTTCAGCAGTAGGAGAAATTAGAGCTGTTGCAATAGTTGCTACCGCTGTTGACTTTATAAAATGACGTCTTGTAGTTTCTGATTTTTTCATATCAATTAGCTTAAAATATCTTTAACAACATGTCCGTGTACATCTGTTAGTCTATAGCGTCTTCCTTGGTGTTTAAAAGTTAATTTTTCATGGTCTATACCTAATAAATAAAGCAACGTAGCTTGAAAATCGTGCACATGTACACCATCTCTAACCACATTATAACTAAACTCGTCTGTTTCTCCGTAGGTAATTCCTGGTTTAACTCCAGCGCCCGCCATCCACATAGAAAAACATCCAGGATGATGGTCTCGACCATAATTAGTAGCTGTTAATTTTCCTTGCGAAAAACTGGTTCTTCCAAACTCGCCTCCCCAAATAACAAGGGTATCTTCTAGAAGACCGCGTTGTTTTAAATCCTGCAATAAACCTGCAGTTGCTTGATCTGTAGCTTTAGCTTGATTTTTAATACCTTTTGGCAAACCCCCATGATGATCCCAACCGGTATGGTAAAGTTGAATAAATTTAACATCGCGCTCTGCTAAGCGTCTCGCCTGCAAACAATTTGCTGCATAAGTACCAGGTTTTCTAGCATCTTCTCCATACAACTTATAAATATAATCTGGCTCCTCTTTGGTGTCTACAGCCTCTGGAACAGAGTTTTGCATACGATAAGCCATTTCATATTGATTTATTTTAGATTGAATTTCAGGATCTTTCCAAATATCAAATTGATTTTCGTTTAAACTTTTAATATAATTTAAAGCTCGTCTTCTATCTTTATCATGAACACCATGCGGATTATTTAAATATAAAACAGGGTCTTTACTAGATCTAAATTGAATACCTTGATGATGCGATGGCAAAAAGCCATTACTCCATGCCGAAGAGGTTAAAGGTTGCCCACCACTTTGAGACAATAATACCACATAGTTAGGAAGATTTTTATTATCGCTTCCTAAGCCATAACTTAACCAAGAACCAATTGATGGCCTACCACTTAATTGAGAACCGGTTTGCATAAACATAACTGCAGGTTCGTGATTAATAGCTTCTGTATACATGGAATTAATAACACATATATCGTCAACCATTTTTGCAGTATGGGGAAATAATTCACTAATCCATGTGCCAGATTGCCCATGTTGTTTAAAATTGTAAATAGATTTAACCAAAGGAAAAGAACTTTGATTAGCCACCATACCAGAGTTTCTTTGAGACCCTTTAACCGACGGAGGTATTTCTTTACCATGCCATTTAGCAAGAGTTGGTTTATAATCAAAAGTTTCTATTTGCGAAGGCGCTCCACTTTGAAAAAGATATATAACACGCTTTGCTTTGGCAGGAAAATGTGTACCATTTAAAAGACCGCCAATATTTGAATTATTACCTCCTATTAAATTGTTTGCAAAAGCTCCCGTTGGCCCCAACATGGAGGAAAGCGCTATAGAACCAAAGCCTAATGATGCTTTTTTAAGAAAACCTCTTCGAGTATCTGCAAATTTTAAATGTTTTGTTAAATCGTCCATATTTTTTATCTCATTGTATAGCTATCTGCTGTGTTCATAATGCCATTTATTACTGTTGCTAGCGCTGCTGTTTTTACGATATCGATATCTTTTTTTAAACTAGACTCTCCAATGCTTAAATATTTACTAGCATCTGCTTTCGAGGTAGAAAACCGATTAACCTCATCTTTATAAAATTTTTGCAGAAGATTTAACTCCTTAGAATCTGGATTTCTGCCAACACCTAATTTAAAAGCTTGTTTTAATTGTTTAACAGAGTCGTTTTTATGTGTACTTATAATATGCTCTGCCATAACACGATGAGCTTCTAAAAATTGAGGATCGTTTAATAACACTAAAGCTTGTAGTGGCGTACTTGTATTTCTACGTTTTACACTACACACACTGCGGTCTCCAACATCAAAAATAACCATAGAGGGTGGAGGAGAAGATCGTTTCCATATTGTGTATAAGCTTCTTCTATAAAGATTTTCGTCCGATTCTTGCAAATATTTATACCGCCATTTTTTCCTACTAATTTCGTCCCACAATCCTTTTGGTTGATAAGGATACACACTGCGTCCACCTATTTTTTTAGACAACAAACCACTAACTGCCAATGCGTTATCTCTAATCATTTCTGCAGACAATCTATAGCTTGGCCCTCTTGCCAATAATACATTATCGGTATCTATTTCAAGCAATGCTTTACTAACCTTAGAACTCTGTTGGTAGGTTGAAGACATCACAATTAATTTATGTAATTTTTTAATATCCCATCCCGACTCCATAAAGGTAACAGCTAACCAATCTAATAATTCGGGATGTGATGGCAAGCTTCCTTGATTACCAAAATCTTCAGAAGAAGCAACAATTCCTTTTCCAAAATGCATTTGCCAAATACGATTTACAAACACCCGAGCAGTTAATGGGTTATCTTTATCGAATAACCATTGGGTTAACCCTAATCTATTTTTAGGTAAATTATTGTTAAAAGGTAAAACAGCTTCGGGCACACCTGGTTCTACTTGTTCACCATGAGCATCATAAGCTCCTCTATCAAGAACATAAGTTGGCCTAGGTGTTGGCAAATCTCCAAGCACCATAATTTCTGGAATACTGTCTAAATGCCCCGTAAGTATTTTTCTTGTTTTTTGAAGATTTTGATTTATTTGACGAGCAGATAAATTTAATTTATCATGATAATACTCTGCTAGCAATTCTTCATTTTTTCCTGAAATAGATTTTTTAAGAACATCTTTTAATCGCTTTGGATTTTGATGATACAATACTTCAAGACCAGTAAGTTTTTTATTGTATACTTTAATTTCGTCCACACCACTTTTAACTACAGATGGTATTTGAAAAAAGTTTCCAAAACTTAAACCTTGAAATCCATATGTATGTACATTAGGCTTAAATAATATAGATTTATAAAGATTATCTATGTTTGTTTCTAATGGTATTTTTAATCCGTTGGTATAAATATTAATACCACTTGCTTTACCAGAACCATTATACGATATTGTAATATTAGTCCATTCTTTTTCTGGAATGGGTTGGGTAGACACAACCTCAATAGCATTTGTTGGCCATGAAAATGCCATAACAAACTTTAAGCGATTACCTTCTAAATACATAGAATACCCTTTTAGTCCAAGACGAATATTTTCGGAATGATGAAAAACTACAGCGTTATCATAAACCTTATCTGGAAATAATGATAAGGAAATTGAAAAAGCATCTGTATGGTCAAACCATCCTGTTTTCTGTTCTAACTTAATAGAAGTATAATCGTCTAAAAAAGCAGCATTATGTATTGCTCCCTCTTTAATTATCGGATTTTTTAAAGTGGCTTGTTTTTTACTTGATACTTTACTTGGGCTATAAAAAACTCCTTTCCCTACATTCTTAAAATCATCAAAAGGATAATAATCTACTAAGCCTTTTTTAGCTTCTAATGCCACATCATTATATATGGCATTAGCTCTAGATTTCCATAAATTAAAATTTTCTTTTTCGTTGGCTTTAACCTTTATCAGTTTCTTTTCTTGGTTACCAAGACGTTCTTGTAAATAAGCTATAAGTTTTCCTTGTTCATCATCGGTTAAAAGTAGCGAAGGTCCTGGAGTTTGATCTGGCCCATAAATAGCTGTTCCAATTTCGTTTGTACTGTTAAAAAAGCCTGAAAGTTGATAATGCTCTTTTTGGCTAATAGGGTCGTATTTATGATCGTGACATCGGGCACACTCTACACTTAAACCCAAAAAAGCTTTTCCTACTGTTGCGGTTCTATCTGCAACATATTCGGCTCTATATTCTTCATAAACAATGCCTGCTTCAGAGTTTTTTTTGTGCAATCTATTAAACGCAGTAGCCAGAATACTTTCTTTATCAGCATTTGGCAGTAAATCGCCAGCAAGTTGCTTAGTTGCAAATTCATTATAAGGCATATTTTGATTAAAAGCATGTATAACCCAATCTCGCCAAGGACTAAAATCGCGATGTTTATCATCTAAATAACCATCGCTATCTGCATAGCGAGCCACATCTAACCAATTTGCAGCCATACGCTCGCCATAATCGGGAGACTCTAAAAACTTATCGACTAAATTTTCATAGGCAAGTTTAGAAGTATCTTTTACAAAATGCTCAATATCATTTAACGTTGGAGGCAATCCCGTTAAACTAAAACTTAAACGCCTTATTAAGGTTTCTTTTGTTGCGCGTTTAGAAGGCGATAATTCTTTTTGCTCTAATGTATTTGCAACAAAGTAATCGATGTTATTATTGACCCAAGATTCATTTTTAATTTCTGGAACCGCACTCTTTTTTGGCTTAATAAAAGACCAATGTGGTTTGTATTCTGCACCTTGTTCTATCCACTTGACTATGGTAGCCATTTCTTTTTTTGTTAATGGCACATTAAATTCTGGAGGAGGCATTATAACTTCTGGGTCTTCAGAAAAAATACGATGTATAACCTCACTTTTTCCTGTTTTTTTAGAAACTATGGCTTGTTTTCCACTTTTTAAAACCTCGTATGCATTTTCAGGAATGTCTAATCTTAATCCTGCTTTTTGATTATTCGTATCTGGGCCATGACAAGCAAAACATTTATCTGATAAAATAGGTTTTACATGGTAGTTAAAATCTACATAATCAGGAAGTTTATCATAAGCATTTTCTACCGCTTCAGGCATGTTTTTATTACATCCAAAAAACATGATAATGGATGAAAAAACCGCTAAATAAAACTTTAATTTTTCCATTCTAAATAATATTCTTATGTCTTTTCCTGTGTTTAACATAGGATTAATTTATTTGTATTAGATTTACCAACATTTTCAAATATATAGTTTTGACTAACACGAATTTGGGTTTAAAACAGTTTCGTTAACTGTTAATAATTAATCTTTATCTTTGTGTTTTTAGGCATTTACATGAATAAAGAGCACTATTTAAGCATAGTTGATGGTATTATAGCGAGTAAGTCGTTTGGTCGATCGGATACATATGCTAACATGTTAAAATATCTTGTTACCTGCTCCTTAGAAGCTAATATTCCAAAAGAAACAACTATAGCTAGCGAAATTTTTGGAAAAGAAAGATTCGATCCTTCCCAAAGCACTTTAATAAGAGTTTACATTTATAACCTAAGAAAAAAACTCAAGAAGTATTATGAAAATGAAGGAATTAATGATGAGGTTTTTCTTGAAATTCCTAAGGGGAGTTACGAAGTAAAATTCACAAAGAAAGTAAAAGAAAAAAAAGCTATCGGTCTTAAAAAATGGCACATTCTACTGCTTTTATCGTTTGTTATAATTCCCACTATTTTTATTAATTATAAACCCAATAAAATTTCTAATACCGCTTTATGGACAAACATTTTAAAAAACGATAAATCTACCATGTTAGTTTTGGGCGATTTATTTATTTATAATGAAAAAGACTCTATAAAGGGTGGATTAAAAACTATTAGAGAACCAGAAATTAATTCGATTGAAGAATTTGAAACTCTGGTTTTACCAAAACATAATAAGCCTACAGATGTAGAACCTTTAACGTATGCTTTTCTTATAAGAAATAGCGTTACTTGGGTTAAAGATTTAAGCAAAGTGTTTTTTCAAGTAGATAAAGACTTTATTATAAGAACCATGTCTAGGTTTAACCCCAAAGAACTATCTGATAATAATCTTATTGTTGTTGGCATGTTAAAAACCTTAGGTATTTTTAAAGATTATTTAGGTAATGAAGGGTTTACTTTAAATAAAAGCGAGCTAAAATATACAGACGAAAAAACCAATCAAACTTATAAATACACGCCCAAAGGTAATGCAGACGAGTACCACACCGATTATGCTGTAATTTTAAAGGTAAAAGGACCTAACAACAACAATATTATTCTTTTTGGTGGCATTTGGGATACCGGAGCTTCTCAAAGTTTAAAGCATTTTACAGATTTAAAACTAGCAAAAGATTTAGAAAACACCATGTTAGAAAAATTTGGAAAAATACCTGAAAATTACAAAATACTGTTTGAGGTTAGCGGTGTAGATAGAATGGAACTAAATTCGAAAATTCTTCATTTAGAAGAAATTACCAAGCATTAAAAACATTTATTTAACATCTAAAAACCAATCTATTACAAATAAAATAAATAACTTGTAAAAGTTTGTAAACTCTGCTTATTTCTATAAAAATGAAAAACATCTTCGACAAAAAAGAAACAACTAAAATTATTGATAGAATTAATAATTTAGAGACCACTTCGAAACCGCAATGGGGAAAAATGAGTGTAGACCAAATGCTGGCACACTGCAATGTTACTTACGAAATGGCTTTAGACAACATACACACTAAGCCTAACGGTTTTAAAACCGCCATTTTAAAACTACTTATAAAACCTATTGTTGTTAGCGAAAAGCCATACAAGAAAAACAGTAAAACTGCTCCTGAGTTTTTAATTACTAGTTCTAAAAATTTTGAAACAGAGAAAGAAAGGCTAATTAACTATTTAAATAAAACCCAAAGTCTAGGAGCTAATTATTTTGAAGGCAAGGAGTCGCTTTCTTTCGGAAAACTAAGCAAACAAGAATGGAATAACATGTTTTATAAACATTTAGACCATCACTTAAATCAGTTTGGGGTTTAATTTAGCTTCTATTTTTCTATTTTTTGCTGATGATATAACTTAGGACGTGCTTCGTTATAATCGCAATCTTGAAAAATTCCGCAAGATGTTGTAGATCGTGCTAAAGACTTACTTGTATCGTTTTTAGATAATGCTGCTATTTCTGGGGTTAAGTATTTCATTTTCTTAATATTTTAATAGATTAATGGGTAGTACAAAATTACACATTCAACCATCTATTTCTATATAATTAGTGTTAAGAATCTGTTATAACTTACAACACATTAACCGTAATATGCAGTTAGCCCTATTACTATTTTACATTCTATTTACCCTAACTGCTTTAAAACATCACAAAAAACGAGCATCTATTACATCTTCATTTTTGAGTTTTACAGCCTCTGTAACCCCAATAACAATTAAATATTGAGACAAACCATAAAGCAACATTAAAGCACTATTTTCATAAAAAAAATTTGGACTATTAAATGTATCTATAGCTGTAATTGCGTCAGAAAAGAAAGCAATAATAACACCAACAAAAACAAAAATAAAACTCTTTCTATCTACATTTCCTTGCCTTAAAAAAGCAAAAATTAAAACCATTAATTCTACAAAGCAATAAATTAGTACAGGTATATAAAACGTATTTAAATTTGGCAATATAAAATACATTACTAGATAACCATAGACCAAAGAAAGGCTTAATAAAGGCAACAGTTTTCCTAATTTAAAATCTCTTTTATTAGAAAAATTTAAAATGTAAAATACTTTAGCCAAAATAAAACATGCCATAGCCAAACTAAAAAACATCACTTGTTCTTCTTTTATAAAAAAGAAATCTCCTAAAAGAAACAGAGATAATGCAATTAGCATAAAAACACGTTTTAACCGTAGCAACTCGGAGTTATTATATAAATAATATAATATTAACAAAACAGTTATTGGCAATTTGGTAAAATACCTAACAAAACCTAGTTCTAGATATATTTTTACATAAGAATCTATCAAAATCATTAAGAAAAAGACTAGAGTAAAGAGAAATTTGTTCTTAAAAAAAGAAATCATACTTAAATGAAAGAGAGTTTATTATGCAATATACATATTCCTACTTAATACCTTAATTAAATTTACACATACTACTCACATCTTTTTAACTCAAAGACATCACATATTTTTTAGGTGTGGTGCCATATTTCTTTTTAAAAGCAGCAATAAAATGACTAGACGTACTGTAGCCCACTTTATGCCCTACTTCGTTAACATTGTCGTTTCCTGCTTCAAGAAGTTTTCTAGCAACTTCCATTTTATAATCAAGTAAAAAACTAAAAACCGAATCGCCATAAATTTGCTTAAAACCTTCTTTAAGTTTCTTAAGGCTAAGACCTATTTCTTCTGAAAGCTCTTGCAAACTAGGTGGCTCTGCCATTCTTGCTATAATAATATCTTTGGCTTTTCTAATTTTAATAACATTAGTCTCGTCCACCAAAAAAGGACATTGCTCTATATCTGCATCTTCGTTTCTATTAAAATAAAGGCTTAAAAGCTCGTAAGCTTTCCCTTTAAAGTATAAGTTTTTTATAGATTGATTTAAATTATAATTAATAAGTTGATTTAAAACAATAGCCATAGACGGTGAAATAACTCCATCTTTATAATATTTTTTATCCTTATTGTCTTCACTTAAAAAAGTAATATAACCTGCTTCTTGAGAAAATAATCCATGAAATTTTTTAATAGATATTAGTATAGAAATAATCCAAGAATTTGGATCTACATGTAAATTAATAGGTAACTCGCGTTGCGGATTATAAAGCAACAATGAGTTCTCTTCAAGAATATTTAATGTGTATCGTCCTTCGTTAAAAATAAAACAACTAGACCCCTTAACACAAAAATGAAATTGTATATAATCGCTATCTATTTCTTTTGCAACAGATTGCACTTGACTAGAGTCATTTTTTAAGGCTAAAACCAAAACACCTTCATCAACTTTTGTTTCATCAAAAGTACTTTTAGCGACATTTTTTCCAATACTTTTTTCTAGATTCATCACTATTTATTTAGATTCATTCTACATTAAGGCGTCAAAATATGCCAAATGCTCCACTAAAATATGACAATTATCATATTTTTGCTAAAAAACGCCCTAAAAAACCAGAAACGATACTAAAAGTTCTTTTAGCGTTATTTTTTTTCTAGCAATACCATGTAGATTTGCTTCACAATTTCAGGTATAAGCATGCACAAGTATAATATTTCTAAAAGTAATTACTTTTATGCCATTGGTTTGAGTTACAAAAAAGCCGATGCAGATATAAGAGGACGCTTTAGTTTGGATGACGACGCTAAAAATGCGTTACTTAATCAAGCTAAAGAAAACGATATAGAAAGTCTTGTTGTTACCTCTACATGTAATCGTACAGAAATTTACGGTTTTGCACAACACCCTTTTCAACTTATAAAACTACTTTGCGACAATACAAAAGGTACTGTCGAAGAGTTTCAAGACGTTGCTTTTGTTTACAAGAATAAAGAAGCTATTGCCCACATGTTTCGTGTTGGTTCGGGTTTAGACAGTCAGATTTTAGGCGACTTCGAAATTATTAGTCAATTAAAAACAAGTGCTAAATTATCTAGAAAACATGGTTTATTAAACCCTTTTATGGAGCGTTTGGTTAATGCGGTAATACAAGCTAGTAAACGCATAAAAAACGAAACCGAAATTTCTTCTGGAGCGACATCTGTTTCTTTTGCTTCTGTTCAATACATCTTTAAAAATATTGAAGATGTATCTAATAAAAACATTTTACTTTTTGGCACAGGCAAAATAGGCAGAAACACCTGCGAAAACTTAGTAAAACATACCAAAAACGAACACATAACCCTTATTAACAGAACAAAAAATAAGGCAGAACAAATTGCTGGTAAATTTAATTTAGTAGTTAAAGATTATGCTAATTTACAAGAAGAAATTAGCAATTCTAATATTTTAATTGTTGCTACTGGTGCACAACGCCCTACTATTGATAAGCATATTATACAAACAGATAAACCGCTTTTAATTTTAGACTTATCTATTCCTAAAAATGTAGATCAAAACGTTGAAGAATTAGACAACGTCTCTTTAGTTCATTTAGATCATTTATCTCAAATTACAGACGAAACTTTAGAGCGTAGAAAACAACACATACCCTTAGCAGAACAAATTATAGAAGAGGTTAATGCAGAATTTATTAGCTGGTTAGAAACTAGAAAGTTTGCACCCACCATTAAAGCTTTAAAACATAAATTAACCGATTTTGCTACCGCAGAATTAGATACACAACGTAAAAAATTATCAGATTTTAATGAAGCTCAGGCATCGTTAATTAGTAATAATATTATTCAAAAAATAACGAATCATTTTGCACATCATTTAAAAGATGATAATGTTTCTACAGACGATAGTCTAGAACTTATAAAACAAGTGTTTCAGTTAGAATCTTCAACAAAAAATGTCTAAAACAATTAGAATTGGCACACGCGATAGCGAATTAGCGTTATGGCAAGCCAAAATAGTACAAAGTCAATTAGAAAAATTAGGACACCAAACAGAACTTGTTCCTGTAAAATCTACAGGAGACATTGTACTAGACAAACCTCTTTACGAGCTTGGTATAACTGGTATTTTTACCAGAACGCTAGACATAGCAATGCTAAATAACGATATTGATATTGCTGTACATTCTTTAAAAGATGTACCTACAATTTTACCAAATGGTATTGTTCAAGGTGCAGTATTAAAACGCGGTAATGTTAGAGACACCTTAGTGTTTAAAAAAAACGAAGAGTTTTTAGGTTCTAGAGACGCCATTATTGCAACCGGAAGCCTACGCAGACGCGCACAATGGCTTAATAGATATCCAACGCACACCATTGTAGATTTAAGAGGTAATGTAAACTTACGTTTGCAAAAACTAGAAGACAACGACGATTGGAATGGTGCTATTTTTGCTGCAGCTGGCATTGGCAGAATTGGTGTTAGACCAGAAGAAGCAATTAACTTAGAGTGGATGGTTCCTGCTCCCGCTCAAGGTGCTATTATGATAACTGCTCTTGAAGAAGACGAAGAAACCAGAGCAATTATTAGCGAGCTTAACCACGAAGAAACAGAAATTTGCACCACCATAGAACGCCAATTTTTAAATAAATTAGAAGGCGGTTGCACAGCACCTATTGGCGCTATTGCATTTATAAAAGAAGACGAAGTTACTTTTAAAGGTGTACTTTTAAGCGAAGATGGCTCTAAAAAAATAGAAGTCTCTCGCGTACAAAAACTAGGCGAACATCACGATTTAGCTCAGTTCTGTGCAGATTTTGTAATAGAACGTGGCGGTAAACGCTTAATGGACAACATTAAATATTCTAACAGAAAAACAAATGTAGTTTCTACAAAATCGTTAACAGACGACCAACGTTTGTTATTCCACGAAAAGGTAACTGTAAAAAGTAACGATTTTATAAAAATTAGCCTTAATAGAATCCCACCACGCATCTTAAAAAACGAAATAGAAAACGTTGTTATTACAAGTAAAAATGCAGTAGAATCTTTAATTACAAACTACTCTGCAATAGAGCTACAGTTTAAAAACATTTACTGTGTTGGTCGTCGTACCAAACGTTTAATAGAAAATAAAATTGGCAAAGTAACACATTCTGAAAAGAACGCTAAAAAACTTGCCAATTACCTTGTTGAGTTTATGGAAGGAAGCAAGGTTACTTACTTTTGCAGCGATTTAAGACTAGATGATTTACCAAATATTCTTGAAGAAAATAACATTGAGGTTAACGAAATTGAAGCTTATCAAACAAAGTTCGACGCTTTAACCGTAGAAGACACAGTAGAGAGTGTTATGTTTTACAGCCCATCTACAGTACAAAGTTATTTAAAAAAGAACGACGGACAAGCCATTGCTTTTTGCATTGGAGAAACTACCGCTATAGAAGCCAGAAAACGCTTTAAAGACGTACGAGTTGCAAAAGTACCAACTGTGGAGAGTGTAATTGAGTTGGTTAATGAGCATTATGTTTAATTACTCAAACTTACTTAGGTTTTCCTGCGAGGTTTTAAAACCTTGTAGGTATTTAACAAATAAAAAACAGACCTACTAGGTTTTAAAACCTCGCAGGTCAACAGAAAAAGATGAGCATAAAAAACGATTTATTTTTAAGAGCATTAAAAGGAGAAACAGTAGAGCGTCCCCCAGTATGGATGATGCGTCAAGCAGGTCGTTATCTTCCAGAATTTATGGAAATAAAGGCTAAATACGATTTCTTTACACGTTGCCAAACACCAGAATTAGCAAGTGAAATTACAGTACAACCTATCCGTCGTTACGGTATGGATGCTGCAATTCTCTTTAGCGATATTTTGGTTATACCTCAAGCTATGAACATCGAGGTACAAATGAAACCGAATTTCGGACCTTATTTACCAAACCCAATTCGTTCGCAAAAAGATGTCGATAATGTTATTGTTCCCGACGTAAAAGAAGCTTTAAACTACGTTTACCAAGCCATTACAGCAACCAAAGAAAAACTAAACAACGAAATACCATTAATAGGTTTCGCAGGCTCGCCATGGACCATTTTATGCTACTGCGTACAAGGTCAAGGCAGCAAAAATTTCGATAAAGCCAAAGAATTCTGTTTTACAAACCCAATTGCAGCACACCAATTGTTGCAAAAAATTACAGATACAACCATTGCTTACCTTAAAGAAAAAGTAAAAGCAGGATGCAACGCTGTTCAGGTTTTCGATTCTTGGGGCGGTATGTTATCGCCAGTCGATTATCAAGAATTTTCGTGGCAATATATCCAACAAATTATCGATGCTTTAAAAGACGATGCACCAGTAATTGCCTTTGGTAAAGGCTGTTGGTTTGCACTTGGCGAAATGGCAAAATCTGGAGCTAGCGCTTTAGGTGTAGATTGGACGTGTTCTGCACGTAACGCACGTTATTTAACCGGCGGAAACATTACGCTTCAAGGTAATTTTGACCCAACACGCCTATTTTCGCCACCAGCAGAAATAAAGAAAATGGTACACCAAATGATTAACGATTTTGGTAAAGACAAATACATTGTAAACCTTGGCCACGGTATTTTACCAAACATTCCGTTAGACCACGCCAAAGCGTTTATCGATGCTGTAAAAGAATACAGAAATTAAAATATTTTGGGCGTTACCTACTTTTTTATGTAACATTAAGTTTTAAAAATCTACTTATTGTAGTAAAAAAGTAGGTCGGGCTTTCGGCAGTCGCTTTTTTGTGTTGCATATACGCAACAACACAAAAAGAGCTTCAACAAATGCCTCAATCCCTAACGCAAAACCAACGTCATGATTAAAAACATTGTTTCAGGAATAAAAGCATATTTCGGTGCTTTCGGTTTAATATCAAAACTAAAACTCTGGAAATACTTTGCTATTCCAATGCTAATTAGTTTAGTAACTGCAATACTCGTTTTTGGTTCAGCCTATTCACTTTCAGACAATATTGGATCCTTCATTTCCAAAATATGGATTTGGGATTGGGGACACGAAACCTTCGCTACAATTAGCAGTTTTATTGGTGGCTTAATCATTCTCGTTATCGGCCTTATTTTATTTAAACACATCATAATGGCATTTTCTGCGCCATTTATGAGTCCAGTTTCCGAGAAAATAGAAACGCATTTAACTGGTAATACAACACATACGCACAGAAACACATCGTTTTCCGAACAACTTTGGCGAGGTATCCGTATTAATGTTAGAAATTTATTGAGAGAATTACTAATAACCCTTCCTATTCTACTCTTAAAATTTATTCCAATAGTTAATATATTTTCAACCATATTACTATTTATGCTCCAAGCCTATTACGCAGGTTTTGGTAATATGGATTATACTTTAGAGCGTCATTTTAAATACAAAGAAAGCGTACAATTTGTCCGTAAAAACCGTGGATTAGCCATAGGAAACGGTATTATATTTATTTTGTTTTTATTAATTCCGGTAATAGGCGTAATTTTAGTACTTCCGTTATCGGTTACAGCAGCATCAACCAAAACCGTTGAAGCGCTTCAACTTAAAAACAAACCTGTTCATGCAGCTTAATTTTGGTTCATATCACATTATTCCTATTCATCCCAAAGACGGATGGACCATCTGCAATTATTGTGTAGCCAACGAAGATAGATTAAAACGCTATTTCCCAAAAACTCTAGAACAGAATTTAACTCCAGATTTATCAAACATTTTTGCAGCAAAAAAAGCAAAACAATTTGAAGCTAAAAAAGAATTTCTATTCACTATAAAAGAAAACGAAACCAACATATTAGTAGGATTAGTTTACATAAAAGAAATAGATTGGAACAAAAAACAAGGCGAATTTGCTTATAGTATTGATTATAATTTTGAAGGTAAAGGTATTATGACAGAGGCCATCAATAAATTATCAGAATATGCCTTTGAAACACTCGGTTTAGAAACTTTGCAAATCATTGTACATAAAACCAATATAGCAAGCCTAAAAGTAGCAGAAAACAATAATTTTACCTGGATAAAAACACTAAATAATGAGTTTACTCCGCCTGGAGAAAACCCATTACATATGGAATTATACGAATTATATAATGAGATTGAATAAGGAATAGTTAAAACGAATTGCTGATTTGACCTGCAAGGTCTCCAAAAACCTTGTAGGTCTCAACCAAAAACACAAAATGAAACTTGAAACATTAGAACAAGGTAACTATTATCACATATTTAATCGTGGCATTAATAGCGAAACGATTTTTAAAAATGAAGGTAATAAAACCTACTTTTTAGGTCTAATGAAAAAGCATTTAGAGGGCAACACCTCTATTTTAAGTTATTGCTTGATGGATAATCATTTTCATTTTTTGTTAAAAATAAATTCTGAAGGTAAAACAGCTAATCAATCCATTTCTAACTTATTTAACGCTTATGCAAAAGCATTTAATAAACAACAAAACAGAACAGGGAGTTTATTTGAAAAGCACTTCCGAAGAAAAAAAATAGCTGACGAAAATTATCTTAAAAATTTAATTTTATACATACATAAAAACCCAGAAAATCATAATGTTGTAAAGCATTTCAAAGATTATAAATTCTCTTCATATGAAAGTTATTTTTTTAATAATGTAAGTTTGATTTCTAATGAAAAATCTTATGTTTTAGAACTTTTTGATGATTTAGATAATTTTGAATATGTGCATACATTAGACCTACAAGGTTTTGAAAACCTCGCAGGTCCTGAGACAATAACTAGCCAGAAACAAGGTAATAACACCAATAAGAAAACAAGCCCTAATCTGCTAGGTCTCGAAGACCTTGTAGGTTTTAGTAACACCAAAAAAATCCAATTGAAAACATCAATGAAAGACAAATTCTACCAATACATACAAAATTTACAAGACCGCATAACCTCAAAACTGGAAACCATTGATGGTAAAGCCAAATTTCAAGAAGATATCTGGAAACGACCAGAAGGTGGTGGCGGACGCACACGTGTAATAGAAAACGGAAACGTTTTTGAAAAAGGCGGTGTAAACATTTCTGGCGTTCACGGTAAACTACCAGACACCATGCAAAAATATTTTGGTGTTGAAGATGCCGATTTTTTTGCCTGTGGACTAAGTTTAGTATTACATCCTAAAAACCCAATGGCACCAACTGTTCATGCCAATTGGCGCTATTTTGAAATGTATGATAAAGACGGAAAAATTGTAGACCAATGGTTTGGTGGCGGACAAGATTTAACGCCATATTATCTGTTTGACGAAGATGCTAAACATTTCCACCAAACATGTAAAACCGCTTGCGATAAGCACAATCCTGAGTTTTACCCTAAATACAAAGCACGTTGCGACGAATATTTTTATAACGCTCACCGCAACGAAGGTCGTGGTTTAGGTGGTTTGTTTTTCGATTATTGTAAAGCAACAGATGATATGACTATGGAAAACTGGTACAATTTTGTAACCGAAGTTGGCGATAGCTTTCTCGAAGCATACGTTCCTATTATAGAAAAAAGAAAAGATTTACCATTTACTAAAGCGCAACGCGATTGGCAAGAAATTCGTCGTGGACGCTATGTGGAATTCAATTTAGTACACGATAAAGGAACACTATTTGGATTAAAAACCAACGGACGTATAGAAAGTATTTTAATGAGTTTACCGCCACATGTGCAATGGGTTTACAATCATCATCCAGAAGCTGGAAGTGAGGAAGAAAGATTATTAGAGGTTTTAAAAAATCCTGTAGATTGGTTAAAATAATAAAAGACAAGACCTGCTAGGTTCTAAAAACCTGACAGGTCTCCAATATAAATCTAGAAAACCCCAAACCATGAATTGCTACTGCGGAAGCCTAAAACTCTACTCCAACTGCTGTGAAAAAGCACATAAAAACATGGC
The DNA here is from genome assembly GCF_039538365.1 of Postechiella marina. Lineage (NCBI taxonomy): Bacteria > Pseudomonadati > Bacteroidota > Flavobacteriia > Flavobacteriales > Flavobacteriaceae > Postechiella > Postechiella marina. Next base: position 590,512 of record NZ_BAABCA010000003.1, read on the forward strand.
AGAAGCCAAAACTGCAGAACAATTAATGCGTTCTAGATATTCGGCATTTGTAAAAGCCGATGGCGATTATTTGATGCAAAGTCATCATGCTTCAACCAGACCCATAAAAGAGAAAAAATCGATTGTAAAATGGGCAAAATCTGTTGAATGGATTAAATTGGATGTTATAGAAACATCAAAAGGGACAGAAAACGATACCCAAGGCACCGTTACATTTCAAGCTTATTTTTATGAAAAAGGTAAAGTAGATATTATTCATGAAAAATCTGCTTTTGTAAAAGAAAACAATAATTGGTTTTATGTTGGGTTGAGTAAATAACCTAAACAAAAAAAACACCTTAATCGAACTTCACTCTCCTGCAAGATTTCCAAAACCTTGTAGGAATAAAACCTAAGTAATAATATATTATTCTTAAAAGACCTACAAGGTTGAAAAAACCTCGCAGGTCGGGTTATCACTTCCAAACCGTAACCTCTTTCGAAACTTCTTTAAAAGCATTGTAAACATGAAACAATCTAGCTTTTAGAAGCAACCTTCTACCTTCAACCTGTCGGGTAAAAACGAGTTTATTTCTTCCTAAATATTTTGTCCAATACTTTTTAAAAACCAGGGCATTTTCTTTCTTATTACCAAAAATTTCAGGAACTGGATAAAAGTTTTCTGTCTTCAATCTTTTTCTGAATAAATTAGTCTTAATTATTAAGTATCGTGGCGAATCTATAGCGTCTAAAACCTCTATCAATGCTTTTGAAAACAAAGCGTTCTCATAATTATTAGCACCAACCAAACTACAAACCACATCGCCTTTATTTACACGTTGTGCAACCACTTCAATATTTTGAATATTGGTGTTTAAAAACTTCAATGCATTTAAAGTATCAAGTATAGTTAAACCTATTTTACGAATCCTTTTATGCAAATATCCGTAACGTAAATAGAGCGAAACTGCTTTGTATAATTTGTAACCAAATCTAAAAATAAAAGCACCCAAAAACGCATAAATAAAATACGAAAAACCACGACTAATTATAAGCTGTACACCTTCAAGAATAAATTCGAAATAAAACCATATAATGGTTAGCGATAATTCGGCTACAAAAAAGCGAACTACATCAAAGAAGTAAACCTGCTTTTGAGTTTCAAATGGTTTTTCTCCGAGATGTAATAATTTAACTTGTTTGGTTAATTTGGTTCCGCTGCCAATGGATACTTGCCATTTTTTGGTTATTAATGGCCTCTGACTTGCTTTTTCTAAGGTTTGATTATTAAGTTCCGAAATATCATCAACCAAAATAGTTTCAGGAAAGTTAAGACGGTCGAAACCATTAGAGATAAACGGAATTGTGGTGTTTGTTACGCCAACAAAAGCCTCAAATCGTCGTTTTAGAATATCAACTTCGCGTCCGCCATCGGTTGCTGTCGGGTCAACGCAAGCTAAATGCCACACATTGCCTGTTTTATTTGGTTTATCGGCATCCTTACGAATGGCGCGACCTCGCATTTGGTTAGAAGACACAAAAGAACCCACGAAAGACGCCAAAATTAAACTGTTAATTGATGGCGCATCCCAACCTTCGCCTAACAACGATTTGGTACCAATTAAAACCTTAATAGTTCCGTTTTCGAAAAGCTGAGTTAATATTTCTACTATAGATTTTTCAACTTTACTTTTTGGGCTTACTTCTAAAAATGCTTCATCATGATCTAAAGCAACGAATGAAAAATTATGGAGTGGCTCAATTTCCGCGAAAGCGTTTAAAATTGATTTATGGATAATAACAACGCTACCGGTTAACACAGCTAAATCTTCGTTATGCGTGCAATAGTTTTTTACATATTGAAAAATGGGTAAAACCCCAATTTTATTAATAGTTTCAATATCTGAAAACGGTGTGTTTAAAAACTCTTTCCGGATGTAATCGGTTAAAATAACACAACTTAAATTTGTACCTAAGGATGCGCTTTCTGCCGAAACAATATCAACAATACTTTTTAATTTACTTGGGCTATAAGCCAAGGATTTATAAAGCAACTGCTCGCCAACAAAATTGACTTGGTTTCTTTCAAAAACGTTGAGTTTTCGTAAACGCTTCTCTAAAGTTGATAGATAATGTTCATCTTCAATTAATTGTTCTCTATCGGTAACCAATAGGTTTTGAAGTAAAATTTCTAACCATTCTAAATTCAGCTCCGGGAACTCAATACTTTCATCTTTATAAAACCCTAGAATCTCTAACTTTTCTTGTTCAATGGCTATTCCGCATGCATTTAAAAAAATTAAAACAGACGAGAAATACGATGTGCTTTTATAAATAGCATCTAAATGCGTCTTAGGATTTTTATAGAACCTATGATTTTGAAGGAAAACAATAAACGTTTCATCTTGTAACAAATCGTCTTGGAACTGTGCAATTTTCCTTCGGTAATCCACAATAAAATTAATTTCTAAATCGTTGGGTTTCGAGAAATACACGAAATCTTGATGCGGACTCAAATCGTTTTCCTTAACCAAATCTGGCACCGCAATTTCATCATCTACTTCCCCACAAAGGGTAAAATATTTTGTGAGTTCGGTTCTGCTGCTATCGTATGGTGGTGTTGCGGTAAGCGCAACTGTAAAAAACGAATTTCGGTTTTTTAGAGCCATTAAACAGGTCCACCATGCGCTTTTTAAATGGTGCGCTTCATCTAAAACAACGGTTTCTATTTGGTGTTTTTCAAAGAATTTAAAATAGTCTTCTTTATCTTCAAAAGACTTGTAAAACGCATGCAGCGATTGGTAGGTTGAAAACGTAACATCGCTAGGCGATTTTATATCGAATGAAAAGTTTTTAAAACTCGAATTTTTAGCAAAAAATTCTTGAAGTCTGCTTTCCCATTGATTTCGAATGGTTAAAGTAGGTGCTAAAACCAAAGTTTTTTTACCTAATCGTCTTAAAATCTCGATACCTAAAATGGTTTTTCCTGATCCTGGCGGAGCTATAACATGAAAATGATGATCGGAAATATGACTATCAAAATGTTTTAAAAGCGTATGCTGATAACTTCGCCACGGAAACTTAAATTTTAAAACACTCAGGGATTCTAGCAATACAAAATGGGTTTTATTTTTGAACGCCTTTAAACTTTTTATGTTTCCTAAAAAATGTCTGAAATTCGTCCATACTTCGTTATTTTTTTATGTGTAAAGTCAATATGCATCTCTAAAAATGCCTAATCTGAACAAATTTCAATTCATTTTCGGTTAAAAATAAAAAGTCTAAATGAGTTCATTAACTTTGTATTTGATAAAAGTAACAAAAACTATGTATCCATTACGAAGAAATAGAAGATTAAGAACCAACGAAGCTATTCGTGCTTTAGTTCGAGAAACCGTAATTACGCCAAACGACTTTTTAGTGCCGCTTTTTGTAGTGGAAGGAAAAGGTATAAAAGACGAAATTCCGTCGATGCCAAATTACTTTCGTTACAGTTTAGATTTGCTTGAAGGCGAAGTAAAAGAGCTTTGGAAATTGGGGTTAAAATCAGTTTTACTTTTCGTAAAAGTGCCAGATAATTTAAAAGATAACCAAGGTAAAGAAGCCTTAAACCCTAACGGACTTATGCAACGCGCTATTAAAACCGTTAAAAATGTGTGCCCAGATATGTTGGTAATGACCGATGTAGCTCTAGACCCATATTCGGCTTACGGACATGATGGTATTATTGAAAACGGACAAATTATAAACGATGAAACTGCTGAGTTTTTAGCAGAAATGAGTGTGTCTCATGCTACTGCTGGAGCCGATTTTGTAGCACCAAGCGATATGATGGACGGTCGTATTTTAACCATTCGCGAAGCCCTGGAAGATGAAGGTTTTATTAATACAGGCATCATGAGTTATTCGGCAAAATATGCATCGGCTTTTTATGGTCCTTTTCGTGATGCCTTAGATTCTGCTCCTGTGGATTTAGTAGATATTCCGAAGGATAAAAAAACATATCAAATGGATTTTGGCAACCGTTTTGAAGCCATTAAAGAAACCGAAATGGATATTGATGAAGGCGCCGATATTGTTATGGTAAAACCAGGTATTTCTTATCTTGATATTGTAAGAGATATTAAAGAAGAAGTTGATGTTCCTGTTGCTGTATATCAAGTTTCTGGCGAATATGCCATGATAAAAGCTGCTGCCGAAAAAGGTTGGCTAAACCACGACCAAGTGATGATGGAAACTACAACCGCTTTTAAACGTGCTGGCGCAGATATTATAGCAAGTTACTTTGCTAAAGATGTTGTTAAACTTATTTCTTAACTTAGCATAAAACTTAAACACCTCAAATGGCTTTACTCCTTTTTTACGGAATTATTTCAATATTCTTTTCATTTTTATGCTCCATACTAGAAGCTGTGCTATTAAGCGTTACTCCAACTTTTATTAATGTTAAAAAGAAAGAAAACAAAGCATACGCCGAAGATTTAGAAGCTCTAAAAAAAGATGTAGACAGACCACTAATTGCAATACTTACACTTAACACCATAGCACATACCGTTGGTGCCATTTTAGTTGGTGTACAGGCAAAAGTAGCTTATGTAGAATTATACGGATCAAAAACTATTTCTGTATTTGGCATTGCTTTTACCGAAGAATTAATGGTTGCTGTTGTATCTTCTATAATGACCCTTTTAATATTGGTAGCCTCAGAAATTATACCAAAAACCATTGGAGCAACCTACTGGAAAGGCTTAGCTAATTTTACAACAAAAGCTTTAAAAATATTAATATTTCCATTAAAATGGACGGGTATTTTATGGTTACTGCAATTAACAACAAAACTAATTGGTGGTAAAGGCCACGGTAGTGTTTTAAGTCGCGAAGGTTTTTTGGTTATGGCAGATATGGCACAAGAAGAAGGCTTATTTCAAGAATCGGAAAGTAAGGTTATAAAAAACCTTTTAACTTTTAAAGATGTTAGAGCCAAAGATGTTATGACGCCTCGAACGGTTATGAAAACCGAAAACGAAACGACTACTGTTGAAACTTTTTTTAATAAAAACCTTAACTTACGTTTTTCTAGAATCCCACTTTATACAGACTCTGAAGACAATATAAAAAGTCTTGTTTTAAAAGATGAAATCTATAAAGAAATGGCTTTGGGCAATGGCAATAAAAAATTGTCTGAACTAAAAAGAGATATTATTATAGTAGATAGAAATATTGCTATACCAACGCTTTTTGAAAAACTTATTGAAACCAAAAACCATATGGCTTTGGTTGTGGATGAGTATGGTACTGTAAGTGGTATTGTAACCATGGAAGACGTTATAGAAACACTTCTTGGCCTAGAAATTATGGATGAAAGTGATAATGTATCAGACTTACAAGTACAAGCTAGAAAAAATTGGGAATCTCGCGCTAAAAAATTAGGTATTTTACAAGACGATAATAAAAGCCTAGATTAGTAAAATGGAAACATGCATTATCAACTCGCCTTTAGGTTTCACTAAAATAGTTGGTGATGTTAACGGTATTGCATCGGTAAGCGTATTAAATTCTCAAGAACAGCTAACAGATATTATTCCTGTTGAATTAGAAGATTGCGTTATTCAGCTTAACGAATATTTTGAAGGTTCTCGCAATCAATTCAATTTAAAACTAAATCCGCAAGGCACAAGTTTTCAAAAAAAAGTATGGAAAGCGCTTGAGGCTATTCCGTACAACAAAACCATATCTTACTTAGAGCTATCTAAGCAATTAGGCGATGTAAAAGCTATTAGAGCAGTTGCAAATGCCAATGGAAAAAACCCAATTTGGATTATCGTACCCTGCCATCGTGTAATTGGCAGTAATGGCAGCTTAACAGGGTATGCTGGTGGTTTACACCGTAAAAAATGGCTTTTAGAACACGAAAACCCATACAAACAACAATCTCTTTTTTAAAAATATGTACAGAACTCTTTCTAATATAGCAAAGCGCTTTTTTACAGAAGCCCAAATATACAAACATGGTTTTAACTTATCGCCCATGTATAGGCGTTCTACAGGTAGAGTTATTGAAGTATCTGGAGACTTATTGTATGTAAAAATTAAAATTCCGATAAGTTATAAAAACAGAAATTTTGTTGGTTCTATATTTGGTGGTAGTCTGTTTTCTGCAACCGATCCTATTTACATGATTCAGTTAATTAATATTCTTGGCGATAACTATGTTGTTTGGGATAAGGATGCAACCATAAAATACAAACGTCCTGCACGAGAAGATGTTTTTACCGAGTTTATTTTTACAAACGAAGACATAGAGCACATAAAAAAACAAGTATCAGAACATGGAGAATACAACCTAGTAAAAACTCCAAACATTGTAAATAAAGATGGTATTACCATAGCAGAGCTGCACAAAACAATGTATGTAGCCGATAAAAATTTCTATAAAGAAAAACGCAAACAAAGGGCAAATAAATAGTTCTTCAATAAGAATTTGCTATATTTAGTAGTTATAAACTATTTATAATGAAATTTCTTAAAAAACTATTTAAATTTTTAATTATCCTCTTCGCAATAACAATTGCACTTCTCTATATTACAGATACAGACTATCTTATTAAAGCAGTACGAACCATTTATTTAAAAGGACACACTACAGCATTTTTAGAAGACTATAAAAACTTTGAAAATGGAATTGTGGAAAATGGAACACCACAACCTTGGCCAAATCATAAAGACTACAATTTGGCTGAAGAAACCGAAAATCTTAAAAAAATTAATAAAACCAACGGAACCATTGCCTACGTTATAATTAAAAATGATAGTATTTGGTTCGAGAATTATTACGATGGTTTTAACGCTAATTCTCAGTCTAACTCGTTTTCTATGGCAAAAAGCTATGTATCTGGTTTAATGGGTAAAGCCATTCAAGAAGGGTACATAAAAAGCTTAGACCAGCCCGTAAGCGATTTTATACCAGAGTTTAGCAAAGGCCTAGCTGCAAAAATGACAGTTGGCCACCTATCTAGCATGGCGTCTGGCACAACTTGGGATGAAAAATATTACTCACCGTTATCTATAGTTACACGTGCTTATTTTGATGATGATTTAGAAAAAGTAATGCTAGGCTTAACCATGGAAAAAGAACCCGGTAAAAGCTTTAAATACTCAAGCGGAGATACACAAATGCTTGCTATGGTTATTGAGAAAGCTACCGGTAAAAAATTATACGATTATTTAACCGAAAGCTTCTGGAAGCCTTTACAATCTGAAAACCCAACGCTTTGGCAAGTTGATAGTGAAACCCATGATTTAGTAAAAGCTTACTGCTGTATAGCGAGTAATGCTAAAGATTTTGCGCGCTTTGGCAAACTTTACAAAGACCACGGAAAATGGAATGGTAAACAAATTTTAGACTCTACTTTTATAGCCAAATCGTTAAAACCTGTATATACCGATGGCCAAATGTATGGCTATGGTTGGTGGTTAAAAACCATTGGCACAAAAAACTTTTTTATGATGCGAGGCCATTTAGGTCAATATGTTATTGTAGAACCAACAGACAATGTAATTATAGTTAGACTAGGACATTCTAAAGGAAACAACAATAAAGTTGGCCAATTTACAACCGATATTAATACGTATATTGAAGAGGCTTATAAAATGTTAAATAAATGATATCGAAAATAAATCTTGAAAACATATTATTTTTAGATATTGAAACGGTACCTGAAACTCAATATTTTTCTGATTTAGATGAAGTAAAACAAGAGTTATGGGCATCGAAAACGCAATATCAAAGAAAAGACGAGTACACACCTGAAACTTTTTACGATCGTGCTGGTATTTGGGCAGAATTTGGAAAAATTGTTTGTATTTCGGTTGGTTATTTTAGTTTTTCTAGAAACGAAAGGCATTTTAGAGTAACCTCTTTTTACGGAGACGAAATTAAAATATTAAACGATTTTAAAGCACTTTTAAATTCTCATTTTAATGAAGCCAAACATTTACTCTGCGCTCACAACGGTAAAGAATTTGATTTTCCATACATTGCTAGGCGCATGATTATTAAAGGCATAGAAATACCATACAAACTTAATTTATTTGGTAAAAAACCATGGGAAGTTCCGCACCTAGATACTTTAGAGCTATGGAAATTTGGAGATTATAAAAACTACACTTCGCTTAAACTACTAACCAATGTTTTAGGTATTCCGTCTCCAAAAGACGATATAGATGGCAGCGAAGTTGCCCGAGTTTATTACGAAGAAAATGAGGTAGAAAGAATTATTGTATACTGTGAAAAAGACACTATTGCTGTAGCTCAAATATTTTTAAGACTACGTGGTGATGAGTTATTAGACAACGAAGAAATTATTCATATTTAAATGAAAGAACATCCAATATTAAATATAAAAAACCTTTCTATTTCTTTTGGAAAAAATAAGGTAATTCATAATATTTCTTATTATTTAAATAAAAATGAAATACTTGGTATTGTAGGAGAATCGGGTTCTGGTAAATCTGTGTCATCATTAGCTATACTTGGGCTTTTACCTTCAAAAATATCAAAAATAAATTCTGGTAGCATCACTTACAATAACCAAGATTTAACACAGCTCTCACCAAAATTATTTAGACAAATTCGAGGTAAAAAAATAGCCATGATTTTTCAAGAGCCTATGAGTTCTTTAAATCCATCGATGGTTTGTGGAAAACAAGTTGCAGAAATTTTAAAACAACACACAAGTCTTAATAAATCTGAAATTAAAAAAAACGTTTTATCGCTTTTTAGTCAAGTAAAATTACCAGATCCTAATCGCGTTTTTAAATCTTACCCACACGAAATATCTGGCGGACAAAAACAACGGGTAATGATTGCTATGGCTATCGCTTGCAAACCCGACATATTAATTGCAGACGAACCCACAACTGCCCTAGATGTAACCGTACAAAAAGATATAATTGCCTTACTTAAAGAGTTACAAAGCAATACCAAAATGAGTATTATTTTTATAACTCACGATTTGGCATTAATATCAGAAATTGCAAATCGTGTTTTAGTTATGTACAAAGGTAATATTGTTGAAGAGGGCGAGGTTTCTAAAATATTTAAAACACCTCAACACAACTACACAAAAGCTCTTATTAATTCTAGACCCTCTTTAAATGTTAGGCTAAAAATTTTACCAACTATTCAAGACTTTTTAAACAATACTATTTCTGAAGACATTATTACTAGAGAAGAACGCAAAGCAAAACACGACATTTTATATAGCAAACCACCATTACTAGAAGTAATAAATATAGAGAAGGCATACATTTCTAATTCGGGGTGGTTTAAAAAGCCAGAATGTTTTAAGGCTGTAAATAATGTTAGTTTTAAACTTTACGAAGGCGAAACATTAGGTTTAGTAGGCGAATCTGGCTGTGGAAAATCGACCTTAGGAAATGCCATTCTTCAATTAGACAAAGCAACTGCAGGACACATTTTATATAAAGGTGAAGACATTACAAAACTTTCTAAATATGATATTAGAAAACTAAGAAAAGACATTCAAATTATTTTTCAAGACCCTTATTCGTCACTAAATCCAAGAATTCCTGTGGGGCAAGCTATTATGGAGCCTATGATGGTTCACAATCTTTATAATTCTGATAAAGAAAGAAAAGAAAAAGTAATAGAAATTTTAAATAGAGTTGGACTATCTGAAGGTTATTTTAATCGCTATCCGCATGAGTTTTCTGGCGGACAAAGACAACGCATTGGTATTGCTAGAACTATAGCTTTAAAACCTAAACTTATAGTTTGCGACGAATCGGTCTCTGCACTAGACATTTCTGTACAAGCACAAGTATTAAACTTGCTTAACGAATTAAAGGAAGCCTTTGGTTTTACATACATTTTTATATCGCACGATTTGGCGGTAGTAAAATATATGTCTGATCAATTATTGGTGATGAATGCAGGTAAAATTGAAGAATTAGATGATGCCGATATTATTTACAACACTCCTAAAAAAGAATACACTAAAAAATTAATTCATGCTATACCCAAAGGGTTATAGCATGAATATTTTTTTGGTTAGATAAACTAGACTTTTTACAAAGTTTGCATTATTACGAATTGTTTCGCGAAATTTACTCACTTCAAAAGAGGCTTGTTCAGGTAGATTTGGTTCCATAGTCGTAGGTTAAGATTTATGGTAGATTTGGGAAAATCTATATTATTAATTGGTTTCTTTGGGCATTGTAAATATATAACTCTTTTTAATAAAATCAGCTTAAAAACAAAATTAATCGATAAAATGCAGGTTATTTTAACATTTATGTATTTTTTGAAGGTTTTAACCTACTTAAAGTGTCATTTCTGGAATATCACCTTCAACAATTAACGTTCCTTCTGTTGCTTTTTTAATATCGTCTACCAATACATTTGGAGCACGCTCTAAAAGTTTAAAGCCTTGCGGTGTAACTTCTAAAACAGCAAGGTTAGTTACAATCTTTTTAACACAACCAACGCCAGTTAAAGGCAGAGAACATTTTTTTAAAAGTTTAGATTCGCCACGTTTATTAGTATGCATCATAGCTACAATAATATTTTCTGCACTCGCAACTAAATCCATAGCACCACCCATACCTTTTACCATACGACCAGGAATTTTCCAATTGGCAATATCTCCGTTTTCTGCTACCTCCATAGCGCCTAAAATAGTAAGGTCTACATGTTGCCCACGAATCATAGAAAAACTTAAAGCAGAGTCGAAAAAACTAGCTCCTGGTAGTGTTGTTATGGTTTGTTTTCCTGCATTAATAATATCGGCATCCTCTTCTCCTTCAAAAGGAAAAGGCCCCATGCCTAAAACTCCATTTTCACTTTGAAACTCGACTTCTATATCGTTACGAACATAATTTGCTACTAAAGTTGGAATTCCTATACCTAGATTAACATAGTAACCATCTTTAACCTCTTTTGCTATACGTTTTGCTATACCTATTTTGTCTAACATAAATACTTTTCTTATTTGTTATTCCTGCGAAAGCAAGAAAGAGAAATTATTAATTTTTAGTTCTTACCGTTCGTTGTTCTATACGTTTTTCGTAAGTTTCACCTTTAAAAATACGTTGTACAAATATGCCTGGAATATGAATTTGGTTAGGATCTAACTCTCCCAAAGGCACTAACTCTTCAACCTCGGCAACAGTAATTTTTGCTGCACCACACATGTTTGGATTAAAGTTTCGTGCTGTACCTTTAAAAATTAAATTACCAGCTTCGTCACCTTTCCATGCTTTTACAAAAGCAAAATCTGCTTTAAAAGCATGTTCTAAAACATACATTTTACCATCAAACTCTCTTGTCTCTTTTCCCTCGGCAACCTCTGTACCATAACCAGCAGGCGTAAAAATAGCTGGAAAACCAGCTTGTGCAGCACGACAGCGCTCGGCTAATGTACCTTGCGGAATTAACTCGACATCTAACTCGCCAGAAAGCATTTGACGCTCAAACTCATCGTTTTCGCCAACATAAGAAGATATCATTTTTTTTATTTGACGTTGCTGCAGCAGTAAACCCAAACCAAAATCGTCTACACCTGCATTATTAGAAATACATGTTAAACCAGACACTTTTAATTTAACTAGCTCTGCTATGGCATTTTCTGGAATGCCACTTAGCCCAAAACCACCAAGCATTAATGTCATATTATCTAAAACTCCTTTTAAAGCTTCTTTTACACCAGACACCTTTTTATTAATCATAGTATTTTCGTTTATTCTACCATAAAATTACGAATAACTTAATAAAAAGTCGAAAATATTAACAATAAAAAAACCATTCTTTTCAGAATGGCTTAAATATTAGAATATGTTAAAACGAATTATTAAATAAATCCTTCTAAATCATCAGGAGATTCGTTTTGTTTATCTTCTTTATCTTCTTCTTCCTTATTAACCTTTGTACAATCTACATTAATAGATAAGTCTACAGGTTGTTGAAAATCGGCTTTAGAAATATTTAAATGTTTATCTTGGTAACAACTTTTCATATAAACACCCCAAATTGGTAGCGCCATAGATGCTCCTTGACCATAAGTAATACTTTTAAAGTGCGCTGCTCTATCTTCTGCACCAACCCAAACACCTGTTACAAGATTTGGCACCATACCCATAAACCAACCATCACTTTGGTTTTGCGTGGTTCCTGTTTTACCCGCAATAGCATTTGTAAACCCGTAAGGGTAACCGGTAATAATTTCTTTATAAATACCAGAAGAGGGCATCCAAGTTCGCCTAAGCCTAGCTCCAGATCCTTCTGTGGTAACACCTTCCATTAATTTAACTGTTACATAAGCAGTTTCCTCACTTAAAACATCTCGCGTTTCTGGAGAAAATTGATATAAAATAGTTCCGTTTTTATCTTCAATAGTAGTAACCATTACAGGTTTAGTATAGACACCTTTATTAGCAAATGTAGAATACGCACCAACCATTTCGTAAACACTTAAATCTGGCGTACCTAATGCTATAGATGGTACCGGAGGAATATCTGATTCAATTCCTAATTTTCTAGCCAACTCTACAACAGGTTCTGGCCCCACTTTATCCATTAACCTTGCGGTAATGGTGTTAACCGAATTTGCCAATGCATTTTTTAAAGTTCTAGAACCACCATAATCTGTATCTCCATTTGAGTTACTAGGACACCATGCTTTCGGGTTTCCAAACTTATTAGCTTCTATACAAAATGGTGTGTCTGGTAGCTCGTCGCAAGGCGATAAATGCAATTGATCTATAGCTGCAGAATATACTAGTGGCTTAAAAGTAGATCCCACTTGACGCTTTCCTTGTTTTACCATATCGTACTGAAAATGACGATAATTAACACCACCAACCCATGCTTTAACATGACCTGTTTGCGGATTCATAGACATCATACCTGTACGCAAAAACGACTTGTAGTAACGCATAGAGTCTATAGGTTTCATTATAGTATCTATCTCTGAAGGTTTACCATCTTTCCATGCAAAAACCGACATTTCAATTGGCTTATAAAACGATTTCTTTATGGTTTCGTCATCAATTTTTAAATCGTATTTCATGTGTCTCCAACGCTCTGATTGCTTTATAGAACGTTGCATTAAAGTATCTATAGCACCTTTAGTTAAATCTAAAAAAGGAGCAGTAGGATTACGTTTTGGTGTATTTTGCACAAAAAATTCGGCCTGTAACCTAGGCATATGCTGTTGTACTGCATCTTCTGCGTATTTTTGCATACGAGAATCTATAGTGGTGTATACCTTAAGACCGTCGCTATTAATATTATATTTTGTACCATCTGGTTTAGGATTCTTTTTAATCCAATCTTTCATAAACGAACGTAAGTATTCTCTAAAATAAGTTGCCATACCTTCGCGATGCGATTCTGGTGTATAGCGTAAATCTAGTTCTGTTTTTTGAAGCGAATCTTTAAGCTGAGTAGTTATGTACTCATACTTTTCCATCTGAGCTAGAACAACATTTCTTCTCTTTTTAACTAACTCGGGACGTCTTCTAGGGTTATATAAAGAAGAGTTTTTAAACATACCAACCAACATTGCCGATTCTTTAATATCTAAATCGCTAGGTTCTTTTCCAAAGTAAATACGAGCAGCACTACGAATACCATCGGCATTATTTAAAAAATCGTAAATATTAAAATATTGGGCTATAATTTCTTCTTTGGTGTATTGACGCTCTAAACGCGTAGCGATAATCCATTCTCTAAGTTTTTGAGACAGCTTCTTAATTATGTTAGCCTTTTCTCTTTTATGAAATAATTGCTTTGCTAATTGCTGCGAAATAGTACTTGCTCCTCCATTTTTACCCATAAAAGCAATAGCCCTTAAAGTTCCTCTAGCATCTATACCAGCGTGATCATGAAAACGTGCGTCTTCAGTAGCAATTAAAGCGTTAACCAAATGCTTTGGTAACTTACTATAATCTACAGGTGTTCTATTATCGTTAAAGTAAAATTTACCCAACGTAACACCATCTGCAGAAATAATTTCTGTTGCTAAATTTGTTTCAGGATTTTCTAGCTGCGTATGGTCTGGCATTTCGCCAAGCCAACCCCAACCTGCCATTAAAAATATTAGTATTACACTAAAAAGACCTCCTAAAAATAATATCCAAAACCAACGAACGTATTTTGAAAAGGTGTTAACTACTGGTGCTTCTTTTTTTGTTTTTGCCATGTACTTTGGGTTAATACGTCTCGATTATTTTATCGCGAAAGCGTTATTAAATCGATTTGACATTTTAATTATTATTAATGTTTTCTATTCTAAATCCTATATCTGTAATACCTTCAAGCTCTACTACACCATTTACTTTCCCGTTTTCTCGCATAGCATGTTGTATATTAACTTTGTAATTACCAGATTCTTTAAAAATTACCTGTTCTTTATACCAAAGTTTATTTTCTTTAATATCGGTTAAACCCGAACCTAATAGTTTACCCGTTGGGTCTGCCATTTTATACTCTAAAGTATCTTTTATGGTTTTACCATGCGGAAATTCCATTTCTACAATTAAAAACAAATTACTGTACTTGTAATTATTTGTGTTTCTAATGTTAACAAACAAATTGTAAGGTTTTATAGAGTCTGGAGGGACAACGTTAAAACTTATAACGTTGTCTTTATGCCATTTATTAGGAACCGACTTATAAATATCGAAAACTTGATTAGAGTCGCAAGACGATAGCACTACAGTAAAAATTAAAAAAAATAATATGCTATTCTTTAGTGGCATTTTTATTGTTTTGAGGTTTTGGCTTTCTTCGGTTATTATTTTTCTTCCTGTTATTAAGGTTGTTTTGATTAGGATTCTTTTTAGCTGGAGCATTTTTGTTAGCTTGCCCAGGTTTTTGATTTGGATTTCCATTTGCTTTTTGTCCACCTTTTTGACTTGGAGTTCCTTTTTGATTTGGAGTTCTCTTTTGATTAGGCTTGTTTTTTTGATTTGGATTTCCTTTTGCTTTCTGTCCTCCCTTTTGATTACCCTTACGTCTATTATTTCTACGTTTATTATTAGGTTTTGGACTATCGAAACGTGTTAAACTATCTTGGCCAACAACATTTTCGAACTCTACCTTGGTCTCTTCTAGTAGATCTGAAGCGTATTCTTCAAGGCTTGCAACTTTTTCGTTTTTTTTATTTAAACTAATAATTTCGTTGGCTTGTACCGTTGTTATTTTATGCCAATTCATCCATTCGCCTTCGTAAGCATACCACATATGCCCTTTAAAAATGTCTGTTTTTTGGCAAACCGCTGTTCCTTTTTCAGTTCTTAACTTAACATCTGTTTTTGGAAAACTTTTTAGCGCATCTAAATAAGTGTCTAACTCGTAGTTTAAACAACATTTTAATTTTCCACATTGACCCGCTAATTTTTGTGGGTTTAATGATAATTGTTGGTAACGTGCTGCCGATGTGCTTACCGATCTAAAATCTGTTAACCACGTAGAACAACATAGTTCGCGACCACAAGAGCCAATACCTCCTAGTCTTGAAGCTTCTTGACGAAAACCAACTTGTTTCATTTCTATTCGCGTTCTAAACTCGCGAGCAAACACTTTAATTAATTCACGAAAATCTACACGCTCTTCTGCGGTATAATAAAAGGTAGCTTTACTGGCGTCTCCTTGAAATTCGATATCAGAAATTTTCATTTGCAATTTTAAATCTATTGCAAATTGACGTGCACGCACCTTCATCGGTTCTTCTTTATCTCGTGCTGTTTGCCAAATATCTATATCCTTTTGACTTGCTTTTCTATAAACTTTTAAAATATCTTCTTCTTTTTGAGAAATATTTTTACGTTTCATTTGCACACGCACCAATTCTCCTGTAAGGGTAACCATGCCTATATCGTGCCCAGCTTGAGCTTGGGTAGCTACAATATCTCCTATACTTAAGGTTAAATTTTCTGCGTTATGATAATATAGCTTTCTTCCGTTTTTAAAACGCACTTCTACCCAGTTAAAAGGTTTTTCGCCATTAGGCAACGACATGTTAGATAACCAATCGAATACCGTTAATTTATTGCAACTATCTGTACCACAAGTACCATTATTTTTGCAGCCTTTTGGTGAGCCGTCTTTAGTTGAGCAACTTTGGCAAGCCATATGTTTTTATATATTGATTTCGATTAAAACTAAGGTTTTATCGAAAGAAGGTTCATAATTAATTTAGATTTTTGCAATAGCAAAAACGCCAATAAAAGTAGGTTTTGAAATCGAGTTTCAAAATAATTTATCGACGTAAAGATAAGATTATTATAAAGACTAAAAAACAAAGAATTTTTTGAAGCCTAATTAATTTAGCTTTTAAGTATCTTTTGGCTTCATGGTTTCGAAAATATTTCTCAAATCCTTTTTATAAGGCAAGTGATCTGCTCTCCCTTTTTTAAAAATATCGTTGCTATTTCCCTGCCCTTTTCTAAGCTCTTTTTGTTCTTCAAAAGGTAAGGCATGTATTTCTTTACAGTTATTAGAACAGCAATTATTCATTTCTTCTTTACAAGCGTCGCACTGTATAAAAAGTAAATGGCAAGCATCGTTTGCACAATTGGTATGCACATCTGCTGGCGCTCCACATTGGTGGCAACATGCAATAACGTCGTCGCTAATTTTTTCTGCTCTACGCTCATCAAAAACAAAATTCTTTCCTATAAACTTGTTCTCAAGTTCTTGCTCTTTAATTTGCCTAGTATATTCAATAATACCACCTTCTAACTGGTATACATTTTTAAACCCTTTATGTTTAAAGTATGCACTTGCTTTTTCGCAACGAATACCTCCTGTACAATACATTACTAGATTCTTATCTTCTTTATGAGCTTTTAAATCTTCTTCTATAATATCTAAAGATTCTCTAAAAGTATCTACATCTGGTGTTATGGCATTTTTAAAGTGACCTATTTCACTTTCGTAATGGTTTCTCATGTCTACCAAAACAGTTTTTTCGTCTTCTATAAGCTCATTAAACTTATCTGCACCAACATGTACACCTTTGTTTGTAACATCGAACGTGTCATCATTTAATCCATCTGCCACAATTTTTTTACGCACTTTTACTTTCAATTTTAAAAACGACATATTATCCTGCTCTACAGCAACATTTAATCGTATTCCTTTTAAAAAACTGATAGTATCTAAATGCGTTTTAAAAGCATTAAAATTATCGGCTGGAAGCGATAATTGACCATTAATGCCCTCTGTAGCTACGTAGGTACGCCCTAAAACATCTAAGGCATCCCAGGTAAGAAATAAGTGATCTCTAAATTCTTGAGGGTTTTCTATTTTGGCATATTGATAAAAAGAAAGTGTTAATCGATCTTTACCTGCTTCTTCGATTAACTCTGCTCTTTCTTTTGCGCTTAACTTATTGTACAGTTGCATGCTATACTTATTTTTTAAGGTTAAAGAATATTTTAAGATGCAAAAGTACTAATTTTTATAAAAACAAAATTGAAGCAAAAGCAAGAAAGCACTTAAACCAAGGCTTAAGTGCTTAATAAATAGTTTGAGTTAGTAGTTAATTTAGTAAAATTAACCGTTTTCATAGCAAAAAATTCCCACTCACTATTTTAAAGATGCGCAGTAAACAAAAAGGTTGCGTTAAAATATTTAAATTCTTTTTTTTGCTGAAGCTATTTATGTTGAAAAGTATTATTGTATCATCACAAAAGTTATAGTATTTTAGCATACAAAACTTCAGAAAAAAAAATTAAATGAGCAGCGAAAAAGAAGCTAAATTAAAAGCACTAAAACTTACATTAGACAAATTAGACAAAGCCTACGGTAAGGGGACTGTAATGAAAATGAGTGATGCCGCAATACAAGATGTAGAGGCTATTTCTTCTGGTTCGTTAGGTCTAGACATTGCATTAGGCGTTGGTGGTTATCCACGAGGCCGTGTTATTGAAATATATGGTCCGGAATCTTCTGGTAAAACAACATTAACTTTACACGCTATTGCCGAAGCACAAAAAGCTGGAGGTATTGCCGCATTTATTGATGCAGAGCATGCTTTTGATCGTTTTTATGCAGAAAAATTAGGTGTAGATATTGACAACTTAATTATCTCGCAACCAGATAATGGAGAGCAAGCACTAGAAATTGCTGATAATTTAATTCGTTCTGGCGCTATCGATATTGTTGTAGTCGACTCTGTCGCTGCCTTAACACCAAAAAGCGAGATTGAAGGCGAAATGGGAGATTCTAAAATGGGGCTTCATGCGCGTTTAATGTCTCAAGCCTTAAGAAAACTTACAGGGTCTATAAGTAAAACCAATTGTACCGTAATATTTATTAACCAATTACGTGAAAAAATTGGTGTTATGTTTGGCAACCCAGAAACAACAACTGGTGGTAATGCCTTAAAATTTTACGCTTCTGTACGTTTGGATATTAGACGTTCCACTCAAATTAAAGATAGCAATGGTAATGTTTTAGGTAACAAAACCAGAGTTAAAGTTGTTAAAAACAAAGTAGCTCCGCCATTTAAAATGGCAGAATTCGACATTATGTATGGTGAAGGCGTGTCTAAAGTAGGCGAAGTTTTAGATGTAGCTGTAGAGCATGAAGTTGTTAAAAAAGCTGGATCTTGGTTTAGTTACGAAGACACCAAACTTGGACAAGGTAGAGATGCTGTTAAGGCCATTATAAAAGATAATCCGGAATTACTTGAAGAACTCGAAGGAAAAATTAAAATTGCATTAAAAGGCAATGAAGAATAAATAAATATAAAAACAAAAAAATCCCGATTCGATCGGGATTTTTTGTTTTTATACGCAACCTTTCAAGCAAATACGCATCTTAAAATACAAAGCTTTAATCTCAAACAAAGTTGTTTTTATGAAAAGATTATTTATTTTAAGTTTTATACTTGTTTTATTTAGCGCATGTAGTACCGATGATAACTACCCTAATTATGATTTAGAAATTTTACCTGTTGAAAGTGTTGACATTCCTGATGAATTTGAATTAGGAGAAGCATACCCCATTACAATAAGCTACCTAAAACCGACTTCTTGCCACCAATTTAGCGAATTATACTATGTAAAAAGCACTAACGAGCGCACCGTAGCCATTATAGATTATGTTTTTGATGGAAACGATTGCGAAACATTAGAAAACGAGTTGGTAGAAACCACTTTTAATTTTATTGTAAATAGTAACGGTTCTTATATCTTTAAATTTTGGCAAGGCAAAAACGACCAAGACGAAGACCAATATTTAATTATAGAAGTACCAGTAGTAGAGCCAAACAACTAAACTAATTAAGTGCTAATTAATATCTGTATAATTTGAGTTTAAATCAACTCATAGAAAACTGTAAAAACAATAATACCAAGGCCCAAGGCGAATTGTACAAACTCTTTTCGAGCAAACTATTCTCTACGTGCCTAAAGTATTCGCGTAATTACGCAGAAGCAGAAGATAATTTGCAAGATGCCTTTTTAACTATATTTAACAAAATAGGACAATATAAAAACAAAGGTTCTTTTGAAGGTTGGCTAAAGCGAGTTACGGTAAATACCGTTTTACAACGCTATAGAAAAGAAAAGGTTTTTGATATTATAAATGAAAATACTATTGAAGATATTGTAGAGGTTGATATTGAAGAAGACAGCTTATCGATAGACTACCTTTTAAACATAATACAAGAATTGCCAGATAGATACCGTCTTGTTTTTAACCTGTACGTACTTGACGACTATTCGCACAAAGATATAGCAGAAATGTTAAACATAAATATAGGCACTTCAAAATCTAATTTAGCAAGAGCTAGACAGATTTTAAAGCAAACTATAGAAAATTATAAAGTGGCCCAAAGCGCCCAATCATTATAATGAGTGACAAGAAACACATAGACCGCTTGTTTCAAGAAAAGTTTAAAGACTTTGAAAAAACACCAAACGATGCTGTTTGGGCTAATATTGAAGCAAAATTAAACGAAAAGAAAAAACGTCGCGTTATACCTATATGGTGGCGTTACGCTAGCGTAGCTGCGCTTTTACTGCTTTTATTAACTGTTTCCAATTCTTTTTTTAATTACAACTCTAACTCCAGTGAGCCAACAAATACCATTGTAAACTCCACTAAAAAACCTCAGCCTGTTTTAAAAACTAAAACACCTAAAAACATAACAAAACCAACAATAAATAATACAGAAAATAAAACAACCGCTGTTGTTAGTAGCAATTTAAACACGTCTAAATTAAACAACACTCCTTCATCAGCTAAAAGTACTAGTAAAAAAGCTATAAATGGCAACTCTAAAACAACACAAACTGTTGCTAATGCTTCTGTTAAAATTAATTCAAAATCACAAAAAACGAACCGGTTAATTGCTCATCCCTATAAAGTTTCAGCTAAAATAAACCAATCTAAAAAAGAGAATAGCAATGGTATTGCAAACAATAATTTACAAAAAAAAGACCTTAAGGCTACTTTGCCTTCAAAAACTTCATATAATAAATTTAGCACTATAAATAATACAATTACAACGCCTAGCGCAACACTAGCAAAAACTAATGACACTCAAAATGTAAAAA
Source organism: Postechiella marina (assembly GCF_039538365.1). Lineage (NCBI taxonomy): Bacteria > Pseudomonadati > Bacteroidota > Flavobacteriia > Flavobacteriales > Flavobacteriaceae > Postechiella > Postechiella marina. The sequence continues at coordinate 611,083 of NZ_BAABCA010000003.1, forward strand.
CAAAAGAGAGCTCTTTAGACCAAAACAGCTTAGAAAAAGAAAAAACAAATACTATTGAAGAGGCTATTGCAGAAAATAAAGAAAGAGCAAACAAAAAAGACGAAAGTAAATTTAACAGATGGAGCGTAACTCCAAATGCAGCGCCTGTATATTTTAATACTTTAGGAGAAGGATCATCTATTGCTAGCCAGTTTAACAATAATGGCAAATCTGGAGAGGTTAATATGAGCTATGGTATTAATGCCAGTTATGCCATTAATAAAAAACTAATTGTACGGTCTGGTATTAACCGAGTAAACCTTGGCTATAACACAAATAATGTTGCTGTTTTTGATAAAGCAAATGCTACAACCATTAACTCTTTTTCTTCTATAAAGGGAATTAGCGGAGAGGAAACTATAAATAACGATGCTACAAAGAGCAACATAGCAACATCGGTTTCTTTAGTTAGCGAAGTAAGCTTAAATGAAGCACCAGAAACTATTGCTTCTGGATCTAGCGCCAATATTAATCAATCTTTAGGTTTTATAGAAATTCCTATAGAGTTTCAATATATTGTTTTAGATAAAAAATTAGGATTAAATGTTATTGGAGGTTTTAGCTCTTTCTTTTTAAATAACAACGAGTTGTTTTCTGAAACAAACAACTCTCGAACTTTAATAGGCGAAGCTATTAACGTTAATAAAGTAAGCTATAGTGCTAATTTTGGTTTAGGATTTAATTATAAAATGACTGAAAAGTTTAATTTAAATTTTGAGCCTATGTTTAAATATCAAATTAACACTTTCGAAAATACATCTGGTAATTTTAAGCCTTATTTTATAGGTATTTATACTGGAGTTGGTTTTAAGTTTTAGGTTTTTTGGTTATAATCTAGATATTGCTTTTTGAATTTGCCGAAAAGCAATATCGAAAAAACTGCTCTTCCCCAGAGCAGTTTTTATTTTTTGTAAACCTTTAACTGATTTAAAATAACATTTCTAGACTCTGCATTTAAACTTTTTGTATCGGTTACAGTTAAACCTTTTGTTTCTATAAATTTATGCATTTTAGCTCGCATACGCCCAGGGCTTCCGCTAAAAAAAGTATACGAAAAACGTGTTTTATTATCGGCAAAAGTTAGTGGCACAATTGGTATTTGGTGGTTTATAGCAAGCCTAAAAGCGCCATCTTTAAAAGCATCTAACTCAATATGTTCTTCTGGCACACCACCTTCAGGAAAAATGCAAATACTAAGCCCCGATTTTAATCTTTTTTGCGCTCTTAAAAACACTGCTTGCCTACTTTTAGGAGAACTTCTGTCTACCAAAATACAAGTGCGTTTGTAGAAAAAACCAAAAAGCGGAATTTTTGCTAACTCTGCTTTACCAACAAATACAAACGGATTTTTAACCGCTACCAACATTAACATAATATCTGTCATAGAGGTATGGTTGGCTATAAACATATAACTCTTTCCTTTTACAGGAATTTCTTCTCTTTCGAAACGATATCTAAAGCCCATGCCTATTAAGATAATTTTAGACCAAAACCGAGCTAACCTAAAAAAATAAGGATACCAAGACTCTTTTAATATCGAAACAAAAAGAATAGGAAACATAATAATTATAGGTAAACCCATAACAATGTAAAACCATATACGATATAACAACCAAAAAAGGTATTTAAATACAATCATAACCGTAAAAATACATAATTGTATTGAGCTATTTTGTTAAAACAATTACCTTTGCTCGAAGTAAAAAACTTTAGTTTAATTTTAACGAGATTTCCACTTTCGTGGAACATGTATATGGCAAGAATACTTACAGGCATACAAAGCACAGGAACACCTCATTTAGGAAACATTTTAGGAGCAATACTTCCAGCTATAAAAATGGCAGAAGACCCTAAAAACGATTCGTATTTATTTATAGCAAACCTGCATACTTTAACTCAAATTAAAGACGCCGATTTGTTACGCCACAACACCTATTCTGTTGCAGCAACTTGGTTAGCTTTTGGTTTAGACATAGACAAAACCGTGTTTTATAGACAAAGTGATATTCCTCAAGTAACTGAATTATCTTGGTATTTAAGCTGTTTTTTTCCATATCAACGCTTAACCTTAGCGCATGGTTTTAAAGATAAAGCAGACAGGTTAGAAGATGTAAATTCTGGTTTATTTACCTACCCAATGCTTATGGCTGCCGATATTTTATTATACGACGCCAATATTATTCCTGTTGGAAAAGACCAACTACAGCACATAGAAATGACACGAGATGTAGCTTCTCGATTTCATGCTAAAATGGGAGAAACTTTTGTTTTACCTGAAGGAAAAATTCAAGAAAACATTATGCTTATTCCTGGAACTGATGGTAATAAAATGAGCAAAAGCAGAAACAATACCATTAATTTATTTTTAACAGATAAAAAGCTTAGAAAGCAAATTATGGGTATTCAAACAGATAGCACCCCGCTTGAAGAACCTAAAGATTGGAGTACTTGTAACTGTTTTGCTATTTATAGCTTGTTAGCAAATGATACGCAAATAAAAACCATGAAAGCCAATTACGAAAATGGAAATTATGGTTACGGACATGCCAAACAAGCCTTATTTGAATTAATTATAGAAAAATTTGCAACACAACGCGAACGCTATAATTATTACATGAATAACCTTGACGAATTAGATAAAGCTTTAAACCTTGGTGCAGAAAAAGCAAAACAGGTTGCTAACGATGTTTTAAAACGTGTAAGAGAAAAGGTTGGGTATTAAATTACCTCAAACAGCTTACCAGGAAGAGGCCTAACTACACCTTTAAGCTCCATTGACAATAATATACTTGCAACCTTAAAAATTGGCATACTACAATGTATGGCAATGGTATCTAAAATTTGTTTATCATTTCCTTTAAGGTAATTATAAATTACTTTTTCGGTATCGGTTAACTCTACAAACAACTGTTTTTGTACAACAGGCTTGCTTGTGCTTTCTATTTCCCAACCTAAAATATAAGGCACATCTAACGGACTAGTAAGCATATGTGCTTTTTGGAATTTTATTAAATTATTACAGCCCATACTTTGTGTATCTGTAGTTCTTCCTGGAACAGCAAAGACATCGCGATTGTAAGAGTGCGCTATATCTGCAGTTACTAAACTACCTCCTTTCTCAGCCGATTCTATAACAATAGTAGCTTCGCTTACACCTGCAATAATTCTATTTCGTCTTAAAAAGTGTTTTCTATCAAAGCCAGCAGAACTCCAAAACTCAGAAAAGAAACCTCCATTCTCATCTACTTTGCTTACATATTTTTTATGCACTTCGGGGTAAATTCTATTAAAACCATGCGCTAAACACGCCACAGTTTGTAACTTATGTTTTAATGCAGCTTTATGCGCTGTTATATCTGTGCCATAAGCAAAACCAGAAACAATTACAGGGTTATAAGGCGCCAAAGTTTCTACCAAAGCTTCACAAAAAGCAATACCCTGTGTGGTTATTTTTCTTGCACCTACAATACTTACTACATGGCTTTGCTTTAAGTTAATAGAGCCTGTTTCAAACAAAACAATAGGCCCATCAATACAATGTTTTAATTTATCTGGATAATTAGCATCTTCAAAATAGGACACCTTAATAGCATTCTTCTTTATAAACTCAAATTCTTTTTCTGCTCTTTTTAATTGATCGTCTCTTTTTAAACCACTTAAAATTACAGAACCAATACCATCTATTTTTAGTAAATTTTCGCGTTTTTCGTTTAACACAGCTTCCGGGCTTCCGCAATGAGCAATCAGTTTTTTAGCAATAGTATCGCCAATTTTGGGTGTGTTTTGTAGTGCTAGAGCGTAAATTAACTCATTTTCTGTCATGCTATCGTTTTGGTTTTGAATCTACAAGAAAAGAATTTTTAAACTGTTAATAAATACTTGAGCCTAAATTTTATAAAAAAGTATTATTTTATAACTTTGTATTTATGCAATTAGAAACCTACATAAGCGATTTATTATACAGATATGAATGTGTTACCGTTCCTGAATTTGGAGCTTTTTTAACACAAAAAACGTCAGCGACTATAAACGAAGCTACGCATGCATTCTATCCTCCTAAAAAAACAATTTCGTTTAACGAGCAAATTCGTCAAAACGATGGTTTATTAGCTCATTATATTGCCGATGTAGAGAAAATACCTTTCGAGGAGGCTGCCAACCAAGTTATAAACCGTGTTAAAAGTTTAAAATCTATTTTAACGCAAGGCGAAACTATTTCTTTTGATAATATAGGCGCATTAAAACTAAATGAAGAAGGTAACATGTTGTTTGAGCCTTCGTACCATTTAAATTACTTAACAGATGCTTTTGGGCTATCTCAATTTGTATCTCCAGAAGTAACTCGCGAAATATACAAGGAAGAAGTAGAACAAATAGAAAAAGTAATACCACTTACTGTAACGCCAGAAAAACGTAAATCTAGACCATATTTTAAATATGCAGCTGTAGCATTATTAGCATTAACAATTGGCGGTTTTGCAGCATCAAATTATTATGTAAATCAAGTTGAAACACATAATCAATTAGCACAAGAAGAAGCCACACAACAACTTGAAACAAAAATTCAAGAAGCTACTTTTGTTATAGAAAACCCGTTGCCAGCAATTACCTTTAACGTTACCAAACAAACAGGAAACTACCACATTGTTGCAGGAGCTTTTAGAGTTGAAGAAAATTGTGATAAAAAAATATCTCAATTAAAAGCCGAAGGTTTTAAGGCTAGAAAAATTGGCGCTAACAAATATGGTTTACACCAAGTAGCCTACTCTAGCCACAACGATAGACTTGAAGCTCTTAAAGCATTACGAGACATTAAAAAATCTCACAATAAAGATGCTTGGTTGTTGGTAAAGAATTTAAACAATTAAGAATTAATTCCCGTTTTTTTTACATTTTAAATCGTAAAATCATCATATCTTTGCGCCATCAATAAAAAAAGTGATGCAAGCAAAAACACCCGAACAATCTAGAACGGTTCTTACAGATATGGTTTTACCAGGTGAAACCAACCCTTTAAATAATTTATTTGGTGGCGAATTACTAGCCAGAATGGATCGCGCAGCAAGTATTGCAGCCAGACGCCATTCGCGTCGTATTGTAGTTACAGCCTCTGTAAACCATGTTGCCTTTAGTCGTGCTGTGCCTTTAGGCAGTGTTGTAACTGTAGAGGCAAAAGTATCTCGAGCTTTTAAAACTTCTATGGAGGTATTTATTGATGTTTGGATTGAAGATCGCGAATCTGGCGATAAAGCAAAAGCAAACGAAGGTATTTACACTTTTGTTGCTGTAGACGAAACAGGCAGACCTATAGCTGTGCCAGAAATACAACCAGAAACCAAACTAGAAAAAGAACGCTATGATGCTGCTTTAAGACGCAAACAATTAACCTTATTGTTGTCTGGCAAAATGAAACCAAATGAAGCAACAGAGCTTAAAGCTTTTTTTGAGTAGACAGAATAATAAGTAAATATAAAAATTAAGATTCCTGCAAATGCAGGAATTTTACATTTTATAGATCCATGATGCTGGATTTTGAGGTTGAGAATCTTTATAAACTGTAAACCTTAAAATGGTATCGCCATTTAAATGACTAGTGTACACCTCGCCAAGAGCTTGCTTTGTACTTACCTTATCTCCTTTTTTAACAAAGACCTTGGCTAAGTTAGCATAAGCGGTAATGTAATTACCGTGGCGCACCATAACAATAATATTGGCATTTTTAATTCTAACTATTTCGCTTACCTCGCCATTAAAAACAGCTCTAGCCTCCGCTCCCTTTTCGGTGGCAATACGTACACCTTTACTATTAATAATTATAGACCTGTCTATTGGAGAAGGCTGATCGCCAAAACGTACCTTTACCAAACCTTTTTCTACAGGCCAAGGTAATTTACCTTTATTAGATATAAAATTAGAAGCTAATACTTTCTCTTCGGCTGTTAAAGAAAAGCTAGATTTACTTACTGTTTTTGGTGTTCCTGCTTTTTTTCTTGAAGCTGCAATAGCTGCCTTAATAATAGCATCTATTTGCCTATCAATTTTAGCTGCTTCGCGCTGCTTCTGTTTTATTTGCGTTGCATATAAATTTAAATTTTTCTGTATAGATTTCATCAAATCGTTATGCTGTGCGCGCTCTTTTTCTAGCGATTTTTGTACCTCTTTATTTTCTGCTATAAGTTTTTCTTTATTCTCTTTTTGTTTTAAAAGGTTTGTATTAACAGCTTGTAATTCTACTGTTTTAGCCTTTATAGTTTCGCCTTGTTCCTTTTGATGGTCTGAGTATTGTTTTAAATACTGCAAGCGCTTATAAGCCTGTTTAAAACCATCAGACGATAGCAAAAACATAATTCGGCTTTGTTCGTTTTTACTTTTATAAGACTTTACAATCATAGCTGCATAATCTTCTTTTAACTGTTTTAGCTCGTCTCGTAAAACTGTAATTTGTTTTTGGTTAGCATTAATCTCTCTAGTTAACAAGTTTGCTTGTTGGTTAGTTACCTTAACCAAATTACTTAACACACCTATTTTATAATTAAAATCTTCTATTAAAGATAACTCCGATCGCTCTTTGCTTTTTCCTTGGGAGCGTAATTCTGTAATTTTCTGAATTTCTCGGCGTAGCTCTTGTCGTCTGGTTTCTAAAGCCTTTTGTTTTTGATTTTGAGATATAGCAATACCACTAAATAATAAAAATATAATTAGTGCAGATAACTGGAGTATGTTATTGTTTTTAATCACTAAAGTTTAATTTTATCAAAGCCCGAAGGTATGTTAAATGGAAATCTTAACTCGTTATTTAATGTTACCGATTTAAATTGTAAACCTATTGTGGTTTCATCGTTTCCCTCTACTGCTAAAACCTTTATTAACTCTGGTATTTTTTGCCCGCTAACTTCTTGATAAGCTTTATAATCTATTTGCAAATGTCTTAATTCTTTAATTTGAGATAATTGCTGCGAACTTATTTTATAATGTGCAGGATTTAAAAGAAAAAATATTTCGAATAATTCTCGTTGCTTTTTAGGCTGCAAAACATAATCGTTTTCGTGCATTGACAATTTATAATTCTCATCTTTTAAATTAAATAAAGCCTCGCCTAACAATAAATTCTGAACTTTTTGAAAATCTAATTCAGTTCCTAACAAATCACTTAAATACTTATAATCACCTTCAAAGTAAGTGTTATCTAATTTATTATAAAATGCCACGTTATCTGGTGTTATTTTTGCTCTAATTACCGAAAACGGAGCGCTCATCCAAAGCACCTCATCTTTTTTCATTCTGAAGGACACAGTATGTGTTTGCTCTTTTTTACCTTCGGAATATGTAATTCTTAATTTTGCTTGTAACGTTTTAAATTTTGGTGATAGCTTACTATTTTCTTTAATTAACTGCTTTGCAGATAAACCTAAATTTGCTTCGCCTTCATTTATTGTTTTTGATGATTTACAGCCAGAAACAAATAAAAAAGTAATTAAAATAAGTGCATATAAATAGTGATTATTTTTCGAAAACATATAGGGTTTTATTTTATTAATTTAGAGACTCTAGCTTTTTTGCTTTTTCACTAAACGTTTTTGCTTTTGCTGTATTGTTTAAAAGAGCATAAGCTTTACTTAGCTGCTTGTAAAAATCTATTTCCATTTTGGTATCGTCTAAAATCCAATCTAAGCCAGACTCTAAAACACTTACAGCTTCTTTTGCTTTATTTAATTGATTTAAGGCTACGCCATTTACCAAATAACACAAGGGTTGCGATGGATATTTACCAAGTGCCTCGTTACTCTTTTTCTCTGCTATAGCATAATGCTCTAAATCGATATGAAGCAGTAAAATGTATTTAATAATAGTGTAGTTTTCGCTTTCTAGTTTTGCTGCATCTTCAAAATACTTTAATGCTTTCTCTTTTTTATCTTTTTTATAGTAATACTGCCCAAGCTCTAACAGTGTTTTACCGTTATTAACATTGCTAACCATAGTTGTGGCTTCAACTAAATCTGGCTCATATTTAGGGTTGTCTTTTACAAATTGTACAAAATCTGTTAAAACCTTTTGTTTAGCTTCAGGTTTTATTTTGCTGCTTTTAACAACAATTTTCATAGACTCGATAGCTTTTTCGGCATTATTATCATCTAAATAAAATTTATACAAAGCCAGATGTACAATTTGCGAATTTGGATTAACATCTAGCAACTTCTTAGCAGTTTCGAAAGCTTCCTTTTTTTGATTATTCTCGCTATATCGAAATATTAGCGCTAAATAATTAGACTCTTTTTCTGGATTATTATCCAATCGATCTTCAAGATTTTTTATTTGATCTTTTTTTCGTCCGGTAACATTGTAAATTCTATTTCGAGTAGCATCTCTAGCATAAGACACGCCTAACTCTGCATCTAACTCGTCTAAAAGTTTTAAGGCATCGTTATATTTTTTTGTTTTAAAATATAACATGGCTAAATCTTCTTTATAGTCTGGATGAAATTCTACTAATTTCTTAACCGTTTTAATTGCTTTGTCTTGATCCTTTTGTTGTACATAAAACTCGTAAAGCGCATCTAAAAACCACTCGTTATCAGAATCTTTACTAACAGCCTCTTTAAAAGCGTCTTCTGCTGCCCCGAAATTTTTAAGCTTACTATAATTTTTACCTAATTCGAAATATAGAACAGGTACAGATTTATCTAATTCGATACATTTTAAAAGCGCTTCGACAGATCTGCCATAATTCTCTATTCCCTTTTGTTTTAAGGCTTCGTAAAACAACTCTTGAAATTCGTCTTCAAAATTACCTAAATCGTCTGTTGGTAATTTATTAAAATCTACTTGTCCATAATTTACCTGCGGAATGCATAACATTGCGAAAACAAAAATGAATAAGTAGATTTTATTTTTCATAATTAATCTTATGTTTTAAGTTTTATGCATTATTTTAAATAACCAATAGGTTTCAAATAGCATTCCAAACTTAACTTGATTAGTTAATATATTTTACTCAAGTATAGAATAATCGCCTATACTAACGCTTGTAAATTCGCCATTATATTTAGCATGATTGCCAATCATGGCATTATCTAAATTAGCATTTTTAATTGATACGTTGGTTTGTATTAAACTATTTTTAATAGTAGAATTTTCTACAACAGAATCTTTACCAATTGACACAAAAGGACCTACTGTTGTATTTTTAAGCACCACATGCTCTCCAATAAAGCAAGGCTCTATAATTGTTGAGTTTTCTAATTTTACAGTTGATGCTACAAGTTGTTCTTCGCCATCGGCCTTTAAAAAGCCTAACATACGCTGGTTGGTTTCTATGGTAATGGTTTTGTTACCACAATCCATCCACTCGTCAACAGTACCGGTTTTAAACACTTTTCCGTCTGCCATCATACGTTTAATACCATCGTTAATTTGGTATTCGCCACCATTCATAACGTTTTCGTCAAGAATTTCTTGTAGTTTTCCTTTTAAAACCGCAACATCTTTAAAGTAGTATATACCAATTACAGCTTGATCGCTAACAAAAGTTTCTGGCTTTTCAACAAGTTCTACAATCTCTTGGTTATCGTTCAATTTAACTACACCATAAGCTTCAGGGTTTTCAACTTGTTTAGTCCAAATTACGCTATCTGCAGTAGGATCTAAATCAAATTCTGCTCTAATTAAAGTATCTGCGTAAGCTATAACCGCAGGTCCAGATAAAGAAGGTTCTGCGCACATAATAGCATGACCGGTACCTAAGGGTTTATCTTGGCGGTATATAGATGCTTTGGCTCCAAGCTCTGTAGCTAAATCTTTTAAACTATTGACTACATCGTCTCCAAACCAAGCCGGATCGCCTAAAACAAAAGCAATTTCTTCTATAGGCTGTTTTAAAACTTTAGCAATATCTTTTACTAAACGGTGCACAATTGGTTGTCCTGCTACAGGAATTAAAGGTTTTGGCACTGTTAAACTGTGTGGGCGTAAGCGAGAACCACGCCCTGCCATTGGTACAATAATTTTCATTTTTTAATTGATTTTTTTATTATTTAATAGCTATTTACTTCTAATTTTATTTAGTTCCTGTACTACCAAAACCACCTTCGCCTCGGTCTGTACTAGATAACACTTCTACTTCTTCCCACTCTGCACGTTCGTGTTTTGCAATTACTAATTGCGCTACACGCTCTCCATTTTCTATAATAAAATCTTGGTTAGATAGGTTTACTAAAATAACACCTATTTCTCCTCTATAATCTGCATCTACAGTGCCTGGAGCATTTAATACGGTAATTCCCTTTTTTGCTGCCAAACCACTACGCGGACGTACTTGAGCCTCTGTTCCTATTGGTAATTCTATAAACAAACCTGTTTTTACTATAGTACGCTCTAATGGTTTTAAAGTGATTGATTCTGAGATATTTGCTCGTAAATCCATTCCTGCCGAAGCTATGGTTTCGTAGCTTGGTAAATTGTGATTGGATTTATTTATTATTTTGATATTCATTTTATTTTTTTAAAATCTGTTTAATTTGTTTTTTTTCAAACATATATACAACTCCCAAAAATACAATTAACATAGAAATTCCAACAATATAATTTTCTCTAAATTTATAAAATGATAATGCTGATAATATTATTGATAACACGAAGTATGTTCCTATTTTTTTTAAATTATAAGGTATAGGATAATATTTTCTTCCAAAATAGTACGATAATAACATCATGGTTGCATATGCCAAAAGTGTTGCAATAGCAGAACCTTTATAACCAATAACAGGAATTAACGCAAAGTTTACAACTAATGTTATTAGAGCTCCAAATATTGAAATATAAGCTCCAAACTTTGTTCTATCTGTAATTTTATACCAAACAGAAAGGTTGTGATAAATACCTAAACAAAAATTAGCCATAAGTATAAAAGGAACAATCCACATAGCTTCATAATACGCTTCACTCCTAATAATAAATGGTTTTAAAATATCTGCAAAAACAACAACCGTTAAAAGAATTATAGAACCAAAGGCAATAAAAAATTCTAAAATTAAGGCATAGTTTTTTTGAGGATTCTTTGTTTTAGAGTGACTAAAAAAATAAGGCTCTATACCTAAACGAAATGCTGTAGCAAAAAGCGTCATAAACAACGCTAACTTATAACATGCAGAATACATTCCTATTTGATTATCTGCAATATTAGCAGGCAACAATTCTTTTAAAAGAATTCTATCAAAAGTTTCGTTTATAGAAAAAGCAATACCTGCAATTAATACAGGCATGGCATATTTCATCATTTTTCTCCATAAAACAACATCTAACTGAAATTTAATTTTTGTGTAAAATGGTAATAATAAAAGTAATGTAAATCCACTTGCTATTACATTAGAAATTAAAATATAACTTATATTAAAATCTAATTTATAAATACCCTCAAAAAAAGAATTATTTGCTGCAAAATCTTTTAAATACAGCAAGAAAAAAACATTTAAGCTTAAGTTAATAGCTACATTTAAAATTTTTAGAACAGCATATTTCATTGGTTTAGACACCGCTCTTAACCATGCAAAAGGAATAATAACCAAAGCATCTAATAAGAGAATAATAAAAACGAAGTTTAAATAATTTAATTCTACATTTATTAATTCTGATATTTGGTTTCGGAAAAGAAAAGCAACTCCTAATAAAGCTAAAGAACTTATTATTAAAGATAATGAAGAGGTGCTTATAACACTCGCTTGATTTTCTTCTTTATTAAAAAATCTAAAAAATGCTGTTTCCATTCCATAAGCTAAAACAACATTAAACAGAACAAAATAGGCAAAAACAAAAGATACAACACCATATTCTGCAACTGTAAGCACCTCTGGACTTGTATATAAAGGTACTAGAATAAAGCTTAACATTCTAGGCAGAACGGTAGCTAATCCATAAATAAATGTTTGCTTAAATAATGTTTTGAATCCGCCCAATTATAGGATATTTATATGGGTAAAAATACGTTTTTAGCTAACGCAAACCAAAGATATATTATTGCAAACTATACTACAACCATGTAGCAAAATAGCTACTTAACTTTTAGCTTTGTTTTAATCCAATTTTATGGCCCCAAAAGGCATAATATAAAATAATAATGTAGCAAGGTAACAGAATCCAATATCCAAAAGAAGCAGCTTCGGCCATTGCAGTAACCTCATTTATACCATCGGCTGTTAATTGTTCTTTTTTGTTATCTACTATAGCGCCATACAAAGGCGGAATGATAGCACCACCAGAAATAGCCATAATTAATAATGCCGATGCTGTTTTAGTAAACTCACCTAAACCTGTTAAGGCTAAAGGCCAAACCGCAGGCCAAACCAAAGCATTAGCTATACCTAATGCAGCTACAAATAATACAGATGTAAATCCGTTAGTAAAAACTATACAAAACGACAATACCACACCTAATATAGCGCTTGCTTTTAAAGCAAATGCCTGACTAATGTACTTAGGAATTAAAAATACACCTAGAGCGTAAGTAACTACCATAGCCATTAAGGTAAATAATGTAAAAAACTTAGCCTGATCTGCTGGAATATCTAAAGAAATACCATAAGCTATAATGGTATCTCCAGCAACAACCTCTACACCCACATAAACAAACAACGCTAATACACCTAGCCACAAATGTGGAAATTGAAAAACACTAGACTTTGCCTTGCCTCCAGAAACCGAGGCCTCAATAGGTTGTGCTTCTACATTTGGCAAAGGTGCTTTTCTAATTAAAATACCTAAAGTAAACAAAACTATGGCCATAATAATATATGGAGACACCACACTATCTGCCATTGTGTTTAATAAACTTGATTTTTCTGCAGCATCTATCACCGCTAGTTTTTCTTTAATTTCGTCTATTCCTGTTAATAAAAGTGCACCAAATATTACAGACCCTAAGGCTCCCGCAATTTTATTTGCAATTCCCATAATTGCAATACGTTTTGCTGCACTTTCTATTGGACCTAAAATAGTAATATAAGGATTTGATGCTGTTTGTAACAAAGTCATGCCCGCACCTTGAATAAAAATAGCGGTTAAAAACATCCAATAAGTTCTTGCATTTGCAGCAGGAATAAAAACCAAAGCACCTATTCCCATTATAATTAACCCTAAAGACATTCCTTTTTTATAACCAATTTTATTAATTATTGAAGATGCTGGCAAAGCCATAACAACAAACGAAATATAGGATGCAGATGCTACTAAGTAAGACTGCGTTTCGGTTAATTCGTTAATGGTTTTCATAAATGGAATTAATGCTCCGTTAATCCAAGTTACAAATCCGAAAATGAAAAATAAACCAGCTATAATTAATATTGGAATAAATGTTTTATTTTTTGAAGCCATTATTTAAGTTTTAGATGTGTTTATTTAAAGCATTTTTAAAAAAGTAAAATAACTTGCTTTATAAAAAAACTTGTTAAGATTTAACAATTTTAATGATATAAACATTAACTATCAATAAAATCGATTATTATTTGCTTCTTTAAAAAGACCTAAAAGATACTTTATTCTTCACCAACCATGTAACCCGCCCACATAAAAAGAATCAAATTATTAATAATCAGCAAATTACAAGCAACATAACTTCATTAAAAATCATTTGTTGCTGTTATTTAGACATTTGTTTTTGCTTTTTATATTTAAAAAACAGAAGTTTGTTATCCAACTAACTAAATAAATGACAAATAAATCTTTCACTTCTACTCTAGAAGCACGCACCTATTTTATTATTTTCTTAAAAAATCTCTGAAAAAAATTATTGATTAACGAAACCGACGTCTAATAAATAATTTTTTAAGATTTGAAGATTTTTAATAAAAACATAGAACCAAACTCACTAATTCCTCTTTTAAGGAAGGGCGATACTGTGGCCTACGAAACTCTTTTTCGTTTGTATTATGATAAGTTGTACCATATTGCAAAGGGTTATTTAGATAGCACACAAGACGCAGAAGGCATTGTTCAAAATGTATTCTTAAAGGTTTGGGAGCAAAAAAGGAACTTAGAAAAAATAAATAACATTAACAATTATTTATATACCATGACCAAGCATGCATGCCTGGATCATTTAAAACATTTAAAAATAAAAAACTCTTTCTCTAAAAACTACTACGAAGAAAAAATAGCCATTCAATATCAGTTTATAAAAGACGAAACCTCATCGTCTCTATTAGAAAAGGAATTAGAGCAAAAAATACTTGAAGCTATTGAAAGGCTACCTAAAAAATGCCAAAATATTTTTATAAAAAGTAGATTTGAAGGCATGAAGCATGCTGAAATTGCAGAAAATTTAAAAATCTCTAAAAAAACCGTTGACAACCACATTTACAACGCGTTACAACACATGAAGCTACATTTAAAAGAGTATATTACACCTACAATTACATTTTTTTTAACTTTTTTTTAGGTACAAACATATTTTGAGTCGTCTATATAGTATAACAGATACTATGGAGACTTACAAAATCCTTAAATATTTAAACAGCACAGCATCCTTAAAAGAAATTAAGGAGGTGGAAACATGGATTATTGCCTCTCCAGAAAACACCAAAACATTCAACTTTTTAAAAACACAACACATTCTTTCTTCTTTTAACAAAACAAGTGAGTTAAAAAATAATGAAGCTCCCTTAAAATGGTATAAGAAAAAAATATCTGACAGCTTTAAAAAAGAAAAAAAAACTAAATGGATTTTACCTCTTAAATCTGCTGCTATAATTACTATTCTTTTAGGTAGTGCTTATTTCTATAAAACAAATGTTAGTACAAAAAAGGAAGTTATCATTCCTAAAAATGTAATTACACTACAACTAGAAAATGGTAACACTAAAATAATTAAAGAGAACGGAGAAACAGAGGTAGTAGACTTAAACGGAAACACTATTGGTTTACAAAAAGGAAACACTCTAAAATACCAAAACAGCACAAGCTCAGATAAACTAGCATTCAACACATTAACAGTACCAAACGGTAAACGTTTTGATGTTGTACTGTCTGACAATACACATGTATACCTAAACGCAGGAACAACACTTAAATATCCTGTAAAATTTATTAAAGGAGACAACAGAGAAGTCTTTTTAACAGGAGAAGCTCTTTTTGAAGTTGCAAAAGATACAAACCATCCATTTATTGTTAACACAAACGATATTAATGTTAGAGTTTTAGGTACCACATTTAATGTATCATCTTACCCAGAAGAACTAACCACAAAAACCGTTCTAGTAGAAGGCTCTGTAAGGCTTCATAAAGAAGACGATTATAATAAAGACAATTCAACTTTATTAAAACCTGGCCAACTTGCTTTAGCAAACAGAAAAGCCAATAATTTAATTATAGAAAACGTAGATGTATCTCTTTATACTTCATGGATAAACGGAACATTAAGCTTTAAGCATGAACCCTTTAAAAACATAATTAAGAAATTAGAAAGGCAATTTAATGTTGTTATAACCAATAACAATTTAGAATTAAACAATGTATTATTTACTGCCAGTTTTGATAATGTTCCGTTAGAACAAATACTTAAAACCTTTCACGAAAATTACGGTATTCAATATACCATAGACAAGACTAACATAACTTTAAACTAACCTTTTAAATAAAAATATGACATAAAAAAACGATCCAAACTAAACTAAATCTCGTCATTTTGTATTCAAAAAACAAAAAAACCGGAAAATGCTGGAACATTTCCCGATTTAAGGCGTGATTAAATTATTTAATCAACGTAAAGAACTATAAAAGTAATGAAAAACCATGTTATTCGAAGGGAAAAGATTCCCTTTCTGTTACACTACGATTTAAAAATGAAACTAACCACACTCTTTTTAATTGTTTCCCTGTTTCAAATTCATGCAAACCCAACTTACAGTCAAGACGTAAAGGTTACTATCAACCTACAAAACGTAAGTCTAGAAAAAGTGTTTAATAAAATTGAAACTTTAACTGATTACAAATTTGTTTACAAAGACAATGATGTAAACTACAAAAAACAAGTTAGTGTACAAGCTAATAAAAAGCCACTTTCTGAGGTGCTAAATCAATTATTTAAAGATGCCAACTTAAAGTACAAAGTATCTAAAAATCAAATTGTTTTAAAACCTAATTTAAAAACTAAACCAAAAACAACTAAAAAACCACAAGTAGTTTCACAAACAAAACTTATAGTGTCTGGAACAATTGTAGACGAAACAGGCATGCCTTTACCGGGAGCAAATATTATAGAGAAAGGTTCTGTAAATGGTGCTACTGCCGATTTTGATGGTAATTACTCCATTAAAGTAGCTAGTAAAAATGCCATACTAGAAATATCTTACTTAGGCTATGTAACGCAAAACATCCCTGTTAACGGACAAGCTAAATTAAACGCTACTTTAAAAGAAGATTTAGCACAACTAGACGAAGTTGTTGTTGTTGGATTTGGTAGTCAAAAGAAAGAATCTGTAGTAGGTTCTATTACTCAAGCAAAAGGAGAAGAACTACTACGCACAGGTAATGTTGCTACAGTATCTGAAGCACTTACTGGTATTATGCCAGGTGTTTCTACCATGCAAGCTGCAGGTCAACCTGGATCTACAGCTTCTTCAATATTAATTAGAGGTCAATCTACCTGGACAGGAAACAACCCATTATATGTTGTTGATGGTGTAGAAAGAAGTTTTGATGATTTAGATCCAAACGAAATTGAATCTATCTCTGTATTAAAAGATGCTTCTGCCACTGCAGTATTTGGGGTAAAAGCAGCAAATGGTGTTGTAGTTGTTACAACTAAACGTGGTAAAAAAGGAGAAACAAGAGTAAACTTTACATCAAGCTGGGGATTAAAAGAACCAACTATGAATACAGATTACTATAAAGATTACGCAACAACATTAGAATATAATAATGTTGCATTGATGAATGACAGACTTTACAACGATTTAACCCCACAAAGTGTTATTGACACGTGGAGAGATCCAAATAGAGATAGAAATTATTACTCTTATACAACTTGGATTAACGAATTATTAAAAACAGGAACCGCATCTCAATACAACCTAAATGTATCTGGAGGAAATAATTTTGTAACTTATTTTACATCATTAGGTTACCAACACGATGGCGATATTTTTGATTTAGAAGAACAAAAAGATTTCGATCCGCGTACATATCAAAAAAAATATACTTGGAGAACAAATTTAGACTTTAATTTTAGTAAAACAACAAAAGTTAAACTAGGACTTTCTGGAAACTTTAAAAACTGGAATGGAAACGTAATTACTCAAGGTACTAAATCTGGTATAGCTTCTGGTGGAGGAGATAGTTTTACTCGTATATGGCAAACCCCTTTAATAGGAACTGCGCCATATGTAAATGTAGATGGCGTAACTTACTTAGGTACAGAACAAGGTGCAGTAGTAAATCCAAATTTTTACAGAATGGAGCAAGAAGGCCAATGGAAAAGAAGAACAAGTACTATGTACACCGATTTTCAAATTATACAAGATTTAACCAAAAACTTAAAAATTAGCGGTAAACTGTCTTATAATTACAGCCAGGGCTACAACAGCAATATTAGAAGAAACTTATTATACTACTACCCAAATCCTGAAAAAACAGGGTTTATTCAAGAAGGCGATCCAGATGCTGTAGCAGAACCATTAAGAGTTAGCGCAGAAAACATTTCTGGTTCTAGCAGTAGCTTATACTACGAAGGGCGATTAAATTACAATAAAACTTTTGCAGAAAATCACGATGTTGGTTTAATGGCACTTGTAAGTAGAAGAAAAGCGCAAAGTGGCACTAATTTCCCTCGTTTTGAAGAAAGTTGGGTTGGTAGAGCAACATATGCCTACAAATCTAAATACCTAGCAGAGTTTAATGGCGCTTATAACGGAAACGAAAACTGGGCTCCTGGCCTGCGCTATGGTTTTTTTCCTGCTGGGGCTATAGGTTGGGTAGTGTCTAAAGAAAACTTTTTTAATACCGATGGTGTTTTAAACTTCTTAAAATTTAGATACTCATATGGAGAAGTTGGGTCTGACGGGGGTATTGGAAATGATCGTTTTCTTTATCAATCTACTTACGAATCAAGAAGTAATGCTTTTTATTACGGAGACCCATTAATTAATTATGGCGGTGGTAATTATGGTATTTATAGAGAAGGAACTCCTGCTGTACCAAATAACACATGGGAAACAGCCATAAAACAAGATTTAGGTATTGAGTTTGGTTTATTTGACAGCCATCTTAGAGGAACTATTGAGTTCTTTGATGAGCAAAGAAAAGATATCATTATGCAACGTCTTACTGTAGCTCCTTGGTATGGTAACCAATCGCCTCGTGCCAATATAGGAGAAACTAAAAATCATGGTGTAGATATAGAACTTAAATGGAACGACAAAATTGGAAAAAACATCGATTATTTTGTTAGAGCCAATATCTCTTTAAGCGAAAGTCGAGTAATAGAAAGAGACGACCCGCCATCTACAGAGCCATACAGACAAAATGCAGGCAAACCTATTGGCTGGCAAAACGGATTAATAGCACATGGTTTACACCAATCTTGGGACGAAGTATACAATAGTACTGTATCTGCCTGGGATGGCAACCTTATACCTGGAACCATGGATTTTGTAGATTATAATGGTGACGGTATTTTAAACGATTTTGATAAAGTACCAATCAAAAACCCAACATATGCCTCTAAAACATACGCTTTTAGCACTGGTTTTTCTTATAAAAACTTTTCTATGCACGCTATGTTTAATGGTATGTTTGACATGTCTAAATTCCTTGCAGACAACTACCTATGGGAATACACCTCTGCAGGAACAACACAATGGCAGCTATTAAACAACGAACAGCTTGATGCTTGGACACCAGAAAACACAGACGCTGTACACCCCGCATTAAGAGCGGTATCTAACAACCACGACAAACAACGTAGTACTTACTCTGTTAGGTCTAGTAGCTTCTTAAGATTAAGAACCATGGAAGTAAAGTATAAATTTGGCAAGAAGCTTAATGAAGCTATTGGCTTATTTGACTCTTTTGAAGTATATGCCAACGGAAACAACCTGTTTACTTGGTCTGATTTACCAGATGAATTTGATCCAGAACAAAGAAACCTACAAGTATATCCAATTACAAAAAGATATAATTTAGGAGTGAGAGCCTCATTTTAAAGGTTTAATAATTAAAATATAAATAACATGAAAACATATATTAACAAAGTACTACTATTATTTATAGCAGCTACTACAACTATAGTCTCTTGTGAAGAGTATTTAGATGTTAGCCCAGAATTAGGGATTAGCGAAGAAGAAGTTTTTACAGATTATTTCTCTACTCGTGGGGTGGTTGATAGAGCCAATTATTTAATTCAAAACTACGTATACTCTGATACAGATTGGTCTAGCGAAATAGGTGTTATGTCTGACGAAGGTCAAGTATCCCACTCAAAATTCCCTCAACACTACGTATACAACTCTGGAGTTTGGATGAATTCTGGAGCAAGAGAATTAGGAGGTATGCAATTTGAAAGCGCTGGAGCCGAATATCATGGTAACGACCACCAAACAGAACCAGTATCAAAAGCTTTTTTAGCCATTAGGTCTGTAAATACAGTACTAGAAAACATTGAAAACCTAAAAGAGTACCCAACAGAGTTAGGTTATACTGAACAAGAATTAAAAGACCAATTAATAGGACAAAGTTATTTCTTAAAAGGGTTTCATTATTTTCAAATCATTAGAAGATATGGCGGTTTTCCAATTATGAGTAAAACCTATTCTACAACTCAAGATTTTGACGAAGTTAGACCAACTTATTTACAATCTACAGACTCTTTGGTAGCCGATTTAGACAAAGCTATACAGCTTTTACCAGAACAATGGAACGATCAAAACAAAGGAAGATCTACCAAAACATCTGCAAGAGCATTAAAAGCCATGGTTTTATTATACGCAGCAAGCCCACTAATGAATCCAGATTTAAACCCATACGGATCTAATTCAAGAACATACAACAAAACCTACGCCGAAAAAGCTGCAAAAGCAGGAGCAGAAGCTATAAATGGCTTACCAGCAAGCGGGCACGAAATGTTTTCTATGGAAAACTACACAGACAATTGGTATAGTAGAGATTCTGGATTCCCAAAAGAAGCTATAATCCAAGCTCCTCAATCTAGACACACAGACCCTAATGGAAGTGGAAGAGCTGGACAGGGTTGGTTTTTACCACAATATGCTGGTGGTTGGTTAGCAGAATCGCAACCTACTCAAAATGCAGTAGATTGGTTTGAAACTGCAGACGGTTATGATGTTAACGATCCAGAAGCTATATCAAGCGGAAGTTTCGACCCTGCAAACCCCTATGAAAATAGAGATCCACGTTTTAGAACTCTAATTTCTGTACAAGGTGACGATATGTACGAAGGCTTACCAAATCCGGGCAACAAAAACATTAGAATACTTAATGCAAAACCTAACGGATGGCATTATAAATTTGAAACAAATAAAAAGAAAATTTTTACAGGATATTACCATAAAGGCAAATACAATTGGCCAGGTTGCGATAAATGGAACCGATCTAAGGGTTGGTACCGTTCTTTTCCACACATTAGAGTCCCACAATTATATCTAGATTATGCTGAAGCTGTAAATGAAGCTTACGGGCCAAATGGCGTAGCTCCAGGAAGCTCTTTAACTGCTGTACAAGCCATAAACATAGTTAGAAACAGAGCCAACATGCCTAATGTTTTAGCAAAATATACCACAGATAAAGACACCTTTAGAAAACGTATTTATAACGAAAGAGCTGTAGAACTTTATTTCGAGTTTCACCGTTGGCACGATTTAAGACGCTGGAAATTATCTAAAGAAGTTTTAGGCGAAGGCACCATTTATGGAGCAGACATTAAAGATGTAGGAGGCCAAACTGTTTACGACAAAAAACCAATGTTAGGCGCTATTCGTGTTTTCGAAGACAAGCACTATTGGTATCCATTCCCTTCTAAAGTAATGGACATTATGTCGAAGTTTGAACAAAACCCAGGATGGTAAACAAAATTTAAAAAACATGAAATACTATATATTATTTTTTTTAACAGCCATAGTGGGTGTTGTTTCTGCACAGCAGAAAAAAGATACAATAAAAGTGCAATTAGAAGATAAAATACCGCTTCCCTTTGGAGAAATAAGCAAAAATAAGCTTGTTGGCGCTGTAGATGTTATTAAAGGAGAAGATTTAATGCACACGTCAGACTATAATGTAGAATCTGTACTTGCTGGTCAAGCTGCTGGTTTAATTGTTGGAGAAGGAAATGGATCTCCGGGGCTAGACAATACTTGGCTAAAAATTAGAGGTCTTTCTAGAGGTGGTAGTAGCGACCAACCATTAATTGTTATTGATGGTATAGCAAATAGAGCTTTATCAAGTATATCTTTAGACGAGGTAGAAAGCATTCAAATACTTAAAGATGTAACTGCAAAAATGCTTTATGGTAGTAAAGCAGCTAACGGAGTTATTATGCTTACAACTAAAAGAGGAACTAATTCTAAAAGCAAGTTTACATTCTTTCAAGAATACGGTATTAAAACCGCTACTAGATTACCAGAGTATTTAAACTCTTCACAATATGCCAATTTATACAATCAAGCAAGAATAAATGATGGTTTAGATCCTGTTTACACCAACGAGGATATAAATAATTATGCAAACAATCCCTCTGTATTATATCCAGATGTCGACTTTTATGATGAATTCTTAAAAAAGAGCACATCATTTCAAAGAATTAATGCACAGCTTATTGGAGGCGATGATAAAACTCAATACTTTTTAAATCTTGGGTATATTGGTGAAAACGGACTAGAAAATTTAGGAAAAAATCAAAAATTTAACCGTTTTAATATTAGAGCCAACTTAGACTATAAAGTAAACAATACCGTATCTATGTTCTTAGATATTGCGGGTAGAATGGATGTTTGGGACCGAGCAGATATTACAAATGCAGAGTTTTTTAACTCATTATCTTCTCACCGACCAAACGATTACCCTTTATGGGCTGGAGAAGTTGGAGATACAGACAATTTAGGATACGGAGCAAGAGTAGGCACAAACCTTGTTGGAGAATTAGCTAGGTCGGGGTATGTTAACAATAAGGTTTATTATGGCCAAACCAACCTAGGTTTAAATTTCGATTTAAACAAACATGTAAAAGGCTTAACTGCTGGCGCATATGTTACTTTCGATGTATATAACGCCATTGGCTTAGGAAAATCTCTAGACTATTCTAGAATACGTTTTGACGACCCTACAGATTTAACACAAACTACAAGAGTTGGCACAGATGTACTAGACGATAAAGAAAGTAGAAAAGGCGACAATGTATACCAAAACCTAGGTGTAGTAGCTAATATTGATTACGAAAAATCTTGGGGTAAAAACGATTTACTAATTAATTTAGTTGGGGTAAACCAAACTTTAACAAGAAAATCTTCTCTTGCAGGACCTAGCACACAACAAGATGATAAAAATATAAACATTGGCTTACGAGCAAATTATACTTTTAACAATAAGTACACAATAGAAGGAACTTCTTCTTACATGGGATCTGATAAATTTACCAAAGATAACCGTTGGGGGCTTTACGGTGCTGGTGGTTTTGGTTGGATTATTTCTAACGAAGATTTCTTAAAAGACAGCAAGACCGTTAATTATTTAAAACTAAAAGGCTCTTACGGAGTTATGGGGTACGATAGGTCTTTTGACTACCTACTTTATAGAGATTTTTATGTAGCAAATGGAAACCTAAGAACCGGACCTAAAAATTCAAGTATTGAGTATGGATGGAGAGCGGGACAAATAGGAAACCCAAACCTAACCTTCGAAGAATCGGAAGAATACAACATAGGTCTAGAAGCCAGTTTATTTAATAATAAAGTAGACTTAGAAGTTAATTACTTTAACGAATTAAGAACTAATATTCCTGTAGTACTTAATAATGCTTTACCAGACTATACCGGAAATTTAAAACCTGTAGGAAACTTTAATGAAATATCTAACAAAGGTGTCGATTTATCTATAAGATACTCAGACAAAATTGGAGATTTCAAATACTCGGTAGGAACCAATGTTATTTACTCTAAAGCTGTTCATGAAGTATTCGACGAAATTAACGAGTATGCACACTTAAACAGAACAGGCCAAGTAACAGATGCTATTTGGGGTTGGCAAGCAAATGGTTTATATCAAGATGATGCAGATATTGCTAATCATGGTGTAACATCATCATACGGTAATATTATTCCTGGAGATGTCAAACTAGAAGATATTACAAACGACAAAGGAGATAATATTATAGATCAGTTTGACAGAAAAGTAATTGGTAATGCATTTGCCCGAGTTAATTATTCTTTAAACCTAAACTTAGAGTATCATGGTGTAGAGCTTTATTTACTTGGACAAGGCACATCGGGCAGAGATCAAATGCTAAGTAACTCTTACTACTGGAATGTTGGAGAAAATAAATACTCTGTACAAGCCTTAGGGTCTGCTGTACCAGGATCGGTTGCAGGAGCCACATCACCACGTTTAACATCTTTATCGCAGTCTCATAGCTATAGAGGTTCGTCGTATTGGCTAGTAGACGGAGACTATTTTAAACTAAGAACTGCAGAATTAAGTTACTCGTTCTCAGATCGTATATGCAAAAAATTTGCTGCCGATAGGTTTAAAATATTTGTAAGAGGAAACGATCTATTTACAATCTCTAAAATTAAAGATGTAAATCCAGAAAGCATTAGTTCTGGAATAACCAATTACCCAATGTTTACAACGGTGTCATTAGGTTTAAAATTAACTTATTAATTAAAAGTTAAAATTATGCAAAAGTTAAATAGACACGAAAACTCAAGCCACGTATCTGCAAGAGTTTTCATAAAAAAATATAAAATGAGAAATATATTATTAGCCTTAGGCGTTTTATTGATGCTTTCTTCGTGCGACGATTACTTCGAACCAAAACTAACTAACGAAAGAACAGAAGATCAATTTTTTGCAAACCCTAATTATGTTAGAGGCCTAATTACCTATGCCTATAGAGCTATACCTGCATCTTACAATACTTATGGGGGCGATTTTTTAGACAACGCTACAGATAATGCACTATCTAATAACCTTACCGGAATCATGAATAAAATGGTTGAAATTGATGGGTATTGGACAGCAGTAAGCAACCCTATTAATAACTGGCAATCTAGATATGATGATTTAAAAAACATTAATAAATTTATTGAAGTTGGACTAGATGGTACATTATTATACTACAAATCTAACCTAGAAAGAGACGAAGCCTACAGACAACGTTTAAAAGGTGAAGCCTATTTTTTAAGAGCTTTTATACATTTCGATTTACTACGACGTTATGGAGGTGTTGATGAAAACGGAGAGTTAATGGGAATTCCGTTAATGACTGCTTCTCTAGATATTAACAACCCAGACGACCTTAGCTTAACAAGAAACACTTATAAAGAATGCGTCGATTTAATTATTGAAGATTTAGATATTGCTCTATCTGCAAATTTACCTGAAGAATATAGAGATAAAGATGATTTAGGGCAAGACATAGGAGAAGATTTTAATACAACAAACCTAGGTAGACCAACAACAGTTGCATGCCAAGCTCTAAAATCTAGAGTATTACTATACGCAGCAAGCCCATCTTTTGGCACATCAACCTATACAGAAGCAGCACAAGCAGCAAGCGAGGTTTTAGATGTTATTGGTAACACATTACCTAATATTTATAATGTAAATAACATATCTGCCAGTTTTTATAACAACGACCAAAACGACGAATTAATTATGCGTCGTGTTACTGGTAACCAAAATGGCGAAAATGGATTAGAAAGAAGTAATTTTCCTCCTGGTGTTGGTCTTATTGGAGACGGAAAATGTAATCCATCTCAAAATTTAGTAGATGCCTTTCCTATGGCAAACGGTTACCCTATTACCGATGCAGCAAGTGGATACGATGAAAATAATATGTATCAAAACCGTGATCCTCGTTTTGAAATGACCGTTATTTATAACAACCAAACTTTTAAAGGTCAAACCGTAGAAACTTTTGAAGGAGGAAACAATATGGTTGGAGCTGCAGGCGTAACCGTAGAAAACTCGACACGAACAGGATATTATTTACGTAAATGGATGAGCTCTAAAGCTAATTTAGTAGACGGTAACAATGTAAACGATACTCATTATAATGCTTTATTTCGTAAGGTTGAAATTTTCTTAAACTTTGCAGAAGCTGCTAACGAAGCTAATGGACCAGACGATACTACTTTTGGAATATCGGCTAGAAATGCCATTGCAGAAGTAAGAAGAAGAGCTGGAATAGATGCTGCTGACCCTTATTTAGCATCAATTACAACAAAAGAGGCTATGCGCGATTTAATTAAAAACGAACGACGTATAGAACTTTGCTTTGAAGGCCACAGGTTTTTCGATTTACGCCGATGGAACGATAATTTAAACCAAACCATTACAGGAGTAACCATTACCAATAATGGAGATGGCACATTCAATTATACACGAAAAGACATTGTTACTCCTAGTTATAAAGACTATATGGACTATGGTCCTCTTCCGTTTAACGAGTTATTAAAAACAGAAAACATTACCCAAAACCAAGGATGGTAATTAAGTAAAAAAGTATAATTTGAAAATTTAATATTATGATTAAAAAAACAGCAATACTTATGTTTATCAGCTCTTTGTTTCTTTTACAAGGATGCTACGATGATTATAAGGAAGATTATCAGTATACAACAACATACTTTGCACGTCAATTTCCATTACGTACTTTGGTAGATGAAGAAGGAAAGGATATGACTTTTGAAATTGGTACCGTTTTAGGAGGAAAATACTCTAACGACATTAAAGAAGAGGTTGCTTTTCAAATTCAAGATTCGTTTTTAAATGCTGATAATTTTTCTCAGTTTACTAAACTTCCAGATAACTATTATTCTTTAGAGAGTAATAATATAGAAATTCCAAGCGGACATTTTAAAGGGCAAGTAACAGTAACGTTAAACAAAGAATTATTTTTAAACGATCCATTAGCTGTCGAGAACACCTATGCACTTCCTGTAGAAATTACAGACACATCGTTAGACTCTATTTTAGCAAACAAGCACTATTCAGTTATTGTAATTAAATACTTTAACAAATATCACGGTTGGTATTACACAAAGGGTATTGACAATAAATTAGATGGGGCTAACGCACCTATAGAAAGCGAAAGACTAACATATCAATATGATGATGTTGTTTCTAACTCAGATATTTTATTTAATACAACTAATAAAAACAGTTTATTAGGCTCTTACGATGGTGTTACTGGTTTTATAGGAACAGACACTGATAATATTGCAAGTAGAGCTAATTTTGATATTGCTTTAGAAATTAATGACGATAATACCGTAACTGTTTTTGCTGATGACAACAATGGTTTTACAAATATTAACGGTACTGGATCTTACGACCCAGCAACAAGAAACTTTACTATAGAGTATAACTATACCGATGCCGATGGCGCAATGCATGCAGTAACCGAAGAGCTAATTTATAGAAATACAGAGCTAGTATTAGAAGAATGGCAATAAAAATATTTAAGAAAAAGTAATTGATTTCTAATATAAGATTTGCACAATCTTATTGAAGACTCGTTATTTTAGTTAGTAGTTAGTAGATGGACCCTAAACTCATATTTTAGGGTCCTTTTTTTATGCTTTATATTTAAGTCTATATATTATTTATTGAAATTTATTAGTTCTTGAAAATCACTAGAAATTTGTTCCAAGCTTGCTATATAATCTTTAGTAAAACGAGCTCGTTTTGCTATATCAATTGTTTCATGAATATAATAAACCGCTCTCCCGTAGTTCTTTAATTTAAAATGAGCTATCGATAAAGATCGCCCAGCCATAACACGTGTTTGTAATGTATATTTATTATTTATAAAAGCTCTTTCGCTAAACTCCTTTGCTTGATTTAAATCTCTTATTGTTTCGTCTGGACAATTAATCATTAAAGATCCATAAGCTTCTTGAATATTAGAGTCGTTAGGAAACTTTTTTAATGCAGATTGGTATAAGCCCAATAAATTTGACCACATTTTATTTTTTTGATAGTACGTTTCTAAATAATCAATTACAAACTTCTTTTCTGGGTTTACCTTAAAAGCCAACTCAAAGTGCTTTATAGATTGAGTTTCATTACCTGTAATCATACAAATAATACCTTCTAAAACATGTATATCTAAATGTGTCGAATCAATTTTCTTTAGCTGCGTTAAATATTGTTTTGCTTGCTTTATATCTTCTATGCTAAGAAACAAAAATACAGCATCACTAATTACAGATGTATTATTAGGGTTTTCCTTTAAAAGTTGATTTATAAAAGCAATTGCCTTATCCTTCATACCTAATTTTTCATAATACATACCTGCCAATGTAGACCTTGTTTCTGGTTTTTCTCCACTAACATTTTCGGCAGCCATAAAATAGGCTTGTGCTTCTTTAAATTGCTTAGAGTTCGCTAACCCCATACCAACCTCTATTAATTCTTGATAATTATCGCTAAACGCAATAATATGATTAGGCAACAAAGGAAGCGCGCGCTTAACAGCATTCATATCTATAAATTGCTTAATCGCTTTCGAAGTTATATACTTACTCTCTGGTATATTTTTTAAACCTAAAGTAACTAACTCTAACGCCCAAAGAGAATTACTGCTTCGCCTTGCATCTTCTATTTGTTTTAATAAATAAGTTTCAGACTTAGAGTAGAAACTAAGCTTATCCAATAAAGTATCTACTGGCGAGCTATAAATGTTTAAATCTTTAGACCTGTCTCTGTAATATTTACTTAAAACAGTATCGCCTTTTTCTGCATAAATAATACTTAATTGCTTGTATGCTGGACTAAATGTAACTTGCTTATTTATTAATGTTTTTAATTGCTTTTCGGCCAAATCCTTGTTATGTGTTGTACTATTAATTTTAGCCCATTCTAAATGCGCATAAATTGGTAAAGAAAAATAAGAGGTTCTTTTACTATTTTTTAAAACAAAATGCGCTTTATCCATTGCAGATAGTCTTTTTAAAATGCCTTCTGCTTTAGTTATTAAACCCATTTGGCTATAAGCTTCTCCTAAATAATAACTAGCCATATAAGCTGTTGAGTTAATTTTTAAAACAGTATTAAAATACCTTATTGCTTTTTCAGAGTCGCCTAGCTCACGCTTTAAACAGCCTAAATAATAATTCCATTTCCAATTTTCTGGTTCTCGTTCTATAGCCAACAAATAGCATGTTTCTGCTTCTTTAAAATAATTATTAGACTGATACACCATACCTAACTCACCTAAATTATTAGAAGAAGGTTTGTTTTTAACCTTTGTATTAGCATCAATTAAATAGTTTTTAAAAGATAGAGAAGCTCCTTCTAAATCTGGAATGTTAGGAAGCTTATCAGCGTATTGATTATCACTATAAATTTTAATTCCGAAATAAAACAAAACAAAACCTAAAACAACAATAATCGAGATACTAAAAAGCTTACTTTTTTTGTTCATTCCAATTCAATTTAAATACTAAAAATAGATTTTACTAAAATAGCAAAAAGCTAGACGACCTTTGATAAAACTAAAGAAAATAGACTCTTATTTTTTTTAGTTTTATGTATTTTAGTGAAATCATTTTTTAAACTAAAACATAACCTTGCGCCTTACAAAAACAAATAACACAAAAATTGCTTCTTTTTTTATTTCAATGTGTTTGCTTAGTATTTTAGGGTGCAAAAAAATAGACAAAAAGCCTAAACTAGAACAAATAGAAAAAGGGCAAAAGTTATTTACATCTGTAGGTTGCGCAACTTGCCACTCTTTATCTGGCAAAAAACTTTATGGCCCGTCTTTAAACACTATTTTAGGAACAGAAATAAAAGTTATAAGAAAAAAGGTTGAGCATACCGTTATAATAGATAAAAACTACATTTTACAATCTATTATACATCCCGATTTTGAAAAACCTATAGAGTTTAAAAACAGTAAAATGCCAAAACCAATACTTACAACCAACGAAATTAATTGTATTGTAGATTATATAATATCTATAAATAAAAAAACAAACTAAATACCATCAATAATTTTATGGCATCATGGTCTTATAACACATCAAAAAGAAAACTCTTCTACCAAAATTTAAAACCTTTAAGAAGCACGTTATTATTAATATTACTAGTTTTAACAACTTGTTATAATTGCAAAAAAAAAGAAGCTAAAAATAACGTAAAACAACAAGAAAAACCTAAAGTATTTACGCCAATAACCATAGGTAAAACATTTAAAGAACCACCACAAATATCTAATCTTACTGTAAACGATATTGACAAAAATGGCTTACAAGATGTTATTGTTTGCGATATTAAAAACAACTTAGTTTCTATAATTAAGCAAGAACCAAAAGACACATATACAGAACATACAATTGCAAATAGCATAAACGCACCAGCTCATACTGAGGTTGTAGATTTTGACAACGATGGCGATAAAGATATAATAGTTGCTGTTTTGGGCATGCTTTTTCCTAATAACGATAAAATTGGTTCTGTAATTGTTCTTGAAAACGATGGTAAAAACAATTTTAAAAAACAAATTATAGCCAAAAACATAGCTCGTGTAGCAGATGTAAGAGCTGGTGATATTGATGGCGATGGCGATATAGACCTAGCTGCAGCCCAATTTGGTTATGATGATGGCGCAACCTGTTGGATAGAAAATTTAGGAAACTGGAAATTTAAAACACATTATTTACAAAACATTTCGGGGCCAATAAATGTTGAACTTATAGATATTGATTTTGATAACGATTTAGATATAATTTCTTTAGTTACCCAAGAATGGGAAAAAATATATTGCTTTGAGAATGATGGCAAAGGCCATTTTAAACAAAAACAACTATGGGGCTCTAGCAACGAAGATTTTGGATCTAGCGGCATATCTATAGCAGATATAAACAAAGATGGCAAACCAGATATACTTTATACCAACGGAGATGCTTTCGATTACTTACCACCTTTACCAAGACCTTGGCATGGTATACAATGGTTAGAAAACTTAGGCAATTTAAATTTTAAATACCACCACATAATTAATTTCCCTGGCGCTTTTAGTGCAAGGGCCACAGATTTTGATAAAGACAACGATAATGACATTTTTGCTGTTAGCGGATTTAATTATTGGGACAAACCCAACGCAGAAAGTTTAATTTGGCTAGAAAACACAGGCAGCAACACCTTTAAAAAACACACTATAGCTAAATCGCCAACACACTTAATTACTTTAGAACTTGGCGATTTTAATAACGACGGATTTACAGATTTAGTAACTGGAGGCGTTTATGTTTATCCGCCTTTTAACCAAACAGAGCGTGTCACGCTTTGGATGCATAGAGGTAAGTGATTTTTTTTACTATTGCTTTTAAAAACTAAAAAAGCCTTTCAATTTCTTGAAAGGCTTTACAATTTCTAAAAGTGGTCCCACTTGGACCATTTTAATATTTATACTATGTTACTCTATTTTATATAAAAAGCACCAAAACCCTTTAAAAATAGATGTTTTAAGGTTTATTAGATAATATGTTTATATTTGTAATCTATATAATTAAACACAATGTTGCCCCGATTGTTGCCCCTTTTTTAAAACTAGATAAATTATGAATACAATACAATCTACATCTGGAACAGTTTCATTTAGACTGAAGCAAACTAAACTATCAAAAGAAACCTCAATAATTTTCGAATATAGTTACGGAAGAGGTAATAGACTAAAGTATTCAACAGGGTTCAAAACAATACCCAAAAATTGGGATTCAAAAAATCAAAAAATCAGATCCGTCTCTACTATAAATAATAGAGAGACAATTAACAATCGTCTAAAAGAGATTGAGTTAAAATTTATAAAAGCGACATCTAAGCTAACAGAGGAAGATAAACAAAGCAAAGAAACTCTAAAAGCAATCTATGATAAAATTTTAGGCAAAAACATAGAAGCTCAAGAAACCAAAATTAGTTTTATAAAATACGCTAACGATTTCACAAAAACTCACGACGATAATCAAATTAATGCTGCTAGCATGAAATTGAGCCCAACCACTATTAGATCCTATAAACAAACAATTAAACAAATTGAGGATTTTAATGAAGAAAAAAACTTTAAACTAGACTTCGATAAAATAGACATGACGTTCTATTATGCTTTTGTAAGTTTTTTAGAAAACAGAGAGTTTTCACTAAACACAGTGGGGAAGCATATAAAAAATATAATTGCACTTTTAAACAGAGCCACGGAAGACGATATTAATAGTAATTTAAAATATAAACACAGAGACTTTAAAAGAGTCTCTGAAAAAAGCACATCCATATATTTAACCGCTGAAGAAATTGACGAACTATACAAACTGGACCTATCTTTCAATAAAGACTGGGAAAGAGCAAGAGATATTTTTTTGATAGGATATTATACCGGACAAAGAGTTTCAGATTATAATGGACTTAACAAAAAAAACATTAAAATTTTTGAAGGCAAAAAGGTTTTTGAAATACACCAGAAAAAAACTAAAAAAACAGTCTATATACCGATCCATCCCAAAATAATACAAATCATGGATTTGCGCTACAAAGGTGGCTTACCAAAAAAAATGCCAGATCAACATATAAATGAATACATAAAAAAAATAGGCCGAAAAGCAAAAATCAAAGAAGGAGTAACAACTAAAATAACCATTGGAGGAGTAGTTAAAGAAAAGACTACACCAAAATATAGTTTGATAGGAACACACTCAGCAAGACGCTCTTTTTGTACAAATGCATATTTATCAAAAATGCCTGTAATTGATATTATGGCATTAAGCGGACATACAACAGAGAAAGAATTTTATAATTATATAAAAGTTACGCCGCAAGAAAGAGCTGTTAAAATAGCAGACTCAGCATTTTTCAATTAACTCAATATTTAAACTCAACATATGTATCAAAATATATTTGCCTTAGATCAAATTTCATTCAAAGACAGAAAAAACACAAAAGAAGTTCCTTCAGAATATACACTAAACAACTATAGCTATTACGAGCCAAAGCTTGAAAAAGATTTCTACTTGAAAGTTTTCTTAAAAAAAGCATTATTTGATATTGACATATTAGAACTTGAAGATTTTCTTACTTTTCAAAATGACAATTCAATAAACCCGGAACGTTTTATAAAAACATTAAAATTAAAGGTTCTACCCTCCATTAAAACAATCATTAAGAATGCATACTCTTCTCTTGCAGGAGGAATGGAGTATTATAAGGAAATTAAGTTAGAAGATGGCTTTATCGAAACAGAAGGAACAATTAAAAACAGTGAATTTGAATACTATATGTTTTATCATTGGACGCACATCGGTAAACTTACGGAAGAATTTGAAGAAAGACACTCTATCACTTTAAACTTTATAGAAAAATTATCAAGCACAAATACTAATTCAACCCCACTAAACTGGTGCGGTAAGCCAAGTCATTTAGCTTTTCTAGTTAGAAGCCTTATAGATGAAGGCTACATCTCTCCTCCAACCGGAAAAGATAAGGAAATAAACCTTACTGAACTTTCTCGCCAAATAATATCAGCGTTTAATTTAGAAAGTAAAACAACACCAAACACTTTACGTGTATACTTAAATTCAGAATCCGAAAAACATATAAACCTGAAAAAAAACTTTGATAATCAAGGGTTTAACCTTCCCGATTCAGGCTTACTAGGTTAGGTATCGATACCTACTGACACCTCTAAAACCTCCATTTATCAAGACTTTTGTTGAAGTAACAAGTCAAACAGAGTTAAATGGATTCAAAACAAGTAACAATTTATAATATAACACCAGATGAACTAACGGTTCAGATTTCTGATGCGGTTGAAGCTAAATACAAACTGCTTCAATTAAAACAAGAAAAAAACGATGAAGATCTTCTAACTGTAGAAGAAACTTTAAATCTTCTTAAATGCTCCAAACAAGCACTTTGGAACTGGAGAAAAAATGGAATCCTTCCTTCATACCGCTTAGGCAACCGTGTGTACTATAAGAAGAGTGATATTTTTGCTAAACTCGTAAAACAAGATTAGCATGGTAGGATTTATAATGCTGCATAGAGACCTTCTTGACTGGGAATGGTATCAATCTTCAGAAACCTTCAGGGTTTTCGTTCACCTTATTTTACGCGCCAACTATTCAGATAAAAAATGGCAAGGCACAGATGTAAAAAGAGGTCAATTCATCACATCAAATAATCACCTTGCAAACGAATTATCTCTATCAATTCAACAAGTTAGAACCGCTCTCAAAAGACTTGAATCCGGCGGATATATAACACGCAAAACAACAAACAAATTTACCCTTATAACCATTGTAAACTACAACAATAGGCAATCAACAAAGACCCCAACTAACAGTCAAAAAACACCTCTAAAAACAAACAAGCAACACTCAGCTAACATTCAATCAACAACAACTAAAAAAAGTAATAAAGAAAATAAGGTTAATAAATTAAAAATAGAGGAGCGGATTGAAAATTTCAAAAAACAAGTTTTTGAACACTCTAATTATTCAAAAGATATTTTAACCTCATTTTTTAATTATTGGAGCGAATTAAATTCTCAAAAAAATAAAATGCGTTTTGAAAAGGACGATTATTTCGATTTGAAAATAAGATTAGAAAAATGGCTCTTAAATGAAAAGCCCAAACTCTCCAACAGTAACAATATAAAGAATACCAACTCCAACCGCTAAACATGAAAAATATTAAACCACATCAAAAGAATCTTGATATTTATGAGCAGATTAAACAAAACACCAAACAAAGCTCAATAGAAACCAAGCGACAACATCCTTATTCTAAAGTAGATTTATGGAAAGCTTTTCAAAAAGAGTACCTCATTCTACATAGTAAAACATTTTTATATAATGATGATAATGTAATAAAAAATATAAAACCCCTGTTTTGTTACTTTTTAGAATCAGATGCCTTTTTTGAGTGCAGACATTTACGTACCGATATTTCTGCCCCTTCCTTTAAAAAAGGATTATTATTATTTGGAAATGTTGGTGTAGGCAAATCACATATTATGCAAACTTTTCAATCACTTTTTGCAAAATATCAACCTCACAGATTCACCATGACACCCACTCATGAAGTTGTAGATAAATACGAAGCCACCAAAAGTCCTGAAGACAGAAATCACTTTTACAAAACCTTCACAAATGGCACCATCCTATTTGACGATTTGAATTCTGAAAAAGTAGCTAATAATTTTGGTCACGTAAACATTATGAAAGAAGTCATTCTTCGTCGTTGTACATTAAATAAAAAAACACATTTAATAATGAATCCTTTACCTGGTTTTGAAGATGATACAAATGGCTCATTGCTAAAACTAGGCGATAATTATGATCAAAGAATGGTTGATAGGTTTTATGAAATGTTCAATATTATCGAGCTGAAAGGAAAAAGCATGAGAAGATAAAAAAGGTTAAATTAAACTTATTTTAACGGATAAAACCCCAAAAACAACACAAAAACCACCAATTATGAAAAAAAACTGTAAACATTGCAATGAAATATTTAACGCAAGAAGACGCAACCATCTATACTGCTCCCCTAGCTGCAAGACCTTAGCGAGCTACAAAAGAAACAACTACAAGTACGCTCCTGGTCACTACCAAAAACGACCTATCGCTATAAAAGAAACCGGTACAGCTTTAACAACAAAAAAAACAGAAACAGCTATCACTGAATTAGAAAAAAAAATTAAAAAAATTGATAATGTTAATATGCCATCCATTTCAAATGCAGCATTAGGAACCATGGCAGCCGAGGTTGCAATAAGTGGAGTAAAACGATTGTTTGCTCCAAACACCTTGCCAGCTACAAAAGAAGATATAGAAAGCTTAAAAAACGAAATCAACGCCATTAAAGCTCTTATTCAACGAAAGGCTCATTAATTCATAATTTCTTTAATTAAAGCAACAACTTCTTCTGATTATTATAGTATAAATATAATCATCCAAAACTCTTGAGTAAAACATGAGCTTGTAAATAGTACTTACCTGTTCTATTCTTTTTTTTCTTTACAAAATGAAGATTAATAATTTCTCCAAACTTTGTTTGTTGTTCTATGTGGTGAAAAAGTTTAACTAAGGCATTATAATTACCTTCAACACTAAATCGATAGGTTTTAACAGTTAAATCATTATCACTAACTAGGTGTGGTTCTAAAAAACGAACCACTTTTAAATCATTTTGTTTTGAAAAAATATTTATGGTTTTTAAAAGGTTATTTTGAATAGAACCACCTTGTATTTGGTATTTATTTAGAAGTGAATTGTAGTACTTTTGTTTTTGTTTCAAAAGCGATAATTGTTTAGGTGTGTTTTTAAATAACAGTTCTTCTTTTTTTAAAGCATTATAATCTTTTTTTAGCGCAAGTGTCTTAGAAACAGCTAATTGATAACATAAAATCAAAACGATAATAAACCCAACAATTAATACTATATTTTTAGTTTTATTTGTCATCTATATACATTTTAATACTGAACTCAGACATTGATTTTTTAGAATCATTATAACTTATAACATCAACTTTATTTATCCATTTTATACCTTCTAAAGATAGGATCCAATCAGAATACAAAGCGCTATTATTAGATATGCCAGATATAATAATAGAATTAATTTGTAAAGCTATAGACTTATCCTCTTTTATTCTATTATCTAAAGGCTGATAATTAATTTCTGTAAGCAAAATAGACTCAGGTAAACTTTGTACAATTACATCTATAAAAAATGAACTTCTAGAAACACTATTTTCAAGCATATCGTCAGACATTTTCTGCGCTTTATTTACCGCTTCATTAAGCGTTAATATTTTAGTTTTTGCATTTTCATTTAATTGCGATGTTTCTTGCAATACATTAACTTTTTTATAATAGAAATTAAAAAAAAGAAAGTTAATAAATAAAAGACTGAGCGTCAATATTAACCCTATTTTAAAAAACTGACTAAAAAATCGAATTTGCTTAAAATCATTAATAAACTCACCTTTTTTATCTTGAAAATTACTAGTTGACTGATAATCGTTTAATATACTCGTAAGACCTCCTGATAAGGATAGAATATAAGAACTAGATGAATTTAGCCCATTAATACTATAATGTTCTTCATTTGTTTCTTCGGTAAAACTTATTCTATCTATAAAATCATTATTAGAAAAAACTAGCGCATTAGATGTTTGTACGCAAGCTGTTTTTATATAATTAACCATATTAGATAAAATAGAGTTTCCAAGTGAAAAATTTATAATAGACACACCTAATTTAATATAAGCCGCAATCAAGTCATTCACGTAAGTTTTTCTACAAACTGAAACAAAACATTTAGCGTTTTGTCTTATAACTTCATAATAAAACTCAGAAATATTAATGTTAGGAAATGCTTTATTTACAAGTTTTAAATCTTCAGAAGATTCATTTTCTAAAGTTCCAGTTAAAACATGCCCGTTATTAATTATTAAAAAAACGTGTTGCTTCTTTGAAAGGTTACCAGCAACACCGTCAATCGTTTTTGCAGAAAAAGACTTAGCAATATCAACTTTAGTTTTAGTTTTCTTTAAAACATTAACATAAATGGTATCGCTTTCCTTTTTTGAAGTATGTTCAACACCACAAAACTGGTTTCCAAATAAAAGGTATGACTGTAAATGTTGAAACATTAATAAATAATAGTTGGTTTAATAAAGACAGTTAGTTTTGCTTTGGTAGCTTCACGTTTACGAGAACTAAACAACCATTTTATAATAGGGATTCTTGCTAAGAAAGGAACTCCCGAGCCTGAATCATTTTTCATTTGTTCTTCCAAACCTCCAAGAACTACAATATCTTGATCTTGTACTCTTATAATAGAGCTAAACTCTCTAGAACTAATATCTGGTGGAGCATTTTCATCGATTCTAGTTCCAAAGCTTGATTGAATTACAAAAATGTCCAAAGTCACTTGTCCATCACCAGAAACTAATGGTTTTATAGTTAACCCTAATTCAGCATCAATAGGTTCATAATTTGTAATTTCAGAAGTTTGTGGGTTGTCCGTTCCATAAATATTACGTTGTGTTACGGCGTAATATGAGGTTTCTCCGTTAGAAAAAGTTGCTCGATGCCCGTTTAAGGTCGAAAGTTTTGGAGTAGACTTTATCTTAAGATTTCCGTTACTCTCCATGGCTTTTACTGTGGCAAAAAAGTTAGGGACTACTTTTCCTAAATTGAACCTATCGAATCCGCTAAACCCGTTAATAACCTTATTAATAGTTTTTGCCCCTAAAGTAAAGTCCATTTTAGGAAACAAGTCCCCTCCATTTTCAGAAGGGCTTTCACCAATTCCCCAAGTAATTCCAGATTCTATAGTGTTATTTTTGCTTACTTCAACAAACATAACTTCAATTAGAACCACTGGGACTGTTTTGTCAATATAGTTTATAAATTCTTTAAGGCGCTCTATTTTGGTACTGGCGCCAGTAACGTATAAGCTATTTAACTCATGATCTATTTTTATGTCTAATTCTTGAGCTATTTCTTCTGGAATAATTTCTTCAATAGTTTGAGATGTATTTCCTCCAGAAGGTGAAGTTCTAGAAGAGTGATTATAGTTTGATGATGACAATCCCTGATTCCTATTTCTATTTAATCCAGAGGAATTATTTATTAAAGCATTGTTGTAATTAGAATTATTGCTAAAACCTTGGTTGTAATTTGATCCATAACTGTTGTTGTAATTATTATTTCCATAACCACTTCCATAACTATTTCCTCCAACATTTCTAATTCTTCCACTTCCTCCAGTAGGGTCTGAGAGTAATTCAACAGAGCGATGCATTAAATGAATAACTTCTATCTTGCGAACACTAAGTTGATCTTCTGTTCCAAAGTAATAAATATCCCCTTCTTTTTTAAATGTAAACGAACTTGAAGATTCAGAAACAAGATTGTTTTGGTTTTGTTCAGTTCTATTATCGCGATTATTGTTAGAAATTGAGTTAGGATTTTGAGGTTCGAATATTTTAGTCAATAAAACATCAAACGTTATGTTTTTTGCATTAAAGGTTATGTTTCCAGCTCTATCTAATGGAGCAGCTGTAAAAATATTAATGCTAAGATCTTGTCCTAAATTATTAATAATACTTGCAATAGAGGCGTTTTTAAAATCGACCTCTAGTAATTTCTTATCAATATCTAAAATTTCATATGTTTGGGTTTGCCCTCTCTTTAAGCGAGAACTTTTATTTGTGTTTGTTGAAACACTATTATCTTCAAATACATAAAAGTTTTCTTTTGTTTTTTCGACATATAAATTATTAGCTAATGCTAAATTTTCCATAGCAATATCAAATGACATGTCTTTTATATAAGTTGTAAGTATTTTGTTTTCTAAGCCAGGTGTAAAAACAAGGTTTCTTGCGCTTTCGTCCATAATATGTTTAAAAACATCATAAAGTTTGTCTTTGTTAGCATCTATAGTAATGGTATTTTTTTCTAGGTTAAAAGAAACAGGGATAATACGTTCTTTTGGAGCTTCAATAGGAGTAACGTATTTTTTTACAGAAAGGATACTACCTGTAAAATCTATAGTTAGATCATACTCTTTACATAAAAACACTAATAAATCTGCAACAGTAACATCAGAAAAATTGTTATTAGAAATGTTTATCTGGTTTAAGTCTGGAGCAATATTAATATTAACACTATGTGCATTAGAAATAGCGAGAATAAAGTTAGAAAGGGAAATATTATTTACACTAATTTCGGTTTTTGCCTGTTCAGTGAGTCCAACATTTTCAACAGAAAGTAAATCAAGTTGGTTTTTAATTGTTTTAATACGATTACCTGTTTGAGAGAAACCAAAACAGGAGACTAATAATAGTATATATATTAATAATTTCATATTTTTTAGTGTTCATTATGAACTTAATCAATTAGTAAGGCATATACTTCTTCAACCGAAGTAATACCTTGTTTAACTAAATCAATTGCATTTGTTTTTAAAGTGGTTATTCCTTTTTCTTTTAAATAATTATCAATTTCTAAATGATTGTTTTTTATATGAGGCACTAATAGTTTTGTAATTGGTACAATCTCGTAAATGGC
This sequence comes from Postechiella marina, assembly GCF_039538365.1. Lineage (NCBI taxonomy): Bacteria > Pseudomonadati > Bacteroidota > Flavobacteriia > Flavobacteriales > Flavobacteriaceae > Postechiella > Postechiella marina. Next base: position 650,415 of record NZ_BAABCA010000003.1, read on the forward strand.
TTTTCTGCCAATATATCCTGTGTGATAACATTTATCACAACCTAAAGCTATATTATGCCGAATTAAATTTTTAGGAATATTGAAATTTTCTGGAAAAATATCTTTAGTGATAAGTTCTTCTTGTTTGCAATTATTACATAATTTTCTAACTAAACGTTGCGCAATACTAACATTTATAGTGCTAGCAATTAAAAAAGCAGGAATCCCCATGTCTATAAGTCTAGAAATGGTAGCCCATGCAGAATTGGTATGTATTGTAGAAAGTACTAAATGTCCTGTTAAAGCAGCTCGAATAGCCATGTTTGCTGTTTTTACATCACGTATTTCCCCAACCATAATAATATCGGGGTCCTGACGTAAAAAGGTTCGTAGAGCACTGGCAAAATCTAATCCAATATTTTGTTTAAGTTGCACTTGATTAATACCTTCAAGTGTATATTCAATAGGATCTTCAATGGTTACAATATTAGTTTTATCATCATTTAAGAGCTTAAGTGTTGCGTACAATGTAGTAGTTTTTCCAGACCCAGTAGGTCCAGAAATTAAAACAATACCGTTAGGTTTTTTAATAGCTTCTTTATAAGTTTTAATTTCTTGATTTGTAAAGCCTAAATCTTCTATATTTATATGGTTGGCATCCTTGCTTAAAATCCGTAATACAATTTTTTCACCATGTAAGGTCGGTAAGCTTGATACACGAATATCAAATTCATCCTGTAGTGTTTTAATGGTAATTCGGCCATCCTGTGGTAGGCGTTTTTCGGAAATATCTAAGCCTGCTTTTATTTTTAGTTTATTTACAATTACTGGGTATTCAGATAAGGATATAATATAGTATTCTTTTAATTTTCCATCTAAACGAAAACGAACTCTACATTTATGTTCGTATGGTTCAAAATGAATATCACTGCTACCAATATCTTTAGCAGAAAGTAATAATTTTTCTAAAAAATCTGTTGTAAAGTATAAATCTTCAGTTTTGTTAAAATCTCGCTTTCTAAAATTTTTAGACAAAAGCAAATTAATAATTTCAGGTGTTTCAAGAATAATTTCAATATGCTTTCCAAAAACAATACGTAACTCCCTTTTTAAACTTTCTGTTGCAGAATCTGATTTAAAGACTAATGTATCTCCATTACTCTCTACAGGAATTATATTATAATGATACGCTTGTTCACTACTTATAAGTTGCAATATGGATGTTGGTATCTGGGAATCTATAGCCATAGAACTAGAGCACATATAAATTGATTGAGTTAAAAGACCACTGAATAATATAACAAACTAAAAAAAACAGACTCATATAACCAGCTAAAGGAACTGTAATAATGGTTCGTTTTTTAATTAAGATAATGTGCAGAATCAACGAAAAAATAAGAGCACATATAAATAATGTAATAAAAGATAATGTTGAAAAAGTAACCGTTACAGCTATAAAAAAAAGTAAATCACCTAAACCTATCGTGTTTAACATGCTTGTTTGTAGTCTAAATTTAGCATAGACATATAGTATAAAAATTAGAAAAAAAACAAATACAAGGTTCAAAATAGATGCTACGAAGAATAACTCTAGTAATGTGCTATTATAAAAAAGCACTCCATTTAACACACCTATTGCGGGAAACAAAAACCAATACACTTGTCGATCTTTATAATCTTGTAGGAACACGCAAATAAAAGCAAAAGATAATATGATTTTTAGAGCTAACATTAATCTTTAACCGTTTGTTTAGGAACTCCGTTTTCATCAATTTCCCAAACATTAAAAGTACCATCTCCGTCAAAATCAGTTATAGCAGTGGCTCTTGCCTTAAAACTACTGTTATTAGCTGTTAACAATTCGTAATTATAATTACTCGTACCATTTTGATTTACCGTTTTAGGAGCTTCAAAATCCACTTCACTTAAATCTTGAGCATATTTAGAATACATATACCTATAGGTGGTTTGCGAATTATAAATAAATTTAAGTTGCGTTTGCGCTTCAACACTTTTTGTTTTACTTATAAGTGGCATTAAATTAGGAAGTGCTAAAAGTAATAAGACACCTACAATCACTAACACAATTAAAACCTCTTGTAAATTATAGGACGGAATTTTTAATGTGCTATCTTTTTTTGTTTTCATTTTTTTTATGCTTTTGAAATTTATATATATCCTTTTTCTTTTGCTAATTCCAGAAGTTTTTTATCACCTTCATCTCCAACATCAAAAACTTCTTTTAAATGTCTTTTTCTACGCTCAACACCTCCTTTAGATAGGTTCACCAAATTTGGCAAGTCCTTTGTTTTTGTTCCTTTAGACAATTGATACAGCATGAGTCTATCTATAGAATCTAAAACAAAATCATTAGAAATATGCTGTCTAATTAAATTTAAAATTTTGTTGCTGTAATATGGAGGACTTACTAAAACTCGATTAATAGCATCAACAATGTTTTTATAATCGATATCTGTTTTTATTAAAAAACCTTCAGGATTTATGGTTTGTAAAATATTATTGAGTCGATAATTATCATTACTAGAAGTGCAAACTATTATCTTTACAACTGGAAAACATTCGCGCAATTTAATACCAATGTCCTCTCCCGATAATGTTTTACCATCGATAGATGGAGGGATATTTATATCTAAAACAACCAGATCAAAATGATTACTAATTACACTATTATTAATTTTTTGAATGGCTATATCACAAGTTTTAGCAGAGTTTATTATAAAATTCCATTCTCTGAGATTTTCAAAAATTTTTCTTAACAAATGTACTATTATAGGTTCATCTTCAACTATTAAAACATTTTTAATGTTATTCATAAATTAAGCTCGGTTTAGCTGGTCAAAATACAGAATGTTAAATTAAATATTTTATTTAAAGTTCATATGAGCAAAAGACTTATTTTGTTTATGGTTTTTCCCTATTATTTTATTGAGATGAGTTAAAACTTATTATGAGTAAGTTTTTTTTATTAAAATCTTCTAACTTTCAATTCTTTAACCCTATAAATTGCAATAAAGGAACTTACTTGATTCTTTCTTCATAATACTAATTTTATAATTACTTGTAATAATCTATAAATAATATATTTATGAAGAAATGTTTAGTGATTTTTAGTTTTATACTATTATATTTTAATTTTGGCTATGCTCAAGAATTACCGGAAGTAATTTATCCAAGTCCAAAAGCAATGGACTTTGAAAAATATGGCAATATCCCCGTGAGTACATATACAGGAATACCAAATATTAGTATTCCAATCTATACCATTAGGCAGGGAGATATTCAAATACCAATATCTTTAAGCTACCATGCCTCAGGAATCAAGGTAGAACCAGAAGCAGGAGAAGTAGGTCTCGGCTGGGTACTTAATTCTGGAGGTATTATTTCAAGGACAATTTATGGATATAACGATTTTGTAACTGGAGGAGGTAATGGCAATCACTATCATAAGAGAACCGATATATTGGATATTACTAAGACGGAATCAGCTACCGGCAACAGAATTTTTCCTCCCAATCACACTACTGGTGGCCCCGTTTTTGCGAATAATGGAAGTTATGATATTTCTGATTTTTTAGGGGAGATTTCAGGTTATGATTTCGAACCAGATCATTACAATTATAACTTTTTAGGAAGGTCAGGACGTTTTGTGTTTTCAAGAGACGGAACAGCACATCTATCTGAAAAGAAAGAACTAGATATTGGTTTTAAAAACGGATTAAATAATGAAGGCTTCATAATATATGATGGAAAAGGTTTTAAATATACGTTTGATGTTCAAGAAAAAATGCACACAGGAGGAGATCCGCTTTCTAATCATGTAATGAGTTGGTTGCTTAAAGAAATTGAATCTCCAACAGGTGATAAAGTTACATATAATTACTCCGATTTAAGTAATAGTAGTACAATAACAACAGTTTCACTAACTCAAACATCTCCAGAGAAATCTTATTTAGAAGTAACTCCATCTGCAGGAAATTATGCATTAGCCCAAGCAAGTTGCAATAGTGGAACAGAGAGAAATTATTTTACCGAATCTATACACCAAAACCGTTATTTAGAAAGTATAGACTTTGACAATGGAAGGTTAGTTTTTGAATACGATAATACAAGAATAGATAATAATGGAAAAAAATTAGATAAAATTGAGTTATACACAAAAGATGCACTGGGTCAATTATCTGCTGACCCAATTAAAGAATTTGAACTCGAGTATGAATATTTTGATTCTGTAGGTGGCTTTAATAAAAGCAATGAAACCAATTACCCAGGCCCCACACCTTCAAATGATTACAATAACAAAAGATTAAAATTAAAGGAAGTTATTGAAACTGGTAAGCAACCCTATATTTTTTCATATGTAAATGAATATAACGCAAATAGCTTTGTAGGCAAAGGTTCATTTTCTAAAGATTATTGGGACTATTATAACGCTAGTGGAGCATCTACATTAATTCCTGTATATGCCGGTAGAAATTTAATTGATGATGAAGCTTACTCTGTGTTACCTGGAGCCGATAGAAGGGCAAATCCAAGTGTTGTTAGTAATTTTTCTTTAGAGTCCATTACTTACCCCACTGGGGGGAAAACTGAGTTCGAATATGAATCTAATACTTATGATTTTGAAAATTCAAGTGGTAATATAGGGTTTGCTAATTTCTATGAAGATAAGGATGTTATCAGCCCCCACTCTTACTCTTTTTTTCATAATAAATTTCATGATGGTGAATATAAATCGGATTCTTTTACTATAAATGAAACTGTAGAAATTCAATATAGTCTAACTTTGGCTTGTGATGCCTACGATCCAGAATGTAAAGATAGGTGGCATTCAGATGTAACAACATTATTTAAGTCTTTAGATGGTAATTATTATGACCATTCTATGTTTTGTGTAAATAATGGTACAAACCAAGGTGGACCAGATGAATGCAATATAACAGGTAGTTTTACATTAAGTCCAGGAACCTACTCTATAGAAAGCTCCCTAACAGGAAGTGGTCTATCAAGTCTATATGCTAATTATAAATGGAGAGCCTTAAAGTCTTCAGAAGAACTACCTATTCATTATGGAGGTGGGCAGCGTGTGAAAAAAATTTATGACTATGCCACTTCTGCATTAACAACTCCAACAAACGTTAGAGAGTTCATATATCACTACACTGATCCAGTTACAAATAATGAGAAATCTTACGGGAAAAGAATTTCTCCATTAGTGTTTATGACAGATGTTGAGGCATGGTATTTCTACGAATTTCGTCCAGATCCAGACCCTGGTCTACCTCCAATTCCAGAAGATGCGATGTGCAGAACGGTGACCCGAAAAAGTAATAATGCTATATCAAGTAGCGGAAACTTAATAGGATATTCTAAAGTAATAATAAACCATAACACAAATGGGGAGAATGGAAGAACAATAGAAGAATACTTTTGTGAACCAGATGTTTCCGAATATTACACACATGATATCGTGATTCCGCCCGTGCCATATAGCAGTAATGGATTGATGCTAAAGCGACAAGATTTTAGTAAGGAATCAGGCAATTTTATAAAGGTAAAAGAAATAGAAAACAATTATTCTTCAGAACCAACAATAAACATTAATAATTCTGAACTAATTGTAGGTATATCTAGAACTTATTGGAATAACCATATTGGTGAACCTTTTACTTTTGATGATAATGTCTACGACCATAAAAGTTTATTTATAACGTACCCCACAATAAAATCTGATTGGATTAAATTACTTTCTAGTACAGAAAGAACTTATGATCTTGACGGGACAAATCCTGTTGTTACCACTACTAATTATGATTATGATAATGAAGTTAATAAACTAGCAACACAAATAACCACGACCAATAGTAAAGGCGAAGTTTTAACAAGTGAGAGTAAATATGCAGAAGATTTAAATAACACTTATTTAAAAAGTAAACATATGCATAGCATTCCGCTATGGCAACAACAAAAAATTGGGACAAGTATTGTATCTACTACAGAAACCGAGTATGCCCAATCTGGTTTGCCTTTGCCAACACTTATAAAAACTTCAAAAGGAACTAATATACCTCTGGAGCCACGAGTTAATTTTGAAAATTACGATGATAAGGGTAATATCCTTCAAGTATCCAAAGAAAATGGTATAAAGATTTCTTATATCTGGGGTTATAATAAGCAGTATCCAGTTGCTAAGATCGAAAATGCTACTTATAGTCAAGTAGAGGCTACAGGAATTAATCTTACTACTATAAATAACCCTGATACTAGTGATTCTAATATGCGTATAGAATTAAATAAAATTCGAAACCACGTATCTATGCAAAACGCTATGGTTACCACTTATACTTACGATCCCTTAATAGGTGTCACCAGTACTACGAATCCAATGGGCTATACGATGTACTACGAATACGATGACTTTAATCGTTTAAAACAGGTTAAGGATGCCGATGGTAAGATACTATCACAAAACCAATACCATTATAAAGGTCAGCAATAATTTATTAATAGAAAAAAACACATTCAAATATATGAAATCACAACACTATATAATACCGTTAATACTTTTTGTGTTTAGCTTTTCGCAA